>JAMPFF010000001.1:512781-589052 GCA_023664605.1 Clostridium sp.
CTTTTTGCTCATATGCGGGCGTTCCCTCAGACCTGCATCCTTATGACAAATTCATGCGAGCATGATTTGTCATAAAGATTTGGTCTGGCTGAACTATTATTTTAACATTGAATGCTTGTGCTGTACAGGCATTTTTGATAAAATAAAAAGAAAACCGGAGAGAAAATATGGCTGACATTATTCCATTTAAGGCATTAAGACCAAGAACCGACCTGGTAGAGAAAATCGCCGCATTACCATACGACGTATACAGCAGGGAGGAAGCGCGGGAGAAAGTAAAAGACGATACGCTGACTTTTCTGCGCATTGACAGACCGGAGACGCAGTTTCCGGCGGACTATGATATGTATGCGCCCGAAGTGTATGAGAAAGCGCGGGAAATGTTACAGGATATGATAAAGCGGGGAGAGTTTGTCATGGAGGATAAACCCGCCTACTATGTTTATGAACTTGTTATGAACGGCAGGTCGCAGACGGGGATAGGAGCCTGTGCTTCCGTGGATGATTACGAGAATCAGGTGATTAAAAAACACGAGAATACCAGAGCGGAAAAAGAGGCAGACAGAATCCGTCATGTGGATATCTGCAATGCGCAGACCGGCCCGATTTTTCTGGCATACAGAAGGCGGGATGATATCCAGAAGCAGGTGGAGACGGCGATGCTAAAAAAGCCGCTCTATGATTTTACCGCCGAGGACGGCGTCACGCACCGTATCTGGGTGATTGACGACGAGCAGTCGGTGCGGATTATCAGGGATGGATTTGCCAAGGTAGATACGGTTTATATTGCGGATGGCCACCATAGATGCGCCTCCGCCGTCAGAGTGTCCGAAAGACGCAGACAGAGTAACTCTGATTATATGGGAAAAGAGGAATTTAATTATTTTTTGTCCGTCATTTTTCCGGATGATCAGTTATATATTATGGATTATAACAGAGTTGTAAAATCCTTAAACGGCTATACGGAAGAGGAATTTTTAACAAAAACAAAAGAAATCTTTCAGGTGGAAGAAATCGGGGAAATGCCATACCATCCCGCTAAAAAAGGTGAGATGGGCATGTATTTGAAAGATACATGGTATAAGCTTTCGGTAAAATCGGATATGCTTTCCGGTGACCCGGTGAAAGATTTGGATGTTGCTATTTTACAAGATTACTTATTGCAGCCGGTGCTTGGCATTTTAGACCCGAAAAGTGACGGGCGGATTGATTTTGTCGGTGGAATCCGGGGAATTGAGGCGTTGGAAAGGCGGGTACATAAGGACTGTAAAGCTGCGTTTGCCATGTACCCCACGAATATTCATGAACTTTTTGCCGTTTCCGACGCCGGAAAACTGATGCCGCCAAAATCGACATGGTTTGAGCCGAAACTGCGAAGTGGACTCTTGATACATTTGTTAGACGATTAAGAAACCGGAATGAGAATGGAGGATTGGCATGAATAAAAGATTATATAAGTTAATGAACTGGGCAGCTATTGAAGGGATTATCTATTCGGAAGAGGATAACCCGCACCAGATATTGGGTGCGCATGTGTCCGGAAGTAATGTTGTCATTCAGGCTTTTCTGCCGGGAGCCAAAAAGGTGCGTATTCAGCCGGAGACGGGTGATAAGAACTATTTGATGGAATGTATAGATGAGGACGGTTATTTTGCGGCGCTTATTCCCGGTAAGACCGTTTTTCCCTACGAATATATTGCGGAATATGAGGACGGTTCTTTAAAAAAGATAAAAGACGCTTATAATTTCAAGCCGCAGATTACAAAGCGTGATACGGAAAAATTTAACGCGGGCATTCATTATACGATATATGAGAAACTGGGCGCGCATCCGATGACGATAGACGGCACAGAGGGCGTTTATTTTGCGGTGTGGGCGCCGAATGCGGTACGCGTCAGCACGGTAGGGGATTTTAACGGCTGGGATGGCAGAGTCCATCAGATGAGAAGACTGTGGGATTCCGGTATTTTTGAAATATTCATTCCGGGAGTGAAGCCGGGAGACTGCTATAAATTTGAATTAAAGGTAAAAGGCGGATTGACTTATTTAAAGGCGGACCCTTATGCATTCGGACAGCAGCTTCGTCCGGAGACGGCTTCCGTTGTCAGGAATGTAAGCGATTTTGAATGGGAAGATACGAAATGGATGAAGAAGCGCGGCAAACTGCAGAAAGCCAATGCGCCGGTCAGCATCTATGAATTGTATCTGGGTTCTTTCGCCAGACCGGAGGATGACAGCCCTTATTTGAACTACAGAGAGCTGGCGCCTAAAATTATCGATTATGTCAAGAAAATGAACTATACCCATGTGGAACTGATGCCGGTCATGGAGCATCCGTTGGATGGTTCGTGGGGATATCAGGTAATCGGTTATTACGCGCCTACATCCAGATACGGTACGGCGCAGGATTTTATGTATTTTATGAACGAGCTGCATAAGGCGGATATCGGCGTTATTTTAGACTGGGTTCCGGCGCATTTTCCACGTGATACCTACGGGCTTTCCAACTTTGACGGAACCTGTCTGTATGAGCATATGGATCCACGCAGGGGAAGCCATCCTCACTGGGGAACGCTCATCTATAATTATGCAAGGCCGGAAGTGACAAACTATCTGATTGCAAATGCACTCTACTGGATTGAACAGTATCATGCGGACGGCATCCGTATGGACGCAGTGGCATCCATGCTGTATCTGGATTATGGCAAAAACAGCGGGGAATGGGTGGCAAATATGTACGGCGGCAATGAAAATCTGGAGGCGGTGGAATTTTTAAAACATTTAAATTCCATTGTGAAAAAAAGAGACGAAGATGTACTGTTAATCGCGGAGGAGTCTACCGCATGGCCGAAAATTACGGGCAGCCTGGAAGACGATGGTCTGGGATTTGACTTAAAGTGGAACATGGGCTTTATGAACGATTATTTAAGCTATATCAAAAACGACCCGTATTTCCGCTCCGGCTGTCATAACAACCTGACATTCAGCATGATTTATGCATACAGTGAGAATTTTGTGCTTGTCTTTTCACATGATGAAGTCGTTCACGGGAAAGCGACCATGCTTGGCAAGATGCCGGGGGAGAGAAAGGAGCAGTTTGCCAATCTGCGCCTGACCTATGCTTATCAGATGACGCATCCCGGAAAGAAACTGCTTTTCATGGGGCAGGACATTGGCGAATATGACGAATGGAATGAAGAACGCGCCGTGGAATGGCATCTTCTGGAAAATGCGGAGCATAAGAAGTTAAATAAACTGGTGGCGGATTTGAATAAATTATATACGACGCTTCCCGCGATGTATCAAAAAGATGATTCCTGGGAGGGATTTGAGTGGATTAACTGCATTACGCCGCAGGCATGTATGCTTTCTTATCTGCGCAAGGCGGAAAAAGTAGAAGACACATTGGTTGTCGTTGCGAATTTCGCCAATGCCAAACAGGAGTTTACGGTAGGCGTTCCTTATGAGGGAAAATATAAGGAAATCCTCAATACGGATGCGAGGGCTTACGGCGGCAGCGGAACCGTGAATAACAAAGAGAAACGGACAATAGAAAAGGAATGGGATGGAAAGCCCTATGCCATCGAAATGGTGAGCGCACCGCTTTCTATGAGCATTTTTTCCTATACGCCGTACACGCCGGAAGAAAAAGCGGAAATAGAAAGAGCAAAAGCAGAAGCCATCCGTAAGGCGAAAGAGGAACAAGAACGCCGGGAGGCGAAAGAAGCGGCCAGAATTACCGCATTAGAAGCTAAGGAAGCGAAAGAAGCGGCGAAAAAAGCGGCCAAAGAAGCAAGGGAAAAGGCAAAGGCGGCAAACGAGGCCGCGGAGAGACTGAAAAAAGTCATTGCCAAAGAAAAAGAATAAGAGGTAGAGTATGGGATTTACAAATTTGGCGGATTTTGTCTCCGAGGTGGCGATTGGCTTCGGTATCAGGGTATTAGTTGCCTTGCTGACATTTTTTATAGGCACGCAGCTTATTAAGCTGGTTGGACGGATTCTGAAAAAATCCATGCAGCGCGGCAATGCCGATATAGGGGCGATACAGTTTTTAAGCTCTTTTGTTAAAATCGCTTTGTATGTTATTTTAATCTTTTTCATCGCCTCCGGATTTGGGCTGGACGCGGCAAGCGTCGTGGCGTTACTCGGTTCTGCGGGCGTGGCAATCGGCCTTGCCATACAGGGAAGCCTTTCTAATTTTGCGGGCGGCGTTTTGATTTTACTCTTAAAGCCTTTTAAGGTGGGAGATTATATTATTACGGATAAAGGCAATGAGGGAACCGTTATTGAAATACAGATTTTTTATACTAAGCTGACGACTGCGGATAACAGAGTGGTCGTCATCCCCAACGGGGAGCTGTCCAATTCCAGCATGACAAATGTAAGCGCCATGCCGAACCGTCGGATTGATATTCCTGTCGGCATTTCCTATGGGGCGGATATCAGACGGGCAAGGGAAGTCATTATGAAGTTACTGGAAAATGATGATAAGATATTAAAAGACCATGATAGGAAAGTATTCGTAGACTGTCTGGGGGAGAGCGCGGTTATGTTAAACGTCCGTTTTTATACGGCGTCCGAGGATTTTTGGGAGACAAAATGGAGGATGACGGAAAACATAAAATATGCGCTCGATGCGGCAGATATCGTAATTCCTTACAATCAACTGGATGTGCATCTGGATTCCCGTTAAAAAAATGTAATTCGTTCTTGCAAAAAATGCAATTACCTATTATAATAACATTTGTGTTTAGTAATGAGCTGGAATAGCGCAGTTGGTAGCGCAACTGATTCGTAATCAGTAGGTCGAGGGTTCGAGTCCCTTTTCCAGCTCTTTTTCATGTAATAGGAAATTGCTGTAACTGTAGTGAGAATCCAAGCGTAGACTGCGGAGTCTGCGTTTTTTTATACGTAAATTATGAAAGGAACTTTGTATGAAATTTATTTGCCTGTTAAAAAATGAGAATACACCGGATAAAAATATCCTGAAAGAAGAATTTAGAGGGGCGCTTAAGGCTGGTGAGAGCAGGCTGGGCAGCCAACATTTATTCTACCGCTACTTTATCAATGTTAAATATATTTCTTATGATAAAATAGAAGCCGCTTATTTAAGAGTTGAGAGCGGTGAGTCGGGAGAGTTTTTATTAAAGGAATTTTACCTGATGCTGCGTGTGGACGATAAGGAAGAAAGAAAGCTGCGCTTTGAAAGGGAGGAGAATGCCAGAACGGTTTTAGCGTATCTGGAGGAGCATTATCCGCATATTGCAGTCGGTTATAAAAAAGCAAAAAGTAGATAGGGTTTGAATTTATGGGGAATGCTGTTATAATTAGTCTATAGGCTAAGAGAGAAGAATTTGTGCTGGAGCGTCACAAATATGCCCTGATGGCAGACGCAAATTTGAGATTTGCGTCGCCCCGTCGCGTAAACGCTCCGGAATGGAGATTAAAATGCCTGAATTAAGTAGGTTTTATGGGATTGTAATTAAAATGATATTTAAAGATAATGAAAAACATCACAAACCACATGTGCATGTATACTATGGTGAGTATGAAGCATCTATATCATTAGATGGAGAGGTTTTAGAAGGTAAAATACCCGTAAAACAATATAGAATGATTTCAGGTTGGATGGCATTGCATGAAGATGAATTATATGCAGCTTGGAACAATGCCGTAAGGGAAAAGCCGATTCCTAAAATAGAACCGTTGAAATAAGGAGTGAAAATATGTATATTTTAAATGGAATTGTATATGGTGGAGAACCAAAAGAAAATTTAGAAATATGCAGTGTAAAAGTATTGGATAATATGATTATGCTTATAACATTTTCAACAGGAGAAACACGCCTATTTGATGCAACAATTTTAGATGGAGAAGTATTTCAGCCTCTAAAATTAGAAGATATTTTTAAGAATCCTGTTATAGATTATGGCGTGGTTACTTGGGATAATGGAAATATTGATTGTGCACCTGAGTTTATGTATGATAATAGTTATGAATATTCAATGGTGATGTGATTGATAAATGTAACAGTTCAGTCATGCCATTCATAATTTGCCGGAATATACATTATGAATTTATCATTTATGAACTGACCGGCAAATTATTCATGTCAGCGTCCGCCCTATAGAAAGGATTTAATAATATTGCCTTAGTGAGCAAGCTTTCACGGAGATATTATTAAATCCTTTCTGCATGGCTGAACTGATACAAAAAAATGAAATATTATAATACAAGACCTTGACATAAAGAAATGACATGATACAATATATTGTATACGAAAAAATAAAGCCACAAATAAGGGCAATGTCGGGGGTCAGATATGAAGATTATTAAGAGAAGCGGTGCGGAAGTAGCTTTTGATTTGGAAAAGATTGTTGCCGCTATCAAAAAAGCAAATGACAGCGTAAAGGATAGAGACAAACTTACAGATGAGGAAATTGATTCCATTGCGGAAGTAGTTGCAGACCATTGCGAGGAAATGAAACATTCTCCCAGCGTCGAGGAAATTCAGGATATGGTGGAGAATCAGTTGATGAAGTACAATGCCTATACAATGGCAAGAAATTATATTACGTACCGCTATAAACGTGCGCTGGTGCGTAAATCCAATTCTACGGACGAACAGATTCTAACGCTTCTTGAATGCAATAATGAAGAGGTAAAACAGGAAAACTCCAATAAAAATCCAACCGTAAACAGCGTACAGCGCGATTATATGGCGGGAGAAGTCAGCAAGGATATTACCAAGAGATTTTTGCTACCATCGGATATTGTAGAGGCTCATGAACAGGGAATTATTCATTTTCATGACGCGGATTATTTTGCACAGCATATGCACAACTGTTGTCTGGTAAATTTAGAGGATATGCTGCAAAACGGCACGGTTATCAGCGAGACGATGATTGATACGCCGAAAAGTTTTTCCACCGCATGTAATGTCGCGACGCAGTGTATTGCACAGATAGCGAGTTCACAATATGGCGGACAGAGCATTTCACTGGCTCATTTGGCTCCTTTTGTACAGGTAAGCCGCGAAAAACTGCGTAAGGAAGTCAGAAGGGAAATGGAACGGATGAACATTTCCCTTTCGGACGAACAGATTAATGAGATTGCGGAAATGCGCGTCAAAGAAGAGATTAACCGTGGCGTGCAGATGATACAGTATCAGGTGATTACTCTGATGACAACCAACGGACAGGCTCCGTTTGTGACCGTGTTCATGTATATCGATGAAGTACCGGAGGGACAGACGAGAGACGACCTTGCGATGGTGATAGAGGAGATGCTTAATCAGCGTATCCGCGGCGTAAAAAATGAAAAGGGCGTCTATATCACACCGGCGTTTCCAAAGCTTATTTATGTGCTGGAAGAAGATAATATCCATGAGGACAGCAAATATTGGTATCTGACAAAGCTTGCAGCACAGTGTACGGCAAGAAGAATGGTTCCGGATTATATTTCCGAGAAAATCATGAAAAAGCTAAAAGACGGAAACTGCTATACCTGCATGGGCTGCCGCTCGTTTTTGACCGTATATCATGACGAGGACGGTAATCCCAAGTTTTACGGCAGATTTAATCAGGGCGTTGTAACGATAAATCTGGTGGATGTGGCTTGTTCTTCCGGAAAAGATATGGATAAATTCTGGAAGATATTTGATGAGAGATTACAGTTATGCAGGCGTGCGCTGATGTGCAGGCATGAAAGATTAAAGGGAACGCCGTCCGATGTAGCGCCGATTTTGTGGCAGTACGGCGCGCTGGCAAGACTCAAAAAAGGCGAGCCGATAGACAAGCTGCTCTATAATGGGTATTCAACGATTTCATTAGGTTATGCGGGGCTTTGCGAATGCGTCCGCTATATGACGGGAAAATCGCATACAGACCCGGAGGCGACGCCGTTTGCGTTGGAGATTATGCGTCACTTAAACGACGCCTGCCAGAAGTGGAGAAAAGAGACAAATATTGATTTCAGCTTGTATGGAACGCCTTTGGAATCTACGACATATAAGTTTGCCAAGTGCTTGCAGAAGCGTTTCGGCGTTATCCCGGATGTTACGGACAGAAATTATATTACAAACAGCTATCACGTGCATGTGACGGAAGAAATGAATGCTTTTGATAAACTATCGTTTGAGTCGCAGTTTCAGGAGTTGTCGCCGGGCGGCGCAATCAGTTATGTGGAAGTGCCGAATATGGAGAATAATCTGGATGCGGTGCTTGCCGTGATGAAGCATATTTATGACAATATTATGTATGCGGAGTTAAATACAAAGAGCGATTACTGCCAGGTCTGCGATTATCACGGAGAAATTAGGATTGTAACGGATGACGACGGCAAACTGGTGTGGGAGTGTCCGAACTGCGGCAACAGGGAGCAAGATAAAATGAATGTGGCAAGGCGTACCTGCGGCTATATCGGCACACAGTTCTGGAATCAGGGGCGTACGCAGGAGATTAAGGAAAGGGTTCTTCATCTATAAAAAGCGCAAACCTGCGGTCAGCAAGCGCAAACCTACGGTCAGCGCGGCAAGAATTGCGGGGCAATTCTCGCGGGATGTGAGAGGGGTTTATATGTATTGTTCGGAAATCAAGGGGTATGATATAGCGAATGGACCGGGGGTGCGGGTCTCCTTATTTGTCAGCGGCTGTACGCATCACTGTAAGGGCTGTTTTAATGAAATGACATGGGATTTTCAATATGGCAGGGAGTTTGGTGAAGTAGACATCGGACGTATTATAGATATGCTGGCGCCGTCCTATATCGCGGGACTGACCCTCCTTGGCGGGGAGCCGATGGAGTATGTCAATCAGGAGGGGCTTTTGCCGTTAGTGCAAAGAGTAAAGGAAACCTATCCCCAAAAGACTATCTGGTGCTATACGGGTTATCTTTATGATAAGGATATTATCGAAACTTTCTGTTCCAAATGGGAAGTGACAAGGAAAATACTTTCCTGTCTGGACGTGATAGTGGACGGAGAATTTGTAGAGGATTTAAAAGATATCAGCCTGCGTTTTCGCGGTTCTACCAATCAGAGAATCATCGACGTAAAAAAAAGCAGGCAGGCTGAAGAAATTGTATATTGGCAGGACTAAGAGGTGGTTTTCACCTCTTTTTCTTATACCGGTGTTCCATACTCTGGATAATCTTATAAAGACCTATGGCAATCGCGCATAAAATGAAGATGGATGTAATTACCATGTTGAGCTGGAAGAAATGTTGAGCGGAAAAGATAGAAATGGATAAAAGTAATTTATTGTATTTTAAAAAAGGGATTTGTATAATATAATTAAAGAGAGGAAAGAGCAAGATGGAAAATGAGAAAGAATTTAGTACAGTGTGGGAATCATTAAGAATATCCAATGATTTTATGTTCGGAAAAGTCATGCAGGATGCAGAACTATGTAAGGAACTTTTGCAAAGAATCCTGCCGGATTTGGAAATAGACCATATAGAATATCCGGAGGCACAGAAAGCAATAAGACTTGATGCAGACGCTAAAAGCGTCAGACTGGATGTTTATGTGAGGGATGGTAAAGGAACGGTCTATGATATTGAAATGCAAGTCGCAGATACAAAGGAACTGCCGAAAAGAAGCCGTTACTACCAGAGTATGATAGACTTGCAGATGATAGATAAAGGACAGTCCTATAAGAAACTGAAGCCAAGCTATGTAATTTTTATCAGTCCTTTTGATATTTTTGGTAAGGGAAAACATATTTATACTTTTGAGAATATCTGTAAGGAAGATACCAGTATTACTTTAAAGGACGAGGCGGTGAAGATATTCTTAAATGCCGACAGCAGTCAGGATGATGTCAGCAAGGAATTAAAGGCATTTCTTGATTATGTAGCCGGGAAAGAGTCAGAAGATGATTTCGTGCAGAGATTAGAGGAAGCGGTAAAAGAGGCAAGGAAAAACAGGGAATGGAGGCATGAATATATGACACTATTAATGCGTGACCAAGAAAATATGGAAAAAGGCATGGAAAGGGGTAAATCAGTTGGAGAAGAAATGATGCTTTTGTTGATTCAAAAATTAGTGGATAATAACCGGGTTGAGGATATATCAAGGATAAAGGATGATATAGATTATCGCCGGAAATTATATAAAGAATATAATATATCTATTTAACTTTATATGAAAATCCTTTTTCTTATTTATGAATGAAAACAGGGAATGGAGACATGAATATATGACACTATTCTTGCCAGAAAATATGAAAATGTCGTGGAAGGAGTGAAAACAGTTATGGGTGGAAAGGTTTTGGATTATGAGGCGAAGAGACTGTTAAATGAAGGAAGAGAAGAAGGAAGGGAATTAGGAAAGGAAGAGGGCATAACATTAGGCAGGGCATCAGAAATTATTGAAACAGGTCTTGATTTTGAACTTCCTGAAAAAGAGATTCTGGATAGACTGCAAAGTAAATTAGGCATATCCTTGCAGAGAGCGCAGGAATATCTTTTGCAGTTTGGGGGTCAAAGGATATAATATAATTAGGGAGATGAAAGGAAGGTGTTTTTCTGTTGACATTACAAGAAAAAGTAGTGCAAAAAGTTAATGGATTGTCAGAGGATAATCTACAGTTTTTATTAGAGATGATAGAGCGTTTTATGCAGCCTAGGTCAATAGAAAAAGAAAAGACTGTGATTCCGGATAGGATTGGTATTGCAAAGGGGCAAAAATTGTATGATGATGATTATGATTTTGACGAAATGAATCCGGAAATAGAAAAAATGTTTGGAGGGTTGTAATGAAGTTGTTATTGGATACACACATTATTCTCTGGGCTTTAGACGATAATCCTAAATTGACAAGCCAGACCAGAAATTTAATTATAGATGCAAAAAATGAGATTTATTATAGTTCGGCATCTATTTGGGAAACCACGATTAAATATATGTCGAAACCGGATAAAATTTGCATCAGTGGTTCTAAATTGTCTGAATTATGTAAACAAATGGGGTATCATATGTTGCCTATTACTGATGAACACATAAAAGTATTGGAAACATTGGTATATCATAATGATTATCAATCTCATAATGACCCGTTCGATAGGATTATGATTGCACAGGCAAAAGCAGATGGATTAAGATTTATTACTCATGATTCTAAAATTCCATTTTATAAAGAAAAATGTATAATATCAGTATAATGTTGCTTCTATTCTGATTTGAGTAAGTAAAAACAGGGAATGGAGGCATGAATATATGACATTATTAATGCGCGACCAAGAAAATATGGAAAAAGGTATAGCAAGAGGAAAAATATATGGAGCAATAGCTATGTGCCGGGATTTAGAAATACTTGATACTGAAATCATAGAAAGATTACGGGAAAAATTTCATTTATCCCATGAAGAAGCCGCACAGTATATGTTAGATGCAGACAATAATATATAATAAAAATGATAGTAATGCGAATCCCGGAGAACCCACTTCGGGATTTTTTGTGCCCAAAAGGAATTGCAGTAAGAGAATATAAAAAATTTCGAGAATGACATTATATGTCAATGCCATAGTGTATTGTAAATAAAGGACAATAGGAATTATGCAATGAAAGGAAAGGGAAACTTATGTACGATTTTTTAAAATTCATAGACTCACCGGATATCCGGGAGTACAACAAAGACACGCAGTTTACGCCGGCGGAATGGGCGGTACTAATCAGTAACAGTATGAAAAGAACAGTGGATGAGAAGATGGAGGCATTACAGTATCTTTTAGACCATTATCAGGAAAATGAGTTCGGTGACGAGAGTGTGAATTTTTCCCCACCGGCATATCCACACTACGAGACAAATATTTCATTTCGTGAAGTTGTGCGGAAAACAATATGGACATGGAATAAAATTCTGGAAGATAGAAATTGTACGGAAAATGTTATATTTGAGGCATCTTTTTACGAAAAAGGATATGACCATGGGGATAGCGCCTATTTTGCCAGTTATGAAAAGGCATACGCATTTTTGGAGTATGAAAAGAAGCATTATCTGGATAACGAAGATTTGAAAGATGTAGTGACATACGGGAGAATAGAACGTATCCAGATGGAAAATAAATGTCATGACAGTGATTACTATATTTTCGATACTAATATGCAGATGGTATCAGTCGGTTCCTCTATTAGCAGAGGGCAATGCGATGAGGATTTGGAATTTGGCTTGTCGGACGACCGTATATATAAAATATTTGTTCCGCTGCCGTTTAAAAAGGGAGATATTGTTAGAGTGGATGACTTTTTTGACATGCCTTATTATGGGGTAATCTCCTGTGACTGGGAGAGACCGGAGCAAAGAGAGCGGATTGAGAATTGGATATCTCTGGACACATATAACAGTGAGCGCGATTGGTTTGATTATACGGACGGCTTCGGATGTGGAGATGAGGTTCTCAATTATTCTTTCTGTCCGGATGAAGAACTGCCGGATGACCAGCAGGTACTTAAACTGATTCGGGATGTGCGGAAAGGAAACATGGATTTTTATACATTGCTGCATAATTACAGCATTAAAGAACTGGACAGGCTTTTAAAATGGTAGTAATACAAATCCCGGGGAAACCACTCCGGGATTTTTTTGCGCCTGATAAAATATATTTTGAGGATGACAAAATATGTCACGCACAGACTGTATACTTGTCATAGAAAACATGGACAGGAAGCAGGCTGTAGAAGAAAAAGGAGGGAAGAATGAAATGGAAATTGAATAAAAGACTTATAGCAGCTTATTACAGAAAACAAAATTAGAAAAAACGTACAGAAAGAGAGAGGAAACATTATGGCTACAACATTATTAGATGCAGAAAAAAAGGAGAATATCTCTATGGAAAAAACTATGGATAGTATCTATGAGAAAGTGGAAGCAGAAATTTTAAAAAGCGATGAGGCAGAGGATAAGAAACAGGAAATGCTGGCACAGCTTAGAAAACTTGGCAGTACAGAGTCATCTGTAGGAAAAAAGAAAAATATCTCTATGAAAGAAACTATGGATAGTATCTATGAGAAAGTGGAAGCGGAAATTTTAAAAAGTGATGAGGCAGAGGATAAGAAACAGGAAATGCTGCTACGGCTTAGAAAACTTTGCAATGCAGAAACTAATATCATGTTAGTGGGAGCAACCGGATGCGGTAAAAGTTCTACTATTAATGCTTTGTTTTCTTGTAACAGGGAAAATGAATATGTGGAAATTGCCAAGGTAGGAAGCAAGGCAGACCCGGAGACGAGGAATATTGAACGCTACAGAATCGGAAACCTGATTTTGTGGGATACACCGGGACTGGGAGATGGTACGGAGATTGACGGGCATCACAAAGAAGTGATTACCGAATTGCTTAGAGAAGCGGATGAGAATGGAAATGCCCTGATTGATTTGGTATTGGTTATTTTGGACAGTTCCACAAGGGATTTAGGAACATCCTATCAGATGTTGAATGAGGTAATTATTCCGGAATTAAAAAATGAGACAGGTCGTATCCTGATTGCGCTGAATCAGGCAGATATTGCCATGAAAACAGGCAGACATTGGGATTATGAAAAAAATGAGCCGGATGAGACGCTTACAAAATTTTTAGAGGAAAAAGCAGTATCTATCAAAGAGCGTATTAAGAAAGATACCGGATTGGATATTACGCCGGTTTATTACTGTGCCGGATATGAGGAAGATTCCGGGGATGTGGTACACCCTTATAACCTGTCAAAACTTTTGTATTACATTCTTAACGCTCTTCCGGCAGAAAAGCGGGCAGCGGTTTTTGGAGGCATGCATACGGAGGAAAAGCAGTATAGGCACAATGATGATGATATGGATTATAATGAGGGCATAAAGGAGAGCCTTGTCAGTATGGCTGATTATGTGGCAGACGGGATAAATCAGGGAGGCGCTGCAGGTTTTTTAATCTTAGGTGCGCCGGGAATGGTAGTAGGCAGTGTAGTTGGTGCATTCATAGGGGGAATCAGAGGAATATTTAATCATATTTTCTAATGACGTATTTTGTGACAATTTTAGAGCCAAATAAGTTTGAAATACTTATTTGGCTCTATGGTTTAGCCCGTTAATGACTGCCTGAATGGTATCTAATTGGAAATCATCCATTTTTTTTAATTCTTCCACAATTTCATTTATTTTAATTGGATTTGGATTATCTTCATCAAAAAATTCCTTTGGAGAAATTTGAAAATACTCGCAAATATAAAAGAAAGCCTGTAGAGAGGGAAGCGTCAGTTTATTTTCTATGCGGTTGATATAGCTGCCATTCTGACCGAGAGAAAGGCTCATTTCCCGCGCAGAGACATTTTTCTTAGTTCGTAAAGAAATAATTCTTTCAACAAAGTAATCCTCAAACATAGTTTTCACCACCTTAATAAGAAATTATAAGGTATAGTATAAGCAAGTGCGGGATGTTTAATATCGTATATATAGTTGACATGAGATATAAAATATCTTATAATTATGTGTAGAATTATGTCGATTGAGTTATAGCAAATAGTAGTAAAATTTTTATGGACAAAAAAGAATAGATATTATGTTCATTGAATGTAATAGTTGGAATTTATTGATTTTTAGTGATTATGATGTTGCCAATTATTATTTGTGAACAAATATTGAGAAAGATTAACAATAAACAAATACGGAGGTTAAAGGAATGTTTTTGTTTGAGCTAAAGAATACACAAAAGGAGTTGTTTCTTGATTTGAGTATTTATTTATCTATGAGTGATGGGGAGTTTGCAGATTCTGAAAAGAATATAATTCTTCAAATGTGTAAAGAAATGGGAATCAAGGAGAGATTTACCCCAGTTGTTAATTTTGATGATGCGCTAAATCAATTGGCGGAGAATGCAACTATAAGAGAAAAACGTATCATTTTATTAGAAATTGTTGGGGTTATTTTAGTCGATGGTGTATTTGCTCCTGAAGAAGAAAGTATTATGAGAAAAATTTCTAATTCGTTAGCGATTGATTATTCTCAATGTGAAAAAGCAATTTCAATAGTACAAGATTTATATAAGGTATATTCAAAGGTTGGTTCATTTTTAACCAGTAAGTAAGGAGAAATGACCATGTTAGATTTATTTTTTCGTTATAAGCAAGTGGGAGATAGCAAACGCGCTTTGTTGGTTGGACAAAACATGGTAAATCTTAATCCTGCTAATAAAGATTGCTTTGAAGCATATTTTGATTATCTGATATCTCTTGCACAAAGTGATGATATTTTAGTTGCAAAGTCTTTTTTACAACAAGCAACTGGAGTATTAGCATTTTTTTCTGAAAACGTCAAAATTGATGAGGAGACGGTTGAATTTATAATAGGTAAAGAAAATGAGTTGAATCGCGTTGCCGTACTATTAAAAAAACAGGAAGAGAATGCAAATAGGGAGGTAATCAGGCAAGAAGTTACATATCATAATGACGCATTGGAACTTATTGAACAATTATTGGAAAAAATTGAAAAGTGCGAGAGACTGAATGATTTCAATAAATATATTGATAATTTGGGTAAGGTCGATCAGAGTATCGATCAAGACAGATTTAGTGAAAGACAAAAAGAAAAATATGCGGTGTTAATGCAAAAGAGTTCAAATATTGTAAATTCAAAATTGACATATTTTGAAAATATTAAGAACCGTGAATATAATATTGACGCTATTGAGGCATATAGTAAGATATTTAATATGTTTAAGAACGGTAAGGTGGCTGATGACCATAAAGATGTGATAAAAGCATTATTTATGTTCGATGCATCAAAACTATATAACGAAACATTGGTTTATTATAATCATGTTTATAATTATATCCTTAGCAAACTTAGTGACGAAGAAAAATTCACTTTAACGAAATATGCAATACTGTGTGAAAAAAAGAGATGATTTTATGAATTATAACTCACTTGGACTATTGAAATACACACAACTTAATAAACAAAGAGTATCAGATAAAGCCATAGGTTCTGTGATGCCTGTTGCGATAGCTGATGTAGCCAATGTTTTTGGAACTGCTACTGTAGGATTTAATAATCAGTATAATGAGTTTTTAGATGTCTTGGGAACTCGTAGATTTGAGTTGGCGCACACAGTTCAAACTAATTTATCTCAGAATCCGAATTATACAGGAGCGCGAAATGCAGGAGTTAAATTAGCATGGCAGTATGAAAAAGCAGATATTGAAATGGGTGGAAGAGGCTCGGCTAATTGGAATCAAATAGAGCGTGATGAAATACTTCATTCAAAAACTGGCACTGTATCAGGAGCAGAGGGGCATCATCAAAAAAATGTTATTGATCACCCTGCATATCAAGCTGATCCGGATAATATTAAGTTTTATAAATCCAGACAGGAACACTTACAAGAAGGACACAATGGAAATTTTCAGAATGAATCAGATGCACCTTTTATAGACAAAAATATGATGCTTGAAAAGACAAATAGGCATAGAGTTTTTGTGAATGAAATAAAAGGCGCTGGTATTTCAGCGGCTATAGGGTTTGGAGTGGCATTTACAATTTCAGCTGTTGCTGAATTAGCAAGGGTCGGAATCTCTTCGATAGAAATGGGAGATTTCCTTTGTAATTCTCTTAGGAGTGGAATTGAAGGAGGAACTATTTCAACAGTAATTTATGGAGCAGGAAGAATGATTTCAATGTTGATTCAGAAGCAAGGTGTAGATTTACTTACTAATACAGGAGTACTTATGGATTTTGCGTCTGTTGGAACAGTATCTATACTTTTAGTTTCGACATATCAATTTATAAAAATGAAAATGGATGGTGTAGAGACCTCTGTGGCATTTAAAGAAGTTGGTAAACGGGCATTGTTTTCCTTTTCCGTGCTTGCGGTTTCAATGATTGCGCAAGGTGTTTATGGCGGTCATGCAGGTTTTATTGTTTCTACCAGTGTTGGTCTGATTGTGCTTACATTAAGTATAGCTGATGTGTTGCATCAGAGAAAACTTGAAACATGTATTAAGGAGTATGCGATTGAGGAATATAGGTCACTCATTGTAATATGACGAGGTAGGATATGGATTATTATTCATTTTTTGAAAAGTTGCAAAGGATGGATTCAAGGGTTAAATTTGTTAAAGTTAATAAAAGATTGTTATGTGACAAGATTAACATTCCTGAATTTTATCAAATTTTGAATCCGGTTAATGTAGAATTTGAGTTTCATGATGGCATAGTAAAGTTAGAACCATTTGAAAAATTGTCGGCATTGAATGAAGAGTATCAATATGTTAAAGCAGATTGTGTATTTGCTATATGTAATGGAGATCCAATTTATACCAGAGATGGGAAAATATATACATGTGTTCATGGATCAAAATGTGTAGTGGAAGAAAAAATTGCTGAATCAGTTGGAGAACTGTTTGAGCAAGTTTATCACACTTTATAGTAGGAAGGAGTTCATTATGATTAAGTATGTTGGAATTATGGTTGGGGGAGTTGCATTAGGCATTATCATGGACAGAATTATTATTGCTGTTATGGAGAATCAAAAGCTTGAAAAGGAAAAAATTCTGGAAAAATGTTTCGGAGAACCTATGTATGCAAGTTCATTTTCGATGAGTGAGGTAAGGGATTGGATCAAGTCAAGAGAAGCTTTGTTGCAAGATGGCGGTAAGGCAATTGTCTTGAAAGCAAATTCTGAAACTTTGAAAAGAATCGGAAAGAATCTTGATATTGGTAATAATTTAAAAAATAATATTGTTATTGCGATTGTGGATGAAGCAGGTAAGAATATATCGGCTTCTGTATTAATTAAGTATGAAACATTGGATGCCAAGCTGGATGAAGCATTGAGTAAAGGCAACGGTGTTCTTGTGGTGGGGGCTTAGATTATGTTAGGATGGATTTTACTTGGTATTGCTACTGCGGCTGTTGGTGTTGTGATTATTAGTGGAATAGTCACTAAAAACCGTATTAAAGAAAAGCTGAGAGAACGTGGAATTAAGGAGGCAATGATTACAGAGATTAATAAGTGTACTAATACAGTGAAACTTGAAGAGTTGGGCAGTGAAAAGATCATAGAAATCAGAGGGGATGACTTAGATAGTGAATTAGATGAATATGACACTATATTTGTATAGAAGGTGGTATATATGAATAGGGATAAAGGCAACGAGAAACATTCATCCATATCTATAAATGATTTTACTGATGCTGTAGCAGAAGTGTTGTATAAAAAAGGATATAAAGAGATAGTAACCTTTGATGAAATTGTACAGTATGCTCTTGTAAGAAAGAAAAGCAATTCTAGAATAAAAGCTTTTGTTGTTTCTGTAAAAAAGAATTATGATCCACAAAATGGAAATGACAAGCTAATTATTGTTCAAGGATTATTGGATGAGGACAATAAGCCAATTTCTCTTGATGGCAAAGAAAGTGAAAGCCGAATTATTCATACAAGAACAATCGACAAAAATTTTATAGATGTACTTAATGGAGCAGAAAGCAAAATAGTGAGACTTTACTGAGGGGAAGGGATAATATGTTGGCATTATTGGCAGGTATAGTAGGTTTAATAGCAATGGGTTGTTTAGTAGCATATGCTGTAGTTTTAACATTTAAATGGCTTAGAAATAAAATCTCTGAAAAATTAGCCAAAAAAAATGTTAAGAAAGTGGTAGTTGCGGATTTGGAAGAGTTAATTAATGAATGTGATAATACAGTTTCGTTAAGTGCTTTAAATGATTTAGTGGATGAGGGATACACTCATATGATGGCAGATGTTGGATATGATGGAAAAATAGTGGGCGATGTTGAAGTGCTAAAGGATGAAAATGATGCAATTGATAAAGATGTTGAAGAACTCATCAATCGTACACATCAGGGAATGGTAGTTGTGGAGGAATAGGCAAAATGAAGATATATTGGTGTATTCCAGAATTGCTTTTTAATACAAAAAATGCTGATGAACACAAAAAGGATTGTAACATCCTTGAAAATGATATAAGAAAGTATTATGGGCAGGTGGAAGTGGAAATTGTTGGTCAGAAAAATCAGGATAAAATAGAAATTTATGTTATGGGGAAACCGAGATACGAAGGTTTCCAAGAAGAAATTCAAAAATCTATTATCACAGCAGTAATAAAATGTTATGGAGAAAGTGCAAAGCAAAGAATTCAAATTAAATTGAATTATGCAGCATTTAACCCGAATTTTGTGCCAAAGAGTGATTGTTCTTTGAATCAGCAGGAAAACTTATCGTCTATTCAAAAAAAAGAAGTCGAAACAAGAGAGAAAGACAGTGAATATGATTATGAAAAATTGTCAAATAATTATCAAGCTGTTGAACCAAAATTCTCTTTTGATCAGGTGATACTTCCACAAAAAACTCTTAATCAGGTTGAAGAAGCAATTGGAGTCTTAGAAGTTGAAGCAAAGGTTTTTGATGAGTGGGGACTTCGTGCAATTATTCCGGAAGCAACATCTGCGCTTAGTTTTTATGGCCCACCAGGAACTGGAAAAACTATGACAGCTGAAGCAATAGCACATAAGTTAGGAAAAAAAATCCTTCGTGCTACTTATGCAGATGTAGAAAGTAAGTTTCATGGGGAAGGACCTAAAATGGTGAAAGCTATATTCAGAGCTGCTGAAAGGGATGATGCTGTGTTATTCTTGGATGAATCGGATTCGCTTTTATCGAAACGATTAACGAATGTTTCTGATGGTTCAGCGCAAGCTATTAACTCGATGAGAAGCCAGTTGCTTATAAGTCTTGAGAGTTTTAAAGGAATTGTTATATTTGCAACGAATTTAGTTGTTAATTATGATAGAGCTTTTTTATCCAGATTAATTAATGTTGAATTTACAAATCCAACAGCTGCTGAACGGAAAAAGATATGGTGGAATCATTTAAAAACAGATAAAATTCATATTCCGCTTGCTGCGGATGTGGATATTAATTGTTTAGCTGAATCATATGAATTATGTGGAAGAGAAATCAAGAATGTTGTTAAAAATGCCTGTGTTTCCGCAGCATTAAAAAAACAGGAGATTGTTGAGCAAGAGGATTTTATCATTGCATGTGAAAAAGCAATTGATGAAAGAACACGTGTCAATTCCGCTAAGGATCAGACAAAGATAGGTGATGATACTGCGTCTGAAGAAAAGAAAGAGAAGTTAAAGGATGCTATACAGAAAAAAATTGATGCAGGAACAATTGATATTGTCAAGTCGAATGCAATAGAGTAAATTGATATTGTATGTGGTGGAGTTAGACTGTTTGGAAATAGTTCATGAAATAATTATGCTATGTATAATAAATGCCGGAAAGGTATTTGATGAAAATAAAATAATATATTATATCTATGAAACAATAAGCTGGTAACGTAGCTTAAACAATAAATTTTTTTAAATTATTATAGCACATATAAAAGATACAAAGGAGCTTTTCATGAACCCCAAATCATCCAAAAACATCCGCACTCTGGATATCTATGTACGCTTATGCGAGGGAAAAACAATAAATAAATCCGAGGAAGCTAAAAAGCATGGTGTAGATGAACGCTCCATTCAGCGTGACATTGATGACATTCGTATATTTCTGGCGGAACGCAGCGTAACAGATGCTGCAGATACCAGAGCAATTACATATGATAGGAATAAAAAAGGATTTGTCATGACCGGCAGTGAAAACGCGTTCATGGATAACAGCGAAATTCTGGCAGTCAGTAAAATCCTCTTAGAGAGCCGTGCATTTACCAGAAAAGAAATTACGACAATTCTGGACAAGCTGCTGCTTGGCTGTGCGCCCAAAGGGAGCATGAAGTTAGCGGCAGAGTTGATTGCCAATGAAAGATACCATTATGTGGAACTGCATCATAAGTCTCATATTAAAGATAAACTATGGGAACTTGGCAGCGAAATCAAGCAATGTAATCTTTTAGAGATTGTCTATTACAGACAGGTGGATTCGGGAAACCCGGTCAAACGCTGTATACAGCCGGTGGCGCTTTTATTTTCCGAATACTATTTTTATTTGAATGCCTACATAGTAGAGAAGAATGAGCAGGGGGAATATGTCCGCCAGTATGATTATCCGGCTGTTTTTAGGATTGACAGAATAAAGTCATATAAAGAATTGGGCGAAAAGTTTCAGATTCCTTATGCAAACCGTTTTGAAGAGGGGGAATTTCGTAAGCGCATTCAGTTTATGTATGCCGGGGAACTTGTCAGACTACAATTCCGGTACAGCGGTAAAAGTGTGGAAGCCATTTTGGACAGGCTTCCTACGGCCAAGATAATCAGCACAGACAAAGACAACAGCATTATTGAAGCGGAAGTTTATGGGAAAGGAATTTTAATGTGGCTGCTTAGTCAGGGAGCGATGGTTGAAGTGTTAAAACCGGAGTCTTTCCGTGCAGAAATGAAAGAAACCTTGCTGCAAATGATAAAAAAATATGAATAAGTGAAAAGAAAAAGCATTTCCGCAGATGAGAGAAATCCATCTGCGGATTTTTTTCGTGAATGCAGAAAAAGTTATCATAATGACAAAATATGTCATAGCCGGATTGTAAAATAAGTCTGTACTATATAAATTTTCCAATATAAGCGGAGGGGGGAAGATATGGAGTTAAAGAGTATAGATGAACTGGAAGAAGTAAAAATGCTGTTAAGAGGACTGTGTGATGTCATGTATGATATGGAAAAGACAGCGACACAGGATAAAATGATATCCGTTACAGTGCTTTGTCCTTTTGAAGCAGTCATCGAAAAAGCCTGTTTAATGATTGACAATGTTGTAAAAATGGAAACTAAAAATTTTTAGTCGTACAATAAGTACGAAGAAAGGATGGTTTATTATGATATGTTTAGGAGCAACAATTAGGGGAGCATTATTCAACATGTATTTGTCGGGAAGATACAAAAGATGGGAATTAAAAGGCAACCGCGAGTTTAAAAAAGGATGTAGAGAAGTAGAAAAACAACTTAAAGCTAAAGAGAAAGAGCAGGAAAAAGCTTTGAAAGAATTAGTCAACAGAGAATTGAGTAAACGGCGTCAGATGCTTGACCAGTTGTTTAGTCAGGGAGAGATGGTGGAAGTGCCAAAACTGGAGTCTTTCCGTGCAGAAATGGAAGAAATTATGCGGCAAATGGCAAAAGAATATAAATATTTTTTACGTGAATGCAGAAAAAGTTGTCACAATGACAAAAGATGTCATAGCCGGATTGTAGAATAAGCCTGTACTGTATAAATTTTCCAATATAAGCGGAGGGGGTGCGGGTATGTACTGCAAAAACTGTGGAAAACAAATTGAAGAAGAAAGCAGATTCTGTCAATATTGCGGGGCAATAAATGAGTCGGCGCCAAATCAGGAAATGCAGAAGATTATTCCTGACAAAAAGGAAAAAAAGAAGCGGAAAAACAAGAAAACTGTGATTATCATAGTTATTGCGATTTTCATTGTTTTAGGAGCAATTATCTTTTTCAGTGGTGATGATTCATCGCAAGCGGAGCAATTCATCGATTTAGTGCAGAACGGTTATTTAGGGAATTATGATACGGTTACAATAAAAGAAGTTCTGGAATATGTGGATGAAGATGCAGAGTGGAATGCAGGAGAAGCTGTTTCCGGAGACCATTATATCGTTGAATGCGAAGGAAGTGAGATGACGATACAGTTTTCAGTCGATAGCCTGGAGGAAGAACTTTTTAAGGTAACAGGGATTCAGATACCGGGAATTGACAGTTCCGATATGAAAGCATATGACGTGAAGATTTATCTGGACAATCTTTATCAGATATATGCTAATGCGCATCCGGAAAAAGGGTTGTATATAGATGTAGGTATCTCTAACGATACTTTGGAGGGGCATGTCGGACCGGTCAGAGCAGCAGAAAAATCTCTCAATACACAGTTGGAAACCGATGAAGCTGTGCAAGATTTGTATGCGTATGCAGACTATACGGAGGATGAATTAATTCGGGAATTTAACTATGAGAAAAATGAATACGGAATCTATCCGGAAGAGACACATGCAAATTTTTATTTTATGGATGGAAAGCTGTATATGCTTACAATCAGTAAGCCGGAAGATATGGAAATATCACTTTGCGGTGTGAATTTACAGGATTCTGTGGAAGAGGCGGATGCCATTTTAAAAAGCAAAGGCTTTATTTGCGAGGGTTCTTATGAAACGGCGGAACTTGCGAAAGACGGTTCGCTTGATACAGTGGATGTTACGGTAATTTCTTACCTGGAAAGTAAAACAGGCTATCCATATTATATTTATACGGATGTCGATCATACGATTACGTCATTATCCTATGGATTGGAAGCGGAAGAGGCTGTCTTTATGGAAGAACAGACGCAGGAAGAAAACTGGGATTTTATTACAGAGCCTTTGACATACGGACTGTATTCCTATGATGACGGAATGGGAACGAGCAAGACTGCGGAAGTAGGATTTTCGACAGATGAAGATGGAGGCGATTACATCTATATTGAATGTTGGCGAAATGACAGGGAAATTGTCTTTTTCAGCGGAGCATTGGAAGATAACGGAGAAAGTTATTATGCCTATTGTGAAGACTTTGACAGCAGTATTTTAGTGACTTTTGCGGATGGCGGACTATATGTGCAGCTTATGTATTCTAATGTTGTTGGTATGGACAGTCTGGAGGGATTCTACAGCTTGACAAAGGCTTTGAATTTAAATGAAGTAAGCTAAACTTGCAAAAGAAAAGGAGATAAAAATGTTTTGTAAAAATTGTGGAAAAGAATTAGCGGAAGATACGGCATTCTGCCCTGCCTGCGGAACAAAGCAGGAAAACGGTGTAGAGCAGGAGAAAAATTTAAACAATCAGAGAGATGCGGAAAAAGAACCCTCTAATTTAGAAACAGAGAAAAAGGAGTCAGATAAAAGTATCATTTCCAAAGTATGGAACAGTCCGTTGTTTACTAAAATAGCGATAAAATTTGGAAATGTGTTGGAAATATTGGAGGGTATTATATTTCTCATATCGTCACCCCATCTATTTAAGGAGGGCGGATTCTGGGGAATTGCATTTGGGATTCTTTTCGTACTTGGCGGTATAGGGTGTTGTATCAGCGGAGCTATGTCGCTGTTATCCCGGAAGATAAGTGATGATGGGACAAAAGCAATGGATGAAGCGGAAATCAATAAAAAGAAAAAGAATTTCTGCATCGGTATCGTAGTAATTGTAATCGTTATCATCATCTTCAAAAATACCGGAGGCGGCACATATGCTATGATACAGTCCATGTCATTTGATGATATGGGACCGCAGACAATAGGAGAACTTATAGATGATAACCTAAAAGGCGCTGAATGGTCGCAGAAAGAGTTGGACAAAGGAAGCAGGCTGGTCTATGTAGAGGGTTATTATCCCGACTATGGGCAGACGATTAGAATTGAATTTTATTATGAAAATGATGGTGATTCTTATGAAGTGTCATTAAACGGGATGTATCTGGTGGACAGTCACGAGGAACTTAATGCGATAGAGACGGCTTTCGTATGGGCATCCTTTTATAATTGATTGAAATAAAAAACAGGTAGTTGAGGGAGAATCCTTTTCGGGTTCTCCCTTATTTTGTTTCTAAAAAGCATTTTTAAAGCCACAGCATAAATATTTAGGGAAAGGAGGAGCAGAGGATAGAATATCGTGGTGCTAGAGCGTAATGAAAATGCGGCAGGAAACGAAAAATAAGAAAAAGAAAAGGAGAGAAAATTATGGCAGCAAACGTAGAAACAATGTTTTACACAAGGGAAAAACCCTGGCACGGTCTGGGAACAAAGGTGGAAGAAGCGCTTTCTTCCGCAGAAGCCTTACAGACGGCAGGATTAGACTGGCAGGTAGTGCAGGAACCCATCTATACGGATGACGGCAGCATGATTCCGGGATATAAAGCCAACATCCGCGACAGCGACAGAAAGGCGCTCGGCGTTGTGAGCGAGCGTTATAAGATTATCCAGAACAGGGAAGCGTTCGCTTTTACGGACGCCCTGCTTGGGAGCGGCGTGCGCTATGAAACGGCGGGGTCTTTGCAGGAGGGCAGGCGCGTATGGCTCCTTGCAAGGCTTCCGAGGGAATACATCATTTCAGGGGAGCGGATTTCCCCGTATCTGGTCTTTTCCAATACGCATGACGGGAGCGGAGCAGTCAAAGCGGCGCTTACGCCGGTAAGGGTGGTGTGCAACAATACGCTCAACCTTGCCCTGCACACGGCAAAACGCTCATGGTCAATGATACATACGGGAAACATCATGGATAAGATACAGGAAGCGGAGGAGACGCTGTTTATGGCGGAGGAATATATGGACAGCCTCGGAAAAGAGATTGAACGCCTGAGCGGGCAGAAAATATCGGACGGGCAGATAAAAGAGTACATTGAACAGCTGCTTCCCGTAGAAAAAGACGCAACCGCCATACAGGAGAAAAATATCCTGAAACTGCGTGAAGATATGAAAAGGCGGTATTATGATGCGCCCGATTTGCAGGAAGTCGGGAATAATGCTTACCGCCTTATCAATGCTGTATCGGATTTTGCAACCCACGCAAGACCCTTACGGAGGACGCCGAACTATAACGAAAACCTGTTTATCCGCACGATGGACGGCAACCCTTTGATTGACAGGGCGTACCAGCTTGTAAAAGCAGTATAATGACTAAATGAGTCAATAATATCAGACAATAAAAACGAGGAGGAAACCATATGTATACAAAAATCCCGGTTGGAAATCTGGACAGGCTGGAATGGCTGCGGCTAAGAAAGACAGGGCTCGGCGGTTCTGACGCAGGAGCCGTCTGCGGACTGAACCCCTACAGCAGCCCGATGAATGTTTACCATGATAAGATATGTGAGGAAATAAAAGAGAAAGAAGATAATGAAGCCATAAGACAGGGGCATGATTTGGAGGATTATGTGGCAGCACGTTTCATGGAGGCATCCGGATTAAAGGCGCGCCGCTCCAATTACATGTACAGAAGCATTGAAAATCCCTTTATGATAGCGGATGTAGACCGCCTTATCATAGGAGAGGACGCAGGATTGGAATGCAAGACCGTGGGCGCGTACAGCGCGGATAAATGGAAAGACGGGGAAATACCGCTCCATTATATCATGCAGTGCTATCACTATATGGCAGTGACAGGAAAACGCGCATGGTATATAGCGGCAGTCATACTCGGCAGGGAATTTGTCTACCGCAGGCTGGAATGGGATGACGCGCTGATAACGCAGTTAATCGAAACGGAAAAATATTTCTGGACGGAGCATGTGGAAAAAGGCGTTATGCCTGCGCCGGACGGCTCCAAGGCTTGTGACGCGCTGCTAGATGAGCGTTTCCATACGGCTAAAAAATCCAGCCCTATCATGCTTACAGGGTTTGACCAGAAGCTAATAAGAAGAGAGCAAATCCTAAAAGAGATATCTGCATTAGAACAGGAACAGAAACAGATAGAACAGGAAGTGAAATTGTATATGAAAGACAATGAATATGCCGTAAACGATAAATACAAAGTTTCATGGAGCAATGTGGAAAATACAAGGCTGGATGTAAAAAGAATCAGACAGGAAGAACCGGAAATTTATAAAAACTATGCAAAAGTTTCCAACGTCCGCCGTTTCCAGATAAAAGCGGCATAGGAAAAGAAAGGGGAAATATATGGAGAATAACATTGTGCGCCTGCTTCGGGCAGATGAAATTGAATGCCGCGCCGCGTCAGTGAATGAAAACGGAGTAAGCCTTTTGCTCTACAAGGATGCAAGGGTAGACCAGAAGATTCTGGATGAAACATTCGGCGCGTTCGGGTGGCAGAGAAGCCATCAGAGCATAAACGGAAGCCTGTACTGCACAGTCTCGGTTTATGATAAGCAGTCCGGCGCATGGATTGCCAAACAGGATGTAGGGGTGGCAGGCACGGCGGAGAAAGAAAAATCCCTTGCATCGGATTCCTTTAAGCGGGCGTGCTTTAACTGGGGGATAGGGAGGGAGCTGTATACGGCTCCCTTTATCTGGATTCCGGCGTCTAAAGCGGATATCCGCAGGCAGGGGGAGCGTTATGTCTGCAACAGCCATTTTTCCATCCGTTCCATCGAATATGGCAGTGACAAGGATATCATAGGATTAATCATCGCCAATGAAAAAAATAAACCTGTTTATGAGTACCGGGAAAAAGAGGCGGCGGGAAAAGAAAAAGCGCCGGAAGCGCCTGAAAAGAGGCTTTCTGAAAAACAGCTAAATTCCCTAAAAGCGGAACTGGAGAGAACCGGCGTAGCGATAGAGGACGTGCAGGACAGATATAAAATACAAAAGCCGGAGACCATGAGCCGGGAACTATATAACAAAGTCATGGCGGCGCTGTCAAAGACAAAAACAAAAGCGGCATAAAAAGCAAAGGAGAAACATTTATGGACTATGAGAAATTTAAAAAAGAACTTACAAAAAAGTTACAGGAGCATTACGGAAAAAAAGCACAGACAGGGATTTACACGGTAAAGAAAAACAACGGCTGTTTATATGACGGCGTGCAGATTACTATGGAAGACGCGGAAAAGAATGTGACGCCCGTTATCAGTTTAGACAGCTTATATGAGTTTTACTGCAAAGGGAGCCTGACAATGCAGGAATGCGTAAATGCAGTCTGCCGGGAGCGGGAAAAATATGAAGCCACAGGAAGCATCCTAAAATTTGCGGAAAGCGTAATGGACTGGAATACCGTCAAAGGCAAAGTTTACCCTGTCTTATTATCCACACAGAAAAATAAGGAACTGCTAAAAGACCTCATATTTACGCCCATGCTTGATTTATCAATCATATATGCCATACGGATGGAAATAACAAAAGAAAGCAGCGGGAATGTAAAAGTAAGCAGACACTTACTAAAGCAGTACGGCATAGATGAGAAGCAGTTACATAAACAGGCAATGAGAAACCTTGCAAAAGACGGCTATCATTTTCAGGACATGCAAAGCCTCATCCGGGATATGCTGCATACAGAAGAAAATGCAGCGCCGGCAGAGATGTATGTGCTTACCAATAAAGGAAAAATATACGGGGCAGCCGGAATCCTGCATAAAAAGCTGGTGCGGGAGTTTGCAAAAGGACAAAGTTTCTTTATCCTGCCATCATCTATCCATGAAACAATCTTTGTTCCTGCAGCTAACCCATCAGACAAAGCAGTTTTTGACAATATGGTAGAGGAAGTCAATGCAGCGCAGGTCAGGGCAGAGGAGCAGCTTTCCGACCACTGCTATTATTACGACGGGCAGACGGATGAAGTGAAGATATGCGCATGATTAAGGGAAAGGCGGTGTTTGAATGGAGCAGATAGTAAAGGCGATAGTGGTAGGTGTTTTGACAGTTGTAATTGCGGCGTTGAATGAGAATAAGAGGGAGTGAGTAAGAATGCAGGATAGAAAATTTTGTCAATGATGATATTGTATTTTATCTAATATTTATTTATAATAAAAGAAATGATAAAATTATGATAAAATATAGATAAGGAGCGAAAAACATGATTCAAATAAGACCAGTTTCAGATTTAAGAAATAAATTTCCGGAGATTGAAAAAATTGTTAATGAGGGAGAACCGGTGTATCTTACCAAAAATGGATATGGTGCTATGGTGGTACTTAGTATGGAGAAATATTCTCAATTAACAGATGATGTGGAGGCTGTGTTAGATGAAGCAGACCGCGCAGCAGAGAAAAGTGGAAGAATGAATCATGAGGAAGTCTTTATGAATTTGCGGAGGAAAATAAATGCTCGGTAAAAAGTATAGATTAAGATATTTGCCGCTTTTTTATGAGGAACTTCAGGCGAAAGTAATGTATATTGTTGAAACATTAGGGAATGTTCAAGCGGCAAATGATTTGTTAGATAAAGTGGAATCTGCAATATTAGAGAGACTTCCAATAGCAGAAGCTTTTGAACAATATCATTCTATTCAGGAACGTCAATATCCTTATTATCGCATCTATGTGGATAATTATGTAATTTATTATGTGGTAATTAAGGACAATCCGGATGATTTAATTATGGAAGTGAGAAGATTTCTGTATAGTGGTCAGAATCGGGATAAGCTAATATAGTTGAAAAGAGAAAAATCATACATGCTAGAAAGGTAATTAATATAATGCCTTTTCTAGTATGTAGATTTATTTATGGGATAGTAGAAAAGCGGGAAAGTGGGAATTGCCATATAAGAAAACGCAAAAATTCCTGTTTTTGTGGAATGCTCCCAGACTATTTGACAGAGGATAAGGACACTATGATACGATATGATTTTATGCAGCATAAGAAAAAAAGTGATATTCAGAAAGATATTGAAGTAAGGTATGGAGTTTCCATTAGCGGTAAAAGTTGGTTAGATGTTCAATTCGTAAATGAGAACTTGGAAAAAATATTGATGAGAGAATGTAAAAACATTCAGTCAGATTTAAACGATATTTTTGAAAAATTAGAAAAAGCAGATAATGAGGTGGATGAAATAAGAAAGCTCCAAGAAGGATTTACAAAAATATATGGAATAATAGGTAATGTAGAAAAATATAGCAGTGATTTACTGGCAGACAGTTTTATGGGACTGCTTCAAATAGAGAAAGATTGTAATATCCCGTTTAAGGATAGTTATAAGCAATGCTGGGATGCAGATGCTTGTAATAAGAGTATAAATATGGAAAATGCAAAAAAGAATTATCCGTTTGCAGATATTAGTAATTTTTTTGAAGATGGCATTCCAGGAGGATGTGAAGCGTATCATGACTTAATGATGCAGCAAAAAAATATAGGTATTTTTGATATTAATACAAATATAAAGAGTTTACAGCGTTACGCATTTCCGAGGACAAGTAATATTTATCATGCTCTTGAAGATTCTCCTATTGAAAATTTACTATTACTTGAAAAAACACAAGGGATTGGCTATACGAATCAATTTTTCCGGTATATTCAAGAAGTTAAGCAAAAAGAGCAGTTGGATAAGTTGTCTGGCATTATTAAATATAATATAAAAATTCCTATGTTTATTAGAAAAGATATTGCAGCTGTTGAATGGTCATATCTGAGTGATTGTAAGTACAGTGATATGAGTTTGCAATATGCGGAAAATATATTTGATAATATTTCTTATGCGGTTAAATGTATATATAAAAAACTTTTGAAATTTTACTGGTATGTTTTTTATTTGGCATATTTGGAGAAATATATATCGGGTGTAGATTTATATTTAAAGCAATGCTGGCAGCAATATTTTGATGAAGATGAGGCATATAATGAATATATCAAAGAAGAAAATTTGTGTGATTGGCGTAATATAGAGTTTGTTGAGGATTGTTTTTATCCATTGCATAATGTTTCTTTAGAGTGTACAGGAGAGAAAGAATGTGATGGATATAAGATGCTTGTAATATCAGATTTAAAAGGGCAAATAGAGATAATTTCATTTATAATGGCGGATGGCAGTTCTTACATAATTGTGGCAGCCGCACCTCTTAATGATTTAGGTAAAATGGTTAGAGAGGAAGCAAACACAATTTTTCAAAATAAATTAAATTATTTGAAGATTGAGAAATCGTCAAAAGAATATGAAGAATTGGAAAAAGAATACTATGCTATAAGGAAAGAATGCTTTGAAAACAAAAAAGCGAAAGAAAAAAAAGCATGGATAGAAAAAGATATAAAAATACCTACAAATAAATTAAAGCCAGTACATGTATATGCCATCATTCATGAAAAAGTAGTACGATTATTATTATCAAAAAAGTAAATAAGGCATTCTTATGATGTACCCCTCCGAAAATTCGGAGGGGAATTTTTTTATGGTTTGTCTGCTCTTATAATAGAATCAAGCAAGCCAAAGAGGCGAGCGAAATTCTTTTGCGCGAAAGAAAAAGCAGAAAGGAGATTTTTAAAAAATGAAAATTTTAGTCAGAAATAATATAGAAGATGAAAGGCATATTCATATTGGCGAATTGTTGGATGAAGAGTATAAGAGTTGGAATGGTAAGAAAATAATTTTAACGGCACCAACCGGAACTGGCAAAACTACTTTTGTAATCGAAACATTGTTGCCGTATGTGCGAGAAAGAAAGAAAAAAATGCTGATTCTTTGCAATAGAAAATTATTGAGGATGCAATATTGGTTTGAATTAATCGCTCAATTTGAAAGATATGCAGAGCTGGAGTCATGTATTGAAGTAATGACATATCAGAAGTTGTCAGAAAATGTGAAAAAAGGGATTCCGCTGGATAAAATCTTTTACGAAAGCAGCATCATTGTTTGTGATGAGTGTCACTACTTTTATGCTGATTCGGATTTTAATAGTGTTGGCACATTTGCCTTGCTGCAGATAATTATTCAGGCAGGCATAGCTAAAACAATGCTTTTCATGTCGGCAACTACGGATGAAGTCAAGCCACTGATTGAACAAACCATAAAAAATTGTATTGAAAAAATTAAGCGTATGCGTAATTCTTCTTGCCATGATGAAAGTAGAATCCGTGAAGAAATAATTTCTTTGAATTTTTCTGATTTAGCGGATTTTAGTCGATTTTCCTGTTATGCAGTACCGGAAATGGACAGTTTATGTGAAATCTTGGCAGAATCTGATAAAAAGTCGGTCATCTTTATTGATAGTAAGGAAAAGGAACAGGAAATACACGAAAAACTGATTAAATCAGGGAAACTAAAAAGACAGGATATTTGTATACTGAATGCAGAAAATCTGGATAGCGAAAATCCTCAAAAAGTAGTTCAATATCTTGCAATCAGCCACAAAGTGCTTCCAAAAATTCTTATCACGACGTCTGTTCTTGATAATGGAATCTCAATTCATGATGCTGATGTGGGAAATCTTGTGGTCATAGCGGAGTCAAAAATAAGTTTTTTGCAGATGCTTGGTCGCATAAGAGTTGAAAAAATACACCAATGCAATTTATATTTTCTTATTCGAGGTCAGGAAATTTTTCGCAATCGAATGAATAACTTGGAGCAAGAGATAGAAAAATTTAAAAAGTTGGAGGAATTAAATCTTGATAATAATAGAGAACTATTTTTTCAGATGGTATGGAATAGGGAAAGCGTAGAAATGGATAATTTCTATCGAAAAGCAGTTGTTATTATGAAGCGCAATGACTATTTATTTACACTGCCTACTACTTTTTCGCAGGGAGTGCATGGCGATACTGGTATATATATTAACGAGTTTGCCAAACGTAAAACCGGTGATTTATATTTGACAGAGAGCCGCTTTTATTCTATGGCAATGAACAATTCGTTGGAAGTGATTTTTGAGCAGATGCGGTGGATTGGAAAGGAGCCAGGCGAACTTCAAGTATTAAATTCCACATATCGGGAGAAGCGGAAAACGGAATTTATTCAATTTTTACTTTCAGTTCAAAATTATACGAAAGAGGAAATGCAGGAATTTAAAAAACAGTTAGTGCAGAAGTACCGACAAGATTTCTTCCCAGAAATTTTTTCTAATAACGGAACGCTTTCGACTGAAAAGATGAAAGAAATATGTGCAAAATACGGTTTGCAGTATATTACACAGGATAGTCCGGAAAATCGTAGGAAAATATATAATATAAAAAAGAAAAATGCTGATAATCTATCAACGCAGCAATGTATTGAAGATGACAGCAGGGCATAAGATTGAAAAAAAGGAAAATTCCATGCCCGAATATAAAAATAAGAAATCGGAGGCAAAAATGTCGCAGGAAAACAAAAATTTAATCGAAGTTATCTCACGAATTTTAGTGCGTGAAAATCAAATTACACAAGAAGAGCAGCTTCGTATCATAGAACTGCTGAAAAAAGAAAAATAACCGTTATACCACATGTCGTAATGTAAAAATAAGAAATTTAGTATTACACAAACTATGAAACAAACCACTACGATTCCATATCACGGAATCTCAAAATCATACACGGAAAGGAGGGAAAATCATGGAGAAACTGCGCGCAGTCATCTATAACCGATGCAGCACTGAGGAAGAATCACAAAAAGACGCGCTGATAAAGCAGGTACAGGAATCCAAAAACTGTGTTGCGGAGCAAGGGTGGCAGTTAGTAGACAGCTATGTAGAGGCGAAAAGCGGTACGACAATTAAGGGCAGAAATGAATACAACCGTCTCTATCAGGACTTGGAGCAGGATAAATTTGACATTATCGTTATCAAAAGTCAGGATAGACTTATGCGAAATACCAAAGACTGGTACTTATTTCTTGACCGGATGCAGAAAAACAGAAAGCGGCTCTACATGTATTTAGAGCATAAGTTTTATACGCCGGATGATGCGCTGATTACCGGAATCAAAGCGATTCTGGCGGAAGAATACAGTCGGGAACTCAGTAAAAAAATCAACAATGCGCACCGGAACAGGCAGAAAGAGGGTGAAAGATTTGTATTTACCAATCAGACATACGGCTTGAAAAAACTTCCGGATAAGAGCATTGTCATTGATGAGAAAGAAGCGGAAATGGTGCGCATGATTTTTAATTTGTCTGCTAACGGTTATGGAACGCATTGCAGCGCAGAGATTCTCTATCAGAACGGATACCGTAATCGTAATGGTAAAATGCTTACGCCGTCCAGTATCAGGAATATTATACGGAATCCCATTTATAAAGGAACAATCGTTCAAAATCGCCAGCATTATGATTTTGAGAGCAAACAGATTCTTAAAAATCCGCAATCGGAATGGATTGTTCATGAAGATGCAGTACCGGCTATTATAGAGGAAGAGTTGTTTATAAAAGCCAATCAGGGATTGGAGGCGAGAAAGCAGGAGGGAAACAGAGGGGGTGCATACATAAAAGGCAGCAATCCGGGGAAATACGATTTTTCCGGTAGGATATTCTGTGGATTGTGCAACAGTCCGTTTTACCGCACAGTACGGCAGAATAAAGAAAGGCAGGTAACGGAATGGAAATGCAGTAATTATCTGCATAACGGGCGAAAAAATCCAAGACTTAGAAAAGATGGGATACGAAAGGTGGAAAGAGAAGAAAATAAGGGCTGTGACAATATACATTTGGATGAAAAACGCCTGTATGCAGAGTTGGAGCATTTTTGCCGGGAAAAATCCCAAGGGATGCAGCAGCAAAAAGATGAATTATTAAAAGAAACATTGTCAATACTGCGGAAAGCGTTAAGTGCAAATAATATCATGAAGAAAAGGGAATATTTACAATCTTCATTAGATAAGCTGATTCGGCAAAAGGAAATTCTTTTGGAAAAACTTTTGGAAGAGATTATTTCCGATGAGGATTTTAAAATAAAGAATAAGGAATTTCAGGATAAAATTGATGATATAAATGCACAGTTGATGCAGTTGGAAGAAGATGTTTCACAAAACATGAAATTAGAAAGCAGGATAAACACCATTCGGGAGAAGCTGGAAAGCGGAATGATAGAACAGGCACAGACTGCGGAAATGATTGTCAATATAAAAGAAATAAGGGTTTTTCCGTCCTATATGGAAATCTGTTTTGATTCATGGGCGGTAATGGGAATTTCAAATGAATATGTTTCCCCGCCTTTAAAAGACGCGGCAGATAAACTGTCAGTTGTCAGAATCCCGCAGACATGCGCCTCCTCTCATCGCCCCGTAATGGAAGAAGAAAAAAGCGTCATTTTAGAATTAATGCGGAAAGACCCGGAAATTACCGCAAAGAAAATTGCGGAAAAAATGGGAGTAAATTTATCTTTAGTCCATAGAAGAATCCGGGAATTGAAAGCGGAGGATAAAATCAAGTATAGTAAGTCTAATGGCAGAGGAAAGTGGATTGCAGCAAGGGAAGCGCGCCGTTAAGGTGCGCTTCTTTAAATCTTGCAATCGCGGTATGTTGATAGTATACTGAAAACAATAGTAGGAAAAAGGGAAATTAATGTGTAAAAAGAATAAGATTCTGTTATAATGTAAAAAAGATTGGAGGTCTGTCATGGAGTTTACATCAAAAGAAAATACGGAGATAGACAATACGCTTTTAAGTGAACTCAGTCTATCACAAGATTGGATGCTTGCAGAAGAAGATGCTGCATGGAAAGCTTTATAAAGATTGTATATATCATTTCAGATACCCACTTCTATCATTCCCGCCCAACATCTGAACACCTGTGACCCATAAATAATCAAATACCCCAACCCGCGTCTGGCGGCAAGAAATTCCCCGATGATGACGCCGACCAGGCAAAGGCCGATATTGACTTTCATATTGCTGATAATAAGCGGAATGGAACTGGGAAGGATGACTTTGCACATAGCGTCTTTGCGGTTTCCGCCCAATGTATAAATAAGTTTTAGCATTTCTTTATCAGCTTGGCAAAATCCCGTATACAAATTAATAACGGAACCGAAAACGGCGACGGAAATCCCGGCGACAATGATGGTTTTGGCGCCTGTGCCGAGCCAGACGATTAATAGCGGCGCCAGAGCGGATTTGGGGAGGGAATTTAATACGACCAGATACGGTTCCAGAATTTCTGACAGGCTGTGCTGATACCAGAGTATCATTGCGGCTAAAAGGCTGAATGCGGTAACAAGGAAAAAGCTGACAATAGTTTCTAGCAGTGTAATGCCCGTATGCCGGAAAAAAGAGGCGTCCAGAATCATCTGCTTTAAATATTTGACAATCGCGCTCGGGGAACTGAAAAAGAAAATATCAATATAGCCGGCGCGCGTGGAAAATTCCCAAAAAATTAGAAAAAGAAAAAGAATCAGCAGACGCCAAAAGGCAACCATATGATGATGTTTTTTATGCGCCAATATATAGACCTGTTGATTGGTAAGTTCAAGTGATTGTTTCTTTGTCTGAAGAATCATCGGATAACTCCTTCCATAAAAGATTAAAATATGTTTGATAAGCGTCCGTGCTGCGTATGGACAAGGCAGAGGTACGCGCTATATCGAAGTGGATGGGCAGTTCATATTTCACGCTGGCCGGACGCCCCGAAAGAACAATGACTCTGTCGGCAAGCGTGATGGCTTCGGATAAGTCGTGCGTGATTAAAATTGCCGTTTTTTTGGTATTTCTGATAATATTGCCGATATCGGCGGATACGGTCATTCTTGTCTGAAAATCCAAGGCGCTGAACGGTTCATCAAGTAAAAGAATATCGGGTTTTACCGCCATGGTGCGGATAAGGGCGGCGCGCTGGCGCATACCGCCGGAAAGTTCGGAAGGCTTTTTGTCTTTGAATGAGTAAAGTCCATACTCTTTTAAAAGATGAAACACATAGTCCGTATTTTCTTTAGTCATCGTTTTATTCAGTTCCAGTCCCAGTATTACATTCTGATAAATTGTCCGCCACTCAAACAGATGGTCGTGCTGTAACATATAGCCGATAGAAGAAGCCGCGTGAAAAGAAAGAACGCCGCTTTCCGCTTCTAACAGACCGGCAATAATGGATAAAAGCGTCGATTTATCAATGGTGATATATTGGAAACTTCCAATGGCTGGTTTGTCATTAATGTAAAAGTTTTTAAAGGCATGTTTTTAGCAAATGATTTGGATATGAGGAAAATAAGTAACCGACTGCGTTATACATTTTTAGAAAATAGAATATCCTTTTTACGAGCGGCAAAAGAACTGGGGGTGAGCAGAGACTTATTATTTGATTATACCAATCTTGATTATCCAGAAAATTCCATGCAGGTGAAGATATTAATAAAAATTGCAGATTATTTCGGATAGGACAAATATTATTTCTGTAATGAGTATCACAAGTTTCTTGATATTGCCGACGTAGGAAATTTTCTGTATGAGGTGAGAACAAAACGCAGTATGACACAAAAACAGTTTGCCGACTTTCTGGGAGTTTCTTTAGATACTTATAAAAAATACGAAGAAGGCAAAAGCAGGCTGCCAATGGCAATATTTGAGCAACTAAAGGATGAAAAAGAGTAAAGGAGTGAAAAGGATGGGAAAAAACATATTTGATGTTATGACAGAAAATTCTGTCAATGAGAGACTGGATAAAATATTATTGTATTTTAAAAAAAGGATTTGTATAATATAATTAAAGAGAGGAAAACGCAAGATGGAAAATGAGAAAGAATTTAGTACAGTATGGGAATCGTTAGGAATATCCAATGATTTTATATTCGGAAAAGTCATGCAGGATGCAGAACTATGTAAAGAACTTTTGCAAAGAATCCTGCCGGATTTGGAAATAGACCATGTAGAATACCCGGAGGCACAGAAAGCAATAAAACCTGATGCAGACGCTAAAAGCGTCAGACTGGATGTTTATGTGAGGGATGGAAAAGGTACGGTCTATGATATTGAAATGCAGGTTGCAGATACAAAGGAACTGCCGAAAAGAAGCCGCTATTACCAGAGCATGATAGACTTGCAGATGATAGATAAAGGACAGTCCTATAAGAAACTGAAACCAAGCTATGTAATTTTTATCTGTCCTTTTGATATTTTTGGTAAGGGAAAACATATTTATACTTTTGAGAATATCTGTAAGGAAGATACCAGTATTACTTTAAAGGACGAGGCGGTGAAGATATTCTTAAATGCCGACAGCAGTCAGGATGATGTCAGCAAGGAATTAAAGGCATTTCTTGATTATGTAGCCGGGAAAGAGTCAGAAGATGATTTCGTGCAGAGATTAGAGGAAGCGGTAAAAGAGGCAAGGAAAAACAGGGAATGGAGGCGTGAATATATGACACTATTAATGCGCGACCAAGAGAATATAGAAAAAGGCATAGAAAAAGGCAAAATAGAGGGCAGGGCAGAAGAAATTATCGAAATGGGATATGAGTTTAATCTGTCCGAAGCGGATATCCTGAAAAGGCTGCAGAACAAACTGGATATCTCTTTGCAAACCGCGCAGGAATATCTTTTAAGATTTGGAAGCCAGAGGGTATAATAAGGAATGTAGCATTTATAAGAGTGTCTTAGCGGGCAATCGTCAGCTTAGGCGCTCTTTTATTATGCCTCATTAGGCTTTATATCGAATTACTTAATATATGGAATAATCTCAGTTATAATTTTTTCAGTAACGGCTAATTGTGTATAGGAGAGAGTTTCCAGTTCGGAAATTAGGCGTTTCATCAAGACATCTGTATTTTTATTTTCAGCAGGCTCTATTTCAATAATATCCTCTATTCCAATCTGAAATATAGAACACAGACGGATAATTTTTTCAATGGTAAAATTCCTTTCACCCCGCTCTAACTGGGCGTAATACTGTGTATCTAAATTCAGCATTCCGGCAAGGTCTTCCTGCGTCATATTATTCATGAGACGGTATTTTTTAATATTTTGGGAAATAGAATTAGAAATATTTTTTTTCATTAGATGCCTCCTGTTTTCATCATTATCCTAATTACGAAGCAAAAAAATAAGTAAAGTTATGCTATATAACTATTGCAAAATGCTGTATTGATGTATAATCAAAAGGGCAGATTAACAGGATTATGAAAAATTCTTCAAAAATTTTATCAGATAGACAAAATGTGTCCAAGTAGATTCGTATAATGGATATTGGAAGGTGGTTTTGGTATGGAAGAATTAAACTATGGGAAGAGCAGTCGGGTATTACATTTATATACAATGCTTTTACGAGGTCAGGTATTGCGAAAAGATAAATTGGCGCAGCAGTTTGGAGTCAACGAGAAAAGCATTCAGCGCGATTTGGAAACTATTAGAGAATTTCTGGACAGAGAAAAGATGGAAGAGGGGTACGGCGCACAGTTAATATATGACTTTCAGATGAGAGGCTATCGGCTTGATGAAGATGAACAGCAGAATCTATCACTGGAAGAAACACTGGCTGTCAGCAAAATTCTTCTTGCCAGCAGAGCATTTACCAAAAAAGAAATGATGAATATTCTCGATAAATTGATAAGAAATTGTATTTCCGTAGAGAACCGCAGGCTGATTAACGGACTTTTAGAAAATGAGAAATATCATTATGTTGAACTGCAGCACCATAAAGTTTTTCTCGATAAGCTGATGCCATTAGGACAGGCAATAAGGGAATGCCGATTGATACGGATAAAATATGGGAAATTAAAGGAAAAGAATGCCGTAGAGCGCAAATTAGAACCGCTGGCTATTTTGTTTTCTGAATATTATTTTTATCTGGTTGCATTTATCGAGGATGGAAAAAAAGAAACAGCGGAAAGTGTAAATGACAGATTTCCTGCAATTTATCGTATTGACAGGATTGGAGAATTAGAAGTGTTAGAAGAGCATTTTAAAATTCCTTATGCCAATCGTTTTGAAGAAGGGGAATTTCGCAAGCGCATACAGTTTATGTATGGCGGAAAATTAAAGAAGATTCGTTTCTGCTATCAGGGGGAGTCGGTAGAGGCGGTTCTTGACAGGCTTCCTACGGCAAAAGTTATAAAAACGGAAAATAAAACACATTGGATAGAGGCTGAGGTTTTTGGGCAGGGCGTTGATATGTGGATACGCAGTCAAGGGGAAAGCATTACGGAGTATGCAGAAGTATAAACCGCTTCGTATACTTTACCTGATATAATAAATAAATTTACAATAAGAAAGAGAGGAAATGACGATGGGAAAGAAAATTAGGTTTCCATTAGAGATGGAAAATGGTGTGGAGGTAAGGGATTTAGAGGAATTAAAAGAAAACTTTTCCTTGGAAAGAGTTTTACCCTATTTTATGGATGGAAAATTGGAGACATGGCTGCGCGACCGCTACATGGACGCGCTGGCGGACGAAGTGGCAGGCTTAAAGAAAGAGGATGCAGATTTAAAGCAAAAATTATGCAGTATTTTTGATGTGGAATATGTACAGGAAGATGGAACGGATATAGAAAAAACGATAGAAAGAAAACGCAGGCTGGAACTTCTTGAACAATATACGGATGAAAAGAAGTATTTTGACGTGGTAGACCAAATTGCGTTTGAACAGGATGACGTATATGATTTGTTAGACGAGGGCGAAACGGTTATTTATCTATGCGGGAATAAATTCACTATCCCAACAGGAAAAAAGGACGTCCGTTATATCGGAATAAATAACCCGACCGTAGTTATCAATGCAAAAGAAAAAGTAGATTTTGACAGCATGGGTATTTTTTTTGAAAATGTGCAGTTTGATGAAAAGTACCGAAAAATAGCGGGGGAACAAAATCCCAAAGAGGAAAGACAGGAAAAAACGCGCCGCAGTTCCGGCTCAGGACACGGAAGCTATACTTCAAATTCTTATTGGAATTTTATGTTATCACCGGAAGATAAAACGGTTGCAAAGGACTTGTATGATAAATTATTAGACAGTGGCATAGCAGGTATGGCGGATGAATATATAAACAATTTATAATCGTATACACAATACACAGGATGGAGGAAAAACAGTATGAGCAATGATGCAAAAATGGCGAAATTTAAATTGGTTCTTGAGGAGATTGAGGAGTGTCTGTGTGTAGGGTGTTATTCGGCTTGGGATGACCTTACATGGACCGGACTAGCATTGATTTATGATTATTACAAATTGAACGAGTATGGAAAATGTATAATGGATTCACCGGATTTATCAGAGTACAGTGCTATATCGGATTTTGATGAGGAACGAGAGTCACTTCTTGATGATTATGATGATGAAGCATTTAAAGTTAGGAAAGCTAAAGAATTTGTAGAAGAGTTTGAAGGACGCGATGGAAGCAAAGAAATAAGATATACATTTATGTTTTGGGCGTTACTGATACTTTCAGTTGATGATACCAATAGGGACGAACATTTAGCATCTATTTGTGATTTAGCAAAGATATGGAAAATCAGTGACGAGGAAATGATGGATGTTGTTCGGGTTATTCGGATAGTGTATTATAGGGAAATGGCAGAAGAAAAATTCCAGAGTTACTCAGTTACAAAGCATTTTGAAATACTTTTGGGGCATTATGGTTATGATAGGGGAAAGGTGTTGGCATGTGCTGAACCCAATGTTGTTATTATGAGTAGAATGAAGGGAGGTATTAATGATCTTCTGTGGAATATGATGAACGACCAAAAAAGAATTATGGGAGCTATGAGCGCTAGACTTTCAAGCGGAGACTCCGGAAAGGACAAGTAATCAAATGAACAACAAAAAACTAAAATCCAACTTAATCAGATACATAGACGCAGGCTTTCCTATCATATACATAAACACTTTTGAAGAAGAAAAAGTCGATGAACTTGTTACATCCGTTGCTTCCGGCAGGGAAATATACGAATGGAATGAAACGAACGGCTATATTGACTTTGTAACCAAAACGCCCATGATGGAAGACTGTACGCTGGAAAGAATGTTGTACGGGTTGAAAACAAGGGAAATGCTGGACAGGAAGATTATCCTGCTAAAAGATATCGCCGCTTATCTGGATGACGCAAAGATTGTTTCAAGGTTAAAAGGTCTGGCAAGGATGATATGCGGCGGCGTGGACGCTACGATAATTATAGTGTCCAATACCCTTATCATTCCGAAAGAGTTAGAAAAGTTCATTACCATATTAGAAATGGACTATTTGGAAAAGGATGAAATCAGGCAGGTCATTCTTAATTTCATAGAAGACAATAACATGAGAGGAATCAAAGAAAGTCTTTTAGAGGAGATGGCGACAGCATTTAAAGGACTGACGGAGTTTGAGGTAAATAACCTTTTGGCATTGGCTTATGCGGATGATGGGAAGCTGTCTAAAGAAGATTTGCGTCTGATTTTCGACCAGAAACAGCAGATGATTAAAAAAGCCGGCATACTGGAAATGATTCCTCTAAAAGAAAAATTTGAAGATATCGGCGGGCTTGAAAATTTAAAAGAGTGGTTTTCGCGTAAGGAAAAAGTCTATAAAGATATGGAGCGGGCGAAAGCATATGGAGTCGATATGCCAAAAGGCGTTTTGATTGCAGGACTGCCGGGCTGCGGGAAATCTTTGAGCGCCAAGGCGGCAGCGGCTTTGTTTGAAGTTCCTTTACTGCGTTTAGATATGGGCAGGCTGATGGGAAAATATGTAGGGGAATCAGAGGGAAATTTAAGACAGGCTATTGCGCTTGCCGAAGCAATTTCTCCATGCGTACTATGGATTGATGAATTGGAAAAGGCATTTGCCGGAGTAGGCGGCAGCGGCGGGGGCGCAGATGTGACAACCCGGCTTTTTGGAAATTTCCTTACATGGATGCAGGAAAAAGAGAGTTCGGTTTTTGTAGTGGCGACAGCGAATGACATTATGAAAATGCCGTCTGAACTTTTGCGCAAAGGAAGATTTGATGAAATCTTTTATGTAGGACTGCCAAACGAAGAGGAACGCGAGGAAATTTTCAAGATACATATTAAAAAGCGCAGGATGAAAGATTTTGGAAATATAAGAGTTTCAGATTTTATGGCAAAGACAAAGGGATTTAGCGGAGCGGATATTGAGGGCGTAGTCAAAGACGCGGTCGAAATGGCGTTCGCGGATGGAAAAGATTCCTTACAGACGCAGGATATTCTGGACGCCATACAGAGTACGCATTCCCTTTCCGAAATGATGAAAGAATCCATAGAAAAAATGGAAAAGGAATATGAGAAGAGAAAGTTTAAAAATGCGTCCAGATGATGTATGGGCATACAAAGGAGGAAAAAATGGCTGATAAAGAACTGGAAAAAGAGTATATCACAGAAAAAGAGGCACGAACGGTCAAAGAACTGTTTAAAAAGAATCTGAAATCTTATAAAGAAAAAGATGCTTCCATGACAGACGAGGAATGGCTGGAAGACTTATTTAACAGGGAATTGTCCGATATTATTTCACCAGGAGAAGCGAAGCAGGACGCCGCAGAAATTGTCGGAGCGATAAAAAATTATGATGAAAATTTAAAATCAGTAAATGAAGCGGCAGAAAAAGGAATATCCAAAGAAAGCTGGCTTGCCGGGAAAATAGAAGAAGCGTCTGCCGGTATGGCTGTCAATGAATATGGAAAGACATTGCAGTCAATAGATAATATGCTCTACCGGAAAAATGAAGAACTGGCGGAGGCGTTACAGCGTTCCGCAGACGGACATATTAAAATGAGCCCTAATCTGGATGGGAACATTGCGGAGCATATGATTGCCGATACAGCAGAAATAAGCGGGTTTGTGCAGGGAAAGAATGTTAAGGTAGAAGTCAGAGAGGCGTATACAGCTAACTCCGTTGATGTCAGGGCAACGGACATGACAACCGGGAAATACCAGAATTATCAGTTAAAATTCGGGCAGGACGCCAAGACGACGATTGCTTTAATAGAGCGGGGAAATTATAACAACCAGCGCATTATTGTACCGAAAGAACAGTTAGAAGAAGTAAAAGCATATTTTGAATCCATAGGTTCCGACAAAACTATCACAGACCATATCGAGATAGCGGGAGCGGTAGGAAAAAGCTATACAAAGGAAGAAATGAAAGCTATCCAGACTGCCGCGCAGGAAAAAGGCGTTTTGCCGGAATTAGATTATAACCATATCCAGCGAAAAGACATGCTTATGTCCATTGGGAAAAATGCCGGCGCATTAGCTTTACAGTCGATGGCGGTGACAACTGGTATAAATATCATAGGAAAAGTATGCAAAGGAGAGCCTGTTGACGCGGACGAATTGGTAGAGAGCGCGATAAGGACGGGAGCGGATACATCCGTAAAAGTAGTAGCCGCAGGAACATTGAAAGAGGCTGTGGGTAAAGGGGCGCTTAGATTCATCCCGAAAACAACCCCGGCGAGCGTAATAGCTAATATTGCATGTGTAGGAATTGAAAATGCCAAGATACTCTGGAAGATTGCCAAAGGGGAATTGTCCTTAACAAAAGGCATTGACCATATGGGGCGGACAACGGTTTCCATGGCAGGCGGATTTTGTGGAATGGCAGCCGTAGGAACCGCTTTGACGCCTTGGATTCCGGTTGTAGGTCCTGTGCTGGGCGTGGCAACCTGGTTTGTAGGGAGTATGGTTGGGTATTTTGGAGGCTCGAAAATAGGCGATTGCATATACAGCGCAGGAAAGACTGTTGCCAAGGCGGCAGGAGGACTTGCCAAAGCGGCATGGGAGGGCGTAAAGTCCGTCGGAAGAGGAGTGGTGAGTGTTGTAAAAGGAATCGGGAGCTTTATTTTTGGATAGTCGGTAAACCTTGGTATCATTAAGTCAAAGAAAGGGGTCATAAGATGTGGAGTTAGAAAGTTTAGACGAACTTAGAGAAGCGAAAATGCTTGTCAGAGGCTTATGCGACGTTATGTATGAGATGAAAAAAACGGCGGCGCAGGATACGCAGATACCGGCTGCGGTATTTTACCCTTTTGAAGTGGTTTTAGAGAAAGTATGTCGGCTGCTTGAAGAAACCGGAAAAAGGGAGAAAACAAAAAATTTGATTTAATAAGGCACAGATAAGGGAGAATCCGTAAAGGGTTCTCCCTTATCTGTATCTTAAGGTGCAAAAATAAGAAAAAATATCATACCGGTAACCTCTGGAAAAGAAAATGATGAAAGCGCATAAAATATTATGACGCCGGAAGTGGGGGTTACAATGAGAAAACACTATGTTGTATGCCAAATTGAAGGAGAAATAGCAAAAGCAAAAGCGGATATGCAGCGAATGGTAAATTTTTATTATGCACAGAACATCGGAAAAATTTTGAAGAAAGCGGATTTATCAAAGAAAGAGAAAGTAGAAATTATTGAGCAAATGGAAAGAAATATTAAAGATAAAATAGAATACGAAGTAAAGGAGGAATCCAAATGCTGATTGCAATTTATAGTCGAAAATCCAAATGGACCGGCAAAGGAGAGAGCGTTGAAAACCAGATTGTCATGTGTAGAGAATACATAGCTTCTTTCGTAGAAGGAGGTAAGGATGCTGAAATTATCGAATACGAAGACGAGGGGTTTTCAGGGAAAAATACAAAGCGTCCGCAATTTCAGCAGATGATGGATGACATCCAAACCAGACATTTTGACTGTCTTGTTTGTTACAAACTTGACCGTTTAGGAAGAAATCTTGCGGATTTAGCGACTCTGATGGAGAAACTGGAGCATAGAAAAACTTCTTTCATTAGTATTAAAGAAAAGTTTGATACGACAACTCCGATAGGAAAGGCGATGCTGTATTTTTCGGGAGTATTGGCACAGATGGAGCGGGAGCAGATTGCAGAGCGCGTTCGTGATAACATGGTGATGCTGGCAAGAAGCGGACGCTGGCTTGGCGGGAATACGCCTCTTGGATTTAAGTCCCAGAAAATGGAAAAGGAAACGAATACTGCGAAAAAAAAGACCTTTTACTGTCTCACGCAAAATCCGGAAGAAATTAAACTTGTGCGTTTTATCTTTACCTATTTTTTAGAGAGTCATTCGCTGACAAAGGTTATGACATACCTTTTGACTAATAAAATAACAACAAGAAACGGCAAAGATTTTGCTATTATGGGCATCCGGGATATTTTAACAAATCCGGTTTATTGTAAAGCGGATGAAGACGCATACAATTATTTTTATGAACTGGGCTGCCAAGTCTGCATTGATATAGAGGAACTGGACGGCGAAACGGGTCTTATCGGATATGCTAAAACGTCGTCCAGCTTATATAAAAATCAGGCAGCCTCACATGAAATGTGGATTATTGCCAAGGGAAGACATAAGGGGATTGTAAGCGGACAGGATTTTGTCCGTATACAGAAAATGCTTGCTGATAACAGGGATAAAGGTGAAAATTTCCGGAGAGCCAGAAACAATGTTGCACTTTTTTCAGGCGTTTTGCAATGCACTTGCGGACATTTGATGCGTCCCAAAAATTATCCGGCGTCCAGAGTCAATGAAAAAGGCGAACGGACTTTTGCATATATATGCCTGCATAAAGAATATACTCATGGAACTGACTGCCAGAATGTAAATGTGCATGGCAATACTTTAGATGATGCAGTCTGTAACGAGATAATGAAAATTGCAGAACCGGATGAGGGAGTGATTCCATTATTGGAAGATTTGAAAAAGCAGATATTGATGTCGGATGATGAAATTATGTCCGAGAAGCAGCTGCTTATACAGGAGAGGGATAAGAAAAAAGAGCAAATAAAAAATTTAATTAACTCGATGAAAAGGATAGAGGCTGGAAATGCGTCTATCGACTATATTAATGAAGAAATCGGCAGCTTGGATGCAGAATGTGAAGAACTTGAAAGAAGAATTAAAGAGGCGGCTGATGATAGCCTTGGTAAAACGGAAATGGAAACGACTATACAGAAAATGATAGAGCAGATGTCTGATTTTCGGGAATTGTTTTCAACATGGAGCATAGTAGATAAGCGGGAGTTTTTAAGGGAAATTATTGAAAAAATTGTTTGGGATGGTGAATTGGCGCATATATATCTAAGGAGCCCGGTGCATGATAAGCACCGGGCTCTTTTGGTGTGTCTGTTGGAGAAAAATAACAGACAGTTGGAGAAAAAGTTGCCAAAATTTTACCATCGCATTACCGCACCCACTCGGCCCCACAATAGCGAGAAACTCCCCCTCCGCTACCTGAAAACTGACGTTTGACAGTGCCGGAGTCTCCCCTTTCAGATTATGATAAGAATAGGAAATGTTTTCTAAAGATAAAATAGCCTGCATTTTGTGAACTCCCTGAACCGGGTGCGCTGGGATTGCGCTTTTTATATGATATTTTATGCGAGATTTGTAAATTTGTGTTTCAAAGTGTGAATAATAAATTTTTCACACACAAATATATTTGTCTTGCGAATATTGAGCCAGCATTGTTAGCGCTTTGGCAACAAATGATTGAAATATATGGGGTTTTATGGTATCATCAAATTTAGATTTAATTACAGACCCCGCAGCAAGCTGCGGAGTCTGTGACCCTCGCGGCATTCGTCAAATGTTGCTTCGCCACGCTTGACTCATTGTTCGCGGAAATAAAGAATTGAGGATGGGAACATGGCACAGCTTTGGGGCGGACGTTTTACGGAGGAAACAGACAAGCTGGTATACAATTTTAACGCTTCTATTACTTTTGATAAGAAGCTGTTTGCGCAGGATATCGAGGGAAGCATCGCGCATGTTGTTATGCTGGCGAAACAGGGGATTTTGACAAAGGAAGAAAAAGACGAAATCGTAAAAGGGCTGACCGGCATCCGGGAGGATGTGGCAAACGGCACATTGCAGATTACGGAAGAATACGAGGATATCCACAGCTTTGTGGAGGCGAACCTGACAAAGCGTATCGGCGAGGCGGGGAAAAAGCTGCACACCGGAAGGAGCCGTAACGACCAGGTTGCGCTGGATATGAGGCTGTATATCAGAACCGAGGTTCTTGCCATCGACGATTTATTAAAGAAATTATTATCTACATTGCTGCATTTGATGGAGGAAAACACAGAGACCTATATGCCGGGCTTTACGCATCTGCAAAAGGCGCAGCCGGTGACGCTTGCGCACCATATCGGCGCTTATTTTGAAATGTTTAAAAGAGACAGGCAGCGGCTAGAGGACATATATAAAAGGATGAATTATTGTCCGCTTGGCGCCGGTGCGCTGGCGGGTACGACCTATCCGTTGGACAGATATTACAGCGCCAATCTGCTTGGTTTTGAGGGGCCAACCTTAAACAGCATGGATTCCGTTGCCGACAGGGATTATGTGATAGAATTTCTGTCCGCGCTTTCCATTATCATGATGCACTTAAGCAGATTTTGCGAGGAAATCATTATCTGGAATTCCAATGAGTACAGGTTTGTGGAGATTGACGATTCCTATGCGACGGGCAGCAGTATTATGCCGCAGAAGAAAAATCCCGATATTGCGGAGTTAATCCGGGGAAAGACAGGCAGGGTATATGGCGCGTTAATGTCGCTTTTAACCATGATGAAAGGTATACCGCTTGCTTATAATAAGGATATGCAGGAAGATAAGGAGCTGACTTTCGACGCCATCGATACGGTAAAAGGGTGTCTTGCCTTATTTGACGGCATGATAAAGACGATAACTTTTAACCGCGCTGTCATGGAAAAAAGCGCGGTGATGGGATTTACCAACGCGACGGACGCGGCGGATTATCTTGTCGGAAAAGGCGTTCCTTTCAGGGATGCGCATGGTATTATCGGCAGATTGGTTCTATACTGTATTGAGAAAAACTGCAGTATAGACGATTTGACAATAGAGGAGTTAAAAACCATCAGTCCGGTTTTTGAGGCGGACGTCTATGAGAAAATCAGCTTACAGGTATGTGTGGAAAAAAGGCTGACGGTAGGCGCGCCGGGAAAGGATGCGATGGCGAAAGTAATTCAGATGGAAAAAGAATACCTTGCCGGTGATAAGGCAAGTGAAAAAGAGGAGAAATGAAAGGTTGTGCCTGATGGCGCAAACTCGCAGACTGAGGAAAGGTATGGTTATAAAAATGGGCGAAAGATTAAAAGTAGGAATTTTAGGCGGAACGGGAATGGTAGGGCAGAGATTTATTGCATTACTTGAAAATCATCCCTGGTTTGAAGTGACAACGATTGCGGCAAGCCCGCGTTCTGCAGGCAAGACTTATGAGGAGGCAGTAGGCGATAGATGGAAAATGACAACGCCGATGCCGGAAGCAGTCAAAAAACTGGTCGTGTTAAATGTCAATGAGGTGGAAAAAGTGGCAGCCGAAGTGGATTTTGTTTTTTCGGCGGTCGATATGACAAAAGATGAGATTAAGAAAATAGAGGAGGCGTACGCTAAAACGGAGACGCCCGTTGTTTCCAATAACAGCGCGCACAGATGGACGCCGGATGTGCCGATGGTAATACCGGAAATCAATCCGGAGCATTTTGAGGTGATTGCCGCGCAGAGAGAAAGACTTGGCACGAAAAAAGGCTTTATTGCGGTAAAACCCAACTGCTCCATCCAGAGCTATGCTCCCGTTTTAACGGCATGGAAGGAATTTGAGCCATATGAGGTGGTGGCGACTACATATCAGGCAATTTCCGGCGCGGGAAAGACCTTTAAGGACTGGCCGGAGATGGTGGAAAACGTCATTCCCTATATCGGCGGCGAAGAGGAAAAGAGCGAAAAAGAACCGCTTAGAATCTGGGGAAAAGTACAAAATGGGGAGATTGTTCCCGCCACGGAGCCGGTTATTACCTGCCAGTGTATCCGTGTGCCGGTGTTAAACGGACATACGGCGGCTGTTTTTGTTAAATTTAAGAAGAAAGTGACAAAAGAAGAATTAATCGAAAAGCTGGCGGAGTTTAAAGGACTGCCGCAGGAACTTAATCTGCCCAGCGCGCCTAAGCAGTTTATGCGGTATATGGAGGACGATAACCGTCCGCAGGTGAAGCTGGACGTCGATTTTGAAAACGGTATGGGTATCAGCATAGGACGTATCCGACCGGACAGCGTATATGACTGGAAGTTTGTCGGTCTTTCTCATAATACGGTACGCGGCGCGGCAGGCGGAGCCATTCTGTGCGCGGAAACTTTGAAGGCAAAGGGATACATTACAAAGAAATAAAAAAGGATTTGCCGTTAGAAGAAATGCGGCAGTATGGGCGGGGAGATTTACAATGAGTATAGATATAGCTGAGGAACTTAAGGCACAGATAAAATTATTAAGCGAGAGAAACAAACAACTGATGCAGGATGCAAAGATGCTGCGGTTGATATGCGATACTTCCAGCAGCGCGTTTCTGTATTATAATTATAAAGAAGATAAAATACAGACTATCGCCAACTGGAACTACTTCTTTGATTTTGAAATGACGGATATAGGGCAGTTTTCGAGATTCTATGACTGGGTGGAGGAAAAATATACCGTGCCGCTGCGGGAAGTGCTTTTTTTGGAAAAAAGAGGCATGAAAACGATGGCGATTGACGTCAAAGTCAAAGAAAGCAGAATGTGGGTCGAAGTGGAGACGAACATCATCTATGATGAAGAGGGACATCCTACGGATAAGATTATCCGTTTTAAAGACGTCACCAAGTTTAATTCACAGAACGACCAACTGACATATATGTCATATTATGACCTTTTGACAGGGCTATACAACAGAAATTATTTCGTGCGTCTCCTTGGCGATTATGTGCACAGGGCAAAAGATGAGAATAAATCGGTGTCCGTAATGTTTATTGATTTGGATGATTTCAGGAAATTAAACGACGGTTTCGGTATTATCATCGGAGACGAGATAGTCCAGCTGTTCGGACAGTTTTTGTCGGATTTTGCAGAGGAAAACGTTATGGTTTCCCATTTTGGCAGCGATTTATACTGCATCGGCATCTATGACCCGTGCGGTGACAGAAACGTAGGCAGAATCTATGGGAAGATATCGGACGGATTAAAAAAGCCTTTTAAATTAAGTAACGGTCAGGAAATTTCTTTGACGGTCAGCATCGGCGTTGCGGAATATCCCGAAGCGGCGTCTAATGCGTTAGAGTTAATCAACTGCGCGGAAATTGTTATGTTTAAGGCGAAGTCAACGGGAAAGGGTAAAATCCAGAACTTTGACGGCTCGATTTTAGAGGACTTTTTGCAGAATGTAACGATTGAAAACAAATTAAAAGAGGCGATTTTTGAACAGAACTTTATGATGTATTTCCAGCCGCAGTACCACACGTCGGACAGAACGCTTCGGGGCGTGGAGGCGCTTATCCGCTGGAAAGACAACAGCGGCAAGACGATTCATCCGGATGTTTTCATACCGATTGCGGAAAAGAACGGAACCATCGTTCCGATTGGCACATGGGTGATGGAAGAGAGCGTCCGTATCTATGCCGGATGGAAAAAGAAATACCACTACCCGCTGTTAATATCCTTAAACGTTTCCGCCATTCAGTACAAACAGCCGGATTTTATCGACAGAGTCATGGAAATTCTGAAAAAATATGATGTGGCGCCGGAAGAGATAGAATTGGAGATTACCGAGACGATTCTAATCGATGATTTTCAGGCGATTATAGAAAAATTAGTTATTTTACGAAATTACGGCATTAAGATATCGTTAGATGATTTTGGTACGGGATATTCGTCGCTTTCCTACTTAAAAGGACTGCCGATTGACACGTTAAAGATTGATAAATCCTTTATTGATACCGTGGTAACGGATGAAAATACCAGAATCATTACGGAATCCATTATCTACATGGTGAAAAAATTAGGCTTTGAAACGATTGCGGAGGGTGTGGAAACGCAGGAACAGTATGACTATCTTATGGGAATCGACTGCGACAATATACAGGGCTATTATTTAGGAAAGCCAATGCCGCCGGAGGAAATTGAGGCATTAATTGAGAAAGCGCTCGCATGAGGAACTTTGAAAAAGTTCCTGTCTGCATTGTGGGAGGGAATCTATGTTACCAGGCAGAATGTCAGAATTACAATATTTGAATCAGTATTATGACAGGGAAGGCAGCCAGATTCTTGTCATATACGGACAAAAGCATATCGGTAAAACTGCGCTTGTAAAAGAGTTTGCAAAGGACAGACCGAGTTATTATTATCTGGCAAGGTCCTGCTCGGAGCGCGAGCAGATGTATCAGTGGGGAATGCAGTTAAAAGCGGACGGGGCGGCAGACCCGGATATCGCAGGCGATTTTCCGAATTTTTATGATATTTTAACGTCTATCTGCAAGAACGGCAGCGGCAAGAAAGTCATCATTATCGACGAATTTCAGAATATTGTCAAAGCCAGCACGGCTTTTATGCGGGAGATGGTTTCTTTTATCCATGAGCAGGAGGAAAGAGATGGCGTGACCGTTTTGTTATGCAGTTCGTCTATCGGATGGATTGAAAACAGTATGATTACCAAAATCGGAGAAGCGTCTTATGAACTGTCCGGGCTGCTAAAGCTGCGGGAATTATCTTTCGGTGATATTGTGCATCGTTTTCCCAATTTCAGAATTGAGGAATGCGTAGAGGCGTATGCCATTTTAGGGGGAATTCCGGGATTGTGGAACCAGTTTGACGATAAACTGACAATCCAGCAGAATATATGCAGGCATATTTTAAATCCTGACAGCCTTTTATTTGAAGAGGGAGAGCGCATGGTTGCGGAACAACTGCGGGAAACGAGCGTCTATCATACGATTCTTGCCACGATTGCGGCAGGAAACCATAAATTAAACGATATCTATCTTCATACGGAATTTTCACGCGCTAAAATCAGCGTTTATTTAAAGAACTTAATGGAACTAGAATTGGTGGAAAAGGTATTTTCTTATGATACGGCGGGCAAGGAAAATGCCCAGAAAGGAATATACCGGATTATCCATCCTTTTGTGGACTTCTATTTTACCTATATCTATCCGTATATGAGCGCGTTGCAGACAATGTCCGTAGGGGAATATTACAATACCTATATTTATCCTACGTTCAGAAGATATGTTTCCACCTGCTTTAAAAAGGTGTGCCGTCAGTATCTGGAAAAATTAAACGAGCGCGGCAAACTGCCGATTCGCTATGAAAACAGCGGGGAGTGGGTCGGCAAGGAGGGAACGATAGACGTCATAGCCCAGGACGCGGAGGGCAGGACGTTAGTTGCCTTATGCAACTGGGAAAAACCGATGATGACCTATGAAGATTACGAGTGGGTATTGTCGTGCGCGGACAAAGCGAAAATCAGAGCAGATTATATTTATTTATATACCGCTTCCCGGTTTGATGAAAAACTGGATTTGGAAGCGAAAATAAAAAAGAACCTGAAATTGGTGCAGGTATCGGATATTTAGAGGTATTATGGGAAAGAGTTTGTTTATTGCAGAAAAGCCCAGCGTCGCGAAAGAATTTGCCAAGGCTTTAAATTACCGTATGAGTCAAAAAGACGGATACATGGAGTCTGACGAGGCGTTAGTGACATGGTGCGTAGGACATCTTGTCACAATGAGCTATCCGGAAGCATATGATGAAAAGTATAAAAGATGGTCTTTGGATACGATTCCTTTTATACCGGAAGAATTTAAGTATGAAGTGATAGACAATGTAAAAAAGCAGTTTCAGATTGTAAGCGGACTGCTTCGGCGCGAGGATGTGGAGACGATATACGTCTGCACCGATTCAGGGCGTGAGGGTGAATATATATACAGGCTGGTGGAACAGCAGGCGCATGTAACCGGCAAGGTTCGTAAGAGAGTATGGATTGATTCCCAGACGGAAGAGGAGATATTGCGCGGCATCAAAGAGGCGAAAGATTTATCGGCTTATGATAATTTAAGCGATGCGGCATACCTTAGGGCAAAAGAAGATTATTTGATGGGCATTAATTTCTCCCGTGCGCTGACTTTAAAATACAGCAATCCCGTCAAAAACTATTTAAAGGCGGACAGGGCTGTTATCTCCGTGGGCAGGGTGATGACCTGCGTGCTGGGGATGGTCGTAAACAGAGAGCGGGAAATCCGCGATTTTGTGAAAATTCCCTTTTACCGCGTGATGGCGGAACTTACTATCGAGGGGAAAAAGTGCGGCTGCGAGTGGAAAGCCATAGAGGGTTCCCAATATTTCGCCTCCCCGCTTCTTTATAAAGATAACGGCTTTTTACAAAAGGAATCAGCAGAGCAGTTCATTCAATTTTTGGAACAAGAACCGGTAATGCAGCCCGTGCTGCACAGCATGGAAAAAAAGAAAGAGACAAAGAATCCGCCGCTTTTGTATAATCTTGCCGAACTGCAGAACGACTGCTCCAGATTATTTAAAATCAGCCCGGATGAAACGCTTCGTATTGCGCAGGAATTATATGAAAAAAAACTGACGACCTATCCGAGGACGGACGCAAGAGTGTTATCCACCGCGGTAGCAAAAGAAATCGCCAAAAACATAAACGGACTGAAAAATTATGATACTGTCCGGGAATTTGCACAGGAGATTCTTACAAACGGCAGTTATAAAAATATTGCTAAGACCAGATATGTCAATGACAAGCAGATTACCGACCATTACGCGATTATTCCGACCGGACAGGGATTTCAGACCTTGCAGAGCCTGGCGCCGACGGCGCTAAAGGTATATGAGTGCATAGTCAGAAGATTTTTAAGCATTTTTTATCCGGCGGCGGTCTATCAGAAAATATCGTTAAAAGTACAGATAAAAGGCGAATATTTCTTTTCAAACTTCAAGGTGCTTGCCGAGAGCGGCTATTTACATGCAGCGCAGTTTTCTTTTGCAAAAAAGAAGACGGAAAAAAACGCGGAGGATGAATCAAAGGAAAACGGCGCGGAGAGCGAAGCGCAGGAAGAGGACTGCGACACCGCTTTCATGGAGGCTTTAAAAAATCTCAAAAAAGGAACGCCGCTTACATTAGAGGAATATACCATAAAAGAAGGGGAAACTTCCCCGCCGAAACGCTATAATTCCGGCACCATGATTTTGACGATGGAGAACGCCGGACAGTTTATCGAAGACGAGGAACTGCGGGCGCAGATAAAAGGAAGCGGTATCGGCACTTCAGCCACGAGAGCCGAGATTTTAAAAAAACTGGTGAATATTAAATATCTGGAATTAAATAAAAAGACACAGATTATTACGCCGACCTTATTGGGAGAGATGATTTATGAGGTGGTATCTTCGTCGATTAAGCCTCTTTTGGACCCAAGGCTTACGGCAAGCTGGGAAAAAGGATTAACGCTTGTGGCGGACGGCTCTATTTCCGCGGATGAATATATGGTAAAATTAGATGACTTTGTCACAAGAAGGACCAATATTGTGAAACAGATGAACAATCAATCGGCGCTTAACGCAAGGTTTCGCTATGCTTCACAGTTTTATAAAAATAAAGATGGAAAATAATGAGAAAGGAAAAACAGAAAAAAGATGCCAGCAGGACTAAAAGATGTTATAATAAAAGAGTTATATACATTAGATGAGACGATTGCGAAAGATATTTTCGACGGCGCGGCGTATCCATGGGAGGTTTTACCGAAGATTGGCGAGTTTATTGTAAAACTCGGAAATGCGCTTCCGGAAGATAAGTACGAAAAACGCGGGGAGAATATCTGGATTGCCAAATCCGCCAAGGTATATCCGTCGGCCTGCATCAACGGCCCGGCCATTATTGATGAGGACGCGGAAATCAGACACTGCGCTTTTATCAGGGGAAATGCCATTGTTGGGAAAGGCGCGGTAGTGGGAAACTCCACGGAACTGAAAAATGTTATTCTGTTCAATAAGGTGCAGGTTCCGCATTATAATTATGTCGGCGACAGCATATTGGGTTACAGGGCGCATATGGGGGCAGGTTCCATCACATCCAATGTAAAAAGCGATAAGACGCTGGTTGTCGTAAAGGCCGGAGCGGAACGCTTCGAGACCGGATTAAAAAAATTCGGCGCCATGTTGGGCGATAATGTCGAAGTCGGCTGCAACAGCGTTTTGAATCCGGGAACGATTATCGGAAAAGAAACAAATATTTATCCTGTTTCTATGGTAAGGGGATTTATCCCACCGCACAGCATCTATAAAAAACAGGGTGAAATCGTAACCAAAGAAGGGTGAAATTTTTACTGAATAAGCAAAAAACAGTATTGGAGACAAGAATATGGCTATTGAAGAAATGAATGTTGAAAATTTTGGTTCTATGATAAACAATATCATTGCCGGCATCTGTTTTTTTGAGTATGAAAATAACGAATTTACGCCGATTTTTGCCAATGATGGTTTTTTCCGTATGCTTGGGTATTCCAGAGCGGTGGGGATGGGATATCTGAAAAATGTAAGAATGAGCATTATTCCGGAAGACATACCGATTTTTGAGCAGGCTATCGAAGATGTTTTAAAAGATGATGGCTCCGTTGAAGTGGAATTTCGTACGGTAACGGCAAACGGCGGACTTAGATGGCTTCAGGTGCGGGGTAACCTCTATGCGAGGGAGGGCAGCCGCTATGTTATCGTGTGCATTATTCAGGATATTACGGAGAAAAAGGACATAGAAGAAGAGCTGCGCCAACAGGCGGAGCGGTTACATATTCTTTCCGCGGCCGAAGGCGAGAGGATTCTGGATTATAACGCCAAGACGGACGTTTTGGTTGTCAGAACCTCCGGTGATTATGCTTCTACAGGAGAAGTTATCATCAACCGTTATATGCAGCGTGCGGATGATAATACCGTGCATATAGACGATACCAAGAATTTTAAGGCGGTTATGGACGGACTTTTAAAGGCGCCCGGACATCAGACCGTGGAAATCAGAACCAAGCAGTTTGACAAAGATTATACATGGTACCAGATGAATCTGACTTCGCTTCTTGGAGCGGAGGGATATGTTACCAGAATTGTTGGCAGGCTTATCAACATTCATGAAAAGAAAATACAGGAAATCAATTTACAGCTTCGTGCGAAAAGGGATGCTTTAACAAGGCTGCATGAAAAAGAGGCGGCAGTCCAGTTGATTCAAAATCTTCTTTTGGAGGAAGATTCCGAAAATACGCTGAATGCTTTAATGATTATTGATATGGACAACTTTAAAAAAGTCAATGATTTGTTAGGAGAGGCGCAGTGTAACAGCATTCTGGTGGAAACCGGCATTTATTTAAGCGAAATTGTAAAGGGAAGCGATGTTGTAGGAAGAATTGATATAGACCAGTTTGTTATCTATTTAAGAGGTATCAATAGTTTGTCCGATGCGGACAAATTGGCTGCCGATATTATTAACAGGGTAAATTATACATTGCCGTTTAATAAAGAGCAAATCCATGTAACGTGCAGTATCGGTACGGCGATTTTCCCTTATCACGGCGTTACTTACGAGGAACTTTACGAAAAGGCGCTCAGGGCGATTACCAGAGTCAAGGCGGGCGGAAAATGCGGTTACCGTACCTATGACGCCGCCGCTACGATGGCGTATCATGCCATTAGAAAACATAATAATATCGCTTACGACCCGGAAAAGGGAATGGAGCTTGCCTGGAATATCGAAGATATGGTTATGCGGGTTTTATTTGAGGATAAGGTGTTAGAATCTGCGCTGCATTCCGTTGTGGAATTGATTACGGTACATTATAAGTTTCACAGAGGCTTTATCTGCGGAAACGAGAAGGGCAGCCTGCCGCTTTCCAAACAGGTGCAGTTTTCCGTCCACGGTTATGAAACAGGGGTGGAGAGTAAGGAACATTATGACCTTCGCCGGGTAGTATATGAAGTATTGTATGATTCTTTTAAAAATTGCAGCGTGATTCATGAATATGATATTGTGGTAGACGAACTGCGTTACTATTTCCAGTCGGAAGGCATCAAGAGCCTTTTGTATTACCCGATTACCTCCAAAGGGGAGTTCCAGGGAGCAATAATATTTGAAAACCACGAGGACGTACAGCTTGAACTGGAAAATCACGTTATGGAGGAGCTGCGCTCCTTATTCAGGATTATAGAGGCGCACGTTCTACAGATTGGTCTGATGGATCGTTTACAGGACTTTGCGACACAGATAGAGATGTTAGACAATCTGGACAGCTATGCGTATATCATCAATGTAGACACGCATGAAATCAGCTTCTTAAATAAAAAGGTGCTGATGCAGGCTCCGGATGTAAAAATCGGCGATATCTGCTATAAGGCAATCCAACATAAGGATGCGCCGTGCGAGGACTGCATATTCAGCCGGATGAGCAGAAAAGATTCGCATGAAAGATGCACGGAGGAAATGTTCAACTATTCCCTGCGCTGCTGGTGCAGAACAAGCGCAAGCTGGATAGAGTGCAAGGAGGAGAATCCGTTAGGGCTTCTTAACTCCATTGATATATCGGAATATTTTATCGGATAAAGTTGACGAAATCACTTTTTTCGTGTATATTTGCTACGATAGCATTATGCTTTCGCGCATTAAAGCGACGAAATATATAAAAAACGAGGAGGACTATTATGAAAAGAAAAGCATTAGCATTACTTACGGCGGCTGTTATGACAGTGGGGCTGCTGACAGGCTGCGGTGAAACAGGCGATACTGCGTCTACAGGAGCAGACAGCGCACAAAGTTCCGAGAGTGCAGGCGATACAAACGCTGCACCGGCAGATGGCAAGGTTTATAAAATCGGTATCTGCCAGTTGTTGGAGCATGACGCGCTCGGCGCGGCAACACAGGGATTTGAGGACGCGCTTGTGGAGCTGCTTGGAGAGGGGAACGTTACATTTGATTATCAGAACGCACAGGGCGAGCAGGCAAACTGCGCAACCATCTGTACACAGTTTGTTGCGGATAATGTGGATTTGATTCTTGCAAACGCTACGGCATCCTTACAGGCGGCTGCCGCGGCAACCAATACGATTCCGATTCTCGGAACTTCCATTACGGATTACGCGACGGCGCTTGATATTGCAAATTGGAGCGGCACAACGGGAACGAACGTATCGGGAACATCCGATTTGGCTCCAATAGCAGAGCAGGAGAATATGTTAGTGGAACTTTTCCCGGATGCAGCAAATGTTGGTATTTTATATTGTTCCGCAGAACCGAACTCCGCATATCAGGCAAAGCTTTTTGAAAGCAGCTTGGACGAGGACGGCATTGCTTATGAGGAATATACGGTAGCCGATTCCAGTGAAATACAGGCGGTAGTGACGGGCGCAAGCCAGAACTGCGACGTTCTTTATATCCCGACGGATAACACTCTTGCCAATAATACGGAAGCGATTAACAATATCTGCTTACCGGCGGGCGTACCTGTTATTGCAGGCGAAGAGGGTATCTGCGCTGGATGCGGCGTTGCGACATTATCCATCAGCTATTACGATATCGGATATAAAGCCGGAGAGATGGCTTACGATATTCTGGTAAATGGAGCGGATGTTGCAAGCATGGACATTGAGTTTGCGCCTCAGGTAACAAAGAAGTATAACAAAGACATCTGCGGGCAGTTAGGCGTTACTGCTCCGGCTGATTATGTAGCAATCGAATAAAAAGGCGAAAAGAACATCTTAAAAGCTACGCTTCTAAAATGTTCTATGTTTCGCCTGAAAGAATCACTTTGTGATTCTTCCTGTATGCGGGGATGTAACTCTCATCCCCGTATTCTTTAAGTATTTAGGAGGGTATTTCATGGTCTTATTATCACTTTCGTTATCGCCCATGTCGCTTATCAGGGCGCTGCCCGGTTCTGTTGCGCAGGGGCTTATTTGGGGAGTTATGGCATTAGGGGTTTACATAACATTCAGGCTGCTTGATTTTGCGGATTTGACAGTGGATGGTTCTCTTGCTACGGGCGGAGCGGTCGCCGTTATGCTGATTCGTATGGACGTTCATCCGGTTATCGCATTGATAGCAGCTTTTATTGCCGGTATGCTGGCTGGCTTTGTAACGGGTATGCTGCATACGGCGCTTGGTATTCCGGGTATTTTATCGAGTATTCTGACACAGATTTCACTTTATTCCATTAATTTGAACATTATGGGAAAATCCAACCAGTCGATTAACGTGGACAATTATCCGCTGGTGGCTTCCCTTCGCTATATTACGGGAGACGCCGTTACAAAGTTTACCTTTTTCGGCGGTTTGATTCTTGGCAGTATCATTCTGGTGGTGGTTTTATACTGCTATTTTGGCACGGAACAGGGTTCCGCAATCCGTGCTACAGGGTGCAATAAAAGCATGGCAAAGGCGCAGGGCATTAATACGAATTTCCATACCGTGTTAGCGCTTATGCTTTCTAACGGGCTTGTAGGATTGTGCGGTGGTTTATATGCCCAGTATCAGGGAGCCGCGGACGTCAATATGGGACGCGGCGCGATTGTATACGGACTTGCCGCAGTTATTATCGGGGAGGTAGCGTTTAGTAAACTCTATACGGGGAAACGCTATACATTTGCCTATACGATGCTTGCGGTTGTCTGCGGCATGGTGATTTACTATATCGTAACGGCATTTGTCATCTGGCTGAAAATAGTGCCGTCGGAAGATTTGAAACTCTTTTCGGCGATTGTGGTCGCGATTTTCCTTTCCGTTCCTTATCTGAAAGAAAAATACGGTAAGAAAAGGAGGGCGGCATAATGGCGTACGCATTGGAATTAAAAAATGTCCATAAAACATTTAATCCGGGAACCATTAACGAAAAAGTGGCGTTAGACGGTCTGAATCTAAATTTGAACGAAGGCGACTTTGTAACGATTATCGGCGGAAACGGCGCAGGAAAATCAACCGCGCTCAACGCGATTGCCGGCGTATGGGGAATCGACGAAGGCACTATCATTATCGGCGGACAGGACGTCACCTCTTTGCCGGAACATAAACGCGCACAATTTTTAGGACGCGTTTTTCAGGACCCGATGACGGGAACGGCGGCGACGATGTCCATCGACGAGAATATGGCGATTGCGGCAAGACGCGGAAAGTCACGGACTTTAAAATGGGGCGTTACCAAAAGTGAAAGGGAAAAATACAAAGAGCAGTTAATGATACTGGATTTAGGGTTAGAGGACAGACTGACGACCAAAGTAGGTCTTTTATCCGGCGGACAAAGACAGGCGGTCACCCTGTTGATGGCGTCTTTGCAAAAACCCGAACTGCTGCTTTTAGACGAGCATACGGCGGCGCTAGACCCCAAGACGGCGGCAAAGGTGCTTGCTTTATCCGATAAAATCATAGAGGAGAATCATCTGACGGCCATGATGGTGACGCATAATATGAAAGACGCCATTGCGCACGGCAACAGACTGATTATGATGCACGAGGGCAGAATCATTTATGATGTGAGCGGAGAAGAAAAAAAGAAATTGAAAGTTTCCGATTTATTGGCTAAATTTGAGGAAGTCAGCGGCGGCGAGTTTGCAAATGACCGAATGATTCTCTCATAAGAGTTGATTTTTTTATTCTAATGTGCGAAAATAAAAACAGCGGTTATGACAGATTATGGCAGAGCGCTAAGGGGTGCGCCGTATAGTCTGTTATCAAATATTATTACATAATCGAAAGGAGTTATCACATGATTTATTCAAAAGAAGTTGAAGAAATGTGTACTGTAGCACAGGGCGTACATCATGGCTGCGCTCCCATCCCTGAAGAAGCAAAATGGGTTCAGGCAAAAGAAGTAAAAGATATTTCCGGTTTGACGCATGGCGTAGGCTGGTGCGCTCCCCAACAGGGCGCATGTAAGCTGACCCTGAATGTAAAAGAAGGCATCATTCAGGAAGCTCTTGTTGAAACAATCGGCTGTTCCGGTATGACACATTCGGCTGCTATGGCATCTGAGATTTTACCGGGTTTGACGGTTATGGAAGCGCTCAATACGGACCTTGTATGTGATGCGATTAATACGGCGATGAGAGAGCTGTTTTTACAGATTGTATACGGCCGTACGCAGTCCGCATTTTCAGAGGACGGACTTCCGGTAGGCGCAGGTCTGGAAGATTTGGGAAAAGGTTTAAGAAGCCAGGTTGGTACTATGTATGGTACGTTAAAGAAAGGTCCTCGTTACCTTGAAATGGCGGAAGGTTATGTAACAGGTATTGCACTCGATGCAAATGATGAAATCATTGGTTACAAATTCGTAAGTCTTGGTAAGATGACAGACTTCATCAAAAAAGGCGATGACCCTAACACTGCATATGAAAAAGCGTGTGGACAGTATGGCCGTGTTGATGATGCTGTTAAGATTATCGACCCCAGATGCGAATAAAAAGGAGGATAAGATAAGATGGCTTTATTTGAATCATATGAAAGAAGAATTGACAAAATCAATTCTGTATTAAATGGCTATGGTATTTCTTCTATTGAAGATGCTGAAAAAATTACAAAAGACGCAGGCCTTGACGTTTACGAGCAGGTAAAGAAAATTCAGCCTATCTGTTTTGAAAATGCCTGCTGGGCATACACGGTAGGCGCAGCAATTGCTATCAAAAAAGGCTGCAAGAAAGCTGCTGACGCTGCCGCAGCAATCGGCGAGGGCTTACAGGCATTCTGTATTCCCGGTTCTGTTGCAGATACCCGTAAGGTAGGTCTTGGACACGGTAACTTAGGCAAAATGTTATTAGAGGAGGAGACGGACTGCTTCGCATTCCTTGCAGGACATGAATCTTTTGCCGCTGCCGAGGGCGCAATCGGTATCGCTGAAAAAGCGAACAAGGTCCGCCAAAAACCGCTTCGCGTTATCTTAAACGGTCTGGGCAAAGACGCTGCAAAGATTATTTCCAGAATCAACGGATTTACCTTTGTAGAGACAGAATACGACCCTTATACCAATGAGGTAAAGGAAGTAGACAGAATCGCATACTCCGACGGACTCCGTTCTAAAGTAAACTGCTACGGCGCAAACTCCGTACCGGAAGGCGTTGCGATTATGTGGAAAGAAAACGTAGACGTTTCCATCACAGGTAACTCCACCAATCCTACCAGATTCCAGCATCCGGTAGCAGGTACATACAAGAAAGAAAGAACAGAAGCTAACAAGAAATACTTCTCCGTTGCGTCCGGCGGCGGTACGGGACGTACCCTTCACCCGGATAATATGGCTGCAGGTCCAGCTTCTTATGGTTTTACAGATACATTGGGACGTATGCACTCCGACGCACAGTTTGCAGGTTCTTCTTCCGTACCGGCACACGTTGAAATGATGGGTCTTATCGGTATGGGCAACAACCCGATGGTAGGCGCTACGGTAGCCGTTGCGGTTAGCATTGAGGAAGCAGCGAAGGCTGGTAAGTTCTAAAGAAATTGCCGCAAGTTCTAAGAAAATAGCTTAAAGTGAGGGCTTTTCAAGTCGTGGTACGATTTGGGAAGCTCTTATTTGTGCATTATTTGTGAATTTTCCTTTACATCTATTTATTTTCTTGCTAAATTGTGTTACATTAAGGCAGATGGCTTTTAGACGAATGAAAGATAAGAGAGAAGGATAGATTGAAAAATAAACATGATAGTTTATTTTTCAATCGGCAATTTGTGTTGGAGCGTCACAAATATGCCTTGATGGCAGACGCAAATCCTAAATTTGCGTCGCCCCGTCGCAAAAATGCTCCGGAATGGAGAGTAAAATGGAAAAGAAAAAGACAAATAAAGCAAATGAAAATGCGAACATGAGTAAGAGCAAGGCGAAGCGCGAAGAGCGCAGAAGAGAGATTGAAGCAAACAAGCGTCAGAAACGGTTAGCGCGAATCGGCGGCATGGCGGCAGTAGTAATCATTGTTTTGCTGCTTGCGGCAGCGGTCAGCAGACCGATTTATTTGGCGGCAATACGAACAACTTCAAGCTCTGACGCTAATGCGGGACTGACTGCTGACGGAAAGATTGACGGCGTTGATGTATCATCGCTTGTGACGCTTGCCGATTATGAGAATATTTCCGTACCTGCGGATGAAGTGGCAGCCACAGAAGAAGAGGTAGAGAATGCAATTAGCGCAGTTTTAGCGTCTCATAGGGAGCTGAGTACGGACGCTGACCTTGCGATTGCGGATGGCGATACGGTAAATATTGATTATGTAGGTACGGTTGACGGCGTCGAGTTTGAGGGCGGCAATAGCGGAGGCGCAGGATACGAGGTGACGATTGGTTCCGGAAGTATGGTGGATAATTTTGAGGAACAGCTTATCGGACATAAACCGGGGGAAGAAGTGACGGTAAACGTTACATTTCCGGAAGATTATAATGACGAATTGGGCGGTAAAGAAGCAAGTTTTGCCGTTACCGTGAACGGTATCATGGTGACGCCGGAACTTACGGACGCTTTTGTTGCAGAGAATCTGGCGGAGGAAGGCGTTTCCACGGCGGCGGAATACCGTGCCAAGGTAGAAAACGATTACTATGAGGAACATCTTGGAGAATACCTTACCAATTATGTTCTTGAAAACTCTGCGGTAAGCTCTTATCCGAAAGAATACTTAAATGCGGTAAAATCTTATCTTAAATATGACGATGAGTATACAATGGACTATTATAATCAGATGTATGCCAGCTTTGGCATGGAGGGCTATACTAATGTATGGGAGACGAGAGGAGAGGAAATCACGGATGAACTTTCTTATGAGCGGGAATTAAAAACGCGGGCGCAGGAAAACGTAAAGTCTGCGCTTGTTTATCAGGCAATTTTTGAGAAAGCAGGACTAAATATTGATACGGAAAGCAGCAGCACGGCTTATCTGGCGCAAGATGCAATAGCAGAGGCAGTAAAGGAGTATCTGGTAGGATTATATAAATAGGATGTTTCGTAGTTCTTAAATAAAGATAATTTCATTAAAAATACCGCCGCAAGAGGACTATTCGTTCGTGCGGCGGTTTTGCTATGTTTATTTTTGCATATTGAATTTTGGAAAAATTCACGAAAAGGACATTATATTGAAAATAGAACTGTCCTTCGTCATACTGAAAAACATAAGAAAAAGACCGCGCTATGCCGTATGCACTGACCTATCAGATTTGTGTCTGTCCAAGATAGTATGTACCCGTTCCACTTCATCAAGAATCATAACATCATCACGGTGTAAGCGTTTTAAATCTGCTTTAACCCCTACCATATCCTTTTCAAGACGGGTTACTTTTTTGTCGAGACTTATTACCTTTTTATCAAGACTGGTAACTTTTTTGTCAAGATTGGTAACTTTCTGGTCAAGACTGGTAAATTTCTGGTCAAGTCCGGTAACTTTCTGGTCAAGACTGGTAAATTTCTGGTCAAGCCCGGTAAATTTCTGATCAAATCCGGTTGTTTTTTGGTCAAGCCCCGCTACTTTTTCCAGCAGTAAATCAAGTTTTTCGCTATCTGTCATAGTACACCTCCTTTTTACGATTATTAAATAACTAATTATAGTATATTATACCTAGTGTACAAAGTCAATTATCAGAATATATTTTATAAATATTTTTGTATAAGCATTTAATAGTAGTAAGAAGAAAGAAGTTTATTCTTTTTATGGATTTTAATTGTTGTTGATAAACAATAAAAATTTATTGATATTCAAAAGTGTATATGTTATATTATGGAAAAGAGCAGAAGAAAGTATATAGGAGAAAATGACATTATGAAGATAACCGTGTCCAAGAATATACAGGAATTTATCAGGAAAATCAAATCCGTTTTTGAAAGTAATAAGATAACTTTTATTCTTATCATTTTATTTACCATATGGGAAGCGGTTCATACAGCGATTCCTTATAAATATTATAAAGAGCTGCCCGATGTGTATTTTATGATTGGAGACACACTGTCCTGTCTTATTATTCCGTCTTTGTTTATAGAGACATATTTTGCGGAAAATAAAGTCAAATCCATATGTGGGTATATCATTGCGGTTCTTTTATCAGAAACGGCTATCGTATGCGTAAAGATGGACGAAAAGATAGAGCAGGCGACAGGATTGAGCGATAGACTTATCAGTGAATATTTCGTGCTGTTTGCAGGAGGTATCTGCTTGATACTGCTGATAGCGGTAGTTTATAAAAGTTTTCAAAAGTCAAACTTAAGTTTTGCGGAGTATGGGATAAAAGTCTTTTATAATGTTGCAAAAGCCATGTTTATTTGGTTTGTCTTGTCCTTTGGAAGCCTATTTATCTACATGATTATAGAGGAGCTCTTTGTGGAGCATTATAGTATTTTCGAGGCTCTGTTTTTTGCAGAAGAGATTCTTGTCATGGGAATTTATCTGGCGCCTAAGATGATTTTAGCGCTTAGAGATATGGATATGGACGAGGAACCGGATAAAGTCATACATACCATCGTGAAATATATTCTGCCGATATTTACCATCTGCGCTATGGCGATTGTATATCTTTATATGTTAAAGATATTGTTTTTATGGGAAATGCCCTCTAACGAGGTCTTCACTATTATATCCGCCCTGTTTGGCATCTGGCTTCCTGTCTGGATTATGACGCAGTATTATACGGATAACACAAAATACATGAAGATAATTTCCATACAGCCGTATCTGTTTATTCCTTTGATTTTATTACAGGGATATTCTATGGGTATCCGGATATATGAATATGGCATGACGCCGGGGCGGTATATGGGCGTGATGTTAATTATTTTTGAAATTGGAACGATTATTATCCGGCGTATTTGGAAAGAACAGTATGAAAAGCTTTTACCGTTTTTAGGCGTTCTGATTGTGATTGCCGTTTTCGTGCCGGGCGTCAATATGAATAGAGTATCCGATGTATGGCAGTTATCCTTGCTGAAAAAATATTATCAGGCTGTTGAAAACGGGGAAATGATTTCAGAACATGAATATTGGCGTCTGACAGGCGCTTATCATTATTTAAAAGATAGACCGGAAATGCAGAAAGCGGTAGAAACATATGATATTTTTGAGGAAAGTTTTGCCGCAAAACTGGATGCGCAGAAGATAGAGGAAGCCGATTTGACCGATATAACGGAGTATGAAACCTATCATATTCATTGCTGTCAGATGGTGGGTGATATAGAACTTGACGGGTATTCTGAAATGTCCATGTTAAATCAAAACGATTGTTATGATAATGTCGGAGCGGATGGGACAAACGTGGATTTTTCCGCATTTCAATTTGTAAGGCGTGAAACAGGAGAAATGATTACAATAGATATCAGCGAGTTTGCAAAAAAGTGTATGGAATATATCGAAGCGTCTCCGGATGCCACGAAAGAGCAGGACAGCGCGGCAATGAGAGAATACAACCGTATAGAAGTGGATAAAGATACCGTATTCTATGTCAATCACTTTGAAGTCAAATATAATGATGGGATAAAAGGCGCAGAGCCTTATTTTGAGTGGAGAAGCGTCAATATCAGCGGTATGCTGTTACAGAAATAAGCATAACGCAGCAGAGGAAATGATATGATGGATGATATGACTATATCAGAAAATATGCGGGAACATCTTGGAAAAGTGAAAGCTGTTTGGCAAAGAGATACGATTACATGTGTTATTATTATGTTGTATGTTCTATTGCAAACTGTTCATATTGCGATTCCGTATAAATACTTGAAAGCATGGGGCGTTGATAAAACTATCCATATAGTTCCTATTGCATTACTTTGTTTAATCATTCTTTCTTTATTGATAGATACATATAAAATTTTAAAAAATACAAGGCAGTGTATAGATGATTATATGATAAATGTTTTTCTTAATGTTGGAAAAACTATGCTCATTTTAATTATCCTATGGATTTTTTGTACTGCTGTTGATTCGCTTATGGCGAAAAAACTTTTTCATTGGTATTATATTGACGTGATGTCTGAAGAATGGGTTGCCGGGAGGGTTCTTGTCCTGGATACGTTTTATCTTGGACCTGTGGGAGCTTTTGTGATAGGGCTTTATCTTGGTTTTAAAATAATTTTGACGCTTCAGGGTATGGGCGAAAAATTGGGGGAATTTCGGCATAACCTTATCAGGGATGTTCTGCATACCATGATACTTTGTACGATTGGTTATGCGTATTTTTATATGCTGGTGATACTGCTTGCAGAGGATGTGTATGTATCCGCCGTTATATCCGACCTGTTTGCCATCTGGCTGTCCGTTGTGATTTTGGCAGGAGATAATGCGGATAAAATCAAGTATCGAAAGATAATTTCCATCATAACCGGACTGATGATTCCGTTGATTTTTCTGCAAGGATGTGACATGGATGTCAGAATATACCGCTATGGGATGAGACCGGAACGGTATGTGGGAATGGTCTTATTTTTGTTTGAAATATGCGCTATGCTGGTTCATTATTATGGGAAAGGAAAGTATGGAAAACTTCTGCCGCTTTTCGGAATGCTTGTCGTGATTACGTTTTTTGTGCCGGGTATCAATATGAACAGCGTATCTAACAGGTGGCAGATGTCGCTTCTTAAAAAATATTATCAGGCAGTCTGTGACAAAGAAGTGATATCACGGTCTGCCTATGAGCGTTTAAAAGATTCTTATGATTATTTAAGCTGGTGGGCGTGGGCTAAGATGGATGATAAGATGGATGAAGAGATAGAAGATTATGATATTTATGAGAAAAATTTTGTTGTAAAATTAAAACAGCAGTATCCCGAAGCTGATTTAACACAATCGGACTATCATATTATACTTTGTTCCCATATGGCGGAAGAAGTAGAGGATAGCAGGTATTCTTGGTTAAAGCAAAACAGTTGTTATGTTGAAGAAGAGGATGGCGGAATTGCTGTGGATTTTTCTGCATTTCAGTTCATAAAGGGTGAAACAGGGGAAATTATTACGGTGGATATCAGCGAATTTATAGAAAATGCGATAGAATATGAAAAAGAATATCCAAATGTATCAGGCGAGCAATGCAGTGAAGCAATGAAAAAGTACAACTGTATCGAATTGGATGATGACACGGTATTATATATTCATAAATGCACGGTTACATATGATGATGGGGTGAAAAACGCTGAACCCTACTTTGAGTGGTGTATCATCGACATCAGTGCTAAATTGTGTCAGTATTGAGAGAAATTACAATGATAAAAGTTTTATTTTTAGATATAGATGGCGTACTTAATTCCAACTTTTGGAATGCCAATCATCAGAGAGAAATCAGCGATGGCACGTTGATTGATAAAGAAAAAGTCAAATTGTTGGCGCTTTTAGTAAAAAGAACAGATGCAAAAATAATTCTGCATTCCGGATGGCGTATATGGTTTGATACTTCGTTAAAACCGCTTCGTATAGAAGCGCAGAGACTGCTTGAACTGTTAGACAGGGAAGGTTTGTGCATAAAAATACAACTTCTATTTTTATACTCTGTGATGTATAATAAATTTATTATGGAAATAATGCAAAAATAGCATGATATAATGAAACAAGTGCATAATTGACTGATGTATTGGACAGTTAAGCTGCAGTTGTGGGAAAGGAACTATGGAAGGATGTCGGTATTTGGTTCGGTACTGCTCAATGTATATAGAACGCGGTTGTTTTTACCGCTTTTGATAATCGGTGTGATATTTTTTGTATCTCCAAGATTTAGAGGAGGAGTGGACAAAGTTATAAGCAGGGCTGCCGGATTACATACCGGAACTATGGCGGCTGTACTGTTTGTGGTAACGTTTTTATTCTCTGCACTTATCTGTTATGACGGAAAAAGCTGGGGCGGAGATTTTAGCCAGTATTTTGCGCAGACTAGAGCGCTGGCGAATCATTCCATAGCAGATTGGTATGAGAAGAATGTCTTTATCATCAACACTTCTGCGGAAGGAATCGGTTCGGATGTATATCCGTGGTTCTGGTCAATTCTGTTACTGCCTATGTATAAGCTTTTTGGTTTCCATATCCCATTGTTGAAGTTATACGAGGCATTATATTTTGCCGCGGCTATCAGTTGTCTTGTTTATATCTTAAGAAGAAGGATGCCCGGAAAACCTGCTTTTCTAATCTGTCTTGGAATGACATGCAATCTTTCCTTTTTGATGTATGTGAATACGATTGAATCAGATCTGCCTTGTATGTTTATGATACTGCTTACCATAAATGTCATAGAACTTTATCATCAGGCTTTTCAAAATAATGATATGCTGCGTAAGGCTTTGCTGGGGATTCTTGTAGGTATCCTCATCTTTGCTTCCTGTGAGACCAAGACCATGAACCAGGCGCTGCTTTTGGCGCTGTTTGTTTATGATGTGGCGGTGGTTGGGATATCTGCAGTAAAGGCTTTTTTGACAAAAGAGTGGGTATTGCGTCCGAGAGTATGTCTGTATCAAGGGCTGGTGATGGCGCTGCCGTTTCTAAGTTATATGATAGCAGCCGGGATATTCTATTCATATCTGCCCAAAAGCGGCGGCACATACTATGATTACTTTGAGTTTACGACCAGCAGGGTCAAGGCAAATATCACCGGTTATTTTGAAATTCTGGGGCAGATGGTATGTGCGACTTCCCGTCCTTTAATAACCGTAATCAGTTATATCGGGGTTGCTGTCCTGTTATTTTTGGCGGTGGTTGGAATGCTCTGCAAATGGAAAAAGGAATTATATTTATCCATTTATATTGGCGGTATGATATGTATGCTTGGCTTTTATGATTATATGGGAGCCAGGTTTATCTTTGCCATATATGCGCTGCTTATGCTCTTTGCCTATTGGGGCTATCTGTTTTTGAAAGAAAAATGGAGCCGCTTCAGATGGGGGGAATGGGGTGAGCGGCTGATTAAAGATGGGTATTTTATGTATATGTTATTGTTGTTGGTATCTTTCTGTGTAGTGGTATTCTTCATTCAGACAGGACGTTATACCTTGCGGCAGACAGACTCTGCGGAGGCAGAGGAATTTTATGCGTACATCAATGACAATATAAGCGATGACGCGGTCGTCTATTTTTTCAAACCAAGAGTTCTGTACTTTTACACCAATGTCTATTCCTATAATTGGTACAATGATATCGACCATATGGAAGACGCGGATTATATAGCAGTCTGTGATGAGGATGGCTATGACCGTGTACATGCGTATGCAGAGGAATACGGCACACTGGTATATCAGAATGAAAGGTTCCGTTTATATGAATTGTGAGCATCTGTATCTTATTTCCCCAAAAATGAATAAAGTCAGCCGGTCGGATTGACAAATTAAATGAAAAGAGTATAATCGTTGTTATATAACGTGAATTATCAATCGAAAGGAGCCATTATGCCGCCAAAAGCGAAAATCTCAAAAGAGATGGTGATAGACGCGGCTTTTGAAGTTGCAAGAGCCGAGGGTGCGGAGAATGTCAACGCACGGACTGTTGCGCAAAAGCTGGGTTGTTCCACACAGCCTGTCATGTATCATTTTGCAACGATTGAGGAATTGAAAAGAGCCGTTTATGAAAAAGCGGATGCGTATCATACGGAATATCTGATGAATATGCAGAAAAAACAGGGTTCTGTCATGCTGAAAATCGGGATAAATTATATCCGTTTTGCGGTGGAAGAACCTAATTTGTTCCGCTTTCTTTTTCAGTCGGGATTTGCCGTCCAAAACAGCCTGCTGGAAATGGTAAATTCAGAAGAACTCATACCTGTTCTTTCTGTCATGCAGGAAGCTATGAAGATGAACTTAGAGCAGACAAAAGAAATTTTTGTAACGCTTGCGATGTTTGTGCATGGATATGCCAGTATCATTACCAACAATTCCTTAGAATATGATGAAAAACTGATAACAACACATTTAAAGCGCGTCTATACAGGCGCGGTATTAGCGCTACAGGAAGAAAAATCTATGGGGGAAGAACTGAAGCGGGATTAGAGAGGAAAATACATATATGAGAAAATTAAATAAAGCAGTATTTATCTTAATTATCATAATGACGGTTTTATCATTTACAAATATTTTAAATATAAAAGTGAACGATGAAACATTGAAACTGGCGGGATTATCGGTTATTGTCGGCATTATCGCTTTTTTTACCACCAGAAAAACAAACGAATCGAAGGATGAGGGTTTAAATATTAAAGCGTTTGCCGGTTCGCTAAAAGATAAAAAAGTTATCATCTTAGTTATCATGCCGATGATAATGAACATACTGTGCTTTTCCATTGCCAGACTCTGTTTGCCGGAGTATATAGAGCATTTAAATTCCAGAACAAGTTTTTTGGATGCGTCGCAACTGCCTAAGTTAATTTTGGAAGTGATTGTGCTTGCCTTAGGTGAAGAAATAGCGTGGAGAGCATTTTTTCAAAAGCAGACTTCCAAAATAATGCCGTTTATACCATCGCTGTTTCTTACGTCACTTTTATTTTCGATGGGGCATTTTAATTTTGGAAGCCCAGTTATTGTGGCGTATGACTTATTCTTTATTTTTATTAATTCCTTATTTTATGGCGCAGTATTCAGAAAAACAGACAATGCGTGGTGCAGCGCTTTAGCGCATTTTCTGGCTAATTTATTGGGGTTGTTTTTGTAAATAGAATGATATAATGTCAACTGTTATTAAATGATGATGTTTTCATGCAGGTCTTTTTTGCGGCTTAGATGTCAGAAGCCTTATGGAATAGAACATAGTATAAAGCGCCATAATGCCGGAGACCGCCGGTGCGACGCAGCCTAACATGGCAAGCGAATCCGGAAAAAGCCGCTGTACCAGATATAAAAACGGCATTCTTAAGGCAAGCGCGCCAAAACAACTGCTGAACATGGTAAACATGGTTTTGGAGTAGCCGTTTAAAAAGCCGTTTAGGCAGAAAACGAAGGTCACCGCCAGATAATCATAACTGCATGTACGGAAAAACGGAATGCCGGTTTCTATGATTTGCGGGTCGTTGGCAAATATTTGTATCATGGTCTGCGGAGAAAGCTGCGCCCAAACGAAAAAGCAGGACGACATAAAAAGTGCGATGCCCAGGCCGACCGCGACGGATTTGCGGATTCTTTCCGGTTTTTGTGCGCCCAGATTCTGTGCGGTAATCGCAGAGAGCGCGCTGGCGATGGAAGTGGCCGGGAGCATGGCAAAAACGTCATACTTGCTGGCAACGCCGACCGCGGAAGCCGCATAGACGCCCAAAGAATTGACAACAGAAGTCAAATACAAAAAAGAAAGCCTTATCATACATTCCTGAAAAGAAATGGGAATGCTGAGTCTGGCAAGTTCATAAGCTTTTTCTTTTTCAATTCTAAAATTAGACAGACGGAACGTGAAAAGAAATTGCTGCCTGTTTAAATAGAGAATGGAAAATATCATGCTGAATCCTTGTGAAAGAATCGTCGCCAGCGCCGTACCGGCGGCGTTCATCTGCAGATATTTTACGAAAATAATATCTAAAATAATATTCATAACGCAGGCGATGGCAACGAATATCATCGGCCTTACGGAATCGCCGTACCCTCTTAAAATAGAACTGATGGCATTATAGCCGCAGATGCAGAATATGCCTGCACTGCAAATAAGGACATAAGTATGCGCCTGTGAAAAAGAGGCTTCGGGCGTCTGTAATAATCTTAATATCGTGCCGGAGGCAAGCATCATGATAACGGTTAAGATAACGGCGAAGGCAGCAAAGAGAGTCAATGTTGTGCCGATTGCCTTTTTGGCTTCCTCAGGTTTCTGCATACCGATATATCTGCCGACCAGAATTGTGCCGCCAAGTGTCATACCGGTGATGATACTGGTAATAATCTGTGTCACCTGCGTTCCAGTGGAAACGGCGGCAACGCTTTCGGCCGCGCAGTATTTACCGATAACCAAAAGGTCTACCGCGCCGTAAAGAGCCTGAATAATATTAGCAAACAGTAATGGAAGGGCAAAGCGAATCAGCGTTTTGGTAATGCTTCCCTGTGTCAGATTGTTTTTATCATTCATGTTCTGCCCTCCTTTTTTGCAAATTTTCACTACATAACATATCATAGCAGCCTATTTATTATAAACAAATTATAGGAAAGATGGCAAGTCTGTTTTAGGAAACTGTTGATTTATCAGCGGCAGTTTTTTATAATAGTATGCGGTTGATATTTGCCATAAATGAAAGAATAAAGTGCGCGGCGGATAAAAAGGAGGCTGTATGGACGACAGACTATATGACGGCGGTGAAATGGTGAAAATCGGATGTAATGACTGTACCGGATGTTCTAGCTGCTGTCAGGGCATGGGAGAATCCATTCTGTTAGACCCTTATGATATCTGGCAGATAGAAACAAACTGCCATACCACGTTTGCAGACCTTATGGCAGATAAAGCAGAATTTCATGTCGTGGACGGTCTGATTTTACCGAATCTGAAAATGCAGGGAGTGAAAGAACAGTGTGGTTTTCTGGATGAAAAGGGAAGATGCGGCATTCACGCGTATCGTCCGGGTCTGTGCAGGCTGTTTCCATTGGGGAGAAATTATGAAAACCATAAACTGCAGTATTTTGTGCTGGAAGATGCCTGTCCGCATAACAACCATACGAAAATAAAGGTTAAAAAGTGGCTCGATATCCCGGAATACGGGCGGTATGAGAAGTTTTTGCTGACATGGCACAATTTACGAAAAGAACTGCAAAAGAGGATGACGGGTGAAGCTGCCGCTGCCGATTCTGCTGCCGACGGTTCGGGCATGGACAGAATGAAAGCGGTCAATATGCGGTTTTTACATATTTTTTATGAAAAGCAGTATGAGGCAGAGGATTTTTACGGGCAGTTTGCCGCCCGTTTGGAAATGATAGAGGAAATGATATAATATGGCAGGTAGTTGTGAATTTCATTGATGGCACGAGTTTGGACAAAATGAACAAAACGGGGTTCAGATGCGGTGGCAATTCACCCCTTTTTTGTTCATTTCGCCCAAACTCTAGTCCTGAAAATGGAGTTTCGCAATCTTTTGTAATTTCAGTAGGGGGATAATATCATGAAGAGAATGCGATATATAGTTTTAGCAGGGGTGTTGGCATTATGTTTTTGCCTGACAGCCTGCGGCGTGGGGAAAGATGGCGGCGTAGAAAATGTAGTAGAAGATACCGCAATAGAAACGCCTGACGCTTTGGACTTATTGCAAGAGCAGGAAGCACAAGAAGAACAGGAAATGCCATCGGCAAAAGACGCTGTATCGGAGAAAGAGGCTGGACAGGCAGAGCCGGAGATGCCGGACGGACAGGATACCGCAGAGGAGTCAGCAGAACCGTCCTTACCGCATTATTACATGATGGAGAATCCGAGTCAGGAATATTATTTGACGAGTGCGCTGAGTGCGGAAGATGAGATATCTGTCACCTTGGAAAAATTGACGGAGGAGACTAACGAAATTACCGATACGGAAGCGTGGTTTGCAGCAAACGGATTGACACAGCCGTTTGGGAATGTGATGGAAGATGATAACTATCGTTATGAATTGGAGGGCGAGAACGGCGTTTCCATATATTTGCTCAACATATATGATAAAGAAAGCGGAAACGCCCTTTACTGCCTGGATTTTTTGGATTATCGGTATACGGATAATATCAAGGCGGGGGATGAAGAGTTCGTAGAACAGAGAATTTGGTGGGCGCAGTCCGTAGACGACGTACTATATGTGGCGGTCGGGCATTATACTTATACGGAGTCATGCCCGCATACGGGATATCTGATTGCAATCGATTTAAATGACATGAGTGTCATATGGAAGAGCGAGCCGTGTGTTACTAATGCGCAGACATTTGAAATCATTGACAATACGATTGTATGCGGCTACGGTTTTACAAGCGAGCCGGATTATCTGATTCTGGTGGACAGGCTGGACGGCAGTGTGATAGAGAAAATTCCGATTCGCTCTAAGGCGGATTATATTATCCGTAAGGAGGATGTATTATATGTAAGGACGTACAATACAAATTATACCTTTCAGATAGTAAGGGCAATTTCGTGCCGCTAAGGGCAGTATTGAACGATTGCGAAAATCAAATCAAAGATATTTCGCAATCGTCTGGAAAGATAATATAGGAGGGAAGTTGTATGAAAATAGCGATTTTAGGCGCGGGGCATATTGCCGCAACGCTGGCGTATACGATGCAGAGGGTTGATGAAGTGGAATGTTATGCCGTTGCCGCCAGGCAGTTAAGCAGGGCGGAAGCGTTTGCCGAAAAATACGGTTTTGAGAAAGCGTACGGCTCTTATGAGGAAATGCTTGCCGATAAAGAGGTGGAATTAGTTTATGTGGCGACGCCCCATTCACATCATTATGAACATATGAAGCTTTGCATAGAAGCCGGAAAACATGTATTATGTGAGAAAGCGTTTACGATGAATGAAAAACAGGCGCGGGAGATATTTGCGCTTGCCGAAGAAAAAGGCGTTCTTGTGACGGAAGCCATCTGGACGCGTTATATGCCGTCCAGAAAAATCATCAATGATTTACTGGCGGAGGGCGTTATCGGGGAAGTCAAAACCCTGACGGCGAATCTAAGCTATATGATTGCGGATAAAGAGCGCATTATCAGACCGGAACTTGCGGGCGGCGCGCTGTTGGATGTGGGTGTGTATACGCTAAATTTTGCCCTCATGCATTTTGGCAGTCAAATCACAAAAAAACAGTCCGTTGTGCATTTGGCGGAAACCGGAGTGGACGGGCAAAATGTTATGACGCTTTTTTATGAGGACGGTAGGCTTGCCGTTTTGACGTCCGGTATTTATGGCCTTTCCGACAGGCAGGGCGTTTTTTACGGTTCCCAAGGATATATGATTGTGGAAAATATCAATAATCCGTCGCAAATCAGGATTTATGATAAAGAACATGAGTTATTAAAAACGCTTCCCGTGCCGGAACAGATAAGCGGATATGAATATGAAATACGGGAAACAATAGATTGTATCAAACAGGGGAAAAGGGAATGTCCGTCCATGCGTCATGAAGATACGCTGGAAGTGATGCGGATAATGGATGGATTCCGTAAGGAGTGGGGTGTTTGTTATCCGGACGAATAGAGGAGATTATCCATCATGGACTATTTTGAAATCCATACAAAACATTTGATGTTGAAGCCATTAGGAAAGCAGTATCTAAAATCAACCATTCAATATGCGATGGATTACGAAAATACAAAATATATGTGCCATTTGCCGGATGAAAC
>JAMPFF010000020.1 GCA_023664605.1 Clostridium sp.
GACCTATCCAAGTTACATAGAAGTGTTGGCAGCACTACTAATTGAACAGGTCTTCTACATACACACAAATTCATTACCTGAATGGTTTTGAATTTGAAGCGCAGAAACGCTTGAAATTATTATACACTATCTCCAATTTATTTCAAGCGTATCTGCAATGTAAATCCGGTAAAAAGTTGTAACAATTTCAGAGAAGTATAAATTAAGTCTTATTGTTTGGCAAGATAAGATTTTAATTTGGTACTCTAAAAATTAAATATTGGATAGCATGATGGCTGAAAAGCCTAATATTTTTACTATAACTCATCAAAGTTAGTAAGAAACAAAAAGAGAATATCATTAAAAGAGAGAGGGTGATAAAAGTGAATGAAGAGTTAGTAAGAACACAGTATGTAATTATGAAGATTTTAAAGGCTAATAAAGCAACGAGTTACATAAGGGCAATGACAATAACAGAAATCGCAGAACTAGAGGGAAGAAATAAACCTAATACATTGTATAAGCATATCAAAATTTTACAGAACAGAAATTTAGTGGAATCAGGTGTAAAAGCAGAAAGGGCAAACAGTTATTTTATCAATGAGTTAGGTTTAGAACTATTAGGAAAATATGATGATATGGAGGAAGAAAAGAATGAATGTTAAGGAAAGGTATGGTTTTGTAGGTTTTGGGCAGATGGGCGGTAACATAATAAGAAGTATTCATGTAAAAGAATATCTTGTTATGGCAGCAAATACGGCGCAATCAGACTTGGATGGTTTGGATATACCGGAAGAATGTAAATATCATATTTTAGGTGGATATGGCAGTAGCAAGGAAAGAAAAAAGGCAAAACAGTTGTTAGCAGAAAATAATTGTGAGAATTTTAATATGCTTATCAATGAAATAGAAGAAAGATTTAAGGATTGTAAAGTTATCTTCCTTGTAGGAAGTTCTGGCGGGGGATCGGGAAGTGCGATAGTACCGGCAACTAAAATGCGGTTGCAAGCTGAGACAGATAAGATTATATGTGTTGTTACATGTACGCCTGATGATAACGCAAGCATGAAAGAATATATGAATTGTTATGAGTTCTTTCAGGAATTAGAGAGCATTGAGGGCGGCGGTGCAACTTTCATTATTGATAACAATAAGAATAAAGAAAAACTTGTTTTAAATGAACAGTTTACTTGTTATCTGGACGCTTTTCTGAATTGTGAGACAAATTCTGCAAGGGGGGTAGTAGACAGGGCAGAAATTGAAAATGTCTTATCCCAAAGAGGCGTATGTATTGTCAATAAGCATGGTTCAGATAAAGCGACTACTCAAACAGTGATTGAAAGAATTAGAGATAATATCTATGTATCTTTGGAGAATGATGGTGTAGTGGCGAATGTTGCATTAGTTAATTCAAATAATAATGTACGTTTGAATGAGATTATTGAAACTATTGGAAAACCTCTTGCAACTTTTGAGGGGTGGGAACTAGAAGCAACGGTATTAGCAATATCGGGTTGTAGTCTGCCATATAAAAAGTTAGAGGAAATCAAGCAGAAGATTGAAGAAGATAAGGATACAATTAGGAATAATCTTATGGCTACAAGTGAACGTAGATTGACAGGTAACATTGACTTTTTGGGTGATGTAACAGCCGAAAAATCAAAATCTGAAAAGAAAAAGTCTACAAGAGACTGGTTATTTATGTAGAGTTTGTCAAACATAATCAGAGTTAATAAGGAATTAGTAAAAGTAAATCACAATAAAAAAGAATATATTATGGTAGTCAATAATGGGTAGGATTTTTCTCACCTGTCAAAAAAAATAAAACTATGTGGTGATTTAAAGGATAAGAATAATCCTGAAAGCCTGGTATTAGAAAATGTTATTTGTATGAAAAAAGGACAGTATGTAACATTTGGAATATCGCAATCAGACAAAATGGAATACTTTAAACTTCATAATGAAAATGATTGAAAATTCATTAAAAGAAGACGGTTTATATGTAAAAAATATGAAAGATGTTTTCGGTAACAAGGCTTACATGGTAGTAGACCAGAACGATATAGTTCAATCAAGCGAGCAGGGAATGTCATTCTTAGAATTGGCTGAGTATGCGAATTTTGAGATTCAACAGGTATCAGCGTAATAAAAGAAGAAGTAATATTGTAGGCGGTGTATCAATTTAATATTACGCTATGTATACAGACATATTCATAAACAAAATGGAGGTAAATTATATGAACACGAAACCTAGTAACAGACAGTATGAATTGGCAAGAGCAATAACAAAGAGTAACGCATCGGATAATCTTATTGAAAAAGAATTGAATTGCACTACACAGGAAGAATGGGATGAAATGTGTGTAGTTTTAGATAAACTGCTTATAAAACATAACAGACCGTTTGATGATATAGGCTGGGAGAGTCTGGCAGAAGATTTTATTTCAGTTAGTGCGCCAGAAGGGATTGATGAAGCTACATTATTTATCGCATATATGAATTGGATAAATCAATAAGAAAGTTGGTATATAAGGCGGTATATCACTATTTTATAATATACCGCCTATATGGAGAAACCTATTCTAATAACGGATTGGAGGAATGATTTATTACGAGCGAAAAAATAACAGAAAACAGAATTTGTAACAGTTTAAGAACTTATTTATATCGAATGGCTGATGATAAAAGTCAAAATACATATGAACCATTAAATCTAAAATGGGTACTTCCAATAGAAAGTACAGATGGAATGATAACAGCATTTAAAAATGTGATTTATCTTTTAGGCTATGTACAAAAAACAGGATGTAATGAAGATACTATAGATAAGATTATTGAAAATGATATACGTCCTATAACGAATGGAATAAGAGATGAATATGATTTTTTTATGGCAGTCACAATTATAGCTATATGTAGCATGGAGAATGATTTTTCTGACACAAAAAAATTAATGATATTATTCCATGAGATAATAGGAAAGTTTATCGATATGCTGGAAGAAGTATGGAAATTGATTGATTCAAAGGAGAATCCTCTTGTCAATGACAAAGAAGAAATACAAGGACTTGACATAAGTAGACTTGAATCCGGAATGGTAGTAAAGAATTACAAAGAAATGTGTGAAATTTTAAATGAAGAAATTGGTGATGGTAATTCTAAAAAAGCACAATTAAAGGAATGGTCGAGATATTTCGTATGGGAGAAAAAAGGACAAAAATTTATCATATTGGATATATATGATGAACCACTTCCAAAAGATGATGGCAGGCAGAATAAAAATTTATATGTTCAATATATTGAAGTAATTCTTATGAAGATACTTTCAAAGCAAAAAAATACTAAGGAGCCGTTTTATATAACCACAAATCAGATGTGGAAATTATTAGGAATGATAAATAACAACTATAAAAACATATCGTTGGACGATTTGAATAATATGATTACAGATTATGAAGTTACATCATTTGATATGAAAAAGTTCTATCAAAGATGCAATCAAAGACTGCGAGAGATTTTATTTTCTTCATTAAATAAGTTGGAAGACAGAGCATTGATTAAATATGAGATAGAGACGGTTATTGTTTATTTAGATGAAGACAGTAAAACGATATATAAACCAGCAAATGATTTTCAAAAGAAAAATATATTGAAGGCAGAAAGAAAAGCACTTTTAGATATGGGACTTGAAAGCAAACAACACGCATATGCAAAGTTTAAGGAAACAGAATTTTTTGAAAGAGTAAATGCTTATTTGCATGAATGGTACGGATGGGAGTATACATTTAACCGTATCAAAATTAATTATAATAAGTCGGATGTATTAGAAACTGTCCATAGGGATGAATTGAAATTGCGGAATGATTTTGAAGAAATGAAGTCAAATAGATTGGAATTAAATGACAGAGTTGTAGAAGCATTATATAAAAATGCACAAGTTATGGCAGAAAACAGACATAAAAAAGCAAATCAGGAATATCAGGAAGCCTTAGAAAAATATAAAAGTGAATGTATGATGATTGGCAGTATTCCAGATTCGTTTTTGCCTACTAAAGAAGATTTACATATATTTGATTACTTACCATACTTTGTAGAACTTCAGAATAGGCTTACAGATGAATTGATTTGTATACGGAAACCACAAGAACGAAGAATGATAATAGAGTTTAATGATGCAGAATCAAAGGAACTTGATGAGTTGTTTAAAATTTGACTATATTCATCTACTATATATAAAAACCTTAAAGTAGATGTAAATGTTCAATTTTCGAGGACAATAAAGATTTGGATGATTTATTTGCTAATTTAGGAACAGATTAAAAAAGGAACCATTTAGACACTCCAATATATATACATACCCTATATTAAACTGTTTAAATGGTTCCTTTTTTAAAGAGAAGAAAAAATGGACAATTCCATCTACTATATATAAAAGACTCTATAGTAGATATAAATGTCCAATTTTTGAAAAAGCAAGTAAATAAAGGGATTATAAGCCTACGGCGTTGCCCATCCAACGGCTTGCGCCGTTGTCTGCCGAGAAATTAAAAAAAGACTTTATGTTTATATTGATGTTCGCAGGATTTTGAGAATTTATTTAAGCCACTAATAATTTGAGCCTCTTTATCATAAAAAAATTTGATTAAAAAATTCCACATTGCAATCATATATCATTTTTTTATTTCGCGGCAAGGTATGGCGCGCAGCGACATACCGTAGGGCAACCGTGCGTAGCACAATATTAATACTGAAGGAGAATATATACATAAATGGGATTTGAATATAAAGAAGAATTAAAAGAGTTATTACCTGATTATATGGAACTACTGGAAGAACAGGGAAAGACGGAGAATAGGGGCAATGATTACTGGACGTGTCCATTTTGTGATTCTGGAAATAAACAAAACAATTCTGCTGCTTTTCATGTAATAGACACAAAATATCAATGTTTTTCATGTGACGCACATGGAGATATTTTCGATTTGGTAGCACATATGGAGAAACTACCCAAAAGGGATTTTATCAAACATTATAACCGCACATTAAAAATCATGCGTCCTTATTTGGATGGTGGGAAACCTAAAAAGAGCAGGGAAGAATATATTCCTGAGTTTTTGAAGCAAATAGAAGACTATACAGACTATTTATATAAATGTCATGAGAATGTAGGGCAGACAGATTATTTTGTGAAGCGTGGATTGAGTAAAGAAACGATTGACAGGTTCAATTTGGGATATGATGCAGAAAAGAATGCTGTAACTATTCCATATAACCCTAACTGTAAAGGATATGTAGATAGGATTTTGTATGATAGCAGTAGCAAATATTATAAGCATGGTAATGAGATTTTTAATATAAATGCGCTTTATGAATCGGATATAAATTCGTGGCTTTCTGGTTGCAGTGATTATGTATACGTCTGCGAAGGTCAAATTGATTCAATGTCTTTTGCAGAGATTGGATTAGATGCTATCGGACTTGGCGGGGTGAATGAAGTATCTAAATTAGTACAGATATTAAGAGAAAAGCCGACTGATAAAATACTTGTTTTAGCTTTGGATAATGATAAAGCTGGCAGACATGCAACAGGGAAATTTATTGAAGAACTTGCGGAGGTTGAATTAAATCAAAGATATATTGTTAATAGTGATATTTACGAGAAATATAAAGATGCCAATGAATTTCTGGTTGCTGATAAAAAAGGATTTGCAGAAAGAATGAAAACTATAACAGTTTGATGGGTATGTATGATTTTAAGGTTATATATTTATTGATTAAAGGATAAGAAAGATATAGGAGGATTCCATCAATTAATAATACAAGAATTAAGTATTTATCAGTAGCAGATTCAAAAATTTATAAAGTTACAGATATTGATTTTTATAATCTGACAATAAAAGCAATGGGAACAAACTTATCTATTGCAGATGTTCCGGAAAATGAAGTTTTTCCGGCTGAATCATTTAGTGAATTTAAGATTCAGTTATGTAATGGCGGTATGGGAAAGATTATTGATTTTGGGGAGTGGGTAAAAGGGCATAAGTTATGAGTATAGAAATTTGTGTTTATTGTGTAAAGATAAGGGTAGCCAATGAAATGTGTCTTTCAAGAAGTATTACAAATAGTTATATGTATTAAAAGATTTTTCAAAGGCTGAAAGAATTGATTATGCAAGACGATTAGAAAGAATTGAGAGTTTAAAAGCAAAGAAAAGAATGTCCGATGGTGGCAAAGGGTGTCTAATATCGGACAACCTTAGAACTGATGAAGTAGTCGCTCATAAATTAGGCATTGGTGGAAAAGACACCTATCGCAAAGAGAAATATATCGTAGATAACAAAAATTCACTCTCACCAGAAGATTTTGCAGATTGGGATAATAGTAATTTTGTGAAAGAGCGATTCAATACTAAAGAATATGTAAATAAACATTGTTATTGTTGATAAATTTTAATTGTGGAGGTAGTTTTTTATTGAGTAATACGAAAAAAATGCGTGATGAATCAGCTAACAAGGCTGAGTTAGAGGAACTATATCAAATTTATACAAGATTCCGGTTAGGTGATAAATCGGCTTTGAATGAATTATTTGTAACAGTAAACAGTGAAGATAGTAAGATAATTATAAGTAGGAAAAATGAAAGAAAACGTATGGAGAACTTGGATAATGTTTTAGATGCAGAGATGATAATGGCTGAAGAAAAGGATAAGGAAGAAAGAAGGGAAAAAGATAACTGGTTAAATTCTAACAATGAGAAAGTGATTTTCCGGTTTACATGCCTAAATAAGATGGTATATAACAAAAAAGTAGACTATTTATCAGAAGCAAAAAGTACAGGGTATGAGAATGGGGAAAAGGTAGCAAATAGAAATGCTAAGTATTATACAGGAAAATATGATGTATCTGATTTAAACAGTTTTATATACGAGACAGTGCTTGAAATTTTTAAAAGTGAAACAGATGAAAACGATTGTTTGACACTAGATGATAAAAAGAGTAAGACCCCAATATGTGACGGTGTATCATTGTTGCAGAACATAAAATTTTTTACAAGCATGAGAATAAATAAACGAGCAGAAAATAGCTATTTAGACATATATGAAGGAGATTATTTGTGCGACAGTGATGATGAATCTAATGATGGTGTAAAACTTTCACTTTTTGACCAATATAATCTGAGGGAATTTATGAGATTAGAAGGCGATACATCGCGTCTGCCAATATATGAAGATTATTTGGAATGGCTAAAGAGAAATAATGTATATAGACTTTTTAAAGTAAACGCATATGATATTCAGGCAATTATTGAAACAATCATGAATTGCCCAGATACTTTTGTTAAAGATTTAGAGGGAAACAGAGATGTAGATATTGCCATGCGGTTTATAAAACAAGAAGAATTACAGGAAATGATTAAGTCCAGGCACGATCTCGATATTGAACAGGAAAATATATCAAAAGATTTAAGGCTAATAGAACAAAAATTATTGAATCATTTGTTATATTCACTGAATTACAGGATTGGTGAAGCAGAGAAAAGTAAAGGCATTTTTAAAAAGGAATCGGATAGATTTTTATATGCGTTAGACATAAAGAGATATATAAAAATATTTAGCCGGACAAGCTATGAAATATATAATATGAGCATTAGATATATAGAGACTCAGGATTATAATGGCTACTTTGATATAGTGAAAAAGTATGAAGATACAGTTATTGATATTGTTTCTTTAAAAAAAGGAAAAAAGAAATATGATATGGTCAATTTGATATCTGAAAAGGATAATGATTTAGTAGATGATAAGACGGAAGCATTGCTCGATATAGCAAAAACATTAATTGAATATTATCAAAATCAGGAGAAAGAATATAGACAAAATGGATTAAGCGAATATAAACAAAGTAAACATATTAACTGGAATACTGGTTTTTGGGAGACTGAATTAGAAGATGAAGTTTTAAAGATTAAATTATTATCAAATAAAGATGTGAAAAAACCGGCTCAACACAGCATAAATAAAGAAAAATTAATAGTTTATTGTGGATATATGAATTTTTACTTTTGTAATGTAGAAGAGAAAATATGTTATAGTATGCCTAAAGACAGGCGTATTATTAGCAGAAGAAATAAGAATCACGAAATTTCTATATACAATGCAGACTGAAAGGTGCATTTACTTATATAATTTAGTATATATAAATAGAAAGGTAAAAAAGTAAGATATTTTACTACAGTTTCCATAAATTAAATTTCCTATAGGCTAATAGGGTGTCATAGCTTTATTAGCTATTATGTATATCGACTCCACAACGATATACAGAACAATAACACAACAAAAAACGATGTAAGCGTCAGACGGCTTTTTGGAAGAAAGTTGTTTGATGCAGTCCATATACATCTCCACAATGTATATGGAAATCTGGTAAAGGTCTACCACACTTTACCAGAGATACAAGCTGCATGATGCGTTATTCGCACAAGCATCATGTAGCAATGTATTATAGGTCATTCAGTCTTAGACTACTACAGCTTGTGACTGGATGTTGTTATTTTTTTGCCTTTTTAATGCACATTTTTATCAAGACATATATAATAAAATGAAGAAAGGGAAAAACGAATGGATTTAAAAGAAAGAGTAAAAATGTTTATGAATGATACGGGTGCAAAACTGAGTGTATTCTGTAGAAAAGTTCAAATAAGCAGTACATATTACTACGCATGGATGCGCGGAGAAATAGAGCCGTCAGAAAGTATGAGTGACCGCATTAGGGTATACCTTGATGAAGTATATAAGAAATCATAAATCAAACTAGCAGTAAAATTGAGCAACTATTAACCAAGCAAATATAAAATTCCATTTAATCTTAAATCATCCAAACCAGCACACAATCATGCTGTGACAATCAAATTAATAAAAATTGAATAGAGAACTAAGAAATACGGAGGAAATTCATTACGGAACAGAATCAGGAAAATAGTAATATTGGATTACAGAGTATTTACGATGCTATACAGCATTTAAAACCGGAATATCAAGCAACAATACTTTCTAACTATAAATTCACTGAATTGTATAGCGTATTGACAAATAAAGAAAGCTACAAGCAGCATATTGATGATTTATTTGTGATATCTAATGAATATATGAATAGAATAATTGCACTTTCGGCACTTCGCACAGAAGCACTTTTGAGAAACATGAGAAAGCAGGAAGCATTTGATAAGGCAGGTATCATGTGCCAGATGTTTGATTGTATGTCGGAAGCGGACAAGAAGCGGTTTTGTGAGGGTATGCTTCAGAAAAAAGAATTTTTTGAAGATGTTCATAAGGCGATGTCAAGTGAAACTCAAAATACAGCAAAAAGCGATTTGCAAGAAGAAACATAGTATTATGGGCAAAAAAGGCGTTTATGATGATATTGATACATTGTTAAAAGATTTAAAATCAGACATTGAAGACACGCTAATGGATGAGGTATTAGACGAGATAAAAGATATTGAACATAAGCATATAGAAGAAGATGTGCTTTCGGTATACAGTCCGTCAATTTATAAAAGACGACTATCAGATGGAATTGATGATGTAGATAACATTGTCGGCACAGTGAGAAATATGCAGCTAGAAGTTGATAATGTCACTAAGTTTAATGATGATTATAGTACACATAATCATGGAACAGGATTAGCCGATTTGATTAACGATGGGGAAAAGAGCGGCGGTTTTTTCTATGATTATCCTGGAGAATTTACACAGCCACGCCCATTTATTGATAATACGATTGAAGAAATCGAACATACGGACTCTGTAGAAAATGCGCTCAAAAAGGGATTGAAGAAAAGAAAATATGATGTTAAATAAGGGTGTTTGCTACACCTTTTTTGATGGAGGAAAATATATTTAATGGCAACAAAAATAACAATTACCCCAGAACTGGATGAAGAGAAATTAAGACAGCAGTTAGATAAAGTAAAAAACCAAAAAGAAAAAATCAAAGTAGATATAGATACCGGAAACATTGACAGTGCTAATCAGAACATGAAAAAGCTGAATAATACGGTATCAAATAGCAATACGATATTTGGCAGACTAAAAAATACCATAGGTAATACTTTTTCAACCGGAAAACTAGCTATGACCGGATATCTTGCGGTACTAAATGAAATCAATAAGGCGGGCAAAAACGCAAAACAGACAATAAATGAATTGGATAAGGCGGCTACAGATTTAGCAGTAGCCACTAATATGTCAAGAGAATCAGTATCAGAATTAGTAAAAAATTATAATGATTATGCAAAAGAATTGAAAAGCACGACTACGCAAATAACGTCTGCTGCCGATGATTATTTAAGAGCCGGTAAGTCAATGAGCGAAACACAGGCACTAATCAAAGATTCTATCATGCTATCAAAGTTAGGACAGTTGGAGGCAGGCACAGCAACCGAGGATTTATTGGCGGTCATGAATGGTTATGAAATGTCCATTGAAGAAGTGAGAAAGTCTTTAGATGCAATGGTAGCGTTGGATATGGCAGCAGCTACATCATCGGGAGATATTGCAACGGCATTAAAATATTGCGCTTCCAGTGCTGATGTAGCCGGAGTTTCATTTAATAAATTGGCGGCTATGGTTGCCGTCGTACAGGATAAAACTCAGCAGAGCGCAGAAACAATCGGTACATTTATGAATACCCTGTTATCCAGATATAGGGATGTTAAAATAGGGCAGTTTGTAAGTGGTGACGGCGAAGATATATCGCAGGTAGAAACAATACTAAATTCCCTTGATATTAAGTTAAGGGATAGCAGTCAGGAATTTAGGGATTTTGAAACAGTAATAGAGGAAGTTGCTTTAAGCTGGGAGGATTATTCATCTGTACAGCAAGCGGCGATTGCAAAAGCCTTCAGCGGCACAAGACAACAAAACAGATTCCTTGCATTAATGGAAGGCTATAATAAAACACTGGAATTAACAGAGGTTGCGGCAAATTCCGCAGGAACGGCTATTGAGAAATTTGAAAACTCCTATATGAATTCATTAGAAGCCAAACAAAATGCCTTACAAGCCTCTTTTGAATCTATGATAATGAATTCTGATTTCAGTGAAATATATGCCGGAATACTTGAAACAACAACAGCATTGGTTGATTTTATGAATCAGACAAATGCACTGAAAGGTGTATTGACAGGGTTAACGGTTACAGGCGGTATCAAAGGATTTCTGGCAATAAAAACAGGTGTAAACGAAGCCTATATCGCTTTAAATAAATTTCAAAATGCACTGAATATAGTAAAGCAGACGAATATATCCACACAGGAATATGAGAGATTATTACTGTTATCAAACGGACTATCCACAAGCCAGATGAAACTTGTATTATCTACAAACAGTCTTTCTGTAGCACAGAAAAAAGAGTTATTAATGGCAAGCGGTTTATCAGAGGAAGAAGCTATTTTGCAGTTGCAGACGTGGAAGATGACAGCCGCAAATACAGGATTGACAGCATCTACGGTAACACTAGGGAATGCGTTTAAAGCATTATGGAGTACGCTTATTGCAAATCCGCTGGTTATAGTAACTGCATTGATTTCCGGTGCGGTAATGGCATATCAATCCTATAATCAGAAATTAGAAGAAACCAGACAAGCTAATTTGGATGCCGCAACAACAGCGTCAGAAAGCGCAGATAAGCTGAAAGATTTATATAATGAATATAAACGCCTTGCATCTATACAGGATAGGACAACCTCTGAAGAAGAATCATTTAAAACAGCGGTTGAAAATATCACGGTTGCATTAGGCGATAAGGCAGAAATTATAAAAGACCTTACAGCCGGAACGGATGAATACGCAGATGCACTTGCAAGAGCGACAAAAGAAGAATTACAGTCTCAGGCAGTAACCGCTACTATTGGCAGAAAATCAGCGGAAGAAACTCTGCAAGGTAATATTTGGAGTGATTGGAGCGGTTCAAAAGTATCCGTAGATTCCAACAGTAAAGGGAAATCTTTATCAGATGAAGCGCAAAAGGCAGTAGATATTGTTTCTGATTCTTTAAAAGAATTTGAGACAATCAACCGCACATGGAAAAGTATTTCATGGGATATTTCCAGTGATAATCCGACAGAAGCATTGGAATTTTACAATTCACTTATAGAAGCAAGAGAAAAGTTAGTGTTAGCTTCAAAAGACGATGAAACACTGCTTGATACAGAAATCTATGAAGATTTGAATACCGCAGTCAATACAATGTCGGAAAGCCTTGATACTTACATTGAAAAGTTGTATGAAGAAGAAAAACTTAACTATATGGCACAAAACGGTATTCCTAGTGTAACAGAGGAGTACAAGGCTATGGAATCCGCTTTAGTCAGTGCGGCAGGTTCCAGTGTTGATTTGCAGGATAAATTCAAAGAACTGCTTATGTCTGATTTTTCAGATTTGGCAACAGATATAGGCAATGTCGGAAATGCTGTAGAAAACGTATCGGCACAAGCAGGAAAGGCAATTCCATTATTTAACCAGCTTACCACTTCCGAGGAAGCATTAGACCAATTCCAGGCATCCATTAAATCAGCAACAGACGCATATGCAACACTTTTATCCGGTAATTATACGTCTACTGAATTGTTGGACTGTATACAGGCAATCAATAAGGCTATGTCCAATATGGGCGGTACTCTTGATTGGGAATTTATCAATCGCCAGACAGATTCTTTGGAATTATTAGGTAATGCGATACAGCACATTTCCCAAAAGTGCGCTGAAAGTATATTATCAGGTGCAGGAATCGACATAGACAGTGAGTTTGGACAGATGCTTGCAAACATTATAGGACAGATTTATGATACGGAAGCGGCGTTTGAGGGGATGAACTCACAGCTTGATAACTTGCAGTCTTCCTATCAGACATTGACGGGTATATTAGAGGCTTATAATGAAACAGGCTATATCAATTTAGACAATCTTCAATCTTTACTTACGGCAGATGAAAACTTTATTCAGATGTTACAGGTGGAGAACGGACAGCTTACATTAAATCAAGCTGCTTATGAAAATCTGGTAGCGGTTCAGTTATTAGAATTTAAAGCGAAATTAAATGATGCCGCCGCTGCTGAAATTGAGGCACTTGCCAAACAGAAAGCGGAACAAGCAACGAACCAGAACGCGGACGCTTCCCAGAATGCAGTAGCTAAACTGGATGCGGAAACACAGGCATTTAACAGGAATACATCGGCGGCTATTGCAAATGCGGTAGCAAAAGCAGAAGAAAACGGCGTATCAGAAGCGGAGATTCAAGGTGTATTTGATAAATATACAGAAGTTTGGAACTCTGCTATGAATAATTACAGTGTTGATTTTGACAGCTTTATGAGTGGCGGTAAGTCAGCGGCAAGTAAATCCGGCAGCGAACACGCAGACGCATATTTGAAAGCGTTTGAAGAAGAATACAGCCGCTTAAAAGATATGCTTGACCGTGGCGAGATTTCCGAAGCGCAATATCTGAATGCGTTACGAAGACTGTATACCCGATATTTCAAAGACCGTAAAGAATATCTGGACGAATATAGGAAATATGAGTCTGAATATTTATCAGGTATGCTTGCCCTGCATAATAAGGCATTGAGCGGTATCAGTACATTATTGAACCGTAAGATAAGCGCGGCGAATGATGCCAAAGATGCCGCCATATCAGCATTACAGGAAGAAAAGGAAGCCGCAGCGGAGGCATATCAAAATCAGATTGATAATATCGAAAAAGAGAAAGATGCCATTGATGACCTTATCAAAGAGAAAAATAAGAAGATAGATTCCATCAATGAAGAGATAGAGGCAATCGAGAGGGCGGCGGAAAGCAGAAGAAAAAATATTCAGCTTGAAAAAGACCAATTCGCGTTAGAAAAGATGCTCAATCAGAGAACATCATTGGTATATAAAGGCGGTCAGTTTGTATATGAAGCGGATACAAGTGGAGTCAGGGATGCGCGTGAAAAGGTAAGAGAAGACCAGGAAGCATTGCAGATTGACAGTCTAAAGAATGAAATTTCACTTATCCAAAAAGAAATTGACCTTTTGGAAGAAAAGAAAGATGCCTTGTCAGAAGAACAAGACCGTATCCAGAAATTAATGGATGAGTCCAATAAATATTATGACAATCTCATTAAGCAGCAAGAAAAAATGTGGGATTCCATGATAAAAGGCTTGGAGCAGCAGAAGTCCAAATGGGAAGAATTAGCCGATATACAGGAAATCGCAGAAGCATTTTCCGCTATTGAACAGGTATTTGGCGAAATGGGATATACAGTCGAGGATATACTTAATGGCAATGAACAGGCTTTTGAAGATTTCAAGTCAAAATACATATCCCTTCTGAGTGACATGAATAATAATTCCAGTTTTGCAGATGGATTAACTTATGCAACAGGAATTGCCAAAGAAAATCTTGGTTCTTTCCTTGATAAGACACAAGAAGCAGGTGCAGGCATTGACGAACTATCCACAAAAGCTGGTGAATTAGGCACTATAACAGAGGGTATGGACGGATTAGCGGCATCCGCTTCCGAAGCCAATACAAATATTTCCGAAACGGCAACAAATGTAGGAGAGGTTGCGGCTAATGTAGGTAACTTAGAAACCAACCTACACAACGTAAATGCGCTTGTATCAGAAGAACAGACCGCATTTGATAACCTCAAACAGACAATAGATGAAGTTCTTGAAGCAATCGACCAGAAAACCGAAGCTATCCAGAACGAACAAAACGCCGTAGGAATTGCGACAAGTAGCGAAATGGCAGATTTCTTATTGCTGAAAGATAAGATTCTGGAAGTAAAAGAAACACTTGATACTGTAAATGATACCGTTGCAACTATGGATAGACAACCGATAGATAACCTTACAACGGCTTTTCAGATGTTGTATAACCAGTTGCTTCTTGTGTCAAATATATTATCAGTCAACGCAGAAAACAGCATTGCCTCCTCTATACAGGCACTAAATGAGATTTCCTTAGAAGATGGCATTATTGCACAATTTACCAACCTGAAAGAAGCCATTGATTCCGTTACTGCTGCAATCAGCGGTGGAGGCGGTGATTCCGAAGGTGGTGAAGGTCAGGGAGGTAATTCTGCTTCTGGACAGGGCGGCTCATCTGGCGGTAAAGGTTCTGAATCAGGCGGTGGTGGCAGTTCACTTACAGGCGCAATTACTGAAATGGGTAGTACAGCACAGGAAGTGATTGGTGAACCCGATGCAGAGGGTGACGGCACTGTTATAGGTGAGTTTGGCTCTATGGAAACTGCTGTAACTGATGTAACTGCTGCTATTGGCGGCGGTGAATCTGGCAGTGGAGAGGGTTCTGGTAGTGGTGAATCCGGTGGCGAAGATGAGAATAATCTTATCGGCTCTATCGTTAATCTTGGCGAAACCACGGAAGAAGTATTAGGTGAACCAGGCGGCGACGGTGTTATCGGCAGGTTTGAGCAGTTCAAAGTACCAATCCAAGAAGCGGATACTCATGTGCATAGTATATCTGATGGACTTGATGCGATTGACGGCAAGGAAGTTGAATGTACCATTACTGTCAATATCAAGACCAATGGCAGTATACCTGCATTTGCGTCTGGCACTGCTTTAAGCGGAATGAACCTCAATAGTGCGGAATACAATGCCAAATATACAGGAAATGCTCATGTAGAGGGTACGGCTTTAGCATCTGGCAATTGGGCAGTACAATCTAATGAACAGAATGCTTTGGTTGGGGAGGAAGGTTTTGAAATCATCGTAAGGAATGGCAAATTCTTTACCGTTGGAGAGAATGGCGCGGAAATGACAAACATTAAGCGCAACGATATTGTCTTCAATCATGAACAGTCGGTTCAGCTTCTTAAATATGGTCGTATTTCTGGACGTGGTAAGGCATATGCTGATGGCACTGTTGGTAACGGTAAATTCCTTACACCAAGCGGTAAAATCTTTCAAGAGTACAATCCCGACAAAGATGATTCCTCATTCGGAAAACTCTATAAGGCATGGCACGCTCATTACGACAATCTTGAAAAAGACGTGCATGAAATCAACGAAGAACTCTCCCACCATTTGCTGATGGAAAGAAACGAACAGATGCAAAGGGATATCGCGCAGATTAGTAATGCCAGCAGTATTGTCAATAATACTAGGAATGTGCAGCCTGTAGTAACTCAGCAATTCAATATCACAATGCCTAATATTACAGATAGTACGTCTGCTGCAACATTGATGAATGACCTTCAATCTTTAGCTACTAAGAAGTTCCAAGTTAATTGGTAAAATGTAAAATGACCGCACTCTGAAATATGGGTGCGGTTATAGTAGAAACATATGTTCTGATAGTGTTTTGTCAATTGTTGGTATATAATGAATTATTATAATACTAATGATTGGAGAAAACGATTATGTGGAAAGATAAACAGCTCCAGATAGATGATGATAATAATTTGAATGAAAGTGTCTATCATAATTATGAGGAAATAATTGGTGGAAGAACTGCTAATTTTTCAGTTGAGCCGTCTAATGAAAAAGATTATGATATTTATCTTATGACAGGAAATAACAGCGAGAAAGGTAGTGAGAAAAAATAGAAGAATTTCAAAAAATAATAGCAAATTTACCCTTAATATTACAATATATTATACCAGGATATATTTCTATTGTAATGTTTGAATTTGCTTTGTCTAAGAAAATAGATACAAAGAATAGCTTAATAGCAAGTTGTGTGACGAGTTATGCCTTGCTTTCTGTAGTATCATTAATAAGAATCAAGTGGTTAGGGTGGATACCTGATACAGCAATTGTCAATTCTGGTCTATCCATTATAACTGGACTTCTGCTTGTGTGTATAGTTGCAATTTTGTCTCAAAGAAGATGGTTTAGAAAAATCACGGTTAAATTATTTCATAAGACATTGAATAGTGATATTTGGAGAGATGTGCTTGATTTAGAAAAAGGATCTAATCTGAAAGTTTATTTGAAAGATAAAGATTACTATGTTATAGGACACCATAAAAACCATGAGGAAAAAGGAAGCGAGTCATGGATTGCGTTAAGTGCGTTTGCAAAGTTTGATAAAGAAACTAATCAAAATTATAAAAGTGAGCCAAGTTATTTAGATAGAAAAGATGTAATTATAACATTAAGATTTGCAGATATTGAACATATAGAGATATTTTAACAATTTTCAGAGGGCAAGAGAAACATTAATCTCCTGCTCTTTTATTATGTCTAAAAATCAACTATTAACTAATATATAGGAGCAACAACAAAATGAGCAGCATAGCAGACGAAATCATAAAAACAATCAAATATGCGATTGATAAGAAGACGATTAATTGTGACCGCACCTACAAAACAGTCATAAAAAGAATAGAAAAAAATGGTTATGTCATTACAGACGAAACAGGACAGGAAAGAACAGTTCCATGTGGCATACCTAATGTTGAATTAAGACCAATGCAGAGTGTTTATGTAAAAGTACCGATGGGGCGGTTGAATGAATTGTATATCTGTAATGTGGTAGGAAATACAAGCAATACAGGCAATTCCAGAAGAAGATAATTTTAAGTTTCAATGCAAATAATGTAACTATCAACGAAGTCAATGTGAGTATAATTTGCTTAAAATAGTAAGTCATATTCCTTATAATATGTGGATTAGATAATGAAAAATTGAATATTGATATGATTTTAGGGTACTGCCATGATTTATAGCAGTACCTTTTTAGATAAATTTTATATGAATTGGAGTGTGATTCATTATAGAAGAAAATGTAAAAGCAAATAATGTAAATGATTTGTTGAAATATATAGCCGAACACGATATGATTGATTTAGCATATGTGCAAGAGCAGATTGAAATGAAGAAAAGAGATGAATTATTGCATAAGCATCCCTACAAAATTTATCAAGGAAAGGATGGTAAATGGTACACATATCTACCGGATGATGAAAAAGGAAGAATATTTAAAAAGAGAAACACAAAAGAAAGCATAGAAAGTCTGGTTATCGCATACTGGAAAGAGAAAGAAACAAATCCTACTATAAATGATATATTTAGAGAATGGATTGCGGACAAGATAAGCAGACAGGAAATTTCAAAGTCAACTAAGGGCAGGTATGAAAGGCAATATGAACAATGTTTTGCAGAGTTTGGAAAACGTAATATTAAATCTATATCGGAATATGATATAGAAGATTTCTTACTTAGTTCTATCAGCAGTTATAGTCTGACAAGAAAAGGATTTAGTAATTTAAGGACGCTCATCTTTGGCATATTCCGTTTGGCAAAGAAAAAACATTACATAACATATAGCATTACTGAAATTGTAAATGATATTGAAATATCCAGAAAGTCTTTTAGAAAAATTATCAAAGAGGATGATGAACAGGTATTTATGCTTGATGAAATCCCTAAGATTACAGGATATTTAGAACAAAATCAGGATATGTTAAATCTGGGGATATTACTTCTATTTAAAACCGGACTCCGTATAGGCGAATTGGCGGCATTAAAGAATTGTGATATTCACGGTAATGTGATTCATGTCAATCGAACAGAAATATGTTATGAAGAAGAAAACGGTAATAGAGTTTATGAGGTAAGGGATTTCCCTAAAACGGAAGCAGGGATTCGAGATGTTGTTATCCCTAGTAACTGCCAGTGGATATTAAAAAGAATTAAACTGTTAAATCCATTCGGTGAGTTCCTTTTTATGAGGAATGGAGAGCGTATCCGTACTTATGTATTTAGGAACAGATTGAGTACAGTATGTAGACATGCAGATGTAAAGAGAAAATCGCCTCATAAGATAAGAAAGACATATGGAAGTATATTGTTAGATGATGGATTGGCAGAATCATTGATTGTGAGTCAGATGGGGCATACCAATATCAAAACTACAAAAGAACATTATTATAAAAACCGCAGAAATGTGGCTCAGATTATGAGCGAATTAGATAAGGTTACGGCACTATAGGAGAGTGGTTTGACTACCTTTTTGACTACCTCATAAACCAAACAAAGCACAACACCAATTCCAACAAAATAAAAATGCCAAAAAACCTTAATTTTTCAGCATCTTTTCGGGTTGGGCTGTTCGTTTAAAAATAAACAGTCAGCAGCTCGTAGGGGAATCGAACCCCTGTTTCCGCCGTGAGAGGGCGGCGTCTTAACCGCTTGACCAACGAGCCATATACTGGACACTTGCTTATTCTATTATAGATTTATGCAAATTGCAAGCCCTTTTTTAATTTTTTCAGGAAAAACTTTTACCTTTTACCACGGAAATCAATTTTCAGTTTCATTCTTTTTGAAGTGGCAGGACAGGAATAAATCCCTTGTCGGTACGCTTTCGCTTCGTGAAAAATGCAGCGGCAGTAAATTCGTGAAAGACCTCATTAACTGCCGACATTTTTCAAGAACCGCTGCGGGATTCATCTCTGCCCTGCCGACTCTAACCAAAGTGATAACTGAAAAATGATTTCCGTAAACTTTTGCTTGCATCTCTTCCAATTTAGTGCTACACTGTAATAGTCATAAATAATATTTACGATAAGAGTGGACTGGCAAGTCCACTTTTTTATGTGATAATAGAATGTCCAAATATCAATGGAGGAATCAAATGTCCAAACGAGAAACCTACGAATCCAAAACAGAAGCGCTGCTTATGCCGATTGTGGAACGCTTCGGTGTGGAAATTTATGATATAGAATACGTAAAAGAGGGCAGCGAGTGGTATTTAAGGGCTTATATTGATAAGCCGGACGGCGTTAATATCGACGATTGTGAAAATGTGAGCCGCGCCTTGTCGGATGAACTGGACAGGGAGGATTTTATACAGGACGCATACATTCTTGAGGTGAGCAGCCCGGGGCTTGGCAGGGCATTAAAGAAAGATAAGCATCTTAAGAAGAGTTTAGGGGAAGAGGTAGAAATCAAAACATATAAGCCGATTGATAAACAGAAGGAATTTTGCGGCGTTTTAAAGTCCTATGATGCGGACAGCATTACCATTACCATGGAAAACGAAGAGAAAAAGTTTGCAAGAACGGAAATAGCGTTAATCAGGCTTGCGCTTAACTTATAAGAAAACAATAAGGAGGATACTGGAAAAATGAATAAGGAATTGATGGAAGCATTGGATATGCTGGAAAAGGAGAAAGAAATCAGCAAGGAGACTTTGTTTGATGCGATTGAAAATTCTTTGCTTACCGCCTGCAAGAACCACTTTGGCAAGGCGGATAATATTAAAGTAGAGATTGACAGGGAAACATGCGACTTTTTGTGCTATGCGGAAAAAGAAGTGGTAGAGGAAGTGGAAGACGACTGTATGCAGATTTCCTTAGAGGATGCGCAGGCAATTTCTGCAAAAGCCAAACTCGGCGACATGATTCATGTGGAAATCAAGTCCAAGGAGTTTGGACGTATTGCGACACAGAACGCCAAAAACGTCATTTTGCAGAAAATCCGCGAAGAGGAAAGAAGCGTTATCTATAATCAGTATTATGAGAAAGAAAAGGACGTAGTGACCGGTATTGTACAGCGTTATGTGGGAAGAAACATTTCCATTAATCTTGGCAAGACGGACGCTGTTTTAAATGAAAGCGAGCAGGTGCGCGGAGAAAACTTCAAACCGACCGAAAGAATCAAGGTATATATTCTGGAAGTAAAGAATACGCCAAAAGGACCGAGGATTTTAGTCAGCCGTACGCATCCGGAACTGGTAAAAAGATTATTTGAAACGGAAGTAACGGAAATCAAAGACGGCACGGTAGAGATTATGAGCATTGCCAGAGAGGCGGGCAGCAGGACGAAAATCGCGGTGCGTTCCAACAATCCCAACGTGGACGCTGTCGGCGCCTGCGTCGGTTTAAACGGCGCCAGAGTCAATTCTATCGTGGAGGAACTCTGCGGTGAGAAAATTGATATTATCAACTGGGATGAAAACCCGGGCAATCTGATTCAGAACGCATTGTCACCGGCGAAAATCGTTGCGGTCTTTGCGGACCCTGACGAAAAAACGGCTAAGGTTGTCGTGCCGGATTATCAGTTATCGCTTGCTATCGGAAAAGAGGGGCAGAACGCAAGGCTGGCGGCAAGGCTGACAGGATATAAGATTGATATTAAGAGCGAGACACAGGCAAAGGATGCGCCGGGCTTCCGCTATGAAGATTACGAGTATGACGAAAAGGATTACGACGAGGAAGAGTATGACGGCGAGGGAGAATATAGCGACGAGGAATATGACGCAGCGTACGAGGAAGAAGAGTACGCTGGGGACGATGCTGCAGACGGCGAGGGAGAAAACTTTGAAGAATAAAAAGATTCCCATGCGGCAGTGTGTAGGCTGCAAGGAAATGAAAAGCAAAAAGGAAATGATGCGCGTTTTAAAGACCGGGGAGGGTGCGATTGTGATAGATACGACCGGTAAGAAAAATGGCAGGGGAGCCTATCTTTGCAAGACAAAGGAATGTCTGGTAAAAGCAAGAAAAAACAAAGGGCTGGAACGGTCTTTTAAGGTGAGTATTCCGGATGAGGTATATGATAAGCTGGAAAAGGAGTTTGATGGGAATGTGTAAAGACAATAGACCGGTGGAGGCTAAAATTTTATCTATGCTTGGTCTTGCCGCACGTTCCAGAAATATTGCCAGCGGGGGATTTGCAACGGAAAATGCGGTAAAGTCAGGGAAAGCATATTTAGTTATCGTATCGGAGGACGCTTCCGACAATACGAAAAAAAAGTTTCGGAATATGTGCGAATTTTATAAGGTGCCTTTTTATCAGTTCGGCGAAAAGGAAAAATTAGGGCATTTTATAGGCAAGCAGGAGAGAACATCCCTGGCGCTTACCAATGCCGGATTTGCAGATTCCATACGAAAACATTTGGAAGATTTAATCATGAGACGGAGGTAGTGAGCATGGCAAAAATGAAAGTGCATGAGCTTGCAAAAGAGCTGGATATACAGAGTAAGGAAATTGTGGCTTTTTTGCAGGATAAAGGATATGAAGTAAAAGCGGCTCAAAGTTCGATAGAAGAGGATGCGATTGCATTGGCGCGCGGGCAGTTTGGAGGCGGACAGCCGGAAAAAACGGATGTTGCGGGCAAAGATAATGCTGCAGGTAAAGAGGATGCTGCCGTAAAAGAAAAAGATAACGCGAAAGCGCAGCCATCCGGCGGCGCGCAAAAGCAGGAGACGCCGGAAAACAAAAAATCCGCGCCGGAGAATAAAAAGCCGGAGCCGGAGGAGCGTCCGGCAGCAGGAGAGGTCAAAAAGAAAAAGAAAATTATTTTCGTAAACAATCCGCATAATTCCAGGATGCCGGGAAACAGACCGCCGCAGGGAGGCGCGGATAAAAGAGGCGCCAGTGCAAACCGCGGCGCGGGCGCAGGGCAGGCGCCGCATAAGATAATAAGACCGACTCAGAAACCGATTCCGGTAACGGCGGAACCTTATGACGTGCGGCAAAAACAGCAGCAGGAGAGGCGTTTGGAGCGTAAGCAGCAGGAAAAACAGGAAAGCAGGGAAAAGGAAAATGTCCAGAGCAAACAAAACGTACCGGAAAAACAATATGCTGCTTATGAAGATAGAAAAGCTGAAGGACAAAGTAAAGCGAATTATAACAATGGCCAGGGGGGTAATCGCCCTGTCTCATCTTCCGGAGGCGGCAGTCGGAATTTTAACAATAACGAACGTCCTCAGAGAGGAAACGGCGGGTCGGACAATCGATTTAAAAAGGGTGGCAGCAACAAGGACTTTCTGCCGGAGAGTCCCATCAAGGACACTGAAAAGCATAGGGATGAAGAAAAGAGAAGGATAAGCCAGGAAAAGGATAAACGTTCCAGAAAAGATTTAATCTATGAAGAGGATGAAATCGGCGGCAAGAATCGCAATAAGGCCGGACGTTTTATCAAACCCGAGAAGAAACCGGAAGCGGTAATAGAAGAGCAGATTAAGGTTATTACGCTGCCTGATTCTTTGACGATTAAGGAACTGGCGGATAAAATGAAAATCCAGCCGTCGGTGATTATCAAAAAGCTGTTCATGCAGGGGCAGATTGTGACGGTAAATTCCGAAATAAGCTTTGAAGACGCGGAAAATATCGCGATTGAATATGAGATTATCTGTGAAAAGGAAGTCAAAGTAGACGTTATCGAAGAACTGTTAAAAGAAGAGGAAGAGGATGAAAGCAAGATGGCGGCAAGACCGCCCGTTATCTGTGTCATGGGGCATGTTGACCATGGTAAAACCTCTCTTTTGGATGCGATTCGTAAAACCAATGTGACGGATAAGGAAGCAGGCGGCATTACACAGGCAATCGGCGCTTATACCGTTACGATTAAGAATCAGAAGATTACGTTTTTGGATACGCCCGGACACGAGGCGTTTACGGCAATGCGTATGCGCGGCGCCAATTCCACGGATATCGCGGTACTGGTTATTGCGGCGGACGATGGCGTGATGCCGCAGACCATAGAGGCGATTAACCATGCGAAAGCGGCGGGCATTGAAATTATCGTTGCGGTCAATAAAATAGATAAGCCGAATGCCAATATTGACAGGGTAAAGCAGGAAATGACCGAGTATGAACTGATTCCCGTGGATTGGGGCGGCTCTACGGAGTTTGTTCCCGTTTCCGCAAAATCGGGTGAAGGAATCGAGACGCTTTTGGAAACTATCTTATTGACGGCCGAGATTCTGGAACTGAAAGCCAATCCGGACAGACGCGCAAGGGGACTTGTCATTGAAGCGGAACTGGATAAAGGGCGCGGACCGGTGGCAACGGTGCTGGTACAGAAAGGTACGCTGCGGATAGGCGACTTTATTTCCGCGGGCGCAAGCCACGGTAAGGTCAGGGCCATGATTGACGATAAGGGCAGACGGGTTAAAGAGGCTGGTCCGTCCATGCCGGTAGAGATTCTCGGGCTTTCCGACGTACCCAGCGCGGGTGAGGTATTTATTGTCCATGAAAATGATAAATCGGCAAAATCTTATGCAGATACTTATATGGCGCAGCATAAAGAAGAGATGCTTGCAGATACTAAGACAAGGATGTCTCTGGACGATTTGTTCAGCCAGATTCAGGAGGGTAATTTAAAAGAACTGAATCTGATTGTAAAAGCGGATGTACAGGGCAGCGTGGAAGCCGTAAAACAGAGCCTTATGAAACTTTCCAACGAAGAGATTGTCGTAAAATGTATCCACGGCGGCGTCGGTGCGATTACCGAATCCGACGTAACGCTTGCATCGGCATCTTCGGCAATTATTATCGGCTTTAATGTGAGACCGGATGCAACGGCAAAGGCAATAGCGGAGCGCGAGGGCGTGGACGTCAGGCTTTATAAGGTTATCTATCAGGCAATCGAGGATATTGAAGCCGCTATGAAAGGCATGTTAGACCCGGTATATGAAGAAAAGATTATCGGCCATGCAGAGGTTCGCCAAATCTTTAAAGCTTCCGCTATCGGTAACATTGCAGGTTCCTATGTACTGGACGGAGAGTTCCAGCGTGGCTGTAAGATACGTATTACCAGAGAAGGGGAACAGATATATGAGGGCAGCTTAGCGTCCTTAAAGAGATTTAAGGATGATGTGAAAGAAGTAAAAGCGGGCTTTGAATGCGGTCTTGTATTTGAGGGATTCGATAAAATGCAGGAGCAGGATATCGTAGAAGCCTATATTATGGTGGAAGTACCAAGGGTCTAAAGAAAATCTAAGACACTAAAGGACAGAGTCTAAGATTTTCTATGTTAGACCCGCAAGAATCGCGTTGCGATTCTCGCATGGTTTGGAAAGAGGTATTTGTTATGCGTAAAAACAGTATTAAGAATACGCGTATTAACGGAGAAGTGCAGCGCGTATTGGCGGAAATTATCAGAGGGGATTTAAAAGACCCGAGAATCGGGGAAGTGACTTCCGTTATGGCGGTGGAAGTGGCGCCTGATTTAAAGACCTGTAAAGTGTGGGTCAGCGTGTTAGGAGACGAAGAGGCACAGGCGGACACACTTGCGGGTTTAAACAGCGCGGAGGGATTTATCAGAAACCAACTGGCGCGCAAAATTAATCTGCGTAACACGCCGCAGATACGGTTTATTATGGACCAGTCGATTGCATACGGCGTCAATATGTCGAAGTTAATCGACGAAATAAACGGGCAGTGACGACGCAGAAAGGAGAATCATTGTATCAATGAAGATAATAGATGAAGTGCGGGATGCCAAAACCATAGGGATTAGCGGGCATATCAGACCGGACGGGGATTGCGTCGGTGCTGTTATGAGTCTGTATCTTTATCTGAAAAAGGCGCTGCCAAAGGCGCAGGTTGATGTGTTTTTGGAGCAGCCGGCGGACATTTTCAAATGTATTAAGGGAATCGATGTGATACAATCTGATTTCCATACGAATATGCAGTATGATGTTTTTTTTGCCATGGATTGTAATGCGGAGCGGTTGGGCGAGGCGGAACCGCTTTTCGAGAAAGCCGGCAAGAGAATCAATATCGACCATCATATCAGCAATACCGGGTGCGGGGATATTAATATCGTAGAGCCGGACAGAAGTTCGACCTGCGAACTTCTTTATGGGCTGTTGGAAAAAGAACAGATAGATAGGGAAATTGCCCAGGCGTTATATATCGGGATTATCCACGATACAGGCGTTTTTAAATATTCCAATACCTCCCCGGAAACGCTGCAGACAGCGGCGGAACTGATTCGGTTTGGCTTTGATTTTCCCAAACTGATTGATGAGACTTTTTATGAAAAAACCTATATACAGAGTCAGATTATGGGCAGGGCGATTTTGGAAAGCATCCGTTTTTTGGACGGCAGATGTATCGTCAGCATGGTCAATAAAAAGACCATGCACTTTTATCAGGCGCAGCCCAAGGATTTGGACGGTATCGTCAATCAGCTTCGTATCGTAAAAGGCGTAGAGTGCGCCATTTTTATGTATGAAGTAAGACCGATGGAATATAAAGTGAGTATGCGTTCCAACGGGGCGGTGGATGTGGCGGCCATAGCGGTGCAGTTTGGCGGCGGCGGACACGTGCGTGCGGCAGGCTGTTATATGAATGGCACATACCATGACGCGATTAACAATTTGTCCGTACATATTGAAAAACAGTTGAAAAACCATGATATGATGAGGATGAGAAATGTATCACGGGATGATTAATATTAATAAAGAAGCAGGCTATACATCCCATGACGTTGTGGCAAAACTGCGGGGCATTTTAGGACAGAAAAAAATAGGCCATACCGGAACGCTCGACCCGGACGCGGTAGGAGTGCTGCCGGTATGTCTTGGCGTAGGAACAAAGCTTTGCGATATGCTCACGGCATCGGATAAGGAATACGCTGCCGTGATTTGTCTTGGCATTACGACGGATACGCAGGATATGTCGGGAACGGTTTTAACGAGAAATGAAGTATGTGTGACGCCAAAGCAGGTAGAAGAGGCAGTATTTTCTTTTCAGGGCAGTTATGAGCAGATTCCGCCCATGTATTCCGCATTGAAAGTGAATGGAAAGAAGCTGTACGAACTGGCAAGAGAGGGCAGGGAAGTTGAAAGAAAGGCGAGATGCGTCACGATAAAGGAAATTGAAATTGTACGGATGCAGATACCAAAGGTATGGATAAGGGTAGTATGCACGAAAGGCACTTATATCAGGACGTTATGTGATGATATCGGAAAGAAATTAGGATGCGGCGCGGCGATGGAGTCTTTGGAAAGGACAAGGGTCGGAGACTTTATGATAAAAGACGCGCTTTCTTTATCCGAGGTGGAGCGGCTGGCGCATGAAAACATGTTACAGGACGTTATCATACCGCCCGCGGATATGTTTCCCGATTTGCGAAAGGAACGGGTCAAAAGCCGCTATCAGAAACTGCTGGCAAACGGAAATCCCCTCGTTTGGGAAATGATGTGCGATGGCAGCGGTTTTTGCGATAATGAACAGGTCCGCATTTACAGCGAAGAAAATATTTTTTATGGCATATACCGTTATGAAGAAGGAACAGAGAGCTTTCATCCGGTGAAAATGTTCATCGTGTGAATGAAAGGCGTGGTACGAATATGCAGATTATCAAAGACACAACTGAATTTGTGCTGCCCAAAAGAAGCGTGGTCGCCATTGGAAAGTTTGACGGAATGCACTTAGGGCATCAAAAGCTGTTTGACAGGGTGCTTGCACAGAAAGAAAAAGGACTTCTAGCGGCTGTTTTTACGTTTGACCCGCCGCCGGAGGCTTTTTTCAGTGGGAAAGCGGCCAAAGGTTTGATGAGCAGGGAAGAAAAAAGAAATGCCTTTGAGCAGATGGGCATTGATGTGTTAATAGAATTTCCAATGAATAAGGAAACGGCGGCAACGGAACCGGAATATTTTATCAAAGAATACCTTGCCGGAAAACTGCGCGCCGCAGTGATTACGGCGGGTGCGGATATTTCTTTTGGCAGCAGGGGAGCGGGAGACGCCGGGCTTTTAAAAAAGCTTTCGGAAGAATACGGCTATCGTGTGGAAATTATAGAAAAAGTAAGCATAGCAGGAGAGCGGGTCAGCTCGACAGCAATCAGAGAAGCGGTCAGAAAAGGCGATATGGCAAAGGCGGAGCTGTTTTTAGGAGCGTCTTATCAGGTAAACGGCGTCGTATCCCATGGCAGGGAACTTGGCAGGAAGTTAGGGATGCCTACCTTAAATATACTGCCGCCTGATGATAAGCTTCTGCCGCCAAGCGGTGTATACTATTCAAAAGTGTGGCTTGATAACGTGCGGTATCCGGCGATTTCCAACGTGGGATGCAAACCGACGGTAAGCAGAGGCCAAAGGATGGGAGTGGAAACCTATCTGTATGATTTTACCGGGGATGTATACGGAAAAGAAATTGTTGTGGAGCTGCTTGATTTTAAAAGAGCAGAAAGAAAGTTTGATGGCGTGGAGGCATTAAAAGCGCAGATGCAGAAGGATATTGCAGAGGGAGCGGCCTGGCATGGAAACCGTCCGGCGTAAGGCAGGCAGGCGCAAAAATAAGACTTGTCAGAAAATATGATTTAGCATAGAATAAAAGTGTATGTGTTTTATGGAAGAAGTACAAAGGAAGGATAAAAGACAAACATGAATCTGGAAATCATTCTTTCGATGGCAGGCGGGTTAGGGCTTTTTCTTTTCGGTATGCGCGTGATGAGCGAAAGCATCGAAAAGGTCGCCGGAGCAAAACTAAGGCAGATATTGGAACGGTTGACGACCAACCGCTTTAAAGGAATTTTGGTCGGTATTGTTTTTACCGCCATTATCCAGTCATCATCAGCCTGTACCGTTATGGTAGTCAGCTTTGTCAACTCCGGGTTGATGACGCTATATCAGGCGGCGGGCGTTATCTTTGGCGCCAATATTGGTACGACGGTCACATCCCTTTTAGTTTCCTTTAAACTGGAAAAAGTGGCGCCGGTTATTCTACTTGCGGGCGTTATTATCGTAATGTTTTGTAAGAAGCAGAAACTGACCAAGTTTGGAGAGGTTATTGTCGGCTTCGGTATTCTGTTTATGGGCTTAAGCGCTATGTCAGGCGCCATGTCAGGCATGAAAGATTCACAGGCGGTTTTGAATATGTTTGCTTCCTTAAAAACGCCGATACTGGCGGTTTTACTGGGAGCGGTTTTAACGGCAATTATCCAGAGTTCCTCCGTTACGGTCAGTATCATGGTCTTAATGGCTAATCAGGGGCTTTTGGGGCTTGATATGTGTATGTTCATTATTTTAGGCTGTAATATCGGCGCGTGTACCTCCTCGTTATTGGCTTCTTTAGCGGGTAAAAAGGATGCGAAGCGGGCGGCGTCCATCCATCTGATTTTTAACGTTATCGGAACCGTTATTGTCTATATTATATTCAGCATAGGCGTCCATCAGATAGTGGAGATATTATCGATGATTGCCCGTCAGGACGCGGGGCGTGTCGTAGCGTACGCCCATATAGCGATTAAACTGTTCCAGGTAATTATCATGTCGCCGTTTATAGGCGCTATTGTGAAACTGACATACATAGTGGTTCCCGGTGATGATAAGAAAATCGGCTATCGTGACAGCCACCAGTTAAAATATATCGGTGAAACGGTTGTATTCAATCCGGCGACGGCCATGGTGGAGGTTATCAAGGAATTGGACCGTATGGCGTCTTTGGCAAGCGAGAATCTGAACCGTTCCATGAATGCGCTGATTACGCTGGATAGCGAAGTGATTGAAGAGGTACGGGAAGTAGAGGAGAACATTGATTTCTTAAGCCATGCCATTACGGATTATCTGGTAAAAATCAACCAGACGACGCTGCCGATTGAGGACTTAAAGAGTATCGGCGCGCTGTTCCATGTCGTCAACGATATTGAACGAATCGGCGACCATGCGGAAAATATAGCGGATGCGGCGCAGCATAGAAGCGAAACGGGCGTTGATTTCAGTAAAGACGCGCAAGTGGACTTGGGATTGATGTTAGATATGGTGAATACTTTGCTTCGTTTCTCCGTGGAAATGTTCGTTAAGAGTACGGAGGAGCATGAAGAGGATATCAAGCATTTAGGGGAGGCAATCGACGAGAAAGAGAAAGAATTACAGCAGAAGCATCTGGAGAGACTGACGAATAACGAATGTACGCCGGAGGCGGGTGTTTTGTTTTCCGATATCATATCCGGGCTGGAAAGAGTGGCGGAACATGCGACCAATATCGCATTTGCTACGGTAACAGTAGACGCATAACCAAAATTTTACACGTTAATAGGGATTTTTGTTGACAAGAATTAATAAACTTGTTATAATGACAACACAATTTGTAATATTTGTAACAAAAATGTAACAAGTATAAAATAATTCCAGGAGACAAAGAAGCTGTTAGCGAGGGTATTGCGGATGAAACGAAAAGAGATATGTTATCTTTTATTATGCGCCATATTGTACCAGCCAATCAGGGCTTTTGCCGTAGAGAGCCAGACGGATTCTTCCATACAGGCAGATGTGCAGGAAGAAATCTTTATGGAAACGGAAGAAGAAACTGTAGAAGAAAATGTGGAAACGATACAGTCTGTTTTTGCTGAACTGGCGATGGACGTTGATTTTATGACAAACGGCGTAAATGCTGACATGATAGATGTTGCAGTAATGGAAAAAGAAGACATTTCCTCTAATATTAGTGATATTTTAGGAACTCCGCTGGGTGTATCCGCCATCGTGGAAGCGAAAAAGACGCGGGAAGAATATGTGAAAGCCTATGAAGAGGCTAAGAATGCCAACTGGGGTTATACGAATTTGGGCATTGCAAATGTAGATAATAATTTGAATATCAGAGCCATACCGGGAGAAGACGGAAAACTGATAGGAAAGCTGCCGAAAGATGCGGCATGTGAAGTGCTGGAGTCCGACGGGGAATGGGCGCATATTCAGTCCGGCCAGGTGGATGGCTATGTCAGTTGTGATTATCTTTTAACGGGGCTGGACGCAAAACACAGAGCGCAGGAGCTTGTTTCTACCATCGCAACCGTTACCACGGAAACTTTGAACGTACGCGCAGAGGCGAATACGGATTCCGAGATTATTACCTTTGTACCGCAGGGGGAACAACTGGAAGTAGTATCGTCAGAGGGAGACTGGGTCAGAGTTTATCTGGATGATGAGGAAGTATTCGTATCGGCGGCATATGTGGAGGTAAATGCCCAGTTGAATACGGCGATTACCATGACGGAGCTTTTATATGGACAGGGCGTGTCGGACGTGCGCGTGGATTTGTGCCAGTATGCCAAAGAATTTCTGGGCAATCCGTATGTCTGGGGCGGAACCAGCTTGACAAAGGGCGCAGATTGTTCCGGTTATGTTCTCAGCATTTATAAGAAATTCGGCATTTCCTTACCGCATTATTCCGGGTCGCAGGCAAAATGCGGAACTGCGATTAAATTATCGGAAGCGCAGCCGGGTGATTTGATATTTTACGGAAAAGGTTCGACGATTAACCATGTGGCAATTTATATCGGCGGCGGACAGGTAATTCACGCCAGCAGCCCGAAAACAGGCATTCGTATTTCCAATGCCACCTATAGAACGCCGTTAAAAGTGGTAAGGATTTTACAGGACTAATGGATTTTGCAGGTTTTATGAAGTTTTTCTTGCCAAATATATCCTGATATGATAAACTATCTAAGTATGAGTTTCAGCCGACACTCAGAACAGGGAAAACTCCAACCCATTCCCGGTGTCCGGCGGTTATAGAAAGAGAGGAGAAAACTATGATTTCCAAGGAAAAGAAAACAGCAATTATCAAAGAGTATGGAAGAGCAGAGGGCGATACAGGTTCACCGGAAGTTCAAATTGCAATCCTGACAGCGAGAATTCAGGAGTTGACAGACCATTTAAAAGACAATCCGAAAGACCATCATTCCAGAAGAGGTCTGCTTAAGATGGTAGGACAAAGACGTGGACTTCTTGCTTATTTAAAGGATAAGGATATCGAAAGATATCGTGCTTTGATTGAGAGATTAGGACTTAGAAAATAAAAGAGGCAGATACAGGGCTGGCGGACGCTGGCCTTTTTGCCTTTCATGTAAGGAGAGATGACTATGTATAAGAGTTACACAATGGAACTTGCCGGCCGTACGCTTCGCGTCGATATCGGCAGAGTAGGAAAACAGGCAAACGGATGCGCATTTATGCAGTATGGTGAGACGACGGTGTTATCGACAGCAACAGCATCAGAGAAACCGAGAGAGGGTATCGATTTTTTCCCGTGCAGTGTGGAGTATGAAGAAAAATTATATGCTGTAGGGAAAATACCGGGAGGATTTAATAAGCGCGAGGGAAAGGCATCCGAAAACGCGATTTTGACAAGCCGTGTTATCGACAGGCCGATGCGTCCTTTATTCCCGAAAGATTATAGAAACGACGTTACCTTAAATAATATGGTTATGAGCGTTGACCCTAAATGCCGTCCTGAATTGGTGGCAATGCTTGGTACGGCGATTGCGACAAGCATTTCGGATATTCCGTTTGACGGCCCCTGCGCCATGACGCAGATGGGTATGGTGGACGGTGAGTTTATTGTCAATCCGTCTCAGGAACAGTGGGATAACGGCGATTTGCAGATGACGGTAGCTTCTACGGCCGAAAAGGTTATGATGATTGAAGCCGGAGCAAACGAAGTGCCGGAAGCAAAGGTGATAGAGGCTATCTATAAAGCGCATGAAATCAACCAGACAATTATTGCGTTCATCAATCAGATTATCGCGGAGGTAGGAAAGCCGAAACATGCGTATGAAAGTTGCGCGATTCCGGACGAGATGTTTGAGGCAATGAAGAAAATCGTAACGCCGGAAGAGATGGAGACAGCGGTTTTCACGGATGAAAAACAGGTTCGTGAAGAAAATATCAGAAACATCACTGAGAAGTTTGAAGAGGCGTTTGCCGAAAATGAGGATTATCTTGCGGTACTTTCCGAAGCGGTATATCAGTACCAGAAAAAGACCGTGCGCAAGATGATTTTAAAAGACCATAAGAGACCGGACGGACGTGAATTGACACAGATTCGTCCGCTGGCAGCGGAAGTGGATATTATTCCGAGAGTACATGGTTCCGCAATGTTTACGCGTGGACAGACACAGATTTGTAACGTATGTACACTGGCTCCGTTATCGGAAGTGCAGAGAGTGGATGGTCTTGACGAGAATGTTACATCGAAACGATATATGCATCATTATAATTTCCCGTCTTATTCCGTAGGGGAAACAAAAGTCAGCCGCGGACCGGGGCGTAGGGAAATCGGACATGGCGCGCTGGCAGAACGTGCGCTGGTACCGGTGCTTCCGTCAGAGGAAGAGTTCCCGTATGCAATCCGTACCGTATCGGAGACATTTGAATCCAACGGTTCCACATCCATGGCTTCTACCTGTGCATCCTGTATGTCCTTAATGGCGGCAGGCGTACCGATTAAGAAAATGGTAGCGGGTATTTCCTGCGGACTGGTAACCGGCGAAACGGATGACGATTTTGTACTTTTGACCGATATCCAGGGACTGGAGGACTTCTTTGGCGATATGGACTTTAAGGTAACGGGTACGCATGAGGGCATTACGGCTATCCAGATGGATATTAAGATTCACGGCCTGACAAGACCGATTGTGGAGGGTGCGATTGCAAGATGCCGTGATGCACGCGAGTTTATTATGGCAAACTGTATGGCTCCGGCTATTTCCGCACCGAGAAAAGAAGTCGGAAAATATGCGCCGAAGATTATCTCCATTCAGATTGACCCGGAGAAAATCGGTGATGTTGTCGGACAGCGCGGCAAGACCATCAATGAAATCATTGCGCGTACTGGCGTTAAGATTGATATTACGGATGACGGACAAGTATCCGTATGCGGCACGGACAAGGCTATGATGGATAAAGCGGTCGATATGATTAAGATTATCACAACCGATTTTGAAGAAGGACAGATTTTCAAAGGAACGGTTGTCAGCATCAAAGAGTTCGGCGCATTCATAGAGTTCGCGCCCGGCAAAGAGGGTATGGTCCATATCTCCAAGATTGCCAAAGAGAGAATCAATCATGTGGAGGACGTCTTAACGCTTGGCGATAAAGTAACGGTTGTATGTCTTGGCAAAGACAAGATGGGACGTATCAGTTTCTCGATGAAAGACGTAGCACAAGTCTAAAAAAACATAAAAAAAGTTGGCGGACTGCCAACTTTTTTTGACTGCAAGTTTGCCGGTGTCTGCGATACTGGGCAAACTCGCGGGTTCGCTGATTTCTACCTAGACTTTCTCATGGAATGTACGGCTGATAACGTCCGCCTGTTGTTCGGGCGTCAGTTTGATAAAGTTTACCGCATATCCGGAAACGCGGATAGTAAGCTGCGGATAGTTTTCAGGATGTTTCTGCGCGTCTAAAAGAGTATCGCGGTTTAATACGTTTACGTTTAAGTGATGACCGCCTTTCGTTGCGTAACCGTCCAATAAAGATACTAAATTGTCAACCTGTGCTGTGTTGCTCTGTGCCATAAGTTTGCCCTCCTGTTTTCTTATATTAAAAATAGTAATCATTACTGTTTCTATTAATATCATACCATATTCTATGATAATGTCTATTATTTTTTCTTAAAAAATTGTATTTTATCAGATACACTTATTGTTTTAATTTGCCTGAATTAAGTGATGATTTTATGTCCGGTATATGATACAATAATGCTGACTCGTACCATTATATGGAGGATATGCGGATGAAGTACTTAATTGTAGTGGATATGCAGAATGACTTTATTACGGGAAGCCTGGGAAGCAAGGAAGCGCAGGCAATTCTGCCGGGCGTCATTGATAAAGTGAAACATTATCAGGGAACGGTTATTTATACGAAAGATACGCATACGAAAGAGTATTTGCAGACACAGGAGGGGAAGAATCTTCCGGTTGTGCATTGTGTGCAGGGCGAAGAGGGCTGGATGTTAGCGGAAGCGTTAGAGACCGCGGCGAATGAGCAGAATGGGAAAATATATTGCAAACCGGCGTTTGGCAGCGTCGAGCTGGCAAAGGATTTGCAGTCTGTCAATGAAAAAGAACCGATAGAAGAGATTGAGCTGTGCGGTCTATGCACGGATATCTGCGTGATTTCCAATGCGCTGTTACTCAAAGCGTTTCTGCCGGAAGTGCCGGTTTATGTGGACGCGTCATGCTGCGCAGGAGTAACGCCCGCCAGCCATAAGAATGCGTTAGAAGCCATGAAGATGTGCCAGATTTACATAAAAAATGATAAAAGTTTGAGCCAGAGCTGATAACGCTTTGGCAGTAAACTCGCAGGACGAGGAAAGGCATGGTTATAAAAATGAGTACACAGTTTAACGAGCGAAACGTCTCTATGGTAATGGATATGTATGAACTGACGATGGCGAACGGTTATTTTTGCAAAGATTATCAGAATACGATTGCCGCATTTGACGTTTTTTACAGAAATAATCCTGACAATGCGGGTTTTGCCATTTTTGCAGGGTTGGAGCAGGTTGTAGAATATATCCAAAATCTTCATTTCAGCGAGGAAGATATAGAATATCTGCGTTCCCAGAATCTGTTCAGTGAAGAGTTTTTGCAGTATCTTCTGCATTTTAAATTCAGAGGCGACATTTATGCGATGCCGGAGGGAACCATTATGTATCCCAACGAGCCGATTATGACGGTGATTGCGCCGCTAATTGACGCGCAGCTTATCGAAACGACTATTTTGTTGGAAATTAATCACCAGTCGTTAATCGCCACTAAGACAAACCGTATTGTGCAGGCGGCAGGCGGTAAGCCTGTTTCCGATTTCGGGGCAAGAAGAGCGCATAATGTGGACGCGGCGGTTTATGGGGCAAGGGCGGCATATATCGGCGGCGCGGCGTCAACTGCAACGGTTCTTGCCGGTAAGATGTTTGACATTCCGATTTCCGGTACGATGGCGCATAGCTGGGTCATGACCTTTGACAGTGAATATGAAGCTTTTAAGACCTATGCGCAGACTTATCCGGATGCAACGCTTTTGCTGGTAGATACGTATGACGTTTTAAAAAGCGGCGTTCCCAATGCTATCCGCATAGCAAAAGAAGTTTTGCAGCCGATGGGAAAACGGTTAAAAGGCATCCGCTTAGATTCCGGCGACCTTGCCTATCTGTCCAAGGAGGCGAGAAAACTTTTGGACGAGGCGGGGCTTACCGACTGCATCATCGTAGCGTCAAACAGCCTGGATGAATATACGATTACGTCGCTAAACAGGCAGGAGGCGAAGTTAGACAGCTACGGCGTCGGCGAAAGGCTGATTACTTCTTTTTCCGCACCGGTATTTGGCGCTGTATATAAAATGGTGGCAATAGAAAAGGGCGGCAGTTTCGTTCCTAAGATTAAAATATCCGAGACGCTGGAGAAAATTACGAATCCGGGTATCAAGGAGATATACAGAGTCTATGATAAGGACGGGAAAGCGGTGGCGGATTATCTGACGCTAAAAGGTGAAGAAATTGACGGTTCACAGCCTGTCCGCTATGTGGACCCGATAAAGTATTGGAAAGACCGAAGTTTTGTCGATTGTACTTTTAAACCGCTGCAAAAGCAGATATTTAAGGGCGGCGAACTGGTATATGACCTGCCGAAACTGGAAGATATCAAGGCATATGTCAGAAAACAGTTAGAGCAGGAAATATGGAAAGAGGAACAGCGTTTTGAAAATTCGCATACGCATTATCTGGATATGAGTCCGGCGATGTTTGAATTAAAAATGAGCCTTTTGCATGAGGGCAACAGAGAATAAAACAGTAAATGAGGGAATGGATTTGAAAGAAGAATTTACGCAGGAAGAGTATGACCAGTTGATAAAACCCTATTCGGAAGCGTTGACGATTATTCAGATTCGCTTGGACAGCCTGAATGCGGAATACAGGAGCCGGAGCAGGGAATATCCGATACATAATATTCAGCAGAGAATCAAAAGTAAGAACAGCATTATCAAAAAACTGGAAAAGAAAAATATGCCGCTTACTGCGGGCGCGGCAAGAGATGAGTTAAGAGATATCGCGGGTATCAGGGTTATCTGTTACTTTGAAGATGATATTTACAGCGTTGTGGCGGCAATCCGTAAACAGACCGATATTTTGGTTATCAGAGAGCGGGATTATGTGAAAAAGCCGAAAGAGAACGGCTACAAAAGTTACCATATCGTGTTAGGCGTTCCGATTTATACGCTCGAAGAGACGCAGTACTATCCGGTAGAAGTGCAGATTCGGACGATTTCCATGGATTTCTGGGCGAGTATGGAGCATAGGATATGCTATAAAAGCGGGCAAAATAGGGAGGTATCGGAAGAAACAAGAGAGACTTTGAAAAGTTACGCACAGCAGTTAAAAGAAATTGAGGTCAGTATGTATGAGCAGAGTATGAAGGGTTGAGAAAACATCAATATTGTTTCAGAAATTCTGCCATGGTGATAATTTCCGGCATATCTACATCTAAAACCAGAAAATCTTTATCACCGGTTATGAATATATCAATTTCTTCCATCATTGCCGTTGCCAATATGGGTGAGTCTTTTATATCGCGCACTTCAGGAAACTCATTCAAGTTCAATGTTTTCGGCGTATAAACTAGCTCAAAAGGCAGTTCCAGAAAAAATCGGTCAAGAAATTTCCGCTTTGTTGGAAATTTTCGGTCAGTCACAAGCCGCAATTCTTCAATTACATAATCGCACACTATAATTTGGTGATTGTCGGTCAGCTTTTTTGCAAATCTTCTTTCCGAATTTCTTTCATATACGCCTGCATTTCTTCCTCCGTAGAAAAACCCGCTTTTTCTGCTTCTCCGGCAAAAGCATCTTCTACTCTTTTAAATGCCAGCATCGCTGAATTTTCAAAATAGAATCTTCCGTTTTCTTCTAAAATAACAATTTTATCTCCTGTTTTCAAATTTAGCTTATTTCTTACAGATATGGGAATGGTAATCTGTCCTTTACTGGAAATTTTTGCTACTTCCATATTTCATCGTCCTTTCATAACTGTTTGGTTTTCTTTACTTTCTTTACATTCTATTATACGCAATAGAACGCATAACATCAATCTTTTTTAAAAATATTTGAACTTATTACATGATAGTATGATATAGATTGGTATAATAAAATCAAATGATGCAACTTTGATGCAATTTTGATGCAACTATGATGCACGGTGGAGGTATATTGTTAGATAGAGTATCTTGGGGGAATAATGCCCTCCTTGCGCAATAGAAACATGAGTTTTGCAATTACCTGGTTACTCATAAAACAGAAAGGTCGCAGTCATGGATATACTTATAGATAGAATAAAAAACTTTCTGATAATCAGTACGGCAACAGTCTTATTATACTGTTATGCCCTGTACACGCGGACATACGCGGGAATCACGACATACGCGCCAATCGTCCTAGAGCCGCCCACCGCATCGATACAGGTGGATTTGGATGTGATAAATACATATTTTCAGGAACAAGTGATTGTTGTAAAAAGCAGAATATATCCTAAATATAGCGGCGACATTCTCTATTGGGAAACCGATTATGATAAAGCCGGAAATGAAATAAGAAAAGTAAGGTATAAAAGCGGCGGCATGGATATGTGGACGGAATCTGAATACAGGGAAGACGGGCAAATCTCTGCATGGATTCGCTATGATGGAGATGGAAGCGACACTTACTATGGAGAATATCAGTATGACGATGCAGGAAATAGGATTGAACTCACAGAATATAATAGCAGCGGTGAGGTTATTGAACAAAGGATTTATGCTTATGATGAAGCGGGAAATGAAATCGCGTTTACACAGTATTTAAACGGCAGCCTGCTCAGAGCGTATGAATGTATATATGACGGAAATAAGGAAATTTATATAGAATATAACGGTGGTGGAGATGTCTGTGCCTATGACGAATATGAATACAATGAAGCAGGAGATATAACGAAAGCGAAACATCGCCGTGAGCCTGCGCTGGACATCGAGGATTATTCCGCCTATTGGTATCGTTATAATGAAGCAGGGGATATCGAAAAGATAATCTGCTATGATGAAAGTGGAAATGTATCATTTTGGAAAGAGTATCAGTATGATAAAGCCGGAAATCAATTATCAGAGATAAGCTACAATGATGATTATGGCGTATATACAAGATGTGAACATAAATATGATAAGAACGGAAAGAAAATAAAAGAAACCGTACTAGAGGATGGCGAGATAGTTCAACAGTATGAGTATTGCTATGACGAGTGGGGGAACATAACGGAAGATGATTTTTACACTTATGAATATGAGTATGAAACGGTATATACTTCCCGCCAGCCTGTTATTGTCTATAAAAAAGAATACCATGACGGAACGCTTACCTGTCAAAGCGAATATGACCGGACAGGCAAGGAAATAGGGAAAGTCACATATGACTGTGACGGAAACATCCTTAAACAGATAAGCTATAACTATGATAAGATAGGAAATCTGATAGAACAGACGGAAGTCTATCCAAGCGGCGGGACTACCGTTATGAAAGAAATTTATATATATAATGAGGCGGACGATATGACAAAGCGTGTGGTTTCTGTTGATGGCAAGCTGCGCGCCCGATATGAATACGAATATGACAAAACGGGGAGACAGAAAAGCTATACGGTCTATAACAAAGACGGCGATATATGCAGCTATTCCAACCATGAATACAAATATGATGAGACGGGCAACGTCATAAGCGATACGACGCAAGTTTATGATACGATAATGACGGACATTGAGACGGAGAGATTCGACACTACTCAGGAAAAATATGAATATGAGTATGATGAGACAGGAAGAAAAGAAAAAGAAATTTGCTATATGGACGATATGATGTATTACGGGTATGAGTGGGAATATGACGAGAAAGGGCGGATACTCGTGGAAACAGAATATTCCGTATATGACGGAAGCATAACCGCGCAGGATAAATACGAATATGACGGCGATGGAAAAAAAGTAAAGAAAATCCGCACAAAATATGGAAATTATGGAAGTTCGGAAGAAGAGATAGAGAAAGAAGATATAACGGAATATAGTTACGATATGCGCGGTAATTTAATTGAAGAGAGAACGGGAGAGAAAAATATTACATATGAGTATATTTATGAATAGAATAAAAAACTTTCTGATAGTCAGTACGGCAACAGTCTTATTATACTGTTACGCCCTGCACACGCGGACATATGTGGCAATCACGGCATACGCGCAAACCGCCGTAGAGCCGCCGTCCGCGTCGATACGGGCGGATTTGGATGTGATAAATACATACTTTCAGAAACAAGTGATTGCGGTAAAGCGAAAAATGTATCGTGACGGCATACTTCTTTGGGAATCTGATTATGACAGAGGCGGAAATGAAATAAAAGCAGTAAGATATAAAAGCGACGGCAGTATAGACAAGCAGGAGGAATATGAATATAGAGAGGATGGGCAAATGTCCGCATGGATATGCTATGATAGGGATAGAAGCGTCAGCTCCCATGGAGAGCATCAGTATGACGATGCAGGACATGAGATTGCGCGTATAGAATATAATCGCAGCGGTGACATCACTACTAAATCGACTGCTGCCTATGATGAAGAGGGCAATATCATTGAGAAAGTGCGATATTTTGGAGATGACCTATACAGACGATATGAATACGAATATGAATATGTGGACACCGGAAAGAGGGAAAAGCATGTAGAATATAATGGCGATGGAGATATCTTTTCTTACGGGGAATATGAATATGATGAAACAGGACATATCATAAAAGAAGAATGCCACAATTTGGCGGAGAAAATAGAGTATTCTTACACTTATAGATACCGATATAACGAGGCAGGAGATATCGAAAAGAGAATCTGCTATGACGAGGATGGAAATATACGCTATTGGTATGAGTATCGCTACGATGAAGCCGGAAATAAATTGTCAGTGATAACCTGCGATAGCGACGGCATATATGAAAGAAGCGAATATAGATATGATGAGAATGGAAAAGTAATAAAAGAAACCGTACTAGAGGATGGCGAGATAGTCAGCCAGTATGAGTATTGCCGTGACGAGTGGGGGAACTTAAAGGCTGATAGTAGCTGCACTTATGAATATGAGTATGAAACGCTGTATACTTCCCGCCAGCCTGAGCCGCCTGTCATCGTCTGCAAAAAGGAATACCATAACGGAGCGCTTACCTGCCAAACCGAATACGACCGGACAGGCAGGGAAATAGCGCGAATCATATATAACAGAGACGGTAGTGTGAAAGTGAAGATGAAATATCGTTATAATGCGGATGGGCAAAAGGCATACGAGACGCGGTATGACCGTGGCGGAAACCTCTATGCGCAGATAGAATATACATACGATAAGGTAGGAAATCTGATAGAGCAGTCGGGAGTCTATCATAACGGCGAAACTACCAGTAAAGAAACTTATACTTATAATGAGGCGGACGATATGACAGGATATAGGATTTATTATGACGACGAGTTATACGCCCGATATGAATACGAATATGACGAAACAGGAAGAGAGAAAAGCTATACAGTCTATAACAAAGACGGCGATATACGCGGCTATTCCAACCATGAATACGAATATGATGAGACGGGAAACGTCATAAGTGATACAGCGCAGGTTTATGATATGGTAATGACGGACATTGATACGGGAAGATATTATACCTACCAGTATCAATATGGATATGATGAGGCAGGAAGAAAAGAAAAAGAAATTTACTATATGAACGATATAATGTATGACTGGTGTGAATGGGAATATGATGAGAAAGGACGGATGCTTGCGGAAATAAACTATAATGATGACGGCAGTATAATCGTGCAGGAAAAATACGAATATGACAGCGATGGGAAAATAGAATATGAAAATTCGGAAAAAGAGATAACACTGATAACGGAATATGAATATATCTACGATGCGTTCGGCAATTTAATCGAAGAAAGAACGAGAGAGAGAAGTATTACATATGAATATGTATATGGATAGGGTTACAGGAAAAGAGGGAGTTTTATGTTATTTTTTCGGGGGATGAAGGTGAAACAAACCATAATTTTTATATTAATAGCCATCTGCATTAGGGTAGGGCTTACAGACCAATTTCCCTATGCGGGCGATATCCTGCTGGAAGAAGTTCCGGAATTGGGATACTCATATAGTCCGGTGGCAGGTGGTGACACTTATATCTGTTATGAAAACATCCTGATTTTAGGAGAAGATATTTACCGCTATGAGAATGGGAACTATATCAAAACAGGTGAAACTATACGGGATATGCTGGGAATAGAAGGCAACATGCTTTATTATTATAGGCAGTATAAAAATGTGATTGTTGCATGTAATTCTCAATACTTCTTATTATATGATATGGATACGGATAAGAGCTTTACGCATCCGGTTCAGGGCAATAATGAAAGTTTTCCCATCAGTAATTGGTATCTGCATGACGGATGTTTGTATTATCTGGCATTAAATGAGATTAGGAAGATGAACTTATCAGATGGGGAAGAACAGGTTATTTGCAGTAAAAATGGCAGTGCGGACATAGTAGAATTTGCGATGCGAAGCGATGGGAAAATTCTGTGTGAGTGCTTGGGCAGTGGTAAGAGAGAATACTATCTGATGGAGCCGTGCGATAATGAGAAATGGAACGAAAAAAAGATATGGGAAACGGATAGAGACAGGTGGAAATTTGTAATGTTTTTCGCCTGCAATCAGTATGGGTTGTTTCAGATTGCAGAGTTCTTTAACTACAAGTCCGGACCGGATGGAACCATATCATCGAGTGAGGATGTAATCATAAGAGAGAATGGAACGGTAGAAAATTTTGGCATAGAGGTGAAAGGAGGCTGTGGTCTCCTTTTGGATACGGGGTGTCTGGCGAGCGATATTCCATATTCAAAAGAAATGTTAAAGGAAGACAGTACGCATTTATTGTGCAGACGTGTGTCAAGCGTGACGTTTTATGACTATGCAGGGAATGCTCTGGGAACCTATCAGTTGATAGAACCTGAAATTCTGCAGGACGGGTATTATATGAGAGAACTGTTATATCATGACGGGAAAATAACTGCATTGTATATACAGGAGGATACAGGGAAGCTGTATATTGCGCAGGTAGAAGCGGTTTTATAAATACAGTTCCGCGGTATCTCCTTTTACCAAATCTATTTTGTCATTTTCGCAATTACCTGATTTTCATAAAAAAGAAAAGGAGCAGTCATGGATATATTTATAGATAGATTAAAAAAATTTTTGATAGTCAGTACGGCAACAGTCTTATTATACTGTTATGCCTGGTATACGCGTGGGGGCGTGGAAGTCACTGCTGCATACGCGCCAATCGCCATAGAGCCGTCGTCCGCGTCGATACAGGCGGATTTGGATGTAATAAACACCTATTTTCAGGAACAAAAGATTGTTGTAAAAAGAAGAATGTATTCTAAACGTGCCGGCCTTCTCTCGGAATCCGAATATAGAGAGGATGGGCAACTGTCTGCATGGATAGATTATAGCAGGGATGGAAGCGTAGCCCGCTGGCGGGAGTATCGATATGATGAAGCAGGGAATCTTATTGAGAGTACGGAATATAATATCAGCGGTAACATTACTAATAAATGGACTTATGCTTATGATGAAGAGGGCAATATCATTGAGGAAGCGAAATATTTGGATGGTAAGTTATACAGCCGATATGAATGCGAATATGAATATTTGGAAGCCGGAAAGAGGAAAAAATGGGTAGAATATAGTTATGAAGACATCTTTTCTTACGGGGAATATGAATATGATGAAGCAGGAAATGTAAAAGAAGAATATCGCAATGTGTTGGGGGGGATAGAGTCTTATTGCACATATCAGTACCGATATAATGAGGCAGGAGATATTGAAAAAGAAATCCGCTATGATGAGGATGGAAGTGTATACCGCTGGCAGGAGTATCGGTATGATGAAGCCGGAAACTTATTGTCACAGACAGCTTCTTATGCCCATAACGGTGTATATGAAAGAAGAGAATATAGATATGGTAAGAATGGAGAGATAATAAAAGAAACCAGACTAGTGGATGGTGAGATAACCAATCAGCGCGAGTATGAGTATGACGAGTGGGGAAACCTAAAGGAAGATGATTATAATACTTATGAATATGAGTATGAAACGCTATATACTTCCCGCCAGCCCACACAGCCTGTTATTGTCTATAAAAAAGAATACCTTGACAAAACGCTTGCTTTCCAAACCGAATATGACCGGACGGGTAAGGAAATAGCGCAAATCATATATAATAGCGATGGAAGTGTGGAAATGCGGACGGAATATCGTTATAATGCGGATGGACGGGAGATATACGGGGCGTGGTATGACGGTGACGGAAACCTCCGTTCACATAGCGAATATACATACGATAAGGTAGGAAATCTGATAGAGGAGTTGGGAGTCTATCATAACAACAGAACTACCAGTACGCAGAAAGAAACCTATACTTATAATGAAGCGGACGATATGATAGGATATGTGGTTTATCATGGCGACGAGTTATACGCCCGATATGAATACGAATATGACAAAACGGGAAGAGAAAAAAGCTATACAGTCTATAACAAAGACGGCGATATATGCGGCTATTCCAACCATGAATACGAATATGATGATACGGGAAACGTCATAAGTGATACGGCGCAGGTTTATGATACGGTAATGATGGACATTGCGACAGGAAGATATTACACCTATCAGTATCAATATGAATATGATGAGGTGGGAAGAAAAGAAAAAGAAATTTACTATATGGACGATATGATGTATTACTGGTATGAATGGGAGTATGACGAGAAAGGGCGCATACTTGCGCAAACAGAATATGATGATGACGGCAGCATAGCCGTGCAGGATAAATACGAATATGACGACGATGAAAAAATAATAAAGAAAATCCACACAGAATATGGATATTATGGAAAGGATGGAAATCCGGGAGAAGAGATAACGGAATATAGTTATGATGCATCCGGCAATTTAATCGAAGAAAGAACGGGAGAGATAAGTATTACATATGAGTACATTTATGAGTAGATTCAAAAAAATTCTGATAATCAATACGGTCACAGTCCTATTATACGGCTGTACCCTGAATACGCGGACGGACGTGCAAATGTCTGATGATTTGGTAAAAGAAGATGCCAGCGTAGCTGAAAAAGTAGAAACAGGCGCGAAATCTGCAGACAGCAATATAGAAATCGTAGAAGATGATATGGAAACTGTAGAAGATGATATGGAAACTGTAGAAGTAATCGAGGATATTACAGAAGACGACACAGAAATGCCGAAAGCAGAGGAGGAAAGCTTAGAAAGTGAATGGGATGTAGATTTTGAAGTTGTAACGGATAGCTACATATTTGATGAACAACAGAATGGCATTGAGATTTACTATCCTCAGCTTTGTGGTTTTGAAGATTCTGTAAAAGAAGAACGGATTAATGCCCTGATTGAAGAGGATGTGATGCAAATAGTAGGAGAAAAAAATACAGGGGGAGAAGATTCTTTTTATCGTATTTATTTAGATTATAAAATAGTGTTTTTAAATGACCGGGTAATCAGCATTCTTTATAAAGGAGGGAAAGGTTATATCACAACAGGACATGCATCGATTGACAAGGAAGCAATAGCTACAACAATAGATATTGAGGAGGAAAAAGTGATTACTTTACAAGATATTGTTACAGATTTAAGAGAATTAAGCGAAATGCTGTTGGCAGATGAATTGGAGAATATCACAATATGGGAAGGAGTAAAAGGCGGATATCCGTTTAGTGGAGAATTTAACGGAACTGTAGATGAGCTGGAAGAAAATCTACAGGAAAAGCAACAGGAGTGGTATACGGATGGAGAGAATTTTATATTTATCAGTATGGACAAATACGGCGCATACTATAACGAATATGCCATCAGTAATGAGTCAGCTAAGCATATATTGGATGCAGAATTTTTAAAGAAACTGGAGTAAGATGCTGCCGGAAAAAATATAACTGATGAAACTTTATGAAATGGAACGAATTGCTCAAATGAAAGAAGTTATAGGAGAACAAGACTTATGCGAAATAAATTTTTAAAAATAGTCATGTGGATATTGTGTATTCATTTCATTATATCGTGTTTTACCCCCAATGTGATGAGACAAATCGGTAAATGGAAAGTATATGGTACAAATACGGTCTGACGAGACGAGATGTGAAAAAATATCAGAAATATGCAGTTTATAATGTTGTAGTAAGGACATGGACAAAAGTGCATCTGGGATGGTACTGTCTGGAGAGCTGGAAGCTGAAACTGTGCAAGGTGGAAGACAATACTTTCCGGTTTGAAGAGGAGTGATTTGTAAAGCTGCGATATAGTTACGATGCATCCGGCAATTTAATCGAAGAAAGAACGGGGAAGAGGAGTATTACATATGAGTACATTTATGAGTAGATTTAAAAAAATTCTGATAATCAATACGGTCACAGTCCTATTATACGGCTGTACCCTGA
>JAMPFF010000021.1 GCA_023664605.1 Clostridium sp.
TGCGTGATAATATTCAGTTGAACCCGAACCAGTATATCATTAAGATAAAAGGCGTTCAGGTCAGCGAGGGCGAGATTTTGTTCGACCACTATATGGCGATGAATCCGGGGTATGTGGAAGAAGAGATTACCGGTATTCCGACGTTTGAACCGTCTTTCCATCTGCCGGCCATCTGGATTACCGAAGGGCAGAGGGAGCGTGCGGAGAGTATGGGCTATACGGTTGTTGACCCGCCGTCCATCATTGCTACGCACTTGACGGAAATTATCAGGCAGTACATAGCGGAACTGCTTACCAGACAGGATGTACAGGGTCTTGTTGACAATTTGAAAGAGACAAATCCTTCTCTTGTGGAGGAACTGGTACCGAAGTTACTCGGACTTGGCGAGATACAGAAAGTATTGCAGAATCTCTTAAGCGAGGGTATCTCCATCCGAGACTTGCTGACGATTTTTGAAACGCTGGCGGATTATGCTTCCACAACAAGAGACACGGATATTTTGACGGAATATGTAAGGCAGAGTTTGAAGAGGGCGATTTCCAATAAGTTCTTCCCGGCGAATGAGACGACGAGCGTAGTGACGCTTGACCCGAAACTGGAGCAGGAGATTATGGGAAGCGTGAAACAGACGGAGCAGGGCGCATATCTGACCCTTGACCCGACGAAGACCAAGGCTATTATGGATTCAGTCGGCGCAGAGACAAAGAAACTGGAAGAGTTAGGCAAAATACCGATTGTCATTACCTCGCCGATTGTCAGAACATATTTTAAGAAATTAACGGAGGATTACTTCAGGGATTTGGTTGTGGTATCCTATAATGAAGTGGAATCCAATATTGAATTACAGTCTGTTGGGATGGTGACAGCATAATGATAATTAAGAAATTTACAGGAAAAACAGAAAACGAGGCAGTCGAAACCGCGAAGAAAGAACTGGGCGCGAATGTCGTTGTCATGAACGTAAAAAATGTAAAGCGCAAGGGATTTTTCAGTTTTTTGAAACCGCCGATGATAGAAGTGACGGTTGCCTTAGAGGAGGAAAGCCCGAGCCGCGAAGACCCGGCTGCGGAAATGAAAGCGGCGGTTTCCGCTATTAATGATGTTGTTGTTTCGAGCATCAATAACGCGCAGGCAGCACAGCAGACGGTGCAGGAAAGACCGTCCATGGGGCTTTTGACGCCGCAGGAGGAGTTAAACGACAAAAAGGAAAATAACGCGATTGAGGAACGTCTCGACAGCCTGCAGTCTTTATTAGAGCAGCAGCTGCAAAAGCCTGATGAGGAGAAAAAGGACGAAGTCAAAAAAGAAGAGGAAGTCAGTGAAACGGATATGTTCATGAAACTTCTTTATAAGACGATGCTGGAAAATGAAGTGGATGAGGAATACGCAGGACAGATTATCGAGGAGATTGAGAAGGTCAACAAACCGAACAGTCCTTTTGACTTTGCGCTTGCTAATACCTACCAGAAAATGATTTTGAAGTTCGGCAAACCGGTCGGCATTACGCCGTCCGAAAAAGGCGTCAAGGTGATTTTCTTCGTAGGGCCTACGGGCGTCGGCAAGACGACGACTATCGCTAAGATAGCGTCCAGATTCCAGGTGGACGACAAGAAGAAAGTTGCGCTTTTAACCGCCGATACCTACCGTATCGCGGCGGCGGAACAGTTAAGGACATACGCAAACATTCTGGAAGTGCCTTTTAAGATTGTATATACGATAGAGGAAGTGGAGCAGGCGCTTATCGATTTTAAGGAATATGATTATATCCTTGTGGATACGGCAGGACATGCCTACAATAATACGGCGCAGAAAGAAGCGATGAGCAAGTTTATCCACTGCGTTGACGGACTGGCAGAAAAAGAGGTATTTCTGGTCTTAAGCGCGACAACGAAGTATAAGGATTTAATCAGCATTGCGGACGCCTATAAGGAAATGGTGGATTATAAGTTGATTTTTACGAAGTTGGACGAGACGACGACGTTAGGCAATCTGCTGAACTTAAAACTCTATACCGGAGCGTCGCTTTCCTACGTGACACATGGACAGAATGTGCCGGATGACATCGAAAACTTTAACCCGCAGAAGACGGTTAAGAGATTACTTGGTGGAAAGAACTAAGGAGGAAAAAATGGACCAGGCTGAACAACTGAGAAATATAATAAAAGCAAGCAGCCAGCCTCAGCGCCCATTGGCAAGAGTTATCACCGTCACCAGCGGAAAAGGAGGCGTCGGAAAATCCAATACGGCGATTAACCTGGCGGTCCAGTTTAAGAAAATGGGACAGCGGGTAATCATACTGGATGCGGATTTCGGTCTTGCCAATATCGAAGTCATGTTTGGAGCGGTTCCCAAACATAACTTGTGTGATTTAATTTACCAGGGGAAAAATATTAAGGAAATTATTACATGGGGACCGATGGACGTAGGTTTTATATCGGGCGGTTCCGGGATTGCGGGAATGTCTAATCTCAGTAAGGATTATCTGACCTATATTATCAAGAACCTTGCGGAACTTGACGAAATGGCGGATATTATTATAGTGGATACCGGAGCGGGAATTTCTGACGCGGTTTTGGAGTTTCTAGTGGCAAGCGGGGAGATTTTGCTCGTGACGACGCCGGAGCCGACCTCGATTACGGATTCCTATTCGCTCTTAAAAGCGCTTAACAGGCATCCGCGGTATTCGCAGGAGATTTCACATATCAAGGTGATTGCCAATAAAGTGGAAAACGGACAGGAGGGCAGGAGTCTTTACGAAAAGCTGGACGCGGTTGTCGCAAGGTATTTGAAGATACCGATTACCTATCTGGGTATGGTTCCGCAGGATACGCAGCTGGCGAAAGCCGTTATGCAGCAGATGCCGGTTTCCATCCAGAATCCGGACAGCAAGTCGGCGCAGGCTTACGAGATACTGGCGGCCAAGCTGATGAATAAAGAATTGAACAAAACTTTGACGAAACGAGGTATGGCAGCTTTTTTCTCGCATATTATATCAAAAAGATAGGGGCATAAAATAAAGTATAATAACTGTATAATGTGGATTTGGGGAGAAAGGACATAACTATGGAAATTATACTTTCAAAATTTATCGAACCGGGCAATCGAATAGAATTGCAGAAAGTCAGAAGATTAAGAGATGACGACGACGCTAAGAGAAAGGTCTATAACAGTCAGTTAATCGATATTATCTCGGATGACAGGATTGAGATTTCCATGCCGATGGAAAAGACAAAGCTGATTTTACTGCCGGTAGGCGGGGAATACGATTTATACTTTTTTACGACAAACGGTCTCTACCAGTGCTATGCAAGGGTAGTGGACAGATATAAAACCAACAATATGTTTATGGTGCAGCTTGAACTTACCAGCAATTTGAGGAAGCATCAGAGACGCGAATATTACCGTTTTAGCTGTGCGCTGGAAATGAATTCCAGGCCGCTTGAAAAAGAAGAGGTAAGAGCAATCGAAAAGGATTCCGAACAGTTACAGTCAGAGATACTGGTGCCGGAACTTCCCTTGCAAAGAAGCGTCATTGCGGATATCAGCGGCGGCGGGCTGCGGTTCGTGGCGGAATACGCATATGAGGTTGACAGCCTGATTTTATGCAAGTACAGTCTGTGGATGGAGGGGGAGACAAAAGAATATACGCTGTATGGCAGGGTGTTGGAGGTCAAGCCGATAGAGAACAGGCCGGGCTTTTATGAACACCGCGTACAGTATGTTCATATGGATAAGGACAACAGAGAGGAAATTATTAAATATATCTTTAATGAAGAGAGAAAAACGCTTAAAATGATAAATGAGGAGATGCTCTAAGAAAATAAAGCAGAAAGGGGCATAAAAAAATGAAAAATATCTTAGTAGTTGATGATTCTGCACTCATGAGAAGGGTATTGTGTGATATAATTGACAGTGATAACCGATTCCATGTACAGGATCGGGCGACCAATGGGCTGGAAGCATTGGATTTACTGAGCAGGAAAAGTTACGACGCGGTGATTTTGGATGTGAACATGCCGCGTATGAACGGACTGGAACTGCTTAAGGAATTGCAGGTGCGTAAGATTTCGGCCAGAATCATGATGGTCAGCACGGATACCAAAGAGGGCGCAAAAACGACGTTGGACGCTCTGGAACTGGGAGCTTTGGATTTCGTCCATAAGCCGGGAACGGCAATGGACTGCCGGACGGAGGATTTTAAAGAAAAACTGCTGCGCACGCTGGAAGTCGTTGTAGATTCCAAGGCGCTTACTTATGAGAAACCGTCCGTTGCCAAAGTAGTGGAAATGTCTAAGCGGATGGCGCAGACGCCCATTACCAGAAGTACGGTGTCAGGCAGTAAGATTGTTGCGCTGGCAAGTTCTACAGGCGGGCCGAAAGCGTTACAGTCGGTCATTCCGAAACTGCCTAAGAACCTGAAAGCGCCCGTTGTCGTCGTACAGCACATGCCGGCAGGATTTACAGCATCATTGGCGGAAAGATTGAACATGCTCAGTGAAGTGCAGGTGAAAGAGGCGGCGGAAGGCGACGTTTTAGAGGCCGGCGTCGTGTATATCTCAATGGGCGGCAAGCATATGAACGTTATGTCGGGCGCGGGCAAATACACGATTCACTATACGGACGAGCCGAGCAGGGAGGGCGTAAAGCCCTGTGCCAATTATATGTACGAATCGTTAATGAGCAGCAGGTTTGACGAGGTGGTATGCGTTGTTATGACCGGCATGGGAGCCGACGGTACACAGGGAATCAAGAATCTGAAAGAAAAAAAGAAAATACATGTCATTGCGCAGAATGCAGACACATGTGCAGTATACGGAATGCCGCGGAGCGTTGTCAACGCAGAGCTGGCAGACGATGTTGTACCGCTCGAACAGATTGCGCATGAGATCATCATGAACGTGGGGGTAAGATAAGATGGATGTAAGCCAATATTTGGAAATTTTCCTGGATGAAACAAACGAGCATTTGCAGAATCTGAATACGCAGATTCTCTCATTGGAGCAGGAACCTGACAACATGGACACAATCAATGAGATTTTCCGTGCGGCTCATTCCTTAAAAGGTATGTCGGGAACCATGGGCTATAAGAGAATGCAGACGCTTACGCATGATATGGAAAATGTCTTTTCAGAGGTTCGTAACGGCAACATTACGGTCAAAGCGAATATGATTGATATCCTGTTCCAGTGTCTGGATGCGCTTGAGGAATATAATACGAACATCCGTGAAAGCTCGGACGAGGGAACCAATGACAACGAGCCTTTGATTAAACAGTTGAATCAGATATTAAAAGGCGAGGACGCTGCACAGGATGCTCCAAGCGAGGAAGCTGCCGCTCCTGCTGAAACAAAAGAAGAAGCGAAGACGGAAACTGCCGCTTCTGCCGAAAGCGCAGATAACGGCGCTAAGAAGTGGATGAACATCAATCTTGGAGACTCCGAAAAGGCAGTTCTTACGGAAGCAAAGAATCAGGGTAAGAAAATATACGGCATGACTGTCAGCGTACAGGAATCCTGTATTTTAAAGGCCGCCAGAGCATTCCTTGTGTTTAAGGCAGTGGAAGAGTTTGGCGAGATCGTTCATTCCGAACCGTCTGCACAGGACATTGAAGATGAAAGATTTGATTTGGATTTCAGCCTGATCGTCGTGGCTGACGCGGAACTGGATAAGGTGATACAGGCGGCTAAGAACGTATCTGAAATAGAAGACGTTGTAGGTGATGTTTATACCATGACAAAACAGGCTGCATCAGCAGAGCCTGAAAAAGCCGAAGAGGCAAAAGAGGAAGCGGAAGCTGCCAAGACGGAAGAAAGCACACAGGTGGCAAAAACGGAATCCGTCAAAGAAAAACCTGCAAAGGCGCAGCCGGCCGCAGCCGCTGCACCTCCTGCAAATGCGCCGCAGCCTGCGGGTAAGAGCGATAAGAAACCGGCGGCAAACAAACCGGTTGTCAATAGAACCGTCAGGGTTGATATTGAGAAACTGGATAACCTGATGAACCTTGTCAGCGAGCTTATTATAGCGAAGAATTCCCTTGTATCGGCGTCAGCCGCGGTAGAGGGCAATGCAAGTACGGAAGTAAACGACCAGATTGAATATCTGGAAAGCGTAACGACTTCCCTGCATGAATCCGTTATGAAAGTGCGAATGGTTCCGATTGAGAGCGTCGTAACCAAATTCCCGCGTATGATTCGTGACTTGTCCAAGAAACTGGATAAGAAAATGGAATTGTATATGTCCGGTGAAGAGACGGAACTCGACCGTACCGTGGTAGATGAAATTGGCGACCCGCTGATGCACTTGCTGCGTAACTCGGCAGACCACGGACTGGAATCTGCGGAAGTGCGTAAGGAGAGAGGTAAGCCGGAAGTCGGTTCCATCTTCTTAGACGCATATCAGGACGGTAATAACGTTGTTATCGAAGTAAGGGATGACGGTAACGGTATCGATACGGAAGCCGTTAAGAATAAAGGAATCGAGCGCGGCGTCATCACACCGGAACAGGCCGAAATGATGAATGAGAAGGAAATTATCGATTTGCTTTTCAATGCAGGTTTCTCTACGGCGAAAACGGTATCCGACGTATCGGGAAGAGGCGTTGGCCTGGATGTTGTAAAATCCAAGATTGAGGCGTTGAGCGGCGAAGTTGAGGTAAAGACCAAACTTGGCGAGGGCAGCACATGGATTATCAGACTGCCATTGACACTGGCTATTATCCAGGCTCTTATGGTTGTTATCGGAGACGAGAAATATGCCATTTCCTTAAGCTCTATTCAGACCATAGAAGATATTGCGCCGGAAGAAGTGAAACTGGTACAGAACAAAGAAGTCATTCATTTAAGAGACCTTGTTATTCCGCTTATCAGATTGAATGATATTCTGGATATCGAAAGCAGCAAGGACCCGAATGAGAATCTGATTGTCGTTATTGTAAAGAAAGGCGATAAGTTAGCGGGCTTAGTTGTGGACGAACTTATCGGACAACAGGAAATCGTTATTAAATCGATGGGCAAATATATCAATAAGAGCAAGCTTATCAGCGGCGCAACGATTCTTGGCGACGGTGAAGTTGCATTGATTCTGGATGCCAACGCATTGATTTAACAAAAGGAGGGTGAATAGAATGGATGAATTAAAAGTAGCCGGCGAAGCAATACAGTTTATCGTGATTCGTCTGGGTGATGAACAATACGGTATCGATATCAAATATATTGACAATATTTTGAGGATGCAGAAGATTACGAGAGTACCCAAGGTTGCGCCCTATTTAAAGGGAGTCATCAATCTGCGCGGCGAGGTGCTTCCCGTTATGAGCATCCGTCTGAAAATGGGATTGGAAGAAGATGTCGTTACCAAAGCCAGCAGGATCATTGTCATTAAGATGGAACAGCAGGGTATGATTGGCATTATCGTAGATGAGGTAAAAGAAGTAGTCACTCTGGATGCAGAGCGGATAGAAAAAGTGGCATATGATTCTAAAGACGAAAAAGACAATTTTATTTCCGGAGTCGGAAAATGCGAGGACGGTTTGATTTCTCTCCTCGACTTGAATCTGGTTATGCCGGAGAATTCTTAGGAGGTTGACGCGTGGGCGAATTGAATTTTGATGAAATGTCTCAGGAGTATTTTGACGTACTGAGAGAGTTGGGCAATATCGGAGCGGGCAATGCGACGACGGCATTAGCCGAGATGCTGCAATGTAAAGTGGATATGTCGGTGCCGAAAGTAGGACTGCTGGAATTTAAAGAGATAGGGGAAGCCATGGGAGGCGAGGAGCAGATTATGGCAGGTATCTATCTCGGCGTAGAGGGAGATATTACCGGCAGCATTATGTTCCTTTTGGAAAAGGAGTCGTCAAGGTTCCTTGTATCCAAGCTGATGGGAATGCAGCCGGAGGGGGATGATTTTTCCGAAATGGAGTTGTCCGCCTTAAAAGAAGTCGGTAACATTATTACGGGTGCATATTTGAATTCCCTTTCAATGATTACCAACTTAAAAATCTTCCCGACCATACCGGATATGACGGTGGATATGGCGGGAGCGATTATGAGCGTGCCGGCGATTCAGTTTGGCGCGGTAGGCGACAGGATGCTGTTGATTCAGACGCAGTTCTTTGACGAAGTTGCTATTGACGGGTATTTTATTTTGATTCCGGATTTGGAATCTTATAGCAAAATATTAGCCGCATTAGGTATGGCGGTATGAAAATAGTAATAGTGAAGGTGGGAGATTCAGGAACATGGCTCAGGTGATAAAGGTCGGTATGGCCGATTTGAATGTATGTGTTAGTCCTGATGGCATTACTACATTGGGACTAGGTTCATGCGTAGGAATTGCAATAAGAGATCCGGTGACGAAAATCGGGGGATTGGCGCATGTTATGCTGCCGGATAGTACATCAATCAGAAATAACAGTAATATTCCTAAATTTGCCGATACAGGCATAGAAGAACTGGTAAAGAGAGTGGTTGCAAAGGGCGCGAACAGAACGAGGCTTGTAGCAAAAATTGCAGGCGGCGCCCAGATGTTCTCTTTTGGCGGAGGCAATTCGGAAACTATCCGTGTAGGCGAGAGGAACGTGGAGGCGTCCAAGAAAAAGCTTGCAGAATTAAAGATACCGATTCTCGCGGAGGATACGGGGAAAAACTATGGGAGAACCGTTATTTTTTATCCGGAGACCGGTGATTATGTGATTCGTGCGGTAGGAAAACCGGAAAAAACGATTTGAGTTTACTATTTGGTATGGGTGGAAGGTAATAACATTGGAGAAAGAAGAACAACAACAAACGTTTATCACGGATTTTGCGGAACTGGAGAGAGAAAAAGAAAGAGAACGTGCAATAGAGCAGAAAAAGGCAGAAATCAGGGCGAAGAAAAGAAAGCTGATTCCTCCTTTTGTGATGCTTCTTGCAGGGGCTGCCTCCAGCATTACCATGTATGTGATGCACTATAAATCCAAAGATATGCTGGTTATTTTACTGTGCGTTCTGCTTGTGTTTTACATTGTGGGAGAACTGATGAAATGGATGTTGGACCGTTTTGAGGCGCAGGTGGAAGAAAAGTTAAAAGAAGCCGGAGAGGTTTATGCGAAAGCGCCTGACGGAACGGCGGAAAGCGTTGAAATATCGGACGAGGCGCAGCAGGAAGAAGAAGAGGGCGAGTCAGTGCAGGTTGGACGGCTAGCGGATAACGATGAAGAGGAATTGATTTTCTAAAATAAAGTTTGATGTGATGGGGAAACGGCATGGACGAGGCAGGTAAGAAAAAACTTTGGGATGAATACGAAAAAACAAAATCACCCGAAGTGAGAGAAAAAATCATATTGGAATACGCCCCGCTTGTCAAGATGGTCGCAGGGCGTCTTAGCATGTATCTGGGGTATAATGTGGAATATGAAGACTTGGTAAGTTATGGCATCTTTGGCCTGATTGACGCCATTGATAAATTTGATGCCATGAAAGACGTCAAGTTTGAAACGTATGCCAGTCTGCGTATCCGCGGCGCGATTTTAGACCAGATACGGAAAATGGACTGGATTCCCAGAACAATCAGACAGAAACAGAAAAGAATTGATGCGGCGATTAAGGAGATTGAAGCGAAATACGGCAGAAGCGCAACTGATGAGGAAATCGCCGAAAGCCTTGGCATCACCAATAACGAATATATTGACTGGCAGTCACAGATGAAAGTGACGAATGTTATTTCTTTAAATGAATTTTTAGAGCAGGGCAGCGAGATTCCGACCGATAACAGCTATAACCGCAATGCGCAGTTTGACGGGCCGGAAGAAGTTATCGAAAGAGACGAATTAAAGCGGATTCTTGCCGAAGCGCTGGAACTTTTGACGGAGAAAGAGCGGAAAGTCATTGTATTATATTATTATGAAGATTTGACATTAAAAGAAATCAGCAATGTTTTGGAAGTGTCAGAGTCCAGAATTTCACAGCTTCATACGAGGGCGTTACAGAAGATGAAGAGCAAACTGGGGAATTATATGGGTATTTTAACAGAGAGACAGTAACTGCTGCATGGCAGAACCCTGAATGAATGAGGTAAAGATGAACGGATATTTCAGATTGATCCATGAAGAGGAAAAAACAAGCCTGAAACTGATTCCGCCGACGGATGGCGGCGAACCGGTGATGGTAAACGACGTAGTAGAGTATCTGGCAATGAAAGACATTGTATATGATAAAAACGCGTTATATAAGGCCGTCGAAGTCTCTGCGGAGAAAGCGGTCATTGTTTTATTGGAAAAACGTACGACGCTGACGGAGCGCGAATGTTATAAATTCACGGTAACGCCTGACAATATGGAGGCATATGCCAGATTTTACGCACCGTCCGTTGGCGGCGAGGAAATGACGGAAGAAGAGTTTCTTAATGATTTGGAAGTAAGAGGCATCTGCCACGGTATCTTAACGGATGAGATTAAGATGCTTTTTGCCAAGAAAAGAGACTATTGTAAAGATATTCTGGTGGCAAAGGGAACGGAGCCTGTACATGGCAGCGACGCCCGCATTGAATATTATTTTAATACCGATAAAAAAGCGAAACCCGCGGTTAAGGAAGACGGAAGCGTGGACTTTTTCCAGTTAAACGTCGTACAGCACTGCGATAAGGGAGCGGTACTGGCCAAACTGATTCCGGAAGATCCGGGCGAACCCGGCACGAATATCCTTGGCGCGCGTATCAAGCCGCGTGACGTAAAAAAGGCCGTTTTAAAATATGGTAATAATATTGAGATTTCGGAAGATAATACAACATTGACGTCCATGGTGGACGGCCATGTGGAACTCGTAGAGGGAAGCGTTTTCGTTTCGGATGTGCTGATTGTTGAAAATGTCGATAACGCGACCGGCAACATAGACTATGACGGCAATGTACAGGTCAACGGCAATGTCTGTACGAATTTTGAAGTAAAGGCCAAAGGCAATATAGAGGTAAAAGGCGTTGTGGAAGGCGCCGTTTTGGAGGCGGGAGAAAATATTATTATCGCCCGCGGTATGAACGGTATGGGCAGAGGCAGCTTAAAGGCCAAAGGAAATATCGTGGCTAAATTTTTACAGAGCGTCAATGCGCAGGCCGACGGTTATGTTATGTCCGAATCCATTCTGCACAGCAACATCATGGCGGGTACGGAAATCAACGTAGACGGACGCAAAGGGTTCATTACGGGCGGCAGGGTCAGCGCGGTAAACTGCGTCAATGTCAAGACGCTCGGTTCGGCCATGGGAGCCGATACGGTCGTAGAGGTAGGTTCCGACCCGAATCTGGCGGTCAGATTACAGGAGTTAATGCAGAAAGTGGAAGAGGAAAACAAGTCAATACAGCAGATACAACAGATTTTGCTTTCTACCAAACAGAAGATGGCAAAGGGCGTGAAACTCTCGCCGGAACAGCTTAAGTATGTGCAGACGTTAGCTGCTTCCAATCAGCAGAAAGCGGGTCTTGTCAGTGATTATATAGATGAAATAGAGAAGTTACAAGGGCAGATGAAAGGCAAGGAGGGCGCCTGTGTTATCGTAAGAGACACGGTATATCCGGGTACGAAAATCTGTATTGGAGACGTTTCCATGGTGGTACAGAAAGAATCGCAGTATTGCAGATTTGTCAAATCGCGCGGAGACGTGAAACTAACCGGTATTTAGTTTTGCTGCGGCAAATCCGTCAAAGGGAAAGGGGGCATATCAATGGCAATAGGACAGATTGAATTACAGGGTCAGATTACCAGAGCGCAGGACTTTACGGCGTATAAACACAGTGAAGATACAAAGGGCATGGTGGAGCAGTCCAATGTTGGTATGCAGTTTGCAAAACATGTGGAAAACCAGTTGGCGAAGGTAAACCGCGGAGAGCAGCCGGAATATCAGAATAAAAAATTCGACGCCAAGGAAAAGGGCAGCAACGAATATAGCGGAGACGGCGGCCGGAGAGGAAAGAATAAAAAGGAAAAAGAAGCGGACGGCAAAGTGATTCTAAAGGGAATCAGCAATTTTGATATATCGCTGTAACGACGCAGGCATACAACGGAGGATAAGATGAGCATTACGGGTATTATTTTAATCATAGCAGGTGTTATAGTTCTTGCGTTAGGCTATCTTCTGCCGGCTAAAAAAAATGATATGGACGAGGAGTTCCGTCTTATCAGCGAAGATGAGGTCAGAAAGCTGGTTGACAGAGAGGTGGACGGCGCCAAGGAGCATATCTTTGATATCATAGACGAATCTGTCACTTATGCCATAGAAAAAACGGAACGCTCGATGGAAAGAGTTACCAATGAAAAGATTATGGCAGTCAATGAATATTCCGACACCGTCCTGGAGGAAATCAATAAAAATCATAAAGAAGTTCTTTTCTTATATGATATGTTAAACGATAAACATGATAATCTGAAAGAAACCATTTCCGATGCGGCGGGGACCGCGCAGGAAGTGAAACAGACGGTGCGGGATGCGCAGATAACGGCCGAAGAGGTGCAGAGAGCCGTTGCGGAAGTGGAAATGACGGTAAAAGATGCGGACGAGACAGCCCGAAACGTCATGGAAGCCGTATTGGAAATCAAGGATTTTGATAAGACTATCAGACAAAACGCGGCGGTTATGTATAAGGAGCAGACGCCGGTTTATGAGACGGTGGAAGAGGCGCCGGTGCTGCCGGAGATAGAAGAAACGCCGTATTATACGACTATGAGAGAAGAGCTGGCATTAGCGTACGAAGACGAAGAGGATATATACGAGGCCGAAGAGCCGGAAGATGAAGATATGTTTATGCCTATTACGCCGCCGAGAGTGGAGATTATCCATGACGTAGACGGCGACTATGTCGCGGGCGGAATGCCGGAGGATGAGGATATAGTGGAAGATGACTATATACCGCAAGACGATTATATGCAGGAATATGTGCAGCCTGCGCGTCCACAGCCGATGCAGCCGCAACAGGTAAAGCAGGCACAGGCACAGCAGCCTCGGCGCAGACCGGCTAAGAGACAGTCGGAAGCAAAGTCGGTCAATATTCAGTTCGCTAACGGAAAAGACAAGGGCAGAAACAGCAACGACAGAATATTGGAACTGCATAAGGCGGGCAAATCGAATATGGCGATAGCAAAGGAACTGGGCTTGGGTCTTGGCGAGGTAAAATTAGTCATTGATTTGTTTGAGAGCATGTAGGCAAAAGAGTAATAAATGGCAGGTGAGTTATGGAATTGAAATACTATTTACGGGGCCTTGGCCTTGGCATCATCGTAACGGCCATTATTATGGCGGTTGTGACGCCGCGCGGCCGGACGATGACGGATGCGGAAGTCATCAGGCGCGCTAAACAGCTTGGCATGATAGAGGACACGGTTTTGTCGGAGAACGCGGCCAAAAAGGAAGACGCTGAAGCAGAGGACGCCACTGGCGAAAACGTTGCGCAGGATAAAGATGCAGCGGCAGATGAAGAGTCGCAGCAATCCCCGCAGGCTCCGAACGCAGAAAGCGGGCAGCAGACGCGGACAGAGCCGAATGTAGAAAGCGGGCAGCAGACATCGGCAGTTTCAGATGCGGATGGCAGGCAGCAGGCACAGGCAGTTTCAAACACCGCAAGCGGGCAGCAGCCACTAGCCCCTAATACCGAAAGTGACCGGCAGGCGCAGACGGAATCGGACGAAGGACAGGATGCAGCGGCTGTGGGCACAGATAACGCAAACCGGACACAGGCGGACACGGATATGGTGGTTACGATAGGAAGCGGCGACGGTTCCTATGCAGCCAGCAGGAAACTGGCGGATATCGGAGCCATTTCCTCACCGGAGAATTTTGATACATTTTTATGTGAGAACGGTTATGATAAGAAAATCAGGCCGGGAACCTATACGATTCCGGCGGACGCCAGCGACGAGCAGATGGCGAGAATCATCACAGGGGCGGAATAAAAGGAAAAAAGCTTGCAACAATGGAGATTTTATGTTATAGTGTCAAAGTGTGCGGCATGGCCGTGCATTCATGATAAAACGCAAAAAACACATATGCCCATTGTCTGTCAGTGCTTCGGGTACGAAGTTAGCAGACGAGCAGGTGATGACCGGATACGGCATATGGAAGAAAACAACTAAATGGAGGAAAGAAACATGAGCGTTATTTCAATGAAACAGTTATTAGAAGCAGGTGTCCATTTCGGACATCAGACAAGAAGATGGAACCCTAAGATGGCTCCGTATATCTTTACCGAGAGAAACGGCATTCATATCATTGATCTGCAGAAATCCGTAGGTAAAGTGGATGAGGCATACAAAGCGGTATTTGACGTGGCTTCCCAGGGAGGCACGATTCTTTTCGTCGGCACGAAAAAGCAGGCGCAGGACGCTGTAAAGTCAGAGGCGGAGCGTTGCGGCATGTATTATGTAAACGAAAGATGGTTAGGCGGTATGCTGACAAATTTTAAGACCATCCGTTCCAGAATTGAAAGATTAAAAGCGATTGAAACAATGTCGGAAGACGGCACATTTGATGTGCTTCCCAAAAAAGAAGTTATTAAACTGAAAAAAGAATGGGATAAATTAGAGAGAAACTTAGGCGGTATCAAGGAAATGACAAGAATTCCCGACTGTATTTTCGTGGTAGACCCTAAAAAAGAAAGAATCTGCGTACAGGAAGCGCATACATTAGGCATTACGTTAATCGGCATCGGCGATACAAACTGCGATCCGGAAGAACTCGATTATATCATTCCCGGTAATGATGATGCTATCAGAGCCGTAAAACTGATTGTTTCCAAGATGGCTGACGCCGTTATCGAGGCAAATCAAGGCGAGGAAGCTTATGTGGAAGAACAGCAGGAAGCGGCTGAGGAAGCTGAAGAGACGGCGGAAGATATCGAAGAAATAGCACAGGCAGAAGCAGAGTAAGCGTGGGAGAATATCAGAGTAGGAGGAAATATAGATGGCTATCACAGCAGCAATGGTAAAAGAATTAAGAGAAATGACCGGTGCAGGCATGATGGATTGCAAGAAAGCCCTTGGGGAAACCAATGGAGATATGGATGCGGCGGTTGAATATTTAAGAAAGAACGGTCAGGCAAAAGCGGAAAAGAAAGCCGGCAGAATCGCGGCGGAAGGTCTTTGCCGCGTGGCCGTAAAAGATGATAAGACAGCGGCAGTTGTAGAGGTAAACTCCGAAACAGACTTTGTGGCAAAGAATGAAGACTTCCAGGCATATGTAGAAGCCGTTGCCACACAGGCGGTGAACTCCGACGCTGCGAACCTGGATGATTTTCTTGCGGAAAAATGGCATCTGGATGCTTCCAAAACGGTAAAAGACGCATTGGTAGATAAGATTGCCGTTATCGGTGAAAATTTGAATATCAGAAGATTTCAGAAAGTTACTGCCACAGAGGGATGTGCAGTTACTTATGTACATGGCGGCGGCAGAATCGGCGTTATTGTTGAGGCGGCTACGAATGTCGTAAATGACGCCGTAAAAGAGGCAATGACAAATATCGCCATGCAGGTAGCGGCGTTAGCTCCTAAATATGTTTCTACTGCGGATGTATCCGAGGAATATAAGGAGCATGAGAAGTCCATTATCGCGGAGCAGATTAAAAACGACCCTAAGATGGCAGGCAAGCCTGATAAGGTAATCGAGGGAGCCGTAAACGGACGCCTGAATAAAGAATTAAAAGAAGTATGCCTCTTAGAACAGGTATACGTAAAGGCGGAAGACGGAAAACAATCCGTAGCGAAATACATTGAACAGGTTGCCAAGGAAAACGGAGCCAATCTTTCCATCAAATCGTTTGTCCGCTTTGAGACCGGCGAAGGACTTGAAAAGAAAGAAGAAAATTTCGCAGAGGAAGTTGCAAAACAGATGGGAATGTAAAATCGTAATCATCACGGGTAGGATAAAATGGTTCTTGCAAAGTCAGGCTGCAAAGCCTGACTTTCCTATATAACAGGAAAGTGGGGAAACGGAAATGTATCATTGCCACGTTCATTTTTATTTGACAGGTGCGCCAAACGCTGCATTTGAGGTGATTCAGAAAGCGCAGCCGCTTGCGCATTTTACGCATGAATTTGTAAAAAGCGATGAGCCGGACGCTTCGCTGTCTGCCAAAGCGGATGTGATTGTAGCGAATCTTAAGGGGATGGATGTAAGAAAAGCGTTAGATACGCTTTGCCATGCCAAAAAGAAAGAGGCGCAGCTTATTGTGCTTGCGGATAACGGACAGATGTCTTTACTGACGGATGGTTTTGCGGACATTTGGGATATCTGGAACGCCGATATGTCAGAGGACGAGGCGGGCTTTCGTATTTTACGCTGGCAGCAGGCATATAAGCAGGACAAGGATTTCTGGCAGACCAGAAATTATCTGGAGTCCACGATTAACAGCATTCCGCATCTGGTCTGGTATAAGGATAAAGACGGCGTACATAAAAAGGTCAATGAAAGCTTCTGTAAAGCCGTCAATAAGACGATGGAGCAGATAGAAGGACGCGGGCATTTCTATATCTGGGATATTGAACCCGACGAGTATGCCAAGGGCGAATTTATCTGTATGGAGTCCGAGTTTGAAGTGATGGAGAAACGCGAGACCTGCGTTTTTGCGGAGAACGTTAAAATCGGAGACAGTATGAGGGAGCTGACTACCTATAAGTCGCCGCTATTCGATTTAGACGGCTCCGTTATGGGAACCGTAGGCGTGGCCGTTGATGTGACGCAGGAGCGTCTTTATGAGCGTATGCTCTTAAATAACGCTAACACCGACGCTTTGACGGGATTGTATAACAGGCGTTACGTATATCAGTTTGTAGAAGAAAAAGCGGGTCAGCCTTTCACCATCTATTATATCGATTTGGATAACTTTAAAAGCATCAATGATGAGTTTGGACACAGCGAGGGCGACAGGGCGTTGACCGTTACCGCGGACGTATTAAAGGAATGTATGCCGGATGACGTTATCACAAGGGCCGGCGGCGATGAATTTGTAATTATCGAACTGGGTGAACATATGTCGGAGGAAGTGGAAAAGAAGCGCAAATGGCTGGAAGAGAGTTTAGAGAAAGTTTACAAGGCTGATGAACATCTGCGCTATATATCCGCCAGCATCGGTACGGCATATACCAAAGGCGATATCAATATGACGACAATCGACGAGTTAGTCAAAGAGGCGGACGCTTTTATGTACCGTGAAAAAAATCGGAAAAAACAGGAAAAAATGCGCTGAGATACTATAGAAAAATCCTCATTCGTCCGATATAACCTATAAGGTATCTTATAAATATTTAAATACCTGATAAAAGAAACGGATTTCGCAAAGAGTCAAAGGAGGACGAACAATGAGTAAGGTAGAGGGATACGGCGCGTATCAGAATTATTACAACAACACGGTAAAGAATAACACAGCCAAAAAGGCGAAAGACACAGACAAAACCGATAAGACGCAGAAGAAAGAATCCAATGTGCAGTTGAGCAAAGCGGCAAAAAAACTGCTGGAGGAATTAAAGAAGAATTATAAAAATATGGATTTTATCGTTGCCGATTATGAGAGCGATGAAGAAGCTGCTTCCTACTTATCCAGAGGAACGAAAGAGTACAGTGTATTAATCGACCCGGAGACGTTGGAAGAAATGGCGGCGGATGAGGATACCAAGGCAAAATATACGGGTATTCTGGAAGACGCGGTAGGACAGCTTAAGGATATGGAGAGCCAGCTTGGAGATAAGAAAGATGACGTAACGCATATGGGCGTCTCCATTGGCAAGGATGGCCAGGTTTCCTATTTTGCCGAATTGGAAAAGGCAGGGGAAAGACAGCGTGAATTTGTAGAAAGAACCAGAGAAAGCAAGAAAGAAGAAAGAGCGGCACAGGCCAAGAAAGCGGAAGAAAAAGCGGCCGGTGAGCGTACAAAGAAAACCAGAGTGGAAGCCGATTCCGTAGAAGAGCTTTTGGATAAAATAAAAGCGGTAGACTGGGATAAGGTAAAATCGGAGCAAAAGGCGACAACCGGTTCCAGATTTGATTTCACAATCTAAATGCTTTCCTGTCTCGAAAATATGCAGACATAAAGGAAATGAGGAAAATGGATAAAACGATAACGCAGGCACAACCTGAAAGTCAGGGAATTTTGCGGAACAAATATTATTTGTATCTGACGGAATTTTTCGCGGGTATGTCTGTTATGGCAGTAGAACTTGGCGCAAGTAGGCTTCTTGCGCCATATTTCAGTTCGTCTCAAATTGTATGGACGATTATTATCGGAACGATAATGATAGCCATGGCGCTTGGCAATATATGGGGCGGACGCAGCGCGGATAAAGACCCCAACCCGGATAAACTTTATATCCGGATTGTAATTGCGGCGATATGGATTGCGGCGATTCCGGTATTGGGCAAATACATTATCATTGCCATTTCGGCCGCGCTTGTTTTTACCATCAGCAATAACTTTTTAATCTGTGCGGCGTTTCTTGCCTGCATGATTATTTTTGTGTTCCCGCTGTTTTTGTTAGGAACGGTAACGCCGTCTTTGGTAAAATATACGGTAAACAGCCTGGATGAGAGCGGCAGGACGGTAGGGTCGCTTGGCGCGTTTAATACGATAGGCAGTATCATCGGAACTTTTGTGCCGACATTTGTTACGATTCCGGCGGTAGGCACTTCCGCTACGTTTTTGATATTTGCGGGAATTTTACTGCTGCTTGCCCTGATTTACTTTGTCAGTATGAAAAGAAAAAAGAAACAGTGCGCTGCCGCGCTTATCCTGTTTGCGCTATGCTGTATATCGGGCGCGTCCTCGGATTTTGCTTTCTGGGAAAGCAATTTGCTCTATGAGGGCGAATCCATCTATAATTATTTACAGGTAAAGGAAACGGATGACAGCGTTATTTTATCTACAAACGTATTGTTCGGCGTCCAGTCCATTATGAAAAAGGACGGCGGCGCAACGGGCATGTATTACGACTATGCCATGGCGGCTCCCGTGATGGCGGGCAAAACGGACGGGGATATTCTGATTTTGGGAATGGGAACCGGCACATATGCCAAGCAGTGCAGCCGTTATTATGGAACGACTTCCATAGAGGGCGTGGAAATTGATGAAAAGATTACGGATTTGGCGGGGCGGTATTTTGAACTGCCGGATTCCGTTACGGTCACGACTTATGACGGACGCAGTTTTTTGGAGGCGGTTCCTAAAACTTATGATGTGATTATGGTGGACGCCTATCAGGATATCACGATTCCGTTTCAGATGTCTTCCGTTGAATTTTTTACGCTTGTAAAAAAACACCTGAACGAGAACGGCGTTATGGTGGTCAATATGAATATGCACACGGATACGGAGGGCAATATCAACGAATATCTCTCCGATACCATAGCATCTGTTTTTGATTATGTTTATACGGTGGACGTATGGGGTTCCACCAACAGGGAACTTTTTGCCACGCAAAATCCCTCGCTTATGGCTGACTTTGAGGCCGGAAGAGAAAAGATAGAAGACGCTGAACTGCAGACGATGCTGGCCAAGACGGCGGATGGCATTATGCCATATGAAAAAGGCGCATATCTTCTAACGGACGATAAAGCTCCGGTGGAACTATTGGGGATGCAGGTTATCGACGATTTGATTCAGACGGAACTTGTCTATTATAAAAGAATCTTTAAGGAAGAGGGCATCAAAGGCCTGCTTGGCGAATAAAAGCTTTATTTCCGGGGAAAATAGGTAAGAGAAATTTCTCCAAAAACCCGGAAAGGAGCAAAGTGATGGATTTTAAAAGCAGTGAAACAAAAACGAACCTGATGCGCGCTTTTGCAGGCGAAAGTCAGGCGAGAAACCGTTATACGATTGCCGCAGGACAGGCTAGGGAAGAAAAACTGTATGTGATAGAGGCGGTTTTTCGGTTTACCGCCGAGCAGGAAAGAGAACATGCGGAGGTATTTTATAAATATTTAAACGAGATGGCGGGGGAAAATATTGCGATTGAAGGCGCATACCCGGTGGATATCTCGAAAGATGCGGCCGTGCTTTTGCGTATGGCGCAGCATAATGAATATGAAGAACATGATGATGTGTACCGTAATTTTGCAAGAAAGGCGGATGAGGAGGGTTTCTCTCATATAGCCGATTCTTTCAGGCAGATTGCCGAAATCGAAAAAATCCACGGAAACAGATTTGGAAAGTTCGCCGAATGGCTGGAAGAGGGTAAACTTTTTGCATCGGATATTGAGTGCGCATGGATGTGTATGGAATGCGGACATATTTACCGGGGAACGCAGGTTCCGCCGGTCTGCCCGGTCTGCCACAGCGACAGAGGTTATTTTATCCGTTTGGAGCTTGCTCCTTATACGGGAGAGTGCTGTATGTAAAGGGTTTGGAACTGTCCGGCGGGGCAGTTCCATTTTTTTTCATAACGTTTTTAATAAAATTACTTTTCGTAATTCGTAAGATGTGTTATTATTAATAAGGAATGTTGAAAAATAACTAAGGAGCCGATGAAGATGGACAAGGCAGAGATGGAAGAGCGGCTGGCGAGACAGAAGCGTATCCGCTTTTTAAAAAAGGTAATCATCTTCGTCCTCGTTATGGCAATATTGATTCCCACGGCATTATCTGTTATTCTGGGAGTACAGCTTCATATTGTAAAGAAAGAACTGAAAGAGTTACGGGAACAGGCAGTGGAAACAGCCGTTATGTATCCTGTAGAGGCTTTGGAGGAAACAGACGCCGATGCAGAAGGAGGAGAAGACACAGACCTGTATACGGCGGACGGTGTGAATGTGTCCAGACGTGACAATGCAAAGACACCGGGCGATAATACGGCCGCACAGCCCGCAGAAGACGGAAGCGTCCGTCAGGTGTATCTGACGTTTGATGACGGGCCGAGCAGTAATACGAACAGGATTCTGGATATTCTTGCGCAGTATGATGTGAAAGCGACTTTCTTTGTCGTAGGAAAGGAAGAGGAAGAATATCAGGCGTTATACAAAAGAATCGTAGAAGAGGGGCATACGCTGGCGATGCACTCCTACAGCCATAAATATGATGAGATATACGAGTCGGTGGAAAGTTATGCCGCAGATTTGAGTAAGTTACAGGAATTTTTGTATGAGACAACCGGGGTGTGGTGCAGATATTGCAGATTCCCGGGAGGAAGCAGCAATACGGTCAGCAGGGTGGATATGCATGAACTGATTGCCTATCTGGACGAGCAGGATATTACTTATTTTGATTGGAACGTATCTTCGGGAGACGCTTCCAACAGTTATATCAGTACGGACGCAATCCTGCGTAACTGCATGTCGAACCTTGCGCAATATCATGAAAGTATTATTTTGATGCACGACGCATCAAATAAAAATACTACGGTAGAAGCCCTGCCGACGCTGATAGAGCGTATTCAGGCAATGGAAGATACCGTTATCGTTCCTATCACGGAAGATACGGAACCGATACAACATATCAGTAATGACTAAAGAATGGAGGATTATAGAATGGGATTTTTTTCAGATTTAAAGGATGATTTATCCCAGGCGGTAAATGAACTGATGCCGGAAGAGGAATTGCAGGAAGCCTTAAGCGATGAACAGTTGCAGGCGCTTCTTGAATCAGAAGAAAAGGCGAAAGAAGTAAAGAAGCCTAAAGCGGAGCTGAAACCGGAAATGGAAATGCCCACATCGGATGATTTAAGCGATATGCTTGATAAGATGGAAGCAATTTCCAATGAAAGCGCGCAGGCGGAGCCGGTATTCGACGAGCCTGTGGCAGAAGAGCCTGTTATGGAGGCACAGATGCCGGTGACGGAAGAAGCAGAAATGGTTATTCCGCAAGAACCGGAAGTATTGGCAGCGCCGGAAATCATGGAGCCGGAAACGGCAATACCGGAAATGCCGGAAGAAGTATCAGAAGAAACAGAAATACCGCAGCAGGATAAAGAAAGGAATGAAGAAAAAATGGAAATGCAGGAAAAAACAGCAGTAGATGAAACAGCAGTTGTAACAGAAGGAATGACTATCGTAGGCGATATCACCTCCGGCGGTTCTTTGGAACTTATCGGCGGTGTGACAGGTAATATTGATATTCTTGGCAAACTGAATGTAACAGGTTCTATTCAGGGTAACTCCAAGGCGGCGGAGATTTTTGCAGAGGGAGCCAGAATCAACGGTGAAATCAACAGCGGCGGCAGCGTAAAGATTGGACAGAGTTCCGTTGTTATCGGTAATATTTATGCAAACAGCGCAGTTATCGCAGGCGCGGTAAAGGGCGATATCGACGTACACGGACCGGTTGTACTGGATACATCCGCTATTGTGATGGGCAATATCAAATCCAAATCCGTACAGATTAATAACGGCGCGGTTATCGAGGGTATGTGTTCCCAGTGCTATGCAGACGTCAATCCGACATCTTTCTTTGAAGAAATCAAGAAGAGTAAAGAAAGCAAGGAAAAGGATAAAGCAAAGGCAAAATAATCCTCAAAATTTAATAATAGCATATTGACAGGAGAGTATGGAAAATGCGGCGTATTCTACTTAAATTAAGCGGAGAGGCATTAGCGGGAGAAAAAAAGACCGGATTTCATGAAGAGACGGTACGCGAGGTTGCCTTACAGGTAAAACAGCTTGTAGACGACGGTATTCAGGTCGGTATTGTAATCGGAGGCGGAAATTTCTGGCGCGGACGTTCGAGCGAAAACATCGACAGGACGAAAGCAGACCAGATTGGTATGCTGGCAACGATTATGAACTGTATTTACGTATCGGAGATTTTTCGTTCCGTGGGCATGATGACGAGCGTTTTGACTCCATTTGAGTGTGGTTCTTTTACGAAACTGTTTTCTAAAGACAGGGCGAATAAATATTTTGCAAAGAACATGGTTGTCTTTTTTGCGGGTGGTACGGGGCATCCATATTTCTCAACGGATACGGGCGTTGTGTTGCGCGCGGTTGAGGTGGACGCGGATGTTATTTTACTTGCGAAAGCGGTAGACGGCGTCTATGATGATGACCCGCACACCAATCCGGCGGCCCAAAAATATGATGAGATATCCATAGGCGAGGTCATTGAAAAAAATCTTCAAGTGGTGGATATGACGGCGTCCATTCTGGCAAGAGACAATAAGATGCCGATGTGGGTATTCGGACTGAATGAAAAAGACAGCATTGTGAATGCGGTAAAAGGGAAATTCAGCGGAACCAAGGTAGTCGTATAAAAAAACCAAGCCTGGCGGCTTGCGTTCCAAGAATTTACATAGTAAATTCTTGCTGGCTACGGTAGAGCATTTCACTTGGGAGAGGAAGGTATATAGTAAAGATGGATGACAGGTTAAAACCATATGATGAGAAAATGAAAAAGGCATATGATTTTTTGGTGTCGGATTTGGGAACGATTCGCGCGGGACGTGCCAATCCCCATGTACTGGACCGGATTAAGGTGGACTATTACGGAACGCCGACACCGATTCAGCAGGTTGGTAACATTACGGTTCCCGACCCGAGAATGATTCAGATTGCTCCGTGGGAAAAGACACTGATTAAAGAAATCGAAAAAGCAATCATGACGTCCGACCTTGGCATCACACCGAGTAACGACGGCGCCGTAGTCCGTCTGGTATTTCCGGAGCTGACTGAGGAGCGCAGAAAAGAACTCGTGAAAGATATCAAGAAAAAGGGCGAAGAGAATAAGGTCGCGGTCAGAAATGCAAGGCGCGACGGTATGGACGCTTTTAAAAAGCTTGCCAAGGAAGAGGTTTCAGAGGATGAAATCAAGGAGTTGGGCGAGCAGTTACAGAAGCTGACGGATAAGTATATCAAAGATGTTGATAAGTTAGTGGAAGAAAAATCAAAAGAGATTATGACGGTATAGGTATCACATAAGGAATGATAAGGGGGATTGTAGAGTAAGGGTTACTCTACATCCCTTTTTGCAGGCTGAGAGAAAGGCATGGTTATTAAAATGACAATACCGAATCATGTAGCGATTATTTTAGATGGTAACGGCAGATGGGCGACAAGTAAGGGAATGCCGAGAAATTACGGACATGCGCAGGGAGCTAAAACGGTGGAGGTTATCTGTGAAGAAGCTTACCGGATGGGCATACAGTATTTGACGGTTTATGCATTTTCCACGGAGAACTGGAGCAGACCGCAGGATGAAGTGGATGCCTTAATGAAGCTTTTACGGGGCTATATGAAGACCTGCTTGAAAACGGCGGCGAAAAATAATATGTGTGTCCGTGTTATTGGCGATAAGACGGGGTTGGATGACGATATCAGGGAGCGTATTGCGCAGTTGGAAGAAGCTACGGTTGGTAATACGGGGCTGCATTTCCAGATTGCCTTAAATTACGGCGGCAGAGACGAGATTGTGCGCGCGTTTCGGACTTTGATGGATAAGGTCGAGGAGGGCGTTTTGAAAAAAGAGGATATCACGGAGCAGATAATTAGCGATACGCTGGATACGCGCGGGATTCCGGAGCCGGACCTTTTAATCCGTACTTGTAACGAGCAGCGTATTTCCAACTTTTTGCTATGGCAGCTCGCTTATACGGAATTTTATTTTACGGAAGTTGCGTGGCCGGATTTTTCCAAGGAAGAATTGGAAAGGGCTATTGAGGCATATAATAAGAGAGACAGAAAGTATGGCATGATAAGCGAAGGATAAGACGGATAGAAAAACGGAAAGGTTTGATTGATTATGTTTCGTACAAGATTACTCAGCGGCATTGTATTGGTGATTCTTGCTTTTGCTGTCATATGGGCGGGCGGTCCGGTGATGGCGGCGGTGTTATGCCTCATATCCATGATTGCCTACAGCGAATTGACAAAGGCAACAGGCGTGCATACGCAGGACGTTAAGGTGAACCATTTGGAGTGGCAGGGGCTTTGCGCCATTGTCATTTATTATGTCCTGTTATATTATGTGCTGGATAAGTCGGCAGATAACAGGTGGCTTGTGTACTGTATCGTTGCCTTTGTACCGATAGTGGCTTTTTTGGCCTTTCTGTTTCATTATGTATTTTCTTTTCCCACATATAAGGCGGAGCAGGTGATGGCGGCGTTTTTTTCACTTATCTATGCGCCGGTATTATTGTCGTTTCTGTATATTATCAGAGAGGGGTGGAGCCAGGGATTTTATTTGGTATGGCTTGTCTTTTTATGTTCTTGGGGAAGCGATACCTGCGCGTATTGTGTGGGGGTTTTGTTTGGAAAACATAAGATGACGCCGGTATTAAGCCCGAAAAAGTCCGTTGAGGGTGCGATTGGCGGCGTTGTCGGCGCGGCGGTTTTATTCGGTTTGTATACGCAGTTTGTTATCAATCCCGTTTCGACGGATGTAGGGCGGCTTAGCTGGGTCGGTTCGATGGCGCTTGGCGCAGTCGGCGCGCTGGTTTCCATGGTCGGCGACTTGGCGGCGTCGGCAGTGAAAAGAGACCATGATATCAAGGATTACGGGAAACTGATACCGGGACATGGCGGCATTATGGATAGGTTTGACAGTATGATTGTGGCCGCGCCTCTTATTTTCTGGGGATTGGTACTCATATCGATTGCACCGTAAGCGTTAGGATATAGGAAAGGTACGGCAAAAGCATGAAAAAGATAGCAATATTGGGTTCTACAGGCTCGATTGGTACGCAGACATTGGAGATTGTACGAAATCAGCCCGATTTGGAAGTAGTGTCGATGGCGGCGGGCAATAATGTGGAACTGATGGAGAAACAGATTAGGGAGTTTCACCCGCGCATGGCGGCTATGTGGAGCGAAGAGGCGGCAAAGGATTTGGCGGGCAGAGTCGCCGATATGGACGTGAAGATTGTAAGCGGCATGGATGGGCTGATAGAAATTTCTACGATAAAAGAAGCGCAGATACTGGTGACGGCAATCGTGGGCATGATTGGCATACGTCCGACCATTGCGGCGATTGAGCAAAAAAAGACGATTGCGCTTGCCAATAAAGAGACGTTAGTGACGGCGGGGCATATTATTATGCCGCTTGCGGAAAAGTGCGGCGTACCTATTGTGCCGGTGGACAGTGAACACAGTGCAATTTTCCAGTCCATGAACGGGGAAAATAAAGAACGGGTCAGTAAAATCATCTTAACGGCGTCCGGCGGTCCTTTCCGCGGCAAAACGAAAGATGAACTGGCGAAAATGACAATAGAAGACGCCTTGAAGCATCCAAACTGGTCGATGGGACAGAAAGTAACGATTGATTCCGCTTCTCTGGTAAATAAAGGGCTGGAAGTTATGGAGGCAGGATGGCTGTTTGATACGGCGTTAGAGGATATCCAGGTAGTCGTGCATCCGCAGAGCATCATTCATTCAGCTGTCGAATATGCAGATGGCGCGATTATGGCGCAGCTTGGTATGCCGGATATGAAACTGCCGATTCAGTATGCGTTGTTTTATCCTGACAGAAGACCGATGCCCGGAAAAAGAGTGGACTTTTTCGAGTTGGGGCAGCTTACGTTTGAAAAGCCCGATACGGATACGTTCCAGGGCTTACAGCTTGCTTATACGGCGGCAAAAACGGGCGGCAGTCTGCCGACGGTCTTTAATGCGGCGAACGAACGTGCGGTGTCGTTGTTTATGCAAAAGAAAATCGGATTTTTACAGATTCCGGAATTGATTGAGCGTGCAATGGACGCTCATAAGGTAATAGAAAATCCTTCCGTGGATGAGATTTTAGAGGCGGAAGCGGAAACATATGAATCTATAGAGCGGGTGATGAATTGACGAAAACAATTATGACAATTATTTTATTTATTATTATCTTCGGTATCGTGGTAATATCCCATGAGTTCGGGCATTTTATCATTGGAAAAAGAAACGGCATCCGTGTTGTGGAATTTTCGGTCGGTATGGGTCCGGTTATCTGTTCTTTCCAAAAAGGAGAGACAAAATATGCGTTAAGGGCTTTGCCAATCGGCGGTGCGTGTATGTTTGACGGAGAGGACGGCGTCGAGGCAAAAGAGGGGGAAAAAGATGAGCATAGCTTTCAGGCGGTAAATGTCTGGGCGAGGATTGCGACGATTTTTGCGGGTCCGTTTTTTAATTTCCTGACAGCATACCTCTTTGCGTTGATATTGATTGCTTTTACTGGAGCAACGAAACCGGTCGTGCAGCAGATTATGGAAAACTCTGCGGCGCAGGATGCCGGTATGATGGCGGGGGATGAGATTCGCAGAATAGACGGGCAGAGGATTTATCTCTATGAGGAAATTACGGTAGTCAATGCCGTAAACAGGGGAGAACCTATTACGTTACAGATTAAGCGGGGAGATGAGATTTTTGATATTACGCTCTCACCGCGCTATGATGCAGAAAGCGGTCTATATTATATAGGACTGGTTGGCGGTGGTGAACAGATAGAGTGTAACCCGCTGCAGGTTTTCCAGTACAGCTTTTATGAACTGCGGGCGCAGGTGAAACTGACGTATGAAAGCCTGCTGATGCTGGTACGCGGTCAGGTAACGAAAGATGACGTTTCGGGTCCTATCGGTATTGCGCAGATAGTAGGGGATAATTATGAGGTTGCAAGAGAGTACGGCGTTTCCACAGTTATCTTTACCATGATTAATTTTATTATCCTATTGTCCGTTAATCTGGGTATTTTGAATTTGCTTCCCGTTCCGGCGTTGGACGGCGGAAGACTGGTTTTTCTGTTGTTAGAGGTATTTCGTGGAAAACCTGTTCCGCCGGAAAAAGAAGGTATGGTGCATTTTGCCGGTCTGGTGGTGCTGATGGTTTTGATGGTCTTTATTATGTACAATGATATTATGCGGATTGTGCATTAATTCATGGCGGTGGAATTTTGCGAATTTACCAAACTGACCCCATGAATTTTGGATAAGTTGCATGATTGTCAGAGTGGAGAAGTCAGGTTATAATAAATTATGTTTCGACACAGCCGTGCGGCGTATGCGATACGTCGGCGGCTTTTCTTATAGAAATGCCTTATTTGAAGGCATTTCTGTAGATGCGACTCCCTTTGGAGGAGCTTCTGTAGATGTGGCTTCTTTTGGAGACACTTCTATTTTGGCAGGATTCTCTGCATAATCCGACAGATGATTCAGGTAGGGATAAGTTAGAAAGGTATGATTTAGAAGATAAGAACGATGATAAGGGGGATTTATGTATTACGATACAAACGTATACTGGAATAAAGGCGCAGTGCGCGATGTGAATCAGGATTCCCTGGTGTTATTGCAGGCATTGACGATACGGGGCAGGGTGCTGATGGCGGCGGTCTGCGACGGAATGGGCGGTATCGAGATGGGAGAGATGGCCAGCGGATATCTCACGGAAGAGCTGGCGACGTGGTTTTATGACGATTTATTGGCGGCAATAGGCAAAAAGAAGCCGCTTTGGGCGATACGGCATTGTGCGGAGAGAAAGATATATCAGGTGCAGGGCAGAATCGAAAGATATGCCGCCGGACGCCGTATCAGGATGGGAACGACGCTTTCTTTGCTCATTCTCTGGGAAAAAAGATATATGCTCTGGCATCTGGGAGACAGCAGAATCTATCGCTTTCGTAGAAACGGGAAAGCCCGTCTATTGACAAACGACCATGTGGGCGGCGTGAATGCGTTGACAAAATGCGTAGGCAGTTTCGGGTTTTTTATGCCGGATTATAAAATGGGGAGTGTAAGGGAAAAAGACGCTTTTTTACTGTGCAGCGACGGGTTTTGGCGCAGGATAGAAAAAGAGGAAATGGAAAAGGCATTTATCGCGGGGCAGATGGCGGGAGAGCGCGGCAGGAAAAGGCTGTGTGAAATCGGGGAAGCCGCCATGCGGCGGGGAGAGAAAGATAATTTGTCTGCGGTTTACATAAAAATTACAAGAAAGCGTGAGGACGAATGGGAAACGGACGGCGTAAGGAGGCGTTAAGATGTGCGGGAATCGTGTTTTACGGGGGAAGTATGAATTAAGAAAGAAGTTAGGGGAGGGCGGCAGCGGCGTCGTATATTTGGCGTGGGACAGGCACTTGGAGCGTATGGTGGCGGTAAAAGAAGAAAAGTCTTTACAAAGCATGGATGCCGATAAAACCGAAATGGAAATGTTAAAAACGTTAAAGCATCCGATGCTGCCTGCCGTATATGATTATTTTGTGGAAGAGAGCCGCTATCTGGTAATGGAATATATTAGGGGGATAGATTTACATAACTACATTGAACGGGAGGGAAGCGTTCCGGAAGAGCAGGCATGTATATGGGCGCTGCAGTTACTGGAATTGCTTACCTATCTGCATACAAGGAAGCCGCCCGTCGTTTATCGGGATTTAAAGCCGGAAAATATTATCGTGTGTCCGGAGGGGAATTTGCGGGTAGTGGACTTTGGCGCGGCGTTATCAATGCGATATGATACATACAGGCAAAAGAACCTTGCCGGAACATGGGGCTATGCCGCGCCGGAAATGTTAGATGAAAACAGGATATCCGGCATGGCGGCCAATGAACAGAGCGATATTTATACGTTAGGGGCAACGCTTTATCATATGCTGACCGGGTATCATCCGGCGCGTCCTCCTTATGGCATCCGTCCGGTTCGCAGTATCAATCCGCAGCTATCTCGCCAAGTGGAAAAAATCGTGGAAAAATGTACACAGCCCATTCCCGCCCAAAGATATCAGACGGCGGAAGAAGCCCAAAAAGCTTTGTCGGAAAAGATGCGTTTGGACAGACGGTATGCGGGAAGACGGCATTTGTATGAAAGGAAAAAGGAGAAAAGAAACTGCGTAGTGAAAAAAATCGAGAAAAGAATCTGGCTGACGGAAAAAAAGACCATTGGGCTGTTTAGCATTATTATATTGACTACAATAGTCAGTACGGGCGCATTTTCGTTCCGTGTCAGGGGGAAAGAAACGCCGTTGCCGGTGACCGCCTATAATACGCAGGGGCAGAAGCTGGTCATACGATACGGCAGCGTATATAAAGCGGAGGGAAATTTGATACTGGAACTGGAGGAGGAACTTTTCGGGAAAGAAAATATACAACAGCTTTCTATTAAATTGACGGACAATGTGACGGGAGAAAGCAGAGAGCGGATTTTTTATATACAGTGAAAACAGCTTTTCTAATCTTTGCATTTGATGTAAAATAGTGTGAAGAGAAGTTCAACGGAGGTTAATATGTACAGAAATCATACGAAAGTTGTCAGAATTGGTGACAGAGTGATTGGCGGGGGAAATCCCATTTTAATACAGTCTATGACTAATACGAAGACAGAAGATGTGGAAGCGACGGTTGCGCAGATTTTACGTTTAGAGCGCGCCGGATGTGAAATTATCCGCGTGACGGTTCCGACAAAGGAAGCGGCGGCGGCGATTGCCAAAATCAAGCCGCAGATTCATATTCCGTTAGTGGCGGATATTCATTTTGATTATAAGATGGCGGTTGCAGCCATGGAAAACGGCGCGGATAAAATCCGCATCAATCCGGGAAATATTGGAAGCAGGGAAAATGTGACGGCGGTCGTGGCCGTGGCAAAAGAGAAAAATATCCCTATCCGGGTGGGCGTCAACAGCGGCTCTTTAGAGAAAGAACTGATAGAAAAATATCATGGCGTAACGGCCGAGGGCATTGTGGAGAGCGCATTGGATAAGGTACATATCATAGAAGAGCTGGGGTATGACAATCTGGTTATCAGCATTAAATCTTCTGACGTTTTAATGTGCGTAAAGGCGCATGAGATTCTGGCGCAGAAGACGGACTATCCTTTGCATGTCGGCATTACGGAATCCGGTACGATACTTAGCGGCAATATTAAGTCGGCGGCGGGGCTTGGCATTATTCTGTATCAGGGTATCGGAGACACTATCCGCGTATCCTTAACGGGAGACCCGGTGGAGGAAATCAAGTCGGCAAAGCTTTTGCTTAGGACGTTGGGCTTGCGAAAGGGCGGTATCGAAGTCGTTTCCTGTCCGACATGCGGCAGAACGAAAATAGACTTAATCGGGCTGGCAAATAAGGTAGAGGAAATGACGGCGGATATTCCATTGGATATTAAGGTTGCCGTTATGGGCTGCGCGGTCAACGGACCCGGAGAGGCGAAAGAGGCGGATATCGGAATCGCGGGCGGCGAAGGGGAAGGCCTTTTGATAAAGCATGGTGAAATTGTAAAAAAAGTGCCGGAGACGGAACTGTTAAACGTACTTAGGGATGAATTGACGCATTGGAATGGAGAGTAAGATAGCAAGATGTCCAAAAAATTTTTTGAGGTGTTTCCAACATTAAAACTGGATAGCGGGATTCACGATTTATTTGAGCAGGTTATGGTGGAGAAAGTCTCCGCGACAAAACGGAAAGATTTTTTACGCATCTATATTTCTTCGGACAGACTGATTCAGAAAGCGGATGTATTCGCGGTGGAGCGGGAGATAAAAAAACAATTTTTTCCGGCTGCGGTTATGACAATCCGTATCTATGAAAGATATCATTTGTCGATGCAGTACCGTCCTGAAAATCTGATGGAGCATTACCGTGACAGTATCTTATTAGAACTGCGGGAGTATTCGCCGATAGAGTACAGCCTTTTCAAAAATGCCGATATTACGTATCCGGCTCCCAATCAGATGTTACTGACATTGGAAGATACGGTGCTGGGCAAAGAAAAGGCGGAGGAATTGGTACGCATTATAGAAAAAATCTATAATGAGCGGTGCGGGTTTTCCATTGAAGCGCTGACTGCTTATCAGGAGAAAAAACATACAAAGAGAAAAGAAGAAGACGAGTATAAATTCCGGATGCAGATAGCGGAAATTTCCGCGCGCGCCGTCCATGGAAAATCAGGGGAAGAACCGGCTATGGATGAAAACGCTGAAAGAGCGGGCGTGTCCGTTGGAACGGATAGGGAGGCAGATACAGTCAGGACGGATAATACAGCAAACGCAGATAAGGCGTTGCCGTATAAAGCGGGGAAAGCGGATTCGGCAGGCGCATCAAAGCAGCGTCCGTTGAAGCGTTCCGACAATCCTGATGTAATCTATGGCAGAGACTTTGAGGATGATGCAATTCCTATGGAGGAAGTTATCGGAGAAATCAGCGACGTTGTTATCCGCGGCAAAATCCTCAATATGGATAAAAGGGAAATTAAGAACGAAAGAACCATTCTGTTTTATGATATTACGGATTTTACCGATACGATGACGATTAAGCTGTTCGTTGGAAGTGAACAGGCGGGGGAAGTAACGGCGCAGATGAAACCGGGAGCTTTTGTCAAAATCAAGGGCATGGCCGTGATTGATAAATTCGACCATGAGCTGACGATAGGCTCTATTTATGGGGTAAAAAAAATCCCGGACTTTACAACTTCCCGCAGCGATACGAGCATCCGCAAGCGGGTGGAGCTGCACTGTCATACGAAAATGAGCGATATGGACGGCGTATCGGAGGCGAAAGATATTGTAAAAAGGGCGTACCAGTGGGGGCATCAGGCGATTGCCATTACCGACCACGGCGTTTTGCAGGCATACCCGGACGCCAATCATGTTTGGGAGGATTTATGGAAAGCCGAGAAAAGCAGGCGTAAGGAAGCGGGGGAAGAGGAGCCGGACAAGCAGGACTTTTTCAAGGTTATTTACGGCGTAGAGGCATATCTGGTAGACGACTTAAAAGAGATTGTGACAAATGATAAAGGACAGGAGCTGGAAGCGGATTTTGTCGTGTTTGATATCGAGACGACGGGATTTTCCCCGGTTAAAAATAGAATCATAGAAATCGGCGCGGTCAAAGTGTCGGAGGGAAAAATCACGGACAGATTTTCGACTTTTGTCAATCCCGAAGAGCCGATTCCGTTTGAAATTGAAAAACTGACAGGCATACGGGATGATATGGTGGTGGATGCGCCGAAAATAGAGGTTGTTTTGCCGCAGTTTCTGGAGTTTTGCAAAGGAAGCGTTCTGGTGGCGCACAATGCGAACTTCGATATGAGTTTCATTGTGGAAAACTGCGACAGAATGCAGATTCCACATGATTTTACCTATGTCGATACGGTGGGGATTGCGAGGGTTCTTTTACCGGAACAGGCGAAACATACGTTAGATGCCGTAGCAAAGACGTTAGGCGTATCGTTGGAAAACCATCACAGGGCGGTGGACGATGCCGAAGCGACAGCTCAAATCTTTGTGAAGTTTATCGCTATGCTTACCGGACAGGGTGCGGATACGCTGCAAAAAGTCAATGCGCTTGGAAAATCCAGCCCTGATATTGTGAAAAAACTGCCGACGTATCATGCGATTATCTTAGCGAAAAATAACGTAGGACGTATGAATCTGTACCGTCTGATATCGGAATCCCATCTCAATTATTTTGCCAGAAGGCCGAGGATTCCCAAAAGCCTTTTGCAGCAGTACAGGGAGGGGCTTATTTTAGGGAGCGCCTGCGAGGCAGGGGAGTTATACCGTGCGCTTTTAGAGGGTAAATCCAATGCAGAGATTGCCAGAATCGTGCAGTTTTATGATTATCTGGAAATACAGCCGCTTGGCAATAACCAATTTATGATAGAATCCGAAAAATTACCGAATATTAATTCCATGGAAGATATCATGGAAATGAACCGGAAAGTTGTCAGGCTGGGAGAGCAGTTCCATAAACCGGTAGCGGCTACCTGCGACGTACATTTTTTAGACCCGGAGGATGAGGTGTACCGCCGTATTATTATGGCAGGGCAGCATTTTGCCGATGCCGACAACCAGGCGCCTTTATATTTCAGGACAACGGAGGAAATGTTGGAGGAATTTGCCTATCTTGGCAGCGATAAGGCGCAGGAAGTCGTTATCACCAATACGAATATGATAGCCGACATGATAGAATCCATGTCGCCGGTAAGGCCTGATAAGTGTCCGCCGGTCATTGCCGACAGCGATAAGCAGCTAACGGATATCTGCTATAAAAAGGCGCATGAGATATATGGGGAAACGCTTCCGAAGATTGTAGAAGACCGTCTGGAAAGAGAATTGCACTCCATTATATCAAACGGTTTTGCCGTTATGTATATCATTGCGCAGAAACTGGTGTGGAAATCGGTGGAGGACGGCTATCTGGTAGGTTCGAGAGGTTCCGTCGGCTCTTCTTTTGTAGCGAATATGGCGGGAATTACGGAGGTAAATTCCCTAAGCCCGCATTACCTATGCCCGAACTGCCATTACTATGATTTTGACTCCGAGGAGGTGAAGGCATACAGCGGCGGCGCAGGCTGCGATATGCCGGATAAAAACTGCCCCAACTGTGGAACGCCTCTTAGAAAAGAGGGGTTTGACATTCCCTTTGAAACATTCTTAGGCTTTAAAGGCGATAAGGAGCCTGATATCGACCTGAATTTTTCGGGCGAATACCAGAGTAAGGCGCATAAATATACGGAAGTTATATTTGGCTACGGGCAGACATACCGAGCCGGAACAATCGGCACGCTGGCGGATAAGACGGCGTTTGGCTATGTGAAAAACTATTATGAAGACCACGGGGAACGAAAAAGAACCTGTGAAATCAACCGTATCGTGGCGGGCTGCACCGGGGTCAGAAGAAGCACGGGGCAGCATCCGGGCGGTATTGTCGTGCTGCCAGTAGGGGAGGATATTAATTCCTTTACGCCGGTACAGCATCCTGCCAACGATATGAAAACGGATATTGTCACGACTCATTTTGATTATCACTCCATCGACCATAACCTGTTAAAATTAGATATTCTTGGGCATGATGATCCGACGATGATTCGTATGCTGCAGGATATTACAGGTATCGACCCGGTCACGATTCCGTTGGACGATAAAGGGGTTATGTCGCTTTTTAAATCCACGGAAGCGCTCGGCATTACGCCGGAACAGATTGGCGGCTGTAAGTTAGGGTGTCTTGGCATTCCGGAATTTGGAACGGATTTTGCCATGCAGATGGTAATCGACGCGAAACCGCAGTGCTTTACGGATTTGGTGCGGATTGCAGGGCTTGCTCATGGAACTGATGTGTGGCTTGGAAATGCCCAGACCTTGATTGAAGAGGGAAAGGCAACGATTTCCACGGCAATCTGCTGTCGTGACGATATTATGATTTACCTGATTCAGATGGGGGTGGATCCGGCGTTATCTTTTACGATTATGGAAAGCGTCCGAAAAGGCAAAGGCCTAAAACCGGAATGGGAAGAGGCGATGCTTAAGGCAAATGTGCCGGACTGGTATATCTGGTCGTGTAAAAAAATCAAGTACATGTTCCCCAAAGCACATGCGGCGGCTTATGTCATGATGGCGTGGCGCATTGCTTACTGTAAAATCAATTATCCGCTGGCCTATTACGCTTCCTTTTTCAGTATCCGCGCCTCGGGCTTTTCCTATGAGCTGATGTGTCAGGGGCCGCAGCATTTACAGGAAGTAATGGCGGATTATAAGCGCAGGAGCGATACACTCAGCAAAAAAGAGCAGGATTCTTATCGGGATATGAGAATTGTCCAAGAAATGTATGCCAGAGGTTACGAATTTGTACCGATAGATATTTTTTCCGCGCAGGCAAGGCTTTTCCAGGTCGTAAACGATAAGCAGATCATGCCTTCTTTAAGCAGTATAGACGGCATGGGTGAAAAGGCGGCGGACGCCGTAGTGGAAGCGGCAAAAGACGGACCGTTTTTATCAAAGGATGATTTCCGTGAGCGTACAAAGGTATCCTTAACGGTTATAGAATTGATGGACAAGCTGGGAATACTGGGAGATTTACCGGAGTCCAACCAGATTAGTCTATTTGATTTTGTCAGTTAAAAAAGAAGGTAACCGTTCCCGTTTTTTCTTTGTTTCATATAATAGAACAGAGGAAAAAAGGAGAAATTTGAGTTTATGGCGATTGGTTACTTAATCATACAGGCGAGAACCGCTCACGACGCGGTTCCGCTTGCAAATGTGCAGATTAAGATTTTAGACGACGAGGGGAGAAATGTCTATGAACTGACAACGGATGAAAGCGGAGAAACGCCGATGGTATCGTTGGAGACGGTGGAAAAGGGGCTTTCTCTGGATTCTTACTATGCGGGGGAACCCTATGTCAGTTATGGCGTACTGGCAAGGAGTGCGGGGTTTGATTCCGTTCATGTTTCCGGCATCCCGATATATGAGGGGGAAACGGCGGTTTTACCGGTTACGCTAGTGCCGATGCAGAGTATGCAGCGTGCGCCCGAGACAACGGAAATTGTTATCGGCAGACCCGCAGCGGCCATGCGGCAGGGGCGGTATCAGGAGGAACCCGTCGCGGAACCTCGTATCTTACGGCAAGTTGTTATTCCCGAGCCGATTACGGTGCATCTGGGCGCACCGTCTTCTTATGCAGCTAATGTGCAGGTATCATTTCCCGATTATGTCAAAAATGTGGCCAGCAGCGAGATATATCCGACATGGCCGGAAGCTTCCTTGCGTGCCAATATATACGCGATTATTACGTTTGCCTTAAACAGGGTTTTTACGGAGTGGTACAGAAGCCGCGGCTATGATTTCGATATTACCAATTCTACTGCTTACGATCAGTATTTTGTATATGGGCGGCCAATCTATGAATCCATCAACAGAGTAGTGGACGATATTTTTAACGAGTATGTGAGACGGCGAGGGCAGAACGCGCCTTATTTTACGTCGTTTTGCAATGGCACGACAACGACCTGCGCGGGGCTTTCCCAGTGGGGAACGGTGACATTGGCGCAGCGCGGATTGACGCCGATACAGATTTTACGCACCTATTATCCTGATGATATTGAAATTGCGGAAACGGACGCCGTTACGGGAATACTCTCATCTTATTCGGGAACGCCGCTTAGAGTAGGCAGTACGGGTCTTAATGTACAGACGGTGCAGACTTATCTTAACAGGATACGAAATAATTATCCGGCGATTCCCGCCATTACGGATGAAGCGGGCGTTTTCGGAAACAGCACACGTGCCGCGGTCATAAAATTCCAAAGCATTTTCGGGCTGGGGGCAGACGGTATTGTCGGCAAAGCGACATGGTATAAGCTCTCGGAAGTATATGCGGCGGTTACCAGATTAGCCGAACTTGACAGCGAGGGAACGACGCTTGGCATCGGAACGGTTCCGCCGGATTCCGTATTGCGGATGGGGTCAAGAGGGGCAGATGTGCTTACCCTGCAATATCTGCTTAATCAAATATCGGAATATTATCCGACCGTACCGGGTGTGACGCAGGACGGCGTATTCGGAACGGGAACGCAGCAGGCTGTCATTGCTTTTCAAAGGACAGCGCAGCTTGCGCAGGACGGCGTTGTCGGCGCGGCAACATGGCGGGCGTTATATCAGAGCTATCTCGGTATTGAAAATAATGTACCCGGTACAGGGGGAAGCGGAGGCAGCGGTGTAATAGAATATACCGTCCGCTCGGGTGATACGCTGTGGCTGCTTGCGCAAAGATTTGGCACAACAGTGGATGCGATTAAAAGATTAAACGGATTGACGGGCAATCTGTTAAATATCGGCCAGGTATTAAAAATACCGGCAGGTTCCAATCCCTCTTATTTTGAGTATACTGTCCGCTCGGGCGATACGCTGTGGCTGCTTGCGCAAAGGTATGGCACAACGGTGGACGCGATTAAGAGTCTGAACGGACTAAGCGGCAATCTGTTAAATATCGGTCAGGTACTGTTAATTCCCACCGCGTCTTAAAAGGCGGCAGGCATTATTTTCACGCTTTCGTCATCTTCCCTAAAAGTATTGGAAAAACAGATGGAATTTGCTATAATAACTAGAAAGTTTAGGAATGCAGATTATCTGTATGATCATATCAGGTGACGGGAGCGGGATATATGAAGATGGAGAGCGCAATGCAGAAATTCAAAAAATTTATACAGTCGGTCAGCGATATACTGGAACAGGCAGTGGCGGTTCTTGTGCTGGTCGGCGTTGTATTTTCGTTATACAGTCTTGTGAAAGACTTTGTCGTTTTTAAGAATCTGTTAAATGACGTTTCGATGTTTCGCGGCTATCTGGAAGATATCTTTGTTATTGTTATCGGGCTGGAATTTTTACAAATGCTATGCCGTCCTAATTCGGACAATATTATGGAAGTGCTGATATTTTTGGTGGCACGGCATATGATAGTAAGCGAAACGACGCCGTACGAAGATTTTGTATCGGTTATCAGCATTATCCTTTTGTGTGTGCTTCGCCGGTATCTGCACAATACAAGATTAAAAGACCATAAAGAAGACGGCGGGGATTCTGATGACGAGCCGTTAGCTGACGATTAAAAGGGGGATGGAAGTATCGTGGCATTTAAGATTCATACCATGCTTTTTCCAAAGAAAAAACGAAAGGCGTTGACATTCAGCTATGATGACGGCCGTTTAGGCGACCGTCATCTTGTGGAGATATTAAACCGCTACGGCGCAAAAGGAACGTTTAATCTAAATTCCGCACGTTTAGGCAGTGTAAAAACGGTTGTCATTGACGGAAAAGAAGTGGATGATTCCACGATTGCCGCCGAAGAAATTGCAAGCCTTTATGAACGCCATGAGGTAGCGACACATACCGCGGAGCATATTGCCGTGACGGACTGTGGAAGCGCGGCGCTGTATCAGATTTTGGAAGACCGCAAGGTTTTGGAGGAACTTGTTCCCTATATGGTGACAGGACATGCCTATCCGTTTGGTATTTACGATAAGGAAAGTTTCGCCATGTTAAAAGCGGCGGGCATCCGCTATGCCCGTACCGTGGTTTCGACGGGTTCTTTTGCACTGCCGGAAAATTTCCTGGAATGGCACCCGACCTGCCATCATGAGGACGCGCGCCTGATGGAGCTGGCGAAATATTTCTGTGAACAGGACGCGCCTTTTATGGGGCCGCAGTTATTCTATGTATGGGGGCATTCCTTTGAGTTTGACAGACATGATAACTGGGAGATTATGGAAAATCTTTTATCGTATCTGGCGGCGTATCATGATAACATATGGATGGCGACAAACGGAGAGATTGTCGATTATGTAACGGCATATCAAAGCCTTGTCTATTCCGCGGACGGCAGCAGGGTATATAATCCCTCGCTGAACACGGTCTGGATGGAGTCGGAGGGGAAGGTTTATGAGATTGCGTCAGGACAGACGGTCACATTATAGAAAAGAGGGATGATAAGTGCATCGGATAGCGGTTATATCGGATACGCATGGTTTGCTGCGCCCGGAAGTGACAGCGGCGGTTAGCGGCTGTGATGCGATTGTGCATGGCGGGGATATCAACAAACAAAAAATACTGGATGAATTACAAAAAATAGCGCCGGTCTATGCGGTACGGGGAAACAACGATAAAGAGTGGGCAAAAAACCTGCCGCAGTCGCTTTCTTTGGTATTGTACGGCGTTCGTTTTTTTATTGTGCATAATAAAAAGGATATCCCGAAAGGATTAAATGATGTTGACATCGTCATTTACGGACATTCCCATAAATATGAGGAAAAACATATGGACGGGTGTTTTTTCTTAAATCCGGGAAGCTGCGGACCAAGGCGCTTTACCCAGCCCGTGACGATGGCTTTATTAGAGATAGCGGACGACGCTTCTTTTCAGGTAACGAAAGTAGACATACCGCATAAAGCGGCTGTTTCCGGTGATTCCGAAACTTCCGGCATTCCCGGCACGTCTGAAGCTTCCGGCGCTTTTATAACTTCCGGCGCGGATAATTTGGAAAACGAAAAAATACCGGAGAATATCAAGCAGATTATCAATACGGTAATGAGGGAAACGAACAGGGGAAAATCGGTAGCGGAAATTGCGGCTAAATGCGGTATCGGCAAAGAACTGGCAGAGCAGATATGCCGATTGTATCTGACGCATCCGGGTGTGGACGCGGACGGGATTATGGGGAAGATGGGGATATAATTTTAGTTTTGCGTTAAGGTGAAAGGGAAAAAATCATATGAAAAATATAATTTGCGCGGCAATGTTGGCTGTTGTTATGGCTTTTGTCGGTATGGAACCCGGATGGCGGATTATGCAGCAGAATGAGGCAGACATTGTGGTTGTTGATATGGACGGAGAGAAAATATATCTTTCCGAGGAAGATATCATAGATGAGAAAAAAGCAGGGGAATGGGTCTATTTTAGATATATGCAGGAATCTTCCGATGATGATTATCCGGTTTTATGCAGATATAAAGAGAATGAACGTATGGCGGAACGTGTGACCGAGGGTTCGTGTTATACCTACGAAGTTGCAGGCGGTCATGTATATTATTTAAATTCCATCATTGCGTTTCAAGACCACGGAGAATTATATATATCGGAGCCGGATGGAAAAAATACAAGAATGTTAGAGGAGGAGCTGCATGATTTTCAAATTGTCGATGAGAAATATATTTATTATACCTATAGACATGATACCTATGGAGTAGGACTGGAAGGACATGCGCTGCATAGAATGAATCTGGATGGTTCCAATAGTATGATTGCCGCCTATGAAGTATCGGGAGCGGACGACATCGGCGCATCCCATTTTAAATATAAAGTTGTGGACGGCTGGGTAGACTGCGGCACATTTAAAATGGAGCTAGGAGAGCCGGCGGATGGCTATGAAAAAATCGTATGCAAAGAGATAGGAGATAACGATTGGATTTACTATGTCACAAATCGTCTGATGAAAGCCAGAAGAGACGGTTCCGAACAAATGGAGCTGGACGGCGTGTGCGATTATTACTATGAGGTAGTGAAAGTAGTGGACGACTGGATTTATTATTATAAAGGCGGGATGCCGTATCGAATCCGGACAGACGGGTCCGAATTGGAAACGGTAACACAGAAAGAAATGTATAGCATATGATATAGAAAACATTGGCAGAAAGTATGTTAGGATGAACTTTAGAAATAAATATGATTGTATGACGGAATGTACAAAAGACGACCTGGCTTTTCCGCCGCAGCATCAGGACAGACAGCCGGGATTTGAGTATGTCATGGAACCGCGGCCAATATCGGAGTGTGGAAAGACATACCGTAAACTTGAAAATAAAGTCGCATTGATTACGGGCGGTGACAGCGGTATCGGGAGAGCCATTGCCTATGACTTTGTAAAAGAAGGAGCGTCGGTTGCCATTGTCTATTATGACGAGGAAATAGATGCAATGGAAACGGCTAAGCGGATAGAAGAATTGAGAGGCAGGTCTTTGTTTCTGTGCGGAGATTTAAAAGACTCCGATTTTGCAAGACATTGTGTGGATGAGACGGTAAGATGTTTTGGAAAGCTGGATATATTAGTCAATAATCATGCCGTTCAATTCATTCAGCGCAGCATTTTGGATATATCGCATGAGCAGTTGGAATTTACATTCAGAAATAACGTGTTTTCGTTTTTCTATTTAATTCAATATGCGCTGCCTTATATGAAAAAGGGCGGAAGCATTATCAATACCACTTCCGTAACCGCTTACCAGGGAAACAAAGACTTAATAGATTATAGTGCGACAAAAGGCGCCATCGTAGCGTTGACAAGGTCGCTTTCCCTATCGCTTGTGGAAGCGGGAATCAGGGTTAACGGAGTTGCGCCCGGACCTATATGGACGCCGCTTATTCCGGCGTCCTATTCAGCACAGGAAGTTGCTACATTTGGAAAGAAAACGTCGCATGTGCCGATGGACAGAGCCGGACAGCCGTGTGAAGTTTCTCCCTGTTATGTATTTTTAGCATCGGATGATTCCAGTTATATGACGGGGCAGGTGCTTCATCCGAATGGAGGAACGATAGTAGGGTCGTGAGAAGATGGGCTTTACAAAAACAGAAGCAGTTTTTATAATTAGAATAAGTTTAAAAGCAAATCAAGAGAGTATTTGCAACAATTTATAACACATCGATAAATGCGTCGATTAACATGATGAAGGAGGAACATAAGATGAAAGCAACAAAGTATGCAGGAACACAAACAGAGAAAAACTTAGAGGCAGCGTTTGCAGGAGAATCACAGGCTAGAAATAAGTATACTTATTTTGCTTCCGTAGCAAAAAAAGAGGGATACGAGCAGATTGCGGGTCTGTTTTTAAAAACGGCGGACAATGAAAAAGAACATGCCAAGATGTGGTTTAAGGAATTGAACGGAATCGGTGATACCAAAGAAAATCTTGCTGCCGCGGCTGATGGCGAAAACTATGAGTGGACGGATATGTACGAAAACTTTGCCAAAACGGCAGAGGCGGAAGGCTTTCCTGAGCTTGCGGCAAAGTTTCGGCTTGTGGGTGAAATTGAAAAGCATCATGAAGAGCGGTATCGTGCGCTGTTAAAGAATGTGGAAACGGCAGCCGTCTTTGAAAAGAGCGAAGTGAAAGTATGGGAGTGCCGTAACTGCGGTCATATTGTTGTGGGTACGAAGGCTCCTGAAGTCTGCCCGACCTGTAATCATCCGCAGAGTTATTTTGAGGTGCATGGGGAGAATTATTGATATTTGGAGTAATAAAATTAGAATTATGTACAACCAACCGCATTTGCTTACGGCAGATGCGGTTGATGCAGCGATATCTGAAGAGGGACTTTTGTCAATAGGGCGATAATGGGAGGATAAATGATGCAGGATATCAAAGAAAAAATGTTGGAATTTGACAATTTGTTTCTAAAACAGCTGAGTTATTATGGATTTCGTAAAAAGAAAAAACATGTGTTTGTTAGAAAACAGGGAGACTGTTTGCAGAAGTTGACTATTACGGAAACAAAAATAAGAGGGGAACCAACAATTTATATTAATATACATGTAGCTTTTTCATATGAAAAAATAAACAGAGTTATTTATTTTATCCGGAATGAAGAGTATGATGCCAGCTGGTCAACTGCAAGTACAAATGTATGTTCGCTTATAAAAGATAGGAACCTATTTGGTTTTTATGTGAGTGAAAGTACGGAACTGGAACCTTTTGTACAAGATATATCATGTAATATCGTACCTTATGCTTTAGATTTTCTGGAAAGCTGCAATACTTTAGATAAGTATGAAAAAATGTTGTTAGACAGGAATGAGGATGTAAGATTAGCGCCGGTAAAGAAAATTGAATGGAATTTGTTAGCGTTAGCAATCCTATTAGGGCATAGAACCGTTGAGGAAATATTGGATGAATACGAAGATGCTTTCAAGAAAAATTTATCCTTATTACAAACTGCCAAAGAAAGAATTAAGGAATATGACGTAGTAAAGGAGTGTGGAATATAGTGGGAAGGGATTTAAGTTTTTGGAAAGTAAAGAAGAATTTACAAATGAAAAACAGTGAGATTTATAAAGACTTATCAATGGAAAAATATTTAGATTGTATATGTGATATTCCTTCAAAGCAAATATTACAGGATTTTAAAAGTGAGTTTGCAAAATGGGAATGTTCGGACGATTCCGATTTTGAAAACGGGGATGAAGCGTTTCAACTACTTATTACAAAGCAATTTGTCAGGGCAGATTGTTATAGTATGACTGAGAAAAATATGAATAAAATTATTGATATAATGCTTAAATATGACTGCCCTTTGTATGATGCTGCAATTGATGTCCGATTTGATGAGGAATGATAGCATTTTGGATTGGTGTGCGGCAGTAGAGATGAAATTTGTTTTTACAAATGTGGTAAGCAGGATGGTAAATTTGTATTAGATAAGAGTAGAGATATATATTTATGCACAAGATAACAGAAGAGAGATTATTGAAAGCAGGCTGGAATGAAAAAAGAAAAATAAATATTTCTAGTATAAAAGAAAAATATCTGGAAGCTGGAATTATAATGCCAAAGAGTGTAGAAGATTTTTTGAGTGCATTTGGTATGCTTGTTTTCAATGATATTGACAGAAAGGAAGATTTGGAATTTGTTCCGGAAAAAGCATTAGGATGTAATTTAGATAAAAGATATTTTGAGAAATTACTTGAGGAATATGATATTAATGAAATGGTGTACCCTGTTGGAATTACCTGCAGGGGAAATCTAATGGTATTAATGACTGCTCAGCATATATTTTATTGTTTTATAGATGGATATTTAGAAAAGGCAGGAGAAAGTATCGAAGAAATGCTCGATTGCTTAGTTGGAGAATGTAGTGAGGCAGTAGAAATAGAATAAAAGATGACGGATAGGAAAGAGTAGGAAAGCGCTGCCTATATCATGGAAGAATTAGAAATAATTTACATAAAAAATGTAAAGTCCTTGATAATTCAATAGACTTTACACCTTTTGTTTTAGTTCTTATTCTTTAATCTTGTCAATGTCTGTTAAGTTTACGCCTGCAACATTTAAAATTGCTTTTAATGATAAATAATCATCTTTTAAACTGTCATATGTTTTCGTGGCATTTTCCTCTTTTGCTATTAACATGTGCTTTTGGATTTTCTGAAATTGTTCAATAACATCTTTTGTTACTTCAATGTTTGTCGGCATATAATCACCTGCTTTCATATTGTGGCTTGTATTGATTGCTGCAACCTTATTATATCGGATTGTGTGAAGAGTGTAAAGTCTATTCAATTATCATCAATATTGAAAATATATAAAGAATAAATTATAATAGAAACAACTCCGGTTTGCAAAATTGGAGTTTGTTCATTTTATCCGGATTTATACAGGCGCCAACGGCGGCGTTATCCGCTATGACTATGACTTAAACGAAAGGAAGGATATAGATGAAATTAGAGTATAAAGGGAAAAAATGGGATAAGGAGGTTGAAAATTATCAAAAAACATTAAAGAAAACTAAAGCAATTAATAACAATGAATTATATACAATTGATAAGTTTTTAAATGATTATCAAGGGGACTATCTATGGTTATTCAGCCGTTTGTCAGGTAATTATGAAAGAATGGCAGTGTATTATTATTTAGATAATATTGAAAGTAAGGAAATAATAGAATATACTTATTTATCAGGCTGTGCATTGTTGATGACAAAGTATATGTATGAAAAGGGAATACGGACAAAAATCAACAGGATTATTGAAAATTGTATTGCGGAGATTGACTTTGCATTGTTTCAACTTATTTCTGTGGGAGAGTTGGATAACCCATATATAGCAAGTGAGGAGAATAATCTGATTATGCTAATGTATTATCAAAAATATGAGCAGGCGAAAGCGATTTTAAGCCAGCTGTCCGATGAGCCGGATGAATCCAGAGAGGTTTATTATGTCAGTCCGGAATATTTAAAAAAGATATATATGGCAATCATTGAGCATGATGAAAAAAGCTTCAATGAG
>JAMPFF010000022.1 GCA_023664605.1 Clostridium sp.
GCAGTCGGAAAAGATATGGTCTATATGTTTTCCGCAAGTTATATCCTGTATTATTATCAGGATATTCTGGGCGTCAGCGCGATTGCGATGGGTATTATCCTGATGGCGGCGCGTGTGTTTGACGCGTTTAACGACCCTATCATGGGGGTATTAGTGGCAAAGACCAAGACAAAATGGGGGAAATTCCGCCCGTGGCTTTTGATTGGAACGATACTAAATGCAGTTGTACTGGTGCTTATGTTTGCCGCGCCGCCCTCGCTGGACGGAAAAGGGCTTGTAGCCTATGCGGCAGTCAGCTATATTGTATGGGGCGTTACTTATACGATGATGGACATTCCGTACTGGTCGATGATACCGGCATTTACCGAGGATGGAAAAGAGCGTGAAAGTTTATCCACGCTGGCGCGTTCCTGTGCGGGCGTCGGTTCGGCGATTATTACGATTATTACCGTAAAATGCGTGTCTTTGCTGGGACAGGGAAATGAACGCACAGGTTTTCGGCTGTTTGCAATTATCATTGCCGTTATTTTTGTCGTATTTATTTTATGCACCTGTATTAATATTAAGGAAAAGTCCACCGTCGATGTGGATTCCCCGTCGGTTGGACAGATGTTTCGCGCCTTGATTGAAAACGACCAGGCGATGGCGGTTGTCATTGCGATTGTATTGATTAACTGTTCCGTTTATACGACTTCCAACCTTGTCATCTATTTTTTTAAATATGATTTTGGCGGCGCGGACTGGGAGAACGCCTATACTTTATTTAATACGTTCGGCGGGGCAATTCAGATTCTTTCCATGATGCTTTTCTTCCCGCTGTTACGAAAAGTATTCAGCGCGATAAAAGTATTTTATATCAGCTTTGGCATGGCGATTGCGGGTTATATCGTTTTGCTCGTCCTCGCTTTCGTCAATATGTCGAATGTATTTTTATTGTTTATTCCGGGCTTCTTTATCTTCGCAGCCAACGGAATGCTGACGGTCTTGGTAACGGTATTTCTGGCAAACACGGTGGATTACGGCGAATTAAAAAATAACAGACGAGATGAGAGCGTTATTTTCTCCATGCAGACTTTTGTTGTCAAGCTGGCGTCCGGTGTGGCGGCGCTGATTGCCTCCATCTGTCTTGCCGTCTGTAACTTAAGCGACGATACTACCGCCGTAGTGTCGGCAACGGGCGCGTCGGTAATCGGGCTGCGCATGACGATGACGGTGCTTCCGATTATCGGGCTTTTGATTGCAGTGGTTGTCTTTCGCAGGAAATTTATTCTCACGGAGGAAAAAGTAGAGGAAATTGCGGCGCAGGTCAAAGCGAAGCGCGGCTCTGGCATGGAGGCTTAAAATGATTCAAAAATTGGGACAGTTTTTTATACTGCAAACAAAACATACGTCGTACTGCTTCCGGGTGATGCCGACCGGACATTTGGAGCATCTTTATTATGGAAGAAAGATTAGCGTGCCGGGAGAAGAATGTGCGGAAGCGTTAGTGGAAAAACACGCTTTCCTGCCGGGAAATACCAACGTCTATACAGGTACGGACACGGATGGCAGCACACAGGCGGACACGGCTTTTTCTCTCGAAGATATCAGACTGGAAGTGTCCTCCTATGGCAAAGGGGATATCAGGGAACCGTTTGTGGAAATTATTCATGGCGACGGCAGTTACACCTCAGATTTTCTGTTTGAGAAAGCCGAAATAAGCCAGGGGAAAGAGGAATATCAGACTTTGCCGGGGTCTTACGACGAACACGGTGAGGTTTCCCATCTTTGCGTTTTTTTACAGGATAAACAGTACCGGCTTACGCTGGAACTGCATTATTATGTATATGAGAACTGCGACGTGATAACGAGAAGCGCGAAGCTGATAAACGGAAGCGGAGAAGAAATAAAACTGACAAGGCTTATGAGCGCGCAGATGGATTTTGATACGCCGGAATATGTATTTACCACATTTACCGGAGCGTGGGCAAGGGAGATGAAGCGCACAGACGTGAGGATGCTTTCCGGCAAGTATGTGAACGCATCCTATACGGGAACTTCTTCCAGCCGCGCCAATCCTTTTGTGATGTTAAGTAAGGAAAATACTTCCGAGGACTTTGGCGACTGCTATGGGTTCAATCTGATTTACAGCGGCAACCATTACGAGGCGGTGGAAGTGAGCGGCTACGGGAAAACCAGAATAACGCTCGGAATCAATCCGCAGTCTTTTAGCTATGTGGTAGGAGCGGGCGAAAGCTTTGAAGCGCCGGAAGCGGTGATGACATATTCCCATCAGGGCTTTAACGGCATGAGCCAGCATATGCACCGATTTGTCAGAGAGCATATCGTGCGTGGAACGTGGAAATATAAGACAAGACCGGTTTTGTTAAACAGCTGGGAGGCGTCCTATTTTCGTATTAATGAGCGAAAACTGCTTGCCCTTGCGAAAGCGGGAAAAGAGGTTGGAATTGAACTTTTTGTGATGGACGACGGCTGGTTTGGAACGAGAAACGACGATACGCAGGCGCTTGGCGATTGGGAAGTCAACCGGGAAAAGCTGCCGGGCGGGCTGCGCGGACTGGCGGAAAAGATAAAGGCGATGGGGCTTTCTTTTGGCATCTGGGTGGAACCGGAGATGGTAAATGTCAACAGCAGATTGTATGAAAAGCATTCGGACTGGACGCTTGCCATACCGGGGAAACCGCATTCGGAGGGAAGGAACCAGAGGGTTCTGGATTTGACGAGAATAGAAGTGCAGGACTATATTATTGAGCAGATGAGCCGCGTTTTTTCCGAAGCTGATATTTCCTATGTGAAATGGGATATGAACCGTACGTTTACGGATTATTTTTCGGCGGCTCTGCCCCCGGAGCGTCAGGGGGAAGTGGCGCACCGCTATGTTATGGGACTGTACCGCTGCATGAAAGAACTGACGGCGCGTTTCCCGCAGATTTTATTTGAGGGCTGCGCGGCGGGCGGAAACCGTTTTGACCTTGGCATTTTATGCTATTTTCCGCAGATATGGGCAAGCGATAATACGGACGCGCTCTGCCGCAGTGAGATTCAAAACGGCTACAGTTACGGCTATCCGATGTCAACGGTCAGCGCGCACGTTTCCGCCTGTCCGAATCATCAGACCTTGCGCAGTACACCGCTGGAAACACGTTTCAATGTGGCGGCGTTCGGAATCTGCGGCTATGAATGTAATTTCTGCGATATGAAAAAAGAGGAACTGGAAGCGGTAAAGGCACAGATTGCATTGTATAAAGAATGGCGGGAAGTATTGCAAAGCGGTTCTTTCTACCGCGGCAGGACGTTTGCGGACGGTGCGGGCGCGGCGGAGAGCGGCATTCGTCAGTGTGCGGGCAATGTGATGGAATGGACGTGCGTATCGCAGGATAAAAAGAAAGCCGTAGGGTTTGTGATGCAGAAATTGGTGATACCGAATACGCAGTTTGAATATTACAGGGCGAAAGGTCTTGCCCCTGAGTTAAAATATCATTTTTATAACCGCAGTTTAAAATACAATGTCAAGGAATTTGGCGACCTCGTCAATACGGTTTCACCGGTGCATATTAAGAAAGATTCCCTTGTGCATGGCGTAGTGGCGAAGTTTGTGAAGATGGACGGCGAAACAGAGGACTGCTATGCGTACGGGGATACGCTTATGTACGGCGGCGTAAGGCTGAAACAGGCGTTTGGAGCGACCGGCTACAGTGATGAAGTCAGACATTTCCCCGATTTTGCTTCAAGACTGTATTTTATGGAAGCGGAGCAGACAGAAATTCTGATTGCAGATGATGTAAAAGCCGTTCCGCAATCGGTGTGAAAGCTTGTTGTTTTTTCCATATCAGATACAATCCGGTGTCCAGTCCGGGAGACAGCGGGCGGAATACGAGACCGCTGCCGGGGCGGGTATCAATCAGATGTTGAAAAGTCAGAAGATACCCCAGCCCCTCTTTTACGAAAAGGGAGGCATTGTAGGAAAGCCGGAAAGAACCCTCCAGATGCAGTTTATCCATCAGGCTGCCGCACCAGCGGGGAATGTCCTTGTGCCAGCCCTGTTCGGAGCAGAACAGAGGCAGACCCATCAAATCTTCCGCGCAGATCACTTCTTTGCGGGCGAGCGGACAGTTTTTTGGCATAACGACGCCCCAGACGTCCGCTTCCGGGAAAGTCAGATAATTGTATTTGGCGGCGTCCGGTTCCTCGACGAGAACCGCAAAGTCGATAACGCCTTTATTAAGCCTTTCTATTACCTGTTCGGTATCGCCGCTGGTGATATGGTAGCGCAGACCGGGATATGCTTTTTTAAATGAGTTGATGGCGGCGGCAAGATAACGAATCTGGTATGATTCCGCAAGACCGAAATACACATCGCCTCCGGTGACGTCGTCGAGAGAAATAAATTCATTGGCGATTTTATCCGCCATATTCACCAAATCCTGCGCCCGTTTACGCAGCAAAATCCCTTCTTCGGTCAACTGAATACTGAAACTGCGGCGCAGAAACAGCTTTTTGCCAAGCTCCTCTTCCAAGGCGCGAAGCTGTTTGGAAAGCGTAGGCTGCGTGACATGAAGCATTTCCGCCGCACGGGTCATATTTTCCTCTCTGGCGACCGCCAGAAAATATCGCAGTGTTTTTATCTCCATCCAAATCCCTCCATATGATATGCCATAAAGGAATATCATGATATAAATTATAACCATTAGCGCATAAAAGGTCAATGCAATATAATGGATAGCAATAACAGAGAAAGGATGGTATGATAGTTATGAAGCTGGAATTAACAAACGAATGGGATAAAACATTCCCGAAAAGCGGGAAAGTAAATCACAAAAAGGTAACTTTTCATAATCGCTACGGCATTACGCTTGCCGCTGATATGTACGAACCCGAAAATGCCTCCGGTAAACTGGCGGCGATTGCGGTATGCGGACCGTTTGGCGCGGTGAAAGAGCAGGCGGCGGGACTGTATGCGCAGACGATGGCGGAGCGCGGATTTTTAACGATTGCTTTCGACCCCTCCTATACGGGGGAGAGCGGCGGTGAACCCCGTTACATGGCTTCCCCTGATATTAATACGGAGGACTTTCAGGCGGCGGTGGACTTTCTTTCCGTGCAGGAGAATGTTGACCCGGAAAGAATCGGCATTATCGGTATCTGCGGGTGGGGCGGTCTGGCGTTAAATGCGGCGGCGCTGGATACCCGTATTAAAGCGACAGTGGCGTCTACGATGTACGATATGACGCGCGTCAATGCAAATGGATATTTTGACTCCGAAAATTCCGCCGATGCAAGATACGCAAAGAAACAGGCGATGAACGCACAGAGAATCGTCGATTATAAAAATGGCAGCTATGCGCTGGGCGGCGGTGTGGTTGACCCGCTTCCGGAGGATGCGCCGTTTTTTGTAGCGGATTATTATGACTATTATAAAACGAAACGCGGCTATCATAAACGTTCCTTAAATTCCAACGGCGGCTGGAACGTTACCGGCTGTATGTCCTTTATGAATCAGCCGATTTTAAAATACAGCAACGAGATTCGCAGCGCGGTTTTGGTAATGCACGGCGAAAAAGCGCACTCCTGCTATTTTAGCCGCGACGCATACGCCGATATGATAAAAGATAATCCATACGCGGACAATAAGGAGCTGCTCATCATTCCGGACGCCGTTCATACCGACTTATACGACGGCGGCGGGAAAAATGCGATTCCGTTTGATAAGCTGGAAGAGTTTTTTAAGGAATATTTAAAGTAGCGGGTATGGGTGATTGAGCGGCATAAGCATCTGAAAGGAGCTTTTCCATGGAAATCAGGGTTCTTCGTTATTTTTTGACTGTTGTAAGAGAGGAAAGTATTACAAAGGCGGCAGAAGTTCTGCATATTACCCAGCCGACTTTGAGCAGGCAGTTATCCCAGATGGAGGAAGAAGTCGGCGTTAAATTATTCGACAGAGGTTCCCGTAAAATTACATTGACTAACGAAGGGATTTTACTCCGCCGCCGGGCGGAAGAAATTTTACTGCTTGTAGACAAAATGGAAAAGGAACTGGCAGAGCAGGAAGAACTGGTAGAAGGCAGAGTTTCGATTGGATGCGGTGAAATAGCGTCTGTGCAGATGCTTCCGCAGCTTTTCAAAAGTTTCCGGCAGAAATATCCTCATGTTACTTTCGATATTTTTACGGCAACTGCAGATTTGGTAAAAGAGCAGATGGATAAAGGGCTGTTGGATATCGGTCTTTTACTGGAACCGATTGATATAGGAAAGTATGACTTTGTGCGATTAGACAGGAAAGAAAGATGGGTGGTTCTAATGCCGCCGGACGACCCGCTTGCCGAAAAGGAATTTGTTACTGCGAAAGATTTGTCTGCATTGCCGCTGATTCTTCCGCGGCGTATGCAGGTGCAGAGCGAACTGGCAAGCTGGTTCGGCGATTACTATAAAAATCTGAATGTGCTGTTTACCAGCAATCTCAGTACAAACGGAGCAATCATGGTAAGTCAGGGATTGGCATATTCCGTAGTAATTGAAGGCGCAGTTCCTTTTTGGGATTCTGCTAGAATATCTTATCGCCCATTGGCGCCGGAGCTGACGGCAACCAGCGTTTTAGCGTGGAAACGGGGAGAGCCGTTCAGCCTGGCGGCAACAAAATTTATTGAACATATAAAATGCTTTTTAGGAAATGTTTAAACCATGCTTTTTGAGCATTGATAAGGCATAAGAACTAAGTATTTGATATATATCTACCATATCATTATAATGTAAGTGCAGTGATGGGGTAAGCGCTCCTGAAACAGCGCTTATATTTTTTTAGAAGTAAAATGCAGAATATAAGTTTGGAGGTTAAACATTATGAAAAGAATGATAACAATTTTAATTTCGGGATTTATGGTTTTAGGGCTTACAGCATGTGGAAGCCAAACGGCGCAGACCGGACAAGGCGTAAGGGAAGAAGCGCCCGTGGAAAATGCAGAGAGTGAAGCCGTGGAAAGAGATGCAGAAACAAATGATATGGCACAAAGCAGTACGGACAGCGCAGTAGAAGCAGAGGAAAGCACAGCAGAAAATATAAGCGGTGCTGACGCGGATATTCAGGATGATGCAAATGTACAGAATGATACAGATGTACAGGAAGTAAAAGTGCTGGTAGCTTATTTTTCCGCGACTAACACAACGAAAGGCGTAGCACAGCATATTGCAGACGGGCTGAATGCAGATATTTACGAAATTGTTCCCGAAGAACCGTATACGGATGCAGACCTGAATTATCATGACAATAACAGCCGCACTACGATTGAAATGAATGACCCATCTTTCCGACCGGCAATATCCGGTTCCGTGGAAGATATGGAGCAATATGATATTATATTCCTTGGTTACCCCATCTGGTGGAGTGAGGCGCCGAGGATTCTCAGCACTTTCGTGGAGAGCTATGATTTTTCCGGGAAAACTATCGTACCGTTTTGCACTTCCGGCGGCAGCGGCGTGGGTTCGAGCGCAACGAATCTGGAACAGCTTACGAGCGGTGCAAATTGGCTTGCAGGAAAGCGTCTAAGCGGCAGTGATTCGCAGGACATGGTTATGGAATGGGTAAATAGTCTGGGGTCGGATGTATGAGAATGAAAAAGGAAAAGTATAATGGGGAAAGATTTATTTTCTAATCGGGAACTAAAAAAGATGATTGCGCCCCTGTTTCTGGAGCAGCTTTTGGTGATGTTTGTAGGACTTGCGGATACGCTGGTTATTAGTTATGTCGGAGAATCGGCAGTATCGGGAGTGTCGCTGGTAAATCAGTTTAATACCATTTTTATTTACCTGTTTACAGCGCTTGCTTCCGGAGGGGCTGTTGTAATCAGCCAGTATATCGGCAGACAGGATGTGGATCATGCGGGAGAGTCCGCAAGCCAGCTTTTGATGTTTTCCACTGTTTTTTCTATACTGCTTGGAGCGGCGGTTCTGCTTGGAAATGAAGCGATGCTTCGCCTGTTGTTTGGAAAAGTGGAGCAGCCGGTTATGGAGGCTTGCATTACCTACTTGAGAATTTCGGCATATTCCTATCCGGCGATTGCCATTTATAATGCAGGAGCAGCCGTTTACCGCAGCCTTGGCAAAACAAATGTGACGATGTATATATCGGTAGTGTCTAATGTAATCAATGTTATCGGTAACGTAATTGGTGTTTTTGTTTTTCATGCCGGAGTAGCAGGCGTCGCATGGCCGTCCTTTATTGCCCGTGTTTTTTCGGCAGTGGTTATCACTTATCTCTGCTTTCGGGAAAAGAACGGCGTGGTGTATCGGGGGAAATGGATATTTGGCTGGCAGGGCAGTCTGATGAAAAGTATTTTAAATGTCGCCGTACCAAACGGGATAGAAAACGGTATCTTTCAGCTTGTTAAGGTGGCGCTTAGCAGTATCGTGGCATTGTTTGGCACTTACCAGATTGCCGCGAACGGTGTGGCACAGAGTATCTGGTCGCTGGCAGCTTTAGCCGGTGTCGCTATGGGTCCTGTATTCATTACTGTAATTGGGCAGTGTATGGGAACCGGAAATACGGAAGCGGCGGAATATTATTTTAAAAAACTTATAAAGCTGACGCTTTTGATATCAACCGTATGGAATCTTTTCATATTTATTCTGACACCGGTGTTTTTACATTTTTATTCCCTGTCGCCGGAAACAAAACGGCTGGTAATATGGCTTGTGCTGATTCATAATGTATTTAATGCCGCGGCGTATCCTTTTTCCGGAGCGTTAAGCAATGGACTCCGCGCGGCGGGAGATGTGAAATTTACCATGTATGTGTCAGTTATTTCTACGGTTGCGGTGCGATTGCTTTTGTCGTATCTGCTGGGAATTACCCTGCGGATGGGCGTGATTGGGACTGCCCTTGCCATGGTGTGCGACTGGACGGTTCGCGCCGGTCTGTTTATCTGGAGGGAAAGAATCGGGAAGTGGAAAACGTTTCAGGTAATTCAATCATAAAAAGGAGGACAAGAAAATGGAAAAAATTGTACAGACAGCAGGAAAGATGCAGCTTGGCGACTTTGCGCCGGAATTTGCACATTATAATGATGATGTGTTGTTCGGAGAGAATTGGAACAATCAGGATATTGACCTGAAAACCCGCTGCATTGTAACGATGGTTGCGCTGATGGCTTCGGGTATTACGGACTCTTCACTGATTTATCATCTGGAGAATGCGAAAGCACATGGCGTAACGAAAGCGGAAGCTGCAGCTATCATTACCCATGCGGCATTCTATGTGGGATGGCCGAAAGGCTGGGCGGTATTTCGTCTGGCAAAGGATGTGTGGAAAGAGGAAACGGCGGGCAAAGATGCGAAAGCTGCCCATGCGGCACAGATGGTATTTCCGATTGGTGCGCCCAATGATGGGTTCGCACAGTATTTTATCGGTCAAAGTTATCTTGCGCCGCTTTCTACATCACAGGTTGGGATTTTCAACGTGACATTTGAGCCGGGATGCCGTAATAACTGGCATATCCATCATGCGGATAAAGGCGGCGGACAGATTTTGGTCTGTGTCGCGGGGCGCGGGTATTATCAGGAAGAGGGAAAAGAGGCGCAGGAGCTTCGTCCGGGAGATGTTGTCAATATTCCGGTCGGTGTAAAGCATTGGCACGGCGCGGCGAAAGATAGTTGGTTTTCCCATCTGGCGGTTGAAGTTCCCGGTGAGAACGCTTCCAATGAATGGCTGGAAGCGGTAGACGATGGAACATATAACAGTGCAGAGCAATAATATTACCGCCTATATTTTTCCAATAACCGTTCAATCTCTATATTCAGATTTTCCGGCATTTTTTGGCACGCACTGTCGGATAACTTTATCCAGAGGTGGAGATTGCGGTAGTTTGTGGAAGTCCTTTTCTTTCTTTCAGGTTGTTTTTCAGACGCCTGTATTTTAACTTGGGCAGCCTTTTGTTCAAAGAGCGGAACGACAATATAGTACAGGCGGTCATCCGGGAAAGAGAGATAGCCGGTTTCCTCCAGAGTCGGTTTTTTCTTCTTTGGCGATTTCCTGCAACAGTGCAGTCTGGGATATAAATTGCTGTGTCAGCAGATAAGTAAGTTCCGCTTGAAATTGCGCTCTGTCTGCCGGCGGCTCATCTCGGTTGAGCAGTGTGTCTGCTTCATTTAATATTTGTTTGCTGCATTGATACAGACTGCGCAGAAAAAGAGAAAAATCTTCATCAGTAGTCCACATATATTTTCCCCGCGCAATACAAAAGTTTCCTAAAATAGTTCCGTCGTAATCTTCGACATATTGCAGGACGTCGCGTTCCGTATAGGCGTGTCGATTGATGGGCGTATTCCAGATAATATCTGCTTTTTTCTCCGAATTTCCATCTTTATCATACCGTTTTTCTGTAGTGGGAAATATTTTTCCTTTCAGGACGGAGTATGCAGCATTGATTTCCTGTACAGTATAGGGATATTGGTTTTGGTCATTCACATCCGGATGTACCTGCATCATAAGTTCTCTGTATTTCTTTTTAATTTCCTGAAGTGTAGCTCCCGGGGTAAGCCCAAGGACCCGGTATGCTTCTTTTACAGTCATATGGCGGATTGTCCTTTACATTATTATCTGCAATTTAGTATAGCCTATGAAAGGGGTATCGTCCAGTTGGAATGGGTGGGTACTAATGTCGGGAATTAACATTTCAGAAACAATTCTCAAACACAACGCAAACAAAACGCCGCTATGCTCTTATCATCAAATGAAAACATCTTATACAGGAGATAAATGGTGAAATTACAGGGCATTAAAAAAGCGTTTAAAAAAATATTCTGCCTGCCGCCGATTCCGACTGTACTGATTGCGCTTCCGTCTTATGGAATGGTAATATATACGCTCACAAAACAGGATATGCATCCGGCGGTAATGTATGCTTCTTATATTTTGTCTGCTTACGCGCTGGTTATCAGCGTTACGGGAATAACAGGTGTTGTGCATTTCATTCGTCAGGGCATAGAGAGTCATCCGCTGATTAAAAAAGCGCTGGACGTGCCGCTCATTAACAAATATTTGAAAGAAGATACATTTCGGGCAGAGACTTCTTTATATCAGGGCTTTTTCATCAATTTTCTCTATGCGGGCATCAAAATGTTTTCAGGGATTTACTATAAATCCATATGGTTCGTGACACTAGCGATTTACTATATACTGCTTGCCGTGATGCGGTTCTCTCTGCTGCATTATGTGAGACGCGAAAGCGAAAAAAATAATATTTCCGAATGGCAAAGATATCGGCTGTGTGGAATGATTCTGCTGTTTATGAATGTGGCATTGTCCGGTATTATTACTTTGGCAGTACGGCATAACAGCGGCTTTGAATATCCGGGTATGTTGATTTATGCTATGGCATTGTATACGTTTTATACAACTATCATGGCGGTCAGAAATGTGATAAAATTCAGAAGATACGGCAGTCCGGTTTTGTCGGCGGCAAAGGTAATCAGCCTGACTGCGGCGTTAGTATCTATGCTTTCTCTGGAAACGGCTATGCTGACACAGTTTGGAGCGGCAGATGACGCGGATTTCCGCCGGATGATGACGGCGTCCACCGGGGCGGGTGTAGGTATCATTGTACTGGGAATGGCGGTTTTTATGATAATACATTCTACGAGGCAGATAAGGAAACAGCCGCTTTATAAGGGAGAGAACGAGTTGTAAAATGGTACGGGAGGATGAACATGGTACGCATTCTTGTTATTGATGATGATAAAAAACTAAATCAGGTGGTATGCAATTATCTGAATGACTGTGGTTTTGAAACGAAAGGCGTGTCAAATGCAAAAGAAGCTTATGAGGAAATGTACAATAACTTGTATGAATTGATTGTGTCGGATATTATGATGCCGGAGATTGACGGATTCGAGTTTGCAGAGACGGTGCGAAAAGTGAACAAGCGGATTCCGATTTTGTTTATGTCGGCAAAAGATGACCTCTCGGCGAAGCAGAAAGGATTTCAGATTGGCATAGACGATTATATGGTAAAACCTGTAGAACTTGCCGAATTGGAAATGCGGGTTCGGGCGCTTCTGCGGCGGGCTAATATTGAAATGGAACGCAGACTGACCGTAGGCAATCTCTGCCTTGATGCGGACGCCATGACCGCCGCCATAGACGGCGAGGAAATTCCGGCTACTACACGGGAGTTTAATATTATGTATAAACTGCTTTCTTATCCGAATAAGACATTTACAAGGGCGCAGCTTATGGACGAGTTCTGGGAAATGGACACGGACACCGGTCTGCGGGCGGTCGATGTATATATTACCAAACTGCGGGATAAATTTTCAGATTGTAACGGGTTTGAGATTAAGACGGTCAGAGGGCTTGGATATAAGGCGGTGTTATTATGAAAAAAAGCGTTTTTTATCCGGGTAAATCTAATTTTCCCTATTCCGTATTTTTGGTGTATTGGGTGGTTACGTTGTTGATGTCCGGGGTACATATAGGCGTAGTTGTTCTGAGTGTAAGAGTGGATTTGCCGGATTTTTGGAAAGTCAATATTCCATTAATTTACTGGGCGTTGGTTGCGCTTGGCTTAACATGGTTTACCAGAAAAAGGATGCAGCAGGTCTATGAAATTCCGCTGCAAAAATTAGCGGAGGCGGCAAGAAAGGTGGCAAACGGGGATTTTTCCGTATATGTGCCGCCGGTTCATACGGCGGATAGGACAGATTATCTGGATTTGATGATATTGGACTTTAATAAGATGGTAGAAGAACTTGGAAGCATAGAAACATTAAAGACGGATTTTTTCGCCAATGTGTCGCATGAAATAAAAACGCCCCTTTCTATTATCCAGAACAATGCGGAATTGTTGTGCAAAGAAAAACTGCCCGAAAAGCAGAAAATGTGTGCAGACACCATTCATTTGACGACCAAGAGACTGTCGGACTTGATAAGCAATATTTTGAAGCTGAATAAACTGGAAAAACAGTCCATTTTGCCCGATGCAAAGGTTTATAATCTCTGTGCGCAGTTGGCGGAGTGTGCCGTCAGTTTTGAAGATATCTGGGAACGGCGGGGGCTTTCCTTTGAGGCGGATTTGGAGGACAGTGCGCTGATAAATGCGGATAGCGATTTAATGGAGCTGGTGTGGAATAATCTTTTATCCAATGCCGTTAAATTTACGGAAAAAGGGGGAAGTATTTTTTTGGAGGAAAAATCCGACGAAAATTATGTGCGGGTTTCTATACGGGATACGGGCTGCGGAATGTCGAAAGAAACCAAAGAGCATATATTCGAGAAATTTTATCAGGGCGACACTTCGCATTCCATGGCGGGGAATGGACTCGGGCTTGCACTTGCGGCAAGAGTGCTGCAATTACATCATTTTCAAATCGAGGTTTCCAGTGAAATTGGGAAAGGAAGTATTTTTACCGTCATCATACCCAAAAGCATAGCAGGAGGAGCATAAATATTGCAAGTTGAGAGAAAGGCGTGGGATTAGAGTGAAAGATTTCAATGTTTATGATTATTTGAAAATAGTCGTTCCGGAGGATAAAATGTCAATTTATATGGATGGATATGAGAGCTTCGGATGGAAAGTGGATGAAAATGTACCTCCTGCAAAAAGTATGGGGAAAACCGCGCTCCATTTCAAGCGGAGCAGACAGATTATTAATAAGATAGAACTGACGAGGCTGCAAAGACATTTTGAGTCGTGCATGGATGAAATTGCCGCGCTGGAGGACTCCATACAGTCCGCGGCGGCTGCCGTGAGCATATCCTGCGGGCTTTTCGGCTGCGTATGTATGGCTGGTTCCGTATTTGCCGTAACGGCGTTTCCGCCGCGCATTCTGCTATGCGCCGTTCTTGCCGTTCCGGGTTTCCTTTTATGGTTTTTATCCTGGTACGGATATCGGGCTGCGAAAGCAAAACGAAAAGAAAAAGTTACGCCATTGATTGAGGCTAAGTATGATGAGGTGGGAGAGGTGCTTGAGAAAGCGCACAGGCTTTTGTAGAATTTAATCAAAGCGATACATTCTATAAAATTTTATAGAAGTATCGCTTTTTTAATAATTCCGAAACAGAACGCAAACAATTCAGAAGCATTCGCGGGTTAGGATGATTGCAGAAAGCGGGAAAGGCAGGTAAATATCATGAAAAAGAGTAATTTTACAGCATTGATTTTAGGAACAATCGGAGGCGTGTGCTTTGCGCTTGGTATGTGCATGGCGTTGGTGCCTGAGTGGGCTATGCGTTCGGAGGGAATCGTGTGCGGCGTAATCGGTTTGATAATTATATTGGCAACCGTTGTTATCTGGAGAAAGATGGAGGGCAAAGAACCTGTCAAACCCAGCAAAAAAGTTATCGGTGCGACATTAATCAGTGTCATCGGCGCGCTTTTATTTGGCGTTGGAATGTGCCTGTGTATGGTATTTAACCAGATGATAATCGGGATTGTTGTAGGAGTTATCGGCATTGTCGTTTTACTGATGCTGATTCCTTTATTAAAGGGGCTGAAGTAGGAATGAGTTATAATCTACAGAAATTAGTAAACAAAATGGGGCTTCGTAAGGAGTCTCATTTTTACTGGATAAGAAATTGCTATTGGTTAGAGAATGGAATACAATAAAAACACCCCTACTCCCTATACCCAATAACAGCAATGACATTTTTGTCTTTTAAAATATAGGCAACGCTTTTTCCCTCTTCCAGCAATTTGTTTTTGCAGTTTAAAACATTTTCGGTTATATTATCGGGCTGCTCGAATGAAACATCATATTCATTGCTGTAAGAGCCGAATTTATAATTCATGAAAATTTGTTCTAACTGCTCTAAACTAATTTCTTTGGCGGGCAGCCAAGAAAAAATATCCAATACCTTACACGGGCTGCATTCTTTATCGGGAATATATTCTATAATATCAAAAATCTGGCAGTCCAGTGCTTTACACAGATTATTAAGCGTATAGGTGGTAATGCTTTTTCCCTTTTTAATGCAGTTTATCGTGTTGGCGTTAATGCCTTTTTTCTGGACTAATGTATAAATGGATATATTTTTTTCTTTTAATGTGCGAAAAAAAGGGGCATAGGAAACCATAGAGTCACCTCCTTTACCGTTTTATTATAGGCATATAGATAAAGATTTACCATAGATAATAATTTATCTATGGTATGCTTGATAGTAGCAAGAGAGATATGCTATAATAAACCGATACTTTACACAGGAAAAGAAGAACATATTATGACAAAGAACAGATTGATTATCATATTATTATTGTCTGCAGCCTTGTATGGTTGTTCTACAGATGAGGAGAGCGCAGATGAGGGAATCATAGAACAGCCAACAGAACTTACAGAAGCGTCTGTTCCAACGCAAGAGGCGTATCTCTTTACAGACAACGTAATAAAAGAAAAAATCAATGAAGTATGTAATGGAAAACTGGACAGGGAACATCTGGAAGCAGTTACCGTTTTACATCTTTTACTGACAAAAGAGGATGAAGAGATTGCTGTTTTGAATGATTTGGCTCTTTTACCCAATCTGCAGCAGCTTTATATTGAGGTGCAGCCGGAGTGTGAAAGGCAGATGGTGCTTGATTATGGATATCTGGAGAATATGACAGAATTAACTGACCTGATTATTCATGATGAACACTTGACAGATATTTCTTTTGTAAAACAAATGACGGTCTTGCATAATCTGGATGTTTCCGATTGCAATATCAAGGATATAAAGCCTCTTTTAGAGTGCGGCAGCTTGACGAATGTAGATTTGCGGAATAATAAAATAGAAGATTATACGGGCATAGAATATCTTCCGGAATTAGATAAGTTAAGCATTGGTGGGAATCCGGGTGATTTTTTACAGGTGTTGCGGAAAAGAGGAGCGGAGGTGTTGACAGCTTCCGATAAAGACAAAGAAATATGGAAAGCTGAATTGGAAAAAGCGTTTGTTGTTTATAATCCTCTGTTGGAAAAAGGCGATGAATTTAATTGTGAAGTGGAAGATTGGTGTGTTGAAGATTTTAATGGGGATGGGATTGACGATTTGGGAGTTGTCATAGGAAAAATTGATGATAGTATAGCGGAAGTTCCTATACAGCGTCGTCTTTATCTGTATTTGGGAAATAAAGAGGGATATGAAGAACCACTGAAGCCATTACCTATTCGCAGCGACTATGGATGGGAAAATCCTCTATGGGGATTTACCATGAGAGACGGAAAAGTTTTTGTCAAGAACTGCTTCGAGAGCGAAGATATTTTGTTGACGGATATGGAGATATACGAATATCGGGATGAAAAGTGGCAGTATGTATTATATACATCAGACCAGAAGCAGGATGCGGAAGAAGAAAGCCAAGAGGCGGCCAACTGTTACGGTGTGTATGATTTTGAGAATGATAGTTTTGCGGTTTATACATGGAGATATGCGGTTGATGATAAGGGCGAGTATGTAAAACGGTGGGGAAATTCCTTGTCAGATGTTTTTGTGTATTATGACAGAATCCCCTATGATGAGGGTGAGGACGGTTACAAATGGATTAGCATTGTAAATCCTTATTTCTTTATCCGGATGTGCCTTTAGAGGCTGTTAAAAGTGAACGCAGGGAACCGTCGGAAAATGAAAATGCCATTTCCGCCGGACAGGCGTTGGATATGATTTATGAGCAATATTACAATATGTATCATTGTGACAAGATATTGTTTGATGAAGATGTGCTGACGGTTTATAAGGAAATTTTGGGATGCGAGATGCCGGAATATGCCTGTCGGATTGAAATAGACGGGATACCTTATTTTTTACAGCTATCGCAAGTTGATGGAACAGTATATGAATTTTATACTTACGGGTATGATTATGAGAAAAAAGAGAGAGTCGGAATGGATGCTTTTCAAGTTGATTCTTTAACCGGCGAGATAGATGCTTACTTGGATATATAAGAAAGCGTAGGAGAAGAATTGAATTTGTGATATACTACTATTATTTAGTAGAAAAGGAGAATGCAGATGAAAGTTTTAATGCTTAACGGAAGCCCTCAGGCAAAGGGCAACACTTATATTGCCTTACATGAAATGGAAAAAGTTTTTGAGAAAGAGGGAATTGAAACAGAAATTTTACATATCGGAAATCAGGACATACGGGGTTGTATCGGATGCGGCGCGTGTGCGAAGAATGGGAAGTGTGTATTCGATGATATGGTAAACGAAACGGCGGCTAAGTTTGAAGCGTGCGACGGACTGGTGGTAGGAAGTCCTGTTTACTATGCTTCCGCAAACGCAACGCTGGTAGCGTTTCTTACCCGTCTGTTTTACAGTACAAGTTTTGATAAAACCATGAAAGTCGGCGCAAGCGTAGTAGCGGCAAGACGGGGCGGTTTGTCCGCCACCTTTGATGAATTAAATAAATTCTTCACCATTTCAGGAATGCCGGTGGCGTCCGGTCAATACTGGAACAGCATCCACGGCATGGAACACGGGGAAGCGCAGCAGGATGTCGAGGGTCTGCAGAGTATGCGCACGCTGGCGCGGAACATGGCGTTTTTGATGAAGAGTATTGCGCTTGGCAAAGAAGCGTACGGACTTCCGGAAAAAGAACCGTTCCAGCGGATGAATTTTATCAGATAAAGCTGTTTGCCGTGGATTGCTTCGGCAGCAGCATGGCTAAATTCCCTTATTTGTGCTATACTGTTACTAATATAGGAAAGGAGAATTTCAGATGCTTGTTAGAGAAGATAAGGCATGGGATTATGCTGTTGGAATGATAAAGGTAGATGGTCTTGAACCTACGCCGGAGATGGAGCGACTGATAGAAAGGGAAAAACGCGGTGAAATTACGATGGAACAGGTGCGGGAGGCTTTAGACCAGAGATATAAAATGAAGCAATAGAGCGGAGGGATTATGCGCGACCCTTATTTTTATCCGGGTACAGAAATTCTGAAAAACTGTCTTGGGATTATGGATGATATTGGATTGCGAAAAGCGGAGGCTGATTATGTTTCTTTAAATCTTGCTGAATTAGCAAGAGATGATGAAGTAAAAGTATTTAATTTCAGTTCGCTTTGCCAGATGCACTATAGAATTTTCCGGGATATATTTGAATGGGCGGGAAAACCGCGTGTCATAAATATCGAAAAAGCAGAAGTTGTGCTTAACGGTATTTCTATAGAGTATTCGGATGTATTTGACATAGAAAGAGATGCAGGAACTATTCTGGCAGATATGCAGCTTTATAAATGGAGACAGGTATCTTTTGATGAAATAGTTAAAAATTTTTCAGCTTATATGGCAAAACTATGGAAAGTACATCCTTTCCGGGAGGGAAATACAAGAACCATTGTTACATTTTGCGCTATGTTTATAGAGGCGCAGGGTATTTATATTAATAGTGAGTTATTTAAGGATAATGCGCAATATATGAGAGATGCGCTGGTGGCGGCAAGCGCTGTTTTTCCAGACCTTGGCGATAGAAGAAAGCCCGAATATCTTTATCGGATTGTTGGGGATGCACTCATAGAGGGGCGAGAGATAAAAGAAGATACAATTTGCAGAATAAAGGCAGCTGGATATCGAACAGAGGAGGAACAGGTGCGCAGGGTTATCTTCTGGGATAGAAAAGAGAGAAAAATCCATAACAAAGAGGAGATACAAGGGTTTTTAAAAGAGATGGAGGAACCAAAATGAATCTGAATCATATTACAGTCAACACGCAGAGCAGTATCCGTATCGCGGGCAGCAAAGTATTATACTTTGACCCGTTTAAGGTGGAAGCATCCCCGCACGATGCAGACATTATTTTTATTACGCATGAGCATTACGACCATTTTGAGCCGGAATCTATTGCGAAAGTGAAAAAAGAAAACACGCTTTTGGTAACGCCGGAATCCATGAAAAAGAAAGCCCTTTCCGAGTCCGGCATCCCATCCGAAAACTGTGTTTTTTACAATCCCGGTGAGACGCATGAACTGGACAATATCGTGATAGAAACCATCCCGGCATATAATAAAATGAAGCCGTTTCATCCGAAAGGGAAGAAATGGCAGGGATATGTTGTAAAAATGGATGACGTCCGCTATTATGTGGCAGGCGATACGGATGTGAATGAAGATATACAAAAAGTAGAATGCGATGTTGCAATGATTCCCATCGGCGGTCATTATACAATGGATAAAAAACAGGCGGCGGAATATATTGTTGGTTTGCAGCATAAACCGGCGGCAGTCATACCGACGCATTACGGCAGCATTATCGGCAAACCGGATGACGGCAGCGATTTTCGGAAAGCTCTGGAGGCAATGGATACAAGCATTCAGGTGGAACTGAAACTTTAATGACAGGTAAGTGCTAACAAGACGGCAGACAGGCATATGGAAAGGCGAAGCAATGAAAAACGCACAAGACTTTTTTCCTGACGGCACAGCCATTGACGAATGGTTTTATCGGACGGAGATTCCCGTGCTTGCAGAGCTAGGGAAGCAGTATGTATTGACCGATTACCAGATTTATGATGATGGAAAAGTCTATACGGAAAAAATACAAAACCTGATAAATGATGCGGCTAAAAACGGCGGCGGTGTTATTGTCGTACCGTCAGGAACTTATATGACCGGAGCGCTTCATTTTGCACAGGGCGTCCACCTGTATGTGTCCGAGGGAGGCGTTTTAAAAGGAAGCGATGACATTTCCGATTATCCCGTATGCGAGACGCGCATTGAAGGAGAGACGTGCCGGTATTTTCCCGCCCTGATAAACGTGGATAATGTTGACGGATTTATTATGACGGGAGAGGGGATCATTGACGGAAACGGGTTAAAAGCGTGGAAAGCGTTCTGGCTCAGACGCGCATGGAATCCGCAATGTACAAATAAGGACGAGCAGAGACCGCGCCTTATCTATATTTCAAATTGTGCGAATGTATTGGTGGCGGGGCTTCATCTGCAAAATTCTCATTTCTGGACAAATCATATTTATAAATCGCATCATGTAAAATACATAAACTGCACGATTTATTCTCCTGCAGAACCGGTGAAAGCGCCGAGTACGGATGCGATTGACATTGACGCCTGTACGGATATCCTTGTGAAAAACTGTTATATGGAAGTCAATGACGACGCAGTTGTATTAAAAGGCGGCAAAGGTCCATGGGCGGACGAAGCGGCGGAAAACGGAGCAAACGAAAGAGTTCTTATTGAGGACTGCCGATACGGTTTCTGCCACGGCTGTCTGACGCTGGGCTCCGAGTCTGTCCATAATAAAAATATTATCATGCGGCGCATTAAAGTATCCAATGCCATGAACCTGCTTTGGCTTAAATTGCGTCCGGATACGCCCCAGCATTATGAATATATTTTAGTAGAGGATATTGAAGGTTCCGTGACAAACTTCCTGAATATCAATCCGTGGAAGCAGTTTTTTGATTTAAAAGGGCGTACGGATATGCCGATTTCCCGTGTGGAGTATGTGACAATGCGAAACTGTAATTGTAAGTGTCAAACGCAGTATTGCGTAACACCGAAAGACGACCAATATCTGCTTTCGGATTTTGTATTTGAAAACAATCATGTGGATGCGAAGCAGACAGGGTATTCATTATGAAAATAAAATTTTGGAGGGACATATAATGAGTAAAATATTAGTAGCATATTTCAGTGCAAGCGGGGTTACAAAAAAAGCAGCCGAAAATCTGGCACAGGCAGCGGGCGCTGACCTTTATGAGATTAAGCCCGCCGTGCCGTATACAAAGAATGATTTAAACTGGATGGATAAGAAATCCCGCAGCAGCGTGGAAATGAACGATAAGTCCAGCCGTCCGGCTATTGCGGACAGCAATGCCGAAATCGCACAGTATGATACCATCTTTTTAGGATTCCCAATCTGGTGGTATGTGGCGCCGACCATTGTGAATAGTTTTCTGGAAAGTTATGATTTTTCCGGAAAGAAGATTGTATTATTTGCCACTTCCGGCGGCAGCGGATTTGGGGAAACGGTGACCGGATTGAAAAGCTCTGTCGCGGCGGATACGACCATTATTGAAGGAAAAATTTTGAATGGAGCAAATAGTGCAGACAGCTTACGGACATGGGTAGAAACGATATTGTAAGAAAGATGTGAAAAATGCAATACGCAAATTATGGATTCCTATTTTTCCTGCCTATACTCTGTTTCAGAAAGGAGACCAAAATGTCAGCTTTTTTCCCGGATGTACTGGACGAATTTTTATCGCCGGATTTTCTGGCGAATATGTGTGAAAAATTTCATTATGAAGAAACGCAGATACCCGAATTGCGGGAGGTGGCGGGGGAGATGCTGCCCCTGATGCGCGGGGAGGCTTTCTGGGAGCGCGGCAAAATCCGTCCGGACAAACAGGAAGAATACCAGGACGGGGCGTCGGTATATGAGAACGTTGTCATGTCTTTGGGAGCCGGACTGGACGATTTACAAGACAGTTACAGCGGGAAAGGACTGCTGTCACAAAGTTATATGTTAGAGGTTCTGGCAAGCGAGTTGTTGTTAAAGGGATATGACGCTTATAACCGTTACATCAAGGAAAATACGGATTGGCATGTGGCAAGATATCATTTTCCAGGAGGCGAGGAAAAATTCCCACTGGATATGCTTCCGCGTTTGTTAGAGGAAGCTGGCGGAAAGGTCAGCTGCAATACCGCTTTTTGTATGCTGCCCAAAAAGAGCGTCGCCTTTGTCGCCGAGTTGACGCAGGATGAAAAAGTGCAGTGCGGGGCTGTCTGCATCGGGTGCCAGAATACCCGCTGTCAGAACAGAATAGAGGACGGCAGCCCGGAACACAGGCGGATAGCATCCATGACGGATATGCCGCTGCCGTACGGCTACAGCCGGATTTTCGGGAAATATCATTAAGCATACAGCTTATGGAATTTGCATCTTGGCTTATTGACATTTAGAAAAAATATGATATACTTTGGACAATTACATAGATAACATACAGGTGTCAAAACAATGCGTAAAAAAGCATTGGTTTTGGTGAAAAGGGAAACAGGTGGAAATCCTGTACGAACTCGTCACCGTAATTAGGGAGTAGAGGCCGATATATCACTGGGAAACTGGGAAGATGGCGGATGCGCTGGTTAATAAACCACGAACTTTAAGCCGGGAGACCTGCCTGTATGTTGTACGGAAACATTTGTTTCAGACCACGAGTAACTGGTTGTACGTTTTACTTTGCCGGAGCAGAATCATGGCTGCACGTTTTGTTGCTGTATCTTGTGTCCGGCGGGTTTCTTTGTATTGCAATCCTTTACCGTAGTTGTGTTTTCGTTGCGGTGGGGGATTTTTTTATGCCTTTTTATGACGTAAAATATCTGCGCCGATATCTGGTAAATAATCAAGATGAAATAACGGCGCGGCAGACGCCGGAAGGAGGAGACATGAAGAAACGGGTAACGGCAGTATTGATGGCAGCTATGGTGGGAGCATTTTGTCTGGCGGGCTGCGGCAGTGGAAAAGAGGCGGAAACGGCGGTTTCCCAATCAACAGACAACGTCGGAGAGACAGCGGATAATGCAGGACAGGCAGATACAGCAGGAGAAGCGGCGGATAATAACGGAGAGTCCGGCGCGGAAAGCGACCAGGCGGCGGCTGACGAGGTTGCGGCGTTGATTGACGCTATTTATGTACAGGAGAGAACGGATGATACGGACGAACAGTGCGCACAGGCAAAGGCGGCATGGGACGCTTTAACGGATGCGCAGAAAGAATTGGTAGAAGGTGAGGATGCAGACCCGGATTATTTCGGAAGAGATACCGGAGACGCCTCCAAAGACGACCCCAGAAATCAGGATGATATCGGCGAAAACGAGATTTTGGTAGTGAGTTTCGGAACTTCTTTTAATGACAGCCGCGTAGCCGATATCAAGGGAATTGAGGACGCGATACAAGAGGCGAATCCCGACTGGTCGGTAAGACGGGCTTTTACCGCACAGATTATTATTAATCATGTGCAGGCAAGAGACGGGGAAAAAATTGATAATGTGCAGCAGGCATTGGAGCGCGCGGTGGCAAACGGCGTTAAAAATCTGGTGATACAGCCTACGCATCTGATGCATGGCGCGGAGTATGATGAGTTGATGGAATCCGTCGAAGCATATCGGAATAAATTTGAAACCGTGCAGGTTGCAGAGCCGCTTCTTGGCGAAGTTGGCGCGGACGCATCGGTTGTCAATGCGGATAAGGCGGCTGTAGCGGAAGCGGTTCTGGCGGCGGCTGTAGCGGACGCCGGATATGAAAGTCTTGCAGACGCACAGGAGGATGGCACGGCATTTGTCTTTTTAGGACATGGCACTTCCCATACGGCAAAGGTAAGCTATAGCCAGATGCAGACACAGATGACAGACATCGGCTGTGGCAACGCTTTTATCGGAACCGTGGAGGGAGAGCCGGAAGAGACAGCCTGCGAAGAAGTAATAGAGGCGGTTTCCCGGATGGGATATACGAAAGTTATCCTGCGTCCGTTGATGGTAGTTGCGGGCGACCATGCCAACAACGATATGGCGGGCGAGGACGAAGATTCCTGGCTTAGTATGTTTATCGCTTCCGGGAAGTTTGAAAGTGTGGAGACGCAGATAACGGGGCTTGGTTCGATAGAGGATATCCGCAAGCTTTATGTGGCGCATACGGCGGCGGTTCTCGGAAGAAGCCGGATGCAAAGCAAGGCGTCGGCGCTGCCGGACGGCGTTTACACGGCGGAGTTTACAACGGACAGCAGTATGTTCCATGTCAATGAGGCTTATGATAATAAAGGAACTTTAACAGTAGAAAACGGGGAAATGGTAATACACATTTCCCTGGGTTCCAAGAAAATTTTAAACCTGTATCCCGGACTTGCCGAGGACGCCGCAAAAGAGGGCGCGCAGTTGCTTTTGCCGACAAAAGATACGGTTACATACAGCGACGGCATGACAGAGGAAGTCTATGGATTCGATGTGCCTGTTCCTGTGCTGGAACAAGAATTTGATTTAGCGTTAATCGGAACGAAAGGAAAATGGTACGACCACAAAGTCCGCGTTTCCAATCCCGTTCCGGCAGAGGAAGATGCGCAGGCGAAAAAAACAAGTGCGCCGGAAGATGGCGTATACAATATCGAGATTACCTTTGAGGGCGGAAGCGGAAAGGCGGAGATTTTATCTCCCGCGGAAATTACGGTGACGAATGGAGAAGCAGTAGCGACAGTAACATGGAGCAGTCCGAATTATGATTATATGATAGTGAATGGGAAAAAGTATTTCCCGGTCAATACGGGAGGAAACAGTGTCTTTGAGATTCCGGTTCTGGTATTTGGCGAGCCGATGGATATTATCGGCGATACCGTGGCGATGAGTAAGCCGCATGAAATAGAATATACAATAACATTTCAGTTAGACACCATACAGAAGAAATGAAAAAAGCAATAAAGACAGAAATAATGAAAAAAAAGACAGCGAAAAGAACAATAGTATTTTGCTTTCTGGCATGGGCAGGACTGTTTGGACTATGCAGCTGTGGAAAGGCTTCATATGCTGCGCCGCCGATATCCAATGCTGAGATAGACACTAATACCATACCGAAGGTGGAAACGAACACGGACTGGGAGCTGGCAGAGGAAAGTCTGGTTTACGAAAGCAGCATGGAATTACAGTATGCCGAGAATTTTACGGTCGATTATTATGAGGGCGGATATACCATGCTGACGACGACTATGGACGGCGGGCGGTTTTTGATTGTGCCAGAGGATAAAGAAGCGCCGCAGGATGTAGACGCCGTAGTATTACAGAGACCGATAAAAGATATCTATCTGGTGGCGTCTGCGGCAATGGATATGTTCAGTGGATTGGACGGGTTAGACGCTATTACTTTTTCGGGGCAGAAAGAGGACGGATGGTATATCGAAACGGCACGGGAAGCCATGGCGGACGGAGATATTCTTTATGCGGGAAAATACAACAAGCCGGACTACGAATTGATTGTTTCCCAAAACTGTAAGCTGGCGATAGAAAATATGATGATTTCCCATTCCCCCGAAGTGGTGGAGAAACTGGAGGATTTTGGGATTCCGGTGATGATAGAGTATTCCAGCTATGAGCCGCATCCGCTCGGTAGGGTGGAATGGGTTAAATTTTATGGCGCGCTGCTTGGAAAAGAAGAGGAAGCGGAAAGGATATTTAAAGAACAGACGGATATCCTTGACAAAGTAAAAGCAGAAGAAAAAACGGATAAAACCGTCGCTTTCTTTTTTGTGACGTCTAACGGTCTGATACAGGTGCGCCAATCGTCGGATTATGTACCGAAGATGATAGAACTTGCGGGCGGAAACTATATCTTTGAGAATCTGGGCGACGAAGAAACGAAGCGTTCCACGATAAATATGCAGGTGGAAGAGTTTTATAACGGCGCAAAGGAAGCGGACTTTTTGATTTATAACAGCTCCATTGACGGAGGCGTTTCCAGTGTGGAGGAGCTTTTGGATAAATGTGAACTGTTAGCGGATTTTAAGGCGCTAAAAGAGGGAAATGTCTGGTGTACGACCAACGATATGTACCAGCAGTCTCTTTCCATCGGTTATTTAATCGAAGATATTCACAAGATGATTGCGGGAGAAAATGATGGTATGCACTATCTTTTTCATTTAAATTAATGTGAAAAATGGATTTTCATACATAAATTTGCGCCGTCAAATGTCGCAGGTTAAGAGAAAGGTATCTTTATATGAACAAAATTAGAAACCATAGATATGTGGGGGCTTTTGTTTTACTTATATTTGGAACAATGCTTTTCTTTATATTAAATATCTGCATCGGCAGCGTTAAGATTACGCTGCCGGATATGATGGCAGTCTTTGCCGGAGAAAAAAGCGCTGAAACGGCGGAAAGAATCTTATATGATATCCGACTGCCAAGAGCGGCGGCGGTTTTTATACTTGGCGGGGCGCTTTCTCTTGCGGGATATCTTTTACAGACTTTTTTTCATAATCCGATTGCAGGCCCGTTTGTTTTGGGAATCTCTTCCGGAGCCAAAATGGTTGTGTCACTGGTGATGGTTTTTCTGATGGGAAAAGCCGTCAGGGTAACCTCGGCGTTGTTGATTCTTGCGGCATTTGCCGGGGCCATGCTATCTATGGGATTTGTGCTGATATTGTCACGTAAAATTAACAGTATGCCGATGTTAATCGTCAGCGGCGTTATGATTGGATATATTTGTTCGGCGGTAACGGAACTGGTGGTAACATTTGCGGATGATGCCGATATTGTCAATCTTCATAACTGGTCGCGCGGTAGTTTTTCCGGGATGACGTGGGAAAACGTAAAGGTGATGACAATAGTGGTGGCGGTAACGTTTATGGCGGTTTTTTTGATATCAAAACCGCTCGGCGCGTATCAGGCGGGAGAGACATATGCACAGAATCTGGGAGTAAATATCCGTTTACTGCGAATGGGCATTGTCATTTTTTCCAGTATTTTATCGGCGTGCATCGTCGCCTTTGCGGGACCGATTTCTTTTGTGGGAATTGCAGTGCCGCATCTTGTGAAAAAGCTTTTACATACGACGGAGCCGCTTTGGATGATACCTGCCTGCTATCTGGGGGGAAGCGCGTTTTGCCTTTTTTGTGATTTGCTTGCCAGAACGATGCTTGCGCCCACGGAACTAAGCATCAGCACGGTGACAGCTGTTTTTGGCGCGCCGGTAGTGCTTTGGATTATGATAAGAAAACAAAAAGAGAAATAGGGATTGGGCATGAATGATTATTACTTTTCTACGAAAAAAATGTGCGTAGGATATGACGATAAGCCATTGATAAAAGAAATCGAAATGGCATTACCTAAAGGAGAGATTCTAACAATAATAGGCCCCAACGGCGCAGGAAAATCCACGGTGTTAAAAAGTATCGCCGGGCAGCTTCGCCTGCTTGGCGGAACGGTCTATCTGGGAGAAGAAGCCGTAGGAGCAATGAAAAGAGAAGAACTGGCAAAAAAAATGTCCGTATTGTTTACGGAAAAATTAAGAACAGAAATGCAAAGCTGCCGGGATGTGGTGGCGACGGGAAGATATCCGTATACGGGATGGTTTGGCGTGTTATCAAAAGCGGATAAATACATTGTGGAAGAAGCAATGGAACTGGTGCATATTACGGATATCGGCGGACAGGATTTTCATAAAATCAGCGACGGGCAGAGGCAGCGGGTGATGCTGGCAAGGGCAATCTGCCAGGAGCCGGAAATTATCATACTGGACGAGCCGACATCCTATCTGGACATCAGGTATAAATTGGAGTTTTTATCCGTATTACAGGAAATGAGGGAAAAGAAAAACCTTACCGTGGTTATGTCTTTACACGAACTGGAACTGGCAAAGATAGTTTCCGATAAGATACTCTGCTTAAAAGGAGAGTATGTCGAACGCTGCGGCACGCCGGAGGAAGTTTTTGAAACGGATTTTATAGAAAGACTTTTTGATATAGATAAGAATAACTTTGCGGGGAGCGAAAAATTCCTGGCGTATATCAGACAGGTGGAAATGTATCGTTAAAGCGTCAATAAAAGTATCAGTACAAGTATAAATTGGCGGGTTACAGAAAGGGAACGGTTATCAATGTGGCAAAGGTTATTATGATTCAGGGAACGATGTCCGGCGCGGGCAAAAGCCTTTTGACGGCAGGGCTGTGCAGGATTATGAAGCGGAACGGGTACCGTGTCGCGCCTTTTAAATCACAGAATATGTCGCTCAATTCCTTTATCACAAAGGAGGGGCTTGAAATGGGCAGGGCGCAGGTGATGCAGGCGGAGGCGGCGGGCGTGGAACCGCTTGTCTGTATGAATCCGATTTTGTTAAAGCCGACAGACCATACCGGTTCACAGGTAATCGTGAACGGACAGGTTCTTGGGAATATGAGCGCAAGAGAGTATTTTTCCTATAAAAAGAATTTAATTCCCGAGATAAAGAAAGCGTTTCGGAAACTGGAAGAGACGGCGGACATTATCGTTATTGAGGGAGCGGGCAGCCCGGCAGAAATCAATCTGCGTGAAAATGATATTGTCAATATGGGTCTGGCGCAGATGGTTGACGCACCGGTTTTGCTTGTGGGAGATATTGACAGGGGCGGCGTGTTTGCGCAGCTTTTGGGAACGTTAATGCTTCTGTCAAGAGAGGAAAAAGAAAGAGTAAAAGGTCTGGTTATCAATAAATTCCGGGGCGATAGTTCGCTGTTGGATTCCGGAATTGAGATATTGGAGCAAAAGGGAGGCATTCCGGTATACGGCGTCATCCCTTATATGGAAATAGCGTTGGAGGACGAGGATAGTCTGACGACCCGTTTCGATAAAAAGGAAAAAGGAAAAATCGATATAGCGGTTATCAGATATCCCAGAATTTCAAATTTCACGGATTTTAATGTATTTGAACAAATAGAAGATGTATCGGTGCGTTATGTTACATCACCGTCACAGTTAGGGCGGCCGGATATTATTTTTTTGCCCGGCAGTAAAAATACCATGAGCGATTTAGAATGGATGCGTGGGAACGGATTGGAAAACGCCGTGAAAAAGCTGGCAGAGGAGATAGCGGTTTGTGGTATCTGCGGCGGATATCAGATGCTGGGCAGCCGGATTTTAGACCCGGATAATCTGGAGGCGGGCGGAGCGATACAAGGCATGGAACTGCTTTCCGTAACAACGAAATTACAGCATGAAAAGGTGCGCCGTCAGGTACATGGAACAGTGAATAAGCTGGAGGGCGTCTTTGCCGCGCTTTCCGGGCTTGACTATGAGGGGTATGAGATACATATGGGGCAGAGCATGGAACATACGGATGGAGCATTCATAACAGGGCAAACCCCTAATGTATACGGAACTTATATACACGGCATTTTCGATAAGGGAGCGGTCGCGTCTGCGCTTGTGGGAACGCTGGCAGAAAAAAAGGGAATCGTCACGGATAAAGGCACGGAAACGGCCAAAGAACCTTATATGGACTATCAGGAATATAAAGAAAAGCAGTATGATAAGTTGGCGGATATTTTATCAGCATATTTGAACATGGAGGAAATCTATGGAATGCTTAGAGAGGCGCGTGTATGATAGCGATATGGAAGAGGATTTATTAAAATTATCAGTGGACGCGCCGGACAGGGAGATATACAAAAAGATATTGCAAAACTGGGATGCCATAGCGAAACCGCTTGACGGCATGGGAAAATTTGAACCGCTGACGGCACAGATAGGAGCGGTTTTAGGTACGGAGGAAATTGATATTTCTAAAAAGGCGGTCGTTATCATGTGTGCGGATAACGGCATTGTAAAAGAGGGCGTCAGCCAGTCCGGACAGGAAGTGACGCTGGCTGTCGTTAAGCAGATGGCAAAAGGAGCGTCCTCGGTAGGAAAAATGGCGGCGGCAGTAGGGGCGGACACGATTCCTATCGATATCGGAATTGGCAGTGCGGAGAAAATACCGGGCGTGCTGGATAAGAAAATCCGCCGGGGAACCGGAAATTTCAAAATAGAAGCGGCTATGACAAGACAAGAGGCTGTCAGGGCGATTTATACAGGCATGGAAACCGCGGCTGACTGTAAGAAAAAAGGCTATCGTATTCTGGCGGCGGGCGAAATGGGCATCGGCAATACGACAACAAGCAGCGCTGTGGCGGCAGCTCTTTTAAAGTGCGAAGCGGAGGCGGTAACCGGACGGGGCGCGGGTCTTTGCGATGAGAAATTACAGCGGAAAAAGCAAGTGATTCAAGAAGCGATTGCCAAATACAAACTCTATGAGGCAGAGCCGCTTCGTGTGTTGGAAACCGTCGGCGGACTGGATATTGCAGGGCTTACCGGCCTTTGTATCGGCGGCGCGCTTTCCCGTATACCGATAGTGTTGGACGGCGTTATCAGTATGACGGCGGCGCTTCTTGCCGAGAGACTTGTGCCGGGCGTCATACAATATTTGATACCATCGCATAAAGGGAAAGAACCGGCGGTGGAAAAATTAATGAAAGAGCTGAAATTAGAGCCTGTTATTGACGCTCGGATGGCGTTGGGAGAGGGAACGGGCGCGGTCATGATGTTGTTGCTTTTAGAGACGGCCTTATGCGTTTATCACGAAAAAAACACTTTTGAAAATATACAAATAGAGCAGTACAAAAGATATCAATAACAGGAAAGGCAAGGCGGCGCATAAAGATGATGATATTGATTGTTGGCGGGAGCGGAAGCGGGAAGTCCGCTTATGCGGAAAAGACAGCCGGAGAGTTTCCCGGAAAAAAATATTATCTGGCGACGATGCAGATTTTGGATGAAGAAAGCCGCCGCAAAGCGGACAGACATAGGGAACTTAGAAAAGACAAAGATTTTATTACGATAGAACAGCCGGTGGAAATTCAGAAAGCGTTAGCACAAATGGCGGCGGGAGAGAAGACTGTTTTGTTGGAGTGCATGTCAAATCTTACGGCAAATGAAATGTTCTCCGGGGAAGAGCCACGGACGAAAGAGCAGGTAGTTGAAAGTGTGATAGCAGGGATAAAAATATTGCAAAAAGAGATAACTCATCTTGTTATCGTGAGCAACAATGTGTTTGAAGACGGCATTATTTATGAAGAGACAACGATGGAATATATCGAGGCAATGGGGGCGGTTAATGAAAAAATTGCCGCTATGGCCGAACAGGTTGTGGAAGTTACGACAGGGATTCCTATTATGCTGAAACGCTGATAGGATGTTTGGGAGGCGTAAAATATGCGGGTTATAAAATCTTTTTTAATAGCGGTTTCCATGTATTCCACAATTCCGGTTCCCCAGTTTGCGTGGAAGGAAGAGGATATGCGCTATATTTTCTGCTTTTTTCCATGGATAGGAGCCTTGATTGGCGCAGGCATTTATCTGGGGAATTATTTGTGTGACAGATATCATATCGGGGTTTTGTGCCGGGTGGCAATGGATGCACTCATACCGCTTCTGGTAACGGGGGGTATTCATATGGACGGATTCATGGACACGATGGATGCCATACATTCCTATAGAGACAGAGAGAGAAAACTGGAAATTATGAAAGATTCCCATACCGGCGCGTTTGCGGTTATTATGCTGGCTGTCTACGGGCTTATTTATGCGGGAGCATTTTCGGAAATAGAGCGTCAGGCGTCGTTAAAAATCGTATGCAGCGGCTTTTTTTTGTCACGTTGTCTTTGCGGTATCAGCGCAATTTCTTTTCCGACTGCGAAAAAAGACGGTACGCTTTATCTTTTCGCAGACAGTTCCGGGAAAAATATCGTGAAAGTCATCTTATATATGGAAAGCGCTGTCTGTATCGGTTTGATGCTCTTTTTTTCCGTTTCTGCGGGATTATTTACGGCAGCAGCGGCTTTCGTGATGTTTGGATATTATTACTATCGCGCCAGGAAGGAGTTTGGAGGTGTTACCGGCGATACGTCGGGCTGTTTTATATTGATTTGCGAAGTTTTTATGATAGCGGCAGCGGCTTTATCGGATATCTGGATTCGCGCGGCAGGCGGCGTTTGATAAGCGGATGCGCAGGCCGGGAAAGGGCATGGAGGAACAGATGAAATTGATTATAGGCGGATATGCACAGGGGAAACTGCACTATGTACTGCAAAAGTATCAGTTGGCGGAAGATGTGGTATGGGATGCCAGGCTGCTGGAGAGCAGCGTTTCATCAGAACAGACAATCGTTATCAATCATTTTCATAAATGGATAAAGGAACGTCTCATAACCGGAAACTCTCCGGAAGAGGAAATACTGTCTTTTTTGGAGAATCATGAAAACTGCATCATCATCAGTGATGAGATTGGAAACGGTATTGTGCCGGTGGACGCGTTCGAGAGAGAATATCGGGAGCGTACGGGCAGGATTCTGGTAACGCTTGCCGAAAGAGCAGAGGAGGTAGAACGCGTCCTATGCGGAATCGGACAGAAAATCAAGTGATATTGGCGTTTATCCGACACGGCGAAACACAGGCGAATAAAGAGCATAGATATTTAGGAACAACGAATGAGTCTCTTTCTAAGGAGGGAGTCCGGCAGCTATTGTCATATAGAAAGCAAGGCATATATCCGGACGTACAATATCTATTCACCAGCCCTATGAAAAGATGTCTGGAAAGCGCACGGATTCTTTATCCGGAGATTACGCCGGTCATCATTCCGGAGTGGAGGGAAATAGACTTCGGACGCTTTGAATATAAAAATTATGACGAGTTAAAAGATGACAGGCAGTATCAGGCATGGATTGACAGCGGCGGAACGCTGGCTTTTCCGGATGGGGAAAGCAGGGAAAATTTTCATTTGCGTTGTGAAAAAGGTTTTAGGCGGATGTGCAGTATGCTTTGCCAAAGCGTGGATGACGGTGTGGAGGCGCCGCTTCGGACGGCGTTGATTGTCCATGGCGGCACGATGATGTCATTACTGAGCGCGTATGGCATTTATCATTCCCCTAAAGAGAAGAAGAGTTATTTTGACTATCAGACCATAAACGGCAGAGGTTATCTATGTACCATGAAAAAGTGGTATGACGGGAGTGCATTAGAAAAAATGGAGATACAAATAGAGATAGAGGCAGACATATGAGATATCATATTATAGCATTTTTTACCGGATTTTTACTGGATTTGGTTTTCGGAGACCCACATTGGCTGCCGCATCCAATCCGGCTGATAGGAAAGTTGATAACAAAAACGGAAAAAGCGTTGCGAAAATCGGAAACAGATAACGCTAAGGCACAAATCCGGCAGGGAGCGGCGTTAGTAATGATTGTACTGGCGGGCGTTACGGCGGCAGCATTTTTGCTTTTGCTGGCAGCATACCGGATATATCCTTATCTGGGGATGGCGGCGGAATGTCTTATGACCTATCAGATTTTGGCGGTGAAGAGCCTGAAAGACGAGAGTATGAAAGTGTACCGATGTTTGCAAAATGGCGATTTGGATAAGTCCAGAAGAGCCGTTTCCATGATTGTGGGCAGGGATACGGACTGTCTGGATGAAGAGGGAGTTGCGAAAGCGGCGGTGGAAACGGTGGCGGAGAATACTTCTGACGGAGTCATTGCTCCGATGCTGTATCTGGCGGTTGGCGGACCGACGCTTGGCTTTTTTTATAAGGCGGTAAACACCATGGATTCCATGATTGGCTATCGGAATGATAAATATTTATATTTTGGCAGGACGGCCGCAAAGTTGGACGATATTGTCAATTTCATTCCGGCAAGAATCAGCGCATATCTGATGATTGCAGCGGCTTTTCTCGCAGGGGGAGAGTTTTCAGGAAAACATGCGGCGGCCGTCTATAAAAGAGACCGAAAAAAACATGCGAGTCCTAATTCTGCACAGACGGAGTCGGTGTGCGCTGGTGCGCTTGGCATAAGACTGGCAGGAGATGCCAGCTATTTTGGCAAAATGGTAAAAAAGCCATATATAGGCGATGCGCTGCGGAATGTGGAATACGAGGATATCAAACGCGCCAACCGCCTTATGTATGTTACGGCATGGATGTGTGAAGCAATATGCCTGATAGTATTGCTTGGCGTACAAATAATGATAGGAAAGGGATGAGTGGATGAGTATTCACGGCGGCGATATCTATAGAAATCATGTCGATATTGATTTTTCGATAAATATCAATCCGCTTGGCACGCCAAAGGCTGTAAAGGCGGCGATGTATGAAGCCGTCGAAATGTGCGGCGGGTATCCGGATATGGAAGCGGAAAAACTAAAAAAAGCGGTCAGCAGAATGTTGGCAGTACCGGAACAATATCTGCTTTTCGGGAATGGGGCTTCGGAACTTTTTATGGCGGTTACGCATGGATTAAAACCGCAAAAAACCGTAATACCGGTTCCCTCTTTCTATGGATATGAATATGCGGCCGAAGCGGCGGAAAGTGAAATTATTTATTATGAGATGAAAGAGAAAAATCATTTTTGTATCACAAGCGATTTTTGCGAAACGCTGACAAAGGATACAGACCTTGTTTTTCTTGCTAATCCCAATAATCCTACGGGAATGCTTATTGAAAAAGACGAGCTTTTAAAGCTGCTTTATCATTGCCGGGAAAAAGAAATTTATGTGGTGTTGGATGAGAGTTTCATTGAATTTACAGGCAGCGGTTTTTCCATGCTTTCGGAAATAAACGAATTTGACAATTTGATACTTGTTAGAAGTTTTACGAAAATTTTTTCGATTCCTGGTGCGCGGTTAGGATATCTGGTCTGTAAAAATCCTGCGCTTCTGGCAAGGATAGCCGGACAGCTTCCGGAATGGAATTTATCTTGTTTTGCACAAGCGGCAGGCTGTGCCTGTGTCATACAGAATGAATTTATATTACATACGAAACGCTTTGTGGAACAGGAGAAGAAGTTATTAGCGGACGGATTAAGAAAACAGGGATTTACGGTGTTTTCTTCTGCGGCGAATTTTCTTCTCATATATGGGGAAGAGGGGTTATATGATAAACTGTTACAAAAAGGCGTTTTAATCAGGAATTGCGAAAATTTCAGGGGGCTGCGGAAAGGATTTTATCGGATTGCAGTGAAAAGCAGAGGAGAGAATGAGATTTTACTGAAAGCAATCGAAAGCCTGAAACATGAAAACCGAGCGGGTGAGAATTGAGGGAAAGGAACGGATATAAAAGTGGAACATCGTAAAATAGAATATGTACTGCCGGAGGAAATTGAAAAACGCAGTTTTGAGATAATTGACGACGAACTTGCACAGAGGGAAATTGTACTTGGAAAAGAGGAAGAAGCGATTATAAAACGAGTCATACATACCAGCGCGGATTTTGACTATGCGAAGACTCTCCGCTTTTCAAAAGGGGCGGTCACGCAGATGCGGGAATTGATAAAAAACGGTGCGGATATTGTAACGGATACCAATATGGCTTTAGCCGGAATCAATAAAAATGTGCTTGCAAGATTTGGCGGAGAGGCACATTGTTTTATGGCGGATGAAGAGGCTGCGCGTCTGGCAAAGGAAAGAAAAACAACGCGGGCAGCAGTCAGCATGGAGATGGCGGCGGCGATAGAAAAACCGATTATTTTTGTAATCGGCAATGCGCCGACGGCATTGATAAAATTATATGAAATGATAAAAGAAAGCGGCTGGAAGCCTGCCTTTATTATCGGTGTGCCGGTAGGATTCGTCAATGTGGAGGCGGCCAAGGAACTGATATTGCAAACGGATATTCCCTACATTGTCAATGTAGGAAGAAAAGGCGGTAGCACGATTGCGGCGGCAATCTGTAACGCCGTATTGTATCAACTGCGGGATGCAGAAAAATAAAAAGCAGAAAGGAACATCGGAATGCGATACGGTTTTACGACCGGAAGCTGCGCGGCGGCAGCGGCAAAAGCGGCTTCCTATATGCTATTGACAGGGCGGCTTAAAACAGAAATCACAATCGAAACGCCGAAAGGGATTTTATATACGGCCGGGATTTTGGATATCAGACGCAGTGAAAACGAGGTAAGCTGCGCGGTAAAAAAAGACGGCGGCGATGACCCGGATATTACAAGCGGTACGCTGATTTATGCCAGCGTGTCCTATCCGGAGGCTGCCAAGCAGGAAGAAACAAAAAACGACAAGGAAAAGGAAATCATAATAGAAGGCGGAATCGGTATCGGAAGAGTGACAAGACCCGGACTTGACCAGCCGATAGGGAATGCAGCTATCAATCATGTGCCAAGAAAAATGATAGAAAAAGAAGTGCTGGAAGTGTGCAGGGCCGCGGATTACAGGGGCGGTTTATATATTGAAATTTCCGCGCCGGAGGGAGAAAAGCTTGGCGTCCGTACCTTTAATCCAAGGCTGGGCATTGTCGGCGGCATTTCAATATTGGGAACAAGCGGTATCGTGGAACCAATGAGCAGTCAGGCGATTTTGGATACGATTCGGGTGGAATTGCGGCAAAGAAGAGCGGAAGGGTTCGATTATGCTACAGTCTCACCGGGAAACTATGGTTTGGATTTTATGAAAAAGACATATGGATATGATTTGGACAGAAGCGTCAAATGCAGCAATTTTATCGGAGAGACCATTGATATGATGGTGGAACTGGGTTTTCAGAAAATGCTTTTGACCGGTCATATCGGTAAGTTAATTAAAGTGGCAGGAGGCATTATGAATACGCATTCCAAAGAGGCGGATTGTCGAATGGAACTTCTGGCGGCATTTTCCATAAGAGAGGGGATAACGGCTAAGCAGGCATATGCCATACTCGAATGTGCAACGACGGAGGAAGCAATACCGATTTTGGAGCGCGGTGGAAAATTACAGCCGGTAATGGATAATATTGCAGAGCGGATTTGTTTTTATATGGAAAACCGCGCCGGAGGGAAACTGAAAACAGACTGTATTTTATATGCGAATGCGTATGGAGAGCTGGCAAAAAGCAGGGGGGCAGAAGAATGGTTTACTTTGTTGGAGCAGGAACAGGCGCAGCAGATTTGATAACGGTTAGGGGAATGCGGCTGTTGGAGCGGGCGGATGTGATTATTTATGCGGGTTCTTTGGTAAATCCTGACTTGCTTACTTATGCAGGGAAAGACTGTGCGATATATAACAGCGCAAAATTAACTCTGGGGGAAGTAATTCAGATAATGAAAAATGCGGAAGCGGATGGGAAAATGACTGTCAGATTACATACGGGCGACCCCAGCGTTTACGGAGCGGTCAGAGAGCAGATGGACGAACTGGACCGCCTTGGCATTTCTTACGAAAGCTGTCCGGGAGTCAGCGCATGTTTCGGAGCGGCCGCTTCCCTGAATTTAGAATATACCCTGCCGGGAATTTCACAGTCCTTAATCATTACGAGGATGGAGGGAAAAACAAAGGTTCCAGAGAAAGAAAGCATTGAACGGTTTGCGGCGCATCAGGCATCCATGGCAGTTTATTTAAGCGTGGGAATGACGGAGGAGTTAAGCAGGCGTTTGATTGCGGGAGGATATCGGGAAACGACTCCGGCGGCGATTGTGTATAAAGCAACATGGGATGAGGAAGAGGCGTATATCTGCACAGTGAAAACATTGCATGAGACTGCGGTTGTACATGGCATTACGAAGACTGCGCTGGTGTTGGTCGGCGATGCGATTGCACATCAAAATTATCGTAAATCGCGGTTGTATGCGCCTGATTTTGCAACGGCGTTTCGCCCCGCACGAATCGAAAAGGAAACAATGCACTCCTTGCCGCAAAATGAGAAAATAAGCATTATCAGTTTTACGGAAAAAGGATTAAAGCTTGCGGAAAAAATTCGTTCGCGGCTGAAAGGCGAAACAGAGCGCGACGGCAGAGACAGTTATATCGCAGATGACGGCAAAGACGGTCATATCGAAAGTGGAACGGAGGTTGTTTTGTATACCAAATGGAAAGCTTATCCGCAAGGCGATAGGCCGCACTCTGTCTTGTATGTGGACATATCTGTCAGTGATTGGGCAAAAATGCAGATGCAGGAGCAAAATGCGCTGCTTTTTATCGGCGCGTGCGGGATTGCGGTTAGGGCAGCCGCACCGCATATTAGCGATAAGCTGCATGACGTTCCGGTGTTGGTCATGGATGAAATGGGAAGATATGTGATTCCCATTTTATCAGGGCATATGGGCGGGGCAAATGAACTTGCCCTCTGTCTGGCAAAAGAGACGGGAGCGGAACCGGTTATTACGACGGCAACGGATATTCATGGAAAATTTGCGGTGGATTTGTTTGCAAAAAGGAATCATCTTTTCATTGAAAATAAAAATGGTATCGCGGCGGTTTCGGCGAAAGTTTTAGCGGGAGAAGAGATTACAATCTCCATAGAACCGAGGTATGAAAAGGACAGTAAAAAACGGGGCAGCAGTGTATCGGAAGAAAGCCGTCTGACGGATAGAGATTGTCCGCCGCAGGGAGTACGGCTTGTGCCATATCCGCCGACGGAAGCGGTTGACGTTGTTGTGACATCTGGCGGGGATGATTTTGGAGCAGCCGTTTTGTTAAGGCCAAAGGAGTATGTTATCGGGATAGGATGTAAAAAGGGAAAAAACGCAGAAGAAATAGAAAGCCTGATTGAAAAGAAAATGACAGAGGCGGGCATATCCGTAACGCAGATTTTTGCGCTTTCCTCTATTTCACAAAAACAGGATGAAAAGGGAATACTGGACTACGCCCATAAAGAGGGGATTTTATTTTTGACTTATAGTGCGGAGGAATTACAGAAAGTTGAAGGAGATTTTGCGCATTCAGATTTTGTGGAAAGTAAAGTAGGCGTTGACAACGTGTGCGAGCGGGCGGCGTTAAAGGCCTGCGGAGAAGACGGAAAACTGATTCTTGTAAAATATGCGGAAAACGGTATGACGATTGCGATAGCGAAACGCGGCTGGACGTTAGATTGGGAAAGGCAGGACTAATTGGTGGCAAATAAAATTTATATCGTAGGAATGGGTCCGGGAAGAGAAGATATGATGACGTCGGAGGCGTTAGACGTATTGGAGAACGCTGATGTGATTGTCGGTTATCCATTGTATTTACAGCTTTTGGGAGAACGCTTTCAAAAAAAAGAATTATTATCTACGCCGATGCGGCAGGAAAAAGAACGGTGCAGGCTTTGCTTTAAGGAGGCCAAAAAAGGAAAGAAAGTAGCTTTACTGTGCAGTGGGGATGCGGGAATCTATGGACTTGCCTCTTTGATGTATGAAACCGGGAAAGACTATCCGGAAACGGAGTTATGCGTTATTGCAGGCATTACCGCGGCAAGCAGCGGGGCGGCGGTTCTGGGCGCGCCTCTTAACCACGACTTTTGTATTATCAGTTTAAGTGATTTGCTGACGCCGTGGGAAGAGATTGCAAAGAAGCTGCGGGCGGCAGCGGAAGGAGATTTTGTGATCGTACTTTATAATCCGTCCAGCCATAGGCGAAAAGATTATCTGGAAAAAGCCTGCGGTATTTTATTACATAGCATAGAAAAGGAACGGGTCTGCGGTTATGTCGAAAACATAGGGAGAGAGGGAACGAAAGCGGAGACCTGTACTTTGGAAGAATTAAAAGGCCGGGAGGTCAATATGTTTACAACGGTATTTATCGGAAATTCCCGTTCGGAAATCATAAATGGGAAACTTGTTACCGGACGGGGCTATCACGTTGAGGGAAAGGCATGAACAAGATGAAAAAAATCGTCATATTCGCGGGAACGACAGAAGGGCGGAAACTATCGGAATATCTGGCAGAGGCGGGTATTGTAAACACAGTCTGCGTGGCGACGGAGTACGGAGAAATTGTGCTGCAAAAACATCCTCTTGTCACAGTGCGTCAGGGAAGAATGAACCGGGAGGAAATCGAAAGCTTTCTTACGGAAAAAAATTTTTCGGTTGTTATCGATGCGACACATCCTTTTGCCGAAGAGGTTACGCATAACATCAAAGCGGCGGTAGAAAATTTGAGTGTGCATGAAATAGATATTTGCTATTTGCGGCTGAATAGAGAGGGCATTGAACAAAAAGAAAAAAGTGCAGAAGACAATATCCGATACTTTGAGACGAACGAGGCATGTGCCAAAGCTTTGGAGAATACGGAGGGAAATATTCTTTTAACGACCGGCAGCAAGGAACTGGCTGTATACTGCATTTCCGAAAAGATAAAACACAGGCTGCATGTAAGACTGCTGCCCGACGCAGATAATATTGCGCTTTGTACGAAACAGGGAATTTGCGGAAAGCAGATAATCGCCATGCAGGGTCCGTTCACTGCAAAAATGAATGAAGCAATCATTCAGCAATATCAGATAGCGCATTTTGTGACGAAAGAAAGCGGAATGTCAGGCGGTTATCAGGAAAAGCTGGAAGCGATACAAAGAATGGGAATACAGGGATATGTGATAAGACAGCCGCAAAAAGAGGATGGTTATTCGTTTCCGGAGTTATGTGCCGAGCTGGAAAAAATCTGTGGAAAAAAGATTTTGATGGAAAGCCGAATGGAAATTACATTGGCGGGCGTCGGTATGGGAAATGAAAACTGCCTGACAAAAGAAGTAAAGAGGGCAATCAGTGAAGCGGATATTTTATTGGGAGCAGAAAGGCTGCTGGAAAATGTATCTTCCACGCCCACACGAAAACAGGAAAAATATCCCTTTTACCGGGCGGAACAGATTATTCCCTATTTGAAAGAAGTGCAGAATCCGTTTATGGAAAGCAAAAAAGCGGTCGTTCTTTTTTCCGGCGACAGCGGATTTTACAGCGGCTGCCGCTCATTATATGAAGCGTTGGAAAAGGAAATTTGTAATGGGCAGCTAAAAGCGTCCATGCGCATTTTACCCGGGATTTCTTCCGTCTCATATCTGGCTTCGTGTATTGGAGTAAGTTATCAGGATGCGGCAGTTTACAGTATGCACGGGAAAGAGGTGTTAAACCTTGTCGGCAGAATTAAAAGTCATGCGAAAACATTTTTTTTGATGTCCGGAGTAAAGGATGTAAATAGGCTGGGAAAACTTTTAACAGAGGCGGGCATGACGGAATGTGAGATTACGATAGGGTATCAGCTTTCTTATAAAGAGCAGCGGATAGAAGAACTGACGCCTGCACAGTGCGGCGAGTTAAAAGAAGAGGGATTGTATACCTGTTTTGTGAACAATCCTTGTGCGGTAAAGAAAAAACCGCTCCCGTACATTGCCGATAAAGATTTGATAAGAGATAAAGTTCCCATGACGAAAGAGGAAGTACGTTTCGTCAGTATCACCAAATTACAGTTACGGGAAGATTCGATAGTTTATGATATCGGCAGCGGCACAGGTTCCGTTGCGGTGCAGATTGCCTCCCTTGCGGATGGAATACAGGTGTATGCGCTGGAAAAGAAAAAGGAAGCAGTTTCGCTCATCCAAAAAAACAAAAATAAATTCGGACTGGAAAATATAACGGTGGTGGAAACGGATGCGCCGGAGGGATTATCCGCGCTTCCTGCGGCAACACACGCGTTTATAGGGGGAAGCGGCGGCAGATTAAAAGAAATACTGGACGCGCTTAAAAAGATAAACCCCGCCATGCGGATTGTGATTAACGCCATCAGTATGGAAACGATTTGCGAAATAAAAGAAGTGTTGTCCGGCTATTCCATAAAAGAGAAAGAAGTCATTCAGATGCAGATAAGCAGGGCAAAAGAAGCGGGCGGCTATCATTTGATGCGGGCGGAAAATCCGGTCTGGATTTGTTCGTTTTGTTTTGCATGAGAGGCAAGGTATTTCTGTTTTGCTTTGTATGAGAGACAAGGTATTTCTCGTTTTACTTTGTATGAAAGGCAGGATTTTCCTATGAAAAAATTTTCTACGAAAATTAGAAGAATTATGATTGCCGCGCCAAAGAGCGGAAGCGGAAAAACCATAGCGACGTGCGCGCTGATTCAGGCATTAAAAAATAGCGGCTATACCGTAACTTCCTATAAATGCGGACCAGATTATATCGACCCGATGTTCCATGAAAAAATACTCGGCGTTCCGGCGGGCAATCTGGATACCTTTTTTACGGAAGAGGAAGAAACGAAAGCGCTTTTTTTAAAGCGGCTGGAAAATGCAATAGACAACGGAATAGAAAACAGGGTAGACGACAACAGGATAGACGATAATCGTTTTGCGGTGTTAGAGGGCGTGATGGGATTATACGACGGTCTGGGCGGCGTCAGGGAGGAGGGTTCTTCTTATCATCTGGCGAAAGTGACAAAGACGCCGATTGTGCTTGTCATAGATGTAAAAGGAATGGGGCGTTCCGTTATCTCCATGACGGCGGGATTTCTTGCTTACGATAAGGAGCATTTGATTCGGGGCGTGATACTGAACAGGATGTCGGAAGCCTCTTATAAAATCTTAAAGCCGTTGATGGAACAGGAACTAAAGATTCCGGTGTTGGGATTTTTGCCGGAGCGGGAAGCGTTACATATCGAAAGCAGACATTTGGGGCTTGTGATGCCGGATGAATTGCAGGATATAAAAGAGCGGATGGAAATAGCTTCGCAGGAATTGGTAAGGACGGTTTCCATGGAGAACATCGTGGAAATTGCAGAGCAGGCGGAGGAATTAGCGGGGAGTGAAAGGATAGATACGCTGGGAAACAGTATGACAGTAAGCGGTGCGGCGGCAGACGGCACTCTTTGCAGACCCGTTATCGCGGTGGCAAAGGATGAAGCATTTTGTTTTTATTATGCGGAAAACATCCGTCTACTGGAAGAAAACGGGGCGGACATCCGTTATTTTTCCCCTTTGCATGATAAAAAACTGCCGGACGGCTCTCATGCGCTTCTTATCGGCGGTGGATATCCGGAACTGTATGCCGAGGCATTAAGCGAAAACCGCGCCATGCGGGCAGCAGTGAAAAAAGCATCGGAGAGCGGAATGCCTATTGTGGCGGAGTGCGGTGGTTTTATGTACTTACATTCTTCCATCACGGATAAAGAGGGAAACTGCCATGAGATGGCGGGCGTGATTGAGGCGGCGTGTTTTGACAGCGGAAAGCTGGTGCGTTTCGGTTATATTGAATTGCGGGAAAAGCAAAGTTATTTTTTGCCGGAGGGTGAGACAATAAAAGGACATGAATTTCACTATTATGACAGCAGCAACAACGGAGAAGACGCAGTGGCCTTAAAGCCGGTGACAGGAAAGGAGTATTCCTGTATGATAGAAGATGAGACGCACTGGATGGGATTTCCACATTTATATTATCCGTCGAATCCGGCTTTCGCTAAAGCGTTTGTCGAGAAAGCCAGGAACTATCAAAATAAGGAAAGGCATGGTTATAAATATGAAAAATTCATCTCGTTACTTTGAAAATAAAGAATGCGAATATTTTCCCTGTCATGACAAGGCGGGAGATTTTAATTGTTTATTTTGCTATTGTCCGCTGTATAAAAAAGAAAACTGTCCGGGCAATCCCCGCTATCTGGAAAAAGGCGGCAGGCGCATTAAGGACTGCACCGCCTGCACCTTTCCCCACCAACCGGAAAATTATGATGCGGTGATTGGGATTTTGAAGGGTTGAAAAATTTTTTTCATATGGTCTCTAAAGAATAGAGTAAATAATAGGAATGATGGATTTGCCGAATAATGAATAATAGACCTTTATATGAATGAAAAAAATCTTTGATAAAATAAAGATTTGATAGATTATTTGTCCTTTAAGTGCTATAATTGAAAACGGAATTTTATAATGTTTCACAAATAAAAGTGAGGTATGCATAAATGACAGTATCATATATAGGATTATGGAAAATATTGTTAGAAAAAGGATTGCAAAAGCAG
>JAMPFF010000023.1 GCA_023664605.1 Clostridium sp.
CAATTCTGTTATGAAGTTACTATTATTATATCCCATTGATCACAACCGCACAATCTATTTTTACGATTGCTCTACTACACCATTTACTACACCATTTTCCCCAAAAATGACGACCTTTGACGAGTCAAGACAAAATGTACAATGTGCCGCAAAGCCCGTAAAATAGGCGCTTACGGCACACCATGAAACAAGACGGGAACCACCTCTTACTAACAAGAGGCGAGTGCTAATAATTTTATTAAGATTTTGCATACTCAGTATTTATGCGGGTTTTACTTTTTCTAAAATTTTATAATAACATATGTTATGCACCAATTTTACACCATTCTATTTTGGGGTTTAAGTTGTTAGGACTTAACAGCTTGCTGCAAGCGCATACCGCTCCACTTCTTCCCCCACATTCTGCCTGCTTCCAACATGATTATATACATCCAACGTCACATCATTGTTGGCGCGACCCATCCAAAATGCATCAAACTAAAACGCGTTCATTTTATAATATTGCTAAACATCTGGGATCTCCACCTAATATTGTATATTAAATGAAAAAACTCCTACTCCAAATGATTAATAAGTAAGAGTTTTTGATGATATAATTTTGTCCATTTTTAGGAAAAATCATTTAACAATATAATTTCCTCTTCAATAGTAATTGGCGTATCTGTCAAAAAAATACTTTTCCGTGTAGTTGGATTTAGTGTTGGATTGGCTATTATCAAACTTCGCTTATCGTTTTTGGCACCAATTTCTAACACCCAAATATAATGTGGTAAATTTTGTGAAAGCAATCTCTTTATTTCAAGCTCTTCTTCTTTTTCATACTCTTCATCAATTTTATCCTTCGATTTACCTTTACGAATATGTAATAGCCTGCTAAGATATTCCTTAATAGTATTGTTATCCGCAACTAATACTCTTTTATAAGTTTGACTTTCTATTTCTTGCAAACGCTTTAAATGGGAATCACAATGTCTGTGAATCAATTCATCATATAAAGTATAAATCTTCTCATGCAATGGATACATGATAAAGCCACATTCATATTTATTATCTTCATCCTCTTGCAGCATTTCTTTTATCTCATCCCATGTTGCAATGTCCACAAACGAAACACCAATATTTTTTAGATGATATTTATAAGCAATATAATAACCAGAATCATCATAAATAATATATTTCCTCTCACCGCTTTCACTTAAAGTATATCCGACTATTTGAACTACATGTTCACCGCTTTCTTCTTCGTCTTCAACCGTTGTGTGAATACCTAACAAAACAGGCATAGCACTCTCAACACAAAAATCTATGTGTGCTCTTACCGCTTCATTCATTTTGTCGCTATACAATTTATAATCTATGGGGATTCCATTGGTATCCAAAATCTCAAGCATTTGAATCGGATCCAACCCCATTGTAGGATAAATTTTTTTCCTGCCGTAGGTGTAACTATCATTGATATCTAATATCCGGATATTCTTATAATTATATTTACCCTTTAAATATCTTGACATCGAAATCATACTTGCATGAGAGCAACTTGTCACTACCGAATCTTGAACAAACAAAGGATACGTGTACATAATCAATTCTTTCCCATAAATATGTACTCGTTTTTTGTATGTCATAAAATAGCTGTCCTCAGCTAAATTCCCTAACAAGTTTTTCCAATTTGGATATACATAAGAAAGCATTAATTCAGTATCATCAATACTTCTTAATGTAAAAAAGCCCAAATAATTCTCATTACTTACTTGCTGTTCACTAAACAGGTGTACTCTCATAACAGTTCTTTTGGTTTGATATGTAGTATTAATATAATGCACACTTATCATATCTTTCCACTCTGTTTCAGTGTACTCTTCTTCAAATATATAGTAGATAGTCTTATGCTTATAAAAAATCTGTAAACGTGGAAATATGTATGTTTCAACAAATTTCTCTAAATTGTTTTTTTCCTCGGAGCTAAACTCGACAACTTTCTTAATGTCTTCGCTTAATTCGAATGGCTTAAACTGCTTGAATGGAATTCTCATCTATATCCTTCTAAAAGTCGCCAATTTTCTTAAATCCGATTTTTTACATTTAGCACTTGTTGCCCTATCATGCTTTGCTCCTGTAACCCTCTCATCAACAGATTTTTTATAATCATCCATTCCCATTCTTAACGCATTTCTTATTTCTCTATCTACTACATCATACTTTAATCTTGTCATTGTTCTTTTCCCTATACTTATTTTCGTGCAGGATGTTGTATTTTCCGTTGCCATCCTCTGAGTTTTTTCATGTCTTTGGAAGGCGTATGAAGTGAAAAAAAAGATGGACGGCTTGTCTCATTTGTTTCCTGCTGCTTTACTGTATCTCTTTCATTTACAATACTTTCGTTTTCGTCTTCATTCGTTTTTCCCATACTCTTCCCTCTTTCAGATACTAACAGTAATTGCAAGAATCCATGTTAATAAACCAATTGAGATTACATACAAGCAATATGATATCACTACGTATATAAAAGATGTATCATTAGTTTTCCTTAATGCTTCTGTGCTACTAGTGTATCTTAGAATCATATCATAAATACAATCCATTTCGCATTCATACTGTTCCGGATGTTCTTTAATTTCATTAAACATCCAAACACCGTCTGGAAACATTTCTGCGAAAATAGGTCTCTGTGCAATTAGTGCCAAAATGATACTAAATATAATTGTTATCATCAAAATTACATATAGAGTCTTAACTAATTCGTTTAAATCGACTCCAAAGACACCTCTATCAACCAAAGCCACGACCAGATTAACTATTGCTATAAAAAGTGTACTATATTTTAGGATATTTTCACTTCTTGACTTGATACTTTCATATCTAGTCTTTTCTTGCTCATAAGCACACTTCCCTATATCCAAACAATATTTTAGTTTTGCACAATCATTTTCATACATTTCATTACTATTTTGCTGGATTGGCTTACCCGAACTATCTTGCAATACTTGTTCCACCTCCTTTTTAACGTTTCTATAGCCATGAGCAAAACTTCACACATTCAGTATTTATGCGGATTGCGAGGCATGGCAAACCTCTTTTTCGCTCCATATTTATAGAAGCAATCAACCTCTACTCTAATAGTATAATTAACTTGCTACATTTGTCCGCTTTTTTGATATAAATTGCCCTTTCTTGTCCAGATTAGTTTCCTCCCCTCCCCCAATATTTAGCACTATATATTTTATCATATTAACGTTTGGAACATCAACCGCTAGGTTATGGGATACAAGAATCCATTCAATACAATATCTATTAAATTTATATCTTACTTTGACATTCTACCCAGAATTCATCCCCGCTACCCGGAGCAACACTATCCTTGCGTTGTACCATCCGGATTACCTTTCTCAGATTACTATTTTCTATAATATACTCAGCTATATCCCAAGATACCTTGCCACGCTCTGCCGCCGCAAGATCATATAGATAACATCTAGTGTCCATATGTTTCAATTCCAGCGCCTCAAATATTTCCTCCATTAACTCTTTCCCTGGAGGTTTATTATTTCCTCTTTCTATGTCACTGATATATGTCGGCGTCTTCTTTACTTCACTGGCAATTTCACGTATCTTCAGTCTTTTCCTTTTTCTTATGATTCTTATGGATTCTCCAAAACTATATTTTCCCTTTTGAAACTCATGCAATAAATCTTCCCATTCTATTTCGCTCATAGCTCTCACTTCCATAGTTAGTTAGCTTACTAATTAATTTTTAACATATCATTTTCAAATTGTCAACTATAATTTCATTCGTGCTTCTGCTGTTTATGCTTTTCTTCAAAAATTATCAAAGTTATATGTTAAAACAATTCAGTATTCAAAATAATTAAAGGAGTATCCTGTATATCAAGATACTCCTTTAATCATCTACAATTTTGTTGTATATACTACTCGTTTAGCAGGTAATAAATGTAATGCCAGTTCAATGTCTGCTGCCTTTTTAGATACTTTCCTGCTCCTCTGCCCGAAATAAAATCACCTCCAAGAATCACAAAACGCCCTATATTACACGCTACAAAGCACAATTCGCTATTATGAAGAAACCATATATACTTCTCCATCCATTTAATCCACTACATCATTTACTACACCATTTTTTCACAAAATGATGATTTCTGATGAACTAAGATGAAATATAAAAAGTGCCGCGAATCCTGTAAAATAGGCATCTACGGCACTTCATAAAACAAGTCGAATCCTGCTTCCAATTTCAAGAGGTGAGTACTAATACTTTTATTAAAATTCTAAAGAAACTCAGATAAAACAATCCACATGCCATAGTTGGCACAGGGATCGTCAACAATTCTCAGATCATTTTTCCCCGCTTCGGGTCAAGCACCCTCGGGAAATTTACCTCTGTCAATAAGTTCATCATTGGTTCAAATCCTTCCTCCAATTTATATAGAATTTCCTCTTTATACATGGGAATTGCCCACAAAAAATTAATCCTAGTGCCATCCTTACAGACCAAATCAGCGACTCCCGGATATGCTTCTCCCAAACCAACAACCGGCAGAAAGAAAAAACCGCCCATCTCCGTTCCTTCCCCAAGCGGAACATAATCCTCTCCGTTTGGAAGCGTATGCCCCGTTCCCAGCCATGTTTTATATTCATGAGGAAATCTGGCAAGGTATTTCAACCATCTAATCGGCCAATAATATGCATCACCCAACTTCTCCGCACTTTCTACCAACTCCTCCAATTTTCCAGTCTTTTGGCAGAAACTGGAAAAGTTCAGCTCTCTCATAATCTCCCTCATCACCCTTTCACCCCTCCTGCCGCCAATCCATTCTGAATAAACTGCTGCAGGCACATGAATACTATCATGACCGGCAGGGATGAAAGAACCGCCGCCGCTGAGAACAATGTCCAATGCGCAGCAAACTGGTCGCTGATAAATGACTGTAATCCTACCGCAAGCGTCATCTTTCCGGGCGTCTGCAAAAAGATAGACGTAATCACATATTCGCTGTATGTGGCAATAAAAGAAAACAAAAAGATAACGGCAAGCTGCGGCATCGCCAGCGGCAGAACAATCTTATAAAATACCTGAAACTGATTTGCCCCATCCACCATTGCCGCCTCGTCCAACTCCACGGGAAGTCCGTCAATATATGATTTCAACAGCCAGATATTATAGGCGCTGCCCCCTGCCAGTACGAAAATCAACGCAATACTGCTGTCAACCAGCCCAAATTTGTAGATTAGGATATAATATCCTGCCACAGCCATGCTGTTTGGAAATACCTGCAGCACAAGCAGCGACATCAGCCCGTACTTTCGCCCTACGAAGCGAAGCCGCGCAAAAGCATATGCCGCCAGCGAGGTCAATATTAGCTGAATCATGGCAACGATAAAGCAAAACTTCAAAGAATTGAGTACCCATATGGGGAAATCAGTTTCCCGAAACAAGGCCGCATAATGCTCTGCGCTGAATTTTTCCGGAAACAGGGAAGATAGGAAAAAACTATCCCCTGCCGAAAAAGAGGACATAACAATCCACACTACCGGAAACATGACAATAATAATGGTAAGCCAGATAACAATTCTGCTCCCCCACAGTGCTCTCGCCTCCGCGGCTGTTATTTTTTCTTTCTTCTTCATCTAGTCAACCTCCTTGAATGAGCCGGACAGATGCATATTGACTAATGTAAAAGTTCCGACGATGATAAAAATCAGGACACTGAACGTTGCAGACAATTCATACCTGTTAGACCATGTTGTCATTTTATAGGTCGTGCTTGCAAGGATGTCCGTGTACCCTGCAAACTGATTGTCAACCCTCGCCGGACCACCCTGCGTAATCATATAGATATTTCCAAAATTATTAAAATTAGATGCAAACGAAGAAATAACCAGCGGAATGGATAATTTCGTCACCATCGGCAGCGTTATGCTTTTAAAACACTGAAATCGGGACGCGCCATCCATCTTAGCCGCTTCATAGTATTCCGTCGAGATAGCCTGCAGACCGCCAAGACACACATTCATCATATAGGGAAAACCCAGCCATACATTAACGATGATGAGTCCAATCCTTGCAAACAGCGGATTGGTTAGCCATGGTACATTCCACGCTATCCCAACTGCATGCAGAAGATTATTGATGCCGCCGTACTGTTCATTCAGCAGTCCCTGCCACGCCAGAATGGCAATAGTGGATGGCAGCGCCCACGGCACAATCAATATCGCTCTGTATATCTTTGACTCTTTCATGTGCGGATTGTTCAATAAAATCGCAAGTATCAGCCCCATAGCATAAGAACCTGCAGTACTGAAGACCGCAAAGCACACCGTCCATCCAAGTACCGGAAAAAACACGCTCCTGATGCTCCCCGAAAACACAGTCAAATAGTTTTCTATTCCGACAAAATCATAATCATTCAAGTGATACATATTATAATTTGTAAACGATAAAAACACCGTGTAGATAATCGGCAGACATGTCACCGCCAATATGGAAATCAATGCCGGAGCCAGATAGGTATATGCCATGACATTCTTTTTCTTTCTCATTTCCATCCCTACTTTCCTGAATCCATCAATTCAATCGCCTCTTTCAACTGTGCCGTCATGTTCTTAGCTGCCTCTTCCGGCGTCTGTTCACCCGACCACATCGAGCGGATATTATTTGTATGGATACTCCAAAGCTGTCCCATTTCCGAGACCGTCGGCATCGGTTCTCCGTTGTTAATCTGAGCAATAAAAGCCTGTGTATATTCATCGTTCTGTATTCCATCCAGTTCCTGTTCAGATAGTCTTGCCGGTATCCTATCCCCTGCCTCATACATATCCAGCGCGCCTTTTTCAATTAAATAACTGATAAAATCCCATGCCTGCTCCTGATGCTTACTGCTGTTGCTGACGAAACTTACCTGCGTTCCTACCGGGGTCACAAAAGGCTGTCCGTGAAATGTCGGCATTTCAGAAATTGCAAACGGCGTTCCTGCGGAGTTAAATCCATCAATATCCCATGGTCCTCCGATATAATAGGCGCATTTTCCATTCTGGAAATTACTCCTTGCGATATCCGCTGTCACATCTGCAGATATCAAGTGATATTCATTACATAAATCATTCAGAAATTCATAGGCTTCCACCGCACCCTCATTAGCAAGTCCGATATCCGTAGTATCATATGCGCCGTTCTGATATTGGAAAATATACCCGCCGCAGGCACGCACAAATCCAAGGTCATAATAGATGCTGGTCGCATCAAACTGCACTCCGCCATTTTGTGCCGCCTGTTCCACCAACTCTTCCCATGTCGCAGGAACCTCTCCGACAAGCTCCGTATTGTAAAACAGCGCTGTTGTTTCCACGGAAAGCGGCGCCGCATATCGTTTTCCATCCACATAACATGCCTGTATCGCTGCGTCTGAGAAATCACTGTCCGTATACAATTCCTGCGGCGTTTCCGCTGTCAGTCCGGCATTCACATAATCGGCAAGCTGGTCATTCGGAATCCCTACCACGGCATCCGGTCCTGACGGACTCTTGACTGCCTGCGCAAACTGCTGTACGGACGGAGACTGATGAACGACTTCCACCTCATATCCATTCTGTCCGCCCCATTCGTCGGCACACTTCTGAATCGTATCCGCTTCCACGCTCATATTTGTCCAAATGACAAGTTTGGAATCTGTTTTCCCCGAGCCGCAGCCTGTCAGCAGCCCTGCCGCTATCAACATTCCCGCCATACCTATCGTTATTCTTTTCAATCGTCTTTGTTCCATCAAATTTTCCTCCCTGTTTTTCACATTGTCCGCAAATTTATTAAGGCGCTGTTCGCGTTTCCATGCTCGTCAAACAAAGTCATGTTTGCCTGAGAATTTCCTACTTCCACCTTATCATTCATATATAAACGTCCGCTCTCGCTCGCCCATGTACAGCCTTCTATCGGCAGCCATGCCGGTTCCCAGTAGAATACGCCGATGCCTCTTGCATTTTCCACACTTCTTACTGTCTTACACAAATCCCGCAAAAAAGCCTCCTGTCCCTCCTGCGTCGCCGGATATCCGGTTGCTTTTTCCTGAGCCTTGGAATACACAATTCCCTTACACCCAAATGTTTCCGTTGTGTACCCTATGGACGTTTCCACAATCAGCACATCCTTATCATATCTGCTGCTAATGTCATTCATGTTGGCAAGCAGAAGTTTCTGACTCCCATTCCAGTGCGGATAATAGGACATTCCTATGATATCAAAATCAAGCCCATACGGTGTAATGCCGTCAAACCAGCGCCGATACATCTCATTGTCGGTTCCAAAGTCAAGGTGCAGCACAATCTTCGCATTCGGACACTCTCGTTTTACCCCGCTGATACCCGCCCGCAGAAGATTCGCCATGTCCTCTGTCCGGTCTATGCTGCCGTCCGGCCAGAGAAACCCTTTTGTAATCTCATTTCCAACCTGAACCATCGTGGGAATCAAGTTTTGATTCTTCAACGCTTTAAGAGTATCCGCCGTATGTAAGTATACCGCCGTCTCAAGAGCCTCGCCGCTCAAATTCTTCCAAGTCTTCGGCTTTACCTGCTTCGCCGGGTCCGCCCAGAAATCACTATACTGAAAATCCAGCATAAAATCCATACCGTTTTCCGCCGTTCTTTTCGCAATTTCAATCACGGTCCGCAGGTCGTTTTCTCCGCCTCCATAAGGATTTCCCATTTCATCATAAGGGTCTGTCCATATCCGAATCCGTACCATATTGGTTCCGCATACTTTCAGCAGATGAAACAAATCCTCCCTCCTGCCATTCAAACTATAAGACGCTCCACAGGCTTCCAGCTCCTTTACCATAGAAATATCCATGCCTTTGATAAAATCCATTTTCCCATCCTTTCCGTGCATGTTGAACTTACTCCTTCACAAGCGTAATGTCGTCGATTGTTCCCCAGCCGCCCGGAGCCGTTGAAACACGGACGCCTACTGTAATTTCCCCAGCCGCCGGTGTAATTCCGGAAAGTTGTGCCGTATACCAGTTGACATATCCATTCAATTCACCGTCCGCCCTGACTTCTCCGCCATCGCCTACCGCGTAAAAATATACGGATGCAGTCTCATCGCCTGCCGCTTCACCCTGAATATGCGCCGTCAGTTTATAAGAGCCATCCTCTAATCCTGCCACTTTCTGCTCCGCAGAAAAATTGACATTGCTGCTGCCGGAATAGAAATGCAGGGACTGCACCCCTTCAAAGCAGTCAGTTTCCCTGTCATAAATATCCAATTCTTCCGTGACGTCATCAATATTAGTCACTGTCCACCCTGTAAAATCAGATTCCTCAAAACTACCATTTACCAGATAATTCCCGTTTGCATCCGCTGCTGCCTTTGCAGCGCCCGACTGCCCGCACGCTGACAAAGCTGCTCCCATCATCCCTACAGTCAAAATAATTCCTAACATTTTCTTTTTCATATGCATGCTCCTTATCTTTTCATAAATTAATAATTTACTGTTTTTATAGTAAATTATTTACTTAAAGAAAACATAACATTTTACCACCCCAATGTCAATACTGCTTTCACCAATTTTACGATACTTCCAAATTGGAAGCGGATTTTTTGTATAAATTACACAAGAAAATCGCTTCGCGATTATCTTGGGAAGAATGCTTCGCATTCTTCCACTTCATCGAACAATTTCCTATTACACAAAAAGCGTGTGCCGACGCACACGCTTTTTTCCTAACCTATTAACAGCTCTTACGAAAAACAGGAATCCCATTCACAAAAACCAGTTTTGTAACTTTTCCTCCATACAGCACCCGATTCCTCAACAAATCTAGCGCAGTCTCACAGATACATGCGATATCTATATGGATAGTCGTAAGAGGTGGAGAGAGATATTTTGCAATATTCACATCATTGATGCTGAACACCGCTATCTGCTCCGGCACCTGTATCCCGCCTTCATTCAATGCCTGCAGTACTCCCACCGCCAAAGTATCGCTCGCAACACAAAGCGCAGACGGCAGTGGATTTTTCGCCAACAGCTCCTTTCCCATACGGTATCCGTCATCCACCGTAAATTTCTCTGAAATGAGTATATAGTCCTCATTCAAACACTGATAGTAGGATGCGCTCTGGCGAAAAGACCACTCCCGAATATCCATGGAAGATTTACCCGTATCAATGTTTCGGTCGCTTCCGCCGATAAATCCTATTGATTTATGACCTTTTTCCACAAAATAGTCCACCATCTGCGTCACAAAAGAGTCCATATTTGGCTTCACTGCATCAAAAAGTTTTTCATCCGGCGACGTTCCGATAAATACCCCTTTTTTACATAATCCGTATAATTGATTGATTTCCTTTCGGTTAAGCCAGCCTACCGCAATAAATGCGTTCAGGTCTCTTGGAATCTCATCCATCCCGTCTTTTCGGTCAAAAACGCTCAACTGGATATTCATCTTTGCCGCCTGTCTCATAAGCTCTTCCCGCACACCGCAGTAGAATACATCCTCCAACTCATCTTCATTATCCGTAAAGTATAACAACGCCACATTTTCTATTTTGGGATAAATCACTTTCTTCTTATATCCAATCTTCTCAGCCGCCGCAAAGATTGCTTCCCTCGTCTCATCGCTGACAGAGATTCCCTCATCATAATTCAGCACCCTTGAAACCGCCGCGCTTGAAACCCCTACTATTTCCGCTATTTCCTTGATTGTTGCCATGTAAGCCCTCCATACTGCAAAACTTTCCGACATTTAGGGTCGTTAGTAATTATTTTACTAAAATATTTTACTATGTCAAATAGTTTTTGGAAGTTTCTCCGCACTTACTTTCAAAAACTCCAAAAACATCTTTCCAGCCAAAGACATTTCCTTTTCATGCGCGACGCCTATCTCTATGATTTGCTCAGGTATCAATGGAAGAACCTTGACATTACCATGCCACTCCCTGCTGTTTATGCTATTATTCATGCTGATGCCTAACCCGGCGTCTACCATCTGCCAGGTTGCATAACTGTCCTTGGTATAAAAACAGGTATTCGGCACGATTCCCGATGCGGCAAAAATATGTGCATTATCAATATCCGCATCCGGATAGGTGTCAATGTATGGTTCGCTTGCAAACGCTTCCAACGGCACGCCCCCTTTTTCTGCTAAAGGATGCCCGCCGGGTACCCATGCCGCCATAGGGTCTTTACAGATGGGAATCCACCCGGACACTTCCTCTCTTTTACTGATGATGCACAAATCTAATTGATGGTTTTTCAAATTTTCCAATAGTTCTGTGCTATACCCGAATACAATCTCCACTTTAATGCCCGGATATTTTTCATGAAATGATTTAATCAAATCGGCAAGTTTACGATAAAAAGCGCTGTATGCCGTTCCAATTACCACATTACCAATCTCCATACCCTTTATTTTTCCTGCCATAAGGATGCAATCATGTCCGCTGCGTACAAAACTATGTATGACAGGAAGCATCTGCTCGCACTCTTTCGTCGGGCGTATGCCCTCATGCGTACGAATCAATAAAGAAAATCCCAATTCCTCTTCAAGCGACGCCATCATCCGGCTGATGCCTGACGGCGTATATCCCATTGCTTCCGCGGCTGCCGATAAGCTTCCCCGCTCCAGCACACATAAAAGAGTTTCCATTTTTTCCAAATCCATCATTGTCCCTCCTTTGACATTTCCTCAAAGCATTATTGATTTATTTTTGCTTTTCTCAATATATTTTCATCATTATACTATAAATAGTTTCTAAAACAAACCTGTATCATAAAAAGGAGACTGGAAAGATGAAAAGAAATCCTGAACTTACGCATGGAAATATGAAATACCATATGATCCGCCTGGCTATCCCGCTGATTTTGGGCAATATTCTTCAACAGACCTATAATACGATTGATGCCTTTGTCATTGGGAAATATGCCGGCAAATTAGAATTTTCTGCCGTCGGAGTTGCCAGTTCCATTATGAATCTGCTGATTTTTATCATTGTTGGAGCATGTACCGGCGCTTCCATTATCTTTTCCGAATTATATGGCGGAAAACAAATCGGTAAATTCCGTACGGAACATTTTCTTGTGCTGACTTTGGGGATGTTTATCACTGTCTGTATGAGTATTCTTGCCGGACTTTTTCTCATGCCCATTCTTCATTTGACACAAACGCCGGTTGAAATCGTGGACTATACGGTTCGTTACCTTAGGATTGTCCTGATTGGACTTCCGTTTGTTTTTCTTTACAACCTATATAACTCTCTTCTTCGCGCAACCGGAAATACCTCTATTTCGTTATATATTCTTCTTGTTTCCGTTGCCATAAATCTGGGGTTGGACCTTTATATGGTCGGTACGCTGCACATGGGAATTGCCGGAGCCGCATGGGCAACCGTTTTTTCACAGGCGGTCTCTGCCGTATGTTCCGTTGTGATTTTTCATAAAATGCTGCCGGATTTAAGATGTTATAAAAATGATTGCAGATGGGATAAGAGCCTTATGCAAAAAACGCTTCGTTTCAGCGTTGTTACCAGTGTTCATCAGGCAAGTTTATATATTGGAAAATTAATGGTGCAAAGCGCCGTAAATACAGCCGGCACAGAAATGATTGCCGCCTATACCGCCGCCATAAGAATCGAGGGATACGCTAATTCATTCGGTGACAGCGGCGCCGCCGCAACGTCTGTTATCATTGCGCAAAATCACGGCGCCGGAAAACAAGACCGTGTAAAAAAAGGCTTTTGGGACAGTTTTGTCCTTCTTTTATCGCTCGGCATCCTATGTTCTGCCATTTTATATCTGGCTGCCCCGAACGCCGCAGCTGTGATTCTTGGGCATAGAGACGGTTTATCCTATCAAAATGCTGTCTCTTATCTGCGCATTATTGCCTTTTTTTATCCATTCTGTTTTATCGGAAATACGTTTGCCGGTTACCTGGATGGAATTGAAAAAGTCTCCATCCCTTTTATCGGCGCGGCATGCCATATTGCCCTGCGCGTTATGCTATCCTGGATATTCATACCATACTATAAACTTCCGGCAGTTGCTTTTGCCACCGGTACCGGCTGGGTTTTAGTGAATCTGTTTTGGGCTGTTTATCTATTTGTACTTTGGCATAAAGCTTAGGTATCAACTTACTTGCATTGTGCCTTCCAGAATGCTGCCGCGTCATTAAGCCACCCAAAGACTCTCCGGCACGTGTCAAGGTCAGCCCATGCGCTTCCGCGTAAACAGCGTGACATCGAGTTCCGATTCAAGGGAATTAATCTGCTTTATCATGCAGTCGGCGTTATGTGGAACTCTTCCACCGTTCCCTCATCTTATCATTACTCCATTCCTGTTATAAGTAACCACATCCGCGACTTCATCCAGTGTCTTGTCATAGACCAAAATGGTAACATCACTATAGTTATTATTTTTCTTTATATTGTTGACTTGCACTTCCATCATGGCATCATCATAAGATCTGCTGATTGCAATATCTGACAATTTTGTCTCCATATACCATAGATATTCCGGTTCATCAGGTGTCTGATACAATATTTTCCCATTTTCCAGCACAATGGACGCAGAACTTCCCAGCCCGTATGGATCCATCCCCAGCAGTCTTTCCAAAAGCCGTACATAGGAATTTTCTTTATAATTATTATCAAGAGAAATGATTACGATATAATCCTCCCGGTTTTGAATTTTTCCAAGATATTCTTCTATATCTGTACATTCTTGTACCTCTTGATCCTGATTCCAGGCTGCCCAGTAGTCACTGTATTTTTGCCATGAATCTCGTCTGACATCTCCCCTATGGTCTTCCAGAGCGTAATTCTCCATCAGCCAATCTCCCAAATACGCTGTGAATTTACATGCGCCGTTATGGTTCAAATGAGATTCCTCCGCATAATCAAGCGCCGGATCAAACTTCATTTCTTCCAGATTCTCATTGCCGTTTAAAAACATAATCCCATTTTCTTTCGCATAATCTTCCGCCCATTGATATACCATCTGATCTTCGTCTCCTATCCCCTCATATGGAACGATAATAAAGGCCAACTGGATATGATTCTCCTTGGCAAGCGCACACATTTTATCCAAATATTTTCTGTTTTTCACTGTAGGCATTCTTTTTTCCGAATCGGTTTTCACTTGTGGAAGCGTATCATACCGGGTAACTACATATGATGGTTTATACCCCTTATACCACTCCCCTCCAACACAATTTACAGCTTTATCATAATTTCCCCGCGTCAATTCCTTATAGCTGTCATGTGTCAACGGATAGGAGAGCATATAGGACAGAAATTCCTCATGCGGTACGCTATTCCAGACATTTCTGATTTTATTAACAGAAAATTTCATACTGCTTACATTTTTAATAACATTGGTAGTGCCATAGTATTCCTCTTCAATCAGGATGCCGTACAAATCCACTACCATCACCCGGGGTGACTGGTATTTTAGGGTTTCTTCCATATTATAATAAGAATTCCACAAGGTCTGCATGGTTCCGGCCATATTATAGCCTGCAACCCCGTAATCATCCCACAGGTCAATAACATTCACGCCCGAATATACATGACTGCTGCCATAAAAAACAACATCCACAGTATCTTTGTCCATCTGATAAAACCCCGCCATTGACTGGTTTCCGTCATAGTTAGCCTCTAAAACATTCCCCAATCTTATAAAAAACAGCAGGGCTATCATAATGCTTACTGAAAGCTTAATACATTTTTTCACATTCCATGCCCCCTTGCAAAATTCCTCTGTCAAAAATTATAATATAGAAAATTAACCGGATTGAATCCCGGTCCATAGATACCAAACAAGTACCATATGACCAGCGCCGCCAGAATAATCAAAGTCTGACAGAGCCAACTCTGTGACCGGAAGATATTGTGCAGATTCCTGGTATTCCCTGCACGCGAAACCCATCCAACCCCCACAGCCCCCACGATAAGAATCATAAAATCCCATTGGTCAAGCCCTGCCTGATACAGTGTTCCATCTGTCAGTATCCAAGGATTCCAACCGGTGAACATACGCCGCAACATGACAAAAGCTTCCTTACATCCATTCGCCCGAAAAAACAACCACGCAAATTCTACTAATATGGCCGTAGTCAATTTCTTACGCAGCACCGCTCCATGGCTGTACTCATCCAATCCGAGTATCTGACATATTTTCTTTCTGGTTTTCACTGTCATACTGCCAACCACCTGATACAATCCATTCAAAAGGCCCCAAATCAAAAAGGTAATGCCTGCACCATGCCACATTCCACAGAACAGAAAAACAACCATAATATTAAAATATTTTCGCACCGTTCCTTTTCGGTTTCCACCAAGAGGAATATAAAGATAGTCCTTAAACCATGATGTTAAGGACATATGCCATCTTCTCCAGAACTCTGATGTGGTAACTGCCCCATAAGGAACACGGAAATTTTCTGCCATTTCTATTCCGAAAAGCTTCGACACTCCCAAAACAATATCCATACATCCACTGAAATCCATATAAAGCTGCAATGAAAACAAAAGAACGGCAAATATAATAAATAATCCACGATACATATAATAATGCCCGAAAACCTCATCGACAAAAACCGCCGCCCTGTCCGCTATGACCATTTTCTTGATATATCCCCAAAGGATCCTAAGCATTCCCTGATAAAAAGTATCTTTATCAAAAGAATGCCCGGCAACAAGTTGAGGTCCTATCTTTTCATAGCGATTGATTGGCCCCGATACAATATACGGGAAATAGGACGCGTATAACAAATAATGCCAGAAGTTCTTTTCCGGCGAAACTTGCCCTCTATATGTATCAACTATATAAGATACATTCTGGAATGTAAAAAAGGACATTCCCAGTGGCAGTACCAGCTTCCATGCCAAAGCTGTTCCCAACAGCCGGTTAATGAATGCCAGTTCCATACCGCTCCATTTCACAATCAGCAGAATACCAATATTGATAAATATCAAAACAGCCAGAAAAAGCTTTCTTCCAGTCCTTTGTTCTTCCAGTTTTCTTGCGCCATACCATGTAAAAAAGGAAACAGACAGGATATATGCCAAAAAGACAGGCCCCGAACACATATAAAAGAAAATACTGGAAAATAAAAGTATCATCCATTGCCGCTTTTTAGGCACTGCATAATAGATACAGATGGTTATAAATATAAAAAATAGAAATGCATAAGATGTGTATACCATGCTATTACATTCTCCTGTTCTTCTGGTTCAAGTTATCATCCTTCCCTTCCGGTTCCCTTTGAAAATACAGATATTATAACTTTTTATTTTAGCATAAACATATCACAAATACCTCCTATAGTCAAATTTAATACACCATGCAAATAGCACAATTCTAACATAATAAGGCAATGTATAAACTATTTCTTACCAGGAAAAATCATGCATTCCATTTTCCTACATATTACCACAAACCCCAATAACACCCCGCCAGCAATACGCGTTTTCTGCCCAGCATATCCGCCAACGCCCCCGACGGAACTTTACGAAACAGGCTCGTCACATGAAAAATCCCCTCTATCACGCCAATCTGCCAGAGGCTTACCCCCCATAACCCAGATAAATATTTTTCTTTAAATTTTGATACATAACAGTAACTCCTTTTCTATTTGGTGTATTTTTGCGTACAAAAAAAGACATATTTTCATATGTCTTATCGGAATTACTGCAATCTCAAAATGACCCTTTTTTATCCCAAAATGGGCGCAGTAATCCCGTCGAAGCGCAATGTATACGTTTTCGACTGACTGCTGCTACTGCAAATTGGCGTATATCCAAATCCGGTCATTGTTGTTATCTCCTATATTACCTCTCTTAACTCCTCATGAATCCTTCCATTCGTTGCGACGACGCTTCCTCTTTGCAAAAGATTCAGCGGTTTCCCCGAAAAGTCCGTCACCATTCCTCCCGCCTCTGTCACTAACAGCATTCCGGCGGCAAAATCCCACGGGCTTAAAACCGGTTCAAAAAATCCGCCCGTGCGCCCGCAGGCAACATAAGCTAAGTCCAAAGCCGCCGAACCTGTCCTGCGGATATCCTGGCTCTTTTTAAAAACATTTTGAATCCGTTTGAAATTTTCCTCCGCCAGTTCCTTATCATAAGGCGACGTACCGACCGTAATAATGGTCTCGCTCAACGTCTCCGCCCCGGACACATAAATGGGCTTATCATTCAAAAAACTGCCTTTTCCTTTCTGCGCATAGTAAATATCCTCTCTGAAAGGGTCGTAAATAATCCCCAGCGTAATTTCGCCCTTATCATACAATCCCAGCGATACGACGCTGTGCTGATAGTCGTGGATGAGGTTTGTCGTGCCGTCTATCGGGTCGAGAATCCAGTAGGTATCCGCGCTCATCTTATGAAGCCCTTCCTCCTCGCCCAGAAATTGAATCTCCGGCGCCAGCTTTCCCAGTTCCCGTGATAAAAAACTCTGGATATCCGTATCCACCTGCGTCACATAATCCGCCGGTCCTTTCACCTTAACATGAGCCGCTCTTTCCCTGTTTTCCACGAATGTTTTCGTCTGTTGTACCAATGCAAGGACATCTTGTATGTTCATATCACTTCATCTGCCTTTCCTGCATTGCAATATTATCTTGTATTGCAGCCATATCCTGTATTGTAGTTTCCATCTCACACAATCTCCACCCTATTCTTACCGCCCTTTTTCGCCTTATAAAGCCCCATATCCACTCGGCTGCACAGCGTATCCACCGTATCGTCCGCCTTTGCCTGCGTGACGCCGAGGCTTACCGTCTGCGGTCTGATACCCGGAAAATCGGTATTTGCAAAGCACTGTCTTATCAAATCCGCCACATAAGCGGCGGCGGAAGTCTCCGAATTGTGCAGAATCATCATAAACTCCTCTCCACCCCATCTGCCGGAAGAAACGCTCCTCATATGTCCTGCCTGTCCGTTACTTTGCAGGATGTCCGCCAGTCCGATAATGACCGCGTCGCCCTCCTGGTGTCCGTATGTATCGTTTACCTGTTTGAAATTATCAATATCCAGCATAATCAGCGAAAACTTCTCGTTTTCAATATTGGTAAGCGCTTTTTCAATCTGCGCCTGAATCTCTTTCCGATTATAAAGTCCCGTCAGACCGTCGATAATAGCCGCCATTTTCAATCTCTCATTCGCGGATTCCAACTGCTTATTCATATCCTCCAGTTCCAGCGACGTTACGCTGATAAACGTAGCCAGACGGGAAACAAGCGGCACTTTGGAAAGCGCATTTTCATCCGGCGTATTGGCGTGTGCGGCAAACGCTTTCTTTTCTCCCTCCCGCATCGCGGCAATGACAAGCGTAACATTATGCTGGTTCAATTTTTCGTTGGTGCGCAGAAATTCCCCGTGGGAAAAGAACCCGCATGACGGCGATATCTCCTTAAACGGCTGAATTTCATAGGTCGGCTCTTTATCAGTCCAGAACGTACGCCTTGCCGCACAGGAAAAAATATGCAGCAAATCGGGCGCAAATTCGGCGATTCTCTGGCTGTCATATGTTATACTCTCAATAATGGTTCCCGGGTCGCCGTAAGAAATCCGCACAACCGAACCGACGTCGATATCGGACGTCATTGTTAGGGAGCCATCGGCATTGCTTGCTACCGGCGTACGCAGGATGGTCGTGTCATTATGCTCGTAAAAAAGCGGAAATTCCAGCGTATTATAAAAAAAGTTCTCGTCGTTTTTGATATTCAAATATTTATGGTACACGTCGTAAGCCGCTATACCGTCAAGCTCCTGCAAAATAGAGCCGTTTGACTTCGTCACATGGAATTTTCGCCCAAGCGGCTTCCAGCCCGTCACCTTAATCGAATCCACATAAAAATCGTCGCCGCCGTAAAATATAATAATAATGGAACTTGATGAAAAACCGCCGTCTTTGGTAAAGACGCAGCAATCGTCGCTCGTAATGTCATCACTGCACGAAACGCCGCCGAAAATCTGAATGCCCGGCGCGATATCCTTCAAGCCGTCGCAGAACTTTGTGGTAGAACCCTCCGGGATGGAAAAAAACATCTCGACAGCTTTTACCCACGGATTTTTCTTCGTTTCCTCGACAATCGCCGCGGTAATCGCTTCTACGGGTTCTTTCGCCATATCGTACCGGAAAATCGCAAATTGGGTCGATGGCAGCTCAAATATCGTACATACTACCGTAATATTGCCGGAAAGCTGGCAGTCGATAATGTTGCCGCTCGTGGAACAGCCCGTATATGGCGTATCAGGGAAAGATTGCACAATCGTATCGCACACTTCGCGAAGCGTTTCTTCCTCCAGCACCTCGGAATAAACTTGAAATAATCCGGCTTTTTCATTATTTTGGACGCACTGCTTTTGAAAATCTTCCAGCTCTTTTGCAAACGCCGCCTTATTATGATACTCAAATCGAAACTGTTTCATCTTAATCCATACCTTCCTCTCAGCTTGCAAGATTTGTATGCCAAAGCGCTGGCCAATATCCGCAAGACAAATAAATTTTTCACACTATCTGCCTGTCCTGTATGTATAAACCCCCAATTCATTCTTATTATTCATTATATTGCATAATTATCCGCTTTACAAGTTCTACTATTTTTTTTACAGATTGACGAAAAAGACAAATCCATGTATCATAAATCAAGTGTTAGAACACTTGATTACAAGTGTCACAACACTTGATTACAAGTATTACACCGGAAAGAGGGGCGGCCAACGTGCGCATTGCGATATGTGATGATGAAAAAGCGCAGCAGGAACTTTTGCAAAAATACCTGAAAGAGTGGGCAGCGCAGACGCGCACTCCGTTGGAAACCGTTCTTTTTCCCGGCGCGGAAGCGTTTTTATTCGCATGGGAGGACGATAAAAACTACGATTTACTGATTCTGGATATCGAAATGGGCGCGGTAAGCGGTATGGAGCTTGCGGGCAGCATCCGCAGGCAAAACGAGGATATCCCGATTCTGTTTGTGACCGGATATGACAAATATATGGCGCAGGGATATGAGGTCGCGGCGCTGCATTATCTGTTAAAGCCCGTCCACAAGGAGAAGTTTTTCAGCGTTATGGATAAACTAAAGCAAAAGAAAAAGCCGGAAGAGAAATTGCTGTTCCGCACCGAAAACGGCTCGCTTTCCCTGCCCGTCTCCAAAATCTGGTATGTGGAGGCAAGGGCGCACCGCTGCATCCTGTACACGGCGGACACGGAATATGTCCTGCTCGCTTCGATTAGCGAAACGGCGCAGTATTTGGAAAAGCACAGCGAATTTATCCGCTGCCACCGCTCATATCTGGTGAACATACAACATATCGCCGCCATTATCAAGACAGACCTTATTCTGGACGATAAACGCCGCCTGCCCGTCAGCCGCAGCGCGCAAAAGAAAGTAAATCAGGCATTTTTGACATTCTATCATAGATAGAATTTATTACAAATAAAATTGACGCATAAAATTCATCATTTACGAAAGGGAGGCTTGACGGGAAAATGAACTGGCAGATGATAGGCATCATAACAGGTGTCCTCTTTTTTAACCTGCTGCTGTGGCTTTTTTTCATGCCATGGTATGTGAACCGCAGGCTTTCCCGTTTCCAAAACGAGCTTGTCAACAAGCATTACAGTGAAGTGGACACGATGTATCGGAGAATGCGGGGCTGGCGGCACGACTACCACAATCACATACAAACGTTAAAAGCATATATGAGCCTGTCGCAGTACGAGGAAACGATGCAGTATTTAAACAGGCTGGAAGCTGACCTTGCCAACGTGGATACGCTCCTGAAAACCGGAAATGTTATGGTAGACGCCATTTTAAACAGCAAATTGACGCTGATGCAGGAGCGGCATATCCCGGTGGACGCCACCGCCGCTGTGCCGGAGAATATTTCCATTCCTGACATCGACTTATCCGTTATCATCGGCAATCTTTTGGACAATGCCATGGAGGCGTGTATGCAGCTTCCGGAGAAAGAACGTTTCATCCGCATCTATATCGACGTCATTAAGAAGCAATTATACATTTCCGTCACCAATTCCATGCCGGAGCAGGTCAAAAAACGCGAAGAACGTTTTTCTACCTCCAAGGGAAACGGACACGGACTCGGTCTTTTCAGGATTGACAGCATCGTCAACAAACACGGAGGTTATGTAAACCGGCAGACCGACAGCGGCGTTTTCGCCACGGAAATTACGCTGCCGCTGATTCCCGCCGCCCCCTGACTGAAACGCATTTTTCATTCGTTTTTCCATTCGTGCATGACAGCTTACCATTCATGCACGAAATTTTTTTCCGGAAAAATAATATGATACACTACGAGAAAATCGCTGCGCGATTATCTCGGAAAGAATGCTTCGCATTCTTCCGCTCTTTGGCAAAATTTCATAATATTACGAGAAAGGCATGGTGACGGCTATGTTATATTTAGAAAAGGTCTTTAGCGACAAATCACGGCAAAAATACGGGCTTATCAGCAACTATATCTATAACTTGAAAGCGGCGAAAGAATGGGATAAGAAACTTTTCTGGGGACAGATTGCGGTTGTCATCCCGACTGTTGCCGCACCGCTTCTTAGCGCGTGGCTGCCGTCCAGATTAGTGTTTGACTTAACCGGTCAAATTCCTTTCCCCAGGCTCGCTCTGGAAATGGCTCTCATATCACTTGTTTTGTGGATTTGTAACGCTTTCGCCAATATGATATCGGAATACTGCTATTTTGAGGGCAATTTTATCAGCACCTATTATGCCAAAAAATACGTCCATAAGGTTATCGATGTGGATTACGACTATCTGGAGGATGCAGCGTACCAGAAGATTTACGGCAACGCATGGCGCGTCGCCCAGTATGGGCAGGGGGTTTCCCGTGCAATGTCAACGTTTTCCATTTTCACCTCATCTTTTGTCGGCACTGTCATTTATGGATTCATACTGGCGCAAAAAAGCCTGATTTTGCTGCTGACGCTGACCGCCTCGCTCAGTATCAGCCTTTATCTGCTTTCCTTTGTCCGCAAAAAACACGCGGCTTACTATGAAAAGCTCCAGCTTCCCGCCAGAAAAGAAAGCTATATCAGCGCAGCCGCCACCAACAGCGCGGCGGGTAAGGACATCCGCCTTTACCGCCTTGCAGGCTGGTTTTTGGAAAAATATGACGCTTCCTTACAGGAAATTGGCAATACTTACGGCATTATCCACCACTGGTATCTGTTCCGTAATGTCTCGCACGCCTTTTTACAGCTTCTTATGGACGGCGCGGCTTTCGGACTATTAGTCGTCATGCTGACTAAGGGCGCGCTGACGACAGCGCAATTCGTATTTTATATCGGTATCGTCAGCAGCTTTTCTCTCTCTTTTGAGAACGTATTAAGGTCGGTCATGAACTTTAGCAACACGAGCGCATCCATTAGTTATATACGGGAATTTCTGGAAACGAAAGATACATGGAAACGGACAGACGGCATCGGCGCGGACAAACTCGCCGCTTTCCAAAAAGACGCCGTCAAGGTAGAACTTCGCAATGTTTCCTTTACTTATCCGGGCAAAAAAGAACCGGCTTTAAAAAATATCAACGCCATCATCTCACCCGGTGAAAAAGTTGCGCTCATCGGCTTAAACGGCGCGGGAAAAACGACGCTGGTAAAACTTATCTGCGGCTTTTACCATCCTACGGAGGGCGAAATCTTAATTAACGACATTCCCGCCTCGGCATATACGAGAGACGAATATTACAGTCTCGTATCCGTGCTTTTTCAGGACTCTGCTTTCCTTGCGCGGACGCTGGATGAAAATCTGACCGGTCAAAATACGGAGGACATAGACAGGGCGCGGCTTTCTCATGCACTAAAGCTTTCCGGCTTCCAAAGCGTTTATGACGCGCTCCCTAAGAAAGGGCGGACGCTTTTAGTGCAGGAGGTAAACGAAAACTCCACCAATTTTTCAGGCGGGGAAAAACAAAAACTGCTGTTTGCCAGAGCGTTGTACCAGAATACGCCGCTTGTCATTTTAGACGAACCGACCGCCGCGCTTGACCCTATCGCGGAAAATGAACTTTACTTAAATTATGGCAAGTCGATGGAACATAAAACGAGCATTTATATTTCCCACAGACTTTCCAGCACCAGATTTTGCGACAGGATTCTGCTCTTAGAGCATGGCGAAATCATAGAAGAGGGAACGCATGAAAGCCTGCTCGCCGAAAAGAGCCGTTATGCGGAACTTTTTGAAACACAGAGCCAGTATTATAAAGATGAAATCGAAAGAAAACGCAAAAGCGAACTGATGGGCGATACCTATCAGACAAAAGCGGACGCGGAAAGGGGTGTATTCGATGAGTAAAAAAGAATGGAAAAATATGTCTGCCTTTTTCTTCTCGTTAAATGACGGGCATAAAGATGTACTAATATCGCTTGTGCTTTTATCCATTTTACAGGGGGCGCGCCCTTTTATCGCCGTCGTTTTGACCGGTATTTTAGTGGATGCAGCTTACGCGGGCGCGGCATTTACAACGCTTTTTAGCTATGCGGCAGTCGGCATCAGCGCCACTTTCCTGTTTTCAGCTTTAGAAGGCGTCTGCGTTATGTTCTTTAACCGAAAACTGGAATATATGCAGGAGATACAAGGATTGCCTCTCAATAAAAAAAGCATGGCGATGGAATATGAATATCTGGAAGATATGAAAGTCAACGGTATGCGCCAGCGGGTGGAAAAGTTCGGCGATTGGAGCCTGATGGCGGTTATGTTAAGTACGGCAAATAAATTAATCAAAGCGGCTGTAAGCGCATTGGTATCCGTTTTTGTCGTCATTCCCATGTTTATCCGCAGTTCCCATGCCGTATCGGAGGGTTTTGTCGGTTCCTGGTTAATGTCGTTTCTGTTTTTTGCCATGACCCTGCTTCTTATCTGGCTGGAATTTAAAGCGGGCGGATATTTTGAAAGAAAAGCCGCAGAGGTAAGAAAGCAGATGACGGACAGTGAAACAAAGAAGAATTATTATCTTAATCTTTTATCAGGGCATGAGACGCAGAAAGATTTAAGAATCTGCAAACAGCAGCCTCTATTTGAAAAGGAGTTTGAAGAAATTGCGAAAAACACAAAACAGGCGGTAGACGCCATGACGCATTTTAATATGCTGGATATTTTTACACAACAGACCGTATCGGCATTTGCGGGATTCCTTGTATACATTTTTGCGGGTACGCTCGCTTATCTGCAAATCATCACCATCGGCGGGGTGGTAACATACGCTTCGAGTATCTTAAAATTTACGACCGCCATTGGCGAATTTGCCTATCAGATGAATGATTTAAGGCGAAATACCATGTCCGCCGGCGATTATGTTGCGTATATGGCGCTGCCGCAGCGCAGACACCAAGGTACAATTCCCGTCGAAAAGCGGCGTGACGGACGCTTTCAGGTGGATTTTGATCATGTATCGTTCCGCTATCCAGGAAGTGACACATATGTCATAAAAGATTTAAACCTTTCTTTTGAAATCGGAGAAAAGCTTGCCATCGTAGGAAAAAACGGCTCCGGTAAAACGACGTTCATCAAGCTGCTCTGCCGTCTGTACGACGTAACGGAGGGCTGCATTAAAGTAAACGGCATCGACATCCGAAAATATGATTATGAGGAATACTGCGACTTATTCGCCGTCGTCTTTCAGGACTTTCAGGTATTTTCCTTTCCTTTGGGAGAAAATATTGCCGCAGGTTCCGAAGTGGACGCCGCACGCGCCATCGACGCGCTAAACAGGGCGGGGCTTGGCGAACGTTTTCAAACGCTTCCAAATGGACTTGACACCTGTGTCGGAAAAGAATTTGAGGAAAGCGGCGTTACTTTCTCCGGCGGGGAAAAGCAGAAAATCGCCATTGCACGCGCTATTTATAAAGACGCGCCGTTTGTCATTATGGACGAACCGACCGCCGCGCTCGACCCGGAATCAGAATGCGAAGTTTACACCGGTTTTGATAAGATGGTCGGCAATAAAACGGCAATCTATATCTCCCACCGGCTCGCCTCCTGCCGCTTCTGCCAGGATATTCTGGTCTTTGACAAAGGATGCGTGATACAGCGCGGCAGCCACGAGGAGCTAGAAAAGCAGGAGGGGCTTTATAAGCAGTTATGGGAGGCACAGGCGCAGTATTATGCGTAACAGAGGAGGATATCCCCATGGATTATTTTTGTTTTACAGCGATAGTTACCGCGTTAGTAACGTTTCTTCCCTCGTTGCTTTACGCCATATTCTTCTCTGCCGTGTCGGCTCTTTCCATACCGCCGTTTGTATATGTCATGCTGCTTTTACTTTTCTGCTTTCTGGCAATGTATGGATATGGAAAAGCCGTTACGGCGATATCGCCTCATAAACCTCAAAGCAGGGCGGGGCTTTATGCGCCTTTGTTTGTGCCGCTTTTATGGTATCTTTTTCATACGGGGATTTGTAATCTGTTAAATGACAACGGCGAACTTACCGCGGTTTTGATTGGCTTCTGGGGTCTGCATCTGTTCGGCGTCTATACGGCAAATGAGGTCGCCATGATACCCGGATGTAACCTGTGGCATTCCGTGCTGCTTTGGAATCTTCTATATGACGCCGTCCTCTTTCTGGGCTTTGCCGCGGGCGAATACTTTTCCTCCAAAAAAGCCGGAATAAAGCGAAAACCCTTTTCCTGCCATAAAAAGCATATAGCGGTATTTTTAAGCATGATTGTTTTGACTTATTTGGTCAGTGAATTTATGCTTTTCAGGCAGCGTGAAAATATCGTAGATTCGGCGCGTCCTTCCTACCGCTTTTCTTATGCGGGCGGGTATTCCAGCATTGATTTATCCCCCTATGATGTGACAAATGAAGAGAATATTCTGGCGAAGTTGGATGTTCCCGCCTCTTTTACCATAGCAAATGTACAGGATATGCCCATCATGGACGGCGCGGAAGCGGCTTATCCCGTTTATGCCGCCTTTGCCAACGCCTGCTACGCTAATATAGCCAAAATCCAGGAAAAAGCGCAGAAACCCGACTCGGATAGCGTCATGCCGGTTCAGTTTCAAAACACGATTTATGCCTATGAGAAACTAATATCAGGAGAAATCGACATTTTCTTTGGCGCAAAACCGTCAGCGGAACAGTTTGCCATGGCGCAGGAAGCGGGCGTGGAATTGCAGCTTACGCCTATCGGCAAAGAGGCGTTTGTCTTTTTTGTCAATGAGAATAATCCGGTGGATAATTTAACTTCTGAACAGCTTCGCGCCATTTACTCGGGCGATATCAACAACTGGCGGGAGGTCGGCGGCGAAAAGCGCAAAATCCTTGCTTTCCAACGCCCCGAAAATTCCGGCTCCCAGACCATGATGGAGTATTTTATGGGTGATACGCCTTTAAGAAAGCCCCTGCAGGCGGAATACGAATCGGGTATGGGCGATGTTATAAGAAGCACCGCCGCCTATGAAAACAGCGCCTCCGCCATAGGCTACAGCTTCCGTTATTATACGACCATTATGATGCCTGATTCCGGCGAAGATACCGCGGGTATTAAGCTGCTTGCCATAGACGGCGTATATCCCGACTCCGAAACGATTCGCTCCGACGCATATCCCTATACGACACAGCTTTATGCCATTACCACTACAAAGCGGATGGAAGAAAAAAGCACGATTGAGCCTTTTCTTGCCTGGATGACCGGTCCGCAGGGGCAGCAGATTGTAGCCGATACGGGGTATGTGTCTATTAATTAATATGACGACATTACTCTATTGGCACGATATACATATTTTCTTCTTTCCATTGATAGTGCCTATTTTCGTCCACTTCCGGTTCGGATTTTTGAAACAATAAGGCGTCCACCTGTGCCGGGTCGATGACGCGGCTTGTTGCATAAGATACATAGTAAATATCCTCGTTACCATCAGCATATCCGCTGCCGCCCCCGTTCATAAGCTGTGTTAAAAGCGTGCCGTCTTTTAAGCGCACGCCCAGTAAATAGGGCGCATCCACAAAAGTTGAGGTCATAACTTTCTCGCCGTCCTGGTGGATTGCCTCTATCGGTTCCATTTGCAAGGGAAAATCATATTCCACATGCAAGGAAATCGGTGAAATTTCAGCATATATCACGGTTGCGCCGCTCTCTCCCAGCGGTGCGTCTAATGCTACTTTCCTGACTTTGTCTGAACCTTTTAAGTCTATATCAAACTCCCATGACGCTTCGATATCTCCGGTAAAATCCGCTTTATAGACTGTTCCTAAATCTTCGAAAGTGACGTGCAGGGAAGAATTTGTCAGTCCTTTTTCATAATTTATGCCTACTATCTCGATGATGTATTCCATATATCCCTCTTCATTGACATATTTTCCCACAATATTCCCGTCCGCATCTAACGCAGATGTGCCGTCCTCATAGTAAAAACTGCCCCCATCGTAGCAAATCCCGTCATAAAACTGGCTATAATGAGAAATCACTGCATTCGGATTATCATCAATCACAATACCTACTCCGTCAAAACAGGGTTCTTTCCCCTCCGCTAAATCATAGCCCTCCACCTTAAAAGAAAGCCAGGCGAATCTCTCGTCCGCAATCATCTCTAACGGCGTTATGGTAATGCCCTGCGCCGTGACACCCTGCGCCATGCCGTCCGCCGCCGCGCCGCCGCTTGCCGTGCTGTTTCCGTTCCTGCCGCTTTCCGTCGATATTTCCGCGTTATGATTATCTAAAATAGGCGACATATATCCCTGTTCTTCCAAAAGCTGTTTTTCTTCCGCCGTCATCTGCAGTTCCGCCTTAAGCCCCCTGCTCCAATGTATATAGGCGGCAGCGCACACGGTTGTTCCCACTGCCAGCGCCGCGGCGGCAACAGCCAGCCACACGGTTTTCCACTTTCTTTTCGCGGGGCGTTTATCAGGGCATATAACGACCACTTCTCTATTTTCACCACTTTTTCGCCCCCCCCTCTGAATTATCTGAAACGCTTCCTGTGCTTTTTGCTCTACAATATCCGGAATCTCAATATCCCGCTGCATTCTATCCATTATTTCTTTTTCTTTCATCATGATAATGCTCCTTTCCGGCATTTTTTACGCCATACAACGCCGCCACCTGCTCTCTCCCCCTTGCAAGCCTTGTCCTGACCGTACTCGCGGGCATATGTAAAAGAGAAGCAATCTCCTCCGTGTTGAATTGGTTTACATAATATAGTATGATGACTAACCTGTACTTTTCATCCAGCCCTTTTAATGTTTCCAGCCATTCCACGGTTTCATAGTCGCTGACCGTGTCATAGGCATCCGCGCTTCCACTGACAGCCGCCGCTCCTACAGCTTCCCCGACTTCCTCTGCTGGACAGCTTCTTTTACGCTGTCTTAAAATATCGTTGCATTCGTTTATCAGAATCCTTGTCATCCATGTTTTAAAAAACTCCGGTTTTCTTAACTGTTCCAGTTTTTCCCAGCAAATAAGTATGGTTTCCGATATGGCATCCGCCGCGTCCTCGTCGTGATGAAGCATCGCCCTTGCCGTTTTATACATTGCCTGCATCTGCGACTGCATCAGTTTGGTAAAAGCGTCGGCGTCCTGCTTTTTTGCGCGCTTTATTAATTTATCCATGTTGTCCATCTGCGGCTTTCTTCTCCTTTCCATCGTTCTATTTCGCATCATATATATTTAGTCGGATAATTGCGAAACTCTCTATTTCCAAAATCCGGTTGTACAATATCAACAATATTATAAGCAGGTGCTTTGGAACCGCCGCTGCTTAGCGAGGTTCTTTCGAGCTTAGCAGCGTTGCGAGTGACAGTGCAGCGCAAGCGTGCCTGCGTTAATTTGTTGATATTGTACATCGGACGCTTAGAAAAATGAGTTTCGCAATTACCTCATTTACTCATTAGACGGATGAAAACACAAAAACGTCTCGGTTAAAATCCAACCGAGACGAAGTATTCCCACTTTATTCTTTTTCATCACTCCTGATTCGCTATTTCCAAAGTTCCACCCACCATTTATCGACATGAGCGTCTCCATTTTCATCCCACACAATCAGAAAGCTGGCATTTCCTATCAAGTCCGAACTTCCACCGTTTCCATTAAGAGCCAATGACGTCTGAAGCGCATATCCGGTTTTATACTCTATGCAGTGTACATTATAAAACCCAAATGCGCCGCTTATTCCGATGCCGCTCCAATCCCTATCCTGATTGGGCGCCTCAACAGCCATTTCATCATCTATCATATCATCCGCCAGATAATCATAATATGCTATGTATTCGCCCTCTTTTTCTCCTTTTTCCACGGAAATGAGGATATCTCCATTATTCCCGGGTATGCCTCCCATCCTTTCCATGGTTTGATTCTTGTATTTTACTATCTCATGATATCTGTCTCCTGAACCGGTTCCGGTTCCGGTGTTTCCAAACACAATCTCCGTATACCCGTCATTGTCCAAATCAGCGCCGGAGGCATAAAAATCATCCCACCATGAGACGAAAAAAGGAAAATCTTCCTCATAAAAACAGTATGTTTTCTTTCCGTTCATATAAAAAAAGATGCAGCCTGTTCCATATGCAAATTTCATTTCAGGCGCCTGCATCATAATGGCAATATCATTTTGACCGTTTTGGTCGAAATCATGGATAACAAGTCCGTCTACTTCCATTCTGCCGTTTTGCAGCACATCATCGCGGCATAGCATTTGGAAATAGTGTTCCGTTTCCGCCTCCTGTAACCCCGCCTCTTTTGCCTTTTTATAAAACATGTTTTTATTGGCTTCGTCCAGTTCTTTGTCATATGCGGCGTCGGATATCGTAAACTCCGCCGCCAGACGGTATACTTCCAGTTCTTTTCCCGTACCGATAGTTATCTTTTTCGTAATGCGGTACTGTCCGTTTGGCAAAACGCCGTGAAAATATGTCCACTTCACGCCCCAGTCTGCCGTGGAATCCGGCGACAGGCTATAGCCGATGGCATTAAACGCCGCGTTATCAATAATATAATCCACCTTGCGCCATTCTCCGTCCTGCCATGCCTGTAATTCGTAATCATCACCGAACGTATACTCTTCATCCGTTTGATTGGTAAATACCAGATGGATGCCTTTGGGTGTGGCATACCCTGCCTCCATTGTCACTCCCTCAAGAGTATCCACTCCACCATCGTCTGTCTCTCCCAAAGACGCGGTCGGAAAGTCATCTTCAAAGAGGTTATCTATGGCAAGATAAAGTTCTTCTATCGTTCCCGTTCCTTTCTCACGATAGCGGACTTCATCTATATATAAATACTCTCCCCGATATTCCAGCGTCTGCACAAGCCGACCGTCAGAGTCAAAAATCTGCATACAATAAGTGACGCCATCGTCCGTATATTGGTAGTCGTCTTTTTCAATGTCCAGATTAACGTATTTTATCAGGATATCCGAAAACTGAGAGGAAAAATCATCCATGTCACTTTTTACTGTATGCCATGCGCTGCTCTTATCAACTTCCATGTAATAACTGTCATCTATGGAGAGCAGAATGTCATTGGCTTTTTTGGTCAATCCATTGCCCGCGGACTCTGCTTCCGCCGTTTTTACAGCATAATAGGCAATCCCGCAAAATCCGTTTTCCGCCAGTTTATCATCATCCCATCTCATATAAATCTCATACACTCTTCCCGCCTGTAAGGAAAGAGCAAAATCCGGCGCTTCGATTTCCTCTATGCTGTAACTGCATGTTTCTAATGGAGTGACTTCCTCACCGGATTTTCCCACGTCCGCAATATCCCATACTGTATAACCAAGAGTATCGGGAAGTTTATCAGGAAGTTTATCTACCGCTACCGTATATGACTCCGTTTCCAAGCCGTCCTCCGACAGCGTTATCGTTTCCCACGGAGCGTTTTCATCTAATATATAGGCGCTGTCGGCAACCGCGCTGTTCGCTGTCTCTTCGCTTTCTAAATATGTCCATGTATAGCCGCTGGCGTGCAGGGTAACGTTCTGCTCTTCCCCGTCCGTGTTTTGAAGCGTTAAAACGGGCGGTTTGGTATATACAATTACAATTTCCGGCGCATTGCTGTTTTTCTCCGGCTCTGCCTCCGACGCCGCGGTATCCTCCTCTGCTTTGCCGCAGCCGCCAAGAACCAATCCGGTCAATATTATTAATAAACTGCATTTTCCCATAAAACTGCGTCTTTTTTCCATCCTCGTCATTACCATGCTCCTCTTTTGCCACTGTATGGTTAGCTTTATCAATAAGTTCATTATAAATGACTTTTTCTACATATTCAATGCAAAGTTCGGGCAAAATGAACAGATAAGGGGTAAATGGCACAAAAAGGAAAGGAGTATACCAATATGAGCAACCGTTTACAAGAAGAGACCAGCCCATATCTGCTGCAACATGCAGAAAATCCGGTAGACTGGTATCCATGGTGTGAAGAAGCATTCGACAAGGCAAGAACGGAGGATAAACCGGTCTTTTTAAGCATCGGCTACAGTTCCTGCCACTGGTGTCATGTGATGGCGCGGGAAAGTTTTGAAAATGAGGAAATTGCACGGATTTTAAACCAGCACTTCGTCTGCGTCAAAGTGGACAGGGAAGAACGCCCCGATATTGACAGCGTCTATATGTCCGTATGTCAGGAACTTTCGGGAAACGGCGGATGGCCGTTAAGCATCTTTATGAATGCGGCGCAGGAACCGTTTTTTGCAGGAACATATTTTCCGCCCGTATCCCGGCATGGCATGATTGGGTTTCGGGATTTGTTGACTTCTATAGTCAAAAAGTGGAACAATGCCAAAAGCGAATTAACCGAATCCGCCAGACAAATCGTGGAACAGATGAGCAGCCGAAATGAACGGCAGGAGGGCGAAGAAAATGTGGAAATCAACAGCAGCCTGCCTGCACAGGCCGTCATGCACTTCGCCGGATGCTTTGATGCACTCTGCGGCGGTTTCGGACAGGCGCCCAAATTCCCGTCACCCCACAATCTGCTTTTTTTGATGCTGTATTCCTATCTGAAACGGGAAGACGCCGTGTTAAAGCAAAAAGACATGGTTCTGGCGCAAGTATCACTTACTTTGGAACAAATGCGCCGGGGCGGTATTTTTGACCATATCGGTCATGGATTTTCGCGCTACTCTACCGACAGATATTATCTCGTTCCCCATTTCGAGAAAATGCTGTACGATAACGCGCTCCTCATTATCGCCTATGCACTGGCATACCGCCTGACAAATAACCCTGTCTTCCTAAATACGGCGCAAAAAACAGCGGCCTATCTGACGCGGGAAATGGAGGCGGAAAACGGCGGATTCTATTCCGCGCAGGACGCCGACAGCGAAGGGGCGGAAGGGAAATTCTATATATGGAGTTATGATGAAATCTGCAGCGTCTTAGGCGAGAAAAAAGGACGGCAGTTTTGCGAATATTACGGCATCACAAAGCAGGGGAATTTTGAAGGGGAAAATATCCCCAATCTTTTAAACGGCAATAAAATAAGCGATATCTTTGAAAAGGAAAGAGCCAAGCTTTACGAATACCGCCAATCCCGCAGCAGACTGCACTTAGACGATAAAATCCTGACCTCATGGAACGCCCTGACAGTCAGCGCCATGTCGATATTATACCGCGTCACCGGAGAGACGGAATATTTAAATACGGCGAAAAAAACGCAGCAGTTCATAGATAAGAATCTGTCCGAGCAAAATATCCTGTATGTAAGCTGGCGGGGCGGCGTCCGCTCCGTAAAAGGCTTTCTGGACGAATATGCGTATGAAACGGCGGCTCTTATCAATCTCTACGAAGCCTGCGCCGATATTGCCTATCTGAAGCGCGCCGGGAAAATCTGTCTGGAAGCCGAGAAACAATTTGCGGATGAAAACGGCGGCTATTTTTTGTATGGAACCCAAAACGACAGCCTGATTACCAGACCGAAAGAAACTTACGACGGCGCGATTCCAAGCGGAAATTCCATGATGGCCTACTGCCTTGTCCGCCTCTCGCAGTTATTGCAGCCCAAATCGGAATCGTCGGCGGCGTATTACCGTAAAAGAGCGGAAAAACAGCTCTCCTTTCTCTCTGCCGAAGCCGCCTCCTATCCCGCGGGCCACAGCATGTTGTTGACCGCCATGCTCTATTATTTTTATCCGCCCCAAAAGATTACCGTGGTACTGTCCGAAAAGGACACACCGGAGTCGATTATGGCAAAACTGCCCTTTCTGGCGGACGTTGCCATCCTGCCAAAAGAGACGGATGACTATAAACTACTTGACGGTAAAACAACTTATTATATCTGCAAAGACCATACCTGTTTTCCCCCGACAAATCAAGCACCCTTTTTCCACAAAAACATAACCTAAAATAAAGGTTATGTTTTGTAGAAAGGTGAGATTTTATGGCATATAGAAACTATGAACCGATAATCGGCACTATCGTCAATATCGCAAGAGGAAATGACTGCTGTAGTCAAATGATGACGCTTCGCACGAATAGCGGCATTGCCAACTTTATGATAACGCCCGAAACGCACATTATTGACAACAGGCCGCTCCGGGCAGGACTGCGCGTAGCGGCGTTCTATGACGCCTCTTTGCCCATGCCGCTCATATTCCCGCCACAGTACCGCGCGCAGATTATCACGGTGCTTGGCAGAAATGAGCAGGTGATGATAAATGAATTCGACCGCAATCTGCTTGCCAGAGACAATTCATTGCAGCTCAACATGGCAGGAAATACACGTGTAGAGACCATCAACGGCCAAAATACCTCCTGTAACCCCGGCAACCAAACGCTGCTCGTCTATTACAGCGCGACCACCAGAAGCATCCCGCCGCAGACAACTCCCGGAAGAATTATTATTTTGTGCTAAAAAAGTATATTTTGTCCAAAAATGACGGATAGCAAAAGATGATATGCTGTGATATACTATCAAGAAAGAAAGGGAGTGCGCATCATGCCAAGTCATAAAAAGTACGAACAAATTCTGGACGCTCTTCAATATTTGCTGGACAGCAAGGATATACAGACGATTTCAGTCAATGAAATTGCGCAGACGGCCGGTATCGGCAAGGGAAGCATCTACTATTATTTTCCCTCTAAAGACGCCATCTTGGAAGCGCTAATTGAACGCAATTATAAAAAACCGATTGCAACCGCGCAAAATCTGGCAAAGCAGAAAAATGTCTCTCCCTTTACGCGTATGGCTATGATTTTTCAGGCATGTAGGAATTCTTCCGCCGAATTTCTCAGACAGAATGAGGAAACTCCGGAAAATAAACTACAGGATACGCTTCTTTTGCACCAAAAATATTTAAATCATCTTGTGACGGAATTAAAACCTGCCCTGACCGCCATCATTGAACAGGGTATCGAGTCGGGCGATATTCATTTTGATTATCCCGCCGCTTTGGCGGAAATCGCATTGATTGTACTGGCCGTCAAAACGGATACTGCCTTAATCCCCTCTTCTGCGGAGGAAATAGAGGAAACCATTTTAGGGCTTATTTCTTTACTGGAAAAAGGAACCGGCAATCCTGCCGGTTCCCTGAATTTTTTAATTATGCCGCCTGAGGATTAATATATTGCAAAAATCAGCAACTAATTTTAGTTGCATCTTTTTAATGAAAGTGATACATTATATACAAAGGGGTATTACTTATGAGTAAGAAAGACAAACTAATAGATAGATTATTAAAGAAACCAAAAGATTTTACTTTTGAGGAAATGGAGTCTTTATTATCCTATTTGGGATATAAATTGCAGCAAGGCGGAACCGGTTCAGGAGTAAAATTTATAAAAGATGGAAGTAATGAAGTGATAAACTTTCATAAACCACATCCAAATGGAATACTAAAGCGGTATGTATTGGCACAGGTGATAGAGAAATTAAGAAAGGACGATTTATTATGAGTAATTTGCTGTCATATAAAAATTATAATGGAACGGTAGAATATTCAAAAGAAGATCACTGCCTGTTTGGAAAAGTTATTGGAATAAAGTCTCTGCTATCTTATGAAGGCGACTCAGTTAAGGAATTAGAGCAAGATTTTCAAAATGCTATTGATGAATACTTAGCGGACTGTAAAGAAAGGAACATAGAACCTGAGCAGCCTTATAAGGGAACATTTAATGTTAGGATTAGTCCTGAACTTCACCGGACTATTGCTGTGTATGCAATAGAACATGGAAAGAGTCTGAATGCTGCTGTTGAAGAAGCGATTGGAAATATGGTTGGATAACATAATAGATTACAATAGATTTATGAAAGTCCTGGTGTTCGCGCATCAGGACTTTCTTTTTTATATTTTTTATTTATAGTCTTGCATTTTCACCTACATGGTGTTAATATAATTTTACACCTACAAATTGTTAATATAGAAAATGGGAATAATTATAAGAAAGGCATGGTGATTCATATGGCACAGCAAATTTCTGAATCAGAGCTGGTACTAATGAAAATCATATGGAAAAACGGAGGGGCGGCGTTATACTCCCTCATCATGGAGGAACTGGACAAAGACAATAATGAATGGAAAAACAACACTGTACTGACGCTGCTTTCCCGGCTGGTAGAAAAAAAGTTCTTAAAAGTCAAAAAAATCGGCAGACGGAATGAATATGTGGCAGCAGTCACGGAAGCGGAATACCAGACCATGCAGACGCACAGCTTCCTTAATAAAGTCTACGGCGGCAATGTGAAAAACTTAGTGTCAACCTTGCTGCGGCAGGATATTCTGTCGGCAGACGAATTGCAGGAAATAGAAAACTTTTGGAGAAAAGAAAATGAATGAATTTATAAAAATATTATTATCACTGTCCGTTTCCGGCACATTTCTATTGCTAATGATTTTGGGATTAAAGCCGCTGTATAAAAACAGATTCAGCAGACGTTGGCAGTATTATATCTGGATAATCGCCGCATTGCGTTTTCTGCTTCCTTTTACTCCCGATACTACGATTGTCGGGAGCCTGTTTGAACGTTTTAATACGACTGTCATAACGACTGAATCCCCCACAAGCCAAAATGCAGCCGTTTTAGTCAATACGGACAATACTAAGATAGAACCGATACAGGCAGACAAAAATATTGCCGATACCCCTGCCGAGCATAAAACATTTAGCTTATATTCTTATATATTTGTTGTTTGGGCAGCATTGGCTTTGGTTCTTTTCGTCCGTAAAATAACGGTTTATCAAGGATTTATCCAGTATATCAAAGTGGGAAATACAGAGGTATCGGATGTTAAAATCTTGAATCTGTTATCGGATTGTACAGAAAAACTGAATATCAAAACAAACATGGAATTATCCTATAATCCGTTGATTGCCTCCCCTATGTCAATCGGCTTCTTTCGTCCAAGAATCGTACTGCCGGTTGGTGAATTGGAAGATAGAAAACTATCTTATATCTTTGCGCACGAACTGATTCACTATAAACAACGGGATATGTTTTATAAATGGCTGATACAGATAGTTGTATGCGCCCATTGGTTCAATCCTTTTGTATATCTTTTGGAAAAGGAAGTCAATAGAGCCTGCGAATTATCGTGTGATGAAAAAGTCATATCCACGCTTGACGATAAAGCAAGGCGTGAGTATGGGGACACACTGCTTTCTTTTCTGCAACCAAACAAACTATGCAAAAACTCTTTCGCTTCCGTCACTTTAACAGAGGGAGCGCAACAACTAAAAGAAAGGTTAGGCGCTATTATGAAATTTAAGAAAAAATCAAAAGTAATTATTGCTATCTCTACTATTTTTACGGCTGCTGTTTGTGCGTGCTTTTTTGTAATCGGTGCATACGCCGCCCCTTCTGCCTCTAATGATATGAAAACATGGAATGACAACGAAATACTGAATAAAGTTTTAACAGAAGATGGAGTATATTATATCTTTTGTGATGGTGCGGACGAGGCAGATAAACCGCTATCATCTGTTTCCGCTGGAAGTATCCAATTTGTTGTGGTGCGAAAAGATAGTTATACAACTATCGGACCGTTTAATAACTTAGAAACGTTTATAAATGATGTCACAGAACAGTGCAAAGACATGAAATCTCTTACGCAGGAAGAAAAGGAATTAGTCATAAAGACCTCGGCGGAAATTGATGAAAATTCAGAACATTCCGCTTCCTATGAAAGGTTGATAGCATATAAAACAGAAAACTATTTACAACAGACTATATCGGACTTCAACGCCGCGCTTGCTCCGACATTTGAAAAGAAAATGCAAAACTACTTAAATAGTCTAAGTGAAGCTGAAATCAAGGATGGCAATATCAAAACAAAACTTATGGGTAAAGCTAACGAACTCATGAAGAGCTTGTCAACGGAAAATATGAAGCTGTCGTCCTGTGACATTTCACTTGATATCAGCGATTCCTGAAAAAAGAACCTGCCATTAAGTTGTGATAACTCTTTCCTTTAGTTTCTTTACGCTCTTAATATATCCTCATAAGTAACGAGCGTAACGTTGCCCATCTCATTTGCTTTGTCGATACAACCTTTGGTAAAGCCTGTTTTTGCAAAGAGATAAAATTGTGTTTTCTTGTAACTAAACAAGGCGCTATGCTCTACAAGAGTTTCAAGAATATGAAGGTCAACCTTTTCGTTTGTCCATTTGCACTCGGCAAAAAGGGCGGTATCTTTATCCGTTCCCATAATGTCAATTTCTTCTTGAGATTTGGTTTTGGGGTTTGCCCCCCACCAACGACCAAGATCGGTAAAGTTTACTGCACACTTGCCTTCAAGGAGCAGTTTCCAAAGATACTGCTTGCAAATATCCTCAAAAACGCTGCCCATATAAGAAGAAAGTTCGGGAGCAATGCGGCTATATGCCAAGTCGATAGCGCCTCTTGAAATAACCGAAGTATTTTCCGGCACGAAACGATACCAAAAGCGAAACATATTATCCTCGATAGAGTAAATTGTCTTACGAGTGGACTTTTCACCGTAAGGCGATTCTTTCTTCACAATACCGAGTGTAATCAGATTTTTAATGTATGTGGCGCACACGCTTGTATCTTCGTCAATCTTATTAGAAATTTCATTCATTTTGGATGAGCCGGTGGCAATAGCGGTAATAACCGCATTGTAAATGGCGGGCTCACGCACCTCTTGCTTTAAGAGGTTGTTGGGTTCCTCAAAAATAAAAGAAGCAGGATTTAAGTGTGTATTTTTAATATTTTCTTCAATAGAAAGGTTATCGTTAAGTTGCATCAGGTATTGTGGAGTTCCGCCTACAATGCCGTATGCCAAGGCTTTATCCTCGCCTGACAGTTTACTAAAATAACGGCAAGTTTCAAAGAACTCAAAAGGCTTAATTTTGAACTGCGCCGTTCTTCTTCCATAAAGGGGGGATTTATATGCCAAAACGTGATCTTCTATATAGGACATAGAGCTGCCGCAAAGAATTAAAAACAGCTTGGATGTGTCCTGATTTTTATCAATTAAAAGCTGAATCGTGGAAGCAAGACTTTTGGACGCACGGGCAACGTAAGGGTACTCGTCAATTACAAGCACAATTCTTTTTGTTTTGGCAAGTTCAAAAACGTGTTCGAGAGCCATTTGAAAATTATGAAAGGAAGCACCCGTTGCAAGCCCCGTATTGTATTCCATAATACTTCTTGAAAAGTTATCAAGATTTTGCTTTGCGTTGGTTTCAACACCGGTAAAGAAAATAGTATCTTTATCCTTTACAAATTCATTGATAAGGGCAGTTTTACCAACACGGCGGCGTCCGTAAATAACAGCAAACTCAAATTTATCAGAATTATAGAGCTTATTCAATATGTTAAGCTCGTTTTCTCTTCCTATGAACATAGGTACACCTCCTATGGATAATTCGTAGTTTACGATTTACTAAATTGTACTTCACAACAAAATAATAGTCAATAGATTTTGGGAATTTACTTGATAGCCCCAATCTGACTAAACGTATCTTCCTGCTTACGCTCTTTTAAAGCGGAACGGATGGTCGGCACCGCGCCAAGCAAAGTAAAGCCATACAGCAAAACCAGATTATACCAATAAGAAGCCTTGTCGATAATTTCCTCCTCTAACAGTGTCGGAATCAATTCCACTCCCGTGAATATGTCTACGCCCAATTCTCTGGCAATCAATACGCCCCAGTCGATGCAGTTTCCTGCATAGGTCATGACAATCATCATAACACTGCTGATAATGACGCCTTTTTTCGTCAGTTTTCCGCCCAGTATTTCATATCCCTTAATCGTACATACCGCCATAATCACGCCGGAAATCGCCGCGACAAGGTTCATCTGACCAAACACTACAATACAGAGAATGCCAATCATGGAACCAAGCAGCGCCCCGACAATGCCGCCGACCAGATTTTCGCCTTTTTGCTGTTTCTGCTGCTTTGCCAATTCGTTATTGTTTCTGACTCTGCCCGCACAGTCCGGACACAAGTGCATATAATGTCCGCTCACATCAAACGCGGCTGTTCCCATTCTTTCTTCCGCCGATTGTCCACATAATACACAGCACGGAACAAATCCTTTGCTTTTTAAGAAAGAAGTCAAAGCATTCACGGCGCTGTTCATGCTGTCGCACATCTTATCCACTTTCCCTCTGCCGACTACCCCCATATTTATCTCATTGCCGACTTGTACAAGACCAGAAACCGCTTTTTCTTCTTTGGCAAACTGCTTACAGTCCGCTTTCGTCAATGTTCCCATCTGGGATTTAGCCGCTGTTACTATCGAAAAATCGTACGGACTCCTAGAACGGTACGAATACGAATCTGCAACATAGATTAGCAGCTCAAATCCATTCTTCTGTCCGTAAATAACTTTTTTAGCCGCATCCAGTTTTAACCCCAGAGACGCCGCTATCTGTTCGTAATGTTGCATTAATTTACTCATTTGTCCTCTCCCTCATTTGAATTATAATTATAAAATGTGAAAAATTTATTTTCTACACTATATGCCTTGGAATGTAAATGTAAATTCCAACTTTTTGCTCACATCAATCAAATACTCCGGATGCACCAAAGCCCCCCAGCTGTCGTCGCCGCCGACGCCCATCTGCTGTAAAGATACGCGTACTACCGTATAGTGTATCTGCGGCAGTTCAAAGTGATGCCTGGCATTTTCCATCTCGTGCGGCGTATAGGGCAGCGCGGAGAAATTCATATTATCTCCGGTAAATAAAAGCCCCCTGCCTTTTCTATCCGTCACCTTTGCATAGCGGACGCCCGTCTTATTGCCGCATTCCTGCGGAACGAGATATTTCGCCATATTATCGCTTACCATGTTGCGGTATATACCGAGTTTTGCACCCTCTTTGCGGTCCTCGTAAGTTTCCTCGGGACCGTTTCCGTACCACTCTACATGGTCGTAATCCGCGCTGCAATGGAATATCATGCCAAATTCCGGCATATCACCCAGCTCTTTTACCGGGTCATAGGAAAGCGTCGTCTGAATCCGTCCGTCGCCATATACGCGGTATATTACCTGACACTGTGCGTCCGGCGTCGTCTGGAACCTGTATGTATAAGTAATGACTGTGCAGTCCGCCTCTTCGCTGACAACGGGATTATCATACCATGTGCCGAGCGGCACCTGCTTTTTCACGCCCACGTCTTTTGCGGTCAGATAGAGGCTCGCCAGTTTCCACTGCGCATATCTGCCCGGCATATTGCTTCCCTCGTCGTTATCTATAGGCGCGCGCCAGAAATTGGGCTTCGGTATTTTCTCTATCAGTTCCTTTCCCGCATAACGGTAGGACGATAAGCCGCTCCCTCTGGAAAATAACGCCTCGAACGCCTCGCCGCGTACACCGATATTGTTTTTGCCGTAAGTAACAGTGTAAGGCTTTGCCGGCATTATCTGTACAGGCTCCCTGCTGATACGCGCCACAACCGCCTGTCCGAACGCCACCTCATAACCCGCTTTTGCCCATAAGGTATCATTTTTTAGATGGAATGAAACCGTAACGACATATTCCCCGGCGCAGTCGGGAATTGCAAAAGGAATCGGAAACCGCGCTCTGCTTTCCGGCTCCACGCATATGGAAAGCGCCTTTTCGGCAATCTGTGCGCCGTCTTTTAATAAAACGGCTTTCGCGTCAAAAGTATCTGCATTGACAAACAGACTTTTATTCCAGACTTCAAAATCTTTTTCATGAACCGTAACCGTCAAATTTTGATAATCATATTTTACTTCCTGCATCTTCGGGGAAGCGTCCCTTTCCCCGCCGTAGACAATACCGTTTCCGCTAAAATTATAATCGCACGGACGGTCGCCAAAATCGCCGCCGTACGCCTGAAATTCTTTGCCGTAGCGGTCTTTTTTATAAATGGACTGGTCGATATAATCCCATATAAAGCCGCCCTGATAACCGGAATTTTCCTTATCCGCAAGATTCGTATATTTATGCAGCGCGCCGCAGGAGTTGCCCATTGCGTGTGCATATTCGCAGCAGATAAAAGGCTTTGCATCCGGCGTTTCCAGATATTTTTCGATATCCCATGCCTTAGGGTACATCCGGCTTTCCATATCGGAGGTATCGGGATAGCTTCTGTCATGAAAGACGCCCTCATAGTGTACAAGCCTCGTATCGTCCAGTTTGCGGAACAGATCTGACATTTTAAAAAGCGTCCTGCCGCCGTAAGCCTCATTTCCACACGACCATATCACAATCGCCGGATGGTTTTTATCCCTTTGATAACAGGAGTTGACGCGGTCAAACATCATCTCCTCCCATTCTTCGTGGTCTTTCGGCAGAACATAGGATATGTCCTCAAAGCCTCTCAAATAGGCATCCCATGTGCCGTGTGTTTCCAGATTGCATTCTGCAATCATATACAGCCCGTATCTATCGCACAAATCATAGATTGCCGCATCATCCGGATAATGGCAGGTTCTGATGGCATTGATATTGTTCCGTTTCATCGTCACAATATCTTTTTCCAATTCTTCATAAGAAACATGGCGTCCTGAAACGGAGCTGAATTCATGTCGGTTGACGCCCTTAAAAACAATCCTCCTGCCGTTTAACAGCATCCTGTTATCTTTCATTTCAAATTTACGGAAACCGACCGCCTGCGTCGTATATTCCACAGTCTCCCCGGCCGCGTCAAACGCCTCTATCTCTAACTGGTACAAATACGGCGTCTCTGCGCTCCAGAGTTTCGGCTCGCAGACTTTTTCCTGAAACGTAAGCGTCCGTCTGCTTTCTTCCTTTTTGTCCATATTTTCCTGCCCGTCCGCTTCTTCGTCCAGCTCGTTATCCGCTTCTCCATCCGCCGTCTTTGTCTCATGTGTAAAAAGCGTTTTACCACCATCTTTTAAGGTATAGCGAATTGTTCCCTCGCCGCGTATCTTTGTCCGAATCTCCAGTACCGCTTTTTTAAAAACGTCGTCTGCAAATAATGTTTTTATCCGCATATCCTCGACATGAACGGACGGCACGGCGTATAGATAAACGCTGCGGTAGATGCCGGAAAAGCGAAAGAAGTCCTGGTCCTCGCACCAACTGGAAGAAGTCCATTTATAAACCTGCACCGCCAGTTTATTCTCTCCGTCTTTGATATAAGAGGTAATATCAAACTCGGAGGGGGTAAAACTATCCTCGCTGTAACCTATGTAGCTTCCGTTTAACCAAAGCGCCATACCGCTTTCCACACCCTGAAAAGAAATACGCACTTC
>JAMPFF010000024.1 GCA_023664605.1 Clostridium sp.
AGGCAATGGTCTGCAACACCAGTACGCACCGGTTCAAATCCGGTCTGCGCCTCTTAAGAAATCCCGAAAGTTCGGGATTTTTTTAATTTTATTCTCTCTTTTCAGACTTGTGTACCCACTAAAAACGGACTTATAAATATACATTGTAAGCAACAGGCAAATAAGATATAATCAAGTATGTAAATCAGAAACTGCAAAGGAGAACTTTATGAAATCAGGCAATAGAGATGATGGCTGGGTTACTGGAAGATTATATTACAACAGAGAAGATAAAAGAGTAATTATCAAGAGACCGCGCAGTGCTCTTGGATATACAATGAATTTAGGAAATAAGTGGACATGGATATTTGATATTATTGTTGTAATTATTATAGTTATATTAGTCAGCGTTCTTTAAGGCAATTTTGAAGCAGTGGATACACTTTTCCGAAAAAGGAAATTTTATTTCAATCATTCAAATATCTTCCGTCTAAATTGATGACATTAATATAATCGTTCATGCTTCTAAATTTTTGATAATATAAATTTATGAATGCTTAACTCTATTTCCCATCCTTTAATATCCTGATTGAGGCTGTTGACCGTATCTTCCAGAATTTTGCAGGCTTGTATATCAAAGCCGTTTATATTATAATAAGCCAACGTAATATGCGGCGTCAAAGGATAATTCAATAGTTTTATATCTTCAAAAACAGAATATAGCGCCATTAAGCTGTCATAAGAATTTTCATCGGCGGGATAGAAGCCCAGTACCAGACTGGTATCAACCATATTAAAAATATAACTGCTTTTCATTTTTATATTGGCTTTTTCATATTTTTGAATTTCTGAAAGCTTTTCTATTACGTTAAGTTCATTCTTAAACAATTCTTCTGCAATGTCTGGTAAAGACGGAGAATTACTAAGGTCGTGCAGGGTCATATGAAATGTATCCGGAACTAATTTTTCACAAAAACATATTGGAGCGGAATGATATAATAAGTCCACATATCCAGCAAGTTTTTCCTTTATCCTATCATCCAGTGTAAAAATGATGGTATCTCCATAAAAATTTTTAAATTTATTTTCAGCACCAATTTTTTGTAAAATAGATGGATTTCCTTTAAAAGATTTGTTTTCGTAGTGTATTTCCTTTTTTTCAAATGAATAAATTCTATCTAAGAATTTTTGATAAGATTCCATATAGCCCATCCTTTTCAATGCAGATTATTACTCATATTATCATACAATAAATGGATATGTTTTGAAATGCTTTTTGAAGAATATATGTCAATTTATATTGGAAAGCCTTCTATTTCCTAATGTCTGAAATTTACCGGAACATAATCGTTGACGTATATGGTATGATAAAAGTAAGAAGAAAAGTAAAACAATAAAAAAAGATAAAAGGATACCCCCATATGACAAAAGAACTTAACAAAAAAAAGACCATTTTTATGATAGTAGGTTTTGTAATAGTCTGTCTGTTTATACTAATGGGATGTATATGATACAGAGGGTAATCTTCTTTGGGAGAATTTGAAAAATACGGGTGTGTATGCATAGTATTGGAAATTTTCAATACGCGGACAGGGTTTATGCGATACGCTGCGTCTCTTGGTAGACGTCAGATGCCTCTGGATAGGCTACACTATGCCTGATAGAGGACTGCCGCTGTTAATCTGATTCCTGCATTTTTTCGTATATATCCGAAATTTACCGGAAGAAACTATGCGGATATTATGTTATGATATACATATAGGAAAATTAGCAGGTACAAAGGAAAATGATGGGGAAAAAGAAGAAAATTATTATTGGGGTATGTCTCATAGTAGTATTTTTAGTGGTTTTGTATGTTATTTTAGTAAACGTCCTTGTCAGCGCCGCTTTAGTTCCTTCTTTTATGAAAAAATTAGAGGCGTTTGAGCGGATAACGGATGAAAGTTATGCGGCGCAGGTGCAGACCTCGGATATCAAGGTCAACCGCCAGTTACAGATAAACGCGACGAACGCATGGCTGGAACATGCAGAGTGTCAAAAGCTTTCGGTCAAAACGGAAGATGGCTATACATTAGTTGCGAAGGAATTTCTGGCGGATGGGGAGAGCCATAAATGGGTGTTGGTTCTGCATGGCTATACCGGATGGAAAGAGGAGATGTATCCGTTTGCATACTGGTATCATAAAGAGGGCTATCATGTTATCGTGCCTGATTTGCGGTGTCAGGGGGAGAGCGAAGGCGATTTTATCGGCATGGGATGGACGGATCATTTTGACTGTATACTCTGGATTGATTATATTTTACGGCAGGATCCCGAAGCGGAAATTGTACTGCACGGACAGTCGATGGGAGCCGCCACGGCGCTTATGATGACAGGAGAGGAGGATATTTCCGGACATATTAAGGCGGTGGTTTCGGACTGCGCTTATACGGACGCCTATTCCATGTTTGGAGAAAAGATAAAGGAATGGTTTTATCTGCCTGCATTTCCATTAGTGGATTCTGCCTGCGTTGCTTTGCGGCTGCGCGGCGGATATGATTTAAAAAAGGCTTCCGCGCTTAACGCAGTACAAAAAAGCAATACGCCGACTCTTTTTATCCACGGTGATGAGGATGCAATGATACCTGTGCAGATGACGAAAGATTTGTATGAGGCGGCAGGATGCCCAAAGGAAATATTGATAGTAGAGGGAGCAGGACATGCGCAGGCACAGGACAAAGACCCGGAGGCATATTACGAAAAGATAAAGGAATTTTTGGAGGAATATATAACATCATAAAAGATACATAAAATAAAAAGGCGTCCGCAAACGCCTTTTTATTAGTTGAGTTTATATTAGTTTATTTTATTATCGTCTACGAGGAATGTGTCGCCGTCCTCTACAATGCAGACCATAGTTTTACCGGTGTTTAATTCGATTTCGTTACCGCTGTCGTCATAATATCTGGTTGCGCCATAGTCGGAAGTTTTTTCCCATGTCACATGGATTCCTTTTCCATTTGTAAAGAACCAGCCGTCTTTGGTAGAGTCAATACACTGGAATGCAAGATAACCTTTCTGGTCACGTACTTCATAATACGTATTTTGGATTAAAATATTCTTGAATGCTAGTTGCTCACCGTTTGCCTTATCGACATGCGGTCCGTCGGCGGATCCCGATAAATGCTGGTATCTGTCGTACAATCCGGTTTCTTCATTATAGATAAAATAGCAGTTCGTCACCGGATAAGTAGGCGACATATCAATTTTATTTGCCGTAATGGCATCGCTGTACTGTTCTAATGTATTCGGCGTATCAAAAGGAGCAAATTTATAATGCTGCTCATCAGCATAGCCGTCACGGTATGTCATGCTGTACCCAAGTTTGTCGATATCCGCCTTGATGCCCTCCGTGTCAACGTAAGCGTTGTCGGTTGAATTGCCGGTATCGTTGGCACGCCAGAAATTGCTGCTGGACAATCCGTCGATATCATCCGTATCAGGACGGTTGATAACTTCGTCAATATAAAACGGACCGCCGAAGTGGATGTAAAAAGCATCCCACTCAAAAGACCAGTATATGTAGTAGTCACGGCAACTCCTGACATTGCCGAGTCTGTCGAAATCGCTCCAATCCTGGAACAATGCCATCAGTCTGGTAATGCTGCCCTCGACATTGCATTCATATAATATATCTGCATTGGAGATACCATATTGCGCAGCGGTTTTTGTATTGGGAATCATAACGGTAACAGGACGCGTATTGTTTACCTCTTCCGTAACCCATTCATTTGTAATACGGCTGCGAACCATTCCCTCTTGTGGCGGAATGTCTTCATCCGTTGTTTCTTCTTGTTCTTCCTCTTGGTCTGCTACGGTTTCAGGTTCATCAATGATTACCTGTTCAACAATGGGTTCAATAACCTCTTCTCTTTCCTGTTCTTTGCCGCAACCGAATAATAAAAGAGTAGAAGATAAGGCTACAAGAAGAAGCGCTTGCAATCTTTTCATCTGAAATCCTCTCTTTCTTGTTGGGAAATACCCCTGTTGTTCTATCAATGTAGTTTTTATAAAAAACTACAACTGTTATTATAGCACAAGAAAAAGGACTCGTCACTAGAAAATACTTGAAAAAATATACAAAATGTTGGATGAAATTGGAAAACCTTACAAAATATGGCGGTAATCGTTCTGCCTTCTTTACAAATATACCTATTTAGATGTATGATTAAAGATATAATAAACGGATTATATGAAGAGAAAATAGATGGAGGTTGGCAATGAAAAAGATTATCGTGACAGGATGTAACGGGCAGCTGGGAAGAGCCGTGAATAAACTGTATGCAAATGACGGAAATTATGAGCTGGTAAATACGGATGTGGGAGAACTGGACATTACCAATATTGACGAAGTGATGTCGTTTACAAGAAACGTAAAACCTTACGCCATAATCAACTGCGCGGCGCATACCGGTGTAGACGCCTGTGAATCGGAGGCGGACAAGGCATATAAAATCAATGCGATAGGACCGAGAAATTTAAGCATTGCGGCAGCGGAGACGAATGCAAAGCTGATTCATATTTCTACGGATTATGTGTTTGACGGAAAAGGAAACAGACCCTATACGGAGTTTGATGCGGTAGGACCGCAGGGGATGTATGGCAGGACGAAGTTAGCGGGTGAAAATTTTGTCAAAGAGTTTGCGGACAGATATTTTATTATCCGGACGGCATGGCTTTACGGGGACGGCAAAAACTTTGTCAAAACGATGCTGCGGCTGTCGGAAACAAATGATAAGGTGCGCGTCGTAAAAGACCAGGTAGGCTCTCCGACGAGCGCGGAGGAACTGGCAAAGGCGATAGCGTATTTACTGCCGACAGAAAATTACGGGCTTTTCCATGGCACTTGCGAAGGAAGCTGCAGTTGGGCGCAGTTTACAGAGGAGATTTTCCGGCTGGCGGGCAAAAAGACGGCAGTGGAGGCGATAACAACGGAAGAGTTCGGAGCGAAAGCGCCCCGTCCGGCATATTCTATTCTGGAAAATTATATGTTTAAACTGACGTCGGATTTCATGTTTGCGGACTGGCACGACGCGATTGCAAAATATATGAAAGAGCAATAGTGGGATAGAAAAGGATTTAAAACAATATGGTATTTTTAGCAGGACTGATTCATAATCCCGTTTTGGTGGCGGGCGTCTTGGGCTGGTTTGTGGCGCAGGTTTTAAAAACAATTATACATCTTCTGATTACGAAACAGTTTGTATGGGAACGGATGGTGGGAAGCGGCGGTATGCCAAGCTCCCATTCGGCGACCGTATGCGCGCTGGCGACGGCGGCGGGCATCCAGTATGGAAGTGAAAGTTTCGCCTTTGCTATATCGGTTATTATGGCGATTATCGTTATGCACGATGCTATGGGGGTCAGAAGAGAGACCGGGATTCAGGCAAGGGTGTTAAATGAGATGATGACATTATTCCGGGAAATGGGAACAAAAATGTCGGTCGAGGACAAGCTGAAAGAGTTTGTCGGACATACGCCGTTACAGGTATGGATAGGCGCGCTTTTAGGAATCGTTATTGGCTTTTTAACCTGCCAGTTTATGCTGCCGCTTTAAGAGGTTGTTTTAGAGGTTACCATTTTTTACGGTATTCTAACGGCGTCATGCTTTCCGCTTTTTTGAAAACCTTAATAAAATATCCCGCTTCCTGAAAGCCGCAGTCTAACGCGATGCTCTCCACGGAAGCGTCCGAGAACCGCAGCATGGATTTGGCATGGGAAATGCGCTTGGAGGTTAAATCATTTCCAAGTGTGATGCCGTATATTTTTTTGTACTCTCTGGACAGATGAAATTTACTGATAAAGAATCTGGAAGATAAATCTTCCAGGTTTATTTTTTCCGCATAATGCTCGTCAAGATATGCGCGTATCTGTTCCAGTTTGGAAGGGATGGAAGAGTTTTCCTGATTCTCCATGGTGTTTTCGGTAAAGCATAAAGTAATAAGGTCTGTGAGATAGCGGTTGGCGTATAATTCCATTAAAGACGGCTTGGAGGCATGGAGTTGATATAGATGCCCCAAAGTGTCTGTGAATGCCGCCGCGTTTTGCGGATGGAATAAAAAAGGGCAGGAGTGGTTCAAAAAACTTGCATAGTAGGAAGAGGCTTCTTTTCCATAAAAATGTACCCACATCAAACTCCATGGCTCCGTGGCGCTGCTTTCATGGGAATACGGTCTGGTGCAGTCTAACCAGATGCAGTCGCCCGCAGTAATATGAAAACGGCTGTCGTCATAGGAAACATATCCGCTGCCCTCTAACACAATAAAAAAAAGATAAGAATTTAGATTTTGCCTTTGACTGATATGCGGTTCTAAACTCTGCAAAGTGCCGACCTCCTGTACATATAAATAATGTTCCTTGGCATAGGAGGAGGGCGTTGTAATGATACGATTGGAAGTAGATTTAGCCATTTTTTATCATCCTTTTCTCAATAGCAATATTTTACCATTATGTCGCAATATTTTATGTTGATACAAATATTATACAATAGTATACTCCCATATGGAATAGCAAAATGTTACACAAACATTGTGGACGGAGTAAGATTGGAGGATAATCAGTTATGCGGAAAGTAGCATTGATAACAGGTATTACGGGGCAGGACGGTTCCTATCTGGCGGAATTTTTATTAGATAAAGGATATGAGGTGCATGGTTTGATTCGCAGGCACAGCATTACCAATACGGCAAGAATAGACCATATTTTGAAATCGGATTATAATAAAATAAAATTTTTCCTGCATTTTGCGGATGTGACGGATTCCAGTAATCTGATGCGTCTGATTGCGGAGATTCGACCGACGGAAGTATATAATCTGGCGGCGCAGTCACACGTTGGCGTTTCTTTTGAAGTGCCGGAGTATACGGCGGAGGCGACAGGGGTAAGCACATTAAAACTTTTGGAGGCGATTCGGGTCAACGGCGGAAACTGCAGATATTATCAGGCATCCACCTCCGAATTATTCGGCGGTATTCCGGAAACGGCGCCGCAGAGCGAAAAGACGCCTTTTTACCCTAAGAGTCCTTATGGCGCGGCAAAATTATATTCCTACTGGATTACGGTCAATTACAGGGAATCTTATAATATGTTCACCTGCAACGGAATTTTATTCAATCATGAATCGCCCAGAAGAGGCGAGAATTTCGTTACCAGAAAAATCACGCTGGCGATTGCCAATATTATTGCGGGTAAAAAAGAAAAGCTTTCCCTTGGAAACATGAACGCCAAACGAGACTGGGGATTTGCAGGCGACTATGTACAGGGTATGTGGCTTATGTTACAGCAGAATAAGCCCGATGATTATGTCCTTGCGACAAATGAAACGCATACGGTCAGGGAATTTGTCGAGGCGGCTTTCGGAGAACTGAACATTCATATCAGGTGGGAGGGAACCGGCGTGAATGAAAAAGGATATGACGCGGAGACCGGCAGATTGCTGGTAGACGTCAATCCGGAATTTTACCGTCCCGCAGAAGTGGAGTTTTTGTGGGGAAATTGCGAAAAAGCCGAGAAAGAGTTAGGATGGAAAAGAAACGTCGATTTCAAAGGTCTTGTCGCAATGATGATGGATGCGGATTTGAAAGAAATTGCGGGAATGAGCTGTAAGGAATATAAGAGTAAGAATAAAAAGAAAAGTTGAAAGAATAAAATCTTTCCAACTGTGAGTTGATGCTGGGAAAGGCATGGTTATTAGTATGCTGTCTGTTATTTTAATATGGCTTTATATGATGGCGACTGCCTTTTTATTGGGATATGGTATTTTGACGTGTCTGGCTCGTATTTGCCCGTATCGGGTAAAACGGCTGGACAGCTATGTAATGTGCGGGCTTGCGGGCGCGACGGTGTACGCGCAGATTTTTAGCATCTTTGCGCCGGTGGGACTTTTGGCGAATGGAATTTTACTGTTTTTTTGCCTTGTCATTGCCATAGCCTTTCACAAGAGACTGCGGGAGGATTTGGCGAGGATTTTACCAGGATTTTGGCTTGTTTTTCTCTGTCTTTTCTTTTTATTTGCCTATGGAACATCAAGAGGCATCATTCATTATGATACCGGTCTGTATCATGCGCAGAGCATCCGCTGGATTGAAGAGTATGGAGCCGTAAAAGGACTGGGAAATTTACATTGCCGACTTGCCTATAATAGCGCATCTTTTGCGTTGTCCGCGCTTTACAGCTTTGCTTTTCTGGGTGGGCGTTCTTATCATGCTGCTGCGGGTTTTTTTGCCTTACTGCTTGCTGTGGTCTGTTCGCGGCTTTTAGGGATTGTGAAAAGAAAATCTCTGCGGGCGTCCGATTTTGCCAGAGCAGCGGGCATATATTATCTGTTGATTATCTTTGATGAAATGGTATCTCCGGCGTCGGATTATTTTATGGTCTTAACGGCGTTTTATCTTATCATCCGCTGGATGGATTTATTAGAGGAAAAAGAGCAGGCGGTGTTTCCATACGCGATGTTGTGTGTGCTGGGCGTGTTTTTGCTGACGGTGAAATTTTCCGCCGCGCTGATTATATTACTGGTGATAAAACCTGCCGTAACATTATTGCGGGAAAAAAGATGGAAAGAAACCGGCGTATATCTTAGTCTGGGTATCATAACGGTACTGCCGTTTCTGGTACGAAACGTCCTTTTATCGGGCTGGCTGGTATATCCGTTTACGGGAATTGATTTATTTGCGGTGGACTGGAAAATCCCTAAAGGTATTGCGGATTATGATGCGAAAGAGATACAGGTCTGGGGCAGGGGATATCATGACGTGACGAAGTTTGATATGCCGATTCGCGAGTGGCTGCCTGAATGGTTCCGGGGTCTGGATAGTATGGACAAACTTCTGGTTTTGGCGGCGTTAATATCAGTTCTGGTTTTGGCGGTGCGGCTGATTGGTGTCTTGTGGAAATATTGTCGCAAGCCGGGAGAGATATCTGGGTCGGAGATTGGGATGGAGAATAAGGAAGCGTTGTGGTGGGAGTCTGACATATGGAACCGGTTATTGCTGGAGAGTGTTGTTTCCGTGTGTTTTCTGTTCTGGCTGTTTTCCTCACCTCTTATTAGATATGGCTGTGTCTATGTATATCTGACGCCGGCTGTTATCTGGGGGGATATCGTGACGGAATTTTTCCAAGGCAGTGTTTTGCAAAGCGAGACAGGCAGCAGGGAGAAAAGAAAAGGATATCGGCGTTATTTGGAATATGCGTGCATGATGTGTATCTGCCTTTTCTTTGTTTATAAGGCGGTTATGTTCGGAAAGGAACTGACGGCGGCTTATGTGGATGATTACTGGATTTGCCAGAAAGATTATGATAATTACGAAACGCAGAGTTATGAAATCGACGGCGCTGTTTTCTATTATCCGGTTACGGACGACCGGACAGGGTATGAAAGTTTTCCTTCTTCACCGACGCGGGCAAAGATTGGACTGCGGGGCAAGACGATAGGGGATGGGTTTTATTTTTCGGAATGAGGTAAATTATTTAAGGAGATAAGAATGGAAGAGCAATATGGACAAATTTTAATATATCAGACGGAAGATGGAGAAACCAGTATAGATGTTAAAATGCAGGATGAAACAGTTTGGCTTACACAGCAGCAACTTGCGGATTTGTATTGTTCTAGTAAATCTAATGTCAGTGAGCATATTAAGCATATTTTTGAAGAGGGTGAACTTGAGGAAACAGCAGTTGTTCGGAAATTCCGAACAACTGCTTCTGATGGCAAAAAATATAATATGACTTACTATAATTTGGATATGATTATTTCGTTAGGCTATAGAATCAAATCGACTATTGCAACAAAATTTAGACAATGGGCAACTGAGCGTTTAAAAGAGTATATGATAAAAGGGTTTACTATGGATGATGAGCGTTTAAAAGGTAGTGGCGGCGGTAATTACTGGAAAGAATTGCTTGACCGTATTAGAGATATCCGTTCGTCAGAGAAAGTATTGTATCGTCAGGTTTTAGATTTATATGCAACGAGTGTGGATTATGATCCACATAGTGAACAATCCATTTTATTTTTTAAGATTATACAAAATAAATTGCACTATGCGGCGCATGGTCATACCGCTGCTGAAGTAATATATGCGCGTGCGGATGCAGAGAAACCTTTTATGGGATTGACATCATTTACAGGAGAATTACCGGCACTTAAAGATATTGGGGTTGCAAAGAATTATTTAAATGAAGAAGAATTAAAAATATTAAATAATCTTGTATCCGGTTATTTTGATTTGGCAGAAATTAATGCTATTGAACACAAACCAATGTATATGAGCGATTATGTAGAACAGCTAGATACTATTCTTTCATCAGGCAATAGAAAACTGTTGGTTGGATTTGGCAAAATCAGTCATGATGAAGCGATGAAAAAAGCGAAAGAAGAATATAAAAAGTATCAAACAATTACGTTATCACCAGTGGAACAGGCATATATGGAAACGATTAAGGGAGTTGATAAATCTGCAAAAAAAGGTGTTCGGAATAAGTAAAGGAAATTTTGTATGGATAAGAAAATTAAGAAAGAGGAAAGACAATGCAGATAAGGCAATATAAAGAAAGCGATATTGATTCCATGATTACAATTTGGAATGAAGTTGTGGAGGAGGGGATTGCATTTCCGCAGGAGAATTTTCTGAATGCTGCTTCCGGGAAAGCCTTTTTTGCAGAGCAGACATATAGTGCGGTGGCGGAAGATGAAAGCGGAAAGGTTCTAGGACTTTATATTTTACATCCCAATAATGTCGGTCGGTGCGGTCATATCTGCAATGCCAGCTACGCCGTACGCGGTGACAGCCGTGGGCTTCATATCGGAGAAAAGCTTGTTATAGATTGCTTAAAACAGGGAAAACTGCATGGATTTAAAGTATTACAGTTTAATGCCGTAGTGGAATCCAATATTCATGCAAGGCATTTGTATGAAAGACTTGGATTTATTCAACTGGGTACAATCCCTCAGGGGTTTCGTATGAAAGACGGGCATTATGAAAATATTTGTCCGTATTATCATGAATTGTAGGGCGCGGGATATGTTTGATGAAATTTTTATGAGAAAAAAGCTGGTTCCAGAAAAGCTGACTGCTTATGGTTTTGAAAATAGAGGCGATTACTATCAATATATTACTGAGATAAAAAACGGAGAGTTCGTACTGACCGTTCAAATTGATGGGAATGGAATGGTTGATACCAATTTGAGAGAGAAAGAAGGCGGGGAACTTTATGTTCTTTATAAAACGAACGCCACGGGAGCCTATATCGGTGAAGTTAGAACCGCCATTGAACAGGTGCTTCAGGATGTTGTAAAAAATTGTTATATAGAAGAAATATTTAAAACCAGGCAGGCGCAGATGGCGATTCAGTTTGTAAAAGAAACTTACGGGGATGAAATGGAATTTCTTTGGAAAAAGTTCCCTGATAATGCGGTCTGGCGCAGAAAAGATAACCAAAAGTGGTATGGTGTAATTTTGACCGTTATAGGAAATAAAATTGGTCTTGATACAGATAAGGTGGTGGAAATCGTAGACCTTAGGATGGATTCGTCCAAGGCAGAGGAGATTTTATCCAAGCAACATTATTATCCGGGCTGGCACATGAACAAGAAAAGCTGGTATACCATAGTATTGGACGGCGGTATTTCAGATGAGGAATTAAAGGCAAGGATTGAGGAAAGCTATCGACTGGCGATGGAAAAGAAGAGCCGGACGAAGAAAACGGATTGATTATGATTGACAGGGGGATATCATATGTGGTTTCTATTTGCAGTATTATCCGCAGTATTTGCGGCGCTTACGTCCATATTGGCAAAAGTCGGTATAGATGGGGTAAATTCCAACCTCGCGACGGCGATAAGGACGGTGGTTGTGGTCTTTATGGCATGGGGGATGGTTTTTCTGACTCATGCGCAAAAGGGATTACAGGAAATCAGTAAAAAAAGCTGGATTTTTTTGATATTGTCGGGTATCGCAACAGGCGCGTCATGGCTGTGTTATTATAAGGCATTGGAAACGGGGGATGTGTCCAAAGTTGTGCCAATCGATAAGTTGAGCGTTGTTTTAACGTTGGTGCTGGCGTTTGTATTTTTACATGAAGAATTTACATTTAAATCAGTTCTTGGCTGTGTACTGATTGGCGCGGGAAGTTTGGTTATGGTTTTGTGATAAAAAAGCCTGTATATGAGCGGGCGGATGATAAATAGAATGAGGAGAAAAAATGGAAAGAATAATAAAAGCTATGGAAAGCAAATACCTTATTCCCGCGCTGGAACTGGTGGAGGATGTTTTTACAAAATATGACAGCCCCGAAGAGGGTAAGACCGTCCGGACACTTGTGGAAGAGATAAGAAGAAAAAAGTACTACATTCCCGAACTGGAATTTATTATGGTAAATGAATTGGACGAGATTATCGGGTACGCGATGTTTTCAAGATTTCATATTGAGGGTAAATATGAAGAGGAACTGCTGATACTCACCCCCGTTGCTGTCAAAACGGAATTACAAAGGATGCACATCTCAAAGGAACTATTGGAGTTTGGATTTGTAAAGGCAAAAGAACTGGGATTTAAAGCAGTACTTGTGGAGGGCAATCCGAAAAATTACAATCCGCGAGGTTTTCGTTCAAGTTATCGATATGGGATAGAAGCAGGACCAAATATAAAACTGCCGCATCCGGATTGTTTGATGGTAAAAGAGCTGGAAGAGGGAGCGTTGGAGAATATGAAAGGTTTGGTTGATTATTCGTTTTATGAGGCGCTTCATGAGGGGTAATTTAGAAAAAAGAGAAAAGGGGAATAGAGATGACAAACGATATTATAAGAGAAAAAGTATTATTAATTGTAGATGAATATCCGGTAAAAAGAATTGTTCTTTTTGGTTCACGGGCGGAAGAAACAAATCATGAAAATAGTGACGTGGATTTAATAATGGAGTTTTTAGAGCCGATTTCACTTTTTATGTTATCTGAGATAAAACTGCGGTTAGAGGAAATTTTGGGCTTAGAAGTGGATATTGTGCATGGTCCGATAAGAAGCGGAGATTTAATTAAAGTAGGGAAGGAGATAGAATTATATGTTGCATAGAGATATGATTATCATACAAAAGATATTATCTGAGATTGATATTGGGATGAATATGATGGGAGAAGAAAATTTAGAGGATTTTTTATCTGATGAGAAATTGAAACGTGCAATTAGTATGACGGTTCTAAATATAGGAGAATTAGTAAAAAATATTACGGAGGAAACTCGGAAAGAATACTCGCAAATACCGTGGAAAGCTATTGCAGGCATGAGAGATATTACTGCGCATAAATACCAGACATTGAGAATGGAGGATGTATATTATACGGTACAAAAAGACTTTCCTTTTTTGAAGGAGCAATTAAATAAATGTTTAAGATAGAGCATATCGCAATGTATGTAAAAGACCTTGAAAGTACAAAAAATTTTTTTGAAAAGTATTTCGGTGCGGTATCAAACGACGGTTATCATAATAGAAAGACAGATTTTCGCTCTTATTTTCTGACATTTAGCGATGGGGCGAGGCTGGAAATCATGAGCAGACCTGCAATGATGGATGCCGGAAAAGACTTACAGAGAACGGGATATATTCACATCGCATTTTCCGTAGGCAGCAAAGAGAAAGTTGACGAACTGACAGAACGGCTGCGAAAAGATGGTTATGAAGTGATAAGCGGTCCCAGAATTACCGGTGATGGTTATTATGAAAGTTGTATCGTAGGAATAGAGGGAAACCAGATTGAAATTACTGTTTGAGTTTGAGGAAACTTGTAAAAATATACAGTCGATGTAACGGTCTGGATGTTAGAGGAGATAAAAAATATGACCGTAAATGAAAAAATGGCTCTAGTCATTAATCTGGCTGAAAAAGCATTAGAAAAAAATGAATTGCCCATAGCATGTATTATATTTTATAATGACACGATAATAGCCCAGAGTCATGCGTCAGAAATAGAAGATAAAAGATTATTGGTTCATGCAGAATTAAAAGCGTTGATGGAACTGGATAAGAAAAGAATAAGCGCAAAAGAAAAAAGACAGATGGAGTTGTATACAAATTTAGAACCTTGCATGATGTGTTTAGGAGCGGCAATATCAACATTTGTGGGGAAAGTGTATTATTCGCTTGACGCGCATTCTGACGGTGCAGCTAAATGGGCTAAGGAGACTTGGGATGCATACCATATAAAATCATCTTTTTGTATTCCCACCATTACGTCAGGAATTTTAGAAATGGAAAGTAAGGAATTGTTTCGGAAATATATAGATATTCATAGAGATGGTCCAATGGTAGAATGGGTGAAAACTATTATTTATTAACGGTCGGATATCAAATCAAAAGGAGGAGAGAAAGTGATTTGCAAAATAAGAAAATGGGAATTATCAGACGCGAAAGAATTAGCGGCAGCGCTTTCCAATAAAAAAGTACAGGATAATTTAAGGGACGGTTTACCGTATCCTTATAGCGAACAGGACGGAAAATACTATATTTCAGCGATGCTTTCTGCAAATGAAAATGATACGTTTGCTTTCGCTATTACGGCAGATGATAAAGTGGTTGGAAGCATTGGGGTTTTTCGTCAGGAGAATATACATAAGCAGACTGCCGAGTTGGGATATTATATCGCGGAAGAATATTGGGGCAGAGGCATTATGACTGAAGCGGTAAAACAAATCTGCGCGTATGTTTTTGACAAGAGCGATATTATCCGTATTTATGCAGAGCCGTTCGCATACAATGACGCATCTTGCAGAGTGCTTGAGAAAGCGGGTTTTCAATATGAAGGAACTTTGAGAAGCAATGCGGTAAAAAACGACAGGGTTGTCGATATGAAGATGTACGCATTGGTGAGGGAAGTATAATTTTTATTGCCCGCTGTGCGTTTAAAAGCTGGTTTTGATGATTGGGATGATAATTGCGTATTTTAGGATTGAAATAAAATATAGGAAATAGACAACTTTAATTTTACAAAAAAGGCATATAAGTAAAAGACAAATATGTGAGGGGATTAAAATGTATCGTCATATTGTGCAGTATTATGAAACAGATAAAATGGGAATTACGCATCACTCAAACTATATTCGTTGGATGGAAGAGGCACGCATAGATTTTTTATCGCAAATCGGATGGAATTATGCAAAACTGGAAGAAGAGGGCATTATTTCCCCTGTGGTTGCGGTTGAGTGTAAATATATGCAGCCGACAACATTTTCGGATGTAGTTGATATAGAAGTGATGGTTAGGGAATTTAAGGGAGTGAAATTGAAGTTAAAGTACATCATGAAAAATGATAAAGGTAATATCGTGTGTGAAGCCTTTTCAGAGCATTGTTTTTTGGATGAGAAAGGGGTTCCTATAAGACTGAATAAGCAATATCCACTTTTTTATAATGCGCTTATGGAAAATCTGGTAAAGGAATAAATGCATACGTATGCGAACCGATACATGTAAAAAATTATATACAAGAAAGGAAAGAACACCATGAACAAGACAGATAAAATTTATGTAGCAGGACACAGAGGACTGGTAGGCAGCGCGATTGTCAGGAACTTAAAAGCAAAAGGCTATGACAATATCATTGGCAGAACGCACAAGGAACTGGATTTGACAAGCCAGGCGGCAGTCAGGGAATTTTTTGAAAAAGAAAAGCCAGACGTAGTGGTACTGGCGGCGGCGAAAGTAGGAGGCATCAATGCCAACAATACGGCTCCGGCGGAATTTGCTTATGAAAATATGCAGATTCAATGCAATGTAATTAAGTGCTGCCATGACTTCCATGTGAAAAAATTATTATTCCTTGGAAGCACCTGTATTTATCCCAAGATGGCGCCGCAGCCGATTCCGGAGGACGCGCTTTTAACAGGACCGTTGGAAGTGACTAACGAGGCATACGCGATTGCCAAAATTGCGGGGCTTGAAATGTGCAAGTTTTTCAAACGTCAGTACGGGGATGATTTTATCAGCTGTATGCCGACTAATCTTTACGGACCGTATGACAATTACGATTTACAGGGCTCGCACGTTATGCCCGCCATGATTCGTAAGTTCCATGAAGCGAAGGTAAACGGCGCGCCGACGGTGGAACTTTGGGGAACGGGAACGCCTTTAAGAGAGTTTTTATATGTAGAGGATATGGCGGACGCCTGCGTCTTTTTACTGGAAAATTACAGCGGAGAAAGTCATGTTAATATCGGAACCGGCAAAGAAGTGACGATTAAAGAACTTGCCGAGCTGGTGCAAAAGACGGTTGGTTATGAGGGAGAAATTGTCTGGAATAAGGATATGCCGGACGGAACGCCGCGTAAACTGACGGATGTTACGAGACTGCACGGGCTCGGATGGCAGCATAAAGTGGAACTGGAAGAGGGCGTACAGTTAGCATATGACTGGTTTAAGGAAAATGTCGAGGCGGCGCGTATGTAGGCCGCACCAGCCGGTATCATGCAGAAAAACGGAGAATAACAGAGAATGAAAACATATGGAGTGATTATGGCAGGCGGAGGCGGAACCCGCTTCTGGCCGTTAAGCAGGCAGGAATTGCCGAAGCAGCTTTTAAATCTGACCGGAAAAGACTTAATGGTAAACGAGACAATCGACAGGCTGGAAGGAAATGTAGAAAAAGAAGATATTTTCATTGTGACGAATGTAGCGCAGGCGGAATTGATGCTGGAAGCGACGTCGGGCAGGATAAGCGCCGGACACATACTGGCGGAACCTGCGGCAAGGAATACCGCCGCGTGTATAGGGTATGCCGCCATGGAGATTCTGCAAAAGTATGGAGACGGCATTATGTGTATTCTGCCTTCCGACCATTATATTAAAAAGACCGATGTCTATAAAAAAGTGATTGCAGACGCCATCCGAACGGCAAAGGAGACGGATGCGCTTGTAACAATCGGCATTCAGCCGACCTTTCCCTCAACGGGATATGGTTATATCCGTCATGCGGAGGAAAAATCGCAGGACGGTTATTACCGTGTCAAAAGTTTTGTGGAAAAGCCGAATTTAAAAAAGGCGAAAGAGTATCTTTTGTCGGGAGAGTATCTGTGGAACAGCGGTATGTTCATCTGGAAAGCCTCGGTTATCATGCGTTATTTTGAAGAGCTTTTACCGGAAGTTTATGCCTGTCTACAAAAGATAGGAAAGGCTCTTAATACGCCAAAGGAGCAGGAAGTGATTCAGGAGGTGTATCCGCAGATTCCTAAGATTTCCATAGATTACGGTATTATGGAGCGTGCGGATAAGGTGCTGGTGTTAGAGGGCGATTTCGGCTGGAGCGATGTAGGAAGCTGGGATGCGCTGGAAGCTTTGTACGATAAGGATGAGTATGGTAACATCACTTACGGAGAACAGGTGCATATTGATACCCACGACTGCATTATTTATGCAAAAAATAAGCTGGTAACGACAATCGGATTAGACAGCGTTATCGTCGTAGAGACGGAGGACGCGGTGCTTGTCTGTGATAAGAACAGGGCGCAGGAAGTCAAAAAGATTGTAGAGGCGCTGCAGGACTGCGATAAACGTCAATATTTATAAGACATCCATCGCACCGCGATACCTTACAGTTTACAGAATTTGTCATTTTGTGATATGCTTTTTTTCAGATACAGGATATATTATCGAAATATATCATAAAGGGGAATGATACAATGGAGAGTAGTACGGTGGTAAGAACGGATACGGAAACAATGATTTCCGGATTGATGTTAGAGCTTGGCATACCGGCGCATCTGAAAGGATATCAATATCTGCGGACGGCAATCGGTATGTGCGTGGAGGATATGGAGCTAATAGGCAGCGTAACCAAACTGCTGTATCCGGATTTGGCCAAAAAGTATATGACGACAGACCAGAAGATCGAGCGTGCCATCAGAAACGCAATCGAGGTTTCGTGGGAAAGAGGAAACTGTGAACTGTTTAAAAAGCTGTTCGGCTATGGCAACAGCGTAGGACATAACAGACCGACCAACAGCGAGTACATAGCTTCGGTTGCCGATTATGTCCGGCTGGAGCAGGGGATTGTGTAATAATGAGGGAAAAGTATACGATGAGATGGTAAATAAATTAAGAGTTTATGGTAAATTCTTAGAGCGCAAGCTGCGGAGCTTGCGCTTTTTTATGGTAACATGATATAATAAACGCAAACCTACCGGTTAGCGTTACGCAAACCTGTCGGCTAGCGTTGCGCAAACCTATCGGCTGGTGTTACACAAACCTATCGGCTGGTGTTACACAACCCGGGTAATTAGAGTTATTTGGAGGAAGTCATGAGCCTGTTAAGCGTTATTGTTCCATGCTTTAATGAGGAAGAAAATATTGCGGATTTTTACCATGAGCTGTTAAAAAACGACGGTTTTTTCAAAGAAAAAGGGTTGGAGCTGGAAATACTTTATATTGACGACGGCTCTAAGGATAACACCGTGGCGGAGGTAAAGAAACTGCGCGCGGATGACGAGAGGGTGCATCTTGTGTCTTTTTCCAGAAACTTCGGGAAAGAGGCAGCTATTTATGCGGGGCTGCAAAAGGCAAAAGGCGACTATGCGGTTTTGATGGATGCGGATTTGCAGGACCCGCCCGCGCTTTTGCCCGAGATGTATTCCTATATTGAACAGGGCTATGACTCCGTGGCGACAAGACGGGTGACAAGAAAAGGAGAGCCGATGATACGCTCCTTTTTTGCCAGAATGTTTTACCGTTTGATGAATAAGATTTCCAAGACGGAGATTGTGGACGGGGCGAGAGATTACCGCTTAATGACGAGGCAGGTCGTGGATGCGATTCTTGCCATGACGGAATACAACCGTTTTACCAAGGGGATTTTCGGCTGGGTAGGTTATGAGACGAAATGGATTGAATTTGAAAATATAGAACGCAAAAAAGGGGAAACCAAGTGGTCGTTTTGGGGATTATTTTTATATTCTCTGGAGGGCATTATCGGTTTTTCCACAGTGCCGCTTGCTTTCGCTTCTTTTCTGGGGGTTTTGTTCTGCGTGGCGGCGTTTTTGATGATTGTTGTGGTAATTGTCCGCAAGCTGCTGTTCGGCGACCCGACGTCCGGCTGGCCGTCTTTGGTCTGCATTATTTGTCTGATTAGCGGCGTGCAGTTGTTTTGTCTCGGCATTGTAGGGCAATACTTATCCAAGACATATATGGAAGTGAAGAAAAGACCGATTTATCTGGTAAAAGAGGATATCTGATGGAAGAAATGGTCAGTATTATTGTTCCGGTCTATCGGGCGCAGGATTATATTATCGAGACGATAGCGATGGTGCAGCGACAGACTTATCATAACTGGGAACTGATTCTTATAGACGACGCTTCGCCGGATAACAGCGCCGGACTGATTCAGGAGGCGATAGACAGATTATCTAATCAGCCGCCGCAGAAACAGGGTGAGGAAACAGGGCATATCCGTCTGGTTAGAAAAAAAGAAAACGGGGGCGCGGCAAAAGCCAGAAACACAGGTATCGAGCTGGCGCAGGGAAGATACATAGCGTTTCTGGACGCGGATGATATCTGGCTTCCCGATAAACTGGAAAAAGAGCTTGCTTTTATGCAAAAAAAGCAGGCGGGTTTTGCTTTTACCGCATATGAATTTGGTGATGAACAGGCAAAAGGAACCGGAAAAATAGTTGCGGTACCGGAGACGCTCACATACCGGAAGGCATTGTCCCGCACCGTTATTTTTACAACGACGGTTATGTTTGATACGAAAATAATCCCTGGGGAATTGATACGGATGCCGGAAGTGGAAAGCGAGGATACGGCAATGTGGTGGAAGATTCTCCGCGCCGGTTATACGGCATACGGTTTGAATGAAGCGTTGGCGGTTTACAGGAGACCAAAGAAAAGTCTTTCTTCCAATAAATTCACCGCCATGAAGCGTATCTGGAATTTATACCGCAGGGAGGAAAAACTGACGCTGCCGGATAGCGTGATTTGTTTTTGCCTGTGGGCGGTGCGCGCGACGTTAAGGCGCATTTAGAACGACAGATTCACAAATGAGGTGTTATGGTGAAAAGGATAGAATCGTTAAAGAGACTTATTATATTGCAGCTTTCCTTTGTCGGTTTGATTTTTCAGACCGGCGTATATGCCTATTTCTGGATGACGGGATATTATCCTTTTCTGCATATGCACCGCCGCCTGAACTTTTTTTTCAAAGGGCATATATTGATGTTTTTGATATATTTTGTACTGCTCTTTTTCTTTGCCAGCACATACGGCGGGTTGAAAATAGGTTATCTGAAGCCCGTGGATGTTTATTTTTCCCAGTTCTTTGCGCTGGCGGGGGTGAATGTCATATCCTATTTACAGATTTCGCTGATGGCAAACCAGCTTGTAGATATCGCGCCGATTGCGGAAACGATGCTGATACAGATAGTATTGTCGGCGGTATGGGTGTATGTCTGCAATATGTTTTATCATAAAGTTTTTCCGCCGCGGGAGATTTTACTTATCCACGGGGAGCGTCCGATAGACGGCATTGTGGCAAAGTTTGATTCCCGAAAGGACAAGTACCGGATTAATAAATGTATGGATATCGCCGAGGGAATGGAGAAAGTTAAGGCGGAAATTATGGGCGGTTACGGCGCGGTCGTGCTATGGGATATCCCGATACAGGTAAGAAACGAGCTGTTAAAGTACTGCTATAGTAAGTCGATTCGTGTATATATGATGCCGAAAGTTTCGGATGTACTGGTAAAAGGTTCCGACCAGCTTCATCTGTTTGATACGCCGATTTTACTGACGAGAGAGTATGCATTAAAAATAGAGCAGCGTCTTGTAAAAAGACTGATTGATTTGCTTTGTGCGGTGATTTTACTGGTAATAGCGTCACCGTTCATGTTGATAACGGCGATTGCCATTAAACTATACGACGGCGGGCCGGTGTTATATAAACAGATTCGCTGTACAAGGGATGGGCAGGAATTTTATATTTTAAAGTTCCGCAGCATGAGGGTGGATGCGGAAAAAGACGGTGTGGCAAGGCTTGCAGCCAAGAATGATACAAGGATTACGCCGGTAGGCAAAGTCATCCGTGCAGTTCGTATCGACGAATTACCACAGTTGTTTAATATTTTAAAAGGCGATATGTCTTTTATCGGACCACGCCCGGAGCGGCCGGAGATTATTGCGCAGTATGTAGAAGAAATGCCGGAATTTGTTTTCCGCATGAAAGTGAAAGCGGGGCTTGCCGGTTATGCGCAGGTATACGGGAAGTATAATACGACGCCATATGATAAGTTAAAATTGGATTTAACTTATATTGAAAATTATTCCATATGGCTGGATTTAAAGCTGATGCTTCTGACACTGAAAATATTATTTAAGCCCGAAAGCACGGAAGGAGTAGACAGCAATCAGACAACGGCGCACAAAGATTGACCGTGTATGCAGATGGGCAGGAAAGGTATGAGTATCAGAATGAAATACGGAAACGAGGGTATGGATTGTAAGAAATATGTTCTCCTTTTTCTGGGAAAAATCCGGCTTGTCATACTAGCGGCAGCCGCGGGAGCGGCGCTTGGAGCGGGCATTTATTTTTTCTGGCATGTAGTGATAAACAGTAACCGCCAGTATCAGGCGGAGTCCTATCTGAAACTTGATTTTGCGCTTGACCCGACAGGAGCGGTTTATGAGGCATATAACGGATATACATGGAATGATTTAATGTCAACGGATGCGATTTTAAACGCGACAATGTCTTATCTGCCGGACGATTATACAAAAGAGGAAGTCCTTGCGGCGACTTCTGCGCAGATTCTTTCGGATATACATTTTTTAACGATTACGATTACTACATCCGATGCGGAGAGGACGGCGGCTATTTTGAAAGCGACCGATTTATCTTTAGTGGAGATGGGGGCGCGGGAAAAGGAATTTCTCAGCATTGAAATAGAAAAGGAAACCGGGCCGCAGATGTTAGCGGCGGACCCCAGATTATTACAGGCGGCGATAGTCGGTTTTGCCGTTGCGCTTGCCGCGGCGGTTTTTGCCATAGCGATTTTATATGTATTAAACGATAAAATATATGTGCCGGGGGACTTAAAGAGCGTTACGAGCCTGCCGTTTATTGGTTTTTGTTTTACGGATAAAAATAATACGGAATCGGACAGGGAAAAGAAACTGTTAGAGCAGTTTAAAAATGATTTGGAACAAAACCGCGCTTATATAACGGAAAAAACCGGCGCGACCGCTACGCTGGAACTTGCAAAAGGAGTAGAGATAACGCGGCAGACAGTGGAGGATATACGCAGGGCGGACGGCGTTTTGCTTGTTATCCCGTATGGAAAAATGGACAGGACAACATGCGGCTACCGGATAGAGCAGCTTACGCTATTGGAATGTAAACCGGTTGGCTTTTTGATTCAGGATGCTGATATGAGGTTTATGAAATGGTATTACAATCATCTTTAAAAGTACAGGTTTTAATATCGGCAGTGGAGCAGAATGTCAAAGAACTGCCGGAAAAAATGAATATTGAAACCGATGCCGTACTTGTCAATCAATGTGACAGTTATGGATATCGGGAGCAGGATTTACGAAGCGGATTAAAGACGGCGAAAAAGCCTTATAAAATACAGTGTATGCTTATGAAAGAGCGTGGCGTAGGTCTTAGCAGAAATACGGCGCTGATGCATGCGGATGCCGATATCGTGCTTTTTTCTGATGAAGATATTGTACTGGAAAAAGGATATGCCGGTTTGATTCAAGAAGCATATGAACAATATCTGGACGCCGATATGATTATATTCAATGTGAAGGTCGCCCCGGAGAGAAAAACATATTGGAATGAAGAGGTAAAAAGGATTCGCTGGTATAATTACGGCAGATATCCCGCATACAGTATTTCAGGGAAACTGGATTCTTTCAGGAGAGCGAATGTGCATTTTTCCCTGTTATTTGGCGGCGGCGCAAAATACAGCAACGGAGAGGACAGCCTCTTTTTGCGTGACTGTCTGCGCGCAGGATTGAAAATAATCGCCCTGCCGGTCTGTATCGGAGAGGAAACCTTGAGAGAATCCACATGGTTTCACGGATATACCCGAAAATTTTTTACAGACAGAGGCGTTCTTTATTATTATTTATATGGAAAGCTTTCCGGTGTGTTTGCATTTCGTTTTTTACTGAAAAATAAAAAGGAAATGTGTCAGAAAATTCCGTTTAAAAAGGCATACCGGCTGATGAAAGAAGGGATTCGTTCACAGCGGCAGCATTAAAAAGGGGTAATGGGTCTACTCATGATTTTGTATCTTACAGTTGCGGCAGGTACGGCGCTGCTTGCCTGCATGATTAATAACCATCCGGTTGTACAACCATATAGGATAACGAGGCAGCAGATGTGCAACCGAGTCTGTCTTTTGGCTATATTCATTATTCTTTTTGCGCTTTCCGCGTGCAGGCAGAACGTGGGAAATGATTATGCAAAATATGTAGAGTTTATGCATTTGGTTCACTGCAATGCCTATGTGCCGACGGAGCCGGGATTTAATCTGTTGGTGAAAATCATTTACGGGCTGTCGGGCTTTGAAAATTATCTGCTGGTGTTTGCGGTGTACGCTTTTGTAACGATTTTGTTTTTTTTGCTGGCTATTTATGAGCAGAGCGACGAATTTCCAATCACCTATTTTCTGTTCATGGCGTTAGGATATTATTTTCAGACTTTCAGCACGGTACGTTATTATCTGGCGCTTGCCCTGGCGTTGTATTCCATGAAATTTGTCGTCAGAAGACAGTGGGGAAGATTTATTTTACTGGTGGTTCTTGGCTCCTTTTTCCATAAATCGCTGCTTGTTATTTTACCGCTTTACGTTTTGGCTTCCCTGACATGGAAAAAGTGGCAGCTTGCCTTGGCAGCCTTGTTTTGTACCACGTTTTTGTTCTGTCAGGATTTTTACTTAAAAATGGTTGTGTTTTTATATCCAACGTATGAAGATACAGAGTATCTGGAGGGCGGAACGAGTTATATCAATATTCTGCGGTGTTTTGCGGTGCTGGCATTATCGTTATTTTATTATAAAAAAAGCATACGGGGAAACAGGCGGATGCAGTTTTATTTTTACTTAAACCTTGGCGCGCTTGTGCTATATGTATTCTGCTCCTTTCTGCCGATTATTTCCCGTATCGGGTATTATCTGACGGTCAGCCATATTTTCTTCTTACCGGCGCTTATCGGACAGATGGAGAATGAAAAATGGAAAAAACTGCTGCGGCTGGGAATGATTGGGGCGGCGCTGCTTTACTTTGTCATTTTCATGAGCAGGGCGTATGATGACGGATTGTTGATTTTACCGTATAAGACATTCTTTTTCCATGATATGGTAAATATTTTATCGGATGTTAATTAAAGGATAGGGAGAGCGGATGGAGCCGGAATTTTCTGTTTTAGTGGTCTGTTTGAACCCGGGGGATAAATTAAAAAAGACACTGGAAAGTATTAGGGGGCAGACTTTTAGCGATTATGAGGTTATAATAAAAGATGGGATATCTTCTGACGGTTCCCGTGTTTTTGCAGAGGAAATGAAAAAGGAAATTTCCGCGCTGCGTTTTATCGAAAAAAAAGATGCCGGTATTTACGACGCTATGAATCAGGCGGTGGCGCAGGCCAGGGGGAAATATGTTTATTTTCTCAACTGCGGCGATGTGTTTTATGATGAGAAAGTGTTGGAAAATATGGCGCGAGTGATTGACGCTAATCCTGCCGGATACGGTATTTATTACGGCAATATTTATGAAAGGGCAACGGGGCGCGAAGTGGCGTCCAATCCATCCATGGACGCGTTTGGCTGTTATCGGAATGTGCCTTGCCATCAGGCGTGTTTTTATGACAGGAGATTGTTAATCGCCCATCCGTTTGAGGTAAAATACCGCGTACGCGCCGATTATGAGCAGTTTTTGTGGTGTTTTTTTACGAAAGAACTGCCCAAAAAGGTTTCTTTTATCTATAACGATATGGTTATTGCGGATTATGAGGGCGGGGGTTATTCGGAAACGAAAAGAAATAAAAGAGTTTCCGCAAAGGAACATCATGAGATTGTAAGAAAATATATGCCGGCCAAAAAGGTATGGCAATACAGGATGATTATGTGGGTTTCATTGGCGCCGTTTCGTACATGGTTAGCCCGAAATCCGTTGACGGCCGGCTGTTACAATAAACTAAAGAAAATCTATTATGAGAAGGGACAGGGTGTTAAGTGATGAGAGTGCTTTGGGTGTGCAATATTATGCTCCCGGCAATAGCGAAGCAGTTAGGGGAGCCTTATAGTAATCGGGAAGGATGGCTGACCGCGATGCTGGACAGGTTTTTGCAGGAGAAGCATCGTAATCAGATTACGCTTGGGATTGCATTTCCGGTGACGAAAGAGACAGGCAATATCAGCAGAAAGATGAAGCTTGTGGAGGACGAATCATGCTACTGTTATGGCTTTGTAGAGGATTTGGAGACGCCGGAGCAGTATGACAGCTCGATAGAAGGACGGATGAAAGAAATTATAGAGGAGTTCAAGCCGGATATGGTACATATTTTCGGCACGGAGTTTCCGCATACGCTGGCGTGCGTGCGCGCCTACAGGAATCCGGACAAAACGCTTATCGGCGTACAGGGTTTGATTTCCGCCTGCGCGGTTGCTTATATGGCGGATTTACCGGGCAAAATACAGCGGAAGATTACATTTAGGGATTTTGTAAGAAAAGACAGCTTAAAGCAGCAGCAGAAGAAATTTTACAAAAGAGGAATTTATGAGAAAGAGGCACTGCGCCTTACCGGGCATGTTGCCGGAAGAACGGATTTTGACAGGGAAAATGTAGCCAAAATAAATCCGGACGCAAAATATCATTTACTGAATGAGACCATGCGGGGGTGTTTTTACCGGGATAGATGGAAAGGCAGCAACTGCGTTCCCTACAGTATATTTTTAAGTCAGGGAGATTATCCTTTAAAGGGATTTCATTATTTATTACAGGCAATGCCGGCGATTTTGGAACAGTATCCGGAAGCGCATATTTACGTGGCGGGAAACGATATTTTACAGAAAGATAAGCTGAAAATTTCTGCGTACGGCAATTATTTAAAGAAACTGATAAAAGAGAATAATCTGAAAGATAAAGTGACAATGCTCGGAATGCTGGATGCGGAGGGCATGAAAGCGCAGTTTTTAAGCAGTCATGTCTTTGTATGTCCGTCCTCTTTGGAAAATTCCCCTAATTCGCTTGGGGAGGCAATGTTAATCGGCGTACCCTGTGTGGCCGCGGACGTGGGAGGAATCCATAATCTTTTGGTGGACGGCGGAGACGGGCTGTTATATCCGGCAGGAAACACGAATGCGCTTGCCGAAAAGATTATTGAGATTTTCGGTAAGGAGGCAATTTCGGAGAAATATTCCGATAATGCCAGGAAACATGCGAGAGAAACGCATGACGCCGACCAGAACTATTATAAGATGATACGGATTTATCAGGAGATAGTGAATTAGAACGACCTGTTTGCTCCGGTGTGGAGGCGGCAATGACTATAACTTTTGTATCGAATTATATCAATCACCATCAGATTCCGTTTTCCAATGCTCTCTATGAGAGAATAGGAGAGGATTACTGTTTTATACAGACGATGCCTATGGAAAAAGAACGGCTTGAAATGGGATGGGGCGTTGATACTGCGGCCTTGCCGTATGTGAAATGCCTCTATCAGGACGAGTACGGATGCCGCAAAAAAATAGCGGAAAGTGACGTGGTATTGTTTGGCTGGACACAGCGGGAAGATATCGCCGAAGAAAGACTGCAGTCCGGGAAAATCACAATACGGGTCAGTGAGAGGATATACCGGGAGGGGCAGTGGAAAGCCATTTCTCCGCGCGGGCTTGTGGCAAAATATAAGGAGCATATCAGATACCGCAGTAAAAATGTCTATCTTTTATGCGCCGGGGCCTATACCGCATCGGATTTTCATTTGATAGGCGCCTATCCGAATAAAATGTTTCGCTGGGGATATTTCCCGGAGACAAGAATATATTCGGAGGAAACATTTGCTGCTCTGAAAAAAGACGGTCCGCTGCAAATCGTATGGGCAGGCAGATTCATACCGCTCAAACATCCAGAATACGTGGTGCGTGTGGCGGACTGCCTGCAAAAAAGAGGTTATGATTTCCGCGTGCATATGCTGGGAAGCGGAGAACTGGAAGACAGCATAAAACGACAGATAGAAGCGGCCGGGCTGTCGAAACGTTTCCTTTTATATGGATATCAGACGCCTGATAAGGTGCGGGATGTGATGGAACAATGCCATATTCACCTTTTTACCAGCAATCATTTGGAAGGCTGGGGGGCTGTTGTCAATGAGGGGATGAACAGCGGCTGCGTGGAAGTCGTGAATGCACAGGTGGGAGCTGCGCCATACCTGATAGAGCATGGCGTGAACGGATTGCTTTATCCGAATAATTCCTATCAGGAAATGGAAAAAATAGTGTTGGATTTATTTGCACACTGGGATGAACGAAAAAATATGGGAAAAGCGGCTTATCAGACGATTGTGCAGGAATGGAATGCACAGAATGCGGCAAAAGAACTTCTGCGTTTTGCGGCGTGTCTGATGGAAGGCAGGCTTGTTCCGGCGGCGAGCGGACCTTTAAGTCCGGCGCCGTGGAAATTTTGAATGTCGCAGGAGAGGATACAGGTAAGGTTTTTATGAGAAGAATCAAGATCAGCGTTATTGTGCCAATCTATAACACTTTGGATTTTCTGGAACGGTGCGTGGATTCCATTCGTATGCAGACTTATGAGGATTTGGAAATTCTGCTAATCGATGACGGCTCCACGGACGGTACGGGAGCGCTTTGTGACACCATGGCAAAACAGGATAACAGAATCCGGGTTTATCATAAGGAGAACGGAGGGGCGTCGTCGGCGCGCAACTTTGGCTTGCAAAACGCAATCGGCGACTATATCAGTTTCATAGACAGCGACGATTATATTGATACGGATATTTATCAGAGTATGATAGATGTGATTGTGGAAAATGATTATGACATTGTGCAGATGTCGCGCGACGAGCGGGATGAGGCGGATAATCGCCTGGAGGATGTATGTATACCGCCAAAGGAGCTTCGTTTCTGCGATACGGAGACATTTTTAAAAGAGCTTCTGCTGCATCAGGCGGACTGTTCCTTTTGCACGAAACTGGTAAAGCGGGAATTGTTCGGGAAACACCGTTTTCCGGAGGGAAAACTGAACGAAGATTTTAAACTGTTGGTTCCACTACTGATGAAAACAAAGGGAGTCGCAATTCTGCCTGTACAGGCGTATCATGTAGTCTGCCGCAGTGACAGTACAACGAGAAAACATTCGGAGAATAGTTTTTCCAGAGTGTTTATGGATATTGTGGATAATGCTGATGAAATGCAGGTATTGATAGACGAGCATTATCCGGCGATTCACGCCTGCGCCATCCGCTTTAATCTTTATCAGAGATTGGAGTATATGCTGCATGTTCCGATTCCGCAGATGAACGAGCAGAATGATTTTTACCGGGAGGTTAAAAAATATCTTCGCAAACATATACTTGATACTTTAATGAATGCTTATTTAACGGATAAGAACAGGAAATATCTGTTGTTATTGACAGTTGCACCCAAGACGGTACGCAAGGTGCATAAAGCGAAGATGGAAAAAGAACGGGCGAAAGAATCGGAAAAAGAGGCGGAAAGAGAATCGGTGTGACAGATACGGGAGTAAAAAAAAGCAGGCTATGGTTTTATATTTTTCTGATTGCATGGGCGGCGCAGATGATAGCGGCGGTTTATTTCTGTTGTCAGAAAAAAGGCTTTTTTGAGGACGAATATTACTCTTACTATTCCACTTCGCGTACTTACGGATTATTTGTGGAAGATAATACATGGGCGGAGCATGACGATTATTATCGTGAGTTTGTCGTTTTGGAAAATCAGGGCTTTCAATATGCGCTTGTAAAATTAGTGCAGTCATGGGATGTTCATCCGCCGGTATATTATTGGATATTACATACGGTATGTTCTTTGTTTCCAGGGCAGTTTTCCAAGTGGTTTGGACTCATTATTAATCTGGCGGCTTTTGGCGTCAGCATGTTTTTATTGCGCCTTCTTGCCCTGTATGTCACAAGGCGCGACGAGAAGCTGTCATTTCTTGTTTGTCTTTTTTACGGGTTTACGCCTGCGGCAATGAGCAGCGTTGTCTTTATCCGTATGTATGCGCTGCTGACCGTATTCGTGCTTCTTTGTGCCATTTTACATATTCGTATGATAGAAAGCGGTAGGGAAAAATTACCCTTTAAGACATTTTTGCTGCCGATTGCCGTTGTCACTTATCTGGGATTTTTAACACAGTATTACTATTTCATTTTTCTGTTTTTTATGGCAATAGCTTTTTGCATTTATCTGCTTTGGAGAGACAAAAATCTGCGTAACTGCTTCTGCTACGGCATAAGCATTGCGACGGCTTTTGTTTTGGCATATCTGACTTATCCGTCCTGCCTGGGGCAGATGTTTCGCGGACAGCGGGGTGCGCAGGCGACCGGGAACTTTTTTGATATTTCCAATACTTATGAAAGACTACGGTTTTTCTGGGAACTGCTCGATGAATATGTCTTTGGCAAAACGATTTCGGTATTTTTTTTAGTGATAGTGCTGCTGTTACTCTATATCGTGAGAAAGGAACACGTTGGAGCGCGTGAACATGTGGCATCTAAAGAAAATACGTCCTATAGGGCGCTTCTTTTTACGACGCTTGGCTATTTTCTTGTGGTCTCGAAAACAGGGCTTCTTTTAAGAGATACTTCCATCCGCTATCAGACACCGGTTTATGGAATTATCGTACTGCTTCTTTTTACGGCGGTGAAAGACCTTGCGCTAAGATGTGGAAAAGGCGTCGGCCGGCGGATAGAAAGCAGGAAAAAGGCAGACGGGAAAAAACGCCGGGAAAGCATAGGTATGGCGGCAGCGGTTATTATCTGTCTTATCATTAACCTGACGGGATATCTAAACGGCCGGGTTGTATTTTTATATCCGGAGGATGAAGAGAAAATAGCGTTTGCCAGAAAAATGGCAGCACAAAAAACGCCTGTGGTATATCTTTTTGACGAGGGGCAGAGTTGGTGCGTGTGGGATAGCGCGGATGAGTTTTTTGAATATGATAAAATCTATTTTTCCGAGCAGAGCCATACGGAACCGATTATGGATACGGAGATTGCAGACAGCGACGATTTGGTGGTGTATGTAAGCAATACAGCGGACAGTAAAGCACAGTTACGGCGTATTATGGAGAGTAATCTCAATCTGAGCGGATATGAATTGCAATATCAGGAGAAATACTGTGATGTTTACTATTTCCGATAATAATTGTATAATAATCGCAGATATGCTATACTAGTGTGAAAAATAAATTATTTCACAGACAAATGGATTTGTCTTGCGAATTTGGCGCTTAAGCGCATATTGCGCTGCTCAAATATCGCGGGCTGAGCAAGAGTGGAGGACAACCCATGTTGACAAATAAAACGATACTGATTACCGGAGGAACAGGTTCTTTCGGAAAAACTTTTACCAAATATGTACTAGCGCATTATGAGCCGAAAAAAATCATTATTTATTCCAGAGACGAGTTTAAGCAGTGGGTGATGGCGGATGAATTGAAAGAATATGCAGAAAAACTCCGCTTTTTCATCGGTGATGTGAGGGATTTGGCGAGATTAAAAAGAGCGTGTGAGGGAGTTGATTACATTATTCATGCGGCGGCGTTAAAGCAGGTTCCTGCCTGTGAGTATAATCCGAACGAGGCGATTAAGACCAATATACACGGCGCTATGAACGTGATTGACGCGGCGCTGGACTGCGGCGTACATAAGGTAGTGGCGTTATCGACGGACAAAGCGGTCAATCCGGTCAATTTATACGGCGGTACGAAACTTGTTTCCGATAAGCTTTTTATTGCGGCCAATGCGTATGTAGGAAATAAAGATGTGAATTTCTCCATTGTCCGTTACGGCAATGTGGCGGGGAGCCGGGGTTCCATTATTCCGGTTTTTGACAATATTATTAAAAACGGCGGTATGGAACTGCCGATTACGGATGTTAGAATGACGCGTTTCTGGATTAGCCTGACGCAGGGCGTGGAACTTGTTATCAAGGCATTGGCGGAAGCTAAGGGAGGAGAAACGTTTATCAGTAAGATTCCGTCCTTTAAGGTAACGGATTTGGCAGAGGCGATGCTGCCGGGATATAAACTGAAAGAAATCGGTATCCGCCCCGGGGAGAAGCTTCACGAAATCATGGTAACAACGGAAGATTCCATGACAACTTATGAGTATGATAAACATTTCATTGTCTATCCGCAGATGACATGGAATAACAGACAACAGCCTGATATGAGCGGAAAAAAAGTAGAAGACGGTTTTTCCTACAGTTCCGATAATAACAAGGAATGGCTGACGGTGGAAGATATTAGAAGATTGTTAAAGGATGTTGAAGCGATAGGATGAGTTAAGCATGGGATATGCAGGAATGCATATCCCTTAATTAACAGAAAGGTATGGAGATTAGGATGGAAAAACCGGCAATAGAAGGGGGAATCCCGGTCAGAAGCAGTAAAATATATTATGGGCATCAGTATATCGATGAAGCGGATATCCGTGCGGTAGAAGAAGTGCTGCGCAGTGATTATCTGACATGCGGGCCTAAGATAACGCAGTTGGAGCAAAAGTTATGTAAACTTACAGGGGCAAAATATGCGGTGGCTTGCAGCAACGGTACGGCGGCCTTGCACATTGCCTGTCTGGCGGCGGGCGTAAGCGCGGGGGATGAGGTGATTACGACACCGATTACGTTTGCGGCATCCGCGAATTGTGCGCTGTATTGCGGGGCGCGTCCGGTTTTTGCGGATATTGACCCGGAAACATATAATATTTCCCCCGCTGCGGCGGCAAAGTGTGTGACTTCTAAAAGCAAAGCGATGGTCGCGGTGGATTTTACGGGGCAGTCTGTGGAACTGGAGCCGTTATTGCAGATTTGCAGGGATAATGGAATGGTTTTGATTGAGGATGGCGCGCATGTGATTGGCACAAAATATAAGGGGAAATGCAACGGTTCCATTGCGGATATGACGACATTCAGTTTCCACCCCGTTAAGACGGTGACGGGCGGCGAGGGCGGCGCGGTACTGACTAACAATAAGGAATATTATGAAAAGCTGTTATTGTATCGTACGCATGGGATTACAAGAGAAGAACATTTGTTGGAGCATCCGTCGGATGGGCCGTGGTATTATGAGCAGATTGCGCTTGGTTACAATTATCGGATAACCGATATGCAGGCGGCATTGATTATCAGCCAGTTGGATAAGCTGGAAATGTTCAGTGCGCGCAGAAAAGAGATTGTTGCCCGCTATAACGAGGTATTTTCAAAACTGGAGACAGTTTCGGTGCAAAAGGAGATTCCGGAGTCCGATACGACAAGGCATCTGTATATTCTTCGTATCAAACCGGAGAAGCTTACGATTGACAGGAAGCGCTTCTTCGAGGCGTTAGATGCTGAAAATGTCTGCTGTAATGTGCATTATATTCCGACTTATTATTTTCCGTATTATGAAAAACTGGGATATAAGCGCGGTATCTGTCCGAATGCGGAAAAACTGTATGAGGAGATTATCAGCTTACCGCTTTATTATGCAATGACAAACGAGGATGTGGAAAGCGTGATAGCGGCCGTTAGTAAAATTGCCTCGTATTATGCGAAAGGATAAAGGTATCGGCATGAAGCTATCAATTATTGTTCCGGTTTATAATATGGCGGCGGATGGAAAGCTTCAATATTGTCTGGATTCGCTGGTGCATCAGAGCATTGCAGATTACGAGATTATTGCAGTGGATGACTGTTCGACGGACTCATCCATGGAAATATTAACGGCATATGAGAAAAAATATCCGGAAAAATTTCATGCCGTACATTCCCCTGTCAATAAGAAACAGGGCGGAGCCAAAAATATCGGTATGGCGTTGGCAAAAGGGGAATGGATTGGCTTTATCGACAGCGATGACTGGGTGACGCCGGATTTTTACGAAAGGCTGATTGGGAAGGGAGAAGAGACCGGGGCGGATATGGTCGGCTGCGATTATCATTTGACCGACCGGCACAGTATGGAAATCGGACAGGTCGTACACAATAATAAAAAAGAGCAGACGGGTATTTTAAATGAGGAAAAATATAAATCGCTTATCATTGATGGCGGCAGTCTGGTGGTAAAGGTATACCGCAGGGAAATTGTGATTGACCATCCTGGTCGATTTCCGGAAGGCATCTTTTATGAAGACAATGCGCTTGGCAATTCCTGGATGTTACGTGCGAAACATTTTGAATATATTGAAGAACCGCTGTATTATTATTATCAGCATGACACATCGACCGTGCATACGATTACGGTCAAAAGATGCGAGGATCGTATGGAAGCGGGCAGGATTATGCTGGAGGAAGCAAAGAAATACAACTATCTGGACAAATACCATGCAGAGATAGAATTTAGTTTTGCCACGCTTTTTTATGTGAATACGCTTTTTACTTATATGCAGGGAGTAAGACCGGTAAAGTACGGATTTGTAAAAAAGCTGGGGGCGGAGATGAAAAAGAACTTTTCCTATTTTCAGGAAAATCCCTATTATCGGGAAAGAGTGCATGAAGAGGAAAAAAAACTGATTAGTATACAGATGAAATCAACGCTGTGTTTTATTCTTTATTATAAAATGCTGTGGGCGTATCGTGATTTCAGGAAGAAAAGAAAACCGGAGGCAGACGGCAGGGGATGAAGATATCAAGAAAAGCGAATATTATTTTTATAGTCAGCGTATGCTGTATTGTTTTTTTTCTGTGGCTTGGCAATGAGGGCGATAATCCGCTGACTTATTTAGGTTCCGAACTGCGATATTCCGTGGGATTACTGGATTCCGAGTACGCGCTTGTCATCAGGGATTCGGTGGCAAGGACGGGAACGGTGGCGAGTACGCCGGACTTAGTCGTCAATCGGGGAACATATACGATAGATTTTGCGTATACGGCGGATGGAGAAGGAAATGTAATAGAGTTATGGGATCAGGGCAACAAGGTTGCCGCCTGGCCGTTGGATGCCGAGGAACAGTCTTTTTCCATGGATTTTACATTGACAAAAGATGTGGAACAGTTTTCGGTTAAGTTTAATTACTGCGGCTCCGGTGCATTTATCGTCAAAAAAATTTCGTTGACCCCGGCTGCGCTTTTTTATACGGACACGTATTTTATGATAATACTGTTTTTAGTATGCAGTCTGGCAGGATACTATCTGTATCAGAAAAATCTTAACGAACCGATAGACAAACAAAAGCTGATAGATGCGTGCATTATTATCGGCGTTGCGCTGTTTGCCACTTCTTCCATGTTTTCGACTTATCTCTATGACGGGGATGATTTATGCTATCATCTGGGGCGGATAGAAGGAATTAAGGACGGTATTTTGGATGGGCAGATTCCGGTTATCATAATGCCGGAGGCATTGCAGGGAAACGGATATCTGAATGCGATGTATCCGTATCTTTTCCTGTATATCGGCGCTTTTCTGCGGATATGCAGGGTTTCGCTCGGGTTATCCTATAAAGTAATCATTTTTCTGGCAAACCTTGGTTCGGCATTGTGCGCTTACTATGCGTTTAAGTCCATTACAAAATCGCGCAGGCTGATAACGCTGGCTGTTGTACTGTATACGCTTATGCCGTACCGTTTTACGAACATATTTTCCCGCGGCGATTTGGGAGAGACGCTGGCGCTTACGTTCTGGCCGCTTGTCATAGCGGGGATGTACCATATTATATTTGGCGATAGGAAAAAATGGTATTATCTGGTGATTGGATTCAGTGGGATTTTGCAAAGCCATATTTTGAGTATCACCTTTGTTATGGGATTTTGCATTATCGCTGCGCTTGTGTTTATCATGAATATATGGAAAGAAAAACGTTATATGGAAATTGCCAAAGCAGCGGTTGTTACGGTACTGTTGAATCTGTGGTTTCTGGTTCCGTTTTTATATTATTATTTTACGGAAGAACTGGGAACGGATGTGCTGCGTTGGAGCGGTTACTTTGAACAGTCCATTAATCCTTCCAATTTCGCGCAGACTATCAGTCTTTATAGTAAGCAGTATTTTTCCTTGGGGCTGCCGCTTCTTGGCTGCGTGGGCATTGCGTTCATTTATCTGGTGTGCGATAAAAAGGAAAGTAAGAGCAGGCTGGACAGTTATCTTGTCTTTTTGCTGGTACTGGGCTGCATCTTAGCCTATATGACAACGGGATATTTCCCAAGCCTGGAACTGAGCAGGAATGCGTTTCTAAATTCGATTATGACGATGCTGCAGTTCCCGTGGCGGTTTTTAGGACCGGCCTGTACCTGTTTTTTGTTTGCGGGGCTTCTCTGGCTGCCTAAGTCGAAAATATTAAGGCCTTATCAAAATCTGCTGTTTGCTTTGTTCATCGGGCTTAATCTTTTGGTACTTCAGACAGTGCCGGCCGATAATATCCATATGCCGTATGATGATGCGATGGCAACAGCCTCCAAAGGACATGACAGTAAGATGGCTGCCAATATCGGTCTCTTTTATCCTCACGAATGGCGCCTTGGCGGTGTGGCGGATGAAAGATTGACAACCAGTGTGGTTGTTTCCGATATGAATCATGTAAAAGTATCGGATTATCAGAAAAAAGGCACTAAGGCATGGGTGAATTATGTCTGTGACGACGAGGAAGTATATCTGGAACTGCCGATTTTAAATTATGCCGGATATCGCGCTTATGACGAGAATGGAAAGAGGATGGAGATTACGGACGGCAATTATCAGCGGATGAGGATAATGCTGCCGGGGGATGGAAAAGAGCATAGCATCTACGTCCGATTCGGTCCGGTTGCGGGTTTTGTGATTGCGGATATGATATCGGCCCTGACAATAGCGGGTATTATATATGCTCTGTTAAAGCGCGGGCAATTCTTGCCGAACCGCCTCCGTCAATGAAAGTTTTCATACGCAGGGCGCATTCTTTCCGCTTTTCATAAGAATGCGAATACTCATGCAGGAAAGTAATGATATGCCCGATTGTGTCATCAGCAGCAGAACGAATATCGCCGGCATAGGGGATGATGTGCTTTCGGGAAAACGTTTCTACGGCATTCAGTTGATTGTCTGCGGTGGTAAAACTGATGGACGTGATACCAACGGCGCAGAGTTCATATAAGGTAGTGCCGCCTGCGCAGACGGCCAAATCGCATTTTCCCATGAGTGCGGCCATATCTTGTACATTTTCGTAGATATGGATGATGGGATAACTACAGGAAAGGCTGACAAGCTCCTGATAATGGGCATTGAGGCGGCTTGTGACAACATGATAGCGGCAGTTTTGTAAAGCGGTATCGGATAATGCCGTGCTATTTCCGGGCTGTGGTGTGAAAATTTTCGTAAGTATGCTTCCGGCTGCGTTATAGGCGTCGGTTCCCCCTGTAGAGAGGAAAATATCATGAATATCCGGGCGTACTTCGGCAGCAGCATTTTGAAACTGTTCCCGCAGAGGCGTATAGGAAGCGCCTATCAGTCTGTAGGGAATGTTTAAATAGCAGGAAGGCACGTTTTGAGGCTCAATATCATAATTGACGATTAAGTCCACCGGATAATCAAAAGCCATCATATCGTCTAGATAGGCGGTATGACAGTAATTTTGCAATGTGGCAAGATAAGACGGCGTTACAAAATAGGAATCGATAAAAAGCCATCGTGCGTCTTTTAACATCGGCTGCAATATGGAAAGTTCCGATTCCATGTCTTTATAGTTGCTGTGCAGACAGGAAACGGGAAATTCGTCCGGACGGACAAAGCGTTCCTTTAAAAGAGAAACACTTGTTTCGTCGGACACCAGAAATCGGCATTCAACATGCAGGGCGTTACAGGCTCTGGCAATGGAGAGACAGCGCATGATATGTCCTGTGGCAATTTCCTTATTTCCATCGGTTCTAAAATAGACTGCAGACATGAACGAAGTCCTTTCTAAATGAAGCGGTATAGTTTCTGTTTTGCATATTTTATCATATATTGAGTGATTCGACAATTTAGCCTGCAAATAAAAAATCAAGCTAAATTTTAAAGAAAGGAATGATAACGTCATGAACACTTCCTCGATTGCGATTATTACCGCCAGAGGCGGCAGCAAACGGATTCCCCGTAAAAATATCAGGGAGTTTTGCGGAAAACCGATATTATGCTATTCCATCGAGGCGGCGCTTAATGCCGGTTTGTTTACGGAAGTCATGGTTTCCACTGATGATGAGAAGATTGCGCAGATTGCAAGAAAGGCGGGCGCGCAGGTTCCCTTTATGAGAAGTGATAAAACGGCGAACGATTATGCCTCTACTGATGATGTGATTATGGAAGTATTAAAGCGGTATCAGGAACAGGAACAGGAGTTTGAAACATTCTGCTGTCTGTATCCGACTGCGCCTTTTATTACGGCAAAGAAGTTACGGGACGCCATGAAGCTGTTAGAGACGGCGGATTCCGTGATGCCTGTAGTGGCGTTTTCCTATCCGCCGCAGCGCTGTGTTGTGCTTAGTGAACAGGGGGAACTGCGTATGAAATGGCCGGAATATGCGAAAACCCGTTCGCAGGACTTAGAGCCATATTATCATGACTGCGGACAGTTTTATTGCTGCCGGACGAAACCTTTTATGGAATATGGCACAACCGACCTACCCCATATGGTTCCGCTTTTTATGAGCGAATTGGAGGTGCAGGATATTGATAATCTGCAGGATTGGGAGATTGCGGAACTGAAATACCGGAAAATGACCGGTCAGTCGTAGAAAAGGTGGTATAACGGATGAAAAAGGAATTTAAAATCGGGAAAAAAGTGATAGGAGAAAACAGCCCCGTTTTTTGCGTGGCGGAAATGTCGGGGAACCATCTGCATGATTACGAACGGGCGGTGGAAATTATCCATGCGGCAAAAGAAGCCGGAGCGGACGCCGTTAAATTGCAGACCTACACGGCGGACAGCCTTTCCATTGACTGTGATAATGAATATTTTCAGATACATGGCGGTCTGTGGGATGGTATGACAGAGTATAAACTCTATGAAGAAGCATCCACGCCGTGGGAATGGCAGCCGAAGTTAAAAGAACTGGCGGAAAGTCTGGGCATGGAATGCTTTTCCTCTCCTTTTGACGCTGCGTCTGTCGATTTTATGAAAGAATGCGGTATGCCCGCTTATAAGGTTGCGTCCTATGAAATAAACGATATTCCCCTGATACGGAAAATTGCCGCGCTGCATAAGCCCGTTATTTTCGCGACAGGGGTCGCTTATCCGGAAGATATTGAGCGTACCTTACAGGTTTGTAAGGAAGAGGGAAACGAGGAAGTCATGCTGTTAAAATGCGTCTCTGCTTATCCAACGCCATATGAAGATATTAATTTGAAAATGATTCCGACATTGGCGGAAAGCTATGACTGCTTGGTAGGACTGTCCGACCATTCGATGGGAAGTGTCGTGCCGATTGGAGCGGTGCCATTTGGCATTAAAATGGTGGAGAAGCATTTGACGCTGCGCCGCGCTGACGGTGGTCCTGACGGCGCATTTTCCATGGAGCCGGAAGAGTTTAAACAAATGACAGAACATATCCGTATCATGGAAAAAGCGCTTGGCGTATCCGAATATGGACTGACCGAAAACCAAAAGAAAGAAAGAAACGGCTCCCGATCTCTTTTTGTCGTAAAGGATATTAAGGCGGGGGATATGCTGACGCCGGAGAATATACGCTCCATTCGTCCGGGATATGGACTGCATACGATGTATTATGAAGAAGTTTTGGGAAAGAAGGCGCTGCGGGATATCGAAAGAGGAACGCCGCTTGCCTGGGAAATGTTTTCCTAAAAAATTCCCGCAGTTATGGTATGGGCGTATCAGGTAATTTTAACGTCATTAAATCCGTATATTTTAACATACAGATGTCATCCTCATAATTGCCGATGCTGTCTGCATTTTCTTTGCCTGCAATATTATTGGCAATCAGCGCGGGAAAGTTTATGCCGCAGGCGTGGGCGTGAGGATAGCCGCCGCCGAAACGCGGGTTTATTTCGGAGATATAATAGCTGCCGTTTACTTTGAAAACATCCATATCGACAGGACCGGACAGAGAAAGAGAAGCGGCAGTTTTTTTCACTAAATCGAATAAAACGTCATCCTTGGCGGAGACGGATTTTTCCGTTTCGCCCGCGCGCATACGCAGTTTTTTCTTAATAAAAATGGAAACGGGTTTATGCGAGAGCATATCGACATAAACATCGACGCCGTACTCCTCCCCGTCTGCAAATTGTTGAATCAGCATCTTTTCCGTGCTGTATTTACAGAGCGCGGATACAAGCTCCATGTTTTCCACTTTCTGAATGCCGATGCTGCCGCAGCCGCGGACAGGTTTCATAAAAACGGGAAAATCCATTTTCCCGCTTTGGTAAAAATCCTTAAATTCTTCTATATTCCCACAGGTGGTAAGCGCGGGAAGATTGTTTTTCTGCAAATGTTGATAAAAAGCATATTTATCCCGGCAGGTTTCGATTGTTTCCGAAGCGGAAACAATGGGCGTTACGCCTAAAGCCGCGTACTGTTCCCGGTAAGAAGCCGTCAGATAGAGTTCGTCCTCCTGCAAGGGAAGCACGGCGTCAATTTTTTCCTTGCGGCAGATATTTAAAACCGTATCTAAATAGCCGGGTTCGCTCATGCGCGGAACGATATAATGGCTGTCCGTTTCATAGAGCGCGGGTGCGTAAACGCTGCAGTCCGTGCCGACTACCTTATCTATGCCGTTATCCTGTTCTTTAAAATAGCGAATCAGCTGATTTCTTGTGCCGCAGCTTAAAATTAAAATGTTCATGTTAATAACCTCAATCTGTATGAAAATAAGTTGTTATGTGTATGTCGTTGGATTCTGTCAAAATATTCTTACAGCATATCCGTTTTGATTAGAATATACAGCCCTGCACATAGTCCTGCGGCGTCCATTTTCTGCGTACCTGCGTCATTCCCTGTCCTTTTTTGACATAGACGGGCGGAAAATATTGAATAAAAAGCGGATTTAAACTCATCGTATAACCGCCGACATTTTCATAAATAATCTTATCTCCGGGAATTAGTTCCGGTTGGTTTTCGTATAGAAACATACGGTCGCATTCCATACAGGTGTAGCCGCTGATAACCTGTTTATCCATAATAGGGCGTTTGTCCGTATTATCATCTTTATAGTCCACATGAAAAAGATGGGAGGTCTTAATCATGGTTGCGTCTATGTTGAAGCGGCTGCCGTCCGTCATGACATAGCGGGTTCCCTTAATATCTCTGGTATCATAAATAGAGGTGGTAAAAAAAGAGCATTTGGAGATAAGCGAAATGCCCGGTTCGACAATCAGCTTGGTTTCGGCGGGGGAAAAGCATTGGAACAGCTCTTTCGCCACAACCGGGAAATAATCGGGATATTCCGGTCTGCCCTCCATACCGCCACAGTAGCCGCCGCCTAAATCCACATAAGATAAAGATAATTGAAATTCCTGCTTTAACTGACACGCCATCCGTGCAATAGAGCGGAAGATATTTACGCTGCGGGATTTGCTGCTTGAGTGCAGATGAAGCCCCGTAACAGATACATTTGGAATCTGCTGTAATGTCTGTAAGGCGTCGGCGAACTTACCCGTTTCATAACAGAAGCCGAACCGTCCGCTGACTTCCCCCATCGTCGTCTCGCCGGGGCACATTTTTTCCAAATCAAAGTTTATCCGGACGCCGACAGGAAACATCCTGTCCGGGTATTCGGAGGCAAGGCGGGTAAGCCATTCTATTTCCATACGGGAATCCAGATTGACATAGCCGCCCGCAAGCAAAACGTCACGAAAAGAAGCCTCGCTTTTATAGGGGCCGTTATAAATGATTTCACTGCTGTCATAGCCAAGATAACGCGCCAGCAGATATTCGTCCTCGGACACCACTTCCGCGTATGCGCCGTTTTTTTTGACAAAAGAAACAAGCCACGGCAGGGAATTGGTTTTAAAGGAATACCCCACCAGATAATTATTCCAGTTCTGTTCCAAAGAACCGGTCAGCATATCATAATAGTTTTGCAGAATATCTTCGTCGATGATAAAATAGGGAGTTTGTAACGTATCCATAATTGCGTTGTCCTTATACTGTCTGAAACTCTGCAAGCTGTTCTACGTCTGCAAGTTTAAGACCTGAATATTTTGCAATTTTATCAAATGATAGTTCCCCATCTTGTAGCATCCTAAGAGCTGTTTCTCTTTGGGCTTGGCTAATGCCCTGATTCAAAAATCTTCTTGCATCTGTTTCAATCAATGGTCCTCTCATTATATCACCTACACTTTCTTGCACATTTTTATATTTCTGTGTAATCTCTTTAATCACGTCGCCGGAAAGCTCGATAATCGTCCGCTTATCAAATGCCCCGATGACTCCCTGCTGTTCCAGTTCGTCAAGTCTTTCCAAAATAACCTGATACTCTGCTTTTAGTTTTTCCAGCATTTGTTCATTACTATCATACTCCGGAAAGTTGTTTTCATGTGTAAAAATATAAAACGGAATCAGCATCAGCAGACGTTTTTCAAAAATATCCTCAAGCGAATATTTCTGTACTTTCATAATCGGTATGTCATATTGTACTGTTCCGCCCGGCGTGACAATGATATATTTCATTTTATCCGGTGTTTTTTTGTAAGTTCGAAGATACAGAACCGCCGTATTTGGGAATGTTACTGTCAGCGTTTCCTCTGTAACATCACTTTCATCAAGCGCTATCTGCGCATCATACTCAAAAAGCCTTATTGTAATCCTGCCGT
>JAMPFF010000025.1 GCA_023664605.1 Clostridium sp.
TAGACTACGGGTGCATATGTTACAAATTTATTACATCATCCTGCTTATCATACCATAAGCGGACAATATTGTCCAGTAATCAATAAAATAAGAAATAATTTCCTGAAAATTTGGATAAAAAACACAGAATCAGACACAAAATAACAGACAATTACAGAACTGTAAAACATAAACCACAACGCCCGAAACAGAAGCCAAAAAGGCAGAAAAAGCAACAGTCCGCCCGCACCGCTTCGATACGGGCAGACCTTAAAACCATACGCTTATTCGCCGCTGCGGATTCTGTCTATCAGACTTTCTCCTCGTACCCGCTTGGAAATGTACGCCGTAATACCAAGCTGCCCTAGTACAAGCGCAAGTATCAAAAGAATAGTTTCCGCCAGCGGATAATGATATGCGGAAATGCTCATAAATCCCTGATCCTTTGCCCATAAAAACACCAGATACCCAAACAGATTGCCCAACACTAACGCAGTAATAAGCGTCCCTGCCGTAAATACCATGCCCTCTCCGGCAAGCATCCGCGTAAGCTGTCTGTCGGACAATCCGACCGCCTGTAAAATGCCAAGTTCCCGCTTTCTGGTGACAATGCTTGTAATCATCGTATTAATCAGATTGATAAAACCGATAACGGCAATCATCACTAAAATCCCATACATCGGGTATTTTATCAATGCAACCGACATTTTTCCAAACTCCATCTCTTCATCCATGGAATATAATATAAAGTGTTCGCCTGCCTCCGCTATCTTTTGTAAAGATTCTTTGACGCTCTCATATTTATTTTGGTCAACGCTGATATATAAATCTGTCGTGGAATCAAACTGCATTCCCAGTTCATCCCATACTTTCTGCGGTATCATAAAAAATGGCAGAAAACCGTCGTCGTCTATTGTCGCCATAATCTTTACGGAAAAGTCAATCTTCCTGTCTCCGTCATAAACGGTAAGCGGTATGATATCTCCTATGGAAAAATCGTACTCGTCAAAATAGTAATCTGACGTAATGAGTGCGCCGCACTGTGCCGCCATTTTATCATAGTCAATTTCGCCGTGTTCGGTAATTTTCCCATACTCTTTTGCTTTTTCTTCGTCCATCACGCCCATCGTAATACGCCTGTTTTCTTCAAAAATCTCGCTGGGATGTTCAGAACTGATAAGAACTTTATGTTCTTGCTCTATCTTTTCTACGCCGTCTATGTTTTCCAGACTTTCCATAAGTTCTTTGCCAAAAATATCCTGCTGCTGTAACATATCCAGATTGTTCTCCGGATACTCTTTATCGTTGGCGGAATAATCCAGACTCAATCTAAAATCTCCCGCAGGGATATTTCTGCGCGCCATATCTTCCTCCCTCATGCTGCCAAGTACGCATGCAAGGCTCATAAACAGCACACAGCTAAGTCCCATCGTCACCATAGTGACAACCGTGCGTTTCTTATTCCGCAGCAAATTTGCCGCACTCAAAGCAAAAACATTGACTTCTTTTTTCCCTTTTCGTATTTTTTTCCCGCCGCTTCCTTCCTGATAGCGGATTGCCTCTATCGGTGATATCTTTGCCGCCATTTTCACAGGTTTTAGTAAAGACAAATAGACTGCAAATAATACTGCTGCCGCTACGAGAATCAGAAGCGGAAGAGAAAACATGGGAACCCGTCCGCTTACTTCTCCCCTTAACGTCATCTTTGCCACAGCTTGAAATATGATGGGGAAAATAAAACAGGGCAGAAGAAAACCAACGATAAGCCCCGCCGGTATGGCAAATACCGCCACACGCATACCCTCTTGTACAAGCAGCTTTTTCACCTGTTTTTTCGTCGCGCCAAGCGCCTTTAATTTCCCGATTTCCTGTACGTCCGTAATCACACTGACATAATAAATGCTGTAAATAACGAGTCCCGAAAAAACAATAACCATCAGGGCAATTCCCCCCGCTATGCCGATTGTTTCTGTTCCAGGGTCCGTCATAACGGAAAGATAATATTTATTGGGAATTACGTTATCCTCCTTACAGCCGATATCCTGCGCCACTTGACTTACTTTGGCAATGATTTCGTTATAATTTAACTCCGTTTCACCATATACCCGGATATTCGCTCTATATTCCCTTTCTTCCGGCGTCAAGAACTCTTCTATTAACGCTTCGGAAACATATGCGCCGTAGGAAATATAAGAATCGCTGACATCCAAATCGGACATATCCGCCTGAGATACCAGACCGCAGATGGTAAACTCTCTTGCCTCAATCATGCCTTTCCCATTTGTCCCCTTTGGACGGAATGATATCGTAATCTTATTCCCGATAACAGGCTCTACCCCCATCCGCTCAAAAAATGCCGCCGGTCCGCAGATTTCATCGGCACGCTCCGGCGCGTGTCCTTCTAACAGATTGCCGAATTGTTGATAAATGCCCTCTTTTACGTCTGCGCTGTAAGAAAGATAACCGTTCATCTTATCATACTCTACCGTGGCAAAGATTTCCGTCATCTCCACCGCTTCCACATCCATATGGTTTTTTAACATTTCTATCTGCTTTGCATCCAGTTCCCTGAATGTGGCGTGAATATTGCTCTCCATCTGCGCCTGCATTTTGTTTAAGTTAAATAATCCCAACGCTGAAGTGGCAATCGCTGTCAAAAGAAGCGTCGTCAGCATAATGGAAACAGCGGTCAGTAAAGTCCGGCTTTTATTATATTTGATTCTGCTTGTAGCAAGTGTTGAAATTGTACTTTTACCCGTATTCATATTATCTCACCACCTTACCATCTTCTATCACAATCGTTCTGTCCGCCATCTGGGCAATCTCTTCATTATGCGTAATGACAATCAATGTCTGCCCGTATTTTTTAGCAGAATGCTTCAATAGCGATATGACTTCGTCGCCTGTTTTGGAATCCAGGTTTCCCGTCGGTTCATCGGCAAGGATAATGGATGGTTTTGACGCAATAGCCCTTGCAATCGCCGTCCTCTGCTGCTGCCCTCCCGATAACGTGTTGGGCAGATTTTTTATCTTTTCTTCCATGTCAAGCGTCTGTAAGATATCGTTTATATACGCTTCGTCTACTTTCCTGTTATCGAGTCCAAGCGGCAGTACCACATTTTCCCAGACATTCAGCGACGGCACCAGATTAAATGCCTGAAAAACAAATCCAATCTCCCGCCTGCGGATGACTGCAAGCTGTTCTTCCGAATATCCCGCAATATTTTTCCCATCTAACCACACCTCGCCGGACGTCGGATTATCCAGTCCTCCTAACAGATGTAAAAGCGTGGATTTACCGCTTCCCGATTTACCGATAATCGTCACAAATTCGCCCTGTTGTATCTGTATATTCATATGGTCTACAGCTTTCACAACATTTTCATGCGATTCATAATATTTACATAAATCTTTCGTCTCCAGTATCGTACCCATGATGCAAGTCCTCCCTTTCGCATAAATCTTATGTTCAAAAGCTATTATAAAACGCTTATCTTACAGGAAGCTTACAAACAGTATTTTTTATCCACTGACCGGAATCTGAATCACAAACACGCTCCCCCGCTCTTTTGCAGCGCGTACAAAAACGGCGCCTCCCTCATCCTCTAAGATTTTTCTGGAAAGATACAGACCTACTCCCGCTCCCTCTGTCTTTTTCACGATATCGCTGCTTCCACGGTAAAACCGCTTGAATATTTGATTGTGTTCCTCTGTCGGAATCCCGATGCCATTATCTTCAATCTCAATTCGGATAAAGCTGTATAACGTCTGTATGCGTATCTGAATGCCGCTGCCTGCCGAACTGTATTTCACAGCATTATCCAGGATATTGGAAATTGCTTCCGCCGTCCATTTTCTATCGGCATTGACCCATATTTCGCTATCTTCCTCCATGATGCTCTCTATCGTTATCTGCTTTTCTAACGCCTTCGTATAAACAGTATTGACCGCATCGGTTAATATATCGGCGACCGCTTCTCTTTTCGGGCATAACTCTATCATGTGCGTTTCCAAACGGGAAATGTTCGTCAGTGCGGCCGTCAGCGTTTCCAATTTCTCTATCTGCATTCTGCATCTGTCTCCAAACTCTTCTTTTTCCTCCTCATCCTCCGTCTCCACACACATGGCAAAACAGACCTTCAACGCGCTGATTGGCGTTTTTAACTGATGAGAAATGTCCGTGACAAGCGTTTTCGTATTATCATGTTCCTCTTCCAGACGCTCCGATTTTAGTTTCAGGCTTCTGCCGATTTTTTTCAAAGCGTCCGCAAAGAGAGGATTTTGCAGTCCGCTTAAATCTGCTTCCTCTTCCGTAAAATGATACTCTCCTGAAAGGCAGCTCTCCAAAATGGATAAAATCTGTTCCTCCTGCTTTTTCCTCTCTCGCTGCGCTTTCTTAAAATACAGATAAATGCCGCAAACGCTTACCAGATAAAAAACAGCCAACACGCCAAACAAGACTATCACTGCCTGCCTGTAATACGGACTTTCCTTTATTTGGTTCTGTTCATCATAACCGTAATGCCTTAAGATATCCGCGCCCACATCCATATTCTGTCTCTCCATATCCCCCAGTGCAGACAGGAAAGCGTTCTCGGTTTCCGGATACTGCGTTATCACACTGCCCGCCAGATTTTGCACCGTATGGATTTCGTTATCATAGGCGTCTTGTATCACAAATAGCCCAAGTACCGCAAATATCATTACTTCTATGAAAAAAAGAATGCCGAAAAACACTGTCTTTTTTCTCACTATCATGCCCATACCTTTCCTAGCCTTTCTCCACTTCGTTTTTTACGCTCTTTTCCCAGATATATCCCAGCCCTCTTACATTCTTAAGATATTCCGGATTTGATGCGTCATCCTCTATCTTTTCCCGCAGACGTCTGATGTTGACTGCCAGCGTATTATCGTCCACAAAACTGCCGTCAATATCCCAGACTGCCTCCAAAAGCTGATTTTTCGATAAAATCCGCATCGGATTTTGCATAAAAAAAGCCAGCAGTTGTTGTTCTTTCGCCGTAAGCGTCAAATATTTACCGTCCTTTTTTACACGGTTTTGCGTCTTATAGAGGGTAATCGAGCCGGAAACAAACATATCCGGCTCTTTTTCCCGTAAATGCCTTTTCATTAAAACATTGACTTTGGAAATAAGCGCGCTTAGAAAAAACGGCTTCGTAATATAATCATCCGCCCCCGCCTGATATCCTTTTAACACATCCTCTTCCGCATCCGATGCCGTAACGAATAAAAACATCACGTCGCTGTCTTTGCGGATTTTTCTGCAAAAATCCAGACCGTTTCCGTCCGGCAGTTCGATATCGCATATGATAAGGAATATCCCGTGCAGTGTATAGAGTTCTTCCGCTTCTTGATAGGCCGACGCCGAATGCACGGTATACCCCTCTTTTTCTAACTTTAGGCTGACGGCGCGGTTTAAACTCTCATCATCCTCAACTAATAATATTTCCCTGCCCATTTTTTTCTCCTATCGGTCTTGTGAAGAAAGTGTCTTTGACGCTTTCTTCACATTTTACATTATCGTTATCTGCCCGGAAATCCTGTCATAATAATATACGTTGTACGATAATCTCTCTTCCGGCTCTACCTGCGTATCGTTGACTTCTTTTACCATTCCCTGATAAAATTCCTTCTCCGTTATGCCGTCATCCGGCACTAAAAGCACTTCATGCACGGAACTCGGCAGAATCACCAGATTTTTGTTCAACCGCTGCGTCAGGTTTTTCAACGACTGCGAATAAAGAAGCGTGGCCGCTCCAAACATCCTTTCACGGTTGCTTAACACATACATGGTAACGTCCTGCTTCATGGCCTCATGAAATTCCTCCGGCAGCATAACGCCGCTTCCATTTCCCTGCCCCTTATCCACAAATTCCTGGATAAGCTGTTTAATGGGAAGCATTTCTTCCGGTCTGAGACGCAGCATATTCATCTTTGCAATCTGGTAAACCGACGCGGTATCCGTCTTCCACATTGCCAGATGCGCATTTCGTATTAAAATGGTCGCATGTCCAAGCTTTTCATCCTCAAACGCATAATAGAACACAAGCGCAAGGTCATTCCATTTAATATACGGCACGTCCTGTAATAATTTAGCGTTCGTTTCCCGCTGAATCAGCTTGTACAAAATCCTGTCTTTGGCCTTTTCAAACTGTGTAAAAAAGTCCATGTTCATATTCTGCTCTTTTGCATGGCTTTTATAAACACGCAGGATGTCATAGATAATATCGCCAAAAGTCCTGCCCTGCTCATACTCTTCATACAGCTCGTCAATATAAACCGCCGGCGCTATGTTACTGCCCTTTTTACTAATCACAATGCCATGCAGGCAGACATCATTATTTTTTACCACTTCCCGAAACTCGATTTGATAATCCTCTCCCATCACATTTCTTAATGCGCTGCATACCTTTTTGCCAAACTCTTCCAATATCATATTGTCCTCTCTTTCCATTCTCTCCGGACAACAAACGCAGGACTACCGCCCGGCGTTGCAGGAATCTCTTCAAAATCCCTGTGCTTGGTTTTAATAAAAAAACAATGGAACATATCAGTTCCATTGTCTTATAGGCTTTTAGATAATAACAATATACAGCATCGATTATACTCTGGACAGATATTCTCCGGTTCTGGTATCAATCTTAATCACTTCACCCTGATCAACGAATAAAGGTACCATAACCTTGGCTCCGGTCTCTACGATAGCAGGCTTTGTTGCGCCCGTTGCGGTATCGCCTTTAAAGCCCGGCTCTGTATCCGTAATCGCTAATTCTACGAATAACGGCGGCTCAATCGCAAATACATTGCCATTGTATGAACAGATTTTCACCATCTCGTTTTCCTTGACAAATTTCAGGGCATCGCCTACGGTATCGCTGTTTAAGGCAACCTGGTCGTATGTTTCCGTATCCATGAAGTTGTATAAATCGCCATCTGCGTATAAATACTGCATATCTTTTCTATCAATACGCGCCTGTGGGCATTTTTCGGTTGGTCTGAATGTCTTTTCTACGACGCCTCCGTTAATAATATTTTTCAGCTTGGTTCTGACAAATGCAGCTCCCTTACCGGGTTTTACATGCTGAAACTCCATAATCTGATAAACATTACCTTCATACTCAATCGTAATACCATTCCTGAAATCGCCTGCCGATATCATAAAATAATCCTCCTAGATTTTCATTGTATAACCTGATATATTCTCAACCCGCAAGTTTGCGCTTTAAAACAAACTTGCAATTAAAAATCTCAGATTTTCAATTTTTTCACAATTATAATTCTTATATAGTTTATACTATAAAGTTTCTTTTTTCAACCTCTTTCCCAAAAAAAGGCGAAAAAGTTTGTGCGGGCAGTATAATTTGCGGTGCAGGCGGATTCATTAAAACGCCTGCCTGTCCAACAGCTTCTCTATCTCTTCTGCAAAAAAACATTTTTTAATATTTATTTCTTTATCCACTTTCTCCAGAAAAGAATATCTTTCTGCCATATAGCTTTTGGAAAGAATAGCATAAACTTTCTGCACCGGAGATGCAATAACATCCCGTATATCTTTTTTCAAAAGTGTGTTCGGCACATTTAATTTTGTATTCCTATCTTTCACAAAGCCAATACATCCACATATACTGCCTGCTGCTTTCTCCGTAAACAACTTCGGTCCCCTGTTCGTAAAATCACCAATCATTGTCGCATTTTTCTTAATTTCCATCATGATTTCCAGAATGTCAAGTTTCTGAACGGTAGAGCCGTCCTTTGCAAAACTGAAATTCTCCGGCATCAAACGATTAGCCAGACATTTTTCATAAAAATGGATTGTAGAAACTACATCGGAGCTATTTAGCCTTACTCCCGTAAGATGGAGAAAATTATACCGGTGAAATGCCACTTCATAGCTTTTTATGGAAAGCAGATTCCCTTTTTCTGCTTGCAGTGCTTTTCTAACCGCAGCAGGAACGCCATAAAGAAAAATAACTTTTTGATCCTCCAGATTCGCGTGATATAATACCGCTGCTCTTGTTATAATTTGAATTGCTCTTCTTTTGTCCATAACCATATCCTTTATATATACTTAGAAAAGGGAATGTTTATGCCGCAGCACAAAACATTCCCTTCTCATGGTTGATTTTTCCGTTGTCTGCCAACCTCCGGCACCTTACGTCCGGAAAATAACAGGTTTTTCCGCTGCCTGCCAGCCTCCGACACCTACGTTCGGAAAAGGTATCAGATTTTAGGTGTCAACCCACCGCTGATTCACAGCTTTTCTAATCACATTCTACACCAGACTCTTGAGAAATGCAATTACATCTTCAGCATATACAAATATAATATATATTATTCGTAAATGAATATTTCCCTTTCATTCTATCACAGTATTATCCGCCGAATTAAGCATTTCCGTTATGTAGAATCCCAAAGCAGGCGCCGGTTTATAAATCCCTTGGTATGGTTGTTCTACATATTCCGTGCCTTTCTCTTTATAATAAAAAAGAGTTGTTGTTTTATCCTCACAATGCAGATTTATTGTAATATAATCTTTATTCGTTGGCGCGTCATTAATCGACTCCTTGTTAGTTGTTTCCATATCCATTAAAATACACTTAAATTCAGAGATAAACGCCTCTTCTTCGTCCCCTTTATATGATGAAAAGCCTGTTTTTTCTCCATCAGACACACTAATGGAGATAATTTCCCTGTCCGGAAGCACAATGGGATTGCCCTGCTTCTGTTTCCCACATGCACATAATATAATAGCGACGAAACACCATAAACAAATATAACCGCATATTTTCTTTTTCATGGCAGCTCCCCTTAAACTGCATTTTTTAGAAATACTTATTCTGCCTTTTTCCCAAGCACAAAATCAATCGCCATCAGATAACCGTCCAGCCCTTTTCCGTAAATCTGCTTATCGCAGGCGGGGGCGGTTACGGATACTTTCCGAAAGTCCTCCCGCTCCATAATATTGGAAATATGAATCTCCACTTTCGGTACGGTAATACTGGCAAGCGCATCGTGAATCGCATAGCTGTAATGCGTATACGCACCGGGATTGATGACAATTCCCTCCGTGCCGTCAAAGTAGGCATCCTGAATCCTGTCGATAATCGCACCCTCATGATTGCTCTGGAATACTTCTATCGTGCATCCCTCTTTCTGTCCCTTTTGGGCAATCATATTTAATAAATAATCATAATCCTGTGTGCCGTATATGTTCTTTTCCCTGATTCCCAAAAAATTTAAGTTTGGTCCGTTGATTACTAATATTTTCATAAATTATTCTCCTTGATATATCGCAATCATTTACATAAATTTACTTTCTTTTCAATATTGCTCTGCAACTATATATTCATAGGCAATATCGCCTCTTACATACTCGTAATTATCAAGTTTAATTTCCTTGAAACCGTACTTCTCATAAATGTGCAATGCAGGTTTTAAGCGACTGTTTGAAAGGATAAACAATCGTTTTGCACCATGCTCCAGCGCCCAATCCATCGCTGCCTTGAAAACCAGATTTCCCGCACCTTTATGCGATATATTTTTATTGGAACCTAATTTGCAAATTTCCCATGTTCCACCTTCCATTGGCATAGACATGCAACATGCCAATGGAATTTCATTTTCAACTGCAAAGAAAATCATTGCTCCCGATTTCAATTCTTCATCAATCTTCTGAAAAGTTTCTTTGTCATGTTCCTCAAGAAAACCAAAATTGGAAACAATCCAATCCGTATTAAAATCAATAAATGCCTGTCGATATTTTTCCTCAAATTGAACTAATTCCATGCCATTTCATCCTTTCAAACTCTAATTTACCTTTATAAATTTCAATATATCATACAATATTTGACTTCCTATTTCAAGGCATGGCAGCTTCTCCAATCTCCTCCAAAATCGCCTCAAAACCCTTATTATCCACATCTATAATAATATCCGCCGCCTGCTCGTAGATAGCGGCGCGTAGACCCCGTCCGTCTTAAAAATCTCGAAAATTGTCCTGCCCATTCATAAATGTCCTGAAAAATATATTTGTGTACTTCCAAAAGATGTTTATAATCGTATGAACCGACAAAGGATGTATTGCAATCTCTTTCAAACGATATATCACATTTGGATGTTATTACTTAATTTCATATATCCATCTCTTGTTACATTTTAGTCGTATCATTTTCTAATTTCTGCTTTACATATCTTGCTTTATCTAAGATATTTTTCTTAGAGTAGTACATATTTGGAATTTTCAGTTCATCATCATCTGAAAATCTTCCTGCCATTTCACACAAATCGCCAAACTCGCTATTTTCTTGCTCAGACAGCCTCGCATAATCTACTTCTAAATTATATATTCTTGTAAATTCTGAACAAAATACCTTAATATCGTATGAACCACTCAACACGCCGTTAATTAAATACCACAGTTGTTCTTTTTCTGTCATATTAATATTATTCTCCCGTCTTTGCAATCATTTCCTCAATGGCATCCCTAAACCAATCCCAAAAACACTTATATTCTCTTCTTTGTTCAAATCCTTCACTCGCAAAATCATGAATAATTTGAACGCTATTGCCTTTTCCTACTTCAAAACAAGCTATATCATCATTATCATCTCGTCTTGCAAATGGGACTAATTTTCTGCTCGGATATCTGGTTCTCAAGCCTCTTATCCTAATATCTACCTGCTCATTGCTCATGAAATACCACATTTCAAAATCTATTAAATTTAATTCAACCATTTTTACAAATTCAACAGGATATGTATAATCACTATAAACCGCGCTAATATTATATAATTCCATCTTTTTGACCACCTCTGTAAACTCTAATGATTGCTCCGTTACTTTTCCAGCGTATGCTCAATCTCCTCCAAAATCGCCTCAAAATCCTTATTATCCACATCTATGATAATATCCGCCGCCTGTTCGTAGATAGCGGCGCGCTCTTTCATAAGCGACCTTATTTTTTCCTGCGGGTTATCGCCCTGTAATAGCGGTCTTGACGTATCGTGTTTTACTCTTTCATATATCGTCTCCGGCGTGGCGCGCAGATAAATAACCGTTCCCAGCTTTTTAAGCAGAGCATGATTTTCCTCCCGCATAGGCAGACCGCCGCCTACGGAAATAATCTTATCGTCCGCGGTCTGTATGAGTTTTTTTAAGCATTCGGTTTCCAGATTGCGAAAATACGCTTCCCCGTCCATCTGGAAAATTTCGGAAATTGTCCTGCCCTCGCTTTTTTCAATCAGCTTGTCCGTATCCTCCAGCGCGCGGCGCAGACGGTAAGAAAGCTTAATGCCCACGGTAGACTTGCCGCTTCCCATAAAACCTATCAAAATAATGTTTCCCATATGTACTATAATCCTTTCTGACATCATAAATAACAATTAGATTCCCATTGCCTGTTTCATCTTCTCATAAGCGGCGGCCGCATCCGCTTCACTGACCGTGACATGGTTCCACAATTCATAGGCGTCGATGCCCTGATAGAGTAACATTTTTAAGCCGTTATAAGCCGCGCCGCCCGCCTCTTGTACCATGCGCATAAAACGGGTCGTAAGCGGTCTGTAAATCAAATCATAACCCGTATGTATCTTCTGATAAAAAGCGCTGTCCTCTATGATAACATCTTCCTCATGCGGCGCAAGCCCGACCGAAGTCGCCTGAATCGCCAGAAACTTTTTCTCCGGCAGTTTCGGATAATCGGATAATAACATCGGCACGATAACTTCCCTGTCAAAAGCGCGGTTGACCTCTTCCGCTATTTTCTGCGCTTTCTCCAATGTGCGGTTTAAAAGATAAACCTTTCCCGCGTTCTGCTTTGCGCACAGATAGGCGACCGCCCTTGCCGCGCCGCCCGCGCCTAAGAGGATAATTTCTTCGCCCTCTATGCGGACGCCCTCGCCTGTCATGGCGCGGTATAAGCCGCTCATATCCGTATTATAGCCCTTATAGCCGCCCTCCGTACGGACAAGCGTATTGACCGCGCCAATCTGCGCCGCAAGTTCGTCCACTTCCACAAGGCTTTTTATGACTTCGCTTTTATAGGGAACCGTCACATTCAGTCCAAGAATATTCAGCGCATAGGCTCCTTTTACCGCCTCCGCCACGTTTCCCTCTTCCACCAAAAAAGGCACATAGACAAGGTTATGTCCGCATCTTGCCGCCAGTGTGTTGTGGATTGCCGGCGACATCGTATGTTCCACCGGATTTCCTATTAAACCGCATATCCTTGTTTTTCCATCAATCATTTCCATAAGCAGGCGCCTCCAATTTCTGCCAGTCTATATCAATCTCTGTTATCGTCGCATCTGTTATATCACAATATTCCCCTCTGCTCATTTCGCGTTCTTCAAAACTGTCGTTATCATCTATCCAGTTAGCAGATTCCTGATTGGGATATCTGATACATACCTCCTTTTTCCCTCGCCCGTCAAAGAAATAGTATGTTACGCTGTCACCTGATAAGCCGTGATATGCACATTTCAGCGCCGTTCTTCCATTCCATATGACCGGCTCGATTCCACCACGCCAGTTGCTTGTATCAAGACTGTAAATGACTTTTAGAATGCCATATTCACACTGTATGATATAGAATCTGCCAAAATAATAGTTCCAGATAAGCAGTTCCTCTATCCCATCTCCCGTCATATCCAGATAAGCATATTGGGGAAAGTCATTATTCATTTTCGCATATGTAAAATCTGCCAAATCCGTAACGGCGTCACTGACAATGACGCCATCACGGCAGCGCGTTTTTTCTTCTCCTTTTAAAAACCTGTCAAGCATCTTTCGCTGTCTTTGCCGGTATTTATCAAAGTCCGTATCGTCATTTTGATTATCCACAGTCTGCGTGTCAATATCGCCTATGTAATGATAGGCATAACTTAACTGTTTTTCGGACTTTAAAATACCATCCTCATACATCGCCTGCCTTGTTACGCTCCCAAAATCATCATACTCATTCTCATAATAGCGAAGCAGAGTTTCGTCCGCATCATAATAACTTTCTCTGATTACTTTTCCGGACGCGTCATATTCCGTCTCTTTGTGGACAAGAATATCTCCGTTTTCATCCACTCCTGTATAGCTGACAGGCAGACCGTTTTCATCATACTCCGTCTTACTTTCATAAAAAGCGGCGTCATCCTCATAAGAAAAAGCTGTTTCTTTACCGTTTTCATTATATTCTCTTTCCCAACTGCATCTATAGGTCTCTTCGGTATAGGTGGCGGCATCATATTTTGTCATATTTCCATTTTTATCATATCCATATTCATATATCCTTTGACCGTTTTGCTGCCCGCTTTCTCTATCATACTCTGTAGTGACAGTTTTTAACAGATTTCCCCGCTCATCATATTCATATTGGGTGATTCCCGTCATAACGCCGCCGTCATAGCTTCTGCTGCAAGTCTGCCTGCCGCTTTCATCATATTCATACTCCCGCATATAATCGACGGCGCTTTCGCCATTATATCTGGTATGCTTTATCTCATTTCCTCTCTCATCATATTCCCATACCGACTCGACCGTACCGTTGCTATAATAGTCGGTATGTTGCGTGATAATACCGTTTCCGTCATATTCGCTCTCATTCCAAACGAAAATCTCATTTGCATTCCATAATACACACTTGATACGGTTGCCATTTTCATCATATTCATATTCATATATATCTTGAAAGCTTCGCTGTCCTGTCTTCCTGTCATACCCTGTAGTGACAGTTTTTAACAGATTTTTCTGCTCATCATATTCTTTGCATATTCTCCTGGTACAGTTCCCATACAGATTGTAATCAGCATATTCTATAACACATTCGGCGGCGTTGTATTTCCACTCTGTCCATCCTGTTTTTTCACCATCACTGCCATATTGGATTTCTTTTATCTGATTGCCGTTTGTATCATACTCGCTTTGTGTCTTTTTCTCTATCTCTCCACTTTCGTCATAACTTACATATTCTATTTCTTTTCCATTAGCGTCATATGCCCATGTCTCATGAGTAAAAGAAATATGATTCCCCTCACTGTCATACACTTGAAATTGATATTCGATTTGATTGCCGTCATCATCATATCGATGCTCTGTGACACCATCGATTCCGCTTACCGCATTATAGTAGGCATAGTATACCTGATTTCCATTGTCATCATATTCTGTTATCCGGCTATCCCATATATCTTCTTCATCTCTGTACTTCTCCGTCAGTTTTTTCCTGACCGCCACCGTACAGGCAAGGATGTATTCTTTTCTTTGACTAAGCAAGTCAATCTCTTGCAGCTCCATCCCCGTTTCTTTAGCGCTCAATCTTTCAATGCCTTCATCCAGTATGGCAAGCGCGGATTGTACATCATCCATCTGTAAATAGGTATTTGCCAGCAGCATATAATCTTCATATGTTTCCGGCTCTGCTATAATTTCTTCCGGCAGTATGCTTTCCTCGATATTCTCCGCCGTTTCATCCGCCTCTGTCACATCTGCTATATCCGGCACATTTGTCATATCCCCTGTGCTATTGCTGCCGCAGGCGCTTAGGCACATGAGAAAGAAAAGCGCCGCGCCCGCCGCCGCTATTTTCTTATATGCACTTTCTCTCATAAAAAAACAAAACAATCCTTTCTAAAATCCGCTTCAATACAATCTGAATTTCCTCTTTGGGGTGAATCGGTTTCGTCAGGTAAGTTTTAATACCCGCCTTTTTTGCGCCCCATACGTCCGTAAAAAGCTGGTCTCCTACAAAAAACGTCGTCTCGGGCGTCGTCCGCATCAGTTCCATCGCCTTTTGGTAGTTTTCCGGAAACGGTTTATTCGCCTTGTAAATATAGCGCGATTTTACCTTATCGTTAAACGACTTCACTCTCGGCTCTTTATTGTTTGATAAAAGCATACTCTCATAGCCAATATGCCTTAACCGTTCAAAAAGAGCGATACTCCGCTCATCCGCGGGCGCACCGTGCGGAACCAGCGTATTGTCGATATCAAAGATAATGCCGCGATACCCCTGTTCATATAACGCCTCATAATCAATATCATATGCGGAATCCAGATACACATCCGGATAAAAACACTCCAACATCATAATCTCCATTCCGGAGCGTTTACGCGACATGGGGCAAAACTTTGCTAAGCAAAGTTGCAAATCTCAAATTTGCGTCTGCCATCAGGGCATATTTGTGACGCTCCAACACATAATTGCAGTCTGAACAAGTTCAGACTTTGAAAAATCAGCACATCAGTGTGATTTTTCAATCTATCCATATCAATATCATCATAACAAAACACCCTGCACGATGCAAGTGCAGGGCTGTCCATCCTATCCAAAATCACGCCGCGGCGCGATTTTTCCATTTCCTGTTTACTACATATTTTTTACGATATGATTATACCTTACCGTAAAAATCATCTTAACTATCGTACTGATAAACATAAATAAAATATCCCACAATAAAAAGGAATATGCATTCTGCAGAAACGCTTCATACCATGCCGCGCCCTCCCACAGTTTATTTCCGAAAAAAATAAATAATAAAAGAAACAGCGCAATCAACATAAAAAGAATGCGAAAACCATTTGCAATACTCATCGGCACGCTTGCCTTTGCCACAATTTCTTTTTCCTGGTCTGTCATAGTCTATCCCTGCTTCTCTTCCTGCGGATATCCGGCATCCGCATACTCTCAGGCATTGCCTTCCGAGGTGTCCAATACTTTTTTCAGTTCATCCATAAAGGTATTGATATCCTTAAACTCACGGTAAACAGATGCAAATCTGACATAAGCAACCGCTTCCAAATCCTTGAGCTTGTTCATGACAAGTTCGCCGATAACCTGGCTGGGAATCTCTTTTTCCTCTCTGCTGAAAATCTCCGTTTCAATCTCATCTACAAGCTGTGTGATACGGTTCGCGCTAATCGGCCTCTTATGGCAGGCCCGAAGCACACCGGCTTCTATCTTGGTTCTGTCATAAGTCTCCCTGTTATTGTCTTTCTTAATAACGATAAGCGGAATCGTCTCCACCTTTTCATATGTCGTAAAACGCTTCTCGCATTCATCACACACACGTCTTCTTCTGATAGAGTTATTATCCTCCGCCGGTCTGCTGTCAATAACTCTCGTGTTCTCATGACCACAAAATGGACACTTCATCCTATATCCCCCTATGCCTCTAAATCCTGTGATGTTTGCGCAAATGCCAAAAACATTGTGCAAACTCGCGGTTCAAAGAATCTATGCTTTGAACTTATACTCTTGCAACGTTTATTCTGATGCCCATGGCATCGGAATAAACTCGTAGGTAAAAGAATTGCAAATTCTTTTACCTTATTATCGCACGACAAAATAATTATGTCAACTAAAACCTCATCCCTTTTTGCAGACATCCACAATAATGATATCCGGTCCTATCTGCTTAATATCCTTATAACAAATCACATAATCCGGCTCACTGCAAAACAGACCATACAATTTATTATTACCGGGAACAATCAATTTAAAAATCTGCCCCGTACATTCATCAAATTCAAAATCTGTTACCCTGCCAAGTTTCTGACAGTTTTTCAGATTGATGACTTCCTTTTTCTTAAATTCCGAAAACAGCATACTATTCCTGTCACTCTGCCCTTTTTATTATTTAATGCAAAGTACGCGGAATCGTTCCTACTCGACGGAAACATACTCTGCAAAAACATATCCCGTGCTGCCGTCCTCCAATATGATAGCATACCAGCTTCCATCATCCACCGTTCCCGTATACTGATAAGTCTCTCCCGCTTTAGCGACTTTGATAATATTCGTTCCCTCCTTACTCGGATTATCCCGCACATTGACATTGTCAATAATGGATAATGTACCAATAAAGGGTTCGTCATCTACGTCTCCGGGATTTTCCTCATTCCCCTCTTCCGGCGGCATTTCGCCATTATTTCCATCATCTCCGTTTTCTTCTATATCCTGCTCCAGACTTTTCCCGTAATCTGCAATGGGAATGTTTATAAAATGCAGAAAAACAAGCGCCGCCGCGACCACGAGAATCAAAATGCCCATAACCACCGTAATGATTGTGATGATATCCGGGCCGTCATCTTCTTCGTCATCATCATCCTCGTCGTCCTCATCCCACTCATCATAAACTCTCTTTTTGACAGGCGCGGGTTTTTCCCTTTTCTTGGGTTCCGGCGCAGGCGCTTTCTTTTTCACCGCAGGTTTTTTCGGCTTCTCGCTTCCGCCTATCTCCTTTTTGGTTTCCACTAAAATATTCTGCTCTATATCAGCAATCGGAATATCCAATGTTTCCGCATCTTTTACAAATACCTTTTCCCCGTCGGAGTCATTTTCTCCTCCAATCAATCTGCCGCACTTTGGACAGAACTTTGTGCCTTCCCGCAAAGAAGCGCCGCATTCGGGGCATCTGCGCTGTCTCACCACTTTCCATCCGCACTGGTCGCAGAATCTATCCGTATCTGCCAGGCTTGCGCCGCATTTTTTACACTTCATGCCATATCACCTCTTTTGTCTTACAATCGCCGTCCGCGATTCTTTACTCCATCTAATAATGTAACAAATATATTCCACTTTGTAAAACATTTTATTTCCGTTTTTTTATGAATAATTCCCGCGCTTTCGCACATCCTTTTTAAAGAGAAAATAAATGGATAAAAGAAAGGGGTACGTTACTTATGATTCAGGGAAAAGTTGAAATCTGCGGCGTCAATACAGCGAAACTGCCGCTGTTAAAAAATGCGGAAAAGGAAGAACTCTTTCGGAAAATCGGAGACGGAGACGATAATGCGAGAAAAGAATATATTAATGGCAATCTGCGCCTTGTATTAAGCGTTATCAAAAGATTCCATTCCAGCAACGAAAATGTAGACGACCTTTTCCAAATCGGTTGCATCGGCCTGATTAAGGCTATCGATAACTTCGATTCCACTCTAAACGTAAAATTCTCGACCTATGCCGTACCCATGATTATCGGTGAAATCCGCAGATATTTACGGGATTCCAACAGCATCCGCGTATCCCGTTCCTTAAAGGACACCGCCTATAAAGCAATCTATGCCAAGGAAAATCTGACAAGGAGAAATGCGCAGGAACCCACCATGAATGAAATCGCCGAAGAAATCGGCATCTCGCAGGAGGATATCGTCTATGCCTTAGACGCCATCCAAAGCCCCATGAGCCTGTATGAACCCATCTACACCGACGGCGGCGACACGCTCTATGTCATGGACCAGATAAGCGATAAAAAGAACAAAGAGGAAATATGGGTAGAGCATATTTCCTTAAGCGAAGCCATGAAAAAACTCTCCGACAGGGAGCATGAGATCATTACGCTGCGTTTCTTTGAGGGAAAAACACAGATGGAAGTCGCGGAAAAAATCGGCATCTCTCAGGCGCAGGTCTCCCGTCTCGAGAAAAATGCGCTAAAGACCATGCGCAATTATTTGACGGCTTAGTCAGGCATTTTCCTCCGTTCCATGCAGATTCGCAATATCATAAGACAGGGTAATATCTCTTTTACCATACAGCTTAAAATAATTCTGCACGATTCTATCGGTAATCACGCGGATATCGCTTTTTTCCGCGCCCAATAAAACAACAAGGAACTGGGAACTGCTATAGCGCGTTCCCACGTCTACGCCGCGCAGGGATTTTATAATAGCCTGTTCCATGCACTGCATCGCCTGTTCCATCTGATCCAAGCGGATATCGCTGCCGTCCGCGGAAAATAAGGTAAACAGAATCAACTGCACCTCCTGCTTATTACGCTGCGAAAAATGCAGGACAAAATCATAAACCCGCCCGAACTCCTCATAATCAATCTGGAACGCGCCCTGATAGGACTGCCTGTGTTCCACCATATCAACAAGCCTGTGCAAATCCGCCTTGGACTGCTCTAACGTTTTAGCCATATTCGTGCTTTGATAAAATAGATAACATTCCTTGGAATTGCTCTGTTTCGCGTGGTATAACGCCTTATCCGCTTTCCGTAACAGCTCGTCAAAATCGCCGCCGTCTATACCGAAAAGGCTGATACCGATGGAAAACGTAATATTTTCAAGAAGACTGACTTCCGCTTTCTTTTCTTCAAAAATATTTAAAATCTGCTCCGCCTTGTCCGCCGCCTCTTTCTGAGCGGAAATTCCCTCCACATAATAAAGGAACTCATCTCCGCCCATCCTGCATACGATATCCTGCTCGGAGAGGTCTTTTAACAAATCCGCTATCCATTTTAACACGTAATCGCCCGCCAAATGGCCGTAGGTCTCATTGACCTGCCTGAAATTATCCAAATCTATCAGCATAAAGCAGCCGCTTCCGTTGCGCAGGCTCTCCGTAATCTCTTTTTCTCCCTGCTCTCTTCCCAAAAGCCCCGTCAAATAATCGAGCTTGGAATCGAGTCCGGTCTCTTCTTTTGTTACGCCGCCGTATATTTTATTGCTGTTAAAAATCGGCATAACCATATCTTCTTCGGGAATGTTATGCTGTAAGCTGCCCTCTTCCAAAAGTTCCATGAACTGGTCCACGAGATACGGGTCAAACTGCGTTCCCCTGCCCTTTACTAACTCCTGTTTTACCATCTCATCCTGTAATCTTTTTCTATAGACACGGTTACTTGTCATGGCGTCGTAAGAGTCCACGATACCGATAACCCTTGCGACCTCCGGGATTTCCTCGCCTTTTAAGCCGTTGGGATAACCCCTGCCGTCATATCTTTCGTGATGGAATTTCGCACCCACGCTGACATTGGGAAACATCTTGATATCTTTTAAAATCTCCGCTCCCATCGTCGTATGGTTCTTTATCAGCTCAAACTCTACATTTGTCAGTTTAAAGGGTTTATTCAATACGGAATCGGGTACGCCTATTTTCCCGATATCATGCAACAGGGCGACATAGTGGATATTCTGCACATCCTCCTCGCTCCAGCCGATTTTTCTGGCCAGCGCCTCCGAATAGTAGGCAACGCGCATCGAATGCCCTTTCGTATAATCGTCCTTGGCGTCGATGGTATTCGCAACCGTCGTAATCGCCTGTATTGTCACAAGTTCCACTTCTCGCGTCTTTTCGTCCAAGCGAAGCTGTAAGTCCTTTCGATAGCCGTCTAACTCAATGGTACGGTGGATACGGTTTAACATGACTCTGGGTTCAAATGGTTTGGTGATAAAATCATAGGCACCCATCTCGAAGCATCTTGCCTCTGTCTCGGTCTTTCTGTCAGCAGTCAAAAAAATAACCGGTATCTTACGCCATTCCTTATGTTCCTGAAGCATAGCCATCACTTCAAAACCGCCGATAACAGGCATAAAAATATCTAAAAGAATTAAATCCGGTTTGTGCTTTTCCAGATATTTAAAAGCCAGTTTGCCGGAATTGACTCCGACTACCTTATACTCCTGCGCCAGAAATTTCTGTGCCGTTACCAGATTCATTCTATCGTCATCTACAATTAGAATCGTTTTCCTTATTCCCATATCTTCTGCTCCCCGATGCCGCAGCTTTAACGTAATCCCCTCTTTTTTATGCAGCCTTTATATGTTATTATACTTTTTCTGACAATAAAAAGCAATCGAATATATGCGAATACCCGATTGCTTTTCTATTTTTATGTCTCCCGCAGGATTTCTTTCTTAAGTCTGCGCATGATTTTTTTCTCCAGTCTGGAGATATAGGACTGCGAAATTCCCAGAAGTTCCGCGACCTCTTTCTGCGTCAGTTCTTTCCCGTCCGCATTGCCGAGTCCGAAGCGCAGCCTGATAATGGTCTGTTCCCTTTCCGAAAGTTTGGAAATTGCCTTGATTAATAACTTTCGCTCCACCTCGTTTTCAATATCCTGATAGATGACGTCCTCATCCGTTCCCAGTATATCGGAAAGCAAAAGTTCGTTTCCATCCCAGTCTACATTTAAGGGTTCGTCAATGGAAACCTCCATTTTATGTTTGCTGTTTCTACGCAGGTACATCAAAATTTCATTTTCGATACAGCGTGAGGCATAGGTTGCCAGCTTGATATTTTTTTCCGGATTAAAGGTATTGATGGATTTTATCAGGCCTATCGTGCCGATGGATATTAAATCCTCCACACCGACTCCGGTATTGTCAAATTTCTTGGCTATGTATACCACCAGGCGCAGATTGTGTTCAATCAAAAGCGTTTTTGCCTCGTTTTCATATTCTGTGCCTAAGTCTCCGATAATTTCATTTTCTTTTTCCACTTCTAACGGCGGCGGTAATACCTCCGCCCCTCCTATGTAATGTATATCTCCCTGCTTGTGGATAAGGAATCTGGTATCCTTACGCACCATTTTAAACTGCACCTTGCCGGGAATTGCCACTTTAAAAACCATTTCTTTTCCTCCTAGCTTTCTATTAACCCAGGATGTAATATCATCTGATAGATGCTATCTTGCGATATTCCCGCATTACAAATTGCAATAATGACCCGCTTACAGCATATTTCCCGATAGGTATCTTCAATCACCATCTCCGGCAGTTCATAGGCGTTTAAAATGCCCTGTTTTTTGCCAATGCTATGATAGGGAATGGCGTGATAACGTTCCGGCAAAAAAAATTCCCGTAACTGCCCGGCCGCTTTTTCGCTGATGATACAGACGGGTGCGCCGCTTATCGGCTCACTTAGATGATTGCCCGTATCCAATAACGCTTTCATGCAAATGCTCTTTTCCCCTACCTTGATTCTGACCTGCCTTACGCTGTTTTCTTTTTGGTTTTGCTGTTTTTTTATTAAATATGTAAAAAAAACGTAAGCAAAAAAGCCAAAAAAAGCGAATGTCGGGATGCCGTAACGCATACGGCTGCCAAAGGGTAAACGCCTTGTAAGCCATACGACAACGCTTCCCATAAAAAATCCGCCCGTTGCCATTACCATGCCGGCTTTCATAAGAAGCCTCGGCGTCCGCAGCGCAAACGCGGCATAAATCATTACCATACTGACAGGTATTACTCCAAATAACAGCCTTATTCTGATACTTCCGGCCGGCAGCAATATTACCAGACATATCATGCCGGCTCCCAATAAGGCTCCGAGTACGACTCTTCCATGCGTGGCAGTACATTTCAGAATTTTCCCCGTTATGGATAACAGATACAGATTCATTACGAACTGAATGAAAAATACACTGTCAATATATAATTTGTAATACACTATCCACCTCCTGTTTTCTGATTCATTATATGAAAAAGAAAGTGATAATTTTGTCATATTCGAGGAGAATATTGGAAATATTTTTTGACGGATTCCGACAAAAAATCGAGTGCAGGCGCACTCGATTTTTTTATGATATGTATTATTTCTTCTGCAAAAACTCAGGGATTTTTAAAGATTTTTCTTCTACGGAACTTCTGATATCCGTTGCCCTGTTAATGCCGTTTACTGTTTTAACGCCGTCAGCCTGTCCGTCGCCGGATGTTCCCGGTGCATTCCCACCCGGTAACGAGCCGGGGCGTATGCCAAGATTGGCCGTACCGAAACCGACATGTCCTGTTCCGGCAGCCGCGCCTTTCCCCTGCAGGGATGTAGGCGTAATGTAAGCGGACTTAAAGCTTAAGCCTCCTACGCCTTTCATCTGGTTGGCTTTCTCTTCAATACCGGTCGCAATAATCGTTACATTACAGGTATCCGCCATATTCGCGTCATACATAGCGCCGAAAATAATATTGACGTCATCCCCTGTCAGTTCCCTTACATAATCGGCTGCGTCGGACGCATCCGCAAGGGAAATATCGCCGGACACATTGATAATAACATGTGTCGCGCCGGAAATATTCGTCTCAAGCAATGGACTCTCCACCGCCATTTTAACGGCTTCACTCGCCTTGTCTTCCCCCTTGCCCGAACCGATTCCGATATGGGCGATGCCCTTATCTTTCATAACGGTCTGTACATCCGCAAAGTCAAGGTTAATAACTGCGGGTACATTAATCAAATCCGTAATGCCCTGTACGGACTGCTGCAATACTTCATCCGCCTTTTTCAAAGCATCCGGCATGGTTGTCCTTCTGTCAACAATCTCTAAAAGTTTGTCATTCGGAATCACAATCAACGTATCTACGTTATCTTTAATCTTATCAATGCCGCCTAATGCGTTTACCATACGCGCCTTGGCCTCAAAACGGAAAGGCTTCGTGACAACGCCTACCGTCAAAATGCCCATGTCCTTTGCCAGTTTTGCAACAACAGGAGCCGCGCCCGTACCAGTTCCGCCTCCCATACCGCAGGTTACGAACACCATATCCGAACCTTTTAACGCCGCTGCAATCTCTTCTTCGCTTTCCTGCGCCGCTTTTTCACCGATTTCCGGTTTTGCTCCCGCGCCCAGCCCTTTTGTCAGCTTCTCGCCAATCTGCAACAGTTTCGGGGCTTTGCAAAGCTGCAATGCCTGTTTATCGGTGTTGATTCCAATGAAATCGACTCCGTCAATATTCTCGTCAATCATTCTATTTACAGCATTATTACCCGCACCGCCAACGCCTACTACAATAATCCTAGCGGCGGATTCTGCATCGTTTGTCTTAATCTCAAGCAAGGTAGTACCTCCTTATTAATCGAAATAACTCATATAGTCTATCATATAATTATTTCTTTAATTTAGCAACCCCATTTTTTTGTTTTTCACACTTTTAACGCAATTTGGGATATATTTCCATCGAAATTTTCACTTATTTCTCCTCAAAACTGATCATATCCGTCTCTTCCGTATACTCTCTCATGTCCATAACGCCCTTTCGCCCCTCCAGGCTCGGGAGCAGATATTGCAGCATCATAATTTTTTCATCCAAATCATCACTGCTTCCCATGGCAATCTGCACATCGCCAAAAATCAGCGTCACCTCATAGTCAGGCGCAAAATATATCTTGTCCACGGACAGGGAATATTTGGAAAGCATCTGCGTGATATTTAGAATATCCTGAAAAACCTCCGGATTTTCCACCGGAAGCGGCTCATGTAAAATGACATAGTCATAAGAAAGCCCCGTTACCTGCGGAATGCCCGGCGTCGCCTCTTCGGAGGTTTCCACAATGATGCCGTCATTATCAAAATACATATATCTTCCCAGATAGGCCACATAACCGGCTATCGCCTTTTCATATACGGTAATCCTGATGGTGTCTTTTTGCTCAATCGTCACATCCATCGTTTCCACAAAAGGAACGTCGTCAATGCCCTTATCCCTGTATTTCAAAGATAAAAAAAGCGAATTATTCCCATATCTTCCATTCATAACCATGTCTATAATCTCTTCGTCCGTATAATGGATATTTCCCTCCACATATACGTTCGTAATCGTATAATTATCCATAATATAGACATACGCCGCTATCACCGCGCCCAAAAGCAGGCAGGCAAGCGCAGAAAGAACAGCGATTCTTTTCCCTTTCCCAAAGCGGACTTTCTGTTCTTTCTGCTCCTTCTGCTTTTCTTTTTCCGTGTCATCTTTGACAAGGCGCAGATAAGGATTCCTTTTATTTACTTTCCTTACAACACGTTTGCTGCCCATCTGATATCCTTTAATCGCTTTGTTTATTATCATCCATCTTCTTACATTTTACGCCAAACGCCCGCAGGTCTTTGCAGATATCCTCATATCCTCTTTCAATATAGCGCCTGTTTTGTACGGTCGTGATGCCGTCCGCCGCCGCGCCCGCAATCGCTAATGCCGCGCCGCCGCGCAGTTCTTCCGCCTCCAGGCAGGCTCCGTGCAGACGCCCGATACCCTCTACGAAAACCCTGTTGTCCTGCACGTTTATATGCGCGCCCATTTTCACAAGTTCCGGCACGATACGGAAACGGTTTTCAAAAATCGTCTCTTCCAGAACGCCTTCTCCCTCGGCAAGCGTCATTGCCGTTAAAAAAGCCGACTGTAAATCCGTAGGAAATCCCGGATAGCTGTCCGTTTTCAGTTTTGGCGGCATTTTTCTTTTCTTTTTGCAGGCAATCTGCATACCGTCCGCATCCTCATGAATTTCGGCTCCCATACAAACCGCCGCCTGTATAACCGCACCCATCTGTGCATAAGGCGCTTCCTTTAGATAAATCTCGCCGCCGTTACACAGACAAGCCGCCAGATAAGTTCCCGCAACAATCCTGTCCGCCGGAACACGGTAGGAAATCTCATGCAGCGTATCCACGCCGCGGATAATCAATCTGTCCGTGCCGATGCCCTCAATACGCGCACCCGCCTGTTTTAAGAAATCGCATAAAATATAAATCTCCGGCTCTCTGGCCGCATTTTCAATCACCGTCTCGCCTTTTGCAAGCACGGCCGCCAGTACAAGGTTTTCCGTCGCACCCACGCTGACAAACGGCAGTCTGTGTACAGCTCCCGTCAGCCCCGCTGTCTGCGCCGTAAAACCGTCTTCTCTTTCTTCGATGGTAACGCCCATCTTCCTAAGCCCCTGTAAATGCAAATCTATCGGCCTTTGTCCTATCACACAGCCGCCCGGATACTGCATACTGACGCTTCCTGTCCGGGCCAGCAGCGCACCGAGTAAGGTAATCGACGAGCGCATCATGCGGACGGAATCCTGCGGCATGATACAATCCGCCACCTGTCTTGCATCCACTCTTACGGTATGTCCTTTTCTCTCTATCGTACAGCACAAACTCTCCATCAGCCGCAGCATATGATGCACATCGCTGATAAGCGGACAATTCTCTATCTCGCAGGTTCCATCTATCAAAAGAGCTGCCGCCAGAACCGGCAGGACTGCATTTTTAGAACCCTGTACCTTAATCTGACCATTCAGACAGTTTCCACCATATATCTGAATCGCATCCATAGCAAAACCTCAAAGCAGATAATAATATATGACCTACTTTATCTATATGGAAAAAACTGCAAAAATTATCTCGTCCAAATCAAATCTTTATAAGTCTTTTAAGCGTATTCCCTTGGCCACACTCAGCACAAGGCCGATTTCAATAAGCAAAAATACGACGGAAGTGCCTCCATAACTGATGAAAGGAAGTGAAATTCCCGTATTCGGAATGGTATTTGTAACAACGGCTATGTTTAGAATGACCTGTATCGCAATATGTCCAAGCACGCCCACCACCAAAAGCGCGCCGAATAAGTCAGGCGCATTATTGGCAATCACCATAAAACGCCATATTAACATAATGAACATCAAAATGACCGCAATCGCGCCAAACAATCCAAGTTCTTCACAGATAATGGAAAAAATCATATCGTTCTGCGCCTCCGGTATAAAGCCCAGCTTTTGCTTGCTCGCTCCCAGACCTTTTCCGAGAATGCCGCCGGAACCGATTGCATACAGCCCCTGCAATGTCTGGAACCCTTTTCCGCTGGCATATGCCTCCGGATTGAGCCACGCTAAAATACGGCCGCCGCGGAAACCTAATTCATCCGCACCGGACTCCGCCATCTTCACAATCACAAAAACAATAAGGGCCGCTCCGGCAAGCGCCGCCAGACCTAAAAGAATAAATCTCTTATAGTCCGGACACGACACAAATAACATCAACACCGCTATCCCCATAACGATAATGGCGGAACTTAGATTCTCCGTAATCTGCCATAACATAACGGCAATCGGCACGGGTACGATAAGCACCGTGTAAAAACCCTTTCTGTTACGGATTTTTTTCCCCATCGTACATATCATGCTCGCCAGAAAAAGAATCATCCCCAGTTTGGCAACCTCCGCAGGCTGTAAGGAAATACCGGCGATACGCAGCCATCTTCTCGCGCCGTGCGATTCATATCCGAACGGGATAACCAAAAGAATCAGCGCCACGGAAACGATATAACCCAGCACGGCGAAGCGTTCCCAGAAATGATACGGGATATTTGCCACCACCATCATCACGACAATCCCCAGGATGGACGCCCAGAGCTGTTTCCTGAAATACCACGCGGAATCGCCGAACGTTAAATTTGCCTCGTAGGAACTTGTGGAATATACCATCACAAGCCCAAAGCCTAGCAGGAAAATAACAATGAACAACAGGCTGTAGTCCATGTAATTGGCTATGCTATTCGATTTTTTCCCGGTTCGGGACAATACTCTTTCCGCCACGCCTGTCACTCCTTTAACTGATTTACAAACTCTTTAAACTCTTTTCCTCTGACTTCGTAATTCGCAAACATCCCCCAGCTTGCGCAGGCCGGCGAAAGAAGCACCGCGTCTCCTGCCTCTGCCTGTTCCACACAGATGTCTAAAGCCTCCCTAAACGTATCCGCCATCACAATATTGGCAATACCGTGCGCCTTTGCGCAGGCGGCAATCTTATCCCTTGTCTGGCCGATTAAGACAAGGCATTTTACCTTGCCGTCAAAAGCTTCTATCCATTCGTCATACTCGCTCTGCTTATCATAGCCGCCGCCAATCAGGACGGTCGGCCTATCCATCGCCTTAATGCCCTGTATCGCCGCGTCGGGATTGGTCGCCTTGGAATCATTATAATAATCCACGCCCCGTTTCGACGCTACAAATTCTATTCTATGTTCCACCGCCTTAAAACTTTTTACAACTGTTAATATCGTCTCCATCGGCACATCCATGGACTGTGCGATGGCAATCGCCGCCATCACGTTTTCCACGTTGCAGACGCCCACCAGATTCATCTCATGAATGTTCATCAGCCTTTCCACATGGGAACCTTTTGCCTGACAGATATCCTCCCCGTCCAGATACAGACCGTCGTCCAGCTTTCTTACGGAAGAAAAATAAATTACCCTTGCCGGACACCTTTTCCCAAACGCCCTTGTATATTCATTTTCATAATTTAAAACGCAGACGTCCTGCTTCGTCTGATTGCGGGTGATACTCTCCTTTGCCGCAATATAATTTTCCATGGTGTGGTGCCTGTTTAAATGGTCGGGCGTAATATTCAAAATCGCGGATACCGCAGGATGAAAAGCCTCTATCGTCTCTAACTGGAAACTGCTGATTTCCGCCACCGTAACCGTGTCATCCTTTGCGGATAACGCCGTCAGCGTATAGGGATTGCCGATATTTCCCACCACATAGACGCTCTCATAATGCGCTTTCATAATTTCGCCCACCAAAGAAGTTGTCGTCGTTTTCCCGTTTGTTCCGGTAATCGCCACTACCTTTCCTCTTCCAAGTTCGTAGGCCAATTCGATTTCTCCCCATATCTTCACACCCCGCTTACGAAAATCATCGGCTAACGGCGCGTCAACCGGTACGCCCGGACTTAAAATCACAAGTTCTATGGACTCTCTTACCGCATCCGGCAAAACGCCCGTTATCACTTGTACGTTTTCTATCTTCTCCCCGCCGCAGGCGTCCGCAAGCTTTTTTTCCACTTCCTCTTTCTTCACCTTGTCGTTTTCGTCATAAAGAACCGGACAGGCGCCCGCCTTACATAATGCTTTTGCCGCCCCGATACCGCTGATGCCGGTTCCTACGACCAGTACTTTTTTATTCTCTAATTCCATCTTTTCCCTATATCCTTCCTTCAGATTCCCATAAGCGCCACAAGGCAAAGCAGCGCCGTAATAATCGAAAAAACTGCCACCACTCTTGTCTCCGACCATCCGCACAGCTCAAAATGGTGGTGGATGGGAGCCATTTTAAAAATACGTTTTCCACCCGTCATTTTAAAGTAAGAAACTTGTATGACGACAGACAGCACTTCTATCACATAAATAAAGGCTACGATTGCCAAAAAAATCGGCATTTGCAGCATATAAGCAGTCGCCGCCACAAAACCGCCAAGCGCGAGGGAACCCGTATCCCCCATAAAAACGCTGGCCGGATATACATTGAACAGTAAAAAACCAAGCAGCGCGCCGACTACCGCACAAGTCACCGGTTCAATCCCGCTGTGAAGCCCTATGGCAACAACCGTAAAAAAAGTGGCAATTAAAACCGTAACGGAACTTGCCAGGCCGTCCAGGCCGTCCGTAAAGTTCGCCCCGTTCACCGTACCAATGACAATAAAGAACAAAAGCGGTATGTTAAAAACGCCAAAGTCCAGATATTTCCCCGGAAAAAACGGAATTCTCATGGCAAGGGAAACATCCGTATACTGCGTAATATAATAAGCAAATATACCCGTTACCAGAATCTGTAACGCCATTTTCTGCCACGCATGCAGCCCCATGGAACGTTTTAAAACAACCTTGATGTAATCATCCAGAAAGCCAATCAATCCGAATCCCAGCGTTACAAACAGAATCGGGATAATGCGCGGATACTCTTTTACATAAAGAATCGAGGTAAGAACAACGCTGATTAGGATTAAAATGCCTCCCATTGTCGGCGTACCGTTTTTTTTCAGATGCTCCTTAGGACCCTCATCCCTCACCGTCTGCCCGACTTTTAACCGCTTTAAAAAAGGAATCACAACCGGTCCCAGAATCACACTGATTGCAAACGATATAATCACTGACATCAAAATGGTAGTGTTCATTCCCTCACCATGCTCCTTTATGTTTTACTCATGCTTACCTTTGTTATTATAATCCATCTTTTCCAAATAAGGAAGAATATTTTCAAAAAGCTGTCTGACAACCGGCGCGGCAATCTGCCCTCCGTAATAGGTTCCCTGTGGATTATTGATGATACAGACCGCCAGCACAGTGGGATTATCCGCCGGGGCAAACCCCATAAAAGAAGCGATATACTTTCCGCTCCCCCTTGGCAGCGTCTGGCTTGTCGCCGTCTTGCCGCCTATCCGGTATCCTTCGATATAGGCGTTTTTGCCGCCGCCGTTTTCCACGACCTGTTCTAACAGATAGCGCATTGTCTCTGAAGTTTCGGCCGATACGATATTATCTTTTACCTGATAGGCAAACGACTTGCTGTCCGTGCCATCCGCATTCGCCGTACGCACCCCGAAATGCGGCGTCACGCGCCTGCCGCCATTCACAATCGAGGCAGCCGTTACCGCCAGTTGAATCGGCGTAATCTGAAAGGATTGCCCGAACGAAATGGTAGCTAATTCCACCTGCCCGATATTTTCTTTTTTGTGCATGATGGTTCCCGCCTCGCCGGGCAGGTCAATCCCTGTTTTATCAAGCAGCCCGAACTGCTTAAAATATTTATAGTAATTATCCACGCCAAGCCGCAATCCTACCGTTACAAACACCGGATTACAGGAGTTCATTGTCGCCTGCACGAAGTTCTCCGCCCCGTGTCCTGCAATTTTATGGCAGCGGATACGCCTGTCTCCTACCATCACATACCCCGGACAGTTAAAGGTATCGTTTACGGTGACAACGCCCTCCTCTAACGCCGCGGCGGCCGTTACCGTCTTAAAGGTGGAACCCGGCTCATACGTATCGTTAATGCAGCCGTTACGCCACATGGCGTTTAACAGTTCCTGCTTCTTTTCTTCACTAAGACCCGCTTCCTCGGCGTCACCCGGCAGCGTATACGGATTGTTTAAATCAAATTCCGGCACATTGACCATCGCCATCAGTTCCCCGTTTTGCGGATTCATCACAATAATGGAAACGCTCTCAGCCTGTTTCGTTTCCATCGTCTGCATGGCAAGCTGCGTCGCATAGCTTTGGATATTCATATCCAGACTGATATACAAGTCCTGTCCGTTTACCGGCTCTATCCGCTCTTCTCCCGCTTCCGGCACTTCCACGCCCTTGGCGTCCGTCACCATTAGAATCGTTCCCGCTTCGCCCCGCAAATATTCCTCATAGATCACTTCCAGACCGATAATGCCCTGATTATCGCCGCCTGTAAAGCCAAGCACCTTGGACGCCAGATAGTCATACGGATAATATCTTTTATAGTCTTCGTCCACCTTGACCCCCGCCAGCTCATAGCTGCGGATGATATCGCCGACCGACTTATCGACATTGCTCTTTATTTTTTCAATGGAGGAATATTTCTCCACACGCTTCCTGACATATTCCTCCGAAAGTTCCAGTTCCTTTGAAAGCGCTTCTATGACCTTTTCGGCGTCCTCTATCTGATTATGGATGACCGATATCGTACACACCGTCTTATTATCTGCAAGGATTTCCCCGTTTGCGTCAATGATTCTGCCTCTGGCCGCCTTGATGCTGCGCTCCCTCTCATGTAATTCCTTTGCCTTCTGCGTATAGTATTCCGACTGAAACACCATCAAATAGACAAGCCTGCCTATCAGTATCATAAAAGCGGCCAGACATAAAAACATAACCGTAACCGTCTTGTTCCTGTGAAATGTTCTGTGTGCATTCTCTTCTTTATTCATTCTGCAAGAAAACCTCACAAAAAGGTATTAATATAATTTATTACCGTTTTTATGAGGTTATTCATATGTGTGCAGGATTCTCTTCACACTTTATATGCCAAAATCATTATCATCATTCGGATTATTATCTACCGGCGGCTCTCCGACGCCGCTTGCCGCGCTGCCATCTTCTATATTGATAATCAGCGCATCATCATTGACGACGGCTCCCGTCTCCGGGTCCACCAGATAGCCGGTGGCAGGGTCTTTTAAATAGCCGCTTTCAGCGTCAAGCGGAAATTCTTTCCATATCGCGCTGCCATCTTCTTTCGGCGTCTCTTCTCCGTTTTCCGTCTCTTCGCCTTCCGCGCCCTCTTCCGGCTCCGTACTTTCCTCTTCTTCCTGCGGCGTATATATCTGCATCTGCAGTTCTTCGAGTTCCTCTATTTCTTTCTCGGTAAGTTCCTCGGTCATAAAAATATTCAGATAAGGAAGCACCTCCGTCAGGATTTTGCGCACGATTCTGGTCGCATACTTAGCGTCGTCCTGCTGCCCCACATTCGGTCTGTCCACCACTACATAAATCGCAATCTCCGGATTGTCCGCCGGCGCATATCCCATGAAAGATACCACATACTGGTGGTTACCGCGGGGAAGCGTTTCTGCCGTACCCGTCTTGCCGCCTATCATGTATCCCGCCGGTCTTGCAGTCTTACCGGTTCCATGCTCTCCCGTTACCACCTGATTGCAGTATTCCAGTATCGTATCGCTTGTAGACTGCGATATGGTCTGCTTTAAAATTCTGGGCGTGATATTTTCCACCGTTGCGCCGTCCGACGTCGTAATCTTGCTGACAACATGGGGTTCATAATAATAACCGCCGTTAATCAAAGAACAGAATCCCGTAATCATCTGAATCATGGACGCGTTAAAGCCCTGTCCGAAAGAACACGTCGCCAGCTCCGTCTGGCGCATATTGGTTTTATTATAGACAAGGGACGCCGTTCTCGACTCCCCCGCAAGGTCGATATTGGTCTTTAACCCGAAACCGAATGCGTGCTGATAGTCGATAAATTTATCTTTGCCCAACGCAAAGGAAACATTCATTAAAACAACGTTACAGGAACGTTCCACTCCCTCTGCCACGGAAAGGTCGCCGTCGCCATATATCTGGTGGCACTTGATTTCATGGTCGCCTACCTCCAGCTTTCCCGTACAGTTATAGTGTTCATTTCCGGTAATCGCGCCGCTTTCCAGAGCCGCCGCTACGGTAAAAGGTTTTGCCACGGAGCCGGGTTCATAGGTATCGACAATACAAAAATTCTTCCACAGGGCATCTAAATGCCTGTACATCGCCTCATCATCCATATCCTTGATGATTTCCTCTGTCAGATACTCCCCCGTTTTTTTGCCCTGCTCGTCCAACTGCGGCATTCCTATCAGATTCTTGATATTTCTTGTATCGTTTAAGTCATAAGTGGGATAACTCGCCATGGCAAGCACATTGCCGGTATTGACCTCCATCATGATACAGCCAATATTTTCCGCGCCGTTTCCCGGCCTGTAGTTATCCTTATATTCTTCATTAAACTCCAATAAATACTTTTCGACAATATTCTGGATATTTGCATCTATCGTCGTCTGGATATTATAGCCGTCCTGTGCGGGAATCGTTGTCCTCTCCAGATTGGAATCGTTGTTCAGATATCCATACTGGCGGCCGTTGACGCCGCATAAAACATCATTATAATATTCTTCCAGCCCATACTGCCCCGCATTGTCGCTTCTGGTAAAACCGATGACGTCACAGGCAAGGGAACCGTTCGGATATTCCCTTTTATACTCATCTTCAAACCAGATTCCTTTGATATGGGAGCCGTTTTCCTCATCTTTTTGCAGTTCCTTAAACTCCTCTACCTTATCATACGCCAGACGCTTTGCAAGGATGCGATAAGAAGAATTTGGGTGCGTTGCGATATAATTCCTGGTCTCACTGATATCAATGCCAAAAACGCTGTGTAACGCAACCAGGGTAGGCTCTAAATTTTCTTCATCATCCATAAGTACCTTTGTATCCAAAATGACATTATACACTTTGTTGCTGATAGCCAAAATGGTGCCGTTGGCATCCAGTATTTCTCCACGCTTAAAAGGTATTGTCACAGAATCATACTCCTGCTGCGACAATACCTGCTTTTTGTAATCCATTCCTTTATCCCTGTTTATCAAAATCAAGCGGGCGCTCAGCCCGACAAAGGCTATCAGTACAAACAGAAACAGTACCAATAACTTCTTCTGCATCTTAGTTGTAAAACGATTCACACGGCCCTGGCTCATATATATCTCCCTAAATAACGTTTGCCTATTCCGGGATGGCAGCCATCTGTTTCACATAATCGTTGTTTTCGCTTTGGAAAGTAACAATCTGCCCCTCTTTTGCATACTGCATACCCAATTCCTGAATAGCAACTCTTCTGACTTCTTCTAAATCTATACTACTTGTTATTCTATTATATTCTTCGTCATTTGCAAGCCTTAAATCGTTTAATTCGTTTTCCAGTCTGGAAATATTTTTAATACTGTTTGTAATATCCGACTGTAACTTAATATAGCTTACCAGAATGAAACCCGTCGCAAACAGCGCAAGACTCAAAAACAACACATATCCCGCGCTCATATGCTCCGCTTTTTCACGGTTTTTTCTTGCCGTATTGCTTAATTTCTTTTTCGGTCTCTGTTCTATTTCCCTTGTAACATCCAGCTTTCTAACCGCGCTGCCCTGTATGTATCTGCCATTTCGCGCCTGCGCATTGGCTGTGGATGTTCTTTTCTGCACTGCTGCCATACGTTCCCGATTCCTTCCTGTATTAGTTCACGCTTTCCCGCTCGAAAACTCTTAATTTCGCGCTTTTAGACCTTTTATTTTTGCTTATCTCCTGCGGCGACGGCAATACCGGTTTTTTGAAAACCACCCTGCCCTGCGGTTTTTTACCGCATGTACAGACCGGAAAGTCCGGCGGGCAGATACAGGGATTTTCGTTTCGTTTAAACGCCGTTTTTACAATTCTGTCCTCCAGTGAATGAAAGGTGATGATACAAAGTCTTCCTCCCGGATTTAAGATTTGTATGAGTTCATCCAGTGAATTTCTTAAAATCTCCAATTCCCTGTTACATTCTATCCTGAGAGCCTGAAACGTTCTCTTAGAGGGATGTCCGCCGTTTCTCCGTCTTTTAATCGGAATGGCGGCTCTGATGATTTCATTCAACTGTTCCGTCGTCTCTATTTTGCTTTCTTTCCTTACCTGTACAATATGTTTGGCAATGTTTTTGGCAAACTGTTCTTCTCCATAATCCTTTATCACACGATAAAGCTCCATCTCCGAATAGGTATTGACAATATCCTTTGCACTTAACGACTGCCTGACGTCCATACGCATGTCCAAATCAGCGTCCAGCTTATAGGAAAATCCTCTCTCGGCGCAGTCTAACTGGTAGGACGATACGCCTAAATCCAGTATGATACCGTCTACTTTCTCCACGCCGATATCCTGTAATATATTTTTGATATTGCAATAGTTATCCCTGACGATAACGACCTTATCCCCGAATGGTTCCAGCCTTTGGGCGGCCGCCTCTATCGCATCTTCATCCTGGTCGATACCGATAAGTTTTCCTTTTTCTCCTAACTTAGAGGCGAGCGCATAGGAATGTCCGCCGCCTCCAAGCGTTCCGTCTATGTATATTCCGTCGGGCTTTACCCTTAAGCTTTCGATTGTCTCCTTTAAAAGGACTGACGTATGTTTAAATTCCATCCTGTTTTCCGTATCTTTCTAGGATCTGTTGATAAACCAACTGAACAATTTGCGTAGAATGATTTTTCAACAGTTCCTATATACCAAGTCCAAGTTCCGCCATATGTTCCGCAATTTCATCCATATCGTCATAGGCCGCCGTTGACTCGAAGCGTTCCCTGCTCCATATTTCTATCCTGCTGGCTACGCCTATTAAAACAACATCCTTACTAAGCTGTGCAAATTCTCTCAATACGGTGGGAACCAGAATTCTTCCCTGTTTATCTACCTCTACTTCCGCTGCTCCCGCCAGGAAGAAACGTACAAACTTTCTGGCGTCTTTATTCGTAAGCGGCAGGGATTTTAACTTTTCTTCAAATACATTCCACTCTTCGTTATCATATACAAACAGGCAGCCATCTAATCCCTTTGTCACTACAAATATGTCTCCCAGAGATTCTCTGAACTTGGACGGAACGATAAGCCTGCCTTTTGCATCAATTGTGTGATTGTATTCTCCCATAAACATCATCAATCACCTGCCATTAAGGGGTCTGCCACGGTCTGTGTCTTAAGCGGTATGGGAAAATAAAATTCACCACTTTTTACCACTTAGTACCACTTTCCACCACTTGATTACCATTTTATAATAAAATAACGGATATTGCAAGCAAAAACAATGCTTTTTTTAAACAAATTTCAAAAAGTTCAAAAAATGCGCAAAAAAACACCCCACTCTTGCAAGCGAGGTGTTTTGTATGGTATTTTTCTTATTCGCTTTGTTTCATCTCGGACTCTGCCGGTTCATTTTTCTTCTTTAGCCGGTATCTGACTATGATATCCGCCGCTGCCGCCGCCAGTACGCACAAGACCGCCACCAGCTGGGATACCGGAATATGCGTTCCCGTAATGTAAAGCTGGTCCGTACGGATGCCCTCTATCCAATATCTGCCGACGCCATAGCCCCCAAGATACAGAAGCCATATTTCGCCCTTAAATTTCTTATGCTTACGATATAGAATCATCACGAATAACAGACACAGGTTCCATACGCTCTCGTAAAGAAAGGTCGGATGCACCTGAATATAGTTTGTGCCATCCACGATATGCGCCGCCACATTTGCGGAAATATCAATGTTTCTAACCATATCAATGGGCAGCCGCATGGCAAAGAGATTGTCCGTATACTCCCCGAATACTTCCCGGTTCGTAAAATTGCCCCATCGGCCAATCGCCTGTCCCAAAATCAATCCCGGCACACAGATATCAACCAGTTCCAAAAAACTTTGTTTTTTCACACGACAGAAAACATACAGCGTAATAAAAGCGGCTATCACCGCACCGTAAATCGCCAGTCCGCCTTTTCGCAGATTAAAAATCTCCCAGAAGTTATTTCTGTATTCCTCCCAGAAAAAGACAACATAATAAATTCTGGCTCCGATAATGGAAAAAATAACTGCATAAATAAAAAAGTCCCAAACAATATCCGGATCCACTTTCTCCTTTTTCGCCATATACTCCGCCATAAAAAGACCGCTCATAATGCCGATGACAATAATCACCCCATAAAGCGCAATCGGAAAGCCGAATATCGTAAAACTCTTTGGCACATTCTTTAAATACAGACCTATGTTTGGGAACGCAATATCCGATATGTCCATGATATCATTCATATTAACTATACACCCTCTTAAATCTTTCTTCCTTAGACATTAAAACGGAACAAAATAACGTCGCCGTCCTTGACAACGTACTCTTTGCCCTCCATGCCGACAAGCCCTTTTTCTCTCGCCGCCGCCAAGGACCCCTGCTCCAGCAAATCCTTATAATTGACAACTTCCGCTTTGATAAAGCCTCTCTCGAAATCCGTATGGATTTTTCCGGCCGCCTGCGGCGCTTTTGTACCGATTTTGATAGTCCATGCCCTTGTCTCGTCCTCTCCTGCTGTCAAAAAACTCATTAAACCAAGAATATGATAGCTTGCTTTTATCAGCTTTTGCAAACCGGACTCTTTCAACCCAAGGTCTTCCAAAAACATTGCCGTCTCCTCTTCGTCCAGTTCCGCAATCTCCTGCTCTATCTGCGCGCAGATGACAAATACCTCGCTATCATTTTCGGAGGCGAAACTCTTTACCTTTGTAACGCCCTCATTTTGCGCACCGTTATCCGCCAAATCCTCTTCCGCCACATTGGCCGCAAAAATAACAGGTTTATAGGTCAAAAGATTATAGGAAGCAAGCAGGGCAAGTTCGTCCTCATCATCTATCACAAGGCTTCTCGCAAGCTTTCCATCTTCCAGATGCGCCTTTATCTTCTCTAAAAGTGCGAGTTCTTTCGCCAATGTCTTATCCATCCTTGCCGCTTTTTCTACCTTGGTTATCCTTCTGTCCAGAATTTCCATATCTGAAAAAATCAGTTCCAGGTTAATCGTCTCGATATCCCGCAGCGGGTCGATGGAACCGTCTACATGCACGATATTGGAGTCCTCAAAGCAGCGCACGACATGTACAATCGCATCTACTTCACGGATATTGCTTAAAAACTGGTTGCCAAGCCCCTCTCCTTTGGATGCGCCTTTTACCAGTCCTGCAATATCGACAAACTCTATGGTCGCCGGCGTCACTTTCTTGGAATGATACATATCTCCAAGCAATTTCAGTCTTTCGTCCGGAACCGCCACGATACCGATATTCGGGTCAATGGTGCAGAATGGGTAATTGGCCGATTCCGCGCCCGCCTTTGTTAAAGAATTAAATAATGTACTTTTCCCGACGTTGGGTAAGCCTACGATGCCTAGTTTCATTTTAATAACCATGCCTTTCTCTCAGCCCGCGAGTTTGCGCCATCAGGCACAACCTTATCTCCTGTGAACTGATTTGTCTCTTCTAAAAAAATTTTAACAACTAGGCTAGTATAGCATATCGAGGGTAAAAAGTAAATCGGGGGATTTTTGTGTTTTTGCTGGACTGCTTAAGCATGAATTTACATCAACGTCATCTGCTGATACATCTTCATAAGTTCCGCAACGCAGCTTTCCTCTGTGGTGTCTTTGACCGAAAATCCATACGCCTGCATAACAGCTTTGTCATTTTGCGTGTGGGCTTTTCTAAGTTCAAAAGGCATCGTCAATTCATTGTACAAATCTG
>JAMPFF010000026.1 GCA_023664605.1 Clostridium sp.
AATATTTTCTTAATCTACAAAATCAATTTTTAATCATCATTTACGGTTAAAACATAAAACGCGATAAAAAACGTCAGGGCAAACATCATTTCCATAAAAATCCTTGAAACACGACGGCAAAACACCGGCGCATTCTATCCGTATCAAACCGCATAAAATGTACCGGCGCCATATTTTTTGCCGCAGCCGCTATGCCAAAATTTTACCTGCGCCAGCGCATCCGTTTCGTCAATCCGCCTGATACGCCGTTGCCTGCACTACAAAGTCAGGAACCTGACCGCTTAAAAATTCATAGTAATAATATCCCCTGCCATATGGATATTCCGCATCCGGCTTAAAAGTGACAACAACGTCATAATTATCGTCTATCGTACCTCTTTCGTTCCAGTATGTCTCAAAATCCTGCGGATAAAGCGCGTCTACAATCTTTTCGATATCTTCGGTATCCTCATAATATATCGTAACCGTAACGTCGCCGCTGTCCAAATCCCTGCTTCCTACAGGATGCGCCTGTGCGGTTGCCACCGACATATCATTATCATACGTTTCCTCCGTCTCGTTGTAGTGATAGTTGGTAATCTCCAGCTTTTCAATATCCTGCGCCCGCAGCGTTACCGGCGCATATGCGTTATGTTCTTTTAAAAACGCAATCGTATTTGTAAAGCTCTCGTATACCGGCAGCTCCCAATCGCTGTATCTGTTGTAAAGCCCCCACTCTATCATGCCGCATATTCTGTTATTTCTCGCCATGGAATAGTCAAACTGCTCCATATCCTTGACCCACGCATCCCGCAATGCCTGCACTTCCGCGGGCGGCAGACTGCATTCCAGCGCGCCGTTTGTATAATAAAGGGACATATCTCTTGTCATCCGTTCATAAGGAAGCTCGTTATTAATAAACTGATAATAACCCTCCCTGTACTCTTTCGTGCCTATCACCCTGTTAAGAAGCTCTTCACTGCTTTTATCCGCCAGATTGACATAGAAGCATCTTGCCACCTCCCTGCCGGATTTTAAGCGGTATACAACATTTACTATCCGTGCATCCGTCTCCTTATTATTTTCAAAATATTCTGTATCCATCTCCTGACCTTTTCTTGCCAGCTCGCAGACCGCTTCCACATCGGTTAAGAACATATTTTCCTTTATATACTGACTTGCGCTGGAATAAATCATGGACTCGTCCTCTTCAGACCACACCCAGTAACGCTGGTAAGGACCTATATTAACCGCCGCACTCTCCACCTTATCCGCATCAGGCACATAGGCGTCATAGCCGAATATATCAAAGAAGTAAACGCAGAATAATAAAACAGCACACGCCGCGGCAATACCGGTAGATACAAGATGTTTGACGGCGGCGCGGATATCGAATGCGTAAAAGCTTTCCATCACACCGCAGCAAATGATGGTTGCCGCTATCATGGCAAACAAAGAAACTGCCATATTCTCATAGGTTGCATCCTGCACAAGCCAGTATGCCAAAAGTCCGGCTATTACGGAAATGATAATTTTTACATATGGTTTGATGACCGGAAAAGCAACCGCCGTCCCCGCGCTTTCCGCCGGACGTTTTACATATGCAAAATAGGCGATGGCGAATATCACTACTGCAGCCAGAAGCCAGCCGCCATATAAGCGCAGCGCCTCCGGTACGATTACCGCCAGGCTTTTCATCCGTTTTAGTTCATTTATCTGAATCAGATAACTCGTACAAATGGAATATTTATCCATCGTATTGTCCGAAAAGAAAAAATCCGCCCGTTCAAAAAACATACCATTCATAATATGATACAGCCACGCTATGACATAGACGATAAATAAGAATATAGCAGTTGCAAAACCGGTAATCACAATATTTCCCGTCAGCATCACCGCCAGAAGCGCGGTATGATAAACAACCAGAAAATATAATAAATTCCCAATAAAGCCAAGCGCGCACTCGGCAAGCACCTTTCCATCGACCGCTCCTTGTGGAAGCGCAATCAGAACCGCAGCCGCCAATGCCGCTATCGCCGGTATCGCATAAATCAGGACGCCGTTTGTATAAATAATGGCGAAACGCCTCTTATAAGGAACCGGCACACTCTGGTACATATCCACTTTTTTCCTATCATACAGATACGAAAATCCCTGTACGGCGATTAATACCGCCAGTAACGTAAGCGGCACTACCGCGCCGGGCACAAATCCTACCGCGTCCGCCGCCGCATCTTTTAAAGCGTCATGAAAAACCTCCGGCGTACGGTACTGCCCATTTTCGTTCCATGCGTTGATTCTGCTTAGATACACTAACATAATGCCGGGATAGAAAAGTAACTGCGTCAATGCGCTGATAATCCATACCCATATTCTGCGTTTATGATTTTCCTTGCTGTTAGCCGAGAATGAGTTTTTTGACATCATAACCTACTACCTCCGTTTCGCTGATAAAGATTTCCTCTAAGGATAAAGGAAGCGCCTCAAAAAACACCGTATTTACCGTTGCAAAATGCGCCATTACTTCCTCTTTGGTACTTCTTACGGTAATCGTACATAAAGAGCCTCTCTGCTCTTTTTTCAATATTTCCAGACCGCTTAACGCTTTTGACTCGTCCTCTATGGACGTAAATACGCACTGCACCTTCTGAATATTGCACTTCATGTCCTCCAAATCCTTGGAAAGCAGTACGCCGCCCCTGTGTAAGAGTCCGATATGGTCGCAGATATCTTCCAACTCCCGCAGATTGTGAGAGGCTATGACCGGCGTTAAACCGTTTTCCTCCATCTCCTTTGCAAAGATGCTTTTAACGCCCTGTCGCATCACCGGGTCAAGCCCGTCGAAAGTCTCGTCGCATAACAGATACTTCGTATGGGCGCAGACCCCCAAAAGTAAGGCGAGCTGTTTTTTCATGCCTTTGGAAAAGGTATTGATTTTCCTGTTCTTATCCAGATTAAAGCTCTCCAGATAATGATAATATTCCGCTTTATTAAAATTGTCATAGACACTGCTATAGTAGCGTTCCATCGTCTCCGGCGTCGCCGTTGCAAAAAAGTACGGTTCATCCGCAATAAAGAACATTTTCTTTTTCGCCTCCACATTGTCATAGACCGGCATATTATCGACCGCTATCATGCCGTCGTCCGGACGCAGCACGCCCGCTACCATACGCAGCATGGTACTTTTCCCCGCGCCGTTTGTGCCGATAAGACCGAATACCGTATTTTCCTTAATCATTACGCTGACTGAATCCACTGCCTTAATGGAATCAAAGGTTTTCGTCACGTCATATATCTCAATCATATGTTTCCCCTCCTCATTTTTGAATTGCCGCCAGAATTTCCTCTCTGGTAATGCCATATTCCAAAGCCTCCTCCACCTGTGCCAGAAGCTTCTCCATACACGCCTGTTTTCTTTCCGCCAAAAGATGGGCGCTGCCCGATACAAAATTGCCCCTTCCCTTGACCGTATAAATGAATCCGTCCCGCTCTAACTGCGCGTAGGCTTTCTGAATGGTATTGGGATTGATGGATAATTCCATTGCCAGATTCCTGACAGACGGCATCTGCTCATCCGGAGATAATGCGCCTTTTAAAATCAGAACCTTGAATTTCTCACAGACCTGTTCATAAATCGGTCTGGTATCCTTGTAATCAATGATAATCATACGCTCCTCCTTTCCCATGAATTGTTGTCCGTCGATAATATGTGCCGTAACATTTTATTATCGCCCTGAATACCATGTGTACTATTAATATTAGTACACTTGATATACTCAATATACACAATCCTCTCTGCGCTGTCAAGTAAAATTTTTACATCGTTAGGAACAATCGCTTAAAACCGCAAAACTTCTATAGCATACAAAAAAGCGCAAACCCTTACGGTCTGCGCTTTTCTAAATTACGCCATCATATGAATCATTTCAGCAGTCTTTTTCTAACTTACCACCGCTTTTTCCCTGTGCATACACTCCTCAAATTCTTCTTCAGGCATCGGTCTTGCGAAATAATAACCCTGAATCATATTGCAGTCAATACCCTTTAAAAATTCGTACTGATCCTTGGTTTCCACGCCCTCCGCCGTCACTTCGATGTGCAAATCCTGCGCCATCTGCATAACGCGGCGTATAATCCGCTCGCCCTTTACATCGTCATAATCGTCTACGAAACTCTTATCCAGTTTCATCACGTCTACCGGAACGGATTTTAACATCATCAGCGAGGAATAACCCGTACCAAAATCATCCATCAGAATCACAAAACCAATCTGATGCAGTTTCTCCATAATATTGATGAGTTCCTCCTGCTTATCCAAAATCGCGCTCTCCGTAATTTCAAGCTGGATATATTCAATCGGCACGCCCGAATCGTCCAGTATCTTCTTATATTCGTCGATAAATTCCGGCGTCTCTATAAGCCTTCTGGAAATATTAACGGAAATCGGCACGATAGGAAGTCCTTTGTCCAGCCACCGTCTCTGCGCCATACATACCTCTTTAAAAATATATTCATCCAGCTTACGGACAAAACCGCTTTCCTCCGCATGAGGGATAAAAAGCCCCGGAGAAATCATCTGCCCGTTGGGCTTACGCCAGCGAATCAACGCTTCCGCACCCGCCAGCCTTTGTGTCTTGGAATCATATTTAGGCTGATAAAACGCCACGAACTCATGGTTCTCATACGCGTGTTCAATCTGGTCGGAAAGCTGCTTTTTCTCCACAATCCGTTCTTTCATAATCTCCGAATAAACCTTGTAGATACCATTTTTTTCCTGCTTTACATGATTATGCGCCAACGTCGCACAGTCGATGATATCTTCCACATCCTCATCGTATCTGTCCACATAATAGATTCCGAAAACCGAATGCAGGATATAATCCATATTTTTCGGCATAAAGCAATGCTGTATATCGGCATTTAATTCTATAACCCTGTCCTCGATGTCTTTCTTTTTATCATAAAACATCCATATCATAAAGTGGTCCGCCGCGCCGCGTCCCGCCACTTCTTCCTTGCGGCAGTTACTTTTAATCGTTTTCCATATATAACCTAAAACCTTATTTCCCTCGTCATAACCGAACAGCTCGTTGATAAGTTTAAAATCATCCAAATCCATTACCACGAGCGCGGCGTTGTCATGTCCCTCCGCAATTTTGCCGGAAACATCCAGCTTAAACTTGGCAAGCGTATTGCCGCCGGTCAGCTCGTCCACATATAAAAGACTCTGCATCTGCTCTTTTTTGCTGCGCTCCTCACGGAAAATCAGGCACGCGGCAATCACACAGACAACGGCAAGCACCACGCAAATCAAATACGTCCTTTGAATAATAACGTTCGATGTACTTTCCATAAAATCGACGGGAACAACGTCAATCAAAAACCAGTCGTTGATACCGAGCGGCGTTGCATACATATATTTTCCGATTTTATTATAGAAGATGACATATCCGGTCTTATTGCTTTCCATCAGCCGCTTTAATTCATGGACGACCCTGTCGTTACGTTTATCCGCTTCCTCCATGGAGGTAAAGATATTCGTCATATTCTGGAAACTTGTCTCATTGACGGAATCCACTATCTTACTGCCGTCGCGCCGTACGATATAGGTATATCCCTCGCCCTCAAAAGAGGTAACCGCCAGAACCTCCTTTAGACTCTCCACACGGTAGGTCGCTATCACGATGCCGATAACATCCTCTTCGTTTTTTACCGGCATACTGAACACAATAATCTCTTCATTATCGGTCGGATCGAGGAACAAATCCGATATATAAGTCTCCCCCTGAATAGACGCCTGATAATATGCGTTATCGGAAATATCATAAGACAGACCATCCGTCGTATGCGCCATACCGTCCGTCCGGGCAAACCCCATTCTCTTAAAGGAATAACGTTCCATAGCCGCTTTTAAGGTACTCATAATCTCGTCGTCATCTTCCTGTATGGAACCAATGCGTTCCGCAATCTCCGTCAGCGCATTGATATCCCCCCCGATTTCTTTCTGCACGACAAGAACATTCTGATTTGAAACCTCTTTTAACGTATTTCTAACCAGTTCCCTTAATTCACTTTTTAAAATGCCGGAATACCATACAAAGGCTACAACGCATATTCCCAGCAAAACGATGATGGAACTAACTCTGAATACCCATTTTTCCCTCGTTTTCATCATGCTACACCTCTTATCTTCGGTCATAATACTAATATTGTGCATTACATCTATCAGATATTCTTTTCCTCAGATAACCTTCCCCAATTACGAGAGCCAAACTACTTTATCAATAAAGACTTACCTGTCATTTCCGCGGGCTGCTCCATGCCCATAAGTTCAATCAATGTCGGTACGATATCCGCCAGGCATCCGCCCTCGCGCAGCTTATATGACGGGTCTGCATTGACTAAAATAAACGGAACCGGATTGGTCGTATGCGCGGTAAAAGGCGCATTCGTCTCATAATCGATAAGCTGCTCCGCATTGCCGTGGTCGGCACAGATAAACATGACGCCGTCCACTTCCTTCAGTGCTTCCACCGCCTTGCCGACGCATTCGTCCACGGCTTCCACCGCCTTAATCGCCGCCGCTTCCACGCCGGTGTGTCCAACCATATCCGGATTGGCAAAGTTGATAATGATAACGTCGTACTGCCCGGACTTAATCGCCCCCACCAGTTTATCGCACACTTCATATGCGCTCATCTGCGGTTTCAAATCATAGGTTGCAACGTCCTTGGGCGAATTGACTAAAATCCTGTCCTCCCCCTCGTTCGGCTCTTCCACGCCGCCGTTAAAGAAGAACGTAACGTGCGCGTATTTTTCCGTCTCCGCGATTCTCGCCTGTTTCATATGGTTTGCGGCAAGCCACTCGCCAAACGTATTAGTGACCGCAATCTTATGAAACGCCACTTCTTTATTAGGAATGGTCGGGTCGTAATCGGAGAAGCACACATACGTTATATTTAATCTCTTTCCCCTGTCAAAGCCCTTAAAATCATCATCACAGAAACTTCTCGTAATCTCTCTTGCCCTGTCCGGTCTGAAATTAAAGAAGATAATGGAATCCCCGTCCTTAATGGTCGCAACGGGCGCGCCGTTTTTCATAACCACGGTCGGTTTGACAAACTCATCCGTCTCGTCCCTGTCATAGGAAGCCTGAATGCCCGCCGGTGCGCTGTCCGCCTGTAAGCCCTCGCCCTTTGTTAAAGCAAGATAGGCTTTTTGCACCCTGTCATAGTTATTATCCCTGTCCATCGCGTAGTAGCGTCCCGTCACACTTGCCACTTCGCCGACGCCGATTTTTTCCATCTCTTTTTCCAAATCCTCTACAAAGCCCTTACCGCTTGCCGGAGGCGTATCGCGTCCGTCCAAAAAAGCATGGACGTAAACTTTGGAAAGCCCGTTTCTTTTCGCCAGTTCCAATAAGCCGTACAAATGCGTATTATGGCTGTGTACGCCGCCATCCGATAACAACCCGTACATATGCAGCGCGGAGTCGTTTTTCTTACAGTTATTTACCGCATCCAAAAGAGCGGGATTTTCAAAAAATGTACCGTCCTGAATCTCCTTGGTGATTCTTGTCAATTCCTGATATACAATACGCCCTGCGCCCATGTTCAAGTGGCCGACTTCCGAGTTGCCCATCTGTCCGTCGGGCAGTCCTACCGCCATGCCGCTCGCGTTTCCTTTCACATAAGGGCATTTCGCCATCAATTCATCCATAACAGGCGTCTTTGCCTGTGCGACCGCGTTCCCCTCCGTTTTTTCATTGAGTCCGTAGCCATCTAAAATCATTAATACTGCTGGTTTTGTTCCCATCTTCTTCTCTCTCCTTTACCTTTCACACTTTCTATTGTATCGTCATTATTTATGTGGAATAATCGATTTCCCATTCATGTTCGCCGCCCCAGTCCCCGATTGCGGTCTTTGTCATACCGTCCTGTGTGGATATCTGCGTCGTAAAGCGGTAATTCATCTGCACTAAGGTTTTATTTTTGAGTACGTTGCTGTACTCGTAAGTAATGATATATTCCGTATGCGGATAATATGCTCCGCCCTCTCCCGCGGGTTCATAGGAAATGGTTGTCCGCTGTACGCCGTCGTCTAAGTGCCTGCTGCCCCATACGGTAATCACGCCCTGCGAATCTTCATAGTCCTCATAATCCAGCCAGAAAAAAGTATAACCGTTTTCCGTTTTATGAAGCGCCATCTGTTCTTCATTGACCGGAATCAAAGCCGCGCCTTCCCAGTACCCGCTCTCTCCCGCAATAAAAGCATCCTGAATCTGCTGATACATATCGCTTACGATAAATTCCCTGGCATTTTCAAAATTTCCCTGTTCAAAGGCCGTAAACATATCCGCAAAATCACCCGCCCGTTCTTTTGCACAGGCAAGGCAGGACGCTAAATCCATTGCCGCCGCATCCGAAGAGGCCGCCGCGACATCTTCGATTAACGTGTGATAACTTGTCAGATGCGGCATACTGATATAGAGATATTCCACATCAGGCATCGCATATTTTATCAAAACTTTCTGCAAGGCATCCGTATGAAACTGCTCATACAACGCCAATAACGAACGCACTCTCTGTTCATATTCTGTATACAGGCAGGTATCTGCCTGGGGATTTGCATCCATAAAAATTTGGGAAATATTTTCTTCTTTCGCAATCAGCTTTTCATAACAGGCATCCAGCACTTCATAGGCCCGTCCGCTCTCCGGCTGGTCGCGTAACACCTGTAGGCACATATCAACCGTATCCAGGCCGCAGTTACCTTCATTTATCTGCGTAACCGCCTCATTCAAAATAATGGTACAATACGACTGTAACAGATTTTCGTCTTTCGTCGTCTCCCATCCTGTATATAAGATTTCCTTTGCAGCATTGCCGTCGTTTCGTTCTAAATTATTCTGCGCCAGACACTGATAGGCTTTTACGGTCGTCGGGTCAATCTGCAGCGCTTCCTCGTACGCGCTCTGTGCCATTTCATAATCGCCCTTCTCGGTATACTTATCGCCCGCCGATAACTTTCTGGATAACCTAAAAGAAGCCTGGCTCAAAATAATACCACCGCTTATGCCGCCTATGAGAAGTACCAGAACCGCTGCGATGATAATTTTTTGTATCATGACCTTTCTTCTGCGTTTCGCGCGTCTTCTGGCCCGTTCCTCCTCTATCTTTCGCCTGTTACGCTCTCTTTTGCCGTTGCTTCCATCGAAGTCACTCATGCTGCCTGCTCCTGATACTTACTAAAATTTACTGCCTGTTTATGGCATTAAAATATACCCATTGTTTATAATAACACATTTCCTATTGATTTACAAATAATTTGTGGTAAAATTAGCCAAAAAAGATATGAGGAAAGGAATCTTCCATTTATGCAATTATCTGTTTCCATAACTTATAACGGTTCTTCGTATACGCTTCCCCTTACCGTCATGAAGAGTAAACGCCGTACCTATTCCATCTCCATCAAGGAGGACTGCTCCATTATCATGCGTGCGCCGCTTCATGCCAGTAATCGGCAAATCGCACAAATTGCAGAAGAAAAAGGCCGCTGGATTATTACGCATTATCTAAAAGCCTGTGAAAAAAAAGATAACAGCCCCCGCTCGGATTTATCCGACACACAAAGAAACGCCCTGGAAAAACGCTATAAAGAAGCAGCGCGCGACTATATACCGAAACGGGTCGCTTACTATCAAGCCCTAACAGGCGGAACCTATAACCGCATTACCATCCGCAATCAGAAAACAAGATGGGGAAGCTGCAGCGGCAAAGGAACGCTTTCTTTCAACTGGCGTCTTATGCTTGCCCCGCCCGCCATACTGGACTATGTCGTCGTCCATGAACTGTGCCACTTAACGCATATGGATCATTCCCCCGCTTTCTGGCAGGCTGTAAAGTCCGTCTATCCGGATTATAAAAACGCCAGAAAATGGTTAAAAGACCATGGAAATGAGCTGGTCTTATAACGCTTATTTTTTATCCTGTTTTTTCGTTTTAATCCGTAAGGATGCGTATCTGCCGTTTCTGTCGGCATCCCGCCTCTCGCCGCCTTTGCCCTCTCTGCCCTGGCCGGCTCTGTTTTTATCCCCTCTGCCCTTTTCCGGTCTGCCTTTCGCAGGATATCTTCTATCGGGCGCGCCGTTTCCTCTATAGCGTTTTTTGCCCTGTGTCACCCAGTCGAACGCGAAACGCTCCGGCTTTATCTCCTCTAACTCGTCGCCTAACTTCATCTTCATAAAGGCCGCCGCATACTGCAATGCGCCGTATTCGCCCTCGCTGCACCGCTCCATAATATATTGCATGGCATTGTCCAGATTTTGCCCGGCGATGACGCTTTCCGCCTCTTTCAAAATCTTTTCCGCTTTTTTGGCCATAATATTTTCCGCGGAGGGAATTTTCCGCTCCCTTATCTTCGTATGGCATATTCTTTCAATATCGCGCAGTTTATAGATTTCCTTTCCCGTCACGAGCGTGAACGAACGCCCCGTTTTGCCCGCGCGTCCTGTCCTACCGATACGATGCACATAATATTCGATATCCTCCGGCACGTCATAGTTAAAGACGGCTTCCACATTGTCAATATCGATGCCTCTCGCCGCAACATCCGTCGCAATAAGAACCGCCGCATGTCCGCTCTTAAAAAGGTTCATCACCGTGTCGCGCTGATGCTGGGCCAGGTCGCCGTGCAGCCCCTCTACCGCGTAGCCTCTTTTTTTCAAGTTTTCTGTCAGTTCATCCACCATCCGCTTGGTATTGCAGAAAATCAAGGCGCGCGCCGGGTCGTAGTAATCCATCAGACGGCACAACACTTCCTCTTTATCCTTATGCTGCACCTGATAATAAGCCTGTTTAATCAGCGGTATCGTCACTTCTTTGGGCGTCATTTTAAGAAACTGCGCGTCCTTTTGATACTTTCTGGTAATCTCTAAAATCGGCTTCGGCATCGTGGCGGAAAAAAGAGCCGTCTGCCTTTCTTCGGGAACCTCTTTTAAAATAGTCTCGATATCCTCCCGAAATCCCATATTTAACATTTCATCCGCTTCATCTAAGACAATCGTATGCACATTTTCCATTTTTAACGTGTGCCGCCGCATATGATCCATCACCCGTCCGGGCGTGCCGACTACAATCTGTACGCCGCCTTTTAGATTCTTAATCTGCCTGACGATATCCTGGCCGCCATAAATCGGCAGTACTTTTATGCCGTGCATATATTTGGAAAATTTACGCATCTCATCCGCCGCCTGCATCGCAAGCTCCCTTGTCGGGCATAAAATAAGCGCCTGTAAATTCTTATTTTCCGGATTGATTTTCTCTAAAAGGGGAATGCCGAACGCCGCTGTCTTTCCCGTTCCGGTCTGCGCCTGTCCGATGACGTCTCTGCCGGATAAAAAAACGGGAATCGCCTGTTCCTGAATCGGCGTCATATTCTCAAATCCCATTTCTTCCACCGCCCGGATAATCCTCTCGTCAATGCCGGAATCACGGTATTTTAACGCTGTTTTCTCCTCCTGTAAACTCTGTTCGTTTTTTTCTTCCGTTTGTGTTTTAATGTTCTGATTTTCTTTCAACTGTTTTTACTCCTGTTTTCCTGTTTTATTTTTGATTTTGATTTTATTTTTGTTTTTGTTTTGTTCCCGTTTCTGCTTTTATCTGCGCTGTCTTTTCATGTATCTTCCATTCTCGTCTTTTTTCATAAATCCGACAGCAAACGGCTGATACCCCGGGCGATTCTTTCGGGAACCTGCTTAAAATGATTGCCCTCGTTCATTTCAAAAATAACGCTTCTTTCATCATCCTGCAGCAAGTCTACAATTTGTTTTGTGCATACAAAAACACTCTGCATGATTCCTCGTGCAGATGCTGCCTCCTTATCTCCTAATGAAAAATAGATTTTGTCAGGATTTTGCCCGAGGGTATGATTTTTTACATAATCCAGAAATCCCTCATACCATAACGAGCCTGATATAGAAGCGATACCATTAAAAAGGCTGGTCTGATACATGGCGTATGCGGCAAACAAACCACCCAGGGAATATCCTGCCAGATACCGTTTATCAGGCCGCAGATAACAGGCGCTTTCTATCTGCGGAATCAACTGCCCTGTCAAAACCGCAAGATAGTCATCCGCTTTGCCGCTAAAGTCTTCTCCTTTCGGAAAAACTTTCTCATGCCGCCACGGCGTCAATTCCCTGTTCCAGTCAACGCCCTCTATGACAATTAGGGCAAAGTCCTGTTTCGTCAAATTCCAAACAGCCTCTGCCCCGCCCTCCGGCATATGTAAATAAACTACCTGTTTTATTTCCTTATCAGCCGATAAATAAGAAGTTATTTTGTACTTTCCTAATGTGATGTGCATATTTTGCGCAGCCCGCTTACCGCCCTGTCTCTAATCAAACATTCCCCATGCTCTTCCAGATAAAGAAGCTTCTCCTCCGACGGCGCCACAAGTCTTGCAAATTCAATGGCCTGTGCGCTGATTTTATTAAAGTTCTTCTTGGAGAGACGCTGCTTTTCAACGACAAGATAATAGGCGTCCTTTATTTTATACAGATGGCTTTTCACCGATAAGCCCGCCGGAATCGCCGCACAGTATTTCATAACGTGGTTCATGGAGGCAAACAGGAACATCCTGCATGTATCGTCAAAAACGGCGCCGTCTCCAGACGTGTTCCTGCCCGCTATGGCGCGCGCCGCTTCCCGCATACTCTCCGGGTCAAGCCCCGAAAGCACTTCCTTGATATGCTCTAACATATTCTGGAAGCCTGCCATTCCCTCATCAGAAAAGGTAATCACCAATCCTTCATCCCGAATCGGCGTAATCTGCATGGCAATATTGTCACCGTTTAACCGGTAGCCGACCTCGTCATGAGCTCTTTCCACAACATCCCGTAAAAAGCCTTCGCCCTTTTCATTTCTCTCAAAAATGTCCGCCAGCGTCAATCCGTATTCTTCCATATCTTCTCCCGAAATAATACACTGTACGGTCGCTTCATTAATTTTTTTATATTTCATTTATCCCCAACTACTTTCTGATTCGTGATATTCGGCGCGTGGCTGCGCCGCCCGCGTCAATGCGTGCCGTCGGTCAACAACCCTGCGTAATGCTAACCGATAGGTTTGCGTAACGCCAGTCGCCAGACTTAAAATGATTATACCACACAAATTTCAAATGGGGAAGAGGTTGTTTGCCGTAATGTAATAATTACCATCGCGCAAGAAGTTTTTTTACTTCCTTACACCATTCCAAATATGTCTGATAGGTTTTTATCCCAAACTCAACCGTAAGCAGATAATATTTATGTGCAGTATCTTCATTCAGGCATTTATTTAGGACTGTTTCCGCCTGTAACAGATATGGCAGTTCTCTTTCAATTTTCCTTTCAAACGCTTCAATATGAACAAGCGCCTGTTCTTCGCCTTTCTCATTTCCGAAAAATAATTTTAACAATGTTTCATAACGAAGCTCGTCTTTTTCAATAGGCAGTGACAGCCATTTTTTCAAATAGTCACGCCCATTTTCTGTTATGGTATAGATTAGTTTATTTCTTTTGCTGTTTGTATCTTTTCTTTTCACAGCAAGACCACGATTAACCAAATCATTTAAGGCGGGATATATGCTGCCATAGCTCGCACTCCAAAAAAATTTAAGAGTGGTATCCATTCGCTTTTTTATTTCATATCCGGTTAATTCTTCATGGCTTAGTAATCCTAAAATTACACAATCAATCTTCTTTTCGTTTGCCATTACCATTTTCCTTTCTTTCTATCATTCCATAAGACAGAACATTTTCAGGACAGCTATCAACGCAGGCGCCGCATTGAATACATTCCAGGTTACCGATTATTCCGCATTTTGTTTCACTCATTACCTCAATTCCCATAGGACAAACCTTGTTACATTTACCGCAGGATATACAATTATCTATTCTGCCTGCCTCAATGTGTATCCCCGGTAAATGTAAAAGTCTGCGGAGTTTAATCCCTAATGCCATGAATGGAGCCATCCAACAAAGATAATGACACAACGCTCTCTTTCCAAACAGGACAGAGGGTATAAAAATCAAGCATACAATACCGTAATAAATAATGTAACTCTGAATAGAGGAAACAGAAATACCATTTTCTGTTTCAAATAAAAAATCTATTCTAACTATTTTCCCTTTTTGAAAATAGCAAAGTATCACTAATGATAACCAAATTATCCATATTATGTACTTAATATAGTTTCGCAGTCCTTGTTTTGGCTGCCTCTCATTAACCAAAAAAGCACACTCTTGTAACCCTCCTGCCGGACAAAGGTACGCACAAAATAATCTTCCAAATGGGATGGAAAGGAAAAACATCAACACAAAAACAATAAAACTTCCATTGATTATTCCATTCAATCCTGCGTTTATGATTAAGGCGGGGCTAAAATAATATAGTGTGACAGGAAACAGGAGCAATGATGTGATAAGCGACAGCTTTCTTATTTGTTGTCTTTTCATAAGAACCTCCTCTGTGCTTGTATAATATATCAGACTGATATATTATACAGCCTTTGAAGTTTGCTTTCAAGGCTTCTTTGAGATAATCAACCATTATCTTTAAAAACAGGTTCTATATATTCCCCAGCCCCGTCTGTACTGACCGCAAAATGCAGATGCGCTCCCGTGGAACGCCCCGTGCTTCCCACTGTGGCTATTCTTTGTCCGGCTGTGACGCTTTCTCCTTTCGACACCAGAATATCCTGGCACGCCGCATAGTGCGTATATTCTCCGTATTGCGCATGATATACGATGACATAATTCCCGTTTTCAGCGTCATATCCGGTCTGATAGACTGTGCCGTCCGCCGCGGCGACAATATCCGCCCCCGCCTGTGCCGCCAAGTCTACGCCGTTATGCTTTCTTACCTCGTTCGTTATCGGATTGATGCGCTCGCTAAACGTATCGGAAATTCTGGTATAGGACGGACAGGGATTGCCATATGCCGCATCGCTTACTAACACCGCATCCGTCCGGTTTTGTATGGCGTTTTGCATATCGTTTTGTATGATGGGATTCACATAATCGGTTTCTATTGCCGCCTCCCCCAGACTGAACTTTCTTTCTCCAAACTGCCCGCACGATACCTGAAAAGAGATAAACGGCAGTCCCCGGTACCAAATCTCATCCGTATTATCAAAGCTGACGCCTGCGGCTATCAACAGTTTTAAATCATCCTCGTCCGCGCCAAGTTCCCAGCCGACCATGGAAGCATTTAAGAAAACATCTTTTACCGTTGACACATCCGCCACAAAACCGGCGGCGTCTATTTCACCGATTCTCTCCCCATTGTCATAAACGGCAATCACGGAGCTTTTATCCGCTTTCGATTCCATAGAAAAACGCAATCTTTCATTTATCTGCTCCATATAGCTTTGCGCCTCAAACTGATACATTTCAACCGTTCCCGTATCATGGCGGTCGCATAAATATAAATTCCATACTTCCGTATCGGAAGTATTCTCCGCTATCATCTTAACGGCAAAGGTGCGCGCCTTATTATCCTGCGTCTTTTCATAGACACGGATATTCTCATCCCATCCGTGCATCCCCGATACCAGCCATGGCTCGTCAAAATCAGCGGCGTCATCCCCGATAAGAATTTTGACGCCCCTGCATCCGTACTCTTTTGTATACATACCGTAGACGCTAATATCGACGCCGTCCGCGCCCTCCATTTTTTCCAAAAGATAAATGCCCTCTTCCAGCGCATTTTCGCCCTCTGCATAATACGCCTGCACATAATCGTCCAACATTTTTGTCTCATCATAAGCAGCAAGCATTTTCAGCACCGCCGCAAACTCCGCTTCCGCCTGCGCTTTCGCCGCCAGTTCCCGCTGCGCCTCCTGCACTGTTTCCTCTTCTTTTTGTAATTCCTGCTTCAGCGCATCCAACCGCGCCTGTGCGTCCATCTGTGCCTGTATATCATTTAACTTTTCCATGTCTGCTCCGTCCGCCGTCTGCGCCAAATCCTGCGGCGCGCTATCCGCCAATATGCCCTCGTCTGTATTCTGCGTATTGTTCCCGCCTGACGCATTATCCGCTTTCCCTGAAAAAGTAATCATGACAGCTCCTACGGCAAGCAGGACAACAATCCCCGCCGCCAATGCCGCATATTTACGTTTTTCGGCAATCTGAGAGATTCTTTCCCGGATGCCTTTTTCTGCGCCGCTCATAGTAGAGACAAATCCTATCCTGTTTCTTTCCTGTCCTTTTACGGCAATCAGACGCAGAAGCGTCCTGCCGTATGCGATTCTTTCCTCCTCGCCCAACAGACGGATGGACGCTTCATCACAAGCAAGTTCGCTGTCCTGCTTGGAAGCATAAGCCGCCGCCCATACAAGCGGATGGAACCAATAAACAACCGTCAGAACGCACCTGACAACCACCCACAGTAAATCGCCTTGCCTATAGTGGCAGTATTCATGCACGAGAATATGCTGCAATCTTTTTTCATCCGCCGCCATCTCCTTTGTCAGATAGATGTTTCGTCCGCATAGACAAGGCGAAGGAAGTCCTTTGACCGTATAGACGGAAAGCGTATGATATTTTTTCATGCCTTTTAACGGCTTTCTGTTACGATACAGATACCGCCGCCATTTTATCTGATAAAAAAGCATATAACCGCCGCACAAAACCATGCCCGCAATCCAGACGATACGCAGGATGCCTGACAGCCGCTTTACATGGGCTGCGGTAAAAAAAGCTGCCGCCTGTGATTCCTCCGGCGTCGTCGGCATTGATACCTTGCTGTCAATAGCAGTATCAGCGTTATATGCACCGTCTCTGCCTGCTCCTGCGCCGCTCTGGTCTATCTCCGCATCTTTTGCATATTCACCGCCCTGAGCTGTTTCCGCATCACCTGTATTTATTCCCGCGCCGCTTATTCCTATCTCCGTACCGCTTCCGTCTGTATCTGCTCTATCCTGCTGCCACAGCGCGCTTTCACTCTCCGCCGACGCCTCGTAACTGCTCATGCCATCCGGCAGATAATTTAAAATGCCGAAGCCGCTGTTCCATAAAGGCACGGGAAGAATAAGCCTTACCGCTACGGGAAGCCAGAGCGCATACTGTAACATCGGATGGATTTTTCCTTTTGTAAAAAACCGTATCAGAAAAATAGCCGTCATCAAAATAGAAGAAGTAATTACTATATCTCTCATAGCCCGTCCTCCTCCGCTTTTTTCAAAATATCATAAAGTTCGCTAATCTCTTCTTTGGACAACGCCTTTTTTTCTACCATGGTATTTAACATCAATCCCAAACGCCCGTCGAATACCTTGTCCAGAAATTCCTCCGTCTCCTGCAGTACCGCCTCCGTCTTTTCGACATCGGGATAGTAGAGCTTGGCGCGCTCTCCTTCTTCATAGTGAATCGCGCCCTTTTCCTCCATCCGGCGCAAAAAAGTCATAACGGTATGTTTCGTCCATCCCGTCGTATCCTTAAAATGAGCCGTTATCTGCATCATTGTCTGCGGCGCGCTCTCCCATAACAGATTCATTACTTTCCATTCCGCTTCCGAAAGTTTTATCATTGTTTTTTCTCCTTTGTTCATAATACTTATCAACCCCTTTTATCGCCTTGGCATGGATTGTATATGCTGCCCGTACATAGCGCAAAAGGTTGACAAACGACTACCTGCCATTACTATAACGCTTAGGTAGTCGCTTGTCAACCTTATTTATAAAAAATCATCCGTTTATCAGTCCAATTTCACTCAATCGTCTTTGAGATTACCATTTTTGACATGCTCTTCAATTATTTTCTCTGCGTACTCCCAGATTGTATTTGAGCCCAATTTAGTACTCATATGTCTTTTCATTACCTGGCTTTTCCTAATTTCATGTTCCCGCCAATCTCTGCCATTATTTGAGTGATTCAAAAGTAACGGCTGAAAATTATCCATTACACGAACAAATCTTGCTTCCGGCGTTTCAGACGCTTCATATTCCTGAAACAGACTTTTCAATTCTTCTTTCTGATTATCCGGCAGCAAGCCATAAATGCGTTCTGCCGCCTGCTCTTCCCGCACTTTTTTAGTCTCCTGCCCTTTTGCATCATAGGCATAGGTATCGCCCGCATCAATCTCTACAATATCATGAATCAAAGCCATCATCATCGCTTTTGCCACATCAAACTCCTCATTTGCATACTCTTTTAACAAATAAACCATCATTGCCATATGCCAGGCATGTTCCGCGTCATTTTCGCGTCTTCCGTTTCCGCTCAGATGTGTCTGGCGAAGAATATTTTTTTCTTTATCCGCTTCTAAAATAAAATCAATTTGTTTCTTTAGCCGTTCCTTGTCCATGGTGTACATCCTTTCTTCATAGTCTGATTTGTTCATCCAATTATAACCTGTTTTTAATGAATGTACAAAACCAGAATTGAAAACTTCTAATGGTAGCTGTATCATAATCTGCTGATTAGTCCAAAATCGGCCAATGATTCAGGCAGGGCGGCAAGTGCATCATATGATGATTTGTCATGGGAGTTAAAATCATGCCGCCCCTTGTCAATCTCCCCCAAAAAACCAACAGCCACACAGAGCGAAAATCTGTAGTCACACCGCCCTCTTCCAATATTCTCATGACCCATTCTTCAGGAACCATAGATTGTATCTGCTTCAATGTCAGACTTTCCAATATGCTGCGCGTATTTTTTCCTACGGTAATCATATAATCACAAAGCGCAAGAATATTTATCTTTTTTCCAAACTCTACCACTTCATCAAATTCCAGTGCATTTCCGGTATCTGTAATGGAAGCGCCGATTTTTTTCTGCCACTTTGCATTGAAAATCTGATTTTGATTTACCATTAACATATTGCTTACAATATCTTCAATGCGGTATGTATGCCAAAACTGCCAACACATAGGAACTTTTCTTGTTCCTGCATAATGCAAATCCACATAACCATTTTCTCTGGGTACTATCGCGTTTTGATTTCCTTGCAGCATATACTCCAAAACATAATCTGCTATCGTTTTTTCACATCCTCCGGATATTTCAGCAGGGTGTACCATAGCATGGACTTCCAATGTCAATTTTCTTATATTTTCAATGTCCGTTCCCTTTAAAGCCTTTTTTAATTCATTCTGTTTTTCTCTGATTGGTATCACTAATTCTTCTTTTTTCATAAAATCTAATTCCTTTCCTGTATTAGTATTTTATGATATGATACATGATATCCGCGACATCTATATGTCGTAATTAGATAAAAAATTTTTTGCCGTCTCAATCAGCTCTTTTTTATATGACTCCGGTCCCACAACCTTTACTTTATTTCCAAAGCTAAGCAGCAATGCTTTCCACAATCTCTCTTTCGCCGGAACGTCAATAAAAATCCGACTCACTGTTTCCTTCAGTTTTTCAGCCGGACAATCGGGAAAATATTCTGACATTAAGTTTATATGCTCATTGTCAAACTGTACTTCAATGTGAATACACGTCTGATAATATTCCTGTTCGGAATCTTTCATAAGCTTCTCAATATTTCCATGCTCCATAACGGAAACCGTATCGGTGATATGCAAATCCTGTATTCGGGCAGCTTTAAATGTCCTATATTGTTTCTTTTCAGGAGAATAGGAAAACAAATACCAGGCGTACCATTTGTAATGTATCGCCAATGGCTCTATATATTGCTTCGATTCTTTCCCATCCGCATTCCGATAGTGAAATGCGACATGTTTTCTTTCTGCAATAGCCTGTTCTAACAAACGATTTATATTTTGTACATAATTATTTTCCCTTGTTACACCAAAATCCCAAAATACCTTTTGTCCGCCCTCTTTTTCTATAATGGCGTTGTATTTTTCAATCAATGCTTTTAAAGTATCGCTTGTATAGGAGGTTGCCAGGCTTTCCAGCGCTTTTATAATCATCTGCTGTTCATCGTCCCTGATGTCACTGTTTTTTATTTTGTAAGTTGGCAAAATGGAATATCCCCCATATTTCCCGCTATCTGCATAAACAGGTATGCCTATTGCGGAAATACTGACCATATCCCGCTGTATCGTCCTGACGGATACATGAAAACGCTTGGCCAAATAACTTGCCGGAACATTGTCATGGTTGATTAAATAAATAATCATTTCCAGTATTCTATCCACTTTCATAAAAAAAGCCTCCTGCATAATTGTATATTTTTACTAATTTTTTCTCAAAACCCCTATAATATTTCTCATTTTTGCCGATATATAAAATAGAACAAACAACGGACAGCACACTGTCCTTATGTTAAATTTTCAAGGAGGGATAAGACGCATACGGATATGAAACGCTCTATAAAGTGCAAGCGGTCACGGTGATACCGCGTCCGAAGAAGCTCTCTTCCGAGGACGAAAAGCGCCAGTCCAAGCGGGAGCAGTCCGGTACGCTGGCAAAGAAATTTTTTGCAGACGTACTTGACGAAGCATGTGAAAGGGAGCAGCAGAAAGATATCCACGTTTATACAAAAGGATATACGAAAAACGCACTTCCCTACTGTAACTTTATTAATATGCGGGAATATTGTTAGCCCGTCAACACAAAAACAAAAGGTATCTTGGTATTTCCGAGATACCTTTTTAAGTGTCTTATTTTTGCTGCGCAATCCTTATCATATCTTTCCTAATTCTTTTTTAAACGTCTCTATATACTCTTTCGCCTTATCAATATTATAATCATTTTCTTCCAGCAGTTTAATAAAATAAGAACCGACGATACAACCGTCAATGATATCTCTCATTGGCGCTACATCTTTCGCGGTACGGATGCCGAATCCCATCATAACGGGGATATGGGAAACCTTTTTTACCTCCTGCAAATAAGACACAACGTCCTTATGGAAGTCCGCCGCCTGTCCGGTCACGCCCATGGAGGAAACGCAGTATACAAACCCTCTGGCATGTTCCAATAACATCGGCACTCTCTGTTTGGATACCGGCGTCACAAGCTGTAACAGTATCGGTGCATCCGCTGTCTTTTCCAATACTTCTTTTAACGGTTTTTGCTCCTCATATGGCAAATCCGGCACAATGAGTCCGTCCACCCCCGTCTGCGCACATTTTGCCGCAAACGCTTCCAGCCCGTAATAAGTAATGGTATTATAATACATCATAAATACAATCGGCAGCATACAGCCCTCCCTACGGACACGCTCCATCATGGTAAATACCTTGACCAGATTTGTCCCCTGTTGAATCGACTTATAGGACGCCGCCTGAATCACCGGACCGTCCGCCACCGGGTCGGAAAAAGGAATCCCCAGTTCCAGAATATCCAGCCCCGCTTCCTCCTGCGCCTTAATAAGAGCCGCACAGCCGTCCATATCGGGAAGCCCCGCCGTAATATAAGTAACAAAAGCCTTTTCGCCTTTTTGTTGTAATTGTTGTAGTTTTTCTTCTATTCTGTTCATCTTAATCTCCCATTCTTACTCAACCTGCGAGTTTGGCATATGCTTACCGTGCCTTTCTTTTAATTCAAATATCCTTTTCCGCTAAAATAGGACTCTATCGTATGGACGTCCTTATCGCCCCGCCCCGACAGACACAGCACAATCGCCTGGTCTTTTGTCATATCTTTCGCCTTTTTAAACGCATAGGCAAGCGCATGTGCGCTCTCGATTGCCGGGATAATGCCCTCCATCATGCAAAGCTCCCTAAGCGCCGCCATCGCCTCGTCATCGGTAATCGACACATATTTTGCCCTGCCGCTGTCTTTTAAATAAGCGTGTTCCGGTCCTACGCCGGGATAATCTAACCCCGCCGAAATGGAATGCGCAAGCTGCACATTGCCGTCCTCATCCTGTAAAAGATAGGAACGCATCCCGTGCAGGGTTCCCGGTTTGCCAAGCGCCATCGCGGAGGCGTGCTTTCCGGTCTCAATGCCCATTCCTGCTGCCTCCACACCAATCAGTTCCACTTCTTTATCCTCTATAAAATCCGCAAACATACCGATGGCATTTGAGCCGCCGCCCACGCACGCCATAACTACTTCCGGCAGTCTGCCCTCTTTTTCCAAAAACTGCTTTTTCGTCTCCGTACTGATACATCTCTGGAACTCTTTTACCATCTTAGGATAGGGATGCGGTCCCACCGCAGAACCGATAATATAAAACGTATCCTCCGCCTCTTTTGCCCATGTGCGGATTGCCTCGTTCGTTGCGTCCTTTAACGTATTGCTGCCGGATTCCACGCTGATAACCTTCGCGCCGAGCATCTCCATACGCATCACATTAAGATGCTGTCTCTCGATATCCTCAGAACCCATATAGACTTTACATTCCATGCCGAAAAGCGCCGCTCCGGTAGCCGTCGCCACGCCGTGCTGTCCCGCGCCCGTCTCTGCGATAACCTTGGTCTTTCCCATGCGCTTTGCCAGCAGAATCTGTCCAATGACGTTATTGATTTTATGCGCTCCGGTATGGTTTAAGTCCTCGCGCTTTAAGTATATTTTCGTACCGTATTTTTCGGAAAGGCGGGCTGCATAGTAAAGCGGCGTCTCCCTTCCCACATATTCTCTTAGATAATAATGATACTCTTCCCAGAACTTTTCGTCGCGAATCGCCTCTTCAAACGCTTTCTCCAGTTCCGCCAGCGTATTCATCAATGTTTCCGCCACATACTGTCCGCCAAACGCGCCATAATATTTTTCACTCATCTGCTCTTACCTTTCTGATAAACTCTTTTATTTTTTCCCTGTCTTTCATCACTGTGCCGTCAGCCATAATATCATCTTTTTCCACACCGCTTGAAACATCCGCCACATCAGGATGCACATGCGCGATTGCCTCCCTCACATTTTTGCCGTTTAACCCGCCCGCTAGAAATATCTTTTTCTCACTGCAATATGTGCTGCCGTCGGTCGTACCATCCACTGCGCCACCGTCTGACCTCTTATTTTTCCAAAAATCAGGTATCAGGTTCCAGTCAAATGTCGTTCCGCTTCCCGGGCTTTGCGCGTCGAATAAATACGCCGCTACTTTCGGGCAGCCGTCATATTGATGACAAGCGTCCATCTCTGCCGTGGAAAACGCCCTGATGACCGGAATGGAAACCGTATCAAGCGTCTCCTTAGTAAGCTTTCCATGAATCTGTATCATATCAAACCCGGTCTCTTCTATTTCCTTTACCTGTTCGGGCGTCGGCGAGACCGTAACCGCAACCGAGACAGGCGCGGTAAAGTTTTTATCCTCCCGCCGCCTCTTTTCGCATTCCGTGCGGCAGACACCGAGTAATTTCCCCGCGTTCTCTATACTGTTATTGCGCCTGCTTTTGGGAAAAAATAAAACGATACCGAAATAATCTGCGTTTTCCTCCAATATCCACTTTACTTCCTCCTGCCTTGTCAGGCCGCATATTTTTACCTGCGTTTTCTTCTCTTCCATATCCTTTTCTCCGGCTTTTGATAATCCTCTTATCCTACGCCAGTTCTTTCCACTTCTTCGCCAACAGTTCCGGTTCTTTGGCTTCCATAAAGACGGTGCCGATTAACAGCACGTCCACGCCCACCTGTTTTAAAAAGACGATATCCTCATCTTTCGTAACGCCGCTTTCCGATACAAGAATCGTTTCTTTCGGCATCATCTGCGCCAGCCTTTTTGTCGTCTGTAAATCAATCGTAAAATCTTTTAAATTCCTGTTATTGACGCCGATTATTTTCGCGTCAAGACCAATCGCACGCATCATTTCTTCTTCGTCATGCACCTCCACCAGCGCGTCCATACCGAGCGCATAGGCGAGTTCATAAAACATTTTAAGCTCCCTGTCGGTCAATATCGCGGCAATCAATAGAATGCAGTCCGCACCGATAACCTTCGCTTCAAAAATCTGGTACGGGTCAATGATAAAATCCTTACGAATCATCGGCAGCGGAGTAATCTCACGGATTTTTTTAAAATACTCCACGTTTCCTAAAAAATGGTCCTCCTCCGTCAAACAGGAAATTGCGTCCACGGAAGCGTTGTATTTATCAATTCTGTCCGTCAGCTCTATTTTATTATCCATCTTCCCATGGCTGGGCGACGCTTTCTTAAACTCCCCGATAATGGAAAGCCCGTCTTTGGCAAGCGCCTGATAGAAACTGATGCTTTCCCTTTCACAAGACGCCGCCAGCTCTTTCATCTCTTCTTCCGATATTCTTGCCTTATGCTCTATGAGTCTTTTTTTCTTATCCGCTACAATCTCGTCTAATATCATATCCTTACCCATGCCTTTCCGCCCGTATCATTCCGGCTTCTGCGCCAGCAGAACCACTACCGTCCTCGGCGGTATTTTCAGGGTGCTTTTATATTGAAACTCCGTCAGAGCCTCCACGTCCTGTCCGTCCTCGTATGGTATAAACGTATTGACGCACACTTTCCATTTCATATTATCCGGCAGTTCCGGAAGCTGCATAATAACAGGCTCCCAATATGCGTTCATGGCATAGAAAATAATGTCGTCCTCTTCGTCCTTTTCATCCCTGCCCGCATACATAATGCCGATAATCCTGCTGTTATAGTCCGTTCCGGCATTCCACGGGTGACCGTTATGGATGCTTATTTCCGGCAGTTTACTGGAAATCTGCGCCGTAGACTTTCTTAAAATGGCGTGCTTTTTGCGGAACGCTATCATATAGCGGAAAAAGTCATGAATTTCCCGGTATTCATCCAGCCTGTTCCAATCCAGCCAAGAAATAATATTATCCTGACAGTAAGCGTTATTATTGCCAAACTGCGTATTGCAAAACTCATCCCCGGCATAAAACATCGCCGTTCCTCTGCTGCACATCAACGTGGCGAACGCATTTTTTACCATACGGCGGCGCAGAAGCTCTACGACAGGGTCATCCGTCTCTCCCTCAACGCCGCAGTTCCAACTGTTGCCGTTATTGTCTCCGTCGGTGTTGTTCCAGCCGTTTTTCTCATTATGTTTCATATTATAGGCATATAAATCATAAAGCGTAAAGCCGTCATGACAGGTTAAGAAGTTTACGGAAGCGCCGTGTCCCCTTATCTGCGCGTCATACATATCCTTAGAACCGGTAATTCTCGTAATCGCCGTTGCCGCCATGCCCTCGTCTCCTTTTAAGAAACGCCGCATATCGTCGCGGTACTTTCCGTTCCATTCCGACCATCTGTTAAAGGACGGGAAGTTTCCCACCTGATACAGCCCTCCTGCATCCCATGCCTCCGCAATCAGTTTTACTTTTCCTAAAATAGAGTCACAGGCAATCGCGTGTAAAATAGGAGGCTCCGCCATAGGCGCGCCGTGCTGGTCTCTGGACAAAATAGACGCAAGGTCAAAGCGGAAACCGTCCACACGGTATTCCGTCGCCCAGAAGCGCAGGCAGTCAATGATAAAACGGCGGGTCGTCGGGTGGTTGCAGTTTAAGACATTGCCGCACCCGCTGAAATTATAATAATAACCGCCCGGCGTCAAAATATAGTAAATATTATTATCGATTCCCTTAAAAGAAAAGCAGGGACCGTCCTCATTCCCTTCCGCCGTATGATTAAAGACAACGTCCAAAATAACTTCGATGCCGTTTTCCTTTAATTCATAAATAAGCTGTTTTAACTCATCCCCCTCATGGTTGTGTTCCACAACGGAGGTATAACTTGTATTCGGCGCAAAAAAGCAGACCGTATTATAGCCCCAGTAATTATAAAGCTGCTGCCCGTCCACCACTCTTGCGCTTTCCATTTCGTCAAATTCAAATATCGGCATCAGTTCTACCGCGTTGATTCCCAAGTCTTTCAGATAAGGAATCTTCTGGCGAAGCCCCTCGTATGTGCCTTTCGCCGATACGCCGGAAGAAGCGTCCTTGGTAAATCCTCTGACGTGCATCTCATAAATGACCAAATCTTCTACAGGATGCTCCAACTGTCTGATATTGCCCCAGTCAAAGTTATTTTCCACAACCCTTGCATGATAAACAAAACCGTTGTCACTTTCCGGCCTGTCGCCCCAGTTTCTCTGTCCTGTCACCGCCCTTGCATAGGGGTCTAACAGGATATTGTTTTTATCAAAAAGCAATCCTTTTTCCTTGTCATAAGGCCCGTCCAACTGGAAAGCATACTCAAATTCCTCGATTTTCAAACCAAAAACCAGCATGGAATAAGTATTTCCGATATGATACGACTCCGGAAATTTCAATCTTGCATAAGGCTCTTTCTCATGCGGGTGAAACAGTAAGAGCGTACAACTTGTCGCGCCGAACGAATGAATCGTGAAACTGACGCCGTTTGACGCTGCCGCCGCACCGTCTCTGTTATAAAATCCCGGCCGAACCTTAAACCCGTCAATGATATCAAGCGGCTGTAAACCAACGCCCCTTTTGGGCTTCTGCTTTGTAAAATCCATGTCTTTTCTTCCTTTCAGGCTAGTCAGTAAATTAGATATCTTTGTTGTCTTTTTCATTATGTGTGTCAATTTTATGCCTAATCTCCTGCATCTGATAATCTAAAAGTCCAATGGAATCCGCACAGGCTTTTAGCTGCTTTACAATCGCCTCCGCGTCTTCCACATCTTTTTTATATTTTAACTTATGTTCCAGGCTTGCCCAAAAATCCATGGCAATCGTCCGAAACTGCACTTCCACTTTCCTGTACTTTTTTTCATCGGACAAAAAAATCGGAATACTGACGATTAAGTGAAGGCTCCGGTATCCGTTGGGCTTGGGATTTTTGATATAATCCTTTTCTTTCACCAGAATGATATCGTCCTGTCTGACAAGGAAACTCGCCAGTCTATAGATATCGTCCGGAAAAGAACAGATAACGCGTACGCCCGCCACATCCGCTAAGTGTTTTTCTACATTGTCAACGGTAATCGAATATCCTTTGCGCTGTAACTTTTCATAAATGCTCTCGGGAGACTTTAATCTGCTCTTAATCGACTCAAATGGATTGCGGTTATATGCCCGGGAAAATTCCTCGTTCAACACCTTTAATTTTGTCTCAATCTCCATAATCGCGCAGCGATACTCCATCATCAAATGGTTAAAAGACTCTGCGCCTCTTAGTTTCTCCGCCTGCATTTCTATAATCTGCGACTGTTTTTTGACTTTCAACTCCAGTCTGTTCTTATAGGCAAACAGGTCTACCGTATTCCTTATCCTGTTTTTTACGACAGACGTTTCAAAGGGCTTATGGATAAAATCCAAAACCCCCAAAGAAAAGCACTGATTTTCAATATCCACCGCATTCTCGCTGCTGATGACAAGCACCGGGATTTTATTTAACCATCCGTTTTTTCTAAGCGTCTCAATGACCGCAAACCCATCCATCCTCGGCATCTGCAAATCCAGAATGAGCGCGGACGTCTCTTCCAGAAATTCCTGTAGTTTATCCAGCGCCTCTATGCCGTCTTTTGCAGTATCCACCAAATATTCATCTTTCAGCATCTCGCGCAGTATCTCACGGTTTACCTCCGCGTCATCCGCGACCAGTATTCTGCTTTGCATGGTATCTTCTTCCCCTGATTTTTCTTTTGTCTGCCATTGTTACTGACATCTTTTACACAACTCTTATATTTTAGCACAAAACGGCCGCCATGACTATGCCAAATTCTTATCTTTGCTATCCGTTCTGCCTCCTAATCTGCTCTTCTATAATCAACGGATATCTGATTACCTTTTCTGCGTCCAGATTCTCTAAGTTCATATCGACCGCCGTAATCTGGTGGTTATCATAAGTCGTATAATAATAAATTCCCTTATCCGCATTACAGCAGGAAGTATAAATCGTAATCTCGTATTTTCCGTCTCCCATATCACAGCATCCTCTCTGCTGGTCTACGCTGCCAAGAATATGGAAAAACTGGCTGACGCTTTCTGTTTCGGAATCACCGGATACCGCATTCATTTTCGTAAACGCCACTCTGACAAAGCGCGACTGGGAAGATAAATCCCCGGGCAGCCCTAACGCGCCCATGCCGCGGCTGTATGTCTGTAGAGGAAGTTTTTCGGAAAACAGATTTTCGGGCTGCTTAGGCGACAAATGCATGTAATTATTGAGCGCAAACATCTGCTCCGGAAATGGCGGATTGTTTGTCAAAACGCCCGCCGGATTGTCATAGATTTTGATACCGTCCTTTACGGATTCCAACACTACCGCCTCTTCTTTATCCGCTATCATCCAGTGAAGCTGCCCCAAAGGAAGCTTTTCATGAAACTGCGTATTTGTCAGATTCATATTAGCGAAAAGCTTTCTTACCTCTTTTACGGTGGCACATTTGCCAAGCGCCCACAGTATCAATTCAAACTGCGCCACATTATCCTTTCCCTGCATGACGTCCTTATAATCCGCATTGCCTACAAAATTTAAGCCCGCTATGCCAAGGCCCTTTTCATTCACGGCATCATAATAGAGCGGATAATCTCCCTCCATGTGTGCCATGCCAATCATGGCATAGTGATTTTTTACAGGTTCCATATGGCGAAATTGGAAACCATAGTTTCTGGGCGTAATCACTACTTCTTCCCCATAGGAAAATTCATAGTCCAACGTACGCCCGAAATAAAAATCTTTTGTCTTATAGGTCGCTGCTGTACACATAAGCACATCTCCTTTTATTCATTGATTATTTTGTCTTTCTTTTCAAATAAAAATCTCTCCGGCAGTTCCACATGGAAAGCCTTGCCGACATCCCTGAAATTCGCCGGCGTGATGGTCTGTAATTTTCTCGGCGATACGGAATATATTTTAATCAGGATTTCCGCTGATTTTTCCACCGTATGCAGCAGACCGAACGTCAAATCAAAATCTTCACCCGAACAGAACATGCCGTGATGCGCCCATACCGCCACGTCGTATTTTTCCATCAGCTTACTCGTGGCAACCGCAATTTCTCTTCCGCCCGGAACCATCCAGTTCACAACGCCTACGCCCTGCGGAAAGACAACCGGACATTCCGTCGCCGCTTCCCATAGTTCCCTTGTAAAAATGACGTCATCCAGCGGCAGGATAAAAGTCAGCGCAATAATATTTGTCGTATGCGCATGGTAAATAACACGGTGCCTGCCGTCTGTCACACGCTTTTTCACCTCATGGTTCATCAGATGGGACGGCAGCTCGCTCGTCGGCACGCCGCCCTCTACCAGTCCCCAGCGGATACGGTATTTTTCGCCTTTATCATCCAGCTCGATAATCGCGATACACGCCTCCGGGTCTACAATGATATTACGGAAATACTTACCGCTTCCCGTCACAAGGAAATATTCGCCGGCCAGCCCCGGAACGCTTACGCCGATAGGCGTCCATTCGCCGTTATCGCTGAGCCTCGACTTGATACCCTCTACCTCCTCCGGCTTTAAGCGGTAGGATAAATTACCGCCGTTTCTCTCATGCCAGCCCTGCTGGAAACCGTCGTCCGCCATCTTAATAAATCCCCGTACAAATTTTGTGTCCAATATTCTCATACTATATACCCCTCTCTTTCTGATAATGCGCGGTAATCCGCCGCTTTTTTCTTATTTTATATATTAACCTTTTATATAATTCACCGCAAGAATTGCCGCGCCCAAAACGGCAAGCACGACGCCCGTAGCGCGGTTTAAAACAAGCGCGCTTGCCTTATTGGCAAATTTGGCGGCGATTCTTGCCCATAACAGAGTGGATGCCACGCAGAATAAAAGGCACCACAAATCCGGCATACCGCCGATAATAAAGTGGCTTACCGCGCCTGTAAAAGCCGTGAAAGCCATAATGAAAACGCTTGTGCCAACCGCCGTTTTCAGTTCATAGCCTAAAACGCTCGTTAAAATTAATAACATCATCATACCGCCGCCTGCGCCGACAAAGCCGCAGATAAAGCCGACCAGCATACCGCTTATAAGCGACTGGATCATTCTTTTTCTGCCGTCTGTCTGTTCCATTGCCTCTTTCGTCGTCATAACCGGTTTAACAATGAACTTAATACCTAACAGAAGCGTCATAAACACCGAAAAACTCCCCATGGTCGTATTCGGAACCAGACTTGCCACAAAACTGCCGACAAAGGTAAACGCTAAAACCGCCGCCATCATAACCAGACCGTTGCGGATATCCAGATTCTTATTTTTCCCGTAAGTATAAGCGCTGACGGCGCTTGCTAAAACATCGCTGGCAAGCGCGATACCGACGGCTTCATATGCCGGAAGTCCTAAAAAGGTAATAAGCATCGGGCTGATAACGGTGGCGGCGCTCATGCCCGCAAATCCCGTGCCAAGTCCCGCGCCTATTCCCGCGATAAAGCAGATGATGAATTGATACATCGTGTCATTCCTCGTTTTTCAATATCCTGTTAATCTCGTCAACCATTTCATTAATGGCGCTAATCTGTGTTGTCATTTCCGAAATATCGCTTACATTGCTTTCCACCATGCCATTAATGGAATGGAACTGCTCATTTTCGTTTTGGACGCTCTCCGCAATCTCCTTATTGATAGAGACGGTATTTTGTATTACCATGGTCTGCTTGTGATGCGCCTCGCCCATGGCATTCACCGCATTTACCGATACATCCAATAACTGCGTCATATCTTTTATGCCTGCAAATACGTTAATAAAATATTCATTCTGTTTTTCCAATTTTCTTGAATTTTCATCGATGTGCATCGCTATTTCATCAACATTATTCTGTACGCTCTCGATTACCGTTTCCACTTCTTCAAGCGACCTTTGCGTACTGCCTGCCAGATTTCCTACTTCCTGCGCAACTACTGCAAATCCTTTGCCCGCTTCGCCTGCTCTCGCCGCCTCTATGGACGCGTTTAACGCAAGTAAATTGGTCGATTCCGATATTTCATTAATCAAACTGAGCGTTGTGCCAATCTTATCCACCGCTTCCGATAATTTCTGCGATACGCCCGTTGTCGCAAGCATAGACTCCGATAACTCCGCGTTGATTGATTTCAGATTGGCAAGCATCTTTTCATTTTCTTTGGATTTATCCAATAAATCTTTAGACGTTGTTTCTACCTTTTCCACGTTATCCGCCATAACATTTTTCCACTCGTCCAATTCATTGAGATTCATCATGCTTTCCTCTGTCTTGCTGCCAAGCATATTACTGTTTTCTAAAAGCTGTTCGCTTGTGGCGGAGAGTTCTTCCACCGAAGTGCTTTCATTCTCCGATATCTGCGAAAGAGCCGTTCCCGCACTGAAAAGATTTTCTGACAACGCCTGCACGGAATCAAGAACGTTTTGCACTTTCTCATTATTACGTTCCATTTCATCTTTTTTAGCATTAACAAGGAAACGGTTTACAAGATATGTTAAAAGCACCGTTGTCGGCAATGATAAAATAACGCAGACAACTCTGTTCAGCATATTGGTAATAAACATTGAACCCGTCTGCGGCAGTAATACATCCGCTTTTACAACCCATGCCACCGCCAAAGAAACCGCTATTTCCACGGATGCAACAGCGGCCATTTTATAATCCAAAAAGAAAGTCATCAGTATGACAAAATAGAATGCAAATCCCCAAAAATCCTTTGCCGGAATCATATAAGTAATAAAATTAAACTGAATCACCATTAATACTAAAAGGAAGATTTTCCCCGCTTTTAGTCTGGAAGTTCTCACAATGCCGTCCGTAAATCCCGTCTTAATGAAAAATATGCCTATTGCCAGATAAATAAGGCATGTAATATCAAATACAATCAATGCCGCCCAGCTTACTTCCGGCATCCATCCCATAACTTTTTCAAATGTGTACAAAATCCCTGCACACTGGCACGCTCCCGGCACTAATAATAACACCAGTACATATACTTTATTGATGTATTCGTCCAATGCTGATAAATTGACTTTCTTTTTCTCATTCTCATTCATAAACTTTCTTATCCTCCTTGGTTATTTTCTTATCAAATAAAATTTTTCCAACATCTTTCTTTCATGAATCCGCTGATAACCTCTATTGATTCTCCCTCATAAAAAGCAATCAACAGCTTTTTAAATTCAGGAACAGCTTTTTCGGGTATAACGATAAATCCCATTCCATGAGCAATCAGATAATGATTGGCGAAAATAACCGCCGCTCTTTTATTGCCATCCGTAAATATCTGTGTTTTCATACAATACAGGCAAAGTTCAATCGCAGTATCTACCGCATCCTTATTTTGTGTGCAAATCCTGTCAAGACTTTCCATGACTACCGATTCTATCGGAATCGGCGGAACATAAGTACTGCCTCCTATCGTCACCGGAATGCCTCTAATGCGTCCCCCCGCATAAAAAAATCCCTCGTTTACCAGCCCGGCGATATGGCAGAGCATATGATAATTTGTTTTACTTTGAATCACATCCCGGTCTAAAATAAATTCCCACGCATGTTTTAAATTCAAAATTTTTTGTACATCCGCAGCAGAAACACCGTTTACCTTACCATTTTCAATAATATCTTCCGTCTGCGGAAAGGAAGTTGCCACGCCCTCTAAAACTGCTTGGTCATAAATATTGGATTTCATATTTGCCCTGGCAAAGTCAAGATTCTGCAATACCCTTGCCGGAAGTTCCTTATCTTCGTAGCCTAATGCAATTAGTTTTTTATTAATTTGTCTGACTGCCTTATTTAACTCCCTTGATTCTTTCGCATTACGAATCAACATCTGATACAATTCATCCGAATATACATCAACATACGTTGACGTCAATTTTCCAGCCGTTCTTTTTCGGACATATAAATATTTTGAACCGTTTTGTTCTTTTATCTCAGGATTTCCATTATATGGTATCAAATTCAGTCTTGCCTGATAATCAGCCCGCTGCTGCAATAATTCCTGAATCTCCGTATAATTTGCACTCACTTTATCCTTTCCTTTCGTTAGGGAACTTTTTATTATTATATCACACAAAAAGTTCCCTATGCAAATTAAACTACTTCACGTTTTCATACCAATAAAACATGTTCCGTCTACACAAGTTCATATTCAGCAAGCAGTCTGGCAAACAGGCGATAGTAATGGAGATTCGACTGGTTCCATGTCGTTAAGCCTTTTACAGACTCAAGGCTTAAAATAGCCGGATTTCCATTTTTATCCGTCAGTTTTATTTGTATCAGCGAACAGATACTAAGCTTTCCCAGCAGCTCATATACATCGTTAAGCTTATCTTCCAAAAATTTTACATTGTTCATACAGAAAACACCGTCCTCGTCAAACTGCTGCAAATAGCCGTCTGCATTCATATAATGCTGCGTTTTTGCAATCAGCTCCGCCTCCGGACGCTGCTCTCCGGCTACGCAGGTAATATGATAAGGCTCTCCCGCATGTATCATAACCCGCTGAATGCCGAAATTAATAACAAAATCATCCAACAGCCTTTCCAGCGGATATTCTTTTTTTCTGTACACACTGTCCATCATTACACAGAGAACATCCCCCATCGACATATTTCCACGGCTGTCAATTTGGTTATACTCCTTTTTCGTATTGCGGATTTCCTCCGGGTCTCCATGTTTTTCCTTATTAAAAATAATATATCTGTCGCGCCCCTTTTCCTTTGCGCGATATAGGGCAAAATCGGCAAGGAAAAACAAATCTTCATAATTATCGCCATCTTTCGGATATGCCGCGCAGCCCATCGAAAGCGTAATCGCAGGCTGCCCCTCTATGCCTGGCGGAAAAGAAGCTTTCACATTGTTCTTAATACATTTTAACCGTTCACGCATATTCTCCATATCATCCGCATGATAGAATATAATGAGAAACTCGTCGCCGCCGATGCGTCCGACCAGTCCGTTATCTCCAACTTCTTTTTCCATAATGGCAGCCACTTTAGAAAGCACCTCGTCGCCACACATATGCCCGTATGTATCATTTACATTTTTAAAATAGTCAATGTCTACAATCGCCAAGGTGATGCCCTTGACTTTCTTCACATTGATAATATCAATCGCAATGCGCGTAATATCCGCTTTTGTGACCAATCCGGTCAACGAATCCAATTCTATCTTTTTTCTAATATCCTGTCCAAAATCCCGTCCGATATGGATACAGCCCACAGCAATGGAGAAAACGCCTTTTTCATAAACCGACTTGATACCTATCGTCATCAGGCAGTCTTCGCCATCCTCGCTTATCAGATTTTTACCCGCGCGCATTTCAAATCTGCGCATTCCCGTTTTGATATTCACGATAAGCTCATGAACGTCTTTTTTCTGATTTTCATCAGCATGAACCGTAAGCTTGCGTTCAAATTCCTCCAAAGGAAACCGCTCCACGTTCTGCTCACCGATTTCCATGGTATACATCCGAATCATGCCGTTTTCCGGTTCATATTCAAAATAGGTATCGTTATACATCCCCAGAATCGCATTGCGTATGGAAACCGTTTTTTGTAACTGGCTTCGTATCTCTACAAGGGATTCCGCATAAAGCAGCAAAATCCTGATACTGTTTTCGGACGGTCCTTCTTTTACTCTGGAAAAATAAACGCCCTGTTTTCCATTTTCCCCGACAAGGCGCATCATAAACCGCTCGCCGTTGCACTCTTCAACTTCCTGAGAGAATACTTTTTTATCCTCCTCCATGACAAGCTTTTCAAAGGGAAGATAAAGCCGTTCTCCCATAAAAGAATAAAACGCCGCGTCCGCCGATATCGTCTGCATATTATCTTTATTAACAATAACCTCATGTATATTTGTGCTTTCCATTTTGCAGCCTTTCTCTGTACAACTCCTATATCGCCCGATTACCATACATTATAACAGATTCAGATATGAAATTAAATATATTTTCGTACAATTTAGTTTATCCATTTATCTGCATTTTTGACAAATGATTTATAGCGGCATTTTGCTGTGAATATCCGCAAGCCGCTCTAATGCCGCCTGCAGCGTGGCGTCCTGCTTGGCAAAGTGGAAACGGATATACCTGTTTTCCGGCTCCCTGAAAAAGCTGGAACCCGGAACCGCTCCCACGCCTACCTTTTCAGCGAGTTTCTCGCAAAAAACGATATCGTCTGCGCAGCCAAATTCACTGATATCCACCAGTACATAATACGCACCCTGCGGATTGGTAAAGATAAGTCCGATATCTTTTAGCCCGTCCGTAAACAGATTTTTCATATGCGTGTAATGATCCCGCAAACCCTCGTAATAGGAATCGGGAAACTGTAATCCCACAACCGCCGCCTCCATCAAAGGCGCTGCCGCTCCCACCGTCAAAAAATCATGCACTTTTTTAACCCTGTCGATAACTTCCGCAGACGCCATCACAAATCCCAGACGCCAGCCGGTAATCGAATATGTCTTGGATAAGGAGTTGCAGATAATCGTCCGCTCCCGCATCCCCGGTAATGTGGCGATGCAGGTATGCGTATGCGGTTTATAGACAATATGCTCATATACTTCATCCGTTATGACATAAATGTCATATTTAATGGCAAGTTCTGCAATAATTTTCAGTTCTTCTTTTGTAAATACCTTCCCGCACGGATTTGAGGGGTTACACAAAATAAGCGCTTTTACGCCCGGCTGCTTTATCGCGTCCTCCAGTTCGTTTCCGTCAAAATCGAATGCGGGCGGCTTTAACGGCACATAAATCGGCTCCGCGCCCGACAATATCGTATCCGCGCCGTAGTTTTCATAAAAAGGCGAAAAGATAACGACTTTATCGCCAGGATTGCAGACCGACATCATGGCTGCCATCATTGCTTCCGTGCTTCCGCAGGTAACGACGATTTCCCGGTCGGGGTCAACTTTCATGCCATAAAAATGCTCCTGCTTTTTTGCCAGCGCCTCCCTGAAATTCTGCGCTCCCCATGTCAGCGCGTATTGGTGCGGTCCTTCTTTCGCCACCTGCGAGAGCCTGTCCGTAATCTCCTTTGGCGGGTCAAAATCCGGGAAGCCCTGCGACAAATTAATGGCGTTATATTGGTTCGAGATTCTTGTCATTCTCCGGATAACGGAATCCGTAAATCCTGCTGTTCTTTTGCTTAGATTTTTCATACTATCCCCTTCTGCTTTTTTCTATATATGGTTATTTTACCACAAATCAGGGCTGTCGTATAGTTCCTGGCAATGCCGTTTTCACAATTCCGAAAAAAGTTGTTTCCACCTTTTTTCGGAATTGTTCTTGAATATTATAAAAATTTTTTATGCTGTATACACAGGAGAATCATGATGAAAAACAAATGAATTTTTTTGAACAAAATGACCGGACAGACATTTTCCAGTGTCGAACAGATTGCCAAGGAATTATATGAACTCAGCCAAATGTATGAAAAAAAGGAGTAGCCGAATCATCAGGCTCATTGCCTATCTGCCCAACAACAGCTCCTCCACCCGCTGTCTTTTCTCATATAAAACGCAGCCGCCTGCATGGTCATCCGCAAGCAGGTCGCCATCCCTTAAAGCTTGGAACAAGCGGGAGTTCACTGCGTCTTTTAGAGAAGTATCCTTTACGTTAATATCTGAATATGGAGAAAACGGACAAGGCTCCGCCCCTCCATGGGAATTGATATGGAAAAAGCCTCTGCCTGCCGCGATACAGCCGCCGGAGCTTTTTTCATCACCCGGAAAAGAAACAAAGACCATCTCCGAATATTTCTCACGCAGCCGCGCAATACCGCTTTTTAACAGTTCCCGTTCTTCCTCTCCGGGCGCTAATTCTTCACTTTCTTTGGTAACAGGTACAAACTCAACATAAACCACAAGTTTACATCCCCTGTCCGCAAGACTGTCCAGAAACTCATCAGAAATGACTTCTTTCGCATTTTCTGTCGTTACCGTGACAGATACCCCGAACAGCAGACCTTTTTTATGTAAACTATCCATATTGGAAATCAGTTTGTCATAGATTCCCACTCCCCTGCGCATATCCGTTTCTTCTTTTCCACCCTCGATGCTCATGACAGGAATCAGATTCCGGCACTGTTCCAAAAGCCTGAAGTATTTTTCATCCATGTAGGTCCCGTTGGTAAAAATCGGGAAAATAATATTCTGCATTTTTCCCGCCGCTTCTATAATATCTCTCCGCAGCAGAGGTTCGCCTCCCGCAAGCAGGATATAACTCACGCCAATCTCATCCGCCTCTTTGAAAATGGAAAGCCATTCCTCACTGGTAAGCTGCTCCACCGGCGCTGCGTCCTGCGTCGCATGGTTACATCTGGAATAACATCCCGCACAATGCAGATTGCAGCTGCTTGTAATGCTTGCAATCAAAAAAGGCGGAATATGTATGCCGTTTTTCTCTTCTTGCGCCCGAATCTTGGACGCCTTTTTACTGGCTGCTGCAAATTTTACCATAAAGGCGCTTTCCCGCGGGTCTTTTAATGTCGCTTTCAAAGAATCGGCTACAATCCGTTCCACGCCTCTTGTCATATATGCCTGAATATCAAAATTTTCATCCATAAAAAGCTCCTTCTACGCTTCCACACCACCAAGACTTCGTTTCATATCATAATATCCCATCAGCACCATCCACACATAAGCGCAGGTTTTCGGTATCATCAGCATACCAATCATAGGATAGGCGTCCGCAAAAAGGACTACCGGAATATAAAATCCAAAACTTAACACAATCGCCAGCC
>JAMPFF010000027.1 GCA_023664605.1 Clostridium sp.
CTTCATATCTTTCTCTCCTCATCCATTCCCGAAGATAAATAATAAGAGATTATCCGTCAAATATGTATAAATATATTGATAAAATGCGTTGCTTATATGATTAAATTGATATATGCAGATTCCTCCTCGGATGCTTCGTACTCAAAATATCCCGCTGCTTCGCCATGGCAACATGCGTATATATTTCCGTAATATTAATCGAACTATGCCCAAGCATTTCCTGAATATAGCGGATATCGACGTCCTCCTCCAGCAGACAGGTGGCAAATGTGTGTCGGAACATATGCGGCGTAATATGCAGGTCAATCGACGCCATGGAAGAGTACTTGCGAATCATACGGCGTACCGCCTGGTCGGATAAGGGGCGGCCGGACAGGTTAGCAAAAAAATACCCACAGCATTCTATTTCCGCGTGATATTCCAGACAATATTCTTCCAATATATGCCGCACATCCGGATTTCCAATCTGTATGCGGCGTTCTTTCGCGCCTTTTCCATAAATCAGAATGACGCCGTCGTTTAAGTTGACATTTTCCGTTTTTAAAGAGCATAACTCCGAAATCCGCATTCCTGTAGCAAATAAAAGCTCAATAACCGCCGCGTCCCGCAGGGCGTTTTTTCGCTGGCAGACGGTTTTGCCATGTGTGCGCTGTCCATAAATGGTTGATAAAAAAAGCTCTATCGTGCGTAGAGGTATTGTTTTGGGCAAAATAACAGGCTCCCTGAATTTTATCTGTATTTTGTTAAAAGGATTTATTTCGATATAACTTTTATATTCCATATAATGAAAAAGCGCCTTAACAGATGCAATTTTGCGTTTTACGGTTTTGGGTTTGTATGTCTGGTGCAAGCTCATGATATATTTTTCCAAGACGTCGGAAGTTATGTCAACCACATTCTCGATAGATATCTGTGTCAGAAATTGCTTTAAGTCGATACGGTACGCTTTCATTGTTTTGGCGTCCAGCCGCTTTTGATACTGGCAGAAGTCTAAGTAATGATTGATGATTGTCTCTAAATTATCCATATATTTTCTCCTTTGCTTTGTCAGGTTTTGTCAAAAGTCTATTGTATACGGATTGGAAATGTTTTACCATCACAAATTAAAATGGATGAAGAAAGATGCGGCATATGTTATACTAAGGCAAAACATGAAACCGATACCACACTGTTGTGAGGAGAATATTTTTATAGTATGATATATTAAGATTTGCGTTGCCCCGTTGCGAAAACGCTTTGGAATGGAGATTAATATGATATATATAACGGCAACATCTGTTATGGCAGAAGAAATACAAAATGTTTTACATACAACTATTAAGACGGTCTATGCAAAATATTATCCGAAAGAAGTAGTGGACTTTTTTTGTAAACACCATAATAGGGAACATATTTTAGAGGGTATAGCTTCGGGTAATATGGGGGTATTAATGGATGACAAAACGATTGTAGGCACAGGATGTTTCGACCATAACCATATCACAGGGGTGTATGTATTACCTGGTTTTCAAAATCGAGGTTATGGCTCGCATATTTTGGATTGCTTAGAAGCAGAAATTGCAAAAAGCTCTTCTGCTTCTACCTTGGATGCGTCACTTCCTGCCGTGTTTTTATATGAGCATAGAGGCTATAAAACGGTAGGACATGGCGTTCTTGAACTAGAGAATGATATCAGGTTGGTTTATGAAATCATGGAGAAAAAATTGACTGTGGTATAACTTTCCGTTTATCTGCTAATTGTCTTATCTTTTCCCTGTTTTCAAGAACTTTACAGTATGTCCGGTCTCCAAATTATGTATCCTTTTCCTTTGTAATGTGTGCATAGACATTCATTTATCCACATGCCAAACTATCCGGCAACTAAAGGTTATTACCCTGACTTGGAACTATTAGTACGGCAGATGATGAAGTGTCATTATGTAACTTTCTTATTGTGTGCTTTAATATTCCCCACATTTCTTTTCTAGCATCTCAAAGTTATTTGTCCTTTTTGCTAATCGTGTGGAATCCCTGTTTCGTTTTTTATGATTATAAACAATCTCTGCGTTTTTCCTTATTCGTTTTTTTTGCCTGTTAATTTCACGGCTTTCAGCTTGTAAAAGAAATTTATAGTGTGGATTTTTTTCAGCATTGATGTCTAACTCAATCAACTGCTCTTTCGGAACTGGAACCATATTATAAAGATTGATAACTGCATAGTCTTTTATTTTAATAAAATCTACACTTTCTTTCATTTTCTTGTGTTTGGGCTTAAATGAAGATAATGGCGCAAAATAAGAAAATCCGTTAATCTTGAAAACAGTGCCTATGTATTTTCATCCAAATGAACCCTCTTCATGTAAAAACAAATGCTCCTGATATTGGCTCAAGTATTTTATATAGGCATCTGTTACACCATATATTTTAATATTATTTTTCATAAAGCTCCTTTGTCTATTTATAGAAAAGGCAGGAACCTAAAGTAGTTCCTGCCATCTGTTAACTCGCTCACTTAAGGGCTGTGCATCACCCGCTCATAACTCGCTCATTTATAAGGCTGTGCATCACCTACTGTATTTAGTATACACTATTTTTTGCTGATTACAACTTATTTTATGAAATTTTGTAAAAAAATGGGTAAAGACTAAGGAGCGAGATAATGATTCTTGGCAGATTGAGTAAAATTCTTTATCCGGCAACTAAAGGTTGCCAAAAAGAACTTTCCTGTTGGTGGTAAACAGCCTTACTATTTTGTATAATGCAAATTAGTAAGGGAGATGTGACAATGAAATTATCAGAAAAAATTATCGCGCTACGAAAAGCAAACAAAATGACGCAGGAAGAGCTTGCCGCCATATGTAATGTCAGCAGGCAGTCTATATCGAAATGGGAGGCTGACATTGCGTTGCCCGAGACAGAAAAACTGCTGATACTGGGAGATACCTTTCGGGTATCTATGGATATTTTACTAAAAGACGAATTGACATTAAATGAGGTAAAAGATGTTCATAATTGCGGCAGCAATGCAATCCAAAAAAAGAAACAGGCATTATATGAAGGGATATTAATCAAAGAAAGCATAACGGATGACAGCATCATTGACGACATGAATATCCACAAAATGGAATTATGGAATGCCGGAGGAAAGCCCAAATATTGGACGGCATTGTTTTTTACAAGCGATAAAAAAGATTTTCCAAAACAAATTTCAAAAGTCATGCGCTCCGATTCTGATACGGGCGGGAATTGGTTTGTAGATTTTAAGGCGGATAATGAAAAGTACATTGTGTTTAAAGATAAGATTTTGCAATATCAGATTGGCAATCAGACTGAAAAAGAATATGTATGCAATGAGTGTCGGAAATTAGGTATTGCCGATGAGCAGATGAACTGGCCGGAATAGGAGGAAACATGAGAGTTTTATTAACATCAGCAGGTTTGGAAACGGAAGAAATCAAAGAGTGTTTTGTGAATATGGCGGATAAAGATATGTCTTTCGTAAAAGCGTTATTTATCCCTACGGCGGCAATAGATGCAGGCGCAATAGAAGTTTTACCCAAATGTATGAATGACCTGTTAAAATGCGGTATCTTAGATAAAAATATTACCGTATGGGATTTACATGACGGAATGGAGTTTGAGAAGCTAAAAGAATATGATGTGGTATATTTGTGCGGCGGAAATACCGATTATTTGCTGGAAAGAATCAACGCCACAGGTTTTCATAAGTCTTTGATGGAGTATATCAATGGCAATGGCCTGGTAATAGGGGTAAGCGCCGGAAGCCTTATTTTTTCTAATAATTTAGAGAATAATCTGGGTTTGATTGATACGAAATTAGACGTTCATTGCATAACGGGAGAAAAAAGGGGCAGATTGGCATATCCATTAAAAAATAATGTAAAACTGACAAATACGTGCGCGCTTGTCATACGGGATTTTCCGGATGGTCTGGAAATCATTGGCGAATAGTCTATTCCTTATGCGCCGTAATAATCGTATAGCTGTGCGCATTCACAGTTATGATGCAGCCTGTCCAGATTTTTGCACAATTCGTGTTCTGTATTCATTCGGTTTTATCAATTCCTTTCCATTTCCCCGTAAAATAAAACGCCAGCCCGATGAAAAAAGGTGTGAACCCAGCGAGTGCGTCGCCGAGCCAGAAACCATAATGTTTCAGATTAAGGGTGAGACCAAACAACAACGCAAGCCCGATTCTCATGACGATTCCGTCAAGGATTGCCGTGACGAAGTTAATCTTATAATTGCCGCTTCCGTTAATTAATGCGTTCATAACGGCGCGCAGCGCGCTCCCGATAAAAAGCAGAACCGCAATCGGCACATAGCCTCCGGCAATGGCAAGGACGTCAGCGTCCTGCGCTTTCGTAAAAATACTGAATATTTCCTGTGGAAACAGACAGATAATTACCGATAGAACGGCGGCAACCGTCAGCGTAATCAGGGATAGCTGTTTTAATATTTTTTTCACACGTTCATATTCTCTGGCGGCAATGTTTTGACCGACCATCGTAGAACCGGCGGTGTTCATGGCGGTAGATATCAGGTTGGCGATGCTTGACACTTTGTTGGCGATGCCTGCAAATGCCGATACGGCGACGCCGTAGGAGTTAATCCAGGAGTTGACAAACAGCTTGGATACTTGGATGGAAGCCGTTTTGATAGCCATCGGCGTGCCGAGTTTTAAAAGGTCGCCGAGCATTTCTTTATTCCAGTGAAAAAAATTCCTGATGTGGATATTTAATTCAAATTGCGCGGCATTTTTCTTTAAAAATATGACACAGCAGAGAAAACTTAACGCCTGGCTGATGACGGTTGCAAGCGCTGCGCCGCCTGCACCCAAACCCATTCCGGCAACGAAAAGAAAATCAAGCATAAGGTTTAAAACAGCGGCGATGCTGATAAAAATAAACGGATGCTTGGAATCACCCATACCGCGCAAAATGGCGCTGACGATATTATAGCCATAGATAAAAATAAGTCCCGACATGCAGATAGTGGCATAGCTGACGGCGCCTGCTAACGCTTCCGGAGGCGTATTCATCAAGCGTAAAAGCCCTTGTTGAAAAATCAGCCCCACGATACTAAGCGTAATGGCGCAGACGGCTAAAAAAGAAGCCATTGTACCGACAAAAGCGCCGATTTTTTCCCGTTCTTTTTTCCCTATATATCTGGCAATCAGAACCTGTCCCGCATTAGAAAATCCCATTGCAACAAAAGTAAGCAGATTGGAGACATCGCCGCCGACCGCTACGGCGGAGATGCCGGCTTTTCCAAGTACGTTGCCGACGACCATCATATCGACCATATTATAAACAACCTGCAGTAAATTGGAAAGAAACAGCGGTAATGCGAAAACAATCAGCTGTTTTGTCACATTGCCCCGCGTAAAATCTTTAATCTGTGTATCGCTCATCTTCGTAACCAGCTCTTTTCTTATTCCATAATTTTCATGACATATGTACGATGTTTGTGCCGACGTTATCAACGTCACACAAACTTGCGGTTCAACGTACAGCGTGCGCTGAACCTATTATATCAGAGGGGAATTTCCTCCGCAAAGAGTATATTAAAAAAATTAGTACTTGACAATGCATAGTAGTAGGTTTAATCTAAGAGTATAAGAACGGGAAACGGGGGATGAGGATGAATCCACAATTCAAAAAGGGAGTGCTGGAACTTATTGTTTTAGAATCCGTATGCCAGAAGGATATGTACGGCTATGAACTGGTGGAAGAAGTTTCGCGGGTCATTGACGTAAATGAGGGAACGATTTATCCGCTTTTGAAAAGGCTGACGAACGAGCGTTATTTTGAAACATATCTGCGGGAATCGTCCGAAGGGCCGCCGCGAAAATATTATCACATAACGGCCGCCGGGATATTATACCGGGATAGACTGGAAGCGGAGTGGGAAGAATTTCAGACGAGAGTGAACGCGTTTTTAAAGGGGAGGGAGCAGCATGAATAAAGAAGCATTTCTTGAAAAGCTTAAGGAATATCTTGGTATTTTGGAAGACGGAGAGCAGCAGGATATTCTGGAAGAGTATGCGCAGCATATTGATATGAAAATGCAGAAAGGGTTGAGCGAAGAAGAAGCGATTCAGGATTTTGGCCCTATGGAGGAACTGGCAGAGCAGATTCTGGAAGCATATCACGTAAAACCGCAGTTTTCCGGGGAAAGAAATTCCATCGGTTTTACAAAAACAGAGACGGCCGGCACGGATGAAGAAGCAGACAGGCCTCTTCCCAAAGCGTTTGCATGGCTAAAAGAGAAAGCGGCCGAGATAAGCCGCGGCATTAAAAATGTATTTTCCAAGATAGGAAAAAAATGCCGCGCATTCGGCAGATGGTGCAGCAAACCTTTTGGGAAAGATAAGGCTGTGAATGATATTACGGAAGAATGGGCAAAGGAGCAAAAAACAAAAGAGATGGGAAAAGGAATCAAAGGTATTTTAAAAACGATAGAAAATGGGATTGTAACATTATGCAGGGCATGTTGTTTATTCTGTGTTTGGTGCCTGAAATGGATTTGGAACCTCGGATGGCTGATGTTTTCCATACTTTGCGCCCTTATGGCGATGATTGTCTTAATGGGACTGGGCGCGGTGTTGGTTTTCCTGTTCCAGGGATATCCGTTTTATGGTATTTTTGTCCTCTGCCTGGGCGGTATGCTGTGTTTCGGCGCATTGGCGGGCGGTGCGTTCACCCTTTTAATCAGAAAAAAGAGTAAAAGCATTGAAAACAAAGATAATACGGATGGAATCAATAAAGGGGAAACAGAAAGAACGGACGGGGAGGTGCAGTATGAATAAATTGCAGAAAATATTACTGATTGTGTTTTGTTTGGGCGTTTTACTGTGCGGGATAGGAAGTGGCGTCGCTTTTACGGAGTTTGGCGCACTCAGCTACGGCGGCAGGCAGATTTTAGGAGAGCCGGATATGCGGACGGAGAGTTTTGATGTGGAATTTAAAGAAGGAAAAAAGCTGCAGGGAATTTCAGGTATGCGCGGGCGGCAGACCGGTTTCCAAACAGATGACAGTGTTCCGGAAAATACCGTTCGCTTCAGCGTGACTTATAATGCGGAAAATGTCACGATGCCATACGCATACTGGGATGAAGAAACCGACCGGATTTTTCTTTCCTGCGAGTGGAGCGGAACGCACGATGATTTGGAATACATGATGGAAGCGAAAGATGTGCTTTTGCAAAATTTAAAAGAGGGGAAACTGGTTTCTTTCGATGTGGCGGGCATAGAAGAAGTGACTATATCAGTCAATCCTGAAACGCTGGAAAACATTTGGATGCCGGGAGTATTGTGATTCATGGATGATACAAAAAAGATGCAAAAATGATGCAAATATGATGCACACTCATGTTATCCTGAGTAAGTCTATAAGATTTCTGGATAATTTGCAAAGTTTGTGCCGGCGTCGATAGCGCTGTGGCAGCAAACTTGCAGGCTGAGGAAAGGCATGGTTATAAAAATGAAGAAATACCAAGCATTGTCATGCGCCGTAGCGTGCAGTCTGCTTTTGTGCGCGTGTGGGCGGGAAACGGCATCATCACAGGAAACGGAAGCGACATCCATGTCAGATTTGCCGGACTTATCCGGCGCCGCGAACGCCGATGAAGTGTTGGAACTGCTCATAGAAGACGAGGGTTTTCGCGAATGTGTGCATTACAAGCTTGGTATTGAGGAAGATGATTTGGCTGATGAAGTGCTGCGAAAGCTGGAAAACTGCGAGAGCATTACATTAGAAGAAGCGCCATCCGGCAATGCAATTTATTCGTTGGAGGCGCTGTCTCTTATGCCAAATTTGACATGGTTCGGAATCAATATCAACAGCTGGGATGATTCCGCTATCGAGGATTTTACGCCTATTGCGCAGTTGTCCAAGCTGGAAGAGCTTTATATCAATGATGAAAGAGACGAGCAGATTGACCTTTCTTTTTTAGGGCAGATGCACACGATTACGGCGCTTTTTTTGCCGAATTGCAAGATGGCGGACTTTTCTTTTTTGGAAGAAATGCCGCAGCTGCAACGCCTGTCTTTCTATGAAACGCCCATAGAAGACTTGGCGGTATTGGAGAAACTTCCGAATCTGGTTCAACTGTCTCTTTGCGGCAATGAGAATGTAAAAAATATAGAGGCGGTGGGAACGCTTACCGAAATGCAGGATTTGAACATACAGCGCTGCGGCATTAAGGATATCAGCTTTTTAAGCGGCTCAACAAAACTTCGGAACGTGAGTTTGAATGGAAATTTCATCACGGACATTACGCCGCTTGCGGGGCTTCATAAGCTAGAACATCTGGAGTTATCCGATAACGGAATCAGTGATATTTCCGCGCTGGAAAATTTGAGTAGCCTGTATAACTTGGCGTTAGATGACAATGAGATTCAGGATATTTCCGCACTTGCAAAACTGCCTCATCTGAATGAAGTGAGACTTTTCAACAACCTGATTGAAGACTTTACGCCCCTTGCGGATAAGGAAGAATTGATGTATGCGGCGGTATTTGGCAATCCTGCTAAAAGTTTGGAGCCGATTTTTATGGTGCCGATGCTTCGGTATACGACGACCGGAGGCGTATCGGAAGAGGAAAAGGCGTTTGTCACGGATTGGCTTGCCGAGCATTATCCTGGGGTTGAACAGTTTTTTACATGTAATGATTTTATAGAGGGCGACTTGAATCATGACGGACGCCGGGATATCGCTTTTGTCGCGACAAGCGAGGCTTTTGATGATAAGGGGGATTATTTAAGAACCCTCCGTATGTTTATTTTATTACAGCAAGAGGACGGTTCGTGGAAGGAGCTGGCGAATACACCGGAGATTGCCTCCTCCGAAATGGGCGGGACGAAGGGCGACCTTTACTACGGCGCGTTTATACAGGAAGGCTATCTGCTCATCCAAGAGGGATGGGGCGGCAAATCCGGTTGGGAACAGAATTCCATTTATGAATACCATAACGGAACGCTTCGTCTGGCGAGCAGGATAACGGTCGATGATGATTATTACGCGGTTGGCTATGATGTGAACATACAGGATGAAAGGAGCGGAGAATGGCAGCATTATGCGATTGCCTGGGATGGAAACCGCAATGTCCGCGTGGACATAGAAGATACGGAGCATCCGGCGCATAAAGCCTTTCCGGACATTAGTCTTTATCCCCACTCTTATTATATTTATGAAAAGGAAGAACCCCGCATTACATCCTCGGAAGCGCTTGACCGTGTTTTGGAAGAGGTATTGGAGGATGCGTTTTTAGCCGTAAAAGAAGAACTGCCTTATGCCGAGTGGCAGAAAGAGGGATATGAGCGTTTGGTGTGCGTGGAACTTCCTGATTATTATTATACCCTGCCCGAAACGCGGCATGAAGCGGACGGCGATTCGCCGGAATGGGAGGGAGATTATCTTTATTATGACCGTATTACACGGGAGAACGGAGAACTCTCCTGCCATCTCATCCGTTTGGTACAGGAAGATGGAGTAAAGACATTTTGGTTAAATGACGAGACAGGGGAAATAGAAAGGAGCGAATAAATGTTTTCAATTTTATCCACTCCCGGCTAAATCAATTCAGCGCTTTTTTGCCAACTGCAAGTCAATAGTATCATAAATTAACAATGAGAAGATGGGAATTTATCCAATTCATTGATTATTCGTCCAAAATGTGGCATAATATGGACGAAAGGATAATAAAACCGGACGATAAACGGATAAAGAAATGAGGCGGCAGGGGTGCATTATGCGTAAATTTGATTATATGAAGCTGCAAAACGAGATGTGGGATACAGAGATTGTTTCCTATATTGCCAAAATACATGAATGCAAAGGGAGGCAGGAGTTGTTTGTGAGGCAGAAGCCGATGGAACTGGAACGCCTTGTTGAAATTGCGCGCATCCAGAGTACGGAGGCTTCCAATAAAATCGAAGGAATCGTTACTACCGGCACAAGAATAAAACAGTTGATGGCGGAAAAGACAGCGCCGCGAAACAGAGATGAGAGTGAAATCATGGGGTATCGGGATGTGTTAAACACAATCCATGAAAGCCATGACTTTATCCCCATAAGACCGTCTTATATTTTACAACTGCACAGAGATTTGTTAAAGCGGGCGGGGCTTTCTTACGGCGGGCATTTTAAGAATGTACAGAATTATATTAACGAAACAAGGGCGGATGGAACGCAGGTTGTCCGTTTTATTCCGGTGCCGCCTTATGAAACGGAAGAGGCAATCGGCGCTATCTGTTCAAACTATGAAAAGGCAGTATTGATGGAGACGATTGACCCGCTGATTTTAGTGCCTGTATTTATATGCGATTTTTTGTGCATTCATCCGTTTAATGACGGGAACGGCAGAATGAGTCGGCTTCTGACGCTGCTTTTGCTTTATCAGAACGGATATGAAGTAGGAAAATATATCAGTATAGAGAAGCAGATAGAAAACACAAAGGATATTTATTATGATGCGCTGGAACGGGCGGATTACGGCTGGCATGAGGAGACGAATGACCCGACGCCGTTTATCCGGTATATGCTAAAGGTAATTCTGGCATGCTATACGGAATTTGAAGAGCGTGTAGGAATGTTAAGCGTTGGACGTACTAAAAGCAGAGCATATGATATTGTTAAGGCTTATGTAACGGAAAAAATCGGTAAGTTTACGGGAGCGGAAGTGATTGCCGCCTGCCCCGGCGCGGGGCGTTCTGCGATTCTTGCTGCATTAAAAAAGCTGACGGAAGAAAAAGAGATTGTCAAATGTGGCTCCGGAAAAAATACTTATTATGTGCGAAGCGATGTTTTTGAAGAATAGATGAATTAATATAATGAACCTCACCTCGGATATATACAGTATTACGCTATTCGAGAATCACGGTAAACGCATGAAAAAAATCGACAGAAAATCTGCCGATTTTTTTCATGCGTTTACCGTGGCTTTCTTGACTTTTCTCATTTTTGAAATGACAGATTTTCTGTGCTTTTTATTTTCACGGAAACAAAATGGGCAAATCACATAATATAAAAACATTGACAACACGTATTAATGCGCATAAAATAGGGGAAAGAATACACATTAATACGCATAAGATGAAGAGGAAAGCATATAATAATACACATAGAGAAAGAGGCGGTTAATGATTGAAAGTATCGGAACTGGTTAAGATACTAAAGAAAAATCAATGTTATCTATTAAGGCATGGAAGAAATCATGATATATGGTGCAGTCGAATCACCAATAAACAATTCTCAGTGCCGCGTCATCCGGCGCAGGATGTACCGAAAGGTACTTTTGAAAACATAAAGAAAGACGCCGGATTTGAGTAACCCGAAATAATTTCAGGGTTTGGAAATGGAGGATGTTGAAATGTCAAAATATGTATACCCTGCAGTATTTACACAAGAAGATAACGGACAGTATTCGGTTGTGTTTAGGGATTTGGAAGGATGCTATACCTGCGGGGATAGTATAGAGCAAGCCATAGAAATGGCGGAAGATGCGTTGGCTTTGGTATTGTATGGATATGAGGTGGAGGGGAAAAAAATTCCAAAACCTTCTAGTCGGGAAAGTATAGAAGTGCGTCAAGGCGAGTTTGTCAATGATATCAGATGTGATACGCTTGCCTACAGAAAAATGTATAATAATAAGTCTGTGAGAAAAAACGTCACATTACCGGAATGGTTAAATGAAGAAGCGGAGGCGTTGAAAATCAATTTTTCACAAGTATTGCAGGAAGCTTTGTTGCAAAAGTTAGGCAGGACTTGACAAACGCCCCGCAAATCACTATAGTAGAAATAATTAGATAATCAGAAAAAGGTAACGACAAAGAGGAGTACATGACGTCTGCCGCCAGAGAGAACAGCTATTTGCTGAAAGGCTGTTTCGGAAAAGATTCATGGAAGGTAGCTTTGGAACCGGAATGCCGAACCAGGATAAGAAGATACCGCAGTAAGCATTCCCGCCCTATCCCCGTTAGCGGATAAGATTCTGACAGGAATCGTTAAGTGATAAACGAAGGTGGTACCGCGTGATAATACGCCCTTTGCTGACAATGTCGGCAGAGGGCTTTTTCATGATATAAATAGGCAGGGTTTGAGAGTCAAAAGCATTTATCTAATAAAGTTAAATTTGACGAGTAATTGTGAAATGCCTTTGGTAGTATCAGAAATTGTGTAAAATATACATTCCATAAGCGGGTACTGTGAGACCGTCGGCGTTTATATGCGGTATTTTCGCATATTATGCGCCGCTACGGTTGAACTGTAGCGAGAGCGGCCCGTGTTGGACTGTATATTTTACACAATATAGAACGTGAACAAAAGCATTTCACAATTACTTGACACAATACCATCAAAGGAGGACACACCATGAGCAAAGAACTTGCCAAAACCTACGACCCCAAAAGCATAGAGGACAGATTATACGAAAAGTGGTTAAATAAGAAATACTTCCACGCCGAAGTGGATAGGATGAAAAAACCGTTTACCATCGTCATTCCGCCCCCGAATATCACGGGACAGCTCCATATGGGCCACGCGCTGGATAATACGATGCAGGACATCCTTATCCGTTTTAAAAGAATGCAGGGATACAATACGCTCTGGCAGCCGGGAACGGACCATGCCTCGATTGCGACGGAAGTAAGGATTATTGAGAAGTTAAAAGAAGAGGGCATTGAAAAAGACGACCTTGGACGGGACGGCTTTTTAGAGCGCGCCTGGGAGTGGAAAAAAGAATACGGCGGACGCATTATCGAACAGCTTAAGAAAATGGGTTCCTCCTGCGACTGGGACAGAGAGCGTTTCACGATGGACGAGGGCTGTAATAAAGCGGTTACGGAAGTATTCTGTAAGATGCACGAAAAAGGATGGATTTATAAAGGCAGCAGAATCATTAACTGGTGTCCGGTATGCAATACTTCCATATCCGACGCGGAAGTGGAATACGAAGAGCAGGCGGGGCATTTCTGGCATATCAAATATCCGCTTGTAGACGAAAACGGACAGCCGAGCAAAACGGAGTTTCTGGAATTTGCAACGACGCGTCCGGAGACAATGTTAGGCGATACGGCGGTTGCGGTCAATCCGAAAGACGAAAGATATACCTATTTAAAAGGCAGACAGGTATGGCTGCCGATTGTGAATAAGCCGATTCCGGTTGTGGAGGACGACTATGTCGATATGGAATTTGGTACGGGCGTTGTTAAGATTACGCCTGCGCATGACCCGAACGACTTTGAGGTCGGCAAGCGTCACAACCTGCCGGAAGTCAATATTATGAACGATGACGCCACCATCAATGCCAACGGCGGCAAATACGAGGGCTTGGACAGATACGAGGCCAGAAAGCGCATTGTGGAGGAACTGGAAAAAGAAGGTCTTTTAGTAAAAATAGAAGATTACTCCCATAACGTAGGCACGCACGACCGCTGCGGCACGACGATTGAGCCGTTGATTAAAAAACAGTGGTTCGTCAAGATGGACGAATTGATTAAACCGGCGGTGGAAGCGGTGAAAAACGGAGATATTAAACTGATTCCCGAACGTATGGACAAAACTTATTTTAACTGGACGGACAATATCAGGGATTGGTGCATCAGCCGCCAGTTGTGGTGGGGACACAGGATTCCCGCCTATTACTGCGATAAATGCGGTGAAATCGTGGTAGGGCGAAAGATGCCGGAAGTCTGCCCGAAGTGCGGCGATACACATTTTACACAGGACGAGGATACGCTGGATACCTGGTTTTCCTCGGCGTTATGGCCTTTTTCCACTTTAGGATGGCCGGAGAAAACAGAGGATTTGGACTATTTCTACCCGACGGACGTACTGGTGACTGGATATGATATCATCTTTTTCTGGGTTATCCGTATGATATTCTCCGGTTATGAACAGATGAACGAAAAACCGTTCCATACGGTACTGTTCCACGGTCTTGTAAGAGACTCGCAGGGGCGTAAGATGAGCAAATCCCTCGGAAACGGCATCGACCCGCTGGAGATTATTGATAAATACGGAGCGGACGCCCTGCGCCTTACGCTGATTACGGGCAATGCGCCGGGTAACGATATGCGTTTTTATTACGAGAGGGTGGAGGCAAGCCGTAACTTTGCTAACAAAGTATGGAATGCCGCGCGCTTCATTATGATGAATATGGAGCAGGCGAAAGAAAAAACAGGCGCATGCGGCTGGGAATGTTCATATGATAATATCAAAGAAAAACTGGAGCCTGCCGATAAATGGATTATCTCTAAATTGAATACGCTCATAAAAGACGTAACGGACAATATGGAGCATTACGAGCTGGGCATCGCGGTACAGAAAGTTTATGATTTTATCTGGGATGAATTCTGCGATTGGTATATTGAGATGGTAAAACCGCGCCTTTACAGCAAAGAAGAGACGGAGGCGGATGGCAAAACAGCCGCATTATGGACGCTTCAAAATGTTTTACTGGAAGCGTTGAAGCTGCTGCACCCTTATATGCCGTTTATTACGGAAGAAATTTTCTGCACCATGCAGACGAAAGAAGAATCCATTATGATTTCTTCATGGCCCGTTTATCAAAAGGACAGGGCGTTTGCAGAAGAGGAAGCGGCGATTGAACTGATGAAAGAGGCTGTCCGCGGTATCAGAAACGTGCGTACGCAGATGAATGTCGCGCCAAGCAGGAAAGCCGCCGTTTTCGTAGTGAGCGAAAAAGATAAGGTGCGGGATATTTTCTCTGATGGCAGGCTGTTTTTTACATCATTGGCGGGAGCGAGCGATGTGACGATACAAAAAGACAGGACGGGGATTGCGGACGACGCGGTTTCCGTTGTGATTCCGGACGCGGTACTTTACATTCCTTTCGCGGAACTGGTCGATATCAGGCAGGAGATTGAACGTCTGGAAAAGGAAAAAAAGCGTTTGGAGGGCGAACTTGTGCGTGTAAACGGTATGCTGCATAACGAAAAGTTCATGTCAAAGGCGCCGGAGGCAAAGGTTGCAGAGGAGCGTGCAAAGCTGGAAAAATATACCCAGATGATGGAACAGGTAAAAATTCGTCTGGAACAATTGCAATAAACGAGCTTTTAGTATAGAATATATATAGAGGTATTAGGAGGTGAGTCCTGTGAGCGCACAATTTTCTTCGGAACAACTGGATAGATTGAAATCTGCTATGGCGAAGCTGCGTGAAACAACGGAGCCTGAATTTGTTGCGGCCGAAGAGATAGCTGTGGATGTGCAGCAAGAGGAAGAAGAAGAGGGTCTCTTAGCCAAAGGCACTTATTTAAAAGTGGATGAGGACGAAATGGCGGCATGGCTCTATCTGACGCCTCCGGAACCGGATATGGAATACCGGAAACAGGATTTGATAGATTACTTAAGCCAGAACGGCGTGGTAGAGGGCTTACACCAGTCAAATCTTTCAGCCATTATCAAAAAGAAAGTGTATAACAGGGAGATTCTGGTTGCCAGAGGACGGGAGATACAAGACGGCGCGGACGGCTACTTCGAGTATTTATTTACACCAGAGGAATACGGAGTACCCAAAATCAGGGAGGACGGCTCCGTCGATTATACGAATATCAATGCCTTGCAGAATGTCAGGGCAGGGGAGAAAGTAGCGCTTTATCATCCGGCCATACAGTCGGTGGATGGCGTTACCGTGCTTGGTAACGTGATGCAGGGCAAGCTCTATCGCGATTTACCGCCGATGCGCGGCAAGGGCATCCGACGGGAGGATGAGAGTTACTATGCGCAGTCCGATGGTAAGATTGAGGTAAAAGACGGTAAGATTGATATCCAGAACGTGCATGAGATTATGGGCGACGTCGATATGATTATCGGCAAGGTGGAGTTTTTCGGCGATATTATCATTAATGGGAACGTAGAAGAGGGCGTTACGATACGCGCCGGCAGAAATATTGAGATTCACGGTTCTACGAGTATGGCAAACCTGTATGCGGGCGGCGATATTATCCTATCCCGCGGTATTCAGGGAGGCAACAAAGCAAAAGTATCGGCCAGAGGCAGCGTATATGCGGAATTTATCGAGCATACGAACATAGAAGCGGGCGGTATAGTACAGGCCAATATCATCATGAACTCCAATATCTTAGCAAAGGATAAAGTGGTTGCAACCGGGAAAAAAGGCGCGATTATCGGCGGTTATGTCAATGCCCTGAAAGGCGTGGAAGCGTCTAACGCAGGTAACGTTGCGGAAATTAAGACGATTATCCACTGCGGTTATGAGGCGCAGACGCATGAGCAGCTCCTTGCTATCAAGCGGCAGGAGACCGATATCAAAGCCAAGATTGCGGAACTGGTTGACACCATGACGGAGGCTCTCCGTGAAAAGCGTATGCGCGGCGCGCAGACGTCAGATGAGACCGAGAAGAAGATTTTAGGCTGGAACAAGATGAAAGACCAGTATTTCCAGCAGCTTGACAAAGTCGAAAGCGAACGCAAGAGTCTGGAAGAGATGGTCGAACAGAGTAAGGGTTCGGAAATTAAGATAGACGGTAATATATACCGGGGCGTTGTTATCTGTGTCAATGCGGAACAGATGATGATTGAGAGAAATACTTGTTATATGAAGTACAATGCCGACAAAGGAGTGATAGAAGGCAGTGTCATTATACATAACTGATAACGTGGAAACTTATGAGGCGGCCAAGAACTATATTATGGAGCTTCCAAGGTTTACCAGAAAAAACAGCATGGAGCATACGAAACGCTTTTTAGGGCATCTTTGCTCTATGGAGGATTTGGATAAAATCAAGATTATTCATGTAGCAGGCACAAACGGAAAAGGTTCCGTTTGTGCTTATTTACATTCCATTTTACAGGAGGCGGGAATTTCTAACGGCATGTTTACCTCGCCGCATTTAGTGTCTATACGGGAACGTTTTTTGATAAACGGGCAAATGGCTTCAAAAGAAGATTTTTTATGGGCGTTTAGCCGGGTTGCCGACAAAATTTTCCATCTGCCGGATGATTTGGAAAAAGAGGGCTATCATCCGACTTTTTTTGAGTTTCTTTTTTTTATGGCTGTCGTGCTTTTTGTAAAATACCGCGTTCAATATATGATATTGGAGACCGGTCTGGGCGGCAGGCTGGATGCGACAAATGCCATTGATAAAAAAGAAGTGTGCGTTATTACGTCAATCGGCTATGACCATACGGAGTATCTCGGAGAGACGCTTCCCGAAATTGCAATGGAAAAAGCGGGAATTTTCAGGAAAAATGTACCGGCGGTCTATTTTGAAAAAGAAAAATCCGTGTCCGAAACATTGGAAAAATGCGCGGATTTTGTAGGAACAAAGACGTTTTCGACATCTTTTCGGGCGATAAAAGAAATAAATAGTCATGATAAAACTATTGATTTTTCTCTCCAATCAAATTATTATGGTTATATTAGGTTACGTGTGCCTACAATAGCGATGTATCAGATAGAAAATGCGGCGCTGGCGGTTACGGCGTTAGAAAAACTTCCCGACAGGGAGCTTATTTCGACAGAGCAGATACAAAGCGGTATCGAGAAGATGCGCTGGGAGGCGAGGATGGAGGAGATAATGCCATCCGTTTACCTTGACGGCGCGCACAATACCGACGGCATACGGGCATTTTTGCAGACAGTCAGGCAGGATGGCTGTAAGGGAAAGCGTTTACTGCTTTTTTCCATGGTAAAAGAAAAACAGTACCGGGATGTTATGGATATGCTTGCAAAGTCCGGTTTGTTTAAAATAGTTGGCGTAGTGGCAATACTGGATAAGAGAGCCTTGCCGTTACGGGAGTTGGCAGATTATTTCGGACAATATACCGAATTACAGATACGAACATATGACAGATTAGAAAGTGCCGTGCAGGATATGGCTGCGAGCCGTAAAGCGCAAGACAGAGTGTATATTGTCGGTTCATTATATTTGGCGGGCGAAGTGAAAGCCCTTTTAAGGAGGCGCTTAGATGATTAATTTTGAAGAAGAGTTAAAGAAGTTTCATCCAAGCCTTGAAGTGGAAGACGCGGAAGAGGCGATTTACAATCAGGATTTGACAGATATGGCGGATTTAATGGTAAAAGTGGTAAAGGATTCAAAATCGGCAAAAGAATAACGAAGCTTGTGGATGAGGAAAGGAACAGGGACAAAATAACAGATGAAATGTTACAATTGCGGATGCGACTTGTCCGGACACGATTTTTGTACCGGCTGCGGCGCCGATGTATCCCTTTACAAGAAGATTATATATATATCCAACCGTTTTTATAACGACGGTCTGGAGAAAGCGAATGTCAGGGATTTAACCGGCGCGATTTCAAGTCTGCGTCAGAGTTTGAAATTTGATAAAAATAATGTGGAAGCAAGAAATTTATTAGGGTTGGTTTATTTTGAGACCGGAGAAGTGGTGGCGGCTCTTAGCGAATGGGTTATCAGTAAGAACCTGCGGCCGAAGAAAAACATAGCGGACGATTACATCGATATGATACAGACCAATCCGACAAGGTTAGACACTATCAATCAGACAATTAAAAAATACAACCAGGCGCTGACCTACTGTAATCAGGACAGCCCTGACCTTGCGATTATACAGTTAAAAAAGGTGCTGTCGCTAAATCCGAAATTTATTCGGGCGCATCAGCTTCTGGCGCTTCTTTATATTAATGGGGAAGAATGGGAAAAAGCTAAAAGGGAACTGACAAAATGCGTGCAGATTGACACGAACAATACGGTTACGCTGCGCTATCTGAAAGAAGTTGACGAAATGCTTCTGCCGGAAGAGGGCGTCAAGACCAACAATAAGAAGAAAAAACGCTCGGAGGATGTTGTCAAATACCAAAGCGGTAACGAAACCATTATTCAGCCCGTCAATATCAAGGAGGGCAAGGGCGTAGGTTCCTTATTGAATCTGGGAGTCGGCCTTCTTATCGGTATTGCGATTGCCGTATGTCTGATTCTTCCGGCGCGGATTCAGACGGCGAAGGCGGGGATTAACGATGATTTGCGTCTGGTAAGCGAGCAGTTGGATGCCAAGAACGCGACGATTGACGAGCTGGAACAGCAGTTAAATGAACTGCGGGATGCCAAGAGCGCGTTGGAGCAGGATTTGGATGCCTATATGGGGAAAGACAACAATCTTCCGGCTTATGATATTCTGCTGAAAGCCGCGGATGCCTACTTAACGAATGCGGAAGACGTGATTACCGTTGCCGATTATCTTGAGGAAATCAATGCCATGGAGGAAGAATCGGAAGATCCGCAGGAGGAACGTTCCGAAGCCTATGAGAAGTTGTATAACACGATTCTGGCATTGATAGGGCCGACGGTGGCGGAGTCCTATTATGACGAGGGATATGAAGCATACAAGCAGGAAAATTACCAGGAGGCCATTCCTAACTTAGAACGGGCGTATCAGTACGACGAGGCGAACGGGGAAGCGCTTTACTATCTGGCGAATTCTTATAACAGCGTAGGGCGCGGCGAAGACGCTATCGAAGCATATAAACTGGTGATTGAGTTATTCCCCGGAACGGTGAAAGCAACAAAATCCGCTACGTTTCTGGCGGAGTTAGAGAGCGAATAGAATACCGACAGGTTATATCAATATGATTACCATACAAAAGAGAACAGGAAGATTTCTTGTTCTCTTTTTTTGTGTAAGAATCTAATATTTTAACGAAAGGGGAAGACAATGGAAGAGGAATTTAAAGTAATTGACAACTATCTAATGATAAGGATGCCGGATGAAATCGACCATCATCACTCGGTTGACATAAGTAAAAGAGCCGACCGCTATATCATGGAATCCAAAGTCGGAAACGTTGTTTTTGATTTTGAAAGGACAACCTTTATGGATAGTTCGGGAATCGGCATTATTGTGGGAAGATATAAGAAAATATCCTGTTTTGGCGGCAAGGTGTTTGCGATTAACGTAGGAAACCGCGTGCGCAGGATTTTGATGCTATCAGGGTTACATAATATAGTAGAAATCATGGAGTGAAACGGAAAGGAGATATAGATGATAGAGATTGTAAACTGGAATCAGAATACACAGATAAAGAATGAAATGAGGCTGGAATTTCGGGCTGTTTCCGATAATGAGTCGTTTGCCAGAACGGCGGTAGCGGCCTTTGTGACGCAGCTTAATCCGACGTTGGAAGAAATTTCGGATGTTAAGACCGCAGTTTCGGAAGCCGTGACAAATGCCATTATCCATGGATACGACGGGGAGAAAAATGAAGATAATAAGGTGTGGATTCACTGTCTGATAAAAAATGATGTGCTGGAAGTGGAAATACGGGATATGGGAGTCGGTATTGAAAATGTGGAAAAAGCAATGGAGCCGCTCTATACGACGAAGCCGGAACTGGAACGCTCCGGCATGGGATTTTCCTTTATGGAGGCTTTTATGGACGATTTGGAGGTCGTTTCCGAAGTGGGGCAGGGAACGACGGTACATATGGTGAAAAAACTGGGAACAAGCCCATGGATAAGTTGAAAATTATCAATTTTCAGCTGCAAATTTGCGCATGATGCGCAAATTCGCGTGTTGTGAAATGGATAAGGGTTGAGCAAGAAAGGAGTCTTGAATTGGTTTATGGAAGAAACTGCCGTATTGATTGAACGTTCACAGGCAGGAGATAAAAAAGCAAGAGAGAGACTGATAGAGGAGAATCTGGGGCTGGTGCGGCATATCGTAAAACGTTTTCTGGACAGGGGATATGATGCGGAGGATTTGTTCCAAATCGGCTGTATAGGACTGATGAAAGCGATAGATAAGTTTGACTTACATTTCGATGTAAAGTTATCAACGTACGCCGTGCCAATGATACAAGGTGAAATCAAGCGGTTTTTGCGGGATGACGGCATGGTGAAAGTAAGCCGCACATTAAAAGAAAACGGGTGGAAGATAAAGCAGGCGGCGGAGAAACTTTCCCACGCCTATGGACGGGAAGCTACGTTATCGGAGTTATCACAACAAACGGGGCTTAGTGTGGAAGATATTGTATTGGCGTTAGATGCCAATGTGGAGGTGGAATCCATTTATAAGTCGGTCTATCAGTCGGACGGCAATGAAATCTATCTGGTAGACCAGGTGGTCGGAGAAGCCGGCGGCGTAGGGCATTCCGTATTATCCGGCGGCATATGCGCTCAAACAAACGTCTGCGAAGATACGGAAAAAGAAAGACTTTTGAATCATATGCTGTTACAGCAGCTTATGGAGGGATTGGAGGAAAGGGAAAGGGAACTCATCCGCCTGCGCTATTTTCAGGATAAGACGCAGATGGAAGTAGCAAAAGAAATGGGTATCAGCCAGGTGCAGGTCAGCCGCATGGAGAAAAAAATCCTGCTGCGGATGCGGGAAGAGGTGTGCGCGTGTCCCGGATAGCCGCGTTGGAAAGCAAAATTTGTATTTCCTTGTAAAAAAAGGGAATGAGGTATATAATAAAAAGGACACCGAAAATTTTGTAAGCAGAAGAAAAGGATATGGTTAGAAAAAAATGAATTATCGCACAGATAAATACGGGAATAGAATTTCGGTTCTGGGTTATGGTTGTATGCGTTTTACGCAGAGTGGCGGAAAGATTGATTTGGACAAAGCAGAACAGGAAATTCTGGAAGCTTACCGCGCCGGTGTCAATTATTTCGATACAGCTTATATATATCCCGGGAGCGAGGATGCGCTTGGAAAGATACTGGAGAAAAACCAGATTCGGGATAAAGTGAGTATTGCAACAAAACTGCCGCATTACCTGATTAAGAAATCTGACAGTATAGAGAAGTACTTTTTAGAACAGTTAAAAAGACTGCGTACGGACTATGTGGACTACTATTTGATGCACATGCTGACAGATGTTAAGACATGGGATAAATTAAAAGAACTTGGCATTTTGGAATGGCTCGAAGATAAGAAAAAAAGCGGAGCCATCCGGCAGGTTGGTTTTTCCTATCATGGCAATTCAGATATGTTCTGTGAACTGATAGATGCCTATGACTGGGACTTCTGCCAGATACAGTACAATTATCTGGACGAGCATTCGCAGGCGGGGCGTAAGGGTCTTATGTATGCCGCCTCGAAAAAGATACCGGTTATTATAATGGAACCTCTAAGGGGCGGCAAACTGGTCGGTCAGTTACCGGAAGAAGCGAAACGCCTGTTTGCAGAATATCCGATAAAGCGCAGTCCGGCAGAATGGGCATTCCGCTGGCTCTGGAACCAGCCGGAGGTCACTTGTGTGTTATCCGGCATGAATTCTTTGGAAATGGTAAAGGAGAATGTCAGGACAGCTGCAGAAGCGCAGATTGGAGAATTTACAGAGGCTGATGAGAAGCTGTTGGGCGATGTAGTACGAGCTATCAATGCAAAAGTAAAAGTCGGCTGTACGGGATGCCGCTATTGTATGCCGTGTCCGAAAAATGTGGATATACCGGAGACGTTTGCGGCTTATAACAGACGCTATACCGACGGGAAAAGAGCGGCGGTTATAGAATATTTTATGTGTACGGCGCTGCGCAAAGACTCTTCGGCAGCCTCAAACTGCATGGAATGCGGAAAATGCGAGGCGCACTGTCCGCAGCATATCGAAATCAGAAAAGAACTAAAGAACGCCCGCAAGGAACTGGAAGGACCGTTATATAGGATAGCGCGTAAGGCGGTGCAGCTTTTGAAACTGTACTGAAAGAGAATATAGGAAGAGGTGAAAAGGTTGAAAGAATAAATTCTTTCAACCACGAGTTTGTGTTGACGTTTGCAACGCCAGACACAAACATCGCAGGCTGAGAAAGGAGCATGGGTATAGAAATGGAAAAATAATCTGCTTTTGAAACATGAAGATGGAAAAACGAGGAAACATTTGTGTGATTGCGTAGAATGTTTGTTTTTTGTCATGTTGCCAAAAGTGGGTTATGTTTCTGGACTTCCCTCTTTTTTTCGTGTTATTTTATCATAATTTTTAAAATAGTTTACAATAAAAAGAGCAGGAATCGGGTAAGAGACATGATGCAGAATCGTTTGGCAGCAGACGGTTCTTTTTTTGCGTAGTCATAGGCGACGGAATCGGCAGCGGTTCTGTATGGAAAGAAAGGCGGGTATCTATGGCGAAAATCAATGTATCGAATCTTACTTTCTGCTATGAGGGCAGTTTTGACAATATTTTTGAAAACGTGTCTTTTTCTGTTGATACGGACTGGAAACTTGGGTTTATCGGAAGAAACGGCAAGGGAAAGACGACTTTTTTAAATCTTTTAATGGGAAAATACGAGTATCACGGCAGCATACAGACCTCCGTGTCATTTGACTATTTTCCCTACCGGATAAGCGACGGGCAGATGAAAAGCTGCGCCGCCGATTTTTACGACGAGCTTGCGCCGAATTTAGAGTCGTGGAGAATCTTGATGGAAGTGGAAAAATTGGGAATGGACGCGGAGCTTCTATACCGTCCGTTTGAGACGCTTAGCCACGGGGAACGCACCAGAGTGATGCTTGCCGTTTTATTTTCCAGAGATAATTATTTCTTATTAATCGACGAGCCGACCAATCATCTGGATAGAGAGTCGCGGGAGATAATCAAGGAATATCTGCGAAAAAAGCAGGGCTTTTTGCTGGTATCGCATGACAGGGATTTGCTGGACGCCTGCGTGGACCATATTTTAGTGTTAAACAGGGTGTCCATCGAGGTGCAGAAAGGCAATTTTTCCTCCTGGTGGGAGAATAAGAGCCGCATGGACGCCTTTCATGAGGCGGAAAATGAAAAGCACCGTAAAGAAATAGGCAAGCTGCAGGAAGCGGCAAGACGCGCCGACGGATGGGCGCAGAAAAATGAAAGAAACAAGATTGGATACGACCCGATTAAGGAACATGCTCATGGCATTGACCGGGGTTATATTGGAGCGCGGACAAAGGCGATGCAAAAGCGCGTTAAACAGATGCAGGTAAGAATGGCGCATGAAATCGAGGAAAAAGAGGGGCTTTTGCAGGATATTGAAAATCCGGCGGATTTAAAAATCATGCCGCTTGTCCATCATAAGGACGTCCTTATCCGGGCGCAGAAATACGGACTTTCCTACGGGGAACACAGCGTTTTGCAGGAGTTTGATTTTACGCTCCAGCAAGGCGAACGTGTGCTTTTACGCGGGGCAAACGGCAGCGGAAAGTCCAGTTTTATTAAAGCGGTCTTACGAAGATGCGGGGCGCAGGAGACGGAAAATACTATGGCAGAAAGCGGTATTTTGCAGACCGCAAGCGGGCTTATTATATCTTATGTAAACCAAGATGCTTCATACTTGCAAGGAAATTTAAAGGAGTTCTGCCTGCGGGAGAGTCTGGATGAGAGCCTGCTAAAAGCCATTCTGCGCCAGCTTGATTTGGAGCGCGTCCAGTTTGGCAAACGGATGGAGGAATATTCGGAGGGGCAGAAGAAAAAGGTATTGATTGCCGCCAGTCTGCTAAAGCGCGCGCATCTGTATATCTGGGATGAGCCGCTAAATTATATCGACGTTTTTTCCCGGATGCAGATAGAAGAACTTATCCTGCGCTATCAGCCGACGATGTTATTGGTGGAGCATGACGTGCGTTTCCAGGAGAAAGTGGCGACAAGGGTGGTGGAGTTTTGATATTTTTCCAATTTTCCAGTTGAATTATAAGTCATTTTCATGTAAAATAATAATAATTGGATAAGCTTCATGATACAAAGTGTGAAAGGATGGATGAGCAGTATGGAAAGTGGAGCAGGATTTTTATTATTAGCAGGCGGTCTGGTAGTAGTTTTGATACCCGTTGTCATTTCGGTAGTATCAGCGGTTGTGTCCGGTATAGCGGCGGCTGTGGATGATGAGGAAGACTAAGTTGAAAGAATTGCATTCTTTCAACTGCAAGTTTGTACCAACGCTTATAGCGTTCGGACACATAAACTCGCAGGTTGAGGAAGGGGTTTGATTATGGATATGAATACTTTCCGGTATCAGGTGGAAAGTATTGACGGCGATTATGCGAATTTGAGGCGCATTGATATCGAAAGCAACGAACTGAAACTGGTTGCGCGCGCGTTGCTGCCGCCGGATATTTCCGAGGGAACGAAGCTGCTGTATGAATATATGCAGTATGAAATAATTAAATAGAAACAGGAAAAATGAAGCGCAGGTTCTTTGTAGAAGAAAGAATCTGCGTTTTTTATTATGGAAAAAAATACAGCATGTATAAAATTTTTACAACGATAAATAATAGTAAACAACAGATAAAAATAGGGAAAGAGATACATTATGTCAACCAATAACATCACACTATATATAAAAGCGCAGCAGAACGTGGAATTGCAGTCAGAGGATGTTTATGTAAAGGACATTGGAAAAATGACCTGTACGGACGAACAGACGCTGGCAAAGATAAAAACGATTAAGTTGCATCATTTTAAAAAAGATGAGACGAAAAGGACTGTTATCAGCATTTTAAAAGTGATAGAGGAAATTGAAAAGTCATTTCCGAACGTCAGCGTGGAGAGTCTGGGAGAAACGGATATTTTAATAGAGCAGATAAACGTTAATAAGCATAAAGGCCCCGTGCAGACTGCTAAAATTATTTTTGTATCGCTTATCGCCTTTTTTGGAACGGCCTTTACGATTATGGCGTTCCATAATGATATCGGGATTAATCAGGTATTTTCCAAAGTATATCAGATGGTGATGGGACAGATAAGCGACGGTTACGGGATACTGGAACTTTCTTATTCCATAGGGCTTGCGGTCGGCATTATTCTCTTTTTTAACCATATCGGAGGCAGGCGCATTACGAAAGACCCGACGCCGATTGAGGTGGAAATGCGCGTATATGAAACGGACGTCAACAAAGCGCTGATAGAGACGGCGGACAGGGAAGGAAAGAGTATCGATGTTAATTAGGCAGATTTTTATGGGAGTATTGGGGATAAGTTTTGGCTTCATTGTCTCGGGGGGCGTTTTTACGGTTCTGATTTCCGTCGGCCTCATACCGAGGTTTGCGGGGAAAATGCACATAGCCGGACATATCTTTGTGCTGGAAGAAATGGTTGTATTGGGAACGCTTGTGGGAGATTTTTGCAGCGTGTTTAGCGATTATGGACACATCGGGGAGTGGGCGCTTACGTGTCAACCGTTTGGAGAACATACGGGAGCGGTCTGGTATGCGGCGGGAAGCATTGTATTGATTGTCTTTGGTATTTTTTCGGGTATCTTTGTAGGGTGTCTGGCGCTTGCCATTGCGGAAATGCTCAATACGATACCTATTTTTTCCAGAAGAATCGGTTTCCGGCACGGGCTTGGTATCGCCATTCTTGCGGTCGCGCTCGGCAAACTGGCGGGGAGTTTGATTTATTTTACGCAGGCGGTTTATTTACATGGCGGTTCATAGGAACTTGAAAAAATAGAAAAAAGCGGAGGTACGGGATATGAAACAGAATCAAAAAAGTATATTAGAGGAAGCAAAGAACCGGAAGTATCAAAAGCGTGTCAAAGAGGTGACACCCGCCAAAAATCTGCCATGGCAGATGTTGAAGGCTTTTATCGTCGGCGGGATTATCTGTTGTATCGGACAGGGAATCTTAAATTATGCGACTAACAGCGCGGGTCTGGACAAAGAGACAGCGGGCGCGTGGTGTTCCATGTTGTTAGTGCTTGCAAGCGTTGTGTTGACGGGTTTTAATATTTATCCAAAGCTGGTGGAGTGGGGCGGCGCAGGCGCGCTCGTGCCAATTACGGGATTTGCCAACTCGGTGTCCGCTCCCGCTATCGAATATAAAAAAGAAGGACAGGTATTCGGCATTGGCTGTAAAATCTTTACGATTGCCGGACCGGTGATTCTTTATGGTATTTTTACAAGCTGGGTGTTAGGAGTGTTTTATTGGCTGCTTTCGCGGGTATAGATTAAAAAACAAGCCTCAAATTGTAAAGAGAGAGGCTTGTTTTTATGATGCAGGAGCAATATACTTATATTAGTGCAAGTTGTTGATATGACGGAATAATAAGCAGAAACCGGAAAGCGAGGAGAAAAATGATAGTAAAACCTACATATACACAGATAAAGGGAATTTTTAATACAGTCCGCGAAGCGGTGGGATATATTTCCAACCTGTCGGAAGAAAATTATGCCCGGGTAATAGGAGTACTGTTAAGCGATTTAAGCGAGGCGGTAAAGGAAATTAATTTAAAGCTTTTGGATAATCTCAAGGTAAATTTTTGCGATATGGATTATTTAGAAGGAAAAGTAACGGATTATGCCGGCAAAGAGAAAGTGATAGAGCAATACGGACTGTGGCAGGAGACCATGCAGGAAGTGCTGGAAAGACAGTACAAGGCAGAAAATGTATGGGATGCAAAATTTATAAAATTGATGGACTATGTCAGGTATGTTGATTTTGACAGTATGGTGGAAAACGCTAAGAATTCCTTGGATAAGCAGGGTGATTTAAGAAAAGAAGGATTTTGCCAATATTACCAAGGCTATAGCGATATGTGGGGAACCTTGGATATAGAAAATAACCGCTATGATGTGATAACCAACAGGGTTACCGCTTTGATGGAGCATCGGGAGGATTTTATATGGCTGTACCATAAATTGGGCGATTGGCGCTCCAAGCAGGTGCTTACCAGTATGCTGTATAGTTGGATTATCTTTGACAAGGATTATATTTTTGGAATGAAAGAAGCAAATTTTCCGGATTACTTTGATTTGGATTTGGTGAAATGTGACGATAAAGAGGTCATCGTTGACCTGGGGGCGTGGATAGGCGATTCCATGTTAAATTATATTAATACATACGGCTGCTATCAGAAAATATATTGTTACGAGATTGATGAAGAAAATATGAAAAAGGTGAAAGCGAATCTGGGGGAATATCCCGATATTGAGTTTAGACGTAAGGGAGCGGGAAGCGAAAACGGCAGGATGTATGTGGACGGTTATATCGATTCAAGCTGCAATAGGGTAGTGGAGAAAAATACGGGGAAAGAGATAGAGATTGTCAGCATAGATGATGATATCGACGAGAGGATAACCTTGATTAAGATGGATATTGAGGGAGCCGAACAAAAAGCCCTGTTAGGCTGCAGGCGCCATATACAGGAGGAAACGCCTAAACTGCTGATTAGCGTCTATCATAACAATGAAGATATATGGAAAATTCCCAGAATGATAGAGGAAATAAAATCAGGTTACCGCTTTTATCTTAGGAGTAATGGAGAACAATGGGGTCCGGCCGAGATTGTATTGTTTGCAATATAACCGGATGTAAAAAATATATCACACAGTAAAGGAGTCTGCCAATGGATAAAAACAGTTTTGCACTGACGCCGCCGATGGGGTGGAACAGTTATGATTATTATGACACGACTGTCAATGAAGAACAGGTAAAAGCGAACGCGGATTTTATGGCGGCGCATTTAAAAGAGTTCGGATGGAAATATGTTGTGGTGGATATTGAATGGTATGCAAATGACGCGGGTACTATGCGGGAACGTTATCAATATATTCCGTTCGGGGATATTGAAATGGATGAATACGGCAGATTAGTCCCAAGTCCGGCGCGCTTTCCCTCTTCGGCAGAGGGAAAGGGCTTTGCGCCGTTAGCGGATTATGTACATAAGCTGGGGTTAAAATTCGGGATTCATATTATGCGCGGCATTCCGCGGAAAGCGGCGCATGAAAACTGTCCTGTTTTGGGAGCGAAAGAAAAAGCGAACAGGATAGCCGATCCGTCGTCTATCTGTCTCTGGAACCCGGATATGTACGGCGTTCGGGATACGGAGGACGGGCAGGCGTATTATGATTCGCTGCTTTCCCTGTATGCGGGATGGGGCGTGGACTATATCAAATGCGATGATATCTGCGACAGCAGGCTCTATCGGGAGGAGCCTTTTTCCGGCTGGGAAGAAACAAGGATGCTGCACCGCGCTATCGCAAAATGCGGCAGAGAGATTGTACTCAGCCTTTCGCCGGGACCGGCGCATATTGAACGTGCGTGGGAATACTGCAAGTACGCTAATATGTGGCGGATTACCGATGATTTCTGGGATGAATGGCGTTTATTAAAAGCGATGTTTGCGCGTTGTGAATTGTGGCAGGACCATGTGCGGGAAGGATGTTTCCCGGACTGCGATATGCTGCCGCTTGGCAGGCTGGACAAGGGCTTCGGACAGGAACGGGAAACGGGATTTACGAAAGAGGAACAAAAAACGATGATGACGCTCTGGTGTATGTTCCGTTCGCCGCTTATGATTGGGGCGGAACTGACGCTTATGGACGAATGGACGTTATCTCTTTTAACGAACCGGGATGTGCTTGCTATGATGGATAAAACCTGTAAGGGTATGCAGCTTGTGCGGACGGATGAGCAGGCGGTCTGGAAAAATAAGGACAGCGCTTCCGGCAGGCTGTGCGTGGCGCTTTTTAATCTGGGCGATACGGACGCGCTGCTTTCAATAGGGCTTGACGAATTGCAGGAGGACTATCAGACGGGAGAAGAACAGGCGTTATATGAACTTTGGGATAAACAAAGCGCGAGTACGGCGGCGGGCAGGATAGAGGCGAAAGTGCCTGCGCATGGCGTGAAGCTTTACCGGGTCGGATAAAGGGCGGGGGAATAAATGAATGAAGTTAAAGACAGGAATAACCGTTGCAATATTGATGATATTCATAGGCTCATTATTGACTTTACAGGTAAAAGCAAGCGGAGGAGAACCGATAGAGGGAAGTAAGTTAGAAGAGTTTGAAAAAGAGGATGTACCTCTATTTGATGGCTTTGAGGAAATGGATTACTGCTTATTTTTGGAAACGAATGTTGAGCATGGCGCAGCGGGTCATTATTACCGATATGGAATTTATGGGGATTTTGTCCGAACGGAACAAGAAGGGGAAGAGTTATTTTTTACTTTGAATGAAAAAGTCATTGGAAGTAAGTTGGAATTATATACGCATGACGATTGGGATGATAACCTTGAGCCATTTATTCAAAATATATCTTCGGATTTAGAATGGTTTATTGTAAGACAGTATACGGATGCAGCAGCAAAATTGCATACAGATACGGCATATTATCAAGGAGAGAAGCAGGAACAAAAGGAATTGGGAAGAAGGGTAGAAACTGCGCTTTTTGAACTGCAAAGGAAAGCGGAGGATGGAACATATGAATTGATGGATGATGAAAAATTAAGGAGATGGGATGAAATAACCATGATTGCATGGGGATGGGAAAACAGTTTATATGATTTTTTAAAAAGGAGTATCAGCGCCATCGACGAGTATGGAAAGTTAGCGGCGGTTGGTTCGCCGGATAATGCAAGCATCGGAATATACAGCATGGAGAGCGGAGAAGAGTTACAGCGTATAGAGATAGCAGATAGCATCGATACTGATTGGCCGCTCGAAATATCCCAGATGAAAGGAAATGAAAAGAGCGGTTGGATTGTGTTTTCCAATGGGGATGTTACATATCGGATGACTTATCCTGACGGCAGTCTGGAGAAAATGGGAGAATTTATGTACAACACAACCTACTCGCCTGATGAAAAATACATTGCATATTGTACAGGTAATTGGGTCTTATATGATTTGTGGACAGTCCTGAAAGATGAAAAAAGACAGAAGTGGAATCAGATGCATGAACGATGGAATGCAGTTGGGAATGGCTGGTATGTAGAAGAATTGGAAACAGGAAAGAAAACATATATTCCTATTCCCATAGAAACGCTGAATGTAGGATATGGACCGCTTGACGGCGGCAGATGTGTATGGTTTCAAAAAGATAAACTCTTCCAAATCCTCAATTCATAGGAGAAAAAACATAAGCATTTTAGAAGGAGTAACACAATGAAGAAACACAATAGAAAGCCCGAAAAATTACGCTTAGAACCAGACGATCTATTGGATTTGGATAACGAGACAGTATATGATGAGACGGATACAGATATTGATGATGAGGCGGCATATGGCGAGCCGGGTGCAGATTGGGATGATGAGGCGGTATATGACGAATCGGATGAGGACATTGATGACGATTACGATTTGCCGCCGCTTGCGGATAAGAGGCTTTTATATGGCATCGCCGCCGCGGGAGCCGTTATTTTAGCTGTGCTTATTGTGGTGTTTGCCGTACATATCAAAAAGACCCAGAAAGAGCGGGAGGACGCCATAATGCTCATTAATCCGCCTGAAATAGTGGAGGTAGAATCTTCCACAGGTCAGGGGATGGATATAGAAGAGGAAGCGGATACGGCGCAGAATACGGCGGAAGCGGAGAGTCAGACGGCGGATAATCAGGCGCAGGAGACGGGCGCCACCCAGCAGACCTCACAGACACAGGTTTCCGTGGGAGCCTTGGATGACGAACAGGACCCGCAGGATTCCGGCGCGGCGGGAAATGAGGAAAACGGCGCGGAAGTTACAGTTTCTAAAAGAGAGGACGAAACGAGCGACACGACGTTAGGGATAGACGTTTCCAAGTATCAGGGAACCATCGACTGGGCAAAGGTGAAAGCTTCCGGCGTGGATTTTGCCATGATTCGCGTAGGATACCGGGCGAAATCGACGGGGGAGATTTTCGAGGACCCTACGGCAAGATACAATATGCAGGAGGCACAGGCGGCGGGCGTTATGATAGGAGCCTACTTCTTTTCCTCCGCGGTCACGAAAGAGGAAGCAAAAGAAGAGGCGGCGTTTACCAAAGATATCATCGCGAAATATAAGATTACCTATCCGGTGGCTTTTAACTGTGAGGATTTTCAGTCGTCGGACAGCAGACAGTACGGGCTGGATATTGAGGCGAGAACCGCTCTTGCCTGCGCTTTTTTGGACGAGATTGCCGCGGCGGGGTATACGCCTATGTTTTACGCCTCCAAAGGAGAACTGGATGGGAATGCACAGTGGAATACCCAGACGCTTTCTTCCAAATATAAAATATGGGTGGCGCAGTACCCGGACAAACCTTATCCGGAAACGGCGTCGTCGTCCTATGCCGGCACGCATGATATGTGGCAGTATACCAGTCAGGGAATCGTGGACGGCATTAATCGGAAAGCGGACGTCAATGTGGCGTATTTCGGCTATACGAAAGAGGCGGCGGCAAAGGATGAAACGCCCGCCGAAACAGTGGAAGCCAATCCTGAAGTGGGTATCAATTTTACGGAGGTCAATGAGACGGTAACGGCAAAGCAGGAAACCAATCTGCGCTCCGAGCCGAGCACCTTAAACGACGACTCCATCGTGACAAAACTTGTGCATGGCGATACCGCGACAAGGACAGGCATCGGGCATAACGGCTGGTCGAGGGTTATTTATAACGGACAGACTTTATATGCGGTAACAAGCTATCTGACAACGGATATGGAAGATACCGGGCAGCAGGCGCCGCCGCAGGGACCAATCTATACGCCTGTCAATGAGCAGGTGACGGCGAAGATGGAAACTAATTTGCGCACAGAACCCAGTACGGCAAGCGACGATACGATAGTAGGAAAGCTGTATAACGGGGAAACGCTTACCAGAATAGCGGTCGGGGATAACGGCTGGTCGCAGCTTGACTATAACGGGCAGACGGTGTATGCGGTCAGCAGTTATTTGATGGTGCAGTAAAAGGAGCAGCTATGGTAGAAAACGATATATATATGACACTCCTGTCACATATATGGGACGCGGTGAATATCCTGCTTTGGGCGTACAGCTTTTATCGCTTTGCGGCTTCTTTTCTGGCTGATAAAAAGAAAGCCGTTTACGGCGGAGCGGCACATTTAATAGTAGAGATATTGCTTGAACTGCTGCCGGTTTTGCATAGTTATTTTCTGACGGAAGCTATTACGACACTGGCGGCGGTTTTTATACTGTGCCTGGTAGAGCGGACTGATTATGCACATAAGATTTTTCTGGGAGTGACCTTTTTCGCGCTGGGGTGGCTTGCTTATGCGCTGGCGGACGTGCTGTATGATAATATATATCATTATGCCACGAAAACGGAATATATGCAGATGCATCCGAATTGGTATCCGCATTGGTTTGTATTGTGGGTGATAACGTCCATTCTGCAATATTTGCTGTGGTATGCCTTTATGATAATGGCGGTGCGCTCTATGGCAAAGGCGTATGCTAATCAGAGTTCGGACATGACGGGGAAAGAACTGCTTATGCTGGCGGTGCCGTCATTTGCGGCGGTAGTGGGATATATCGTGATATACCATTACCGGAGTTTTTATATATTAGAACAGGATGGCGTAAATGGGAATGCGTATGATGCGCTTGTTCTTTTGTACTGCGTGGTTTCGGTGGTGACGATTATGGTGGTGATTGTGCAGTACCGGAATATCAAGACGAAGCAGGAGGAAAAAATGCAGAATGAACTGCTTGCCGCGCAGATGGAGAGTATCAGGCAGCATATCGGGCAGGTGGAGAACCTTTACCGGGATATGCGCGCCGTTCGGCATGATATGGCGAATCACCTTTTTACGCTGGAAAAACTCTATGAGGAGAATGAAGTCGAAGAGGCGAAAGCCTACAGCGGGCAGCTGCAAGAGACGCTTACCCGCATGACGGGGGAGATAAAAAGCGCAAATCCCGTAACGGATATTATTTTACAGGAAGTAAAAGACGAGGCGGCAAAGCGGGGCATTTCTTTTCAGAGTGAATTTTATTATCCGGAGGATTCCAGGGTCAACGCATTTGACATTAGTGTCATATTGCATAATGCCCTGCAGAATGCGCTGGAAAATACAGGGGGCGGTGAAAAAGAGTATATCGCCGTCCGTTCTTACCGTAAGAAAAACGCCTATATCATAGAAATAAAAAACAGCTGTCATGAAACGCTGCGCTGGAATATGCAAAGCGGACTGCCCCGTACGACGAAAGAAAAAACGGATATACAGGGGTACGGAACAAGCCATGGTTACGGGCTTTCCAATATCCGTAAAGTGGCGGAAAAATACTGCGGCGGTATCGATATTACGGCGGCGGACGGAGAATTTTGCCTCAGCGTGATGCTGATGCTCTAAGCCATTGACAAAGCCAAATTGAAAGGCATATAATTTGACTGGATATAAGATAACGGCGGGTAAACAGGCAGTTTTATAATGGAGGAAAGACATGGTTATCAAAATGAAAAAGACAGCTGCGGTATTATTGGCGGCAGTAATGGCTTTTAGCGTCGTATCATGCGGGATAGAGGAAAAGAAAGAAAAAACGGTGGTTGATGAGTCTTTAAGCGGTGAAATCACTTTCTGGCACAGCTTTATACAAGGCGCTCGGATGGAGGCAGTGGAAAGAGCCGTGGCAAAATTTGAGGAAAAATATCCCAATGTCAAGATAAATGTGGAAATGATGTCGTGGTCGGATTTTAAAGGCAGATGGAAAGACGGGATGGAAAACGGGAATCTTCCCGATATCAGCACAGCCTGTAATATGTATGAGGCGGAGGAACTGGTAAACGCCGGAATTTTGCAACCTGCGGATGAGATAGTGGATGCGATTGGAAGAGAACGGTTTTCCGACAATGTACTCTATGAACTGACGCACGGGAATCAGGTTTACGGCGTTCCCTACTATTCCCATGCCTATGTGATGTGGTATCGGAAAGATTTGCTGGACGGGGAAGGGATTGCGGTGCCGTCCACATGGGATGAGCTTTATGAGGCGGCATATGCCCTGACAGATGAGGAGCAGGGAATTTACGGCTGCCCTGTTTCCATGAGTCCGAAGGACTTTATGTCCGCGATCAATCTGCATATGTATGTGCGCTCCGAAGGGGGAAGCCTTTTAAATGACGATTTGACGGCGGATCTGACTAGCGATCTTGCACTGGAGGGCATCCGCTACTGGGTGAAGATGTATGAGAACTGTTCCCCGAAAGAGACGATAAATGATACCGTGACGGAGCAGGCGGCGCTTTTTTATGAAGGAAAGACGGCTTTTGATTTTAATTCAGGTTTTCACATTTCGGGAGTTGCCGGGAGCAGGGAAGATTTGCTGGCGTCCATTGCCTGCGCGCCGCTTCCGCGGATGAATAAAGAAGATGAATATTACAGCGCGGTTGTTTCCCATATTCCCCTTGTTCTATATAAAGACGCAGAAAATGTGGAAGTCTGCATAAAATTTTTGGAATTTCTTTTTGAAGAAGAGAACTATATCGACTTTCTGGACTCGGTTCCGGTCGGGATGCTGCCGTCCATACGCGGAATTTCCAGTACGGAACAATATCAGAGCAATGAGCTCCGCAAACAGTTTGCCGGTGAGGAGGATGTTATTCAGGAAGCAATGTTAAATGGAATGGCGCTGGGTTTTGAGCATGGACCGAATGTACAGGCGGGAATCATAACCAGCAGCGGCGTCATTGAAAGTATGTTTCAGGATATTGTACAAAATGGCGCAGATGTGGAAACTGCCGCCAGAGAGGCGCAAGAGGAGCTGAACAGGCTGTTTGAGGAAGCTCTGGCACAGTAGAAAGGTTCTATTAAGGAGAATAACGATATGGCGGAGGTTTTGCAGGAGAAAAACTTTGAAAAAAGCGGGCGGATAAGGGAAGCTGTTGTGCCGGCGCTTATTTTTCTTGTGATTCTATGCAGCACGGTATTTTATTATTATTACATACAGGAACAGCTGTTTCAGGAGAGAAGCGCTCATCTTTCGGAGATTACGCAGAAAGTGGCGGATCAGATTGATACCATCACGGAAACGGCAAAAGAAAACGTGAAGATGGCAACCGCATATATATACAACAGCGACATTACCGACATAGAGGAACTGTCCGCAGTGTTAAAGGAACTGTCAGAAAGAGCTCTGGATAAGGATACCGTTATCATAGCGTTTGATAAAGATGTGAATTATTATACGGCAACGAGGACGGGAAAATGGACGGGGCAGCATAATCCGGAGGGAAGTTGGGAAATGGAAAGCGGCATTATGACTCTTCCCTATGATACGATCAATACCTATTTGTGTTGCGTGCAAAGGCTGCCGGAACCTTACGAGATTGGCGATACTGGAATTACGCTCACCTTTGTAGCGGTTGCCGTGAATATGGAAAATGTACAGGAAATGATTAATGTTTCCGGTTTCGGGGAAAACTGCATGACTTATCTGGTCAGACCGGACAATAAACGCATATACCAGAATACTTTCGGAAAGCGGTTTATTGAAACTGCCGATATTATGGAAACGCTTGGCGGATGCAGATATCTCCGCGGGGGAACGGCACAGGATTTACAGGACGCGCTGCTAAGCCAGTCTGCCAGGTGTATGGAATTTGTTTATCCTGACGGAACGAATTATTTTGTCAGTACGGCGGGACTTACGAAAAATTCCCTGCTTCTTTTTGTTCCGACGAAAGTTTTGAGTGCGAATACAGGCAGCTATTTTTCCATAACTATCGCTTATTTTTTGGTAATCGCGTTGGTTACGGCAGGTCTGTTCGGTTTTATCTTCCATTCCACGGTAAAAAGAGACGCGGACAGACAGATAATTAGCCAGCAGCAGGAGGCAAACCGGAAGTTAGAGGAATATAACGAAATGCTGCGGGAGGCAAAGGAGGGGGCGGAACGCGCAAGCAGGGCAAAATCGGAGTTCCTTTCCAATATGTCCCACGACATCCGTACGCCGATGAATGCCATTATCGGTTTTACGGTAATCGCTAATTCAAACATAAACAATCGCGAGAAAGTGCAGGACTGCTTAAATAAGATTGCTTCTTCCAGCAATCATCTGTTATCGTTAATCAATGACATTCTTGATATGTCGAAAATTGAGAGCGGAAAGATTCAGCTTCAGGAGCAGGAGTGCAGCCTGCCGGTCATCATGAACAATCTGGTCGATATGATCAGGTCCCAGATGAACGCGAAGAATCTGTCGTTTTTCGTGGAAACGGGCGGTATCGAGCATGAGGATATTATTGTGGATTCTTTAAGGCTCAATCAGGTCTTGATTAATATTTTGGGAAATGCGGTAAAATATACCAATGCGGGGGGCAGCGTTACGCTTTTTATCAAAGAGCTTGCCTCGGATGATTCGGCAGTCGGTAATTATGAAATATCCGTAAAGGACACCGGTATCGGCATGAGTAAAGAATATCTTCCTCATGTGTTCGATGTGTTCAGCCGTGAATATAATTCTACAGTCAGCAAGATTCAGGGAACAGGGCTGGGACTTGCCATTACCAAGAATATTGTAGAGATGATGGGCGGCGCTATCCATGTGGAAAGCGAACTTGGCAAGGGAACGGAATTTATTATTTCACTGCCGCTTAGGCTTGCAGATAAAGCCGCGTCCGAACCGCGAATCGAGCAGCTTCTTGGATATAAAGCGATGGTTGTGGACGATGATTTTGAAATATGCAGCAGCGTATCAAAAATGTTGGAGAAAATCG
>JAMPFF010000028.1 GCA_023664605.1 Clostridium sp.
CCATGTAAATACCATACATACGACTGTCGCAATCGCCGGAGCAACCGTTGTCGTTACAAAAACGGAACCTAACTGCTCTACGCTTGTACATGCCGCACCGTTAAATCCGTACCAGCCAAGCCATAAGATAAATACGCCGAGACATCCTATCGGAAGATTATGTCCGGGAAATGCGTTGACTTTTACTTTACCGTCTTTACCTTTTGTAAATTTACCGATACGGGGGCCTAATATTTTCGCGCCAATCAAAGCGGAAATACCGCCGACCATATGAATCGCGCAAGACCCCGCAAAATCGTGGAAGCCCATTTGCGCCAGCCAGCCGCCGCCCCAAATCCAGTGCGCCTCAATCGGATAAATCAGTGCAGAAATAATACCCGAATAAATACAGTAGGATAAAAATTTCGTTCTTTCCGCCATGGCCCCGGAAACGATTGTCGCCGTCGTTGCACAGAACACGAGGTTGAATACAAAATTTGACCAGTCAAAATTTGCATAATTTGTGAAAATATCAAATCCGGGTTTCCCGATTAACCCGACCAAATCTTCACCAAACAATAGTCCAAAACCAATCAGGATAAACACAACCGTACCGATACAAAAATCCATCAGGTTTTTCATCAGGATATTACCTGCATTTTTGGCTCTGGTGAAACCGGTCTCCACCATGGCAAAACCAGCCTGCATCCAGAATACCAAAGCGGCGCCAATCAGAAACCAGACGCCAAACACTTCACCGCTTACAGCACTCATCATTTCTTCTGTCATAATTTTTCCTCCTCACACGCTTAAGAATAAAAAAGTGGAGTCAATGACCGCTGTCCCTGTAAGCGCCATTGCTCCACATTCTAATCTCAAACTATTGTATTTACGAGAAAATCACTCCGCGACTTATCTAGCCGCGTGGAAAAATTTTCTACTATGAAGAAAAAAGGTACTATGAATCTCTCCACAGCACCTTTGCTCTTATGAATTGGATTGTAGCACCGGATTTTCCGGTTGTCAATATTTTTTTTTAGAAATTTTATATTATTATTTCTGCAACACATTATCCATATACTATAATATGGCGAATCACTTGCAGTATATTAAGCAAACCACCTATCCATCCTAACGTATAAAACGTGTATTTAAATAATTTATTTTTAAAAATATTATAAGATATTCCCAGTATACATACGCAAAGCATAATAGAAAAGTAGAAAAAGCCTGCCACACGTATTATGGATGCAGACACTGTTGTTGTGAAACCGATTGCCACACATGGAAACAATCCAAAAAACAGTAAAAATCCAACCAGAAACCATGACAAATTGGAAAAATCTGTCAGATATGCCACCAGATAGCATATACATAAAACCATCAATATAGCCGATACTAAGGCACAAAATTGCTCTAACTGAGAAGACGTTTCAAATAAAGCGTCCGGATAAATATACGTCAATGTCCGGTTTGTAATTGTATAAGCAACAAACATATATCCGGTCCAAAAAATATCAAAAATCAACGGTATAGAAGATATCAGTCTAATAAAATTTTTTTTCGTTTTATAAAATGAGCAAACCACCAACATTACACATAAAGTAAATAAAATAATATTGGGAACAGATATAAAATGATAAAAAGTAGAATTAATTCCCATACGCAAATGTCCGCCGATTGACATATTTAATAATTCTGCAGTGTTATGGTGGCGTGCATCTTCGATATTTCGCACTCTATTTCCTGGAGAGGTAAAAAACATGATGATATTTAATACACTTCCAATCATGCCCTCAACAAACAATATTCGGAAAGTTTTATTCTTAGCCTTACATGTTATATAGACAAAAAGGAAAATAATAAGCATTGAAATAGCAAGCAGATTACAATTAGCAGCATACAAAACTGCAACGCCATATAAAATGTAAGTTGGCAGTTTCATATTTCTCTCCTCTTTGACTGAAAACAAAAAAACATAGAGACTATAAAAAAATGCGGACAATGCCCATGTATAAACGATGGTAGTCGTCATCCATCCTGCTGTTGCAAATAAAGAATACGGAAAGCTAAGGAAAACAAGCACTATCCATAAACGGGGAGTTAATGATGTTTCTTGAGAATTTGCAGTTAATAATTTTACCACTTTTGCAAAATAGCAATATATAATTTCAATCATAATAACATCTAAAATTTTCCAGATAAAATTGGGAAGAGCTTCTATAACAACCTCTACTGTGTACTGAAAAAGAGTTGAACTGGCTTCATTCCAAATATACCATAAATAAGGAAATAAATTATAATTACATTGTTTCAAAACTGGAGCCATCTTTAAATCATCCCAATAATCCGTATGCATAAAAGCGTGCAATACTCCATATATGACAGCAATCATAATATAGTCATAATATTTATTCCATAATTTCTTAATCTGATTCATTGTTTCCTGCTCCCTCTTTATTTTCATTATTTTTTATAGTAATATATATTAAAAACACTGTCAACTATATTTAACCCAACTATGGCAAATTGACCTATTGACATTAGAGGTAAATTGACCTATTTCTAAATCTATATAATATAAGGAGGTTAAAAAAGATGAAATTACTTGCTGACACAAAAGAACCGGAAAGAATGCTGCCCAAAATAATACATACAGGCTGTTGTTGTGTTTTATTGGCATTATATATTTTTTTCACACTGCAAAAAGGATATTTCATCATTGCTTACGGCACTCCAAGAGAACTTCGGGAAATGACCGGCATTGCCGTCGCCCGGCAATTTGCTTACGGACACAATCCTTATGCGCTCTCCGCACTTGAACACAATATTCCTGCCGTCACAAGTATTTACGGCATTCTTGTGCCGCTTCTTATGAGTCCATTTATCCGCCTGTTTTCCGTCACACCGTTAAGCGCTCTACAAATCTGTCAACTGCTGACTTTGATTGTCGAAGTAACCGGCGCAGTTTTCTTTTATCATCTGCTTTTTATAAAAACAAAAAACCAGCTATTATCTCTTATCGGAATGCTGCTGTTTCAAACATGTTACTGGCGGTATTCTTCATTCGGCGGCGCATTCCCCGACCAATGGGGTTTAACCGTCTCTGTTATTTTCATGACCTTGCTTTACATAGATGAACGGCGGAAACGTTACCGTCCTCTGCTCTATGCCGTTATCATGGTAAGTTTATTCTATATGAAACAATATTTTGTACTTATTTTAATCGGATTGTGCGTCTACCTGTTTCTTCGTTCCAAAAAAGATTGCATGAAAATGATTTTTTATGGCATTCTTACGGGATGCCTGTCCATCCTGATAATACATACTCTATTCCCTCTTTATTTCTCGGAGGTATTTCCGATTGCTCAGGGGCAGACGCTTACCGGCGATTCCGCTTACTCGGCGGCACAAATCGTCAAACTTTCTCTTTACTATGGACCTGTCGTATTATTTGCTATAGTCGGAATACTTTACAATATCTGTCGTATGATTAAATACCGTCGCCTTTGTCCGGAAATGACCTATGAATTGTGCCAGACTGTTTTTATTTTTCTGCCATTGTTTCATATTGCAGAAAACCAAGGTACGAATTACACATATTATCTGCAGTTATGGTATCCATACATTATCCTGCTTGGTCTCGTTTCCGCCTCCGAATTGTTAAAATGGTTGTTCTCACAATCTGCCGCGCAGATACTCGCTACCACCCCCCCCCGAAAATTTTGCTTTCCAAAACCGGTTATGGCCTGATATGGCTTCTACTCATATTTTCCTTTATAAGGATTCTTCCGTCCTGCTTCTGTCCGCCTTTAACCCAAGAGCAACAGGAAGCATGGCATGACGCCTATCGCATGTTGGACTCTCACGCCTCTGAAGGAGATATCCTTGTCACTATGCTTTTATCGGATTATTGTCTGGAACGGGGAATTGAAACATCAAATTACGGACAGGCGGAATACAATAATATACAAAATTTGGATAATTATAAGAACAACAAACTGTGGCGCAATATTTTTCTCTTTGCATATACGGACGAACTGCTGCAGAAGAATATTTCCTACAACCAGACAGTCAAAGATAACATATCCCGGCAATCCTATCATTGTATTGCGCTTGTTTACGCAGGAGAATATCATCTTGCGGAAAGCGATATCCTAAATGCCGGATATCATGTTGCCGCTGCTAAAGAACTGCAGACCGGCAGCCAATGCTGGCATACGACTTTCTATACGCTCCCCGACTAAACCGCATAACTCACTGACTAAATGATTGATTTGTCAAAACTTCTATGATATGTTGGATATGATAAATGACATGGAATTATTTTCTGATAAAGAAAGGCATTTTTATGATACCGGTACAAATACAAGAAGCTTCCTTAAACGATATCTTACTGCATGACTTACTTTCGCTTTCAGCCGAATGGGAACGGGAACAGAGCTGCTATGGCTACCACCAAAATGAAAAAAGCGATTTGGAGGGCAGACGCATTTTCACCGCTCAAAATGATTCTGAAATTATCGGCTATGCTTTCGGCAAAGTCTGCACCGCCGAAAAAGACAGTTCTATTATGCAGCATGGTACAACATATTTTGAATTGGAAGAAATTTTTGTCCGGCAAAACTTCCGCTCTTTAGGCATCGGCAGACAATTATTTGAAACGATAGAAAACGCTCTGAAAAAAGAGGCTGTTCCTTATATCCTGTTAAGTACGGCAACGAAGAATTATAAGGCTGTTATGCACTTCTATCTGGATGAAATAGGGATGGAGTTTTGGAGTGCGAGATTGTTTAAGAAGATATAAACTCCGGCGTTTTCGACCAATATTGAACGCCCCAGTTTTCAAAATTCCATTCATCCGTATAATCGTTACACTCAAAATCAATATAATAGAGTTCTTCTTTTTGCACCACAAAATTTGTAGGAAAATAATCTATATTCGTATGCGCGGCATATAACAGTTCACACATGCCGTACATCTGACGGAGATAGTCGCCTTTCATCCTATCCTGCAAAATCAGTTCAGAAATTGTCTCTCCATCAATAAAATCTTTCAGAATACGTTCATTTTTTATATCAACATCAATCATTTCAGGCATTCTTATTCCGATTTCTTTCAGTCTGTTATAGTCTCTTATTTCCGCCTCGATTTTATTTCCGAATTGATAATAATCACAAGGTTCATGATGTATCTGCTTTAAAACATATTTCCTAACTCCATCATAAGCCAGATAAGAGTACCCGCCTTTGCCTTTTCCCAATAATGTAAGAATTTCATACTCTTTATCATTTACGGCAATTTTTTCATTCATCTTCCTTATCCGCTCTCTTTTTCCCCTGAAACTCTTTCTCAACATGGCAATGTTCTGTCATTGAAACCATCTTCTCCCCATCGAAATCCAGTTCGATAATATAGGGCATCCAGTCTATGATGCGCAGGAAATCTTTGCAGCCAAACGCAGGCTGGTAAAAATTGATGATTGCGCTGAGCGCCGTTCCATGCGTACCGATTACAATGCGTCTGCCTTTGTTTTCCGACAATATCTCCGTCAGCGCCGCTATATTTCTTTTTTGCACCATATTGATTGATTCGCCGTTTTCTTCATGATAATCATGATTTGCCCACCGTTTTTCAAACATACCGTGGTTGTTGCCGTCAGCGCCTTTTTCCCGCTCGCGCAGTCTTTCGTCGGTTCTAATCTCTTTGCCGTAAAAAGCCGCCGTATCCGCAATCGTATCAAAACTCCTCTTATACGGGCTGCTGTAGAAAACATCTATTTCTTTATCTTTCAAAAAATCCAGCACAATCCCGGCGTCCTGCTTGCCCTCGGCGGTCAGCGGTCTGGTTCTGTCGTCCTCCCACATATGTTCCGGCTGCGCATGGCGCACAAAATACACTTTTGTTTTTTCCAATTTCATACCTCCCCGCTTATATAGCGCATGATATATCGGTTTCATTTTATCACAGGTACAGAAAAAAGAAAATCTATAAACATAAAAGGTCTTACCCTAATATCAATTACGGCTGCACCAGAATACGGAACGACGTCTGCGTGGTATCAGTATATTTCTCAATCCCCGCATCGGAAATTTTAAACGCAAGTATCTGAAATACTGATGTTTCTTCCACATCCGGCAGAATAACGGGAATGGAAATGGAAGTATCTGCCGATACACCCGCATAATATTTCATATGCTCTCCGTCTATCGGTACCTGTTTCCAATTCAAAAAACCCATGATAACATAATTTTCATCCTCCGACTCCAATGCCTGATTGAGAATAACCAATTCTACCGTTTCACCGCCTTTTCTTTCTACGGATACAATCAAATCATCTCTTGAATCTATCAGTTCAAAACCGGATATATTTTCTTCAACGCGAAACTCGGTATAGTTTTGCTCGTTTTTTTGTTCTTCCCGTATATCGCTATATTCCCTTTCCAGTTCAAAACGCCCTATATTCCACTCTCTGGTGGAAAGCATTGCCGACCAGTTATATGTTCCATCAATTACTAAATTCTTCTCATCCGGCTGCGGAATAACCGCATAGTCAAACTCCCTGCCCTCCGATTCCGTCAGATGCACGGAAATATTAAACTTCACTTCGCTTTCGCCCTCTAAACTGAAAGCATAGCTTTGAAAATTTTCTCCTTCTATCTCAAAATCATGCTGCACATAATCAATCAAAATAATTAACAAATAATTTCTTTCTTCGGGAAAATTTTGTTGAAATCCAATTTTGCCCTGTAAAGTATCTCCCGAAAGCTTAATGATGCTGCCGCCGTCGATGATTTTATTTGTTTCTAAACTATAGAATCCGTTAGCTGTACAGCCTTCGGGAATCGTCACGCTTCCATCGGCATGATAAATCGGCGCGTCTATCTTTTCTGAAATTGAATTTTCCTGTATATTCCCTTTTACTGAACCGATAATTATTATCATAATTATAATTACAGCTAACACAAATACTGGCAGTAATATGATTCTTTTTCCTTTCATACTTCTCCTCTCTGTTCAATCCGCTCTAACGCATTCATTTCCATAACAAATCCCCATTCTCTCATAAACCACGCCGTCCATCTCCACATCCTCCCAGAATGTGAAACCCAGCTTCTCACAAAGTCTTTTCGACTTCCCGTTGCCTTTCATAACCAGCGCTTGAAAACGGGTAAAGCCGAGTTCCTCCTGCCCGTACGCTAAAACAGCCTGACAAATTTCATAGGCATACCCCTGTCGCTGCCATGGCACGCCGATTACAAATCCAAGTTCCGGTATATCGCAGCCCTCCCGCAGGCTGATTCCCGCCCTGCCGATAATCTGTCCGCCGGCTTTTTCTATCACAGTCCACATACCATACCCATAAAATCCATACACATTTTTGATATAATCCTTGATATAAGCGGTCTCCGCCTCCCTATCGGCATATAAATCCTCCATGTATTCTGTGACGGAGGGGTCTTTGTATATTTCATAAAAGCTGTCTATATCGTCCGTTGTCGTCTCCCTTATCCGGCATCTGTCCGTTTCCAGAATCTCCCACGGCTGCCCGGTGAGGCGCAAATAAGCAAGCTTTAACGATTTATATTCTATTTCCTCCAGATTTTCTATCACATATTTTGCTGTGGAAAAATCCTCCTGCCGGTTGTCCTCATGCAGATAAACAATCACCGGAATATTTCGGGACTGCAGTTTTTTATGACAATCAGCACAGTCCGTTACATATAAAGTTTCCTCCGCCCCGCTTGTCAAACATTCCTGCATCCATTCTACCGGCTCTTCCTGCATCCATTCTGTCGGCTCTTCCTCATCCGTACCGGTTCCCATATATCGAAATATATCCGCCTCTGCCCGATGTCTCTTGATATCTTCCAATAACGCCTGCATTTCCTGTAAAGCATTTTCTTTTCGGAAAATAAATGCAACCCTTTTTAACATTCCTCTTTACCTTCTTTATAAATTCCTATAAAATAGTAACGTGTATACTGCGTATATATAGTAAAAATTATAATACAAAGACAGAAAGGAATCAAAAGAAATGGCACAAAACCCGATTGTTACATTTACCATGAAAAACGGCGACGTTATCAAAGCGGAACTTTTCCCCGAAATCGCGCCGATATCCGTCAATAATTTTATCAGCCTGATTCAGCAGAATTTCTATGACGGACTGATTTTCCACAGAGTTATCAAAAATTTTATGATACAGGGCGGCGACCCGGAGGGAACCGGCATGGGCGGTCCGGGTTATTCTATCCGCGGCGAATTTGCGCAGAACGGTTATCCCAACGACTTAAAACACACGGCGGGCGTTCTCTCCATGGCAAGAAGTATGCATCCCAATTCAGCGGGAAGCCAGTTTTTTATCATGCACAAGGATTCCCCTCACTTAGACGGCGCTTACGCCGCTTTCGGGAAAGTTACGGAGGGAATGGACGCTGTCAATAAGATTGCGGAAACGGCGACGGACTTTTCCGACCGCCCGATTGAACCGCAGGTAATAGATACGGTGACTGTAGAAACTTTCGGCGTAGAATATCCGGAACCTGAGAAAATCCACGCGGGATTCTAACCCATCTTAAAGCGCGCCCCTGTCAGACTTACAGGCGGCGCGTTCATAATTTGTTCATATTTAATTTAAAGAAACTTCACTTACGCAACATTCTTTAGACATTTATTTTGCATATACTTAAACCATAAGATAACACAAAAGACATAAACAGTAGACAGATTAATTAATACTTTTTCATAATAAATGCCAAGTAAAATTATTTTACTTGGCATCCTCCCTTTTATAGGGTATTTTTTATCTGTAATGTATACAATAATACATTTTTATTGACATCTATATCCATCTATACTAAAATAGTATCGTTACAAGGGTGTAATGGACTCATCCATTATGCTCTTTTTCTTTGGCAGAATATAAGAATACATACATTTTAGAATGGAGGAACTTATGGAAAATGTAGTAGAAGTAATTACCAGTATCAATAATGCGGTCAATGGCGTTGTCTGGGGCTGGCCCGCCTTGATTCTTTTGGCGTTTGTCGGCGTGTTGATGACTATTTTGACGAAATTTTTTCAAATCTCCCACATCGGCCACTGGATGAAGATGACGATTGGCGCTATTTTCAAAGACAGAGACGTTTTAGGACATACGGAAGATAAATCCATTTCCCAGTTCCAGTCGTTGTGTACCGCGCTGGCGGCTACCGTGGGAACCGGTAATATCGTCGGCGTAGCGGGCGCCATTATGGTCGGCGGTCCCGGCGCCGTATTCTGGATGTGGCTTATCGCATTCTTTGGCATGATGACGAATTATTCGGAGAATGTATTAGGCATTTACTACCGCCGTAAAAACAAAAACGACGAATGGTCGGGCGGCGCGATGTATTATTTAAGAGACGGTCTGGGCAGCAAAAAAGGCTGTAAAAAAATCGGTATGGTTCTTGCCATCCTGTTCTCTATATTTTGTTTCCTTGCCTCTTTCGGTATCGGCAACATGACGCAGGTCAATTCCATATCAGGAAATATGAACTCCGTATTCGGCGTTCCCACCTGGCTGACAGGTATTGTCGTCCTTATTCTGGGCGGTCTGGTTATTGTCGGCGGTTTGAAGCGTATTGCTTCCGTTACGGAAAAAATTGTGCCTTTTATGGTTATTTTATACATGATAGGCAGCATCGTTATCTTTTTTACCAATATATCGCAGGCGGGCGCGGTATTTGGCGCTATCTTTAAAAGCGCTTTCGCTTTACAGGCGGCGGGCGGCGGTATCGTCGGCTACGGCGTTAAACTGGCAATCGAACAGGGCATGAAGCGCGGTGTATTTTCCAATGAAGCGGGACTTGGCTCCTCTGTTATGGTTCATTCCAACTCGAACGTCAGCGAACCGGTGCGTCAGGGTATGTGGGGTATCTTTGAAGTATTTGCAGATACGATTATCGTTTGTACGCTGACAGCTTTTTCCGTACTATCATCCGGTCTGGTAGACTTAAATACCGGCGTTACGATGGAGACATACAACGGAATAGAACTGACGAAAGCCAATATTGTCTCTACCGTTTTTTCCATCCACTTCGGACAGATTGGCGCGGCGTTTGTGGCGATTTCGGTTATGTTATTCGCTTTTTCCACCGTTCTTGGCTGGAGTCATTACGGCACTAAGGCGTGTGAGTTCTTATTCGGCGAAAAATATACGATTATCTACCGCGTGATTTTTGTTATCGCCATCTTTGGCGGCGCGGTCATGGGTGATAACCTCGCGTGGGACCTTGCCGATACCTTTAACGGCATGATGATGATACCGAACTTAATCGGCGTGCTTGTCTTATCACCGCAGGTATATCAAATCACCAAAAATTATATCCGCCGCGTTATCAAAGGCATGGATGAAAAACCTATGCTTTCCGCCATTCCTGAAATTCAGGAGGAACAGGAGAAAAATCTTTAACTTGGTTACATACAACAAAAAGCAGAGGCATCAAAACCTCTGCTTTTTCTATGCTTATCTTATTTTCAGATACCCATATCTTACGCCTTGCCTTCGGAACCAAGTACAGTCTTAATCTTGTGGGCAACAACTTCTTTACAGTAAGCGCGTCCGTCTGTCAAATACTGTCTGGGGTCAAAGTGGTCGGGATGAGCCGCCATATGCTCTCTGATACCAGCCGTTAAACCTAATCTTAAATCGGAATCAATGTTAATCTTACATACTGCAGATTTTGCAGCCTGACGAAGCATATCTTCGGGAATACCGATTGCATCCTCCATCTTACCGCCGTTTGCGTTGATGATATCAACATACTTAGGAAGTACGGAAGAAGCGCCATGCAGTACAATCGGGAATCCGGGAAGTCTTCTGGATACTTCCTCCAGGATATCGAAACGAAGCTGCGGTTTCTGTCCGGGTTTAAATTTATATGCGCCATGGCTTGTACCGATAGCAATCGCTAAGGAATCAACACCTGTACGCGTTACAAAATCTTCCACCTGGTCGGGCTGTGTATAGGATTCAGAACCATGTTCAACCGCTACGTCATCCTCTACACCTGCAAGAGTACCAAGTTCCGCCTCTACAACAACGCCTTTGTCATGTGCATATTCCGCTACCTGTTTTGCAATTTTAATATTCTCCTCATACGGAAGAGAAGAACCGTCATACATAACGGAGGTAAATCCGCCGTCGATACATGATTTACAGATTTCAAAATCTGCACCATGGTCAAGATGAAGCGCAATAGGAATATTGGTCTCCTCGATTGCAGCCTGTACCAGATGAACAAGATATGCGTGTTTCGCATACTTTCTTGCACCTGCGGAACACTGCAGGATAATAGGAGATTTTAACTCATCTGCCGCCTCTGTAATAGCCTGTACGATTTCCATGTTGTTTACATTAAAAGCACCGATGGCATAACCGCCGTCATATGCTTTCTTAAACATCTCTGTAGTTGTAACTAATGGCATTTTTATTCATTCCTTTCTTGTTAATATTTGTTATTTTTGTTTCATTATACCAGATTCAAATATAAATGCAAAGTGGTTTTAAGGTAGTTTAATGAGAAATTTTTACTTCCTGCGGAATCCGTATCTGAAGCGCCTGCCTGCAATTCTCAATGACGGCTTTTTTATGGTCGCCGCCATATTCACCGTCTAACGACCATGCCACTTCCTGTTCGGATTCTATCGTCAGCTTGGACGCCTTGAAACAATGGATTGCTTCCGAATGTGTCCTCTTATCAACCAGTGCGGCTATGATATTATTTAATTCCAGCGGATTACTTGGTCTTTTAATAAGCGTCACCTCAAATAACCCGTCATCCAGTTTGATGTCTTTTCCGGTAATTCCTTTAAATCCGCCGACGGAAACCGAATTGGTAATCATGCCGTAAATATAGTCTTCTTCCAGACACACATCATCATAAGTGATTTTCATAGGGTAGGATTTGATGGAAGAAAGCCTCTTCACGCCCTCCACCAGATACGCGGTATGTCCGAGAAGATTTTTCATATCCTGTTTTGTCGCATAGGAAACATCGGTAAAAATACCAAAGGCCGCCACATAAACAAAGCTATCGTTATTAAAGGAGCCGATATCGCAGCCAAAATTTTCTCCATTCACCACTACATCGGCCGCTTTTATCATCGTTCTGGGAATGCCGAGGCTGTTGGCAAAATCGTTAGTGCTTCCCGCCGGAACATAACCGATGGGAAGTTTTTCTTCACACTGCATCATACCGGTGACAACTTCGTCCAGCGTTCCGTCGCCTCCGCTGCATACAACGATATCATATCCCATCCGGCGTTCCCTGACCGCCTTAACAGCGTCGCCGTGCGCCTGCGTCGGATATGCCGTTACTTCATACCCGGCCTTAACAAAAACGTCAATGATATCGAGCAAATTGCTCCTGATTCTTGCTTTTCCCGCCCTTGGATTATAGACGAAAAGCATATTTCTGCCCATACCATATTCCTCCTCGTAAAATGCAAGAGATTCCCATTTCCGGGAATCCCTTCTATCTTCTGCCTTACTGATTGCCGCCTAAAAAATTTTCAAGTCCTGCAACTGCCGCAGCTTCATCTTTTCCGTCTGCAATGACCGTTACAGTATCATCTCTGTCTAGTCCAAGTCCCATCATGCCCATAATGCTTTTCGCATTTACTTTCTTGTTGGCCGACTCGATATACACACTGCTATCATACTTGCTTGCCACCTGTACAAGCATCGCTATCGGTCTTGCCTCCAGACCGCTCTCCAACTTGATTTGAACAGATTTTTGAATCATAAGTTTACCTCCTTTTACAACCTCATATCTTCAGCAATCTCACTTAATTTTCTCAGACGATGATTTACGCCGGATTTCCCGACCGCCGGATTTAAATATGCTCCTAACTCCTTTAAAGTCGCTTCCGGATATTCTAAACGGACTTCCGCCATCTGACGCAGATTGTCCGGTAAATTCTCAAATCCATAGCATTTTTGAATCAACAGAATATCTTCTATCTGCTTGGACGCCGCGTTCACCGTCTTGGTGATATTAGCGGCCTCGCAGTTGACACGCCTGTTAATGGAATTACGCATCTCTTTCACTATCCGCAGATTTTCCAGATTCATCAGGGAAACATGCGCTCCCATGACATTCAGCAAATCTACGATACCGGCGCCTTCTTTTAAGTACACAACGTAATATTTTTTACGCTGAATCACTTTTGCCTCTATCTGAAATTCCTGAATCATATCCCGCAGTTGACACGCCTGTTCCAGCCTACTGCAAACAAATTCCAGATGGTAGCTCTTCTTTGGGTCGCTCATGGAACCGACGCAGAGAAAAGCGCCTCTTAGATACGCGCGTACACAACAACTGTTTTTTATTAAAAGCGAGTTGACCGGCATATCCAATGGAATAATTTGGTTGTTACTGTCATACAGGTGAAGGCCCTGAAGAAGTTTATCTTCATCCACGTTCCGCATAACATTATCTATATTATATGTTTTTTGTAATAATGTAAAGCATTTTCTGGAAACCGTTTCATTTTCCGTCTCTAATTTCAAATGACGGCGGTCATCCGTCAGGCGTCCGCTAAAGTGAATTAAGGCCGCCAACTCCGCTAATTGACAGTGTCTGGCCGAATCAATAGTCGCTGCCAGTTCCTCTTTTACCATTCCTGAAAATGACATAACTGCTCCCCTATTTTTCACCGCAGTCACGATGATACAGCTTCAACCCATAATTTCCGTGGTCTTTCATCTGTTTATACAGTTCGTTGGCAAGCGTAACGCTCCGGTGCCTGCCCCCCGTACATCCGATTCCTACTACCAACTGGTATTTTCCCTCTTTAATATAGTTAGGAATCAAAAAATTCAGCATGTCCGCAAGTTTTGCCAGAAAATCCGGAGCCTCCGGGAAACTCATGACATAATCCTGCACTTCTTTATCATTACCTGTTTTATGCTTCAACTCATCGATATAGAACGGGTTGGGCAGAAACCTGACGTCAAAAACCAAATCGGCGTCCGCTGGAATCCCGTATTTAAACCCGAAAGATAAAATGGTAACCATCAAAGAATTATATTCTTCATTCTGCACAAAAATCCTGTCCAGTTCCTCTTTCAGTTCCCTTGTCAGCAGATTGGAAGTATCAATCACATAATCCGCTTTTTTTTGCATATCCTGTAAAATCTTTCTTTCCCTTAAAACGCCGTCCTCTATCCTGCCGTCCGGAGAAAGCGGGTGCATCCTTCTCGTTTCCTTATACCGCTTAATCAGGACTTTATCACTGGCATCCATAAAAAGAATCTCAAACGAATAGCCCTCCGTCCTTAATTTCTCCAATACTTTCTGCACATCATTAAACGGCTGGTCGGCACGCACATCCAGCCCCAGCGCAACCTTTGTAATTTCACTTCCCGGCGTTATAATCAGTTCCACAAATTTTTCTATTAAAAGAAGCGGGAGATTATCCACACAGTAAAATCCCAAATCCTCCAACATCTTTAATACCGTACTTTTTCCGCCGCCGCTCATGCCGGTCACTACTACAAATCTCATTCTTTATCTTTACTCCCTATTGTACCTTACCCGGTTTCCTCTAAAAATCTCCCAGAAAAATGACTTCCGGTTCCAAACTTACATGAAAACGTTCTTTGACCCTTTCCTGCACTTCCTCAATCACTTCTTTTACATCTGCTGCCGTCGCTTTTCCCACATTAATGACAAAACCACAGTGTTTATCCGAAACCTGTGCGCCTCCAATGCGGTAGCCTCTCATACCGGCGTCCATAATCAGTTTTCCTGCAAAATATCCTTCAGGACGTTTAAACGTACTGCCCGCACTCGGGTAATTTAACGGCTGCTTGCTCCGGCGTTTCTCCATCAGCTCATCCATTTTTTCCTGAATTTCCTCTCTTTGCCCCATATGCATCCGCAAGACGACTTCCAGCACAATAAACGGCCTGTTCTTAATAATACTTGTACGATAGCCAAATTCCATCGTATCATTATCCAATATGAGAATTTTCCCTTCTTTATCCATTACCTTGACGGCTTCCGTAATCCGCTGCATTTCGCTTCCATACGCCCCCGCGTTCATCACAACGCCTCCTCCGACGCTGCCGGGAATGCCCGCCACGAACTCCAGCCCGGAAAGCCCGGCGTCTCTTGCCGCCGACGCCACCTGAGACAGCAATGCCCCCGCCTGCGCGCGGATACATTCTCCCTCGGTAGTAATCCGGTTCATTCCTTCCCCAAGTTTTATGATAATGCCTCGATATCCCCTATCACCGACCAATAAATTACTGCCATTGCCGAGAATAAAATAGTCCTGCTCTATCTGATTGAGATAGGGAATTAAATTTAACAGTTCCTCTTCTTTTTCTATTAACAGCATACACTCGGCTTCTCCCCCTATTTGAAAGGTCGTATGCCTGCTCATAGGTTCTTCAAAAAGCATTCTTTCTTCCGGAATGATTTTTTTAATATACTCATATATAGATGTATTTGCTTTCAATGTCCACCGTCTCATTTCTTGAAGCAGGCCGCCTGTTTTACTACAGACAGCCTGACTTATTAATTCTCATTACTATCATATGCTAAAATCTTAATCTAATACCATTTTTGCCGCGCCATAGATACCCGCATCATTTCCTAACGTCGCTAATGCAAATTTCACATCCTTGCATCCGTGGAATACAGTCGCTTCAAAAGGCGGTTTCATATAATCGAATAACACTTCTCCCGCTTTGGAGACGCCGCCGCCGATAACAAAAATTTCCGGATTGACAACGCCCGCAATAATGCTAAGGCCTTTGCCAAGATATTCGCCAAATTTTTTTGCTACCTCTATTGCCAGCTCATCTCCTGCCTTTACCGCATCAAAAACGGTTTTAGCGGAAACCTCTCCCGTTCTTAACACGCTGCCTTTCGTACTTGCCTGCAAAGCCCTGTTCGCAAGCCTGGTAATACCGGTTGCCGAAGCATATTCCTCCAGACAGCCATAGTTTCCACAGCCGCAGCTTTCCGTCTCATTGTCCTCTACATGGATATGTCCGATTTCACCACCCGCGCCGGTTGCGCCGGTCATAATTTCACCATTGATAATAATGCCGCCGCCAACACCGGTTCCCAAAGTAACGGCAACCAGATTCTTATATCCCTGTCCGCCGCCTTTCCACATTTCTCCCAGCGCGGCTACATTGGCGTCGTTGCCGCCCTCTACCCGCATACCGTCCAACAGTTTACACAGTTCGTCTTTTAAATTAAACTGATTCCAGCCAAGGTTGACCGCTTTATGCACAACGCCGTTTCCGTCAACCGGACCCGGCACGCCTACGCCCACACCCGCAATATCTTCTTTTACAAGCCCTTTCTGCTCCATTTTCGCATGAACGGCGTCTGCAATGTCAGGCAGGATATTTTTTCCGCCGTTTTCCGTTCTGGTAGGAATCTCCCACTTGTCCAAAACATTCCCGTTATTGTCAAACAATCCTAATTTTATCGTCGTACCGCCTACGTCCACTCCAAATACATGACTTGCCATTTTTCTGCTTTCCTTTCTTTTATCTACTCTTCATCTTCATCATCACGTTTTTGCGCCAGAGATTTCTGCACACGCTGATACAATTCCTGCGCCGCGTTATAACCCATCTTCTTCTGACGGTGATTAACCGCCGCGGATTCGCAGATAATCGCCAGGTTACGCCCGGGTCTGATGGGAATATTATGACATACCACCTTGTTGCCAAGATATTCGATATACTCCTCTTCCATGCCCAGACGGTCGTATTCCTTATCCTTGTCCCAGTCCTCCAGATGAATGACAAGGTCAATATTCTGCGTATCTTTGACGCTGGATGCACCGAACAGAGCTTTCACATCCACGATACCGATACCGCGCAGTTCAATGAAATGCTTGGTAATATTCGGCGCCGAGCCTATCAGCGTATCGGCGCTGACTCTGCGCAGTTCTACTACGTCGTCCGTTACCAGGCGGTGTCCTCTCTGAATCAGTTCCAGCGCCGCCTCGGATTTACCGATACCGCTCTCGCCGGTAATCAAAACGCCCTCGCCATAAACATCTATCAATACGCCATGGATGGAAATACAAGGGGCAAGCTGCACATTCAGCCATCTGATAATCTCCGCCATACACGCCGACGTCGCCTTGTTGCTCATCAAGAGCGGCACGCCGTGCTTAATCGCAATCTTTTTAAACAATTCATTCGGATGAAGCTCCCGGCAGAAAACAATGCCCGGAATCGGATTGTTCAACAGCTTTTCAAAAATTTCCTCCTGCAATTCTTCATCCAGTCCGTTCATATAGGAATATTCCACAAAACCCACCACCTGTAAACGGGTCGCTTCAAAATGCTCGAAATATCCCGCCAGCTGTAACGCAGGTCTGTTAATATCCGGCTGCGTAATTTTGATTTTGGAAATATCAATTTCCGGCGTCAGATTTTCCCATTTCCATTTATCTATTACCTTTGTCAAACTGATACTCGCCATGCCCCATCCTCCTTATCCACACAAAATGTTTCCTACTCGTCAGAAGCGACGCTGTTGGCGTCACTTCTGTTATTGTAGCATACAAACGAAGTGTCCGCAATCAAAAAAGGCGGCAGGATTGCCGCCGCCCTGTTATTCTTCCACTTCCCGAAAGCTTTGTAAAATTGCTATTACTTCCGTTTCTTCCTCCTCTGTAAACTGCCCGTCAGGAGAGTTGGCAATAAATGTATACGGATTAATTGAATAGGTAGAAACTCCCGGCAATTCTACCTGATAGGAATCCGGTTCCGGATAATAAAATGCACACATCTCATAATATCCCGGCAAATCAGTTGTTTGTAAACCCTCCTTATCATTAAGCAACACTGCATAAGAAACACTGCCACTACCAAAAGCAGAAGAATTCCAATATTCACTGTCGAGTTCTTGTATTCTGGCTACTATAAGTTTTTCAGAATTCGGTGCATTCACCAGTTTTAGTCTGGAATCCGCTGTCTTTTCCACATTATACTCTACCCTATATTGAAACGCGCTTCCACTGCCAACATCTCCAGGATTCATTTTATATTGCGTATATGTTATCTGCATTCCTCTATCATTAGTTAATTCTACAATTTCGCGATAATAATCCAAATAGTCACCATTCCACTCACTATCATTAGCTTCTTCCCTTGTCACAGTCCACCCATCCGGATAATCAAATGCAAATTTCGTATTTCCAAATTGTGTCACATAGGTATTTGCAGACCCGTTCTCCTGCTGCGGTTCTGTTCCATCATCATCTTTTTTCGATTCATCATAAGTACACTCCGCCACAATTTCTCTTGTCCCGTCCGCTATTTCTATATGCGCATTTTTATGAAGCGGGGCATCTTCACTGGATATCAATTCCCATTCTTTAGAGATGCCCAGTTTATCGCCTACAAAGGTATCTTTCTTATCATCACCGCATACTAATATTGACAACACGGGAAAATCCGCCGATAAATCCAGACAAACCATCCCTGTCGGACGCATATTTTCTTTAAACGCCAACTCTAACCCGAAATCCAGTTCCATATCCATAACATCCCCAAACAGGCACGTCAACACCGGCTCTACACGCAGCATGAAGTCTGCTTCACAATCAACGTCAAGTTTCACCGTTTTTTCTTTCTGTCCGCTTCTGTCTCTGCGGATTCCGCCTTGTTCATCATATTTCACACAAAAATTCGCAGGCAGTTCCGCTTCCAGAGATATTTCTCCCTCTGCCGAAACTACCAAATATACTAAAACATCAACACCGCATATGCCGCCTCCCAGCGGTGCAGACGTTTCCAACAACATAACTCTGCCGATTTCGTTAGCCTCGTCCGCTTTTATTACTCCCGAAAACGTACTCTGAATATCTAACGCCGCCTCTGCATATTGCAAGTCTAAAATGGGGTCAAACTCCACATGAACCGCCGCATATATTTGAGAAACGTTCAGTTCCGCCTTACAGCCGCTTTCCCATGAAACATGCTGTCCCGTTGGAACTTCAAGGGCATCGCCCGTATTATTATCAGTAGCTTTTATTTCCAAATAATTTTCTTCTCCGTCTTCCCCCTCTTCGACATAGACTTCAATTTTAAATCCCTTGTCCTCAATTTCTCTTGACTCATCCCAAACCGGCATCATATTTCCAACCGAACCCTGTCTGTATGCCATATTGTCGGCGGAATATTCCGCCTGCATTCCATAATAGTTAAAAATATCCTGCGCGGTCAGTTCCACAATATCCGATACGACAAGAGACTCCAAAACCTCCTCCGGCTTCACATTATCCACAAGCGTCAGCTTTCCCCCTGTTTCGATATTACTAACCCTTCTTGCCGCTTTTAAGCCTGTCCTATCCGGTTGATACACAATGATGGTTCCCTCGGAGATATCGGAAAGAATGGCGTCAGACACCGCAATTTCCAAACCGCCTTCTTTTTTCTCCAGAATATCTTCCGGCGCAATCTCCACCACGCCGTCCTGATATACTGCTTTCTCATAATCATCCACCCAAAACTCCGTATATTTTAATCCGGCAAGCTGTTCCAAAACCCGCTCGGCGGTTTCTCTGGAAATACCCTGCGTCAATTCTTCTTCGGTCAGCAAATCATGTTCCAGCGCGGCTTGCAGATAAGCGGCGTCCGTAATGGAATCTTTCGTATTAAGATACAGTTTCAGCTTTCTCTCTCCCAGACTTTTCATCGCCGTTAAAAGCACAAACCGTCCGGAAGCATAACCGTCGCCCTCAAACTGCTTTTCTTCTTCCAGCACATTCCATTCCACCGCCGATTGTATATAAGCAAAATAAGAGTTCCCCGCACTGACGTCCGTATAGTATGGTTCCGCTTTTTGGTACTCTGTTATTCCCTCCTGCTCACAGAGCATTTCCATCCATTCATAGCGGGAAATGTCGCTTTCTGCGGCTGATTTCACATACTTATCGTCACGCCCGCGTAAAAACATTGCCGCGCCAATCCCCCCTGCCACTATGAGCGCAAGGATGACTGCCGCCGGAATTATTATTTTTTTCTTCTTACCCATTTATGTAGTCTCCATTGTAAAAAAACATTAAAAAAGTTCTTCTATCTTTTTATTTCTTATATTAATTACATAATTGGTATTTTTAATATAACTGCAAAAACTTTGCCGTACTTTTTCACTTTTCTCTACACTCCAATTCTGCAATTTAAGTTCTATACTACGAATGTTGACACGTATCGGGAAATCCTCAAGTCCGGGAAAATAAGGCTCCTTATTTTCCCGTTCAATATAAACTATTTTTCCATCCTCCAAATCAGAAGTTACCAGAGAAATGACTTTACACTCCTCATCTTCACTCACAAACATGTCCAACATCCAATAAGTAACAAAATTCCTAAAATTTTGAACGCCGGTATTCCCCGGTATGCAGAATTTCTTTATCCACTCTCTATAGCGTTCAAAGGATTTTCCCAACTGCTTACTGTATGTCGGAGAATAGGTGGCGGCATTAGCGCCGCTGCCTATATCGCCCAAATGGATAAAGTACTCTCTCAATTCTGCTAATGTAAAATCAAACCGGTCTAACATATTACAACCCTTTGCCTGATTAATGGTCGGATATTGCCCCACAGGGAAAAGCATATGTCCGCCGAGCGTTCTCTGCTTCTTTAAATACTTCACAATCTCAGCATCCGAAATGCCTGCCATATATGCCAATGTCCTGTTGACTCCGATAAAATCGGATGTATATTTCGTTCCCTCTCCATCAAATAAATTCTGTGATGTTTCCCTAATGTTACATTCACCAGACCATTTAAAATGAAACTTTGGATGTTCCCTTTTTTCGGTGATTTTGTTGCACAGGCGAAAAAGGTCGTGATATAAACATTCACTCTTACAGTCGGCGTCCTCGTAGGTGTCAGGATTGGAAGAATCATACGTTTCTCCCCAGTTTTGATTTTGGGTTGCATTATCAACATAACAGTATGTTGTATCTATGAATTTTGCTGTCATGGTTTTGCTCCTTTTTTATCTTTATCTGTATTTTTAATGTCCTGTCCGCTTTCCTATTCCCAAATTTTTTCTTCACCGGCTATGATAACCTTTGTACCCTCTGGGAAAGAATTATATATAATTTCTGTATCTGCATTTCCTATAATGACTTCTTTTAAATTATCACACCCCATAAACGCCGCATTTTCTATAGAAGTAACCCCTTCCGGAATAGTAATACTAGCCAGACTATCACAACCCTGAAACGCCGCCTGCTCTATCGATGTAAGACTTGTCGGAAGAGTAACATCAACCAGACTGCCACACCAGGCAAACGCAGACTGCCCTATAGATGTAACCCCTTCCGGAATAGTAATATCTGTTAAACTATAACAGTATATAAATGTCGTTCCCTCTATAGCAGTGAGGTTCTCTGAAAGCGTAACACTCTTCAAATTTTCGCAGTACTGAAATGCCTGTGAATCTATAGAAGTAACGCTGTTCGGAATTGTGATATTTTCTAATCCTTTACAATTACTAAATACGCCAACTTCTATAGTCGTAATTCCCTCCGGTAATGTGATGGTCTTTAGATTTTCATTACTGGCAAATGCAAGTGTTCCTATGGAAACAACACCTGACGGTATGGTAACACTCTCCAAATCACAACCACTAAACACTCTTTTCTCTATCACAGTAACACCATCCGGTATTACAATGCTCTTCACATCACATCCGTCAAACGCACTTTCTCCGATTGCCGTAACCGTATCCGGCAGCGTCACATTCTCTAAATTGGAACAATCCTTAAATGCTCCTTTGGGTATCGTAGTACAGCCATCCTCAATGATTACCGTATGAATATCATCTTCATACTCATACCAAGGCGACTCATAGGTAGAGAAACTCATATTCCCCGTACCGCGGATGACCAGAATGCCGTCCATTTCCTGTAAATACCACATTAAATCGGGCCCGCACTCCCCGTATTTGCTTGTCGTGCTTTCGTCAATTCCTGCTGAAATACTGTTTTCTTTCGCAGCGGTTTTGCTGCTGCCCTCATCTTCTGTCTGCTCCTTTACTACTTCCCCTGTTTCTTTGACGTCTTTCTCCGCGTCGCAGGCGCTCATCAGGATGGATACCGTTAATGCCAGTAGTGTTGTTATTGTCTTTTTCTTCATGTCTCTTTTCTCCTTTTTCATCAGTAAGACCATTTGGTCGTATTTTCACATGGAATTATAGCATCATTTGTATACTTTGTCTATGAAATTATCAGGAAAGCACGGAAATCAATTTTCAGTTATTACTCCAATTTAGATTCGACAGGGCAGACATGAATCCCGCGGAGGTTCTTGAAAAACGTCGGCACTTAGTGAAAAAGACGCAACGCGGCTTTTGAACTTAGTACCGCTACGTTTTTCACGAAACGAAAGTGTGCCAACAAGGGATTTATGGCTGTCCTGCCATTTCAAAAGTGAAAATAACTGAAAATTGATTTCCGTGCAGGAAAGGGGTTTGGTTTTATTGAAATTTCAACGTATTCAGGATATGCGAATCGACCATGATATTACAATCAAAGAATTGTCGTCATCCCTTAATTTACATCGGGATGTTTACTCACGATATGAAAGAGGGGTTCGGGATTTTCCGATAGATATTTTGATAAAGCTTGCAGATTTTTATAATTGCTCTATTGATTACTTAGTGGGGCGTTCAGACCATAAATAATCTGAACGCCGCCTATTCCGTCGCCCTATTTGCCTGTATTTGATTTCAGCATTTCTATTTCACTGAGAAGTTCTTTGATAGTTTTCTCTTTTTCGGCAATAATTTGTTTACTTTCGGAAAGAGCCTTTTTATCCTCGGCAATGATTATATCCTTTTCACTGATAATCTTTTCCTTTTCCTCAAGCATCTTCTTATTCTCCGCAACTTCTCTCTCATATGCGCGTAAATCCAGATAATATTCTTCACGGTCACGGCAGCGCTTAAGAATCTGCTCTTCAGCACTTAACTGAAAAATGGTTTTGGACGCTTCGTTAATGTATGGGTCTTTCGCTGCTAACATTTTAATCTCCTCCCATGTGGTGGCTTTAAAGAGCTTAGCCCAGTCATAAATATGATATTCTTTGTCGTCATCGGTCGCCAGTTCTATATGAGATAAGTCTACCACACTTAAGGTCAGGTTGTCACTATAAAGATGATGATTTTTTACGTTAAGAAGTTTATAAGTGGCATAAAATTCAGGATAATCATCAAACAGCGTGTAATCCAGAAAGCCGATATGTATGACGGGTTTAACCTCTGCATAATCCTGACCGTGGTTCAGCATATCAAAAGAGCGGCAGAGATAACTGACGGAGCGGTTGGACCAGATGAGCCTGCCCGTCACCTGCATTTCAAGATTAATATGTGAGAAGTTATTCAAAGTAACATTAATGTCCAAGCGAAATTCTTTGCTTTTAATGGATTGCCCTAAGATAATGGGGTTTGTGATTTCTACGGATAGAATATCTTCTTCATGAAGATGGAGCAGTGAACAGATAAGTCCATGTAAGGCCTTGTTGTTGGTCTGGAAAACAGCCCTGAACATATAGTCGTTAGTCATGCCGTAGGGGATTGCTCCGTGGGCGTTTTTAAGTAAATCATTTGGAAGTAAATCGCTTGGAAGTAAAGCATTTGGATTGGAAACGAAAGCTGCATTTTTAAGATTTGTTGTTTTTTGATTCATAGATATGTCTCCTTATGTGGTGTAAGATAACAGAAAGTGCATAAACAGCTTTCTGCAGAATGAATTGAATTAGTCGAATGACCGAATATGAATTATTTATATCACATTCAAGAGAAAAACGCAATTATTTTTTGTGAATTTTTTCTTATGTGCATTAAAAATAGGGGAAATCTAAATCGCGGCGTACTATTCAGAAAATCTATCCCTTATGAAAAAACTCATATATCTGCCCCGCGATATGCTCCGGTATCTCCGCTACCTCGCATAACTGCGTGACTTCCGCGTTTTTGATTTCCTCAATGGATTTAAAGTATTTCATCAACGCTTTTCTTCTGGCAGGACCGACGCCCGGAATATCATCCAGCACTGACTTCACCTGTGCCTTAGAACGCAGGGAACGATGATATTCAATCGCGAAGCGGTGCGCTTCATCCTGAATCCTCGTAATCAGTTTAAAGCCCTCGGAACGCGTGTCGATGGGAATTTCCACGTTCTGATAATAGAGTCCTCTCGTCCTGTGGTTATCGTCTTTCACCATCCCGCATACCGGAATGTCGATGTGAAGCTCTTGTAAAACCTGCAGCGCGATATTGACCTGTCCTTTGCCGCCATCCATCAACAATAAATCCGGAAACTTTGTAAAGCTCCCGAATTCCTTGTCTATCTCTTTCCTGTCCAGTTCTGCCCGCTCCTCCATGCCATGCACGAAACGTCTTGTCAAAACTTCTTTCATGCACGCATAATCATCCGGTCCGGAAACGGATTGTATTTTAAATTTCCGATAGTCGCTTCGCTTCGGTTTTCCTTTCTCATAGACCACCATGGAGCCGACATTGGCAAAACCGCTGATATTGGAGATATCAAAAGCCTCCATCCGCTGAACGGAGTCTAAATCAAGCAGTTTTGCGATTTCGCGAACCGCACCGATAGTCCGCCCCTCTTCGCGTTTGATACGTTCTTTATCCCGGCTTAAAACAAGCTGCGCGTTTTGCGCGGCAAGTTCCACCAGCCGCTCTTTCGTTCCTTTTTTGGGAACGCGCAGATATACTCTGCTTCCTTTTTTCATCGTAAGCCATTTTTCAAGAATTTCGATATCCGTAATTTCTTCCTGCAATATCAATTCCTTGGGAATATACGGTGTTCCTGCATAAAACTGTTTGACAAAATCCAATAGAATCTGCGCGCTGTCATATCCCGCTACCCGCATCATATAAAAATGTTCCCGTCCTATCAGTTTTCCATCCCGTATAAAAAAGACCTGCACGACCGCGTCGCTCTCATCTTTTGCAAGCGCGATAATATCTTTATCCTCTCCGTCACTGTCTGTTATCTTCTGTTTCTGCGCCACACTCTTGACGCTGTTATATAAATCCCGATACCGGATGGCGTCCTCAAAAGCGAGCTGTTCGGACGCCTCTTTCATCTTTTCTTCCAGTTCCTTCAAAATCGGCTTATAATTTCCGTTTAAAAAATCCAGAGCCTGCTCTACGCGCGCCCTGTAATCTTCCTTGCTGATATACTCCTGACAGGGAGCCAGGCACTGTTTGATATGATAATTCAGGCAGGGGCGCTCTAATCCGATATCCCTTGGCAGTTTCCGGTTACAGGTACGCAGTTGATATAACTTATTCATTAAATCAATCGTATCTTTTACCGCCGCCGCACTCGTATAAGGTCCGAAATATTTAGAACGGTCTTTTTTTATTTCCCTTGAAAACAAAATACGCGGATATTCTTCCCCCAATGTGACCTTGATATAAGGATAAGTTTTATCATCCTTTAGCATCGTATTATATTTCGGCGAATGCTCTTTTATCAGATTATTTTCGAGAATAAGAGCTTCCAGTTCCGAGTCCGTCACAATATATTCAAAGCGCGCAATCTGCTCGACCATCCTGTCAATCTGCGGACCGCGCCCTACGATTTTACGGAAATAAGAGCGCACTCTATTATGCAGATTGACCGCCTTACCAACATAGATAATAGCGTCATTTGCATCGTGCATAATATAAACTCCCGGACTGTTCGGCAGTTTTTTTAACTCTTCCGCTACGTCAAACATTATTATCGACTCTGCCTTATCATTTCCATTATTACTTTACGGTATTTTATTCATCATCTTCGTCTTCATCATCCGCCTGTATTTCTTCCGCCGACGTTTCAGATGCCGCAGACTGCTCCGATACAGGCTGCTCTGTTTGCTCTTTCTGTTTCCATGCAGGCTGTATCATCTGTTCCGTCTTGTGCGCAAGCGTCTGTGAGAAAAGTCCGACATTCGGTGCGTTCAGCTTTCTTTCTTCCTCCGACTGCTGCATCCCCTGCTGCACGCTCTCCTGCGTCTGTGCGGCCTGCTGCGTTCCCGGATGTGCGCTCTCCTGTACCTGTGCGGCCTGCTGTGTGCTTTCCTGTGTCTGCGCCGCCTGCTGCACACTTTCCTGCGTCTGCGTTGCCTGCTGCCCATCCTGAACGGTCACACTTTTTTCCGCTTTATCCTTTTTATCCTTATCCTCTTCTTCCGGTTCGGGAAGTCCTTTTTCTTTCCGGTAAATTTTCATAAACTCTTTGCCGGTAATCGTCTCTTTCTCTATCAGGTATGCCGCCAGCTTATCCATGATTTCCCGATTCGCTTTTAAAAGTTTTTTCGCCTGTTTGTAGCTGTCGTGCAGAAGTTTCATCACTTCCACATCAATATCCGCCGCCGTTACATCCGAACAGGTGAGAGACGCTGTACCGTCCAGATATTGACTCTCTACCGTAGCAAGACCCATCAGTCCGAATTTTTTGCTCATACCGAATCTGGTAATCATATTGCGGGCAATGCTGGTCGCCTGTTCGATATCGTTTGCCGCACCCGTCGTCACGGTGTCAAATACAATTTCTTCTGCCGCGCGTCCGCCTAAAAGACCGACTAATCTGTCACGCAGTTCCGCTTCGGTATCAAGGAATTTTTCCTCCTCCGGAACATGCATAACATAACCGAGCGCACCCATCGTTCTTGGCACAATCGTAATTTTCTGCACCGGCTCCGAATTTTTCTGCAAAGCGCTGACAAGGGCGTGTCCGACTTCATGGTAGGAGACAATCTTACGCTCCTCCTTACTCATAATTCTGTCTTTCTTTTCCTTACCTACAAGCACCTGCTCCACCGCGTCGAACAAGTCTTTCTGGCTGACAAATTCCCTGCCCATCTTAACCGCGTTAATCGCCGCTTCGTTAATCATATTGGCAAGGTCAGAACCAACCGCGCCGGAAGTGGCAAGCGCAATTTCATCCAAATCGACTGACTCGTCCATCAAGACATCTTTGGAATGTACCTTTAAAATTTCCACACGGCCTTTTAAGTCCGGTTTATCCACGATAATTCTTCTATCGAAACGCCCCGGACGAAGTAGCGCTTTATCTAATATTTCAGGGCGGTTGGTTGCGGCAAGAATAATAATTCCTTTTTTCCCATCAAAACCATCCATCTCGGAAAGGAGCTGGTTCAACGTCTGCTCGCGCTCCTCGTTGCCGCCGCCGTACTTGGAATCACGGCTTCTGCCGATAGCGTCGATTTCATCAATAAAAACGATACAGGGAGCGTTTTTTTCCGCTTCCCTAAACAAATCGCGGACACGGGATGCGCCGACGCCCACATACAGTTCGATAAAGTCCGAACCGGATAAGGAAAAGAACGGCACATGCGCTTCACCGGCTACCGCTTTTGCCAGCAGTGTCTTACCTGTACCGGGAGGGCCTACTAAAAGCGCGCCTTTCGGCAGTCTTGCGCCTATCTTGGAATACTTCCCGGGATTATGCAGGAAATCTACCACTTCTACAAGGGATTCTTTTGCTTCATCCTCTCCCGCAACGTCCTGAAAGGTAATGCCTGTCTCTTTCTGTACATATACTTTAGCGTTGCTTTTGCCGACTCCCATCGGTCCGCCTTTTCCCATTTTACGGAATAAAAGGCTCAAAAGCCCCCACATAAGAAGAATCGGCAGGATATAGTATAACAGCACTGTAATGATAACGCTGGAACTGTCCGCCACCTGCTTTTTTATTTCTATATCATGCTCCAGCAGTCTGGCAGTCAGCGTATCGTCATCTTCCATTTTTCCCGTATAATAAGTGGCATTGCTCCCATAGGAATACATAAAGGGATTAATGCGCGTCGCCTGTTTCGGATATATCGTGATACGGTCGGATTCTACGACAACGCTTTCAATTTCATCCGCCTCTATCATATTGACGAACTCGTTATAACTGATTTCTTCATTGGTAGAACCGGTTAGAAACTTCATAAACATGCTGATGCTTAATAAAGTAACCAGTGCGGCAACAACCAGAATGATAAGGCTCTGCTTCTTAGGGTCGTTTCCGTTTCCATTCGGCCCTCCCGGTCCGCCCTGCTTGTCCGGCCCTCTGTTTCCATTGTTATTTCCATTATTGTAATTACCGTCATATTGGTTCAAATTATTGTCCATTGATGAGGAATCCTCACTTTCTATAGCGTCTATTCCTATTATATGGAACCCTTTTCTATAAATCAATAAGATAATTATGAATTTGTGGACACAAGTATTAAAGATTTCTAAAGTTTTTTCACAAAATTTACTTTTTCAGTAGATTTTTCCTGTATTGTTCTTTATAATAGTGTAAGAAGAACTTCTAAAGCTCACGCTAAAGGGCGTTTCGCTAAGAAGTTCTATGTCTTACACCGAAGAATACCTTGAAAAGCAGGTATTCTTCTTAATAGAAAATGTCAAATTTGTTAAGAAAGAGGCAGATATGGCGGTAAAATATGTATTTGTGACAGGCGGCGTTGTTTCCGGACTTGGCAAGGGAATTACGGCGGCATCTTTAGGGCGGTTGTTAAAAGCGCGTGGTTATAAGGTAACCATGCAGAAATTCGACCCCTATATTAATATCGACCCGGGTACGATGAACCCGATTCAGCACGGGGAGGTTTTCGTTACGGAGGACGGCACGGAAACCGATTTAGACTTAGGGCATTATGAAAGATTTATCGACGAAAATCTTGATAAAAATTCCAACGTGACGACCGGCAAAGTATACTGGTCGGTTCTGCAGAAAGAACGCCGCGGCGATTACGGCGGCGGTACGGTGCAGGTCATTCCTCATATTACAAATGAGATTAAAAGCCGTTTTTACCGGAATTTTACGGACGAAGAAACCAGAATCGCCATTATCGAAGTCGGCGGTACGGTAGGTGATATCGAAAGCCAGCCGTTTTTGGAGTCCATCCGTCAGTTTCAGCATGAGGTTGGGCGTGAAAACGCGATTTTAATTCATGTTACGCTGATTCCTTATCTGCGCGCATCTCAGGAGATGAAAACGAAGCCGACGCAGGCGAGCGTAAAGGAATTACAGGGCATGGGTATCCGCCCCGACATCATCGTATGCCGCAGCGAATATCCGCTGGAGCCGGGTATCAAAGATAAGATTGCACTCTTTTGTAATGTGCCGAGTAATCATGTTTTGCAAAATCTGGACGTTGAATATTTATATGAAGCGCCTCTTGCCATGGAGAAAGAGCATCTGGCTCAGGTTGCGTGCGAATGTCTGAATCTGGAATGTCCGGAACCTGACCTTGCCGACTGGAAAGCTATGGTGGAATCTCTAAGAACGCCTACCGACGAAATTACTATCGCGCTTGTTGGAAAATATACACAGCTTCATGACGCTTATATCAGCGTTGTAGAAGCCTTAAAACACGGCGGCATTTCCAACCGCTGCGTGGTAAATATCAAATGGATAGACTCCGAAACGGTAACGCCGGAGAATATAACGGATATGCTGGATAGCGTCAACGGTATTCTGGTCCCCGGCGGATTCGGCGACAGAGGCATCGAGGGCATGATTCATTCCATCCGTTATGCGAGGGAGCATAAGATTCCCTATCTGGGCTTATGTCTCGGTATGCAGTTATCGATTGTCGAATATGCCAGAAATGTTATCGGTTATAATGATGCACATAGCATCGAGCTTGACCCCTCTACCACACATCCTGTTATCGCGCTGATGCCCGACCAGAATGACGTGGAGGATATCGGCGGCACGCTGCGCCTTGGTTCTTATCCCTGCGTTTTGGACAAGACTTCCAGAGCCTATCAGTTGTATGGCGAAGAAACCATTCATGAAAGGCACAGGCACCGCTATGAAGTCAACAACGACTACCGCGCCGTTTTGACGGAACACGGTATGAAGTTGTCAGGACTTTCACCGGACGGTCGTATTGTCGAGATGTGCGAACTTCCTGAGCATCCGTTCTTCGTGGCGACACAGGCGCACCCGGAATTAAAATCCAGACCTAACAGACCGCATCCGTTATTCCGCGGATTTGTGGCGGCGTCTTTGGAATATAAAAAAAATTAGATATACCCCGCAGTTTACTGCGGGGTATTTATTATTTCAAGATAAGATATCAAATTCTTTCAGCAACTTTTGTTGATATTCAAAATCTTCGGAAGCACGTTTTAAATCCGCTATGCGGTTTTGCTCTAATAAAATACATGTCAGTTTGCCTATGCGTTCTCTTTCTAACTTTGCCCCCTGCTCTATTCCCTCATTTTTAAGCGTCCTTTCATACTTATCCACGTCAAATTCTTCTAACAACATCCCTAATACCTCCATTCGATATTTTCGTAAAAAATCAGATAAAATACCATGGTCTATGCAATAGCTCATTGCCGTATTCAGCGCATCCTGCATCTTCTGCCCCTCTGCAATATAGTGTCTTGTAAGACCTACAAATTCGGCATATTCTTTCAAAACACAGCATTTTTCCATCAGTTCCCTGTTATACCCATAATTGATATTGAGCATCCGGACTTTTAATTCCACATCAGACTCTTTTTCTTTATTCTCAAAAGCATCCGAAAGTCTTAATATCTGTTCTTCCGGCGCTTCCTTTTCTCCATTATAGAATACAATGCACTGTGGTGTCGGCAGGGATATCCGCACCGTACCGTACAGGCTCGCCTCCGCCTTTTCCACTATCCTTTGATATTCCTCCGCAAGGTAAATCAGAAACCTCACCGGCATGTTTGGATTATAGGTACTCTGATGTTCATATAGATTCAAGGTTCCTGCAAACACAAACGCAAGGTCGTTTTTCATCACAACATAAACCGCACTTTCAATCGTCACTACGTCTAACTGTGAAGCATCTTGATAATCCGTTCCATTCAAGGCGTTGTAAAGCTGCAGTAATGATGCCTTGTCTTTCTCGAATAAAAAGCGAAACAGCCTGTCTTTCACCTGCCGCTGTACTTTTCGTTTCTTTGTCTTTTTTCTTTGCTGCATTCTTATCCTCCTGTAATCGGGCAGGACTCTGTATACAGCTATTATTTTACACATATACGGTATCAGTTCCTGCCATATTTAATTAATCGTTTAGAAATCTGACAGAAACTGTCCGAATGTGCGAAATGCACACTATTTAGAATTTCTTTGATACATTAATCATAAATGAAATATATCCGTTTGTCAATCTGTTTTAAACGAAATTTAGAAGTTTATAACATATTACAAGTCTTAAAAAGGCACTGCTACATCAATGTAACAATGCCCTCTTCTTTTAATCCTCGATTTTCTTATCTACTTTCATACCTTTTAAATCTTCTTCAAGCAGTTTCATCCGTTGCAGCATTTCTCGGATTTCCGCCTGTGCCTCTGCCGCGTTGGAGGATGGCAGTATGATATTTCCCTCTACCTCTTCCAATAAGTCCGCCTGTTCTCTTGCTTTCTGGCGCTGCTCGTTCTGAATTTCCTTTGCTTCCTTATTTTCTTCCTGTTTCAGTTCAAGTTCTATGCCCTGCTCTTCTTTTTCCTCTTTCTGCTCTTCAAGTTTTTCTTCCTGTTCTTCTTTCTCTTCCGCTTTTTCTTTGGCGTCCTCTATCTTCTCTGCAAGCTCCTCATCGATATGGTCTTTTGCCTCGCCTATCAGCATACCGATGATGTCCTTGCTGGCATCTGCGTTAATCTGCTCCGCCTCTTTCTGCGCATCCACCATGCTATGGTCTTTTAAGCGTTCCAGTTTTATCGCACGGATTGCGCCGTTCTCCGCATTGATTTCATCCTGTGCGTCGTCTATATTTTTTTGGAAAAAACTTGTTTCTGAATCTATTTCCAAAGCCCGCCGCTGATACTCCGTAGGATTATCCAGCTTGCCGCCCAGTTCCATCATCCGTTTCCACTCTTCGTCCGTCAGACTGACATCTACAGATTCATCCCATACCTCTTTTGAGTCAAGCATCTTGCTCATGCTTGCAACAGCCGAGTTCTGCTTCCATAATCTCACCAGCTCTAAATCTTTCTGCTCCTGGCTGTCCTCCTCTATGTTATAGGTTTCCTTGAGTTCCTCCATGCTGGCATTGCAATTATTCAGCATTTCCATATTCTCATCAACAACACTCTTTAACTCCTGAATACGGGTTCCCCGCTCTTTTAAATCGAGGTCAATCTTCTTATCAGCTTTCCATGCGTCGCCCACTACTTTCATCGCTTTTTTCTGCGCCTGCTGTCTGCGCATCAAAATAGAATCCATTTTCCCGCCCAGCTCGTTGATATTGATGGAGCCGTTCTTTATCTGTCCACCTTTATTATGCCCCTTGGCAGCCTCTTTACGGTTTTTGGCATTCGCGTTCCGGTTCGCTATCAAACTATGGTCGTTATTTTCTGCTTTTTGTATTATCATTGCATAACCTCCTTGTCCGTCTCTTCACGGTAAAATCCTTTTTACCGTTGTCGCTGATACTCCTAATATTTATATCGGCGCATTTTTCTTATTTTTTACCAAAATTATATTATATGTCGTAGAAAGACCTTTTTTTGTTGTAAACGGGAACTCCCTCTTTCATCTGACAGCAAAACTGCCCGGCTGGTACCGGGCAGTCTGACTATAAATCCTACTCTAACGCATTCAATTTGTCCACAAGCTCCTGCACATCCGCCATGGAAACACCGCCTTGGAAGCTGACCGGTCCGCGAAGCGGCATATATTCCACCATCGCCATCTCCATTTCATTGGAAATAGCTTCTGACGCCGCATCACTACTTTCATTTTCCCCGCTGCCGAACATTGCCTTATCCATCAACGGTTTCACAATCTCTTTTGCTCTGGGGTCTTTCATAACGTCTCCCATCGTCGTGTCCGTCGTATAGAAGAACGGAAGTTTCACTGTGGATTCCACCGTAACCGTTTTGGATAAAACAATGTCTCTGGAGGATTTACCGATTAAAATATCAAACTCCCCTGTCTCCACATGCCAGTCATGAATTTTCACGCTGTAGTAAGCGAACGCCCTTTTATCCAATGTGAAAGTCACGGTCTTGCTCTCTCCGGGCGCAAGTTCCACTTTGGCAAAATCACGCAGCTCTTTGACTGGACGAATGACTGTGCTCTCTTTATCCGCCACATACAACTGCACAACCTCTTTTCCCGTCATACTGCCTGTATTTTTAATGTTGACCGATACGGTCATTGTGTCTGTGTCCTGCATTTTTTCTTTATCTACTTTCAAATCCGAATATTCAAAAGTAGTATAGGAAAGCCCGTAGCCAAACGGGAACAGAACGTCCATCTTTTTCTTATCATAATAACGGTAGCCTACAAAAATGCCTTCCCTGTATTCTACCATATCCCCTTCGCCGAAATAGGATAAGTAAGAAGGATTGTCCTCTAATTTTAACGGGAATGTCTCCGGCAGCTTCGCGCTCGGATTTACTTTTCCAAATAAAATATCGCATACGGCGCCGCCTACCGCCTGACCGCCCAGATAAGCTTCTACCACGCCTTTTACCTTATCTATCCACGGCATTTCCACAGGGGAGCCGTTGTGCAGTACGACAATCGTATTCGGCTGTACTGCCGCGACTTTTTCAATCAGTTCGTTCTGGCAGTTCGGCATGGACATATGCTTTCTGTCAAAGCCCTCCGATTCAAACGCATCGGGAAGTCCGGCAAAAATAACCGCCGCCTTTGCCTTTTTCGCCGCCTCTACCGCTTCCGCCAAAAGCTTTTCATCCGTTTCGTCCACGTCATCACGATAGCCCTGCGCATATACGATATTAGACATACCGGAAACGGCGTCCATCGCAGACGTTACTTTATGGCTGTTGATATGGGAACTGCCGCCGCCCTGATAACGCGGCTTCGCGGCGTATTTCCCGATAAAGGCGATATCGTCCTTTTCATTTAACGGCAAAACATTGTCATTCTTTAACAAAACGATTGTCTCTTCCGCTACCTTGCGCGCCATTTCATGGTCTTTGTCTTTATCCCAGACAGCGTTCTTATCCCTGTTTTCCTCATAGCGGAACACGATATTCAAAATCCGCTCTACCGCCGTATCCAGAACGCTTTCTTTTAATGCGCCGCCCTGTACCGCACCTACAATCAGTTTGTCGTTCGCACCAAGAGAAGTCGGCATCTCCAAATCCAGACCGGCTTTCAAATCTTCCACACGGTTATTGACCGCGCCCCAGTCGCTCATGACATAACCGTCGAAGCCCCATTCGTCACGCAGCGTCTCCGTCAGATATTTATGATTTTCCGCCGCGTAAACGCCGTTGATTTTATTATAGGAACACATCACCGTCCATGGTTTCTGCTTTTTCACCGCGTCCTCAAACGCCGCCAGATAAATCTCATGCAGCGTTCTTTCATCCACGCGGGAGTCGCTTGACATTCTTCTTGTCTCCTGATTATTGGCAAGAAAATGTTTAATGCTCGTACCCACGTTTTTACTCTGCACACCCTGAATCAATGCTCCCGCCATCTCCGTTGCCACAAGCGGGTCCTCGGAGTAATATTCAAAGTTACGTCCGCATAGAGGAGAGCGTTTGATATTGACTGCGGGACCTAAAATGACGCTGACGCCCTCCGCCTGGCATTCGTTGCCGATGGTTTCTCCCATCTGCACTAAAAGCTCCTTGTTAAAAGACGCTGCCGTTCCGCAGCCCGCCGGAAAACAAACCGCTTTGATACTTTCATTGACTCCCAGATGGTCCGCCTCCTGGTCCTGCTTTCTAAGACCGTGCGGTCCGTCCGAAACCATGCTTGCCGGAATCCCCAATCTCTGCACCGCTTCCGTATGCCAGAAATCTGCGCCGGAACACATCGACGCTTTTTCCTGCAATGTCATCTTACTCACTAATTCCTTGATTTTTTCTGCCGTCATTCCTGTTTGTACCCCCTTATATTTCATATATTATTTTGACTGCTGTTTTCTTGCCTTATCCAGCAATTCTTTCAATGCCTCGTCGCCGATACTGACCCAGGCGTCCTCTTCCTCCGCATTCAGTCCCAGGTATTCCCGTAACGTCATGGAATCGTCGCTAAATCCCCACTCCTGACTGTAATCGTCAATTTCTTCAAACTCAATTTCGCCCGCTATGTATTTTTCTTTGAATGTTTTTTCCAATGTCTGCCTCCTATGTATCATTATATCTGCTTTGAAACAAAATGCACAATTTCGTTATTATCATTTAAAATATGTGGTATCAGTTCCAATGGGTATACCTTTACTCCATTTTTCAAATTTTCTAACGGAACCCAACAAAAATCTAAATCGATTCTTTCATTATCTAAATTATCATATCCATGAAAGGAACCCTCTAATGGTATATCATGATTATTTAACAAATTGACTTTATAATATAGGCAAATTTGATGACATGGTTTTTGTCCCCAGGGAAAAAACACTTCGCCAACGGCAAACAATCTGTCTATCCCGATTTTTGTATGAAGTTCTTCTTCAAATTCTCTTTTCAAAGTTTCAGCGGTTGTTTCAAGGCAGGATACATGACCTCCAATAATAGCAAAATCATCATTCTCAGGTTTCTGCAGTAATATTTTATCATTTTGGATAAGCAGTCCCCCGACTCTGTATGAAAATACAAATTCCTCTGTTTTAAAAAGAATATCTCTGCCCATAGATTTATGCCTTTCCCATATAGTTATCATTTTCAAAGCACTGCGCTTTTATATCAGTTTATATGATTTTTTCGGTAATAACAAGACCTTAGAGATTATTTAGAGACTATTATGTTATGCTTTTGCAAATAAAACAAAAGAAAAGAGGGAAATAATCATGAGACACAAGAAAGCAGCGGCATATCTTTGTATGGGTTTACTATTGTTTGCGATAACGGGATGCGGTCATTCCGATACTGATGTAGATACAGATGTAATAACTATCGTAAACACAGACAACTCTAATGATGTAATTGATACAAGTGACACAGAAAATAATAACAGTCAGGAGAATAATGAGAATGTATTTCAACAAGCAGAGAACACTCAATTACAATCGGACACCACTCCACCACAGCAGACAGACACCACGCAGTCACAACCGGATTGTGAACTCGACGGCAGCATAGAAAGTATCGGGGAAAACAGTGTGGTAATCAATCAAATATTTCATCCATCGGAAAACGAATCTGTTTCTTATATAGGTTCCGCGGAAACCTTAGTTACCGTATATTTTTCCGAAGAAACGGAATTTGAAGTATGGACTGTTAAAAATGGAGGTGTAAATGGAGACGCCGATATCGAAAAGCAGCAAGGTACATTTTCCGATTTAAAATTGGATATCGGTCTTAATATGACAGGCTGGTATGAGGGAAATGATTTTTATGCCGGGCGGGTAATTATTTATAACTTTGTGTGATATATAATTTTTATAAGAATGTTCCGCTGTTTTAGATATTTATGCGGTTGACGGCATTAGGGCATATAGAAACGAAAATCTATATGCTCTATTTTTGTACTTCCTTTTCAGAAAACTTTTCCAATTCATTAATCAGTATAGGGATTTCCTCAAAAACCACATCAGCAATAATATTCCAATTTGTACCCTCATAATCATGAACCAAACGATGTCTAAGTCCTGATATCATGCTCCATTGCACTTCATTGTGTACTTCTTTATACTCACTGGACAAATTATAGACATGCTTACCAATATTATATAATGGCGTTGTAACAAGCCATTGCAAAGGAATGTCTGTTAGCAAATCTTTCTTACTAACATTATGTGTCACAATATACTCATGTAATTTTATGGCATTTTCGTATATTCTTTTAATTCGCTGCTCATCCGAATATTTCATGCTATCAACAACCTTTCTCTCATAACCGCATGATAAAAATCGCTATCTTCGTTGATTTCATTAATTTCAAACACATCAACATTTTTTTGCAAAACCTTTCGCAACTCCTCTGCAAGTGAAAAAATCATTGTAAGTTTAAAGTTCTCCCCGCCACATACCAGAAAATCTAAGTCACTATTTTCATTTGCCTCTCCTCTGGCATAAGAACCAAACAAATATATAGCTTTCACTTTATATTTTTCAGCGATTGGCTGCACTAAATTTTCAATATCTTTAATTGTA
>JAMPFF010000029.1 GCA_023664605.1 Clostridium sp.
GTAATGCTCTCTCTTACGAATTTCCTGTTGAATACCAGCTTTTGCACAGCTTCTTTTAAAGCGACGCAATGCACTGTCTAAAGTCTCATTTTCTTTCACGATTACGTTCGACATTCCGCACCTGACCTCCCTTCAGTCCCTAACAAGTAACACGACTGATTGGGTTATTTCTTGCACAACTGTGCTGCGTGTATCTACACACAATATAAATTATACCACAATCTGGATATGAGTCAACTACTATTTTTCATTTGTTTTTCATGGTACACTGGCATAAGAAAACATCCCGGAACCGAAACAAAACAAAAACAGAAAGAAGACGCCGACATTATGAAAACAACAGGCATCATTGCGGAATATAATCCGTTCCATAACGGACACGCTTACCATATCGCGAAAGCAAAAGAAATGACCGGAGCCGATTACTGCATCGTTATTATGAGCGGAAACTATGTGCAGCGCGGCGCGCCCGCCATCATGGATAAGGGTCTGCGTACACGCGCGGCGCTGATGTGCGGAGCGGATTTGGTCATCGAACTGCCCGTCCACTACGCCGCTGCCAGCGCGGAATACTTTGCTGAGGGCGCCGCCGCCCTTTTAGATAAGCTGGGCGTTGCCGATAGTCTCTGTTTTGGCAGTGAATGCGGCGACTTAAAATCCCTGCTTCGTCTTTCTGATGTTTTATTATCCGAAAATGCGCAGTTAAAATCTCTTATCCGGGAAAATATAAAGGCGGGGTATTCCTATCCGCAGGCAAAAAGCCTCGCGCTTACCGGCGCCTTTCCACAACTTACAGACGAAATTTTACTGATGCAGCAGCCGAATAACATTCTGGGCGTGGAATATCTGAAAGCCCTGAAAAAAAGGAACAGCCGTATCATCCCCTATACGATATCCAGAGAGGGCGGCGGCTATCACGACGCCTCGTTGCAGTCCGTCCACAGTTCCGCGCTTGCCATCCGGAATTTCTTTATGGAAAACGGCGATATTTCCCTGTTACAAGAACATATCCCCGCCGCTTCTTATGATGAACTTATACAGGCATACCAAAAATCTTTCCCGGTCTTAGCGGATGATTTTTCCGCCCTGTTGGCCTATAAGCTGATACAAACGCCGGATGATGACCTTAGCGTCTATTTTGATATTGATAAAGATTTCTCCGATAAGGTAAAAAAACTTTTTTATTCCTATACGGATTTTACCTCCTTTTGCGATGCCTTAAAATCCAAAAATATGACTTATACCAGAATTTCCAGAAATCTTCTCCATATCCTGTTAAATATTTATCAGGAAGATATCGACAATTTCCGCGCACGGGATTATGTTTTTTACGCCAGAATCCTGGGCTTTAAAAAAGAATCCGCCCCCCTGCTTACGGCAGTCAAAGCAAATTCCTCCATCCCGCTTATCTCCAAACTGGCTAACGCCCCTGCCCTGATTTCTTCCCCATACGGACGCAGTATGCTCACACAGGAGATACAGGCGGATGACATATACCGCATGGCAATACAGCAAAAATTCCACACTCATCTGCCAAACGAATACCAGCGTCAGATTGTTATTGTTTAAAATACTACTCTGTCACTTTCTCAATATATTGTTTGATTCTGTCATGGACGATATCCGAAACCTGTGCGGTCGTCATCCCTTTATATTCCTCATAATAAAGCGGCGGCAGGTAATGTACCTGCGTTCTTACCGTCTTAATCGACCACTCCTCAAATACCTTATAGGAATCAATCAGAACCACCGGCACAATCGGCGCCCTTGCTTTCATTGCGCTTTTAAAACATCCCGGCTTAAATTCGCAGACCTTGTTATGGTTATGATAATATCCGCCCTCGGGGAAAATAATATACTTTCTTCCCGCCGCGACTTCTTCCGATACCTGCTGCATCAATTTCACGGTCTGGCGCGCATCCTCTATTTTGAGCCGCTTTCCATGCACCAAATCAATAAACTGCGAGGTCAGTATCATATGGGATTTGGCATCATCAATGACAATGGCGCACGGCCTATCATGCGTATGGACAATGCCGAGCGCGTCATATTTACCCTGATGGTTCGGAAACATCACATAACCACCCTCTTTCGGTAAATTCTCCATACCGTATCCCTGTGTTTTAATATGTCCTGTTTTCATCATCCGCCGTACTGCCAGGCGGGCATAACCATAGCACTGCTCCTCCGTATATTTCTCCGGATGCTTCGCCATATATGCCATTTTCGGAATCATATAAAGTCTTGGCAGATTGCAGACTATTACCTGTATAAAACGTAACATATAAAACACTCTCTTTCCATTTTACAATAACGGTGAAAACAGTTTTAACACCGGACCCAGCACATTCATCCTCATAAACTTCTTCTTACACCAGTCAAGCGTAATCTCTTCGCAGACCGCAAAGGTATCTTCCATATCCTTTTTCAGTTCCATAACCGCATCAGCGCGGTATAAAAAGACGCCGCACTCAAAATGATGATAAAAACTCCGATAATCGAAATTAATCGTGCCTACAGCTGCTGTCTCGTCGTCGCAAAGCACACATTTGGAATGGATAAATCCGGGCGTATACTGGTATATTTTTACGCCCGCCTCTATCAGATTCTGATAATTGGACTGCGTCAGTTTGTAAATCATCTTTTTATCGGGAATGCCCGGCGTGACAATCCGCACGTCTACGCCTCTTTTGGCCGCCAGTTTCAATGCCGTACATATTTCATTGTCAGTAATCAAATACGGTGTAAATGCGTAAAAATACTTTCTGGCATATCCTATCATATTTAAATAGACATTTTCCCCGACCGTCTCATCATCAAACGGCGTATCGCCGTAAGGCTGCACATACCCACTTCCCGTTATTTCCCCGTTAAAGCGGTAACGGTATAAACTGTAGTCATTATCGGTTTGACGTGAAATATTCCACATTTGGAGGAACATTTCCGTAAAATTCCAGACGGCCTCCCCCTCTATGCGGATGCCGGCATCTTTCCAATAACCGTAGACAGTCTCATAATTGATATATTCATCCGCTAAGTTAATGCCGCCGGTATAACCGATTTTACCGTCAATCACCACGATTTTTCTATGGTCTCTGTTATTTAAAATAAGCGTCATAAACGGAATCAGTTTATTAAAGGCGACGCATTTGATGCCCTTTTGTTCGATATACTGGTCATAGCCCTTGGGCAGTTTAAAGACGCTTCCCACGTCATCATAAATCAGCCTTACTTCTACGCCCTGTTTTACCTTTTTTTCCAGAATCTTTAAAACTTCATCCCACATCACGCCCTCTCCGAGAATAAAATATTCCAGGAAAATAAAGCGTTCGGCGCTCTCAAGGTCTTGTAACATCTGCTTCCAGTACGGAAGCCCGTCCGGATAATAGATAGTATCGGTATGCTCCCATACCGGCGTTTTCGCATAACGGTTCAGATAATTGCTCTGATTCGCCACCGCCGGATTCTCGGCCCGCAGCTTTTCCATAATATCCTCGTTTTGAGGCATATTATTTCGCATCAGTTCATTCGATAAGCGTATACTATTACGCAGTTTCCGCGGAATAATAACATGTCCAAACGCCAGATATAAAATTCCGCCAAATAGGGGAAAAGCCAAAATCGGCACAATCCAGGCGAGTTTTACCGCAGGGTTATTCGGTTTCCAGATAAGGTAAAAGACAATGAAAATACTAAGCACCCTGAGTACGATAGCAATTTCCACATAATGATTTGCCCACTGAAAAATTTCTAACAGGAAAAAGCCGACCTGCAATAATACAATCAGCGCCGTTATAAAAACTCTGTTCAACACAAACTGTAATAATTTTCTCATATGCACCCTTGTCCTATTTCTACTATAACACAAAAACGGAAACGACGCAAACGACGCGCTATGCGCGGTACGGATTTACATGCACCATACAGTGCTTGACATCCGGAAAATTCTTTTCTATTTTATGATGCACGCATTCCGCTATGGCATGTGTTTCATTCAAGGTTCTGTTTCCATCCGCCGCGATTTCAATATCCACATAGATTTTATTGCCAAACAGGCGGGTACGCAGCACATCAATCCCCAGCACGCCGCTTTGCGACTCTATGACCTGACGCATTTTGTAAATGGTTTCATCATCACATGCCTTATCTACCATTTTATCCACAGCGTCCTTAAATATATCATAGGCAGCTTTCATAATAAAAATACTGATGACAACGCTTGCCACACTATCAAATACCGGATAACCGATGCGGGAAGCGAAAATACCGAATAACGCGCCGACAGAGGATAAGGAATCCGAACGGTGATGCCAGGCGTCCGCCATAAGCGCGCCGGAGTTAATTTTTTTGGCCGCCGCCCTTGTATACCAGAACATCCACTCCTTGACCGCTATGGAAAGAATAGCCGCCGCAAGCGCCAGTATGCCCGGTATGGGAAGCTCTTCATAATGTCCGTCAAGAATCGTCATAAGTCCTTTATAGCCAATGCCGAAACCGGTAATGCACAACACTACCGCCAGCACGATGGATGCAACGCATTCCAGCCTTTCGTGGCCGTACTGGTGGTCTCTGTCCGACTTCTTCGCGGACATCTGGACGCCTATCATAACAATAACCGTACTGAATACGTCCGACGCCGAATGCACCGCATCGGAAATCGTTGCGCCGGAAGACGCCACGATACCTGCTATCAGCTTTAATAAGGACAATGCCATATTAACAATGATACTGACAAGCGAAACCCGCATTGCGATTTTCTTTTCCATACTTGATAACCTTTCCCTTTTTAACTTACAATTCCGGTATGGCTGCCGCCGCTTTTTTCTTTCGTGACAACAATCTGTTTCTCGATTTTTTCCTGTAAACTTGCCACATGGGAAATAATACCGACCAATCGGTTCCCCTCGGCAAGCCCCTGCAGCGTATGAATAGCCTGACTTAACGACTCTTCATCCAGATAGCCAAAACCCTCATCCACGAACATCGTATCCAATGAAATACCGCCGGAAGCCGATTGTATTTCGTCCGACAATCCAAGCGCCATGGATAAGGAAGCGAGAAAAGCTTCTCCGCCGGATAATGTCTTAACGCTTCTTACCGTTCCATTATAATGGTCTATGACGTCCAGTTCCAATCCGCTCTGGCTTTTGATATTCTGCGGCGCCTGCGCCCTTTTTAATTCGTACTGCCCGCCGGACATCTGCATGAACCTTGTATTGGCCCTGTCTATCATTTTATCAAAATAATCCATCTGCACATACGTTTCCAGCATGATTTTATCCCTGCCGGAAATATTCCCGTTTACCGTAGCCGCCAGTTCTCCGATATATCCCCACTTTTCCTCTATTTCCTGCAGCTTTTTCCCTTGTTTTTCAATAGCCTGCATCGTTCTTTTATTGGTCTGTATATGCAGCGTAAGTTCTTTCTGCTTTGTTAGAGCAAGCTGCCTTCTATCCGTTAAATCCTGTCTTTTTGCAAAAAGCGGCTCTGTCTGCGTCTCCTTTTCTTCTTTCATCTGCCCGGTCAACATCTCCTGCCTGTTTTGATACTTCTGATACTCTTTCTCTTCCTTTTTCCACAGAGCTTCCGCATCGGCAAGTTCCTTTTTTCTGTGCTGCGTTTCTTTTTCTTTTTCCTGCACGATGTTCTGCGCCTGCTTTTTACCGGTAAAAATAAGCAGGATGCCTTCGCTTTCTTCTTTATCCGCTTCCGCCGTCATTTGCCGATACTGCTCCGACGCATTTTCCAGTCTTCCTTTCACCGCGCCTGCCTGTTCGCTTGCCTGCCTTGCTTTTAGATTACTCTCTTCCCACATTTTCTTGGCTTTTTCCACCGCTTCCTTGGACGGCGCGTTTTTCTTTTGCTGCGCAGGCGCAGGATGCGCCGGAGAACCACAGACCGGACAGGGCTTCCCATCCTCCAAATGCCCGGCCAAAATCCCCGCCTGTTCATCAAGATAACAGCGTTCCATCTCGTCATATTCCTCTTTGCGGCATCTGTTGAAAGCCGCCGCCTGCCGGTAGCTTTCTTCACTTTCCCGTACCTGCTCTTGCAGCATTTTTACCTGTTTGGCCATTGCCTCCCGCGCTTCTTTTCTTTCCAGCAAGACCAAAGAATCCTGATACTGTTTTTGCAGTTTTTCCTTTTCCTCTTCCGCCTTTTGAAATTCCTGCAGCTTCGTCCGATACTCTGTCTGCAACGCTTCTATCCGGGGTTGTAACAGGGCAATCTGTTGATTCGTATATTCCAGTTCCTCTTTGCGCTTTTTCTGCTCATTTATCCTGCCGATAATCTGGTTTATCTTCTCTAATTCCTTATCCGCCTCGTCTATCTGCTCCTGCAGGCAGGCCGCCTCTTTTTCCTCTTTCTCTGTCTGCACACGGATAAGCTCTGCTATCTCTGCCGGCGTCATTACCTTTTGATTTTGGCGCACCTCTTCCATGGCCGCCCCGAATTCGTCCTCCGTAGTCAAAACACCGTCAATATACTGCGCGATGCTTAATCTGACGCTTTCATATTCCGCCCGCAGTTTTCCGCTTTCGGACTTTAACCTCTCCTGCAATGCCTGATATGCTTTCGTATGAAAAATTTCCCTGAAAATCTTGCTTCTTTCTTCCGTCTTTGCATATAAAAGCCTTAAAAAATCCCCCTGTGCTATCATGGCAATCTGTGTAAATTGATTTTTGTCCAGTCCGAGCAGCTTCGTTACCGCCTTTGTCACATCCCTGCTCTTCGTTACCATATGCCCGTCCGGATAAACCAATTCCGCCTCCGCCTTATTCAGCGTATATCCTTCGCCTTTTTTTAACGGCCTTTGATATTCCGGGTTTCTGGTAATCCGGTACTCTGCGCCGTGATAAGAAAACGTCATTTTCACATAGGTCGGCGTCTCCTTGGCAGCATATTGGGAACGGAGCATATCCGCCCCTCTTGCCGAGCCGCTTGCCTCCCCGTACAGCGCAAAGACAATGGCGTCAAAAATAGTCGTCTTACCCGCCCCGGTATCTCCCGTAATCAAATAAAGACCCCTTGTTCCCAATTTACTAAAATCAATGGATTCCTCCCCGGCATACGGGCCAAATGCCGATAAAGTCAATGTAAGCGGTCTCATAATTCCATCTCCCACACTTCTCTTATCATATCAGACACATATTTTTCCTGCTTTTTTGACATTTCTTTCTGATTCTGCATCGCAAATAATTCTTTTGCATAAGTAAGCGGCGATTTTTGTTCTACTGCCGCCATTTCGCCCGCTTCCATTATATTTTTTACCCTGGCGTTATCATAATCCAGTTTCATCAGATTCGGATAGATAACCCGCAGCTTGCCGAGCGCGTCAAAAATATCCGTTTCATCCGTCAAGGTAATGGCAACATAATCGTTGGTATTGGTTTTTTCATAAAGGCTGCGGCTTGTCAGTTCTTCATAACTTCCCCGGATTTTACGCATATCGTGAAGCGGGGTAAGAGGAATCTCCCTTATCCTGACATCTCCTTTTTCGCATAACTCGACAACCACCGCCGCTTTTTGATGGGAAACTTCCGAAAAAGAATATTTAAGCGGCGTTCCGGCATAGCGGATTGTCTCCTTTCCCACCCACTGCGGTCCGTGGATATGCCCCAATGCCACATAATCAAAATCCGCAAATAAAGAAGCGTCAACATTATCAAGCCCGCCGACCGAAATCTCCTCCGAATCGCATCTTTTCGCACCGGTCACAAACTGATGCGCTACCAGAATATTTCTGCGCCCTTTATCTGTTTTTATCCGCTCCATCACAAGCGAAAGCGCCTCCTGATAGGAGTTGATCTCCTGCGCCTGTTCGGGAAAGACATGCCTTACATACGCAGGTTTGATAAACGGCAATAGATAAATATCTATCATACCATAGGCGTCCTTACACGTTACGGGTTTTATATCCCCCTGATATACGCCCGCGACATAAACGCGGCTGTCCGCCAGAATTTCCGCACCAAAAGACAGTCTTTCCACAGAGTCATGATTTCCGCCGATTAAAAAAACAGGAATCTTTTTTCCTGCAATCTCCGTCAAAAAGCGGTCAAATAGCTGCACCGCCTCCGTAGACGGAACCGTTTTATCATAAATATCCCCGGCAATCAGAATCCCTTCTATCCGCTCGTTATCTATTATGTTGCCAATTTCACCCAGAATATGTTTCTGGTCTTCCAACATGGAAAAATCATGCACCCGTTTCCCCAGATGCAAATCCGCCAAATGTAAAAATTTCATACTCTTACCTTAAAAGATAGGGCGCAATGGCCTTTTCAATCTCCGATATCTTTTCATTCGTTTCCAATATCCTAAGTTCCACACGTTCAGACAAATCCATGGAAAAAATACCCATAATCGACTTGGCATCCACCACATACCTGCCGGAAACCAAATCAAAATACCCCTCAAAATTGCTGATAACAGAAACAAACCCCTTCACACGCTCAATAGAATTTAAATCCAGCATATAACTTTTCATCTCTTTATCCGCTCCTTTGTACCATTTTGTAAACACTGTATAGAACATCTTACACTTTTCTTCGCCAAATGACAACATTTTCAAATAAGCTGTTCATAAATACGCTCTAAAGCGCTCTCATCCAGCGTAATTTCATTTAATACCGTATGCCTCTCCGGTCTGGTTGCCGCCGCTTTCTGCCATGCATCCACAAAGATTTCTTTCGTAATATTCCAGTTCATCGGATTGATGTCAATCTCATATGCCCGTAAAACCTCCCGCAGCCTGATGGCGTTTCTTCCCTGTAACATACAACTGACAACGCTGCCAAGCGCCACCGCCATGCCGTGTGAAATGGATATCTGCGGATAATTTTCCTCCAGCGAATGGCAGAAAAGATGTTCCGAACCGCTGCTCGGCCTGGAATTTCCCGCAATCTCCATCGCCAGCCCGCCCATTACAAGGGCCTGTGTTAAAACCTTGATAAATTCCTTGCTCTTTAAAGATTTTTCTTCGTTATAGCAAAGCGAAGTCAGCGCCATATCGGAAATCATATAGGCAAAATCATCCACCCTTTCCCCCCGGTATGCCGCGTCCAACTTCCAGTCATACAACGCCGTATATTTGCTTAACGTATCGCCGATGCCGGACTTTAACTGGTGTGCGGGCGCATTCATAATCACGTTGATATCCACTAATATACCCGTCGGTATCTTACACCCTAACGTCTTTCTTGTCTTTTCATCAATATCTAAAACCGATACTGGGGACGCAAGGCTGTCGTTACTTAACGTGGTCGGCAGACAGATATAGGGGATTTTTCCTACAAATCCGGCATACTTTGCAACATCCAAAACCTTGCCGCCGCCAATGCCGATAATCACCTCAAAGTTTTTCACAAAAACCGCGCGCGCCAGTTCCATCGCCTGTTCAAACGAATTTTTTTCAATCAAATACAATTCGCTATGCGGCAGATCCTTCTGCATTTCATCCAAATATTTCTGGATGATATTCTGCAATGTCTTTTCCGTGACAATCATTACTTTTTTATCCGTAATGTCCGGTACGCATTCCAGCAAAACCTCATCCAGATGTTCATAAATTCCCTCTTCAATAATCAAGCAATACGGTAAACTAAATCTGTTCATTATCTTATGTCCTCCCCTGTCTTATACTCTTTCTGCGATATTTGTGCCGGACGCCAGCGGCGGTCTGCACAATACTCGCGGTCAAAAATCTTTGATTTTCAGCCTAGCTTAACGCCACATCCAAAACCATCATAATCAAAAAACCAACCGCAAATCCAAGCGTCGCACCGTCCGAATCTCCATCCGCGGACGCTTCCGGAATCAATTCCTCCACAACGACAAACAGCATGGCGCCCGCCGCAAACGCCAGTAAAAACGGCAGCGCCTTTTCCACCGCGCCCGTTATCAATATCGTCAAAAACGCGCCTATCGGTTCCACCACGCCCGATAAAACGCCGTACAGAAACGCTTTCTTTTTTCCCGTTCCGTTACTTTTCATCGGCATGGAAATAATCGCGCCCTCCGGAAAATTCTGAATCGCAATGCCCACGGCAAGCGCATAGGCACCCGCCATCGTAATTTCATGGCTTCCCGATACCACGCCCGCAAAGACAACGCCGACCGCCATGCCTTCCGGTATATTATGCAGCGTTACGGCAAGCGCAAGCATTGCCGTCTTTGTCAATCCGCTCTTTATGCCCTCCGGCTTTTCTCCCCCCAGATGCAGATGCGGAATCAGTTTATCCAGTCCGTACAAAAAAAGAATCCCTACCGCAAATCCTGATGCTGCCGGAACAAACGCCCACTGTCCGTAACTTTGCGACATTTCAATCGCCGGAATTAAAAGCGACCAGACGGAAGCCGCCACCATCACGCCGGAGGCAAAACCGAGAAGCGCCTTTTCCACCAACGGATTTATCCTGTTTCTCATAAAAAGCACACAGGACGCTCCCGCCAATGTTCCCAGAAAAGGAATCATAAGTCCGAAAAATAAATCCATAATCAAAGCCCTCCTGCTATATTATATGCACTTTTTTGTGAATGGCTATGGTCTGATGTCATACGCTTTCTTCCTTGTTTTCTCCCACTTACTCTACTGTTTTCTATGAAAAGATACTATACCATGATACTATACCATATCAGCCGCGCGGCGGCAATATCGTACATATGTTTTCCACGCTGCCTTCCAAATTACGGATTTGCAAACCGTCTCCATTTATGATACACTTTCTTTTAATGAAATTATCGTAAATGGGGGTATCTATTGTGAAAATACAGGAATCGGCTGAAAATTATCTGGAAACTATTTTAATCTTAGCACAGAAGAAAGGCAACGTACGCTCTATTGATATTGCAAACGAACTGGAATTTAAAAAACCGAGCGTCAGCGTCGCCATGAAAAACTTACGCGAAAACGGCTATATCAGGGTAGATGATAACGGCTTTATTACACTGACCGAGTCCGGCAGGCAGATTGCCGAAACCATGTATGAACGCCATATTTTATTCTCCCGCTGGTTAATGGAACTGGGCGTAAATGAAAAAACCGCCGTCGAGGACGCCTGCAAAATGGAGCATGTTTTAAGTAAGGAAAGTTTTGACGCCATTAAGAAGCATCTGAACGGATAATACCTTTGTTTTTCCATCCTCCCTGCATATACCGCACTGCCGCTACCAATAAGGCGATTGTCCAGCCTGCGCAGAATGCCCACCAGATAATCTCTACGCCGACAACGGACGCAAAACAAACCGTCAAAAATAATCTGATAAAAAAACTCAATAACGTAGTTATCAAAAACCAACTCATATCGCCGCTTCCCTTAAAAGTCGCTTTTACTAACATGAACGTGGAAAATACGATAAGAAAGGCGCCCACTACCCTGATATAATCGCTTCCCACCGCAATGACCTGCTCTATGTTTTCTTCCGATTCTTCTATAAAAATACCGATAATCCGCTGCGGAAACAGTTCAAAAATTCCCGTCATAACAAGTGAAAGCATTCCGCAACTGATAATGGAAGCCCTAAGCCCCGGCCGGATGCGTTCTATTTTGCCCGCTCCTATATTCTGTCCTACATAATTGGAATAAGCATTACTGTAATTAATCGGAATCGCCGTTGCCAGATTAACAACTTTTGCTGCCGCCGCGCTCCCGGCAATAACCGCCGCGCCAAAACTGTTAATCACTGCCTGTACAATAACGGAACCTACCGATACAATCGACTGCTGTAACGCCGACGGCAGCGCAAAACGAAGCATCGCCATAAGAAGAGAGCTATCAAAAACAGGTATCGACTTATCATGTGTAAAATCCGCCAGCAGTTTCGGCATATCCTTTATGGCAAGAAAAGCCGCCGCAAGCTGGGAAATCGCCGTAGCAAGCGCGGCCGCGCCAACGCTGCCGTGCAGTCCGATAATAAAAAACAAATCCAGTATCACATTAAGAACGGACGATATCACTAAAAATTTAAGCGGCGTTTTAGAATCGCCCAGCGCCACATATACCCCATTTAGCGCATTATACACAAAAATCGGAACGCAGCCCAGAAAATAAAAGCGCAGATAACTGACTCCCATGGCAAGAATTTCTTCCGGCGTATTTACAAGCAGTAAGACAGGCTTTGCCCCTATCCAGATAACAGCCGTGGACACAAGCGCAATGAATGCGGAAAAGATGGTGGAAGTTGTCATACACTGCCATATTTTCTCCGTTTTACCCGCCCCGAAATACTGCGCAATAACGATAGAACCTCCCAGTGCCAGACCGGTAGCAAGCTGTACAAATACCGCCGTAATACTGCTGGCGCTCCCGACCGCCGCCAGCGCATCCGTTCCCAGCCTTTTCCCAACAATAACCGTGTCTATCACATTATAGAACTGCTGGAACAGATTGGATAAAATCATAGGAACGGCAAAAAGGAGAATCGTTTGAAACGGATTCCCCTCTGTCATCTTACGTATTTTTGTTCCGGTTTTGTTTCCTGCCATTTTCGACGCCTCTTTAAATTCTAATTCTAATTCTAATTTTTAAAACTGTGTATCGGTGCGGGAATCCTGCCGCCACGGTTGATAAACGCATCACAGGAAAACGCATTCACCGGCATAATCGGCGCATGGCCAAGCAATCCGCCAAATTCAACGGTCTCACCCACATCTTTGCCAATAACGGGAATCAGCCGAACCGCCGTTGTCTTCTGGTTTACCATGCCGATTGCCATTTCATCCGCTATGATGCCGGAAATCGTTGTCTCTTTCGTATCGCCCGGAATGGCAATCATATCCAAACCGACCGAGCAGACACAGGTCATAGCCTCTAATTTTTCCAATGTAAGCGCGCCCGCGCTTACCGCATCTATCATTCCCTGGTCTTCACTGACCGGAATAAACGCGCCGCTAAGTCCTCCTACATAGGAGGACGCCATCACGCCGCCCTTTTTCACCTGGTCGTTTAACAAGGCAAGCGCGGCCGTCGTTCCGGGCGCACCGGCATACTCTAAACCGATTTCACACAAAATATCCGCCACGCTGTCACCGATAGCCGGTGTCGGAGCTAAGGATAAATCCACGATGCCAAACGGCACATGCAGCCTTTTAGAGGCTTCCTTTGCTACCAGTTGTCCGACGCGCGTTACTTTAAACGCCGTCTTTTTAATCGTTTCACAAAGCGTTTCAAAGTTTTCTCCTCTCACTTTTGTAAGCGCGGTCTTGACAACGCCGGGGCCGCTGACGCCTACATTGATAATTTTATCCGCTTCCGTTACGCCATGGAACGCACCCGCCATAAACGGATTGTCGTCCGGCGCATTGCAAAAGACAACCAGTTTAGCGCAGCCGAGAGAATCCGCCTCTTTCGTCGCCTGTGCCGTCTGCTTGATAATCTCCCCCATCAGCTTCACGGCGTCCATGTCGATACCTGTCTTGGTTGACGCGACATTCACCGAACTGCAGACGCGCTCCGTATCGGAAAGCGCCTGCGGGATGGAACGGATTAACAATTCGTCCGCCTTTGTCATACCCTTTGAGACCAACGCGGAATACCCGCCGATAAAATTAACGCCCACCTCATGCGCGACTTTATCTAACGTATGCGCAATGGAGACAAAGTCCTCTTTCGTTTTACATGCCGCCCCGCCGATTAAGGCAATCGGCGTCACCGCAATTCTCTTATTAACAATCGGAATCCCGTATTCTCTGGATATCTGTTCTCCGGTTGATACAAGGTCTTTTGCCGCTTCATATATTTTATGATAAATTTTCTCGTTTAATATCTTCAAATCCGAATCAATGCAATCCAACAGGCTGATGCCTAACGTAATTGTCCTGACGTCCAGATTTTCTTTTGTAATCATCTCATTGGTTTCCGCTACTTCAAATATGTTAATCATACGAATACTACGCCTTTCCTTTCAGCCTGCTTTCTAAATTCTGTGCATCTGATTAAAAATCTCTTCTTTCTGACACTTAATAATAACGCCGATGCTTTCCCCAAGCGCCGCCAGTTCATCCGCAATGACGCCAAATTCTTTCTCTATTTGGTTCATATCCACAATCATCATCATATTAAAATAATCCTGTACGATAGTCTGTGAAATATCCAGAATATTAATCCTGTTATCCGCCAAATATGTACAGACTTTCGCAATAATACCGACCGTGTCCTTCCCTACTACTGTTATAATTGTCTTTTTCATTTTATAATGTACTCCTTTCTCAGCCCTGCGATGTTTGCAACAGACGTGACAAACTCTATATTTCTATCATCTGCGACACTTCGCTTCGTTTGGCAATATAAATTGGAAAATCGTCCGCCTGATACTTTGTATCGGACATCATAATTTCCACTTTTACCGTCTCATATGCAAGTTCCGGCAGATTATTGTCTTTGCTTAAATGCCCTAACATAATTGCCTGCATGTCATCATTCAACAGCCTGCTTAATAATTTCCCCGACGCCTCATTCGATAAATGCCCTCTATCGCTTAGAATCCGCTGCTTTAAGTAGTACGGATAAGGCCCCGCCTGCAGCATATGAATATCATGGTTCGCCTCTACATACAATACGTTCAAATCCTTAAGGCACTCCACCGTATAATCCGTATAACATCCCAAGTCCGTAATAATTCCTATCTTCTTTTTGTCATGGCTGATTCTGTATGCTACCGGTTCTACCGCATCATGCGAAGTCTGTATCGGATATAAGGCCATATCCTTTACCATACATTTTTCATCCGCATGAATGATATGGAACAGGCCATCGTCTATAGTTCCCAAAGAAGCCGTCTGTTGAATGGCCTGTATCGTTCCCGGCGTCGCATAAATCGGAATTCCGTATTTTCTCGCCAATACCCCCAGCCCGCTTATATGATCGGCATGTTCATGGGTAATAAAAATGGCGTCTATCTGTGATAAATGTAATCCCAGCGCCGCAGTTCCTTCTTCTATCCTTTTACCGCTAATGCCTGCATCAATCAAAAGATGCGTTGCATCAGAACCTACGTAAATGCAATTTCCACTGCTGCCGCTGGCTATGCTGCATAGTCTCATAAGTATTTCAGTCTTTCCAATATATTTTTATAACATCACCGCTGTGAATCTGCTCCATGTACTGCGCGCTTCTGCCGTTTAATTCCGTCGCAACGCCGCTTCCCTGTGGTACGGATAAATCAAAATCTATGTAGTCAAATACATCCACAAAGACATAGGAGGATTTTCCCTCCAGATGAATCGGCAATCCATTGACTATTACCTGTATCGACATGGGAATGCCGCTTGTCGGTGCGGCCGTATCCGCTGCTGTATTCACATTTACCGTGCCTGCCGTCGCTGCCGTTTCTGCTGCTATATTCGCTCCTGCCATGTTCACATCCGTTGTGCCTGCTGCACCCGGTGTTCCTGATGTATTCACATTGGCTGCATCCGCTTTTGCCGTGTCTGCTGCGCCTGGCGTATCCGTTGCACTTGCCACGCCCGCTGCTCCTGCACTCATGCCTGCCGAATTTGCTGCGCCCGTCGTGTCTGCCGCTTCTGTAGGCGTCACCGTTTCCATGCTGCCCGCCGCCTTAACCGCCTCGAATACATCCGGCTTCTCCCGCGGCTCGCTTTTTACATAGCTGCCGTCATCCTCCGGCAGATTCGCATAAGTGTCAGCCGCACCGCTGCCATAAATATCCCTGTCGGATAACTGCAGTCCTTCCATTGTCCAGATAACGGAAAAGTTCTCATATACCTTTGTATCCATATCCGCCAGTTTATTATTTACATAAATATTCAAATCCTGATTGATGATAACATCCATAAACTCTGCTATCTGTTTCACTGTATAATAGCCCAGAAATTCAATCTCGTCATTTTCCTGAATGCTGTAATAGCCCGACTGTAACTGTCCGTTTACCATTGCGAACTTAGGCAGTTCAATCTTTGTCTCATTGACCTCTACCCGCATAACCGCACCGTATTCCGGCAGTTGATTGATGTCTAACGCCGCCGGTTCACCCGCCGTAGACTGCGTAACGTTAATCTGGTCGTTTGCATGAATGGGCGTATAGATATCGGCCTCGGCTCCATTCACCATAATAACGGCCGCTTCGCCAAGCGCGCCTCTTGCCATACGCTGCTTGCCTCCCACCGAATAATTGAGCGCCTTACCCCGTCTTGGGAACAGTCCGTCGTTAGGAAACTCCGCCTGCATCGCTGCATCCACTACCGCCAGTTTATTATTATCATAAAGCTTGACTCTCTGCTCATTAAAATATACAAAAATAAAGTTATTGCTCTGCTCATAGAAGCTTAAGCAAATGCCAATCGGCGTTACCATTAAGGAATCTTTTCTTGCCTCTTCTTCATAAAATGATATCTGCTGCATCACTTCTTCGCCGCGTACCGCCACTCTTTCTTCCGGAATATCCAACTGCTTTGCCAGACTTTCCGTATACCCTTTTAATGTACCGCCGCCGCCGACTACAAATACGGCGCTGACCGCCTTAGAACCATTCAGTTCTCTGATTTTATCGGCAACCTGCTTTGTCATATCCTCAAGGACAGGCGCGGTCACCTCCCGTATTTTTTCTCTGGAGATAATCTGTGTCAGACCTAAAATATCTTTATATTCAATCGTATCTTTTTCCCCTGATTCCCGTTTTATCTTCTCCGCCGTTTTAAAATCTACAAGGCAATGCTTGGCAATCACCTCCGTCAGTGCATCTCCCGCAATCGGAATCATGCCATACGCCACAATACTGCCATCATCCGTAATGGAAATATCCGACGTACCTGCACCAACGTCCACCAGCGCAATGTTTAACATACGATAAGTTTCCGGTATCGCCAACTGAATCGCAGCAATAGGCTCTAACGTCAAATTTGCCACTTTTAAATCCGCCAGCCCTACCGCTTTATAGAGTCCGTCCACGACATCATCCGGCAGAAAGGTTGCAATAATATCCACGCCGATGAATTTTGCCTTATGCCCCTCCAGCGTGGTAGTCGCATAATGGTTCAGATAATAACGCACAACGGAATAACCGACACAGTAAAATTTTAAATCCGTCTCGTCCGTTTTTAAAAATTCCTCGTAAGCCTTCTCAACGCCGAGAGAATCCAAGGCATAAATATCTTCCCCGGTTATTTCCTTATCGGTCTGAAACTCACATTCCGCATGTGTTGTCATTGTCCGCAGCACGCGTCCTGCCGCCGCAATGCAGACGTCCGTAAGTTTTCCGCCGATTTTTTCCTCCAAACGTATTTTTACCTCATGGATGGTCGCGCCGACCTTATGGATATCATGTATCTGTCCGTCCAGCATGGCACGTGTATCATGCTCTCTGATACACTGCGCTACCACATGAAAACGCTCCCCGGTTTTATATCCTACCGTTCCTACGATACTTCTTGTTCCAATATCCAGTCCAAACACTAATTGCCCCGGAAATTTCATCATCTCTGACACAAGTATTCCTCCAATTTCTCATCAATCTGTTTATATGCCGCCCCAAGGCTTTCATTATTGTCAATCACGACTTTACAATGCTTTCTAAATTCCTCTTCCGATAACTGCTTTTGCAAAATACGCTCAATTTTTTCATCAGAATAGGCACGCAAAGTCCTTAACCTTTCTTTTCTGATATCCGTCCGCGTATGGATGTACCAGAGTTCATCTAAAATCTTATCATACCCGTCCTCTATTAAAAGCGCGGCTTCCACGAATAGAAAATCAATTTTTCCCGCGTTTTTTTTCTCTGCAATCTCCCGTAAAATATACTCTTTCACTTCCGGATGTATTATCTGATTCACCCGGTTTAAAAGTTCTGTATCGCCGAAAATCTTCTCCGCCATCCGCGCTTTATGAATCGTTCCATCCGTATCTAAAATGTCGTCGCCCAGAAGCTTTACCAATTCATCATAACCCTTCCTCCCGGGTTTTTCTATCTCATGCGCCGCTTCATCCGCCAATATAATATAACAGTTGTAATGCGCCTTAATATAGGAAAGCAGTTGCGATTTTCCCGTTCCCACGCCGCCCGTAATGCCTATTGTTTTCATCATCATACCCTTTTTTTCAATGTGTGAATTTGCGCAGACGGCGCTAATTTTCAACCTGTCATTTCGCCTCGTACCAGGTCATTCCCGTATGCAAATCAATCTCCAACGCCACCGAAAGATTTGCCGCATTCTGCATCTCCTCCGATAAAATACGGCGTACCGACTCTTCTTCCGGTGCGTACGTTTCTATCAAAAGCTCGTCATGCACCTGCAAAATCAAGCGGGAACGAAGTTTCTCTTTTTTCATCCGCGCCCATACATGAATCATCGCGATTTTAATAATATCCGCCGCACTTCCCTGTATCGGGGAATTCATCGCCACACGCTCTCCGAAAGAACGCTGCATGAAATTAGTGGAAGATAATTCCGGAATCGGTCTTTTCCTGCCAAACATTGTTGTGACATAGCCGTTTGCTTTCGCATCTTCCACAAGTTTATCCAGAAAACTCTTGATGCCCGGATAAGTCGCAAAATACTGTTCGATATATTCCGCCGCTTCCTTTTTAGAAATACTCAAATCCTGACTTAGGCCAAAGGAACTGATACCGTATACAATGCCAAAATTGACCGCTTTCGCATTTCTTCTCTGTAAATCCGTCACTTCCTCGAACGGCGTATGAAAGACCTTGGACGCGGTAATCCTGTGGATATCCTGCTCCATCTGGTAGGCTTCTATCAACTGCTTATCATCCGACATATGCGCCAGCACACGAAGCTCTATCTGGGAATAATCTGCGTCCATAAACAAAAAACCGTCCTCCGGAACAAATACTTTTCTGATTTTTCTGCCAAGTTCCATCCGTATCGGAATATTTTGCAGATTCGGTTCGGTAGAACTAATCCTTCCGGTCGCGGTAATCGTCTGGTTAAAAGTGGAATGAATCCGATTACCATTATCAATATAAGCCGCCAGCCCGTCCGCATAAGTCGATTTTAATTTCGTCAGCCCCCGGTATTCCAAAATATCGGAAACAACAGGGTACTCCAATGCCAGTTTTTCCAGTATATCCGCCGCCGTGGAATAACCGGTCTTTGTCTTTTTTCCACCGGGGATGCCCATTTTTTCAAAGAGGACTTCTCCCAACTGTTTGGGAGAATTGATATTAAACTGTATGCCTGCTTTTTCGTAGATGGTAAGTTCCAGCTGGGCTATCCGCCCCGTCAAAGCCTCTCCGTACGCTTTTAACTCGTCCGGACGAACCATAATGCCGGACTGCTCCATCTCATATAATACCTTTGTCAAAGGCATCTCAATATCATACAAAAGCAAAAGCATTCCCTGCTCTTCCAGTTTAGAACGAAGTATCTGCGCCGCCGTCAGACAGACATACGCCTGAAAGCAGGCAAAGTCCTGAAACTCCTGCGGCTTTTTCTCCATCGTGCATACATAGCTTTCTTTCCCGCAAACCTGGCTTACATCCGGAATCATTAACCCCAGATGCTCTGATGCAATCGCTTCCGTATCGTAATCATTTTTTAGCGGATTTAGCAGATACGCCGCCAATAAAATATCAAAATACTTTCTTTCCCGATAAACTTCTAAGACATCCGTATCGTCCGCCTGCAAATCCGCATCCGGTACAGCTTCTATCATATCATAAATGTTCTTGATATCAAAGACGCTTAGTTTACATAACTTGTTTTCATTTACTTCCGTCAATTTTCCCGACAAATACTTTTTAGTCACAAGCCCCTGGCAGGGAATGAAATAAACCTCTTTTTCCGAAAGCGCCACCGCTATGCCCGCGCATTCGCCGTCTTCTTTGCCGTCGCACAAAACGGCAAGCCCGATTTCAATACCATTCGCTTTCTGCGCCGACGCGCCGCATAAATCCTTTATTTTGCCAAACAATTCTTCCACTTTTACAAATTCCGTTACCGTCTGGAAATATTCCGTCTGGGAATTTGTCACAACCGCATCTTTTTCAAATCGGGATAAAAGATTTTTAAATTCCAGTTGTTTACATAATATATACGCCTCTTCCGTATAGAAATTGCCTGTCCGTGCCTTTTCTACCGATGAATCCGTAAAGGAAAAGTCAATATCGCCGTTGACGTTAATTGTCGCCAGCACTTTGCTTAAATCCGCCAGTTCTTTATTGTTAAGAAGCGACTCTTTCACGGATTTTTTCGTAATACTGTCCAAATTGGCATAAATATTTTCCAGAGAGCCGAATTGCACCATCAGTTCCGTGGCCGTTTTTTCCCCCACCTTAGGCACACCCGGAATATTGTCCGCCGTATCGCCCATCAACGCTTTTAAGTCGATAAACTGTAACGGCGTTACCTGATATTTTTCTTTCACATCCGCGGCATAATAGTCCTCTATTTCCGTTTTTCCCCCTTTGGTCTTGGGAATGCGGATTTTAATATGTTCTGTGGCAATCTGTAAAAGGTCTCTGTCTCCGGATACCAGTGAAACTTCTATTCCGGCGGCTTCTGCTCTCTTTGCCAAAGTACCCATAATATCGTCTGCTTCCAGCCCCGCCTTTTCCATCGTACAGATACCCATTGCCTGAAGCATTTTTTTCATTAACGGAACCTGCTGTCGCAGTTCTTCCGGCATCGGTTTTCTGGTTCCTTTGTATTCCTTATAAATTTCATGCCTGAATGTCGGTGCATGAACATCAAAAGCCACAATCAGAAAATCCGGCTTTTCTTCCTCTAAAATCTTAAACATAATATTTAGAAATCCGTAAACGGCATTCGTATGGACGCCCTGACTGTTACTCAAATCAGGAAGTCCATAAAAAGCCCTGTTTAAAATACTATGTCCATCTATTAAAACCAGCTTCTGACTCATCTGCCTATCCCTTTCCCATCTAACCTATAAGCGGAACGCGATAATAAGCGCAATTAAAATTGCCACCCCGACGGCAACTTCCAGGCACAGCAATGTATATTGCAGTCCATGGCGCACTTTCACCTGATGTCTTGCATCCTCCAGCTTTATCACCAATGCGTTCTGCAAGTTAAAATTATTCCCCGCTTCCAGCCGCTCCAGCCCTTCCGAAACCAGAAACTGGATGGAAAGTTCTTCCATACACTCCGGGCAGGTCTCAATATGCTCTATAAACTGCTCCATCGCTTTACTATCCAGTTCATCCTGTAAAAATGCCGGAATCAGTTTTTCCTCTTCTTTGCAGTCCATATGTCTACAGCCTTGCCCCTTTCCAGAAAGTCTGCAATTTTTATTATATACCATAACAATATCCTTTGCAAAGTCCTGTGGGAAGAAATATCTAAAACATTATTATCTAAAAAGCGCAGACCCGAAAGCCTGCGCTTGATACTCCATATCTACTTTATCCTGCCAATTCTACTGTGCGGGCGCAGGCGCCGGAGCTGCCTGTGTCTGGGCATCCGCCTGTTCCGGTACCGGTTCAGGAACAGGGGCAAGCGTAAGAACGCCCTGTGCATCAGCCTGATACAGCGTGCCGTTTAAATTAAGCTGCTGATTATTCACTATCAGCGCACCTGTCTCATCATAATAATACTGTTTTCCGTCCGCTTTTGTTACAATGCCTGTCTGCATCACGCCATTTTCGGCAAAGTAATATTTTTTACCCTCTATGTCCACGTCTCCGACAAGCATATGCCCATCTTTGGTCGAAAAATAATATCTGCCGCTCACATCATCAAGCCAGCCGTGCTGCATTGCCCCCGTATCAGGCGCATAGTAAAATCTGCCGTTTTCAAAATCTGCCCAGCCGGTAAGCCTTACGCCGTTGCCGTCGAAATTATATTCCTGACCGTCAATCGCCGCCCGGCCTCTTGTTACATCGCCATTTGCCGCCAGATAATATGTACCGCTTTCATCTGCAAACCAGCCATGCTGCATTGCGCCGCTATCGGGCGCATAATAAAATCTGCCGTTTTCCAGATTTACCCAGCCGGTAAGCCTTACGCCGTTGCCGTCAAAATAATAGTTCTGCCCCTCAACTTCCACTTGTCCTCTTGCCACGTCGCCGTTTGCCGTCAGATAATAGGTTCCGCTGCCGTCCGAAAACCAGCCGTGCTGCATCACGCCGCTCTCAGGCGCATAATAAAATCTGCCGTTTTCCAGATTCACCCAGCCGGTAAGCCTTACGCCGTTGCCGTCGAAATAGTAATTCTGCCCCTCAACTTCCGCCTGTCCTCTTGCCACGCTGCCGTCAGCCATCAGATAATATGTACCGCTTTCATCCGCAAACCAGCAGTTTCTCTGCAAAAATCCGCTGCCGTCCAGATAATATCTGGTATCGTTATAATTGACCCAGCCGCGCTGCATCTTATAACCTGCAAAAAATAACGTCTGTCCGTTTCTATCCAGAAAACCGTCCGAAATAATTAACGAAGAGAAATCCTTAAACTGATAATCAATATCCACCCTTGTGCTGACACCCGATACACTGCCGTGGGAGGAACTCTGCCAGAAAGATGCGCCGTTATATTCCAGATTATCGGCATACTGCGCTACCCACTTATCATAACCAACGTTACCGATTCTCTGGTTAAACCAGTTTTTGCTGGAATATACCATCGGATAATACCCCGCCGCCGCTACCGTAGAGCAAAAAGTATTCACAAGCGACTGAATCTGTCCCTGCGACAATCCCTTATGGCAGGAATCCTCGATATCGAAAACAACCGGAAAGCTGACCGTATAATTCTCCAGCCATCCGACTACCATATCGGCTTCATTCTTAGCCTGTTCCACCGTTGTTGCATAGGAATATACATAAACTCCGACTTTCAGCCCTGCATTCTGTGCGCCGCGCATATTCGCATCAAAATACGGGTCCATGCCTGATTTGGTGCTGCCTGCCTTAATAAATGCAAAAGAAATGCCTGAAGAAGCGACACTGCCCCAGTTCACCGCGCCGTTATGCTTGGAAACGTCGATTCCCTTGGCAATGGCATTTCCGGCATTTGCCGCCTGTACATGGTTGACCGGTATCAGGCTCATGATACCGGCAAGCGCTAATGCTGCCACTCTCTTACTGAATCTGTTGAATTTTCTCATCTGTTCTCTCCTGTGTTCTCTTTGCTGATATCACTTTCTTGGAAACTCGATAAATATTACGAAATTATTTCATATCTTTACAAAGATAACACATTTTTTACGTTTTGTACATATTTTATATGAGAAAAATTTTACTTGCCAACCATTTCCATGTATGATATCATATAACTCGGTTATAAAACGCTGGTGTGTCGGAATGGCAGACGAGGCAGACTCAAAATCTGTTGTGGGCAACCACGTGTGGGTTCAAGTCCCACCACCAGCATTGAAATTATCACAACCTTATTCCACATCCGTTGTATGATTACGGGTGTTTTTTATTTCTTTTATTTTCCGTAATATCCTGATACCGTAACCCAGCACACAAGCCCAGATTACTTCCAATGCCATAAACACAAACGTCACATTGATGTTGCGGAACGAATATTCACCCTCTTGTGCGCCAATACCGGCAAGGTTGAGCGTAATGCTGCCTTTTATCGCATAAAGGCTGCCATAAACCAATAACAGGATGAAAAAGTCAAAACATATATAAGGAATAAACCATAACGCCATATGCCCATCTTTTTCCAGCCTGCCGCCCTGACTTATCAATAAAGCAATAAAGCCCGGCGCGAGTAAAATAATAAATATTAAGATTCCCATGGAAATGTCCTCCATATTTCCTGTATTTCTGTCGGCGGCCGCTTTATCCGCCTCCGTCTCTACCGTCTCATTTACGGTTTCCTCTACCTTGCTTCCCTCTATCGGATATAAAACCAAATCCGCCAGTATTGGATAGCCCTCCCAGAACGTAGTTCCGCTTTCAAAGCTTAAATCCGCCCATCCATAATGTGTGCAGATGCCTCTGATAACCGATTCCGGAATCGTCTCGCCGTCCTTTACCCAATATACGCGGCCGGTACGCTCATCCTCAATATGCACCCTATGGTATGCGTCCGGATTCCTGACAAAATCCGTTACCAGCGCAATCCGTCCATTCATATACCATTTTAAATAAGCAATATTGATATCAAAACTGCCGGCATCGATACAGGCTCTTGTCATGCTTCCGTAAATAATATTTTCCATACTGACGGAAGTCTTCACCGATTCTGCCATAACATCCGCTTTTTTATCCTGCCCTGCTAAGATTTCCATACTGTCTTCCAGTTTCGCCTGAACATCCTGTTGAAAATATGGTATCTTTGAAAGATGTTCCGGCATCCCGTCGCGATACAGGTTGAAATTCAGGTAAGCGTCTTTTTCCGATTTATTTCCCCACGACCAGTCAAAATCCCAGGCCGGTCCCGCGCACAGCTTTCCATTCTTTTCGTCAATATAATAGAATGTGCTGCGGACATTAATATCTTCTTCGTTTGTTATCTCGTCTATCAAGTACATAATCACAAAGGAATCGATATCAATATATTCCCGTAATTTTCGATACTCCTCCCTTGTGTCGCATTCGCTGATGAGATTTTCAATCGTATTCATCCGTTCCGTCAGCCAGGCAAGCGATTCCTCCGAATTCTCTTTCGGATAGCGGATATCATACGCCAGTCCATACTGGTCGGTAAAACTGTCATTTTCTTCAGACACTACGTCAACTGCAAACAAATAAGAGCTTTCGCCCGCTATATCTACCCGGTTCTTTTCCACTTCAATCTGTTCACATACCAGATAGCTGCCGCCGTATTCACCATTGAAATAAACGTCCACATATGTGGAATCAACCGCATACGGCAGACCTAAATCTCTCGCTAACTGGTATGCCATTCCGTTTCTGATTCTGACCGGGTCAAACGCATTTGCCTGCAATACCCAATCCGTAGCCGTTCCCAGGGAAAGGAAATCCGCAGCCGCCTCTAAAGTGATTTTATAGGACTTTTTCATGGCTTCCAAACTGGACTGCCCTCTTGCATGAATCGACAGAGCGCCTGCGCTGTCAATCTTCCCATCAGCCAGAATACACACCATTTTACCCGGTTCCTTATGCTCCTTGGACTCATTTAAGTATTCCATTGTGCCATTTGCCGTCTCAATAAAAACGGCCGGTAAAGACTCCGAACGCATAAACTGTAAAGAATACACTATATCGTTTTCCTGTGCCTCATCCACGACACCGGATAAATGTGAAATACAAAGCGTATGCGGCTTTTCAGCGCTCCAGTCAGAAAGCCTGTCGCCATTTCCAATCTTTTTATTATCGATTGACAGTGCATATTCCGACTCGTCATAGCGCATCGTCAGTATATCGGACGCCGCACATGCCGGCAGATAAAAATAACACATGTCACCATTCATATATAATTTAATATCCTGTCTGATGGAAGCGTTTTCCATCTGCAAATAAATATCCAGATATCCGGCGTAATCATAAGCATCCGCTTTTTCTGCGGCAGCGTCTGCAGCAGCCCCCTCCGGGCTTTCCTCAAACTCTCCCACCTGTCCTTCTATCTCAATATCCGGATTTTTTTCATTCCCAGCCTGTGCGTTATCGCCTAAATGGGTAAAAAGATAAATGCCGGATATAAAAATTGCTATCCAGATAATGCCATTTGCCGCTATCTGTGCAAAATGCCGTCCTTTTCTCTCATTCTTCTGCGCCATAGTACCTGTCCAGTACCTCCATTCTCTCAAGCAGATATTGCGTCAACTCTCCTATGCTCTCCTCATAGTCGGCCGCATCTATACTATTGTTCCCGCTTCTGGCAATGAAACCTGTTGCATACAAATATTGTTTCTGCTCTTCTATTACCGTTGCCAAAACCTCGTCGCTAATAGCGGATTCTCTTAAACTTTGCCACAGTTTTTCCGCCTGCGCCGCCAGATATTCACATGTTTTTTCATCCGCAATCCCCAAATCGGCTCCTGTCAGAATCCGTTTTTCCCTCTGCCATGTCATATACTGCATCCGGTTAGGAAAAATGCCAAAACTGTATTCTATCTTACCCGGCACAAGATAGGACTCTCCCGCCTTATCATCACGGACAATATATAAATCATCCATAATATTTTCGTATGCATATGCGGCTTCCAAAAAAATGAAATACTCTATAAGATTATCCAAATGGGAAGCCTGCGTCATATAAAAGTTCTCATTATCATACGCTTTCTGAGTCTTATCCGCCTCTACATGAATCACTTCCCCGCTTTCGTCTAACAGCATGGAATCATCATCTACACGGGGCGTTAATAAAAATAACCCCTTATATTCATCATTTACAATCAATTCCGCATATCTGCACGCTCTATCCAGTTTTTCCACGGAATTAATACGGTTCCATAGAGTATAAGCCAGCATGGAACGGATATAGGTTTTGTCCTTGGCGCTTATCGCATATAATTTCCATGCGTCATATTTGCCCATATCCAGTAATGACAGCTTGCGGTTCATGATATTTTCCTGATTCACCAATTTAACCGTATAGGTCTCCAGATTTTGGCTGCACTTTATCAGACTGTCAGAGTCCTTACCGGAAATGGCATTGATTGCTTTATCTTCCGGGTTCCATACTGCAATGCTGCCGCTTCCATATTCCGTTCCCGGCTCCGCTTCCATATACAGCTCGACAACCGGCAGACCGGTAAAAACAATATTGCATACCGCATATCTTTCTTTTGTGGCTATCCAGACGGAAAAAGAATGCCCCTGACTGACGGCCTCTTTCTTATCTTTGGTATAATCATCCGCCTCTATCCAAATGGCAATATCTTCAGAAGCCGCGCTGATAACGCCGTTATACTTTTTTTCGGACACATCCTGACAGATATAGAAGCAGTTCGACTCCTTATCATAAGGAATTGGCTGCCTCTCAAACAATATTAACGCTTTTGCATTGTCTACCTGCTCCATATATACTTTATCAGCGCATATATCCGCCAGTTTCTCTTTACTTTCTATGGTAACGCCGCAAAGCGTACTGCCTTCCAACAGATGAAATGCGCCTACAGAAAATAAGAGCAGTACAATAAAGACACTGCCCCAGATTATCTTTTTATCAGCCAACATGCTCCCCCATTTCCAGCAGCCAGCTAACGCTCTCTACATTGTTTATTTTCCGCAATTCTTCCGTTGCCTCCTGCGAAATCTCTCCCTTAGCGTCCACTTCACAAATCAATTCGCAGCGGCTGTCACTAAAATTGGCCGAACGAACCTGCGGATGCCTGTAATGCTTTTTCAAACAGTCCAATATCTCATCCTGCTTTACATCTTTGCCTCCGTGAATCACAATCAGGTATTTTTTCTTCACCGCATAGTAAAAAGAACCGGCCAAAATAAAAAGCGCGATAATCAAGGTAGAAATCAGCGCCAGCTTATAAATCTGCGCGCCAACGCAAAGCCCTTCAATAATGGCCCAAAAAATATAGATGGTATCCTGCGGGTCTTTAATTGCCGTACGGAATCTGACAATGGACAATGCGCCGACCATACCAAGCGAAATCGCTATATTACTGCTAATCATCAGCATAATCGTTGCGGCAATCAAAACCAAAACCACATTGCCGACATTAAATTTGGCATTATAACTGACTCCCTGATAGGCAATGCGGTAAGTCATAAAAATAATGGCTCCCACCAAAATTCCCATCATCAGAATAAAAACGATTCTGTCTGCCTGTAATGCCTCATTATTTGCGGTAAACCATTCCAAAATATCGCTTTTTGACATTTATTTGCTCCTCTCCGGTTCCTGTCATCCTATGGCAATCCGGCCCCTGCCGTATTTGCTGAAAGAAATGTTTACAAGATGGTACTTTGCCAGTATTCGTTTGACGGATTCCAAAAGACAGCCGTCATATTTGACTTCCAGTATGACAAATTCCTCTTTCAATACCGGTAAAAAGGGGATTTTCTCATCCCATAAATCAAATACGGTTTTGCTGCTTCTAATATTTTTATCAAAAGTCACTCTGATATTAAAATCGGGATAAACATACGCTTTTCTATCATATTCTATCACGGCCGCCGGACGATATGCGCCAAGACGCAGCATGGAATATAAACGTTCTCCCTCCGCCCCGTATTGAAAAAGCGTCTCATAATCACCTTCTATGCACCGGCAGGCATCTTCTTTCGATACCGAAATACTTGTTTTTTTCTGATAGCTTCCGTTTTTTTCCTTTATTTCAAACTTCGCCGTATCCTGCCCTGTATCATATATCCTGAGCCTGATTTTTTTACGTTTGTCTTCCCCGCTTATTTTTTCATACAAATCAATATCATTGATAGAATCAAAGTACAGACTTCTCACCATGTAATAAGACGACTGCGTATGCGCATCCAGATCCAGTATCTGCTGTAAGTCATTCTGGAGCATAAGCGCATCCGCATATTTCATCATGAACTTTAATTCTCTCCGGCATACCGTTATCATCTTTATCAATATACTCCTGTCTTATCCCCAAGTCAACCGCACAGCCATATTTTATAACGTAAGTTATTTTATTTTATCAAAGACTTCAAAACAATCTAAGGTCGCAAAATAGTCTTTGGGCGTCTCTGCGCGCCTGATAAGTTCGACCTCTCCATTTTCTTTTAAAAGCAGTTCCGCAGACCTTAACTTGCCATTATAGTTATACCCCATCGCATGTCCGTGCGCTCCGGTATCGTGTATTACAAGATAATCTCCCTTTTCAATTTCGGGCAGCATTCTGTCTACGGCAAATTTATCATTATTTTCGCACAAAGAACCCGTCACGTCATACTTGTGGTCACAGGGGACGTTCTCTTTTCCCAGCACTGTAATATGATGATATGCGCCGTACATGGCCGGACGCATCAGATTGACCGCACAGGCGTCTACGCCGATATATTCTTTATGGGTATGTTTTTCATGAATCGCTTTCGTAATCAGTTCTCCATAAGGAGCCATCATAAAACGCCCCATCTCCGTATAAATCGCCACATCCCCCATACCGGCAGGCACAAGCGTTTCTTCATATACTTTCCGTACTCCCTCGCCTATTACTTTGATATCATTCGGCTCCTGTTCGGGCGTATAGGGGATGCCGACGCCGCCGGAAAGATTAATAAAGGCAATATCCGCGCCCGTCTCTTTCTCCAGGCGCACGGCCACCTCAAAAAGCTGCTTTGCAAGCTGCGGATAATATTCATTCGTTACGGTATTGCTTGCCAGAAAAGCGTGAACGCCAAAATGTTTTACACCCTTTTGCTTCAAAATGCGGAAGCCTTCAAAAAGCTGCTCGGTCGTAAAGCCATACTTGGCATCTCCCGGGTTGTCCATAATGCCGTTACTCATCTGAAAAACGCCGCCCGGATTATAACGGCAGCTCATTGTTTCCGGCAGTTTACCTAAAATCTTTTCCAAAAAATCAATATGCGTAATATCATCCAGGTTAATGATTGCCCCTATTTTGGCCGCATATTCATAATCTTCCACCGGCGTATCATTCGATGAAAACATCACATCATGCCCGTTAATCCCTATCGCGTTACTAAGCATCAACTCCGTTAAAGACGAACAGTCACAGCCACAGCCATATTCATGCAGAATACTGATTAAAAAGGGATTTGGCGTCGCTTTTACGGCAAAATACTCTTTAAACCCCTTATTCCAGGCAAATGCCTCCTTAACCGCCTTTGCATTTTCACGGATTCCTTTCTCATCATAAATATGAAAAGGCGTCGGATATGTTTTTACAATCTCTTCTATTTTTTCCTTTGTCACAAACGGTATTTTCTTCATTGGTAAATAAATCTCCTTTTTCTATATTAGCCCTCAATATTTTCAATCTGCCAATCTATCGGTTCCACACCATTTTCCTCTAAAAAAGCGTTCGCCTGACTAAAATGTTTACAGCCAAAAAAGCCACGGTATGCAGACAGCGGACTCGGATGCGGTGCTTTTAATATCAGGTGTTTTGGATTTGTCAGCATCGGAATCTTACTCTGTGCCGGACGCCCCCACAATAAATATACAATGGGACGCTCCTGCGCATTGACCGCATGAATAACGGCATCCGTAAACTGTTCCCAGCCCTTTCCCTGATGAGAGTTAGCCTGATGCGCGCGTACCGTCAAGACCGTATTTAAAAGCAGCACGCCCTGATTGGCCCATTTCTCCAAATAGCCGTTGTCGGGAATATAGCAGCCTAAATCATCATGCAGTTCCTGATAAATATTCTGCAGAGACGGCGGTATTTCTTTCTGGTCCGGCGGTACGGAAAAACTCATGCCATGCGCCTGATGTTCATTATGGTACGGATCCTGCCCTAATAGTAACACTTTCACTTTATGTAACGGTGTAAAATGAAAGGCATTAAAAATATCATCCGCCGGCGGATAAACTACCACTCTGCTGTATTCTTCCTTGATAAACTGATAAAGCTGCCTGTAGTATGGCTTTTTAAACTCATTCTCTAACGCAGCCGCCCAGTCATTACTCAACATTGCCATGATAACACCTGCTTTCTTGGGAAGAATGCTTTGCATTCTTCCGCTTCTTGGAGAAATTTCCTATTATTAAAAAATCGAGCGCCAGCGCACTCGATTCTGAAAATGATGCTTCTCTATTCATCAGATTCTGACTGAAATGCCTCTGCCATGCAGATACTTCTTTAAATCCCGTATTTCCATCTCTTTAAAGTGAAAAAGGGATGCGGCAAGTGCTGCTTCTACTTTCCCAATCGTAAAAGCATCATAAAAATGCTCCATTGTTCCTGCACCTCCGGAAGCAATAACCGGAATTGACACATTCTCGGAAATGGCTCTTGTCAATTCCAAATCATATCCGGCTTTTGTACCGTCTCCGTCCATACTTGTCAAAAGAATTTCTCCGGCTCCCAACGTTTCCGCTTTCATTGCCCATTCCACCGCATCTATCTTCATATCAATACGGCCGCCGTTTTTATAGATGCTCCAACCGCTTCCATCGGCGCGCCGCTTCGCGTCAATGGCTACGACAACGCACTGGCTGCCGAATTTATCCGCCGCGTCAGCGATAAGAGACGGATTCATGATGGCTGCCGAGTTTACCGAAACTTTATCGGCTCCCTCCCGCAAAATCGCCTTAAAATCCTCCACACTGCGGATGCCGCCGCCAACCGTAAACGGAATAAAGACTTTCTCGGCGACTCTTCTAACCATTTCCACAGCAGTCTTTCTCGCATCCGAAGAAGCCGTAATATCCAGAAAAACGAGTTCATCCGCCCCGGATTTATCGTAGGCGGCTCCCACTTCCGCCGGGTCTCCCGCATCTTTAAAATTGACAAAATTAACGCCTTTTACGACTCTGCCATCCTTCACATCCAGACAGGGTATAATTCTTTTTGTGTGCATCTGGTGTCCTCTCTATCTCCTGTTCGGCATTTCCGGATATTTACACTGATAGGAAATTTTTCAATATTGTCATGCCCACCTCTGAACTTTTTTCTGGATGAAACTGGCAGGCAAATATATTATCTTTCTCGACGGAAGCATGAATCGACACGCCATACTCCGTAACGGCCTTTACAATCTCCGGTTCATCCGCCTGTAAATAATAGGAATGTACAAAATATACATATGACTGTTCGGGAACGTTCCTAAACAATCTGCCCTGATTCGGATAACTTAAAGAATTCCAGCCGATATGAGGAATTTTTAAATTGTCTTTTTCAGGAATCCTTACAATCTTTCCCGGTAAAATACCCAGCCCATCGACACCCGGACTTTCCTCGCTACTTTCAAATAACAACTGTAATCCAAGGCAGATTCCTAAAAACGGGGTCTTCTTTTCCACCACTTTCCGAATCGTATCTGTCAATCCATACTGATGCAGTTTCTCCATGGCATCGCCAAAAGCGCCTACCCCGGGCAAAATCACATGCTCTGCGGATAATATTTTTTCCGAATCACCGGTTATCCCGGCCGGCCTGCCAAGAGCCTCCACTGCTTTTTCCACGCTTTTGACATTTCCGGCATCATAATCAATAATCGCCACCATTTTACAAACGCATCCTTTTATCCATTATTCTGTAAATTGTCCAGAATCTCCTGTTCCTCCGGTAAAATATCTTCCATTACCGCATCGGAGGTTTCTTCTTCTATGCTTTCATTAAAGTCTGTGCCGTATATGATAGAATGAAGCATCTTTGTATAGGCAATGTCATCTTCGGATTCCAAAATCATTATAACAATTTCCTCGCTAAGGCCATAATCCGAAGAGAGTACATCCAGTATATTTTGATAAACGCTTGTAACCTTATCTGTTATGTTATACTGTTCCGCCTCCGGTAATAACTCATAGTATAATGCCACGCCCTGTACCAGTATATTCAGCGCCTTTACTTCATCATTGTCTATCTTTTTATAGTTTCTGTATGACGTCAACTTGCGTTCCATCTTCATAATAATGGTACTCTTTTGCATAATGTTTGCTTCTTCTTCGCTCAAATCCTTGCCATACAGTAAATCATAAGCCTGCGAATAATTACCCATGTCATAGGCAACCTGTGCATCCCGTTTCTGCAAATAAGTAGGCACAACAGAAGATAAAATTAAAACACCTGCCAGTATCGTTGCCGCAAACAAAATAATCGGTATTACCTTTTTCTTAGAGAGTTTCTTACCGGTATCCGCCTTTAATTCTTCTTCATCTACGGGCTTTTCTTTCTTTTCCTTTTTCGGCTTTTTCTTCTTTCCTTCCTTGCCGCCTTCTTCTCCTTCTTCACCGTCGCCTTTTTTGCCTTTTCCTTTTTTCTCTTTCTTTTCTTTCTTTTCCTTTTTCTTCTTTTCTTTTTTGGCGTTCTTATCCTCTGCGCTTAATTCTTCCAAAAGCTCCGTATTTTCATCCGCAGATTTTCCATCCTCAGCCTCTTCCTCTTCGTCTGTTTCGGTTAAAAATGCAAGAAATCTTGCAAAAAGCCCCGGTTTTTTCTCTTTTTCTTCTCCTTCAGCAGTTCCCGTACCATCCGCATCCGCTGTTTCTGACGGGTTATCCTGCAAGTCGTCACCCTTTTTCCCTTTTTTCCTGTTCTTTCTCTTCTTTTTCTTTTCTTTCGGTGTTTCTTCCTGCGCTTCCTCTGCTTCTCCGTTTTGTTCCGAAGCGCCGGCAGCATCTTCTGCATCCTGCAAGAACGCAAAATCGTCACCGCCATCTCCGGGCATATCGCCCTCCGAAGAATCCGAAACGCTCTCTAAAAGCGCCAGCATTTCATCATCAATTTCTTCTCCCTGCTCCGACTGGTCTAAGAGGTCATGAATTTCGGCAAGGTCATCTTCCATGCCGTCTTCCTCTAATGCAAAATCATCTGTTATGTTATCGGATTCATCTAATGACATATCGCCCGCGTCAGATTCTTCTAACAAGGCATCGTCAAGTTCCAACTCATCCAATGCCATATCATCTCCGCCCTCTTCGGCTAACATATCGTCCAGCCCCAAATCATCCAACGGTATATCCTCTTCTCCGGCTTCTTCCAATGCCAGGTCATCCACATCCGATTCTTCTAACGCCAAATCGTCCAGTGGTAATTCTTCTTCTCCTGTTTCTTCCAAAGCCAATTCCTCTTCTGCCGTATCTTCTTCCATAGCAGCCTCCTCTGTTATCATTTCATCCATGCCCGACTCTTCTAACGCCAGGTCATCCGTTTCGGATTCTTCCAATGCTAAGTCATCCATTCCGGATTCTTCCAATGCCAGGTCATCTATTCCGGATTCTTCCGACGATAAGTCGTCTATCCCCAAATCATCCAACGACAATTCCTCCGCGCCGGACTCTTCTGCGGGCATTTCCACTGATAATTCCTCTGCCGGTAAACTATCCATATCCGGCTCTTCCAATGCCAAATCTTCTATTCCGGATTCCTCCAATGCCAAGTCATCTATTTCGGATTCCTCCAATGCCAGGTCATCTATTCCGGATTCTTCCGACGATAAGTCGTCTATCCCCAAATCATCCAGCGACAATTCCTCCGCGCCGGACTCTTCTGCGGGCATTTCTACTGATAATTCTTCCGCCGGTAAACTATCCATATCCGGCTCTTCCAATGCCAAGTCATCTATTTCGGATTCCTCCAATGCCAGGTCGTCTATTCCGGATTCTTCTAATGCCAGGTCATCTATTCCGGATTCTTCTAATGCCAGGTCATCTATTCCGGATTCTTCTGACGATAAGTCATCTATCCCCAAATCATCCAGCGATAATTCCTCCGCGCCGGACTCTTCTGCGGGCATTTCCACTGATAATTCTTCTGCCGGTAAACTATCCATATCCGGCTCTTCCAATGCCAGGTCATCTATTCCAGATTCTTCTGATAATAAGTCATCTATCCCTAAATCATCCAGCGACAATTCCTCCGGTTCATCGCTTGTTGCAGTATCATCCATAATGCTACCTTCAGTCATCATACCGTCTTCGGATTCATCCAGATTAGCAACCATTTCGGCAAGCATCGCCTCCATATCTTCCATACCGGTGGAAGAGGACGTTTCTTTCTCACCTGCGTTTCTTACAGGCAATACCGGTTCCGGTTCTTCACCTGATAACATGGCAATAGCGCTTTTTTGCCTATCCGGGTCATTCAATTCTTTTTCAGAAGGACTTGCTACCTCTCCATTCATCATAGATTGTAATAAGTTTTCTAAATACTCTTCACTTGAACTCATAATCTCTCTCCAAATAATCTTTAATGTTCAGAAGCGGTTCCCGTGGAAGCCTCCCCTGCTATTTTATCACATACCCTCTCATTTAACAAATCCATTTACCAAAAAATTGACAGATTTTTCTTTTATTCCTATTCCCCGCTCGCCCATATTTTCACCAAGCTGATAAAGTGAGGGATGAACACGGTATAAAAAGGACTTTTGATTATAATATACAATTTTTTCAAAAGGCCATCTGATAATGGACGGCAGTTCCATCCCTGCCCCTAATTCAATAACACATAATTTTTTATTAACAGTACCCTGTAACCATTTTGTATAGATTTCCCACTGTGACAAATATCCTTCCTGCGCATAATTGCTAACTCCAATCTGGTTAAACCTCTTCTTTTGACCACATCGGTCACATTTTGGCTCCCGTAATTCGCTCAAATTTGCTTCTTTATTGAAATACGATTTAACATTTTGGTATATTTCGTCATCCACTTCAAATAATTCTTTACTGCAATTAGCGTCGCACTGCATTTTCCGAAAACCGCCGCAAGGCGTAACAATTCTCTCTTCCTTCAATCCATGTTGGTATACGCAGTCATCCATCGCTATCGAAAGAATAAAATAATTTTTTCCTTCTATTATCGTCTTCAAATTCTCATAGGCATGATACAATCTATCATCCCGGTATTCTTCCAACGCCATTTTTTGCAGAAAAGGAACTACCCATCTATATTCCTCCCTGTCTGCAATTTCTCTTTCTATCTCCTGATAGCGTTTGTTTTGCAATAAAATATCCCAGTCATATTGAAATTCTTCCCCGATTCCGACAAGAACCATATCCGCTTCTTTACATCTTACAAATAATTCCGATAATATATGCTCCATTTTATTTTGCCGCTCTCTTTCATCTGCTTTACGCTGCATGGCAAATTCCATTAAGTAAAGAAAAGCCGGGAACTCCCGGCTTTTGCCTGTATCTTATTGCAATTCTAATTCTCTAATACCAATCCGTCAACCACTCTCACCAGGTTTGCGATTTCCGGTTTGGAAAGCTGCGCGTCAGCACCCAATGCTTCACCTTTTCTCTTCATCTCATCATTTACCAAAGAAGAAAAAATAACAACCGGAATGTCTTTCGTTTCATCATCCTCTTTAATTAACTTCGTCAGTCTGTGTCCATCCATAATCGGCATCTCAATATCCGTAATGACACACTGCACATGTTCACTTAAAGTGCCTTCCCGTTTACAGTCAAGGATAACGTCATAGGCCTGCTGACCGTTCTCGGTATGGATTAAATTGGTATATCCGGCTTTATGTAAAGAATCTACTATCAATTTATTCAACAACGGAGAGTCTTCCGCTATCAAAATCGGCACATCATATCTTCCTCTTTCGCCAAGTTCATCTATCTCAGCCATCTTTAAGCCGGTCTCCGGATTGATGTCCGTCATGATTTTCTCAAAATCCAATATGATTATCAATCTTCCGTCCAACTTAATAATACCCGTTGAAATTCCTTCCTCCGTTGAAGAAACAGTGGAATCCGGTTTAATAATATCTTTCCATGAAACTCTATGAATACCGACAACAGAATCAACATGAAAAGCAACGTCCAACTGATTAAAATTAGTAATAATGAAAAGACCGCCCGCCTGTGATACGCCACGCTGTAAACAATTCTTCAAATCAATCGCCGTAATCATCGTATCACGCGGCATAAAAATCCCTTCGATACTGGGATGAGCATTCGGAACCGGCGTAACATCCATATATGTAATAATTTCCTTAATTTTTGCTACGTTAATTCCATAAGCATTGCCGTCCAACTTAAATTCGAGTACTTCCAACTCATTTGTTCCATTCTCAAGCAGAATCTTTGTATCCATGTAATCCACCTCTCACGCTATATAGTTTGCATTTTCTCATTAGAGATATTCTCTCACATATTGTATTATATCACAGATTAAAATAAAAAAAAACACTATTTACAAAAAAGTATAAATAGTGTTCTTAGCATACCCTCAAAACCAAATACCAAAAATCTTTATCCGCTTCTTTAAGTCCGCTTCATGTCATACCGCGGCAGAATCATCTATGATTCTGCCAACGATAATCCGCTCCGCGGATTTTCGTTTGGTTAAGCCCTCGACCTATTAGTACATATCAGCTCCATGCATTGCTGCACT
>JAMPFF010000002.1 GCA_023664605.1 Clostridium sp.
GCGCTATCTGCGCATCATACTCAAAAAGCCTTATTGTAATCCTGCCGTCCGGATAACTGCTCTCACACTCAATATGATATTTCTTCGGTGTCTTTCCGAATACCGTAAAATTGGTGTCCGTGATGCGCTCCTTGTCCGCTTCGTTCTGTTGGTCTAAAAAATGCTCATTGGGGAAAAAATGTATTTCTTCTTCTCCTGTATATGTTTCCCCAAAAATCTCATTGATTACAGGGATAACCAACTTCCGACAGTCATTTAAGATTGTGCGGAATGCTCCATCATATATATTTGCCATACGTTAATCCTTTCTTATGTGTGGTTTCATCATATCATTTTTTTATTGTAAATTCAAGAATCGTATAGGAGAAGAAAATGAAAGAGAATATGGAATGAAACATAAAAATAGTGGAAAACACAACGATATAGTAATATAATATGAAATATCATTACAGGATTCAATTAGTACCGAATTTTGGCTGATTCTCAGAAATCTGAATTATAATACTAAAAATAATGGCAAAAATTTATCGGCAAAAAGTGCCGATAAAAAAGTGCCGATAAAAACGGAGCAGCAATTAGAGAGGATACTTCAATATTTATCAGAAGAATCAGATTGTTCTTGTAGGGATATTTGTATTCTTTTGGATGTAAAAGAACGTAGAGCAAGACAATTACTTTGGAAGCTGCAAGAGCAAGAGAAAATTGAAGCTTATGGCGCCAATAGAATAAGGCGATATAAATTGCTAAAAGAATAATTATCGCATGAAAGCGGAGGAAAAAGAACTGTTATGATATAATAAGAATATTAAATAAATGAAAGGGAAATGAAATGTCGGTAATAGAACAAGGCTGTATTGATATCTGGATTGATTATGTTGTTCCGTGCCTAAAAGATACAGAAACAGGGGATATCAAAGAAACCGTAGTATTTAGAATTGAAAGCCGTGCATATTTGAAAAAGTTTCAAAAGCAGGATGGTTGGCATATTAATTGGAATGAGATACCAAAGAATGTTGAAGTCTATGCATTGGCGTTAAAGGACAATAATGAAATACAAGGGTTAATAGGGATAAGGAATGATATAGATTCTCATGCGGCTTATCTGCATTGGGCTTGTACGGCGCCACATAACAATAAGCATGAATTTGGCAGCCAACGATATGAAGGCGTTGGTGGTCATTTATTTGCTATAGCGGCTGATAAATCAATTCAATGGGGATATGAAGGCGCTATGCATGGTTTTGCAGCGAATGAAGAATTATTAGAACATTATATTGATGTATTTCATGCGGAATATTTAGGAATGCTTCATCAATATCAATTTTTCATTGATGAGGAACAGGCAAAACAATTATTGGAGGTGTATCACTATGAATGGAACGAAACCTAGATTTTTGGAAAATACGACTCTTCAACCGGGCTATTATGAACAGCCCAATCCATATGTAAATGCCCCTTCCTGCCATGTGAACTTGCTGGAATTGTCAAGGTATGCCAAACAGTGTGGAAAGAAATTGATTGATTTAACAAAAGAGGAAGTTCAAAAGTTTTCCATATAGCAGATATAGTAATAATATACCCAAACAGAGGACTGAAAATGATAACAAAAACCCCTGCAAAAAAAAGAATTTATGTATGCCATACCTATTATCATGTCTATGTGGCGTGTCTGAAAGAACTGAACCTGCCGGATAACGAGCGCGGTATGGCGGATTTGGTGCTTAGCATGATGTCAAATAATTTCGGCAATCTGAAAGAAAGAGCCGAGCGTTGCGGACTGTTTGACAAAGTGTTTATGTTTGATGAAAAAGAGGATGTTTTTTTCCCGCAGTTACAGAAGTATCATAAAGACAGGGGAAATATCGTATTAAATATGCTTGCCCGTATCAGGTATACGAAGCTGCTTGGAAAACTGCAGGAGCCGTATGTGCCGGTGGATTTTAAAGACTATCAGGATATTTATGTATTCTGCGATTCGGACCCGATTGGATATTATTTAAGCTATCGGAAAATTTACTATCATGCGCTGGAGGACGGATTAAACTGTATTCAATATTATGATACGGCGCGCTATGACAATAAGGGGCATTTTGCCCTCAAGGCATGGATGTCCGCCCGCAACCTGATTTTTATTCAAAACGGCTATGGAAAATACTGTCTGGATATGGAAATTAATGATAAAAGCGTTGTGCCGTATCCGTGTGATAAATATATAGAAAAGCCGCGTGCAGAACTCGTGGAGCATTTATCGGCGCAGGATAAGGATATCCTGATTCATCTTTTTATCGAAAATATGGACGAGCTGCAAAAGAAACTGGATTGCGGCGATACAGACAAAATCTTGGTGCTTTCGGAGCCGCTCTGTGAGTTATCCGTGAGAAAACGGATTTTTGCGGATATTATAAGAGAATACGGGAAAATAGACGGCAAAAAAGCGCTGGTGCTGATTAAACCGCATCCGAGGGATGTTCTTGATTATACCAAGGAGTTTCCGGAGCATATCGTACTAAGCGGAATGTTCCCGATGGAGATTTTGAATTTTATTCCGAAACTTTCCTTTAAGAGGGTGGTTTCCGTGCTGACCGTGCCGAACGGGATTCAATTTGCCGAGGAAATATTGTTTTTAGGGGAGGATTTTCTGGATAAGTACGAAGCGCCCGAACTGCACAGACAGAACGAACAGCTTTGACTAATGGAAAGAGCTGTGGTAAAATATGTAATCTTCTTTCATCACGGGAAAGAGAATGTAAACGGCGATATTTAAGGTGAAAATGCGACATGAAGAAAATATATAAGAAGTTAATGCTTCTATTGGATAAGAAGCAGAAAAGAAAAATGATGTTTTTAATCGTTATCATGCTGATTGGCGCGGTACTGGAAACGCTTGGCGTATCGTCCATTCTGCCTGTCATGAATGTGGTTTTGGAAGAAAACGCCATAGAAAACCACGCCTATCTCCAATTCATCTGTCAGGTATTTGGGATTGACAATACAAGGGATTTGATGATTCTTGTCATGTCGGCTCTTATTATCATCTTTGCCGTAAAAAATATTTTCCTGTTTTTCCAGCAGAAAATTCAGCTTAAGTTTGTATATACCAATCAATTCGCCACCTCCCGAAGAATGATGATTAATTTTATGCAGCGTCCTTATGAATATTATCTGAATGCGGATACGGCGGTTATCCAGAGAAGCATTACCTCGGACGTCAATAATATGTACGGACTGATTTTAGCCTTACTGCAGTTATGCAGCGAGTGCATCGTTTTTGTTTGTCTGGCGGGGATAAGCCTTGTAACGGACGTCTGGATGAGCATTACCGTCACGCTTCTTTTGCTGGTCGTATTATTTATTATCAAATGTATTCTGAAACCGATTATGAAAAAGGCGGGAGAGGAAAACCAGGATTATTACAGCGGATTATATAAATGGATAGACCAGTCCGTGATGGGTATTAAGGAAATTAAGATTGCCTGCAGGGAAAATTATTTTATCAACGAATACTCCAAATGCGGCGCGGGATATGTAAGCGCCGTGCAAAGATATAATTTATACAATGCAACGCCCAGGCTGTTAATCGAGACGGTAGCGATTGCGGGGATGGTTCTCTATATGATGTTACAGCTTTTGCGGGGAACGGGGGTTATCGACATTATGCCGCAGATTACTCTGCTTGCCTTGGTGGCGATGCGGTTGATTCCCTGTGCAAACAGAATCAATAACCATTTAACGTCGATTGCTTATTTTGAGCCGTTTTTTATGGGCGTCAGCGACAATTTGCAGGAAGAAATAAGAGACGAGAATGTTGACTATAATGCGGAAACTTATAGGCAGAAAATTCAGGTGCAAAAACTGGAGATTAAAGATAAGATTGAATTGAAAAATATTACTTATAAATATCCAAATACGGACGTCCTCATTTTTGATAAGGCGAGTATGGAAATACCGATTGGCAAGAGCGTGGGTATCGTGGGAACGTCCGGTTCCGGAAAGACAACGGTAGTAGATATCCTGTTAGGGCTTTTACGGCTGCAAAGCGGCGATATTCTGGCGGACGGTGTGGAAGTGAGAGACCATTACAAGGAGTGGTTAAAAAATATTGGCTATATTCCGCAGAGTATTTTTATGATAGACGATTCCATTCGGAAAAATGTCGCGTTCGGTTATGCCGAAGAGGATATCGACGATGATAAGGTATGGCAGGCGTTAAAAGAGGCACAGCTTGACGAGTTTGTAAAAGGACTCCCGGAGGGGCTTGATACGAGCATCGGCGAGCGGGGCATCCGTATATCGGGAGGGCAGAGACAGCGTATCGGCATTGCCCGGGCGTTATTTGAGGACCCGGAGGTGCTGGTGTTGGACGAAGCGACTTCGGCATTAGATAACGATACGGAAGCGGCGATTATGGAATCCATTAACAGGCTGCATGGACGTAAGACATTGATTATTATTGCGCACAGATTACAGACGATAGAAAAGTGCGATATGGTTTACCGCATAGAAAACGGGAAAGCCGCAAGAGAACGATAGAAAGACAGGTTATTAATGATGAAAAAAATGTGGGAATATTGTTGGGGATTGTATAAAAAACATGAGGAAGGATTCAATTACCTTATTTTTGGATTTCTTGCCTTTGTGCTGAATTATGTGCTGTATTATATTTTTGTGTCAATGCTGCATATAAATCATTTGGTTGCAACCGTGTTGTCATGGGTGTTGACAGTAGTTTTTGCCTATTGGACGAATCATACTTTTGTATTCAAAAGCAAAAATATGAATGCGGCAAGTCTTGCCAAGGAGTTTGCATCTTTCATTGGTGCGAGGATTGCAACAGAGGTGTTGGAAGTTGCGCTCATGTATCTTATGGTAGACGTTGCAGGCATGAATCAATACATTGCCAAACTGATAGGACAGTTCATTGTAATTGTGACAAATTATTTTTTAAGCAAGTTATGGATTTTTAAAGAGAAGTAGTATTCAGGCGGGGTGATGATATGGCGTCTAAGCGGCAGGCAAATTTTGAATTGCTGCGTATTATAGCGATTCTTATGGTAATCGGAAGTCATTATATTGTAAAGGGGAACATTACCTCCTACAGTGGAAATGGGTGGACGCCGCTTTATGGCGTATTGCAGCTTTTCAAGGCGTTTGTCGTGCCCTCCCTTAACTGCTATGTGCTTCTTAGCGGTTATTTTATGGTGGAGGCGAAATGGAAGCCGCAGCGCATTTTATCGTTACTGGCGCAGATACTTTTTTATTCCATTCTGATTCCGCTTATTATGATTGGCACGGGCGTTATAGCATGGGGTGATTTAAACGCTTATGACTGGATTGGTTTTATCCTGCCGATATCAACGGAGCATTACTGGTTTGCGACGGCGTATCTGTATCTGTTTTTGTTTGCGCCTATACTGGCGGCAGGCGTACAGAGGATGGAAAAAAAGACGTTGCAGACAGTGATTGTTCTTTTACTGCTGTTTTTTTCGGTGGAAAAGAGTATCGTGCCGGTCGCTCTTGTCATGGATAAGGGCGGATATGATTTTGGCTGGCTGCTGTGCCTTTTTGTAATCGCGGCATATATCAGGCTCTATGGTATCGAATGGCTGGATAAAAAAGGGCGTGGAATCAGGCTTTACGTTCTTATGTGTTTGTGCGCTTTTGCGCTTTCCGCCGTTTCGGGCATGATTGTGGCTAAGACCGGAAAATTGAGTTATTATGAAGAAGAGCCGTATACGTTAAATCATATCTGTATTCTGCTTGCCTCCGTGGGACTTTTTATGGCATTTAAGAATATGAAGATACCGGAGGGGAAAGCAGCGGAGATTATCCGGCGTCTTGCGCCGTATACGTTGGGCGTTTATCTTCTGCATGAGCATATTCTTGTCAGATATGAGTGGATGAACTGGTTACAGATAGATAAGGTGCGGGATTCATGGATGTTTATTCCCCATATGGTTTTCTGCATCCTGATTGTTTATGCGGCAGGAGCGCTGACGGATTTTGTAAGGACATATTTATTTGAGGTTATAGGAAGAAAATGGAAAAAATAGGACAGTTGTACCGGAAATACCGCAGTTATATAGAGGACGGGCTGTTTATCATGCTTCTTGCCTTTTATCCGTTAATCAAGATTAATCAAGGGCTGGATGTGGTAGACACTTCTTATAGTCTCGCCAATTTTCAGTATTTTCCGTCTGCAAAGGGAACCTGGATGACAGCAACCTATCTTGCCAATGTTGCGGGCTGGCTTATGATGCAGCTTCCGAAAGGAAATACGCTTATCGGTATGTATTTTTATACCGGTCTGCTCGTTTCGTTTACGGCGCTGCTTTTTTATTTTGTCCTGCGTAAAAGAATGCCCGCATGGCTCGTCTTTGCCGGGGAGATACTTGCGCTTAGCCTCTGCTGGGCGCCTACGACCGGATTGTATCATTATCTGTCATATTTGATGATGGGGGCGGGTATTTTACTGCTATATCAGGGAATCTGTACGGAAAAAGAAAAAACACGGATTTGCCTGCTGTTTTGGGCGGGCGTCTGTCTGGGAGCCAATGTGGCGGTGCGGATGCCCAATATCGTACAGGCGGCTTTTATCCTTGCCTTGTGGTACGGGGCGTGGCTGCAAAAAGAAAAACTGCAGGAGGCGTTTCGGGAAACGTTGGTGTGTATCGCCGGATATCTGCTCGGTTTTGGCGTGCCGTTTCTTTCTATCTGCATCCAATACGGCGTGGACGCTTACCCGAAGATGGTATACAGCCTGTTTGCCATGACGGATAAGGCGCAGGATTATAAACCGGGCGCCATGCTCACGGGAATGTTTGGAGAATATGGGAAAGGATTATACTGGCTTAGTTTTGCGCTTGTCTGTATCGGCGGAATGTATGTTTTGTATTTTATCAAGCAGAAGGTGTCGCCGCAGAAAGGAAAGGTCGTTTATTTTCTGTTGTGTATAGCGGTATGCTGTGTGCTGGTACGTTTCTACTGGGGACGGGGTATGTTTGATTTTCGTTATTACGCCGCCTATACCAGTATGTATCAGTGGGCGGTTCTGTTTATATTGGTAACGATTGGCTGTGCCGCGGCTGTTCTTGTAAGTAAAAGGCGCAGGATGGAGGATAAGGTTTTAGCGCTGCTTGTTTTACTGCAGATATTTTTGACGCCGCTTGGCGGCAATAACGGGCTTTATCCGATTATAAATAATCTGTTTCTGGCGGCGCCGTTTACGCTCTGCATCTGTTTTGGGTATTTTCTGCGGACATGGAAAAAAGAAGCGCATATTCCGTGGAAAAGCATGGCTTTCGTGCTGGGGGTGATGCTGTTTATCCAGAGTATCGGGTTCCATACGCAGTTTGTTTTTCTGGACGGCGTCTGGGGAGAAAAAAGAGATACACTGCTTACCGGCATTCCCAAGGTGGAGGGCATTTATACAAATAAAGAGAACGCGGAGCTTTTCACCGACTTGGCTGAGTATGCCAAAGAGCGGAATTTTGCGGGCAGAAAGGTGATTTTATACGGCGAAGTTCCGGGGCTTAGTTATTTTCTGGATATGCCGACGGCAATTTCTACTTCGTGGCCGGATTTGGATTCTTATAGGATGGCACAGTTTGAGGAGGATATGCGGGTTGTGGAACAGAATATGCAAAGAGAGCGTCCCGTCATTATCACCGCGTCCGCTATTGCCGCGTACAGAGGGGAGGACGCGGAGGCGTATGCGTGGTTTGGCGTCGATGAAAAAGCTTATGGCGAGGATGAAAAATTACAGGTTTTACTGCAGTTTTTAGAGGACTATGGTTATGAGGAAACTTTTTGCAATATGCGTTATGCGGTATATGAGTAGCGCGTCGTTGCAATGCGGTAGTACTTTGTGATAAAATGACATGGAAAATGTGATTGGCGAAAGAGAGAAAAGAGGATTAAGATAGTGTGAAAAATCACACTGATGTGCTGATTTTTCACACGGCAATTTGTGCCGGAGCGTCACAAATATGCCCTGATGGCAGACGCAAATTTGAGATTTGCGTCGCCCCGTCGCAAAAAACGCTCCGGAATGGAGATTAATATGATAAATTTTAATGTTCCGCCCTTTACGGGGAAAGAAATGGACTATATCAAAGAAGCGGTCGATAATCAAAAAATATGCGGTGACGGCGGCTTCACCAAAAAGTGTCATAAGTGGATTGAAGAAAAGACGGGAACGGCGGCGTGTCTGCTGACTACATCCTGTACGCACGCGACGGAGCTGGCGGCTCTTTTAGCTGAAATAAAAGAGGGCGACGAGGTGATTCTTCCCTCCTATACGTTTGTTTCTACGGCGGACGCTTTTGTCCTGCGCGGGGCGAGGGCGGTTTTTGTAGATATCAGACCGGATACGATGAACATAGACGAGACGTTGATTGAAGATGCGATTACAGAGCGGACAAAGGTGATTGCGCCGGTGCATTATGCGGGTGTAGGCTGTGAAATGGATGCGATTATGGATATCGCAGGCAGACACCATCTGATGGTTGTTGAGGATGCGGCGCAGGGCATTATGGCGTCCTATAAGGGAAAAGCGCTCGGCACGTTTGGCGAGTTCGGCTGTTTCAGCTTCCATGAGACGAAAAATTTCAGCATGGGAGAGGGCGGCGCGCTGCTTATCCGTGATGAAAAGTATATTGAAGAAGCCGAGATTTACCGTGAAAAAGGAACCGACCGCAGTAAATATTTCAGAGGGCAGGTCGATAAATACCGCTGGCAGAATTACGGTTCGTCCTATCTGCCGAGCGATATGAACGCCGCTTATCTGTATGCGCAGTTAGAACTGGCGGATGAAATTACACAGGCGAGAATGGACAGATGGAACCAGTATAAGGAACTGCTTACGCCGCTTGCAAAAGAGGGCAGGATTGAACTGCCTTATATTCCTAAGCATTGTACGCATAATGCGCATATGTTCTATATCAAAACAAAAGACCTTGAGGAGAGGACCCGTTTGGATGCTTTTTTGAAAGAAAAAAAGATACTGCCGGCCTCCCATTATGTTCCGTTACATTCCGCACCGGCGGGATTAAAGTTCGGCAGATTCCACGGAGAGGACAAGTATACGACAAAAGAAAGCGAGAGACTGCTCAGGCTGCCGATGTTCTATACGCTGACCGCAGACGAGGTGGAATATATCACTGAACAGGTAAAGGCGTTTTATCAATCGGCATAAAAGATGGAAGCGGTATGGAAAGGTATGTAGTTCATGAAAAGTCACAGATTTTCGGAAAAATATGGGAACTGCATCATAACTATATTGACTATAATGGTCAATCTAATTGTCATAAGCGTCTGCTTTGATTATTATTATGATTTAAACGACGACGTCATGATGAAAGATATTATGGCGGGCGTCTATACGGGTACGCCGGACGGTCATAATATGCAGACCCTTTATATTCTGGGGGCGTTTATCAGTTTATGCTATAAAATATACAGACCTTTCGCATGGTACGGACTGTTTTTACTGCTTTGCCAGATAGGGAGCCTGTATCTAATCGGTGTGCGCTTGCTGCAATTTTGTAAAGGCCGCCGGGCTAAAGCCGGATGTATGCTGCTTCTTAGCATATTTATATGGGGCGTTATGCTGCCGCATATGACGGCGCTGCAATATACGTTTACCTGTGCGCTGCTTGTCGCTGCCGCAGTTTTTTGGTTTATGACAACGCCGAAAGGTCTTTCGGTCAAACGCTTTATTATTTGTAATATACCTTCGATTGTATTAGTGGTTCTGGCCTATCAGCTGCGGACGGAAATGCTTTTGCTTGTTTTTCCGTTTATCTGTCTGGCAGGACTGTTTCGCTGGATGGAGGAAGAAAAATTTTTTCAAAAAGAAAATTATCTGCAATATGGCATTGTTTTCGGCTGTATTTTGGCCGGGATGTTATTTAGCCGGGTAATCGATTTTGCCGCGTACGGAAGCGGCGAATGGCAAAAATTTCTTGCTTTTTTTGATAAAAGAACGCAGGTATACGACTATCATCTTGACGTCATCACAAGTGGAGAGCATAAAGAGTATCTGACATCCATCGGATTAAACGAGGCAAGCCAGGAACTTCTCGCCAATTATAATTTCGGGCTGGATGAAGAAATTGACGAAGAGATGCTTGCGAAAATAGCGGAATACGCCGAGGACCGGACAGATTACTTTTCGGATATTCCGGGATTATGCAGATTTTATATTTACCGTACGCTTCATGAAACGGACGCTCCCTATAACAGGGTGGTTATGTTTGGTTATCTGTGCCTTGTTATCCTTGGCATTTATACGGTGTGTATAGAGAAAACATATCAAAAAGGGGCGTCCGTTTTCGGGAGACTGTTTCTTCTCGGTATCGTAAGGACAGGCCTTTGGATGTTTATTTTAATAAGAGGACGCGACCCGGAGCGCATCACGCATTCTTTATATCTTGTGGAAATGATGGTTCTGGCGGGAATGCTTTGTAAAAGGATTTCTTTTAGAAAATACAGCGCACCCATTATCGTGTCGCTCTGTATGCTGTTATGCGCCTGTTATCTGCCGCAGCATGTGACGCAGGTATTCGCGGAACAGGAAAATAGAGAGGAGGCAAACCGCAGCCAGACGGCGATTGCGCAGTATTGCCAAAATCACCCGGACAATTTCTATTTTGAGGACGTCTATTCCACGGTGGGATTTTCTCAGAAAATGTTTGCGGATGTGGATAATTCACTTGCCAATTATGATATCATGGGCGGCTGGATGTGTAAGAGTCCTCTGTACCGGGAAAAATTAGAAAAATTCGGTATCACGACGATGGAAGAATCGCTGCTTATGAATGATAACGTTTATTTTATTATGGACACGGGAACGCAGGATAACGATACGGACTGGCTGCGGGCATATTATGCCGAAAAGGGCGTCGCGGCCGACATAACGCCGGTAGCGCAGATTGGAGACGGATACGAAGTCTTTCGGATAGCGGAAGGGGAATAAAAATGCGGTTACAAACGGATGCCATTTACTTGCGGCCAATGGAAATTTCCGATACGGACAATATCGTGGCATGGCGGAATAATCCGCGGGTTCGCCACAATTTTATTTATCAGGGGCTGTTTACGGTGGAAGGGCATTTAAACTGGATAAAAACACAGGTGGAACCCGGACATGTGGCGCAGTTTATCATTTGTGAAAAAGAGACTGACCGTGCAGTGGGCAGCGTATATTTTCGGGATATTGACAGAGAAAGAAAATGCGCCGAATATGGCATTTTTATCGGGGAAGATGATGCCGTCGGCAAAAGTTACGGAACGCAGGCAGCACGTCTTGCGCTTTCCTACGCTTTTTTGGATATGCAGCTTGCCTTTGTGTTTTTAAGAGTATTTGCGGATAATACCGGGGCGCGGACAAGTTATGAAAGAGCGGGTTTTCAGTTAGTGACAAATAAGAAAGAAGAAATTATCATTGACGGCATTTCCAGGACAGTGGTTTTTTATATAATAAAAAAGAGTGCAGACGCAAAGATGCCGGAGGAGGCAGATATATGGAGCAATTAATCAGTTTTGTAATACCCTGTTACCATTCCGCGGCGACCATTGAAAAAGTGGTGGATGAAATCAGCGCGGCCATGGAACAATTAAAAAAGTACCGCTATGAAATCATTCTGGTAAACGATAATTCTCCGGATGAAACGTTTGAGGTCATCCGCAGGCTCTGCGTGGACAGAAAAGAAATCTGCGGCATTAATCTGGCGAAAAATTTCGGACAGCACGCAGCTTTGATGGCGGGATTCCGTTATGTACACGGCGACATAGTAGTTTGTCTGGACGACGACGGGCAGACGCCGGCGGACGAAGTTGGGAAGCTGCTTGCCAAGATGGACGAGGGATATGATGCGGTGTATGCCAGATATGAGCATAAACAGCATTCCGCATTCCGTAATCTCGGCAGCAGAGTCAACGAGTGGATGACGAGAATCATGCTCGGCAAACCGAAAAATTTATATGTTTCCAGTTATTTTGCGGTAAAAAGATTTATCGTAGAGGAAATGATACGATATGCTAATCCCTATCCGTATGTAATAGGATTGGTACTCCGAGCAACCGATAAGATTGCGAACGTGGACGTTCATCACAGGGAGCGGGAGGTCGGAACCTCCGGCTATACGATAGGAAAGCTGTTTGCCCTTTGGTTTAACGGCTTTACGGCGTTTAGCATCAAGCCGCTCAGGGTGGCTACGGCGATAGGCGCGCTGGCGTCCGTGGCCGGCTTTTTATATGGCGTATATACGGTTATTAAGAAACTTGTGAATCCCAATGTAGTCATCGGATTCAGCTCCCTGATGGCGTCCGTTATGTTCATCGGCGGGATGCTGATGCTGATGTTAGGCATTATCGGAGAATACATTGGGCGGATATATATATCGTTAAACAATTCCCCGCAATATGTCATCAGAGAGTGTATCAATGAAAGAGAATGAATTTAAAATCAGGTTTACCTTAAATTTCATAGCGTTTTTCATTGCCACGGCAGGAACTTTGTGTATTCCGCAGATTTTGAACTTAAAGGAGAATACGTTAGGGTTTACGAATAGTATTTTTTCCGTGTTCGTATGGCTGTTGTCTCTTTATGCAATGGATTTATCCCTGCATACCATCGATTTGCGCGATATGCGGGGGTGGAAAATTGCCGGTGTTTTGTCGTTTTTGTTTACGGCGGCGATGCTGTTTGGCGTCAGGCTGGAGGCGGAGGAAAACGTCGATTTTAAAGACTGGAAACTGTGGGTTTCCCTGCCCGTTTTGACTTGTTTTTTTGCGATTCTGGTACGAAAGTCCTGGAATTTTTTGGGCAATATGGAAGAGAGAAAAGAACGGCTGGCGGCCTATATTAAGATACCCTCTCCGCCCGCAGCGGCAGTCAGACATGCCAATATTCTGACCTTTTTCTTTTTGCTTTTGTGCTGGCTTCCCGTGCTGTTAGCCGTCTACCCGGGATTTTTCGTCTATGATGCGCAGGAGGAATACGTACAGGTGGCATCCAGAGTCTTTACCACGCATCATCCGCTTACGCATGTACTGCTTTTGGGCGGGATTATCTGCGCGGTACATAAGATAACGGATTCTTATAATCTGGGCATCGCCTGTTATATGATTGTGCAGATGTTTATCGTGGCGGGCGGTTTTACCTGTCTGCTTGCCTATTTCAGAAAAAAGAAAGTGTCCAAGGCAATTCATTTTTTATCATTGCTATATTTTGCATTTTTTCCAGTGGTTGTCATGTTTACGCTCTGTTCCGCGAAAGATACGATTTTTACGGTCGCGCTCTTATTGCTTTTAGTGAACATACTGGAAATGGGAATTTCACCGGATGACTTTTTTGCGTCTAAAACGAGTATGGCGTTTTTTATCCTGACCGCGCTTATGATGCTCCTATTTCGCAAAAACGGTATCTATGCGTTTGTGTTAATGATTCCGGTATTTCTTTTGTATCATAAAAAGAACAGGAAGAAAATGGGCGTGTTGTTATGCGGTGTGCTGGCAGCTTATTGTTTGATAAACGAAACGCTTACTTTTGCGCTGCATGCACAGGATACGGAAAATCAGGAGATACTGACCGTGCCGATACAGCAGCTTGCAAGAACCTATAAATTTAATAAAGAGGTTTTTTCACCGGAGGAGACTGCCGCACTGCATGAAGTGCTGTCGGAAGAGGCATTGTCGCTTTATAATCCCAAACTGTCCGACCCGGTGAAGTATCACTTTCAAAATGAGGCATATGCCGCCGATAAATCCAAATATTTGTCGCTATGGATAAAAATCGGCTTAAAAAAACCACTTTCCTATATTAACGCATGGTTGATGAATTCCTACGGGTTCTGGTATCCCGATACGATAATCAACGTTTATGCGGGCAATACGGTGTTTACTTTTACCTATCAGGACAGTTCCTATTTTGGCTATGAGGTGGAACAGCCGGGCGTCAGAGACAGTAAAATTCCGTGGCTGGATGAGGCATACAGAAGATTGTCTCTGGAAATAGAGCAGGAAAAGATACCGATTCTGTCCATGCTGTATTCGCCGGGCGGTATGTTCTGGTGCTTTGCCTATGTGTTCAGTTATATGTTTTACCGGAAAAAATATCATATCCTCATTCCGTATTTACTGGTATTGCTTATCTGGCTGACCGTTTTGCTTGGGCCGACGTATCTGCCGAGATATGTTTTGATTTTCTGGTTCGGTCTGCCGCTTTTTATCGTGATAATGCTGGAAGAGGAAAAATTTGGGCAAGTTGTAAAATAAATGCAGTTATGATACAATGTTGACACAGAACAAAGAATAGAAAGCGTTAAAAACAATGAATAAGATTATCAATAGATATCAGGCGGTTTGCAGCGTAACATGGATTGTGATATGCTGTATTATCCTTACATTGTGGCCGCTCCGTCTGGTACCGGAGAAGATAGTTTCCGGGAGCAACCAGCAGATTTCCATGCAGTCAGAGGCGATTACCAATGATTATGTGGTAGAGCAGATGTTTGTCGCGCAGTACGATTATCTGCAAAATATCAGGATATATCTGCTGAATGAGTCGGCCGGTGAAGAATTTAATTTTGTTTTATATGATGCCTCCAGAAATATACTGATGCAGCAGGTTATTTCTACTGATGATATGAAAGAAATGCCGGGATTTTGCACGGTACAGGTGAATCAGGAAACCAAAGTCGGAGAAGCCTATTATTATGTGATACAGGGCGTTTCGGATATTTATGTGGCGTATGAAGATACGGAAACTTCGGGAACCATTTACAACGGAACGTTGTATTACGGAAATGTAGAAGATACAGAGCATAATATCATTACGGAATATGAATATAAGATTCCGCTTAGAAAGGGCAGAACACTGATATGTGATGCCCTCCTTGTGCTGTGCGGAATTGCCATTACTGCCTGTGCCGGAAAATATTATAAAAGGCATATGGCGCGAAATACTCTTTTAACCGTGGAAACGCTTTGGAAGAAGACAGCGACTCCGGCAGTAATTGCCGCCGCGCTTGTATCGCTTGTTGCCGTATTTCCCTGTAAGCTCTTTTCGGAATATGCTGAAAATAACATATTTTTTGCCGCAGGTATCTGCATTGTGGCGGGCATTTTGCTCTATGGCATCCGCCATACGAGAAACCATAAAAGCCATGATGTCGGAATGTCCGTTTTTCGTGACAGATGGACGGACTATTTACAGTCGGCGTTTTTGGCGCTTGCCATTCAGGCGTGCGTTCACTATGTAAACGGTCTGTATGAAATACACCATACGATTGCTTACCGTGAAATGTTGATTTATTTCGGACTTGCCGTCGTTATGACATATAAGCGTAAGGAAATTTTTCATATTGCCAATTTGATTTATCTCGTGGCAGCGGCGGCGGCCGGATATTTTTATTACCAAAATCAGGCGGTGATGATGGAGTCGGAAGAGGACATGCAGGTTCTGAAGCTGACGGTATGGGCAGGCGTAGTGGCAGGCATAGTCATTCTCAATCTGATTATGGCGTTGGTGCGCGGGCAGTTTGGGAGACGCTTTGGAAGAAGCATAAGCGTTTGGTATACATCGGTTTTGGTAATATTTTTTGCCTTGATTATTATTTTTAGAAATACAAGAGGGTGGCCGATTTATCTTGTATGCGCCTTTACTCTCTATTATCTGCGGATGTCGATTTGGGAGAAAAAAGACAGGCTGCTGCAAAATATATGCAACGGCATTCTGCTTCATTTTCTGGTTATGACGGGATATTGTTTATTGCACAGGCCATATATGTTTTATCGGTATTACCGTTATCCGTTCGTGTTCCATACCGTAACGGTTTCAGCGGTATATCTTTCACTGGCAGTCTGTGCCGCGCTGGTAAAGCTTTTGGACGCATACCGCAGGCAGCAGAAACTTTCCGCTGTATGGAAAGAATTGACGGTATTCGGCATTGCCGGCGTATATCTTATTTTTACATTATCCAGAACCGGATATCTGGCGGTGAGCGTGACTGCGATTATTGTTATTCCGGTAGTATGTTTCGGTATGCGCAATAAAATAAAATCGCTGCTTGTGATGACGGCGGCTATGATAGTTTCCGTAGCGGTATGTTTTCCGGCAGTATTTACGGCACAGCGTATCATTCCGGCAGTCGTGGCGCAGCCAAAGACAATGGAAATCGAGGAACTTCCGTCCGAGATTATACATGGAAGGGATTTGGATTCCTATTATTATATGACTGTCCGGAGATTTTTGCATGTGTTTGAAATGAAAGTGCTGGGCATTCCGGAAGAGAAATGTATTAATCAATATAAAATTGTGAAAGATGATAAACAGAGAGAGAATGAATATCTTTCTGCGGAATATGCCCGGGCGGATAAAATGTTAGTGGCATCCTCCGAGTTATCCGGAGGAGAGATTTCTGGGCAGGAGGAGCAGAACGAAAGCGACGCGGAGGCATATACAAACGGACGTCTGGATATTTTTAAACTGTACTGGGAAAACCGGAATATGACAGGGCATGAGGATATGGGGATTACGCTGCCGGACGGCACGCTTATTATCCATGCCCATAATATTTATCTACAGACGATACACGATTATGGAATACCGGTTGGCATGATATTTATTTTATTTGGCTTTGCTACGCTCATGCAGTCGGCGGTTTATCATAAAAGGAGAAAAGATGACAGGGCGTGTTCAACACTGCCGCTTGCGCTTTTGATTTTGTTTGCAACGGCAGGACTGACGGAGTGGATTTTCCATCCGTGTTATCCGGCCGCGTTTTGTCTGTTGGCATCGTTATCGCCGCTTTTGAGCGATACGCGATTGGCCGTAAAACATGCAGATTGAGAAAAGAGAATGATTACAGATATGGAAAAGAAACGAAAACCGTTTAATGTAAAATTATTTTATAGAAGAACAGCGCTTATCATTTATGATGTTATCAGCGTTATCATAGCAAGTTATCTGGCAATTTTAATCCGTTATGAACTTGACCTGGAACTGATACCGTCTCATTTCATACAGCCGATTGAGCGTTTTATGCCAATTAATATTTTGCTGACGCTGCTTATCTTCTATTTCTTTCATTTATACAGCAGTCTGTGGGCGTTTGCCGGGGAGACGGAATTGCAGAATATTGTTGTCTCCTGTGTGATTGCCACGATTACGAACGGTATCGGCATACAGTTTTTTAAAGTGTCAGGACAGGCAGTGCCGAAAAGTTATCATTTCCTGTATATGTTTTTATTGATTAGCTGTATGTTTGCAAGCCGTTTCTCCTATCGTTTTTTCAGGAGCCTCAAGCATAAGCAGCAGAATAAGAAGAACCAGATTTCCGTTATGGTAATCGGCGCCGGAGAGGCGGCAAACGCCATTATCAAGGAAATTGTCAACAGCAACTTTTCTACGATGGTGATTAAGTGTATTATTGATGACGATAAGGGAAAATGGGGCAGATATATTCAGGGCATTAAAGTTGCGGGCGGACGTGATAAAATTGTGGAATGCGCCGACGTTTACGGCGTGGATGAGATTATTGTGGCGATGCCCTCCGCCTCCAGAACGGAAATTAGAAATATTCTGGAAATTTGTAAGGATACAAACTGTAAACTTCGTTCCCTGCCGGGTATGTACCAGTTGGTAAACGGAGAGGTCAGTGTAAGCAAATTGCGTGATATCGAGGTCGAGGATTTGCTGGGAAGAGACCCTATCAGCGTCGATATGGATTCCATTCTCGGATATGTGCAGGGCAAAAAGGTGCTTGTCACAGGCGGCGGCGGCTCTATCGGCAGCGAGCTTTGCAGACAGATTGCGCAGCATAGGCCGAAACAGTTGATTATTATTGATATCTATGAAAACAGCGTATATGATGTGCAGCAGGAATTAAAAGTTAAACACCCGGAACTGGATTTGGTGGTGTTAATTGCTTCCGTGCGCAATACCAACCGTATGAACTGGATTTTCTCACAGTACCGCCCGGATATCGTCTATCATGCGGCGGCGCATAAGCATGTACCGCTTATGGAGGACAGCCCGACGGAGGCGATAAAAAATAATGTATTCGGAACCTTTAAAACGGCGCAGGCGGCCGCCATGAGCGATGTTAAACGCTTTGTGATGATATCGACGGATAAGGCGGTAAACCCGACGAATATTATGGGAGCCAGCAAGCGTATCTGCGAAATGATTATTCAGACGTTTAATAAGCATTACAATACGGAGTTTGTGGCGGTGCGTTTCGGCAATGTGTTAGGCAGCAACGGCAGCGTGATTCCGCTTTTTAAAAAGCAGATTGCGGAGGGCGGTCCGGTGACGGTGACGCACCCGGAAATTATCCGTTACTTTATGACGATTTCGGAAGCGGTATCGTTAGTATTACAGGCGGGCGCTTATGCCAAGGGCGGGGAGATTTTCGTTCTGGATATGGGAGAACCTGTCAGAATTTTAGATTTAGCGCAAAATCTGATTCGTCTGTCCGGCTACCGGGTAGGCGAGGATATCAAAATAGAATTTACGGGGCTTCGTCCGGGAGAAAAGTTATACGAGGAATTATTGATGGATGAAGAGGGCATGAAAGATACCGCTAATAAGATGATTCATATCGGCAGACCGATAGAACTCGACGAGCAGGAATTTTTCATGCAGTTAAAAGAGTTAAAGGACGAATGCGTGATTGAAAGCTCGGATATCAGACCTTTGATTCAAAAAATTGTGCCGACATACCACTATGAAGATGAAAAAGAAGTCTAATGGTGAAGCTGGCTGAGAGGAGGACTTTTTATGGAAAGAAAAAGGATTTACTTATCGTCGCCGACAACGCATGAGGAGGAGCGGGAATTTGTCAAGGAGGCGTTTGACACAAACTGGATTGCGCCGCTTGGACCGCATGTAACGGCGTTTGAAAATGAAATAGTAAATTATACGAAAGCGGGATATGCGACGGGGTTAAGTTCGGGAACGGCGGCTATCCATCTGGCGTTAAAACTTTTAAATATTAAAGAGGGCGATATTGTATTTGTATCGGATTTGACTTTTTCCGCAACCTGTAATCCGATTGTCTATGAAAACGCCACGCCCGTTTTTATTGATGCGGAGCCTGACACCTGGAATATGTCGCCGCAGGCATTAGAAAAAGCATTTGAAAAATATCCAAATCCGAAAGCCGTCCTGTGTGCATATCTATATGGTACGCCTGCTAAAATCGACGAATTGATGGCGATTTGCGAAAAACATAAGGTACCGTTTCTAGAGGATGCGGCGGAATCTCTTAGCAGCACCTATAAGGGAAAACATACGGGAACGTTTGGCAGGTTTGGTATCTATTCTTTTAACGGCAATAAAATTATTACGACTTCCGGTGGCGGTATGCTGGTTTCGGATGATGAAGAGGCGATTAAGAAAGCGCTCTTTTTGGCGACGCAGGCAAGAGACCAGGCGAGACATTACCAGCATTCCCAGATTGGCTATAATTATCGGATGAGCAATGTGACCGCCGGTATCGGCAGGGGACAGCTGATTCATTTAGAGGAGCATAAGGCGCGCAAGCAGGCGATTTATAAACAGTATAAAGAGGCTTTTGCCGATATCCCGGAGATTACTATGAATCCGTTACATCCGGACGGCGATGCCAACAACTGGTTATCCTGCATGACGATTGAGAAAGGATGCAGCGTAACGCCGGATATGGTGATGGATGCGCTGGCAGAAGAAAACATAGAGTCCAGACCGATTTGGAAACCGATGCACGAACAGCCTGTTTTTGCGGACTATGATTTTATGGCGCACAATGCGGACGGCAGCAGCGTGGGAAGCGATATTTTTGCAAGAGGATTATGTCTGCCGAGCGATATCAAGAATACGCCGGAGGATATGGAGCTGATTATCGGGCTTGTGAGAAAGTGTTTTGGCAGATAGGCATTCGCCGTGGTTTGAAAAAGAGAGCGAAAGGCAGGGTATTTTTATGATATATGCAAATTATATAAAAAGAATACTGGATATCATTCTTTCGCTGACGGCGATTATTGTATTAAGCCCGGTTCTTCTTATTTTGTATATTTTAGTCAGAGTAAAACTGGGAAGTCCTGTTTTATTTAAGCAGGAGCGTCCGGGCAGAAACGAAGAGATTTTCACGCTCTGTAAGTTCCGCACCATGACGGATAAAAGAGATGAAAACGGGGAATTGTTACCGGATGAAGTAAGGCTTACCAAATTTGGAAAGCTGCTCCGTTCGACAAGTCTTGATGAATTACCGGAGCTGTTTAATATCTTAAAAGGGGATATGAGCATTATCGGCCCGCGCCCCTTATTGGTGCGTTATCTGCCGTGGTATACGGAGAACGAAAGGCACAGACATGATGTCAGGCCGGGACTTACGGGGCTGGCGCAGGTAAACGGGCGCAACGCGTTGGGCTGGGAGGACAGGTTTTCCTATGATTTGGAATACGTCAACCATTGCAGTTTTATGATGGATATGAAAATTATTATGATGACGGTCGGCAAAGTGTTAAAGCGTTCGGGAACGTTATCCGGCGCGGAACAGACCGTGGAGGATTTTGATATTTACCGTAAAAAGAAACAGAGTCAGGAAAGCGCAGGGGCATCAGAATGAGGCAGATACCTTTATTTGAAAAAGAACTGGAAAGAACCTGCATACAGGAATTGTCGGACAGCTATGGGGAGAATACGTTTTTGATGAAAAGAGACGATAGCATTCCCTTTAGTTTTGGCGGCAATAAGGCAAGGAAAGCGGCGGAATTTTACAGGGAAATTCAAAAAAGTGACACAGGCGTCATAATGACATACGGCAGCAACAGTTCCAACCACTGCCGCATTATTGCGAATATGGCGGCGGCGATGGAACTTGCCTGTCATATTATTTCACCGGAGGAAAACAGGACATTATTAAACAATACCAGACTGGTGCAGGATTTTGGCGCGGTGATTGAGACCTGTCCGGTAAGTAAGGTCGCGGAGACGATAGAAAACAGAAAAGAAAGTTATAGAAAACAGGGAAAACACCCCTATTTTATCACGGGCGGAGGGCATGGCAATCCGGGAACGGAGGCTTATGTAAAAGCGTATCGGGAAATAGAAGCCTATGAAAAAGAATGCCACACTTATTTTGACTATATTTTCCATGCTTCCGGAACGGGTGCGACGCAGGCGGGGCTTGTATGCGGACAGCTTCTTGCGGGCGATGCAAAAAGAAAAATTGTGGGAATCAGCATTGCCAGAGAAGAAGAACGAGGCAGGGCTGTTGTGAAAGACAGCATAAAAGAATATTTAGGAAAGCAGTTTGAAACGCTTTATACGGAGGAGGCGCTTATCTTCACGGATGCTTATCGGTGCGGGGGATATGGTAACTATACGCCGAAGGTGGAAGAGACGATTGCCTTTGTGATGAGCCGCGAGGGTATTCCGATGGACACAACCTATGTCGGAAAAGCATTCTGCGGTATGCTTGCCTATATAAACGGCCAAAATATCAAAAATAAGAAAATTCTTTTTATCCATACGGGCGGCGGACCTCTCTTTTTTGATAAGCTGGCAGAATCGTAATATTGTGTGCAAGAGTTTATGGGACAAAAGGCAGAAAGGCTGGTGTTTCAATGAATATTTTGATATTGAGCGCGGGGACAAGAAATAAAATCGTACAGTATTTTAAGAAAGAAGCAGGAGCAGACGGTAAAGTAGTCGCGACTGACTGCAGTAATTTAGCGCCCGCGGTTTACGACGCGGACAAGTTCTATCTCGTTCCACGCATTACGGCGCCGGGATATTTGGAGCATATTCTGGATATCTGCAGGAAAGAACAGATAGACGGCGTTTTTTCCCTGATAGACCCGGAACTGAGTTTACTGGCAAAAGAAAAAGACAGGTTTTTGGAAATTGGCGCGACGCCGATTATTTCACCCTATGATTTGGTGGAAACTTGTTTCGATAAATATAAAATGTATCAGATGCTATGCGGGATGCAGATTCCGACCGGAAAATGCTATGTGGAAAAAGAGAAATTCTATCAGGCGGTGGAAAAAGGGGAGATATCCTATCCTGTTTTTGTAAAGCCGGTCAAGGGAAGCGCCAGCATCAATATCAATAAAGTGAACAGCAAAGAAGAGATAGAGCTTTTATTTACCCTGTATGACGATTTGATGATTCAGGAATATATGGACGGGCAGGAATACGGCGCGGACGTCTATATCGATATGATATCGGGAAAATGCACCTCCATCTTTGTCAAAAAGAAAATCAAGATGCGCGCCGGAGAAACGGATAAATCGGTGTCGTTTAAGGATGAAAAACTGTTTTCCATGTTAGAGAATTTCGTGGAAAAGTGCGGCTTCCTCGGGATGATAGATATCGATATTTTTGATATCGGCGGGACTTATTATATTTCTGAGGTCAATCCCCGCTTTGGCGGCGGTTATCCCCATGCCTATGCCTGCGGCGTCAATATGCCGAAACAGGTTCTTAACAATCTGGCGTGCCGGGAGAATGAAAAGACTATTGGAAATTATCTGGAATATATCTGTATGATGAAGTATAATGAGATTGCGATAGAGGACATGAGCGGCGTGCAGATTGTTCCATAATGCAGACGAAGAAAGAGGCATGGTTGCAGCAATGAGCAGAGTGTTGATTTTAATCAATTCTTCCGGCGGACTCTACGATTTTCGGAATGAATTTGTAGAGGCGCTTTTAAAGGATAACGAGGTTTTCGTCAGTGTGCCGGATGATGTGAAAACAAAGGAATTGCTAAAAGAAGGCTGTCAGGTGATTCATACCCCGATTAACCGCCGGGGCATCAATCCGATAGAAGATTTGAAACTGTATCAGGCTTATCATAACATGATGAAAGAATTACAGCCGGATTTGGTTATTACTTATACGATTAAGCCGAATATTTACGGCGGTTTTTGCGCAGGCAGGATGAAAATTCCCTATATTACGACGATTACGGGGCTCGGCGGCGCGTTTGATAAAAAAGGACTTTTTTTACAGTTGATTATCCATATGTACCGCGCCGGGATGAAGAAAGCCGCCTGTGTCTTTTTTCAGAATGCGGAAAACAGAAATATTTTTAAAAAGTTTGGCATTGTCGGACGCTCTGACAGATTGGTTATGGGTTCCGGCGTCAGCTTAGCGCATCATGTTTATGAAGAATATCCTAAGAGGGAGGATACGCATTTCCTTTTTGTAGGGCGTGTGATGAAAGAACGCGGGATTCTGGAGTTTTTAGGCGCGGCGAAGCAGTTACATAGCGATACCGTATTCTTTGATATTCTGGGGTATTGTGACGAGGACTATCAAAAGATGCTGGAAGAGCTGGAAAAAGAAGGCGTTATCCGCCAGCTTGGCTTTCATACGGAGGTTCATTCCTATCTGGCGGATGCAAGCGCGGTTGTTGTAGCTTCTTTCCACGAAGGAATGTCCAATGCGTTAATTGAAGCGGCGGCGACAGGCAGACCCGCGATTGCGTCGAATATCAGCGGATGTATGGAGGCGTTTGAAGAGGGCAGGACAGGTTTTGGATTTACTCCCGGTAATACGGAAGAGCTGGTTTTGGCAATGAAGAAATTTCTTGCCCTGTCTTATGAAGAACGTGCCGAAATGGGACGCGCCGCCAGACAGAAGATGGAGCGGGAATTTGACAGGAAGTTAGTGACGGCGGCTTATATGGATGAAGTGCATCGTATTCTTGATGATAAATAAGAGAAAAAAGAACATCACAAAAGGAGCGGGAGACAAAATGGACTTATATGAAAAGATAGTAAAAGGCGAAGAAAAAATTTCACTGGTAGGGCTTGGCTATGTGGGGATGCCGATAGCGGTAGCATTTGCCAAAAAGATTAAAGTAGTGGGATTCGATTTAAACGAGGCAAAAATCGGATTGTATAAAAAAGGCATTGACCCGACGAATGAAGTCGGCAACGAAGTGATAAAAAATACTACCGTAGAGTTTACTGCCGACACTTCTAAGTTAAAAGAGGCGAAGTTTCACATTGTGGCGGTTCCGACGCCGGTAAAAAGCGACCATACGCCGGATTTGTCGCCGGTGGAGGGCGCAAGCCGCATCTTAGGACAGAATTTGACGAAAGGCTCCGTTGTCGTGTATGAGTCAACGGTCTATCCGGGCGTTACGGAGGATATCTGCGTGCCGATTTTGGAGAAAGAATCCGGGTTAAAGTGCGGCGTCGATTTTAAAATCGGTTATTCGCCGGAGCGTATCAATCCGGGCGATAAAGTGCATCGTTTGGAAACTATCACTAAGATTGTATCGGGTATGGATGCGGAAACGCTGGAGACGGTGGCGAAAGTATATGAACTGGTAGTCGATGCCGGCGTTTACCGTGCGGAGTCCATCAAAGTTGCGGAAGCGGCAAAAGTAATCGAGAACAGCCAGAGAGATATCAATATTGCCTTTATGAACGAACTGTCCATTATTTTCCATAAGATGGATATCGATACTAAGGCGGTTTTAAAGGCGGCGGGAACGAAATGGAATTTTCTTCCGTTTATGCCGGGACTGGTCGGCGGACACTGCATCGGCGTAGACCCGTATTATCTGACCTATAAATCAGACGAACTGGGATATCATTCCCGTATCATCCTGGCGGGCAGACGTATCAATGACGAGATGGGAAAATATGTGGCGGAGAGCCTTGTCAAGAATCTGATTAAGGCGGATATTCCGGTAAAAACGGCGAAAGTGGCAATTTTAGGCTTCACCTTTAAGGAGAACTGTCCGGATACCAGAAATACGAAAGTTATCGATATCTATAACGAACTTGGAGAGTACGGCATCTGTCCGCTTGTGGTAGACCCGGCGGCGGATGCGGACGAGGCGGAACGTTTATATGGCATTACTTTCGGTTCACTAAGCGACGTAAAAGATATGGACGCCGTTGTTATCGCAGTGGCGCATGATGAATTTAAGAAACTGGATAAGGCGCAGTTAAGCGGATTTTATAAAAAGGAAAACGCAAAGAAAGTGCTGGTGGATATCAAAGGTTTGTTGAATAAAGAAGAATATATGACGCCGGATTATCAGTACTGGAGATTATAGGCGCGAGTATCTGCGAAATGGAGAAAGAAGCAAAATATGAGTATGAAAATTGCGGTGCGGATGGACGATATCACGCCGGATATGAATTGGGAGAATTTTTTGTTTTTCAGACAGTTGTTCCAGAAAGCAGGGATTGCGCCGTTACTTGGTATTGTGCCGGAAAACAGGGATGCTAAATTGAGTTGTGATAAAGCGCATGAAGATTTTTATGAATATATGCGGACGCTGCAAAAAGAGGGGTACTGTATTGCTATGCACGGCTGTTACCACGTTTATGCAACGAAGTGCGGCGGTCTTTTTCCTTTGAATGCGTATTCGGAGTTTGCGGGCGTTCCTTACGAAAAGCAAAAAGAGATGCTTGCCTATGGAAAAAAGAAGTTAAGGGAACAGGGAATTGAAACGGATATCTTTATGGCGCCAGCGCATTCCTATGATAAGAATACATTAAGAGCGTTACGGGAGCTTGGCTTTACGAAAATGACTGACGGTTTCGGGAAAAGACCCTATCAGGAATACGGGCTTACGTTCTATCCGATTTCTTTTCGTCTTGCCGGGAGCTTGAAAGCAAAAAGCGGTGTGACGACCATGGTAATCCACGCGAATACCGTTACCGAAGAGGATAAGAAGCGGTATGAGCGGATTTTTGCGGACTATGGAAAGAATATGATTTCTTATACAGACTATTTGGAGATAGAACCCATAAAAAGAAATATATTTGGCAGAACGGGAGAATATCTGCTGGCTAAGGCTAAATCTACGCTGGTTAATATAAATAGCTAAAAGACAAAAAGCGAAAAAATAAAAAGCCGCGGCAGGTAAATTCCTGATAATAGGAAACAGGAGATGATTATGTCAGAACCAATATGCATACTGCACGTTCTTGGCGGCGTCGGGCTTGGCGGTGCGGAAAGCCGTATTATGGATGTGTACCGCCATATTGACAGAGAAAAGGTGCAGTTTGATTTTTTAATCCATCAGACGAAAAAAGGATATTATGAAGAAGAGATAGAAACGCTGGGAGGACGGGTGTACCGTGTTCCCCGTTTTAAATTATATAATATAGCGGCTTACCGGAAAGCGCTGCGGGAGTTTTTCAGCACACATCAGGAGTATGCAGTTGTATGTGGACACATGACCAGCACGGCGTCCATCTATCTGTCGATTGCGAAAAAATACGGCGTGCCGGTGACGGTGGCACACGCAAGAAGCGCGGGGGTCGATAAGGGTATTAAGGGAACAGCTACCCGTATTCTCCGGAGTACGCTGCCTAAAAAATGCGATTATATGTTTGCCTGTTCCATGTCCGCGGCGGAGGCGGTGTTTGGCAGGAAAAATGCCCAAAGCGGAAAAGTCGTTATCGTGCCAAATGCGATTGACGCGGAGCTTTTTACTTATGACGAAGAAGTGCGGAGCTGTGTGCGCAAGGAATTTTCTTTAGAAGATAAATTTGTCATCGGGCATGTGGGAAGATTTCATTATGCCAAAAATCATGAATATCTGCTGTCCGTTTTCCAAAAGATAGTAGAGCAGAGAAAAGACGCTGTGCTGCTTTTGTTAGGGGAAGGAGAGCGCATGGAGGAGATGAAAGAAAGAGCCGCCGCGCTTGATATTGCAAATAATGTGATTTTTGCGGGCAATCGGGGCGAGGTATGGAAATATTATCAGGCTATGGATTTTTTCCTGTTCCCATCCCGGTTTGAGGGGCTTCCCGGAACGGTGGTGGAGGCGCAGAGCGCGGGGCTTAACTGCCTTATCTCTGATACGATTGCCGGGGAAGTGAAGATAACGGATTTAGTGGCGGCGTACAGCATTGAAGAAGCGCCGGAAAAATGGGCGCAGTATGTATTGAGTCACGATAACTATGAAAGAAAAAGCAGATATGAACAGATTGCCGCGGCCGGATTTGACGTAAAAGCGCAGGCGAAGTGGTATGAGCAGTTTTATCTATATGGGAGATTATCGTAAGTGGTGAGTGAACGTAAAAAATCGTTTGGCATCTTAATAGTGTTACTGGCTTTTTTTCTGGGGATGTTTGCTATGTACGGAGTTGGCGTCTATAACGATTCCGAACAGTATATTACCATGCATATTCATAGAGAGCCTTTATATCCGCTGTTTCTTGCTTTTTTCAGGATGATAGGAAAAGAAAGCGGCGGACTGGTTCTGGCGGCAGCCGCACAGAATCTTTTGACGGCATTTAGTATTTTTTTCCTGATAGAATATCTGCGAAAAAAGTTTTCTTTAAATAGAATCGAAGAAATAGTTCTTTTAATACTGGAACTGATGCCGCACCTTGTGACGCGCTATGTTTCGGCGCTGGGGATTTTTATGGAAAATTCCGTGATGAGCGAGGCGCTCTGCATTCCGCTTTTTCAACTTTTTATTCTTTTTACCCTGCGGATGATGTTTGAGGACAGAAAAAGGGATATGGTCTACAGTCTTATCTTTGCCTGGCTCTTATCCATGACGAGGGGACAGATGATGGCTGCCATTCTACTCTGGATGGTGGCGGCAGCGGTCAAAATGATTGTCAGGAAACAGTATAGAAAGCTGATGATACCGGTTTTGGCTGTTATCTGTGCATTCGGGCTGCGGACTCTGTCTGTGCATGTTTATAATTACGGCGTTACGGGGTATTTTATGGGGAATACCTACGGACAGCTCAATACGCTGACAAACGTCATATATGCCTGTGATAAGGAGGACGGAGAGGTCTTTAGGGAGGGCAGTCTGGAAAGAGCCTTTTTTGATAAATTCTATGAAGAGGCGGACGCGCTTTCATTAAATTATAAATATGCAGGAAAGACATGGAATGAACGCGCGGCGCATTTGGAAGAGTCTCACGATATGTTGAAATTTCAGATATTGGAGGCGGATATGACTGCGTATTATTTTAAGCTGGGTAAGGTGGATTATTATATGCAGAGCAGCATGTCGGATGATATGGCGGGGAGGATGTTACGAAAACTGTTACCGGTATGCTTTGGGCAATGGTTTTATGATTATCTGCTGCTATGCCGGAACGGGTTCATCAGAAGCATTGCGGTCGTGCATAAGTGGATTAATCCGCTGGCATTTATGATTTATCTGGCGGCGTTTGTGCTTTTCATTGCCGTGTTTTATAAAAATAGAAAAAGCCCCGCGGTATATGTTATGGGATTGGCGTTACTTTTTATCGCGGCAAATGTATGCGCAACCTCTTTGACGATTATGTGTTTATCACGGTATATGATATATGGATTCTCACTGTTTTATATGGCGCTCTTTCTGCTTGCCGTAGAGTGGAGGCGGGTGTTGCTTCAACATTTTAAACAGACACAGAGTCAAGTGCGTCCGGCAGTAGAGAAAATGTTAGAGGAAGCAAGGCGTGTTGCTACTTCGGAATCTGGATATGTGTCTTATGAAGATGTTTTTGGTGAGGAGAAAAAAGAGTGATTATTTCAACGCCAACAGTTTTTTCAAATAAGCATCCCTGACTTTTTCGCTGGTGAAATTTAATTCTTCAAAATCCTGCAATGCCTTTTCGTGCATTCCCATTCTTTTCTCAATAAATGCTTTTGTAACATAGCTGCACGCGCCGTTAATAAGCCGATAGTAACTATTTTCCATATCACGCTCAATGCGGTTTAGTATCTGTGCATAAGAATCTACGGAATCATAATATTCTGTGATATAAGGAAGCAAACGGGAAAAAACATATTTATGATGGCTTATACGCTCGTCTAATCTTCTTTCAAGTCCTTTTATGTCAATATTATGGCGCGCCATCGTTATTTTATCTTTTGTACCCTGATAACTTTCCGGATAAACTTCAAAAATATGTGTATAAATAGATTTATCTGTTTTTGCCCAAGTTATTTTCCCACCGGAATATTTCGGTACGAAATCAAAATTCCATCCCCATTTGAAAGTAGCGGCTATATCACTAGAGGGAAAGAAAAAAGAAAGGACTTTTCTCTTGCCATCCTCATATTCATTTGCCCAAATATAATCGCTAATCTGCCGCATATGCAGTTTTTCTTCTATTAAGGGGGTAAGATTTTCCCTGATAAGAAGTTTCCATCCTTCTGCGTTAAGGGTAAGATGCGTTGTTTGAAATTCCGGACGGGTATTATCCACAAGAAATTCCCGATATTTGTCTAATAGTGCCATGCTATATTTTTAGACTCCCTGTTAGTATATGATTTTAGATAGTACCATACTTTTTGCTATATTTCAAATCTATGTTATACTAGGAAAGTATGGAAAGAAAAGCATGGAAATTAATTTTCAGCTAGAATTTACTATTGAAACGTCAGGGCAGAGATGAATCCCGCGAAGGTTCTTGAAAAACATCGGCAGTTAATGAGGTTTTTCACGAATTTACTGCCGCTATGTTTTTCACGAAGCGAAAGCGTACCGACAAGGGATTCATCTCTGCCCTGACAGTTCTATGACTAAACGCTGACTGAAAATTGATTTCCGTGAAAGAAAGGCTTTAAAAGTTGTATATCCATCAAAAAAAGTATATAATCATTAATAGCAATAGCGACGGCAATAGAAATAAGGAGTACAGTTAAAATGAGTATGCAGGGTATTACATTTGATAAAGACAGTGTTTTTTTGGTAGGCGGCGGAGCCGGTTTTATCGGTTCTAATTTGTGCGAGGCGCTGGTGGAGCGCGGCTATACGGTACGCTGTCTGGATAATCTTTCCACCGGAAAATATGAAAATATTGAACCGTTGACGAAAAAGGATAATTTTACTTTTATAAAAGGCGATATCCGCGATTTGGACACCTGTATGGAGGCGACAAAGGGCGTTACATACGTCATGAATCAGGCGGCGTGGGGAAGCGTGCCGCGCAGTATAGAAATGCCTCTTTTATACGAGGAAATTAATATCAGAGGAACGCTGAATATGATGGAGGCTTCCAGACAAAACGGCGTTAAGAAATTTGTCTATGCGTCAAGCTCCTCCGTATACGGAGACCATCCGGTGTTACCCAAAAAAGAGGGGCAGGAGGGCAATGTCATTTCTCCTTATGCGCTGACGAAAAAAGTGGACGAGGAATACGGCAGGCTTTATAAGGAACTGTATGGTTTGGATACTTACGGCCTGCGCTATTTTAACGTATTCGGACGCCGTCAGGACCCGAACGGTATGTATGCGGCTGTGATACCTAAATTTATCAGGCAGCTTTTACATGGTGAAGTGCCGACTATCAACGGTGACGGCAGACAATCCAGAGACTTTACTTATATAGACAATGTCATTGAGGCAAATATGCGGGCATGTCTGGCGTCCGGCGAGGCAGCAGGGCAGGCGTTTAATATCGGCGCGGGTGGAAGAGAATTTCTTATCGATATTTATTATGATTTATGCGAAGCGCTTGGCAAAGAGGTGGAACCAAATTTCGGACCGGCAAGAAAGGGCGATGTCAGAGATTCCAACGCGGATATTACCAAGGCGAAGGAACTACTGGGTTATGAACCGGAATATGATTTCAAAAAAGGAATTGAATTGGCGATAGAGTGGTATAAGGAAAATTTGTAAAAACGAAAATCCCATATGACAGAGAGGCGCGGTTAAGGAAAGCATGGAATTGAAAATCGGCGGATATTGGCTGCAATTTGGCAGGGAATATCATATAGACGGCACAATGCCAAAGATTTATAATGCAGAGGGAAAACTGTTGGAAACTTATTTTATCCGTAACAGGCACAGCCAACATGCGCCCTATGGACATGAAGGCAAGTATTTTTTCTGGGACAGATATAATTACGGGCTGGACGTTCACTTTTACGGCTCGGAAGCGATGCTGCATACGCTGGGGCAGCCGCTTGTCAAATACGGGATGCTGACGGAATCAAGAACTATCGTGCCAAAAGACTATGAAATATTTCATAAGCATAAGGGATTGGAAAAAGAGTTCCGCTATGTGTTTACATATGATGAGAAAATATTAAACGAAGTGGAAAATGCCAGATTTTATCCGATTGCGGCAGGCATCTGGAATCAGGAGATGAAAGAGAATCTGCATCTTCATAAGACGAAGGATATCTCGATTCTTTGCTCCGGCAAAGTTATGTGTCCGCTGCACCAGTTTAGGCTTGAACTTGCCAGAAAATGTAAAAAAGAAAACCTGGCGCATACATTCGGAAAATTTGACGGCGGCGCATATGTGAAAAGCGTTGACGAATGCCTGGATGATTTTCATTTTTCTATCGTGATAGAAAACGATGTTTCCGATTACTATTTTTCCGAGCGGCTGACAAGCTGTTTTGCCGCGCAGACTATCCCCGTATATTTAGGGGCGCGCAAAATTTCACAGTTTTTTAATCCGGACGGCATTATCTTTCTGCCGGATATGGATTTGGAACACGCCGCGCAGACGCTTTCACAGTGTACGAAAGAAGCGTATGAAGAGAGATTGTCCGCCGTATTGGATAATTATGGGCGGGTGCAGGAATATGTGAATATGCAGGACTATTTATACGAGCATTATTTAGCGGAAAGTGAAAAGTAGCTATTCGCTTATAGCGTTGCCAAAATCCGCAGGTTGAATAAGAATGGAGGATTAAATGAAATACCGTGTAATCGTATTCGGCGTAAAAGATACGTCGGAAAATATTGTAGAGTTTATTCATAACACAATCTGTCCTGTAGATTTGGTTATTACCATCAGTCCGGAAGTAACGAAAAAAAATCAGGTAGCAGGATATAAAGGCTTATCCGTTTTAACGGAAAAATATGGGATTTCCGTACATGAAGCGGACAGTTATTTTTTAACAGACGAAAAGACGCAGAAATTTTTACGGGAAAATACGTTTGATATCGGCATTTCCATGGGATGGCAGAGAATTATTCCGCTGTCCGTATTGGAGCGTTTTGCGTACGGCATATATGGTTTTCACGGTAACTGCGGCTATCTGCCTTTCGGCAGGGGGCGTTCTCCTTTAAACTGGTCCATTATCCTGGGCGATACCAGATTTAACCTGAACTTATTCCGCTATGACGAAAATGCGGACAGCCCGAATGTGTTTGCGACGGAGATGTTTTCCATTACGCCGCATGACGATATCAGGACGGCGCAGTATAAAAATATGATCTGCTCTAAAAATTTGATACGCAAACTCTTGGCGGCGTATCAAGAGGGCAATATTACAATCCGTACCGAATCGAAAGATTTTGACTCCTGGTACAATAAGCGTACCGCAGTAGATGGTAAAATTGATTTCAAGGAACGCACCAGAACGATTTATAATTTAATCCGCGGCGTGGCGGCGCCTTTTCCCGGCGCTTTTGCCATGTGTGGCGAAGAAAAGGTTATCGTTTGGGAGGCGCATCCTTTTGATGAGATGATAGATTTTTCAGCATATGCGCCCGGAGAGGTAATTGATGTATTTGATGATAAGCCGATTGTAAGAACAGTAGACGGTTCCCTTTTAATCGATCGTTATGAGTGTGAAAAGATGCTGAAACCGGGAGATATATTATCATGAAAAAGGTATTATTAATTGTTCCGATGCTGCATCAGGGCGGTTTTGAAAAAGTGTGCGTGGAGACGGCAAAGCTGCTGCAGCCGTATTATCAGGTGCAGATTGCAATTTTTGATAAAAGCGATATCGCCTATGACGTTACGGGCATATCGGTAGTGGATTTACAGCTTCCCAGCAGAGAGGGAAAGCTGGCTAAAATATGGAATATATGGAAGAGAGGCTGGAAATTACGGGAACTCAAAAAAAAGGAAGAAATTACTCTTAGCTATAGTTTCGGGCCGACAGCGAATCTGGCTAATATAGCTTCTTTTGGAAAAGATGAAAAATGGTTCGGCATCAGAAGCTATATGGATATGGGGGATACAAGGCAGATAAAGTTATTCTGCCGGTGCGCGGACAGGGTTATCTGCTGTTCAGAGGCTATCTGTCAGGAAATACAGGAAAAATACCATTGTAAAAGTGCGGTGGCATTACCTAATCCGTTTGATATACAAAAAGTGGAAGCCTTGTCGGTTAGGGAAACGCCAAAACTGCCGTGGACACAGGGGCGCATTCTCGTATCCATGGGCAGGGAAGATGTTGTAAAAGGTTTCTGGCATCTTATTAAAAGTTTTTCACTGGTACATAAAAAACTACCGGATACGAAACTAATGATTATCGGACAGGGCGAATATACGCAGTATAAGGAACTGGTAAAGCGGTTGGGAATAGAGGAGGCGGTCTGCTTTACCGGACTTCAGAAAAATCCCTATCCCTATTTAAAGAAAAGTTCTTTATATGTGTTGACCTCTTATTATGAGGGCTTTCCGAACGCGCTGGTAGAAGCGATGGCGTTAGGAGTGCCGGCCATTGCAACGGACTGTATGACAGGACCGAAAGAGATTCTGGGAAACGATTACGGCATTCTGATACCGAATATGAGTCCGGAGGCGGACTTTAACCCGGCAAATATTACAGAAGAAGAAACAGCCCTTGCTAAACGGATTGTGACGCTGTTAGAAGATGAAAAGCAGATGGAGCATTACCGGGAAATGGCAAAAAAACGCGCCGGCGACTATACAACGCAGGCTTATGTGGAGAAGATACGCGCCTGGGCAAAGGACTGAAATATCGGCATGATACAAAGGGAGACTGAGAAATTGATAAAGATACCAAATGAAGATAACATCAAAATACCGTCAAAACGTCAGTTTTGTGTTATGATTCCCTTTGCCGTTATCTATACTTGTTTTATTATTTTTGGCAATCTGGAGAAAGCCTCCGAACTTAGTGCGCTGTATAATATAGGGAGAATATTATGCTGTCTGCTTGTCAGTTATGTGGTATTATTTTGCCTGTGCTTTCTTTTATCCAACAGGAACGTTATCATAGCTAAAATTCCGCTTTTATCAAAGCTTAAGGAGCAAGAAAGACGTGAGGAAAAATGGTACGTTTTTTTGATTTTTTTCCTGATTTGCCTGGTTTGTTATCTGCCTTATTTTCTGATGTATTTTCCGACATGGCTCAGTAATGATTCGGTATGGCAGATAGAACAGATTCTCGGTCTTTCGCCCGCTTCCAATCACCATCCCTATTTTCACACGCTGATAATTAAATTTTTCTTTATGATTGGTTACCGCCTGTTTGGAACCTATACGGCGGCCATTGCCTTTTATACGTTTTGGCAGGTTGTTATGATATCGCTTGTTTATGCCTTTATCTTATATCAGTTTTATAAAAAGGGAACGCGCCTGTTATGGCTTGCTGCGGCATTTCTATTTTATGCGGCGCTCCCGGTCAATGGCATGATGACAATTTATATGGGAAAAGATGAACTTTTTTCCGCGCTGTTTCTTTTGTTTACATGGATGATAATAGAAACGGCCGGGCATGGAGAGGCAAATAAAATAGAACAAATAGAACAGGCGGATGAAATCGGTCGAAGCGACAGGGCTGGGTGTCTTTCTTATTTAATCATAGGATTTTTCATCTGCGTTTTGCGCAGTAACGGCGTTTTCATTTTCCTCGGAACGGCGTCAGCGTTGCTTTTGACGGATGTTTTTAAGAAGCGTTTTGCAGGAAAGAATCCGCAGAGAATGTCGGTGGTGAAACGGTATGTCTGTATTGCGCTGGCTTTAGTTTGTTATTTTATTTATCATGGTCCGGTCTTAAATGCGCTGCAGGTGGAGCAGCCGGATACGATAGAGGGGCTGACAATGCCGACGCAGCATATTTTATGCGCTTATTTAAAGGGCGGAACGCTGACCGGGGAAGAAATAGAGATGATAGACCGGGTCGTGCCTGTAGATAAGGTCGGGGAATATTATAATCCGTATTTGTTTGATATTGTCAAAGCCTTTATCCGCGAAGAGGGAAACCAGCAGGCGATAGCGGAAAATAAAGGGAAATATTTCGGCTTGTGGCTCCGTGTGGGGCTGCGTAATCCGCTACAGTATGTAGTGGCGGAAGTAAGGCAGACTATGGGATATTGGGCATATAAAATAAAGGATTATCAATATTTATATGGGGAGTATTTTATGGTGGATAATCCGTTTGGCGTGGAGACGGAGAGAAAATTTTTTACTTATGATGACAGTCTCGCGATGAATCAGCATTTGAGAAAATTTGAAGATTTTACCAATAAAGTATGGAGTATGGGCTTAAATACATGGCTGATGGTCTTTGCGCTTGCGTATGCGGTTTATCATAAGAAAAATGTCCTGCCGTATGTTCCCTGTATCATGCTTTTGGCAACATTACTGTTAGCAACGCCGGTTTATAATGAATTTCGATATGCTTACGGGCTGTTTCTGTCGCTGCCGCTTTTGTTAAGTTATAGTTTTCGTTCGGAAAAGGAGGCGTTATCATGATGTCGATTATCTCATTTTCCTATCTGGCTTTTCTGGCGGTCGTCTTGGCGGGATATTATCTGATAAAGCCGACATGGCAGTCCGTGTATCTGCTGATTGCCAGCGTGGGGTTTTACTGTTTGTCGGCAAAGCCTTATACGATTATTTACCTGATGATATCAATCGTCAGCGTTTATTATGCGGCGGTTATGATAGAGAAAGAGAGCGTGGAAAAAAAGCGCAAAAGAATTTTAGTCTGCGCGCTCATTTTAAATTTCGGGATGCTGGCGTTATTAAAGTATAACCTTTTAGGCGTCTCAACCCGGCTGACAGCGTCTCTTGGCATCAGCTATTATACCTTGCAGCTTACCGGGTATCTGCTCGACTGCTATTGGAAAGTCGGGATTGTGCAGACGGATTTTAAAAAGTTTGCCTTGTTTGCCTGTTATTTTCCGCAGATGACCTCCGGCCCCATCAGCCGTTATAAGCAGATACAAAAGAATCTATATGAACCGCATACATTTGACTATGGACGTGTGACGCATGGACTTAGGCGGATGGCATGGGGGTTGTTTAAAAAGATGGCTATTGCCGACAGGTTGGGCTTGATTGTAGATTCTGTTTACGCTAATTATGAATCCTATCATATTTTATTGATATGGGCGGGGATATTTTGTTTTGCCATTCAGTTATATACCGATTTTTCCGGCTGTATGGATGTGGTTTTAGGCACAGCGGAATGTATGGGAATCTGTCTGCCGGAAAACTTTAAGAATCCTTTCTTTTCCCGTACGATTCAGGAATTTTGGCAAAGATGGCATATCACGCTGGGAACATGGCTGAAAGATTATATTATGGACCCGGTTTTGAAGTCGGAAGTCTGGATAAAGTTAGGGGAACACTCCAGAAAGCGGTTTGGTAAAAAATGGGGGAAACGGATTCCAACCTATTGCGGTATGCTGGTTCTATGGCTGGCTATGGGGATATGGCACGGAAACGGATGGAAATATATTGTCGGAGAGGGGCTGTGGTTCTGGCTTGTCATTATCTTAGGCAATATGTGCGGTAAATCCTTACAGGGGCTTGTCAGGAAATTACATATTCCTGCAGAAAATATTTTCTGGATTACGTTTCAGCGGCTGCGGACTTTTTTCATATTCAGTATCGGATTGGTCTGCTTTAGGGCGGAAAATATGAAGCAGGTTTTTGATATGCTCTTATCCGGCATAACGCAGTTTGGAGAGCGTGGATTCAGCCAGATAAAAGGGGATTTGGGCTATGTGAATCTGGCTTTGTTATGTATAGCGTTTTTGGTATTCATCATGGTAGAAAACGCGCAGAACCGCGGCATAGATATTTTTGAGCGGCTGGCAGAGCAAAATGCGCTCGTCAGATGGTGTTGTTATTTGTTTGTATGCGGTATAATTTTGTTGTCGCTTGGCGGTTCCGGGCAGAGCTTTATTTATGCCGGATTTTAAGAAAAGAAAAAAGGCGGGAAAAGGGAAAGGCATGGTAACGGAATGCGGAAATTAGCATGGAAACTGGTTTTATTGGGAGTCCTTTGTTTAGGGCTTGCGACAGGCATATCGGCAGGGATAGACCCCTATAATGTGTTCCATTGGCAAAATGCAAGGGATAACGGGGTGGAACCCAATAAAAATTATGTAAAAACGCAGTATGTGCTGCATCATCCGGAAAAATATAATATGTTCATTTTCGGCAATTCACGGGTAGGTTCTCTGGATGCGGCGAAGGTGACGGACGGCGTGTGCTATAATATGTATTATTCCGAAGGGCTTCCGGCGGAGCATTACGAGAATATTACGGCATTTTTAGAAGCGGGCGTTTCTATTAAAAGAATCTATCTGGGCATAGATGACGTGACTTGTTTTGTCGATCCCGTGCTGCATGACGACCAGTTAATCAGACGCCCATTCCGAAACGGGGAGCCGGATATTAGTTTCCTGCGGGATTATCTGAATCCGTCCGTGGCGTTATTATCATTAGAGACAATCTGCGCCTATCATGAGAAAGAAAAGGATTTTAGCGAGCGGTTATATTCCACCGGGAACTATTATCTGGACACTTCTTTAACGGAGGAAACGATGAGACAAGAGGAGTGGCCGAATTATTTTGCATGGTACGGGGAAGAGGCTTTAGCGGATATAGCGGAAATTGTTACATTGTGCAGAGAGAGGCAGATTGAACTGATTGTTTTTGTCAATCCGGAATTTTATGTCCGATTTGAAGAGGCCGTGGAGCGGGGTTATCTGGATTTTTTAAAAGGACTGGCGGAGATTACGGATTATTATAGTTTCTGCGGCAGTAATTCCATTACCTGTAATGTGGAAAATTTCCATGATATCAGCCATTACCGCATGGAAACGGGAGATTTGATGCTTGCGGTAATGAATGACGGAGAAGTGGATGAGACGTTATTGGCGGAAAGCTTCGGACAGTATGTGACAAAAGAGAACGTGGATGAGTATCTTACTATATTGAGTCAAAACAGATAACCGCCTATTAGGATTAGGAGCAAAGGAGAACGGAAAATGAGAGAATTAGAGTATCCTTATGACAGTACCTACATATATGAGCGCAAGAAAGCGATAAAAAAGGAATTATTGGCGAATCTGGACGAAAACTGCCTGCATAAGAAAATCGCTGTTCTGGGCGGCTCTACCACAAGGGATATTAAGCTGATATTGGAGCTTTTTTTATTAAATTATGGTATTATGCCGGAGTTTTATGAGTCGGAGTTTAACCAGTACTATCAGGACGCGGTATTTCCTAATCCTGTGTTGGAGGAATTTGCGCCGGATATTGTTTTTATTCATACGTCTGTCAAAAATATCGAGAGATTTCCAACCGTATCGGATACGGCGGATACGGTGCAGGAGTTATTGGAGAAAGAATACCGTAAGTATACGGGTATGTGGAAGCATCTGGAAGAGACCTATCATTGCATTATTATCCAGAATAATTTTGAATACCCCTATTATCGTCTGTTGGGGAATAAAGACGCCAGCGATATCCATGGAAAAGTAAATTTCATCACAAGGCTGAATTGTAAATTTTACGAATATGCGCAGGAAAACGAAAACTTTTATATTAACGACATCAATTATCTTTCCGCCCGCTATGGTTTGGAGGAATGGTCGAATCCGTTTTACTGGCACAGCTATAAGTATGCGCTTTGCGTGCAGGCGATTCCGGATTTGGCATTCAGTGTGGCGAAAATTATTAAGTCCCTGTATGGGAAAAATAAGAAAGCTTTCGTATTGGATTTGGACAATACCTTATGGGGCGGAGTCGTGGGAGATGACGGCGTTGAGAATCTGGTATTGGGGCATGAAACGTCCGCCGGACAGATATACTGCGCCTTTCAGGAATACCTGAAAGAGTATAAGGATTTGGGCGTTTTACTTAATATTGATTCAAAAAACGATTATGAAAATGCGCTGGCGGGATTACAGCATCCGGCGGGCGTGCTGAAAGCGGATGATTTTATTCAGATAAAGGCGAATTGGGAGCCGAAAGATAAAAATCTGGTGCAGATAGCAAAGGAGCTGAATCTGGCGGCGGACAGCATGGTTTTTGTAGACGATAATCCGGCGGAGCGGGAGATTGTAAGAAAGCAGGCGCCGGGCGTGGCGGTGCCGGAGCTGGAACGGCCGGAGGAATATATTAAAACAATAGACGGTTCCGGCTTTTTTGAAATGACACTCATGTCAGAAGATGATAAAAACCGTAACAGGATGTATCAGGAAAACAGGGAGAGGGCGAAAGAGGAAGCCGCTTATGAAAACTACGAGGACTATTTGAAGTCGCTGCATATGAAAGCGCAGATTCAGCCTTTTACTGCGGTTTATATGGCAAGAATCGCCCAGCTTACCAATAAGAGCAACCAGTTTAATTTAACGACAAGACGTTACACCCAGGCGGAGATTGAAGAGATTGCAGAAAATCCAAACTATCTTACGCTCTATGGCAGACTGGAGGATAAATTTGGCGATAACGGCGTGATATCCGTAGTCATCGGACATAAAGAGGGGCAGATATTACATATTAAGCTGTGGCTTATGAGCTGCCGCGTCTTGAAAAGGGATATGGAATATGCGATGATGGATACGCTGGTTATGTCATGCCGACAACAGGGCATTACGGAAATCAGGGGATATTATTACCCGACGGCAAAAAATAATATGGTAAAAGAATTTTATTCTTTGCAGGGATTTGATAAAATAGAAGAAGATGCGGCGGGCAATACGGTGTGGCGGTTGTCTTTAGCGGACGGATATCAACAGAAGAATCAGGTTATTTTGGTGGAATAACCGCAGGCTGAAAGGCATGACAAAATAAGAACGGAGGATTTGTGAATCATGACAAGAGAAAAAGTATATGAAAATTTAAACGAGGTATTCCGTTATATTTTCGATGATGAGAGTATCACGGTACGGGATGAAACGACTGCCGACGATATTGAGGACTGGGACAGCTTTGAACATATTAATCTGGTTATTGCGGTGGAGAAAAAGTTTGGGATTAAGTTTACGGTCGGCGAGGCAAATGAAATGAAAAACGTAGGCGAGATGGTGGATATCATATTGGAACGTATGCCGTCATAGCTTATGGAAAAGGAAAATGTATTTATGAAAGAATATAGTTATGATATAGTGGAAGTGGGCATGGAAGAGTCTTTTCAGGTAACCGTGACAGAAGAGATGATGGAAAAATTCATGTCGATAACAGGGGACGAAAATCCGTTGCATACGGACGCAGCATATGCCAGAAGCAGAAACTATGAGAACAAGGTGGTTTACGGTATGTTGACCGCGTCTTTTTACTCCACGTTAGCAGGGATGTATCTGCCGGGCAAATACAGTCTGATTCACAGTATGGACAATAAATTTTTGCGTCCTGTCTATGTGGGGGATACGCTGACTGTTTCGGGAACCGTGAAAGAAAAAGAGGACGCATATCGTATGCTGATTCTGAATCTGCTGATTAAAAACCAGCGGGGAGAAAAAATAGCAAAAGGAACTATGCAGATAAAGGTATTGGATAGATTGAAAAATCCATGATTTTTCAATCGCGAATTTGTTCCTGCGGCACAAATATCGCAGGTTGAGAGAAAGGCACAGTTTATTATAATATGGAAAAGACAGTTTTGATTACAGGCGCCTCTTCCGATTTGGGGATGGCGTATATTGCAAAATACGGGGCGGCGTATACTCATATTATCGCGCAGTACCGTAATAAGAACGAGGAGTTTAACGCTTTGCTGGAAACATACGGGGATAAAATGATGCCCATACAGGCGGATTTTTCCAAGAAAGAGGAAGTAGAAAGCTTTGTGGAAAAGGTAAAGTGCAGCGGGGATGTACCGACCCATGTGCTGCACTTGGCTTCGCTGCCGGCAAAAAGTATCAGATTTTATAAAAGCGGCGTGGATATGTATCAGGAAATGATGCAGGTCTGTGTCTATAGCATTATGGAAATTTTAAAGGCTTTTATAACGCAGATGTCCAAACAGAAATACGGCAGGATTTTATTTATGCTGTCCGCCTATACGACGATACCTGACCCCAAATATGAAGCGCCTTATACCGTTTCCAAATATGCGCTGCTTGGCTTGATGAAGTCCATCGCTGCGGAATATGCGGCTAAGGGCATTACGGCAAACGGCATTTCCCCGCAGATGATAGAAACCAAATTTATTAAAGATATTCCGGAATTGATTATAGAGCAGCATAAGATGGCAAGCCCGTCCGGCAGAATATTACAAAAAGAGGATATTTTACCGATGATGCAGCTTTTGCTGTCGGATGAAGCGGCGGGCGTTACCGGAGAGAATATCAGTATTACCGGAGGAAATTATATTTTATGATGCGTAAAATAGCATTTCATTTAAATTGTTTAGAGCAAGGCGGCGCGGAGCGGGTCGTTACGAATCTTGCGAATCAGTTTGCGGACAAGGGCTATCAGGTCGTTATTGCAACGGAATGGTATGGTGAAGATGAATTTCAGACTGATGAGAGGGTAAGGCGCGTGCATGTCGGATTGCGTAAGGGTGATGAAAAAAAGCCGCATCCGCTGCAGATTTTACTCCGTATTAAATATTTAAAGGATTTTATAAAAGAAGAAAAACCGGATATTCTGATACCGTTTGCCAGAAAAGCGCTGTATAGGGGGCTGATGGCGGCGTATTTTAGTAAGATTCCGGTACTCATATCCATTCGTACCGACCCGGTTGGACACTATGAGGAAATATCGGATAAAATACAGATTCCGATTCTGTTTCCCAGAGTGGACGGCTGCGTCTTTCAAACAGAGGGGCAGAGAGACTTCTTTGCGCCGCGCCTGCAAAAAAATTCCCGCATTATCTTAAATCCGATTCATCCGAAATATATCGGTGTGCCAAGACCGGAAAGGCGCACGAAAAGTGTGGTACAGTCGGGGCGTCTGGTGGATTTTAAAAACCAGCCCATGCTTATCAGGGCTTTTGTCGAGGTGCATAAGAAACACCCGGACTACGATTTGAAAATATACGGTGGGGATTCTTTCGATGGCACGAAAGAAATATTGGAGAAATTGATTGCCGAAAATCATGCTCAGGACTATATCCATCTGATGGGAGCCAGTGACAGTCTGGAAAAGGAATTGGCAGATGCCGCGCTTTTTGCTTTCACTTCCGATTGGGAGGGTTTACCGAATGCGCTGATGGAGGCGATGGCGCTTGGGCTTCCGATTGTGGCGACGGACTGTCCGTGCGGCGGACCGCGCACGATTATGACAAATGAGGTGGACGGACTGTTGATTCCCATTAAAGACCAGAAAGCGTTGGAAGAGGGTATCAATCGTCTGATAGAAGACCGGGAACTGGCCGAAAGGCTTGGTGAAGAGGCAAGAAAAATTGCGGCTAAGGCAAACGGTGACGCTGTTTTTGAGAAATGGCGGGATTATGTGGAGGAACTGTGCAGCCGGATGGATTAGCATAAAAAGGCATGGCGAATAATATAGTATATGTCTGCTTGCGGCTTTATCCGTCAGCGTATATAATAGAAAAGAACATTTTGAACGATTGCACGCAGGATTCACAGAACGTGATGTAACATGAGGATTCATATGACCCGTAAACAATTATTGCAAGGCATCATTTTCATAGGGATTTTTTTGCTGGCGTTAATCCCGGTTTCCTATATCGTTAGGACAAACGGCGATGTAAAGGACAGATTTTCCGGTTTTTATGCGCAAAAGGATGATACGCTCGATATTGTCATGATAGGTTCAAGTCCGGTTTTTCCTTATTACAGTGCGCCCATGCTGTGGGGAGAGACAGGGATTGCGGCATATCCGCTTTCCTCCAATCTGCAAAGACCGGCGGCAATGAAATATCTTGTCAAAGAGGCGCAAAAGACGCAGTCGCCGTCTCTTTATATTTTTGAAATGCGTATGTATACGATGGAAGATGCGGGACTGACTGAAAATATGGCGTATACAAGGGGCGTAACGGATAATCTGAAATATTCAGCGAACCGCGTGGAGACGATTCAGGCGTTGGTGCCGGAGGGTGAAGATAGGTTAAGCTATTATATCGATTTGTTTAAATATCATACAAATTGGAAAATGTTTGCGCTTTCGTCCGAATGGAATAATTGGCGTTATGAAAAAGAAAATAACCTGAAAGGTTTTTTTATAAAAGACGAGGTGGGACCGACGCCGACGCCGACGGTGGGCGGTATGAAAGGAGAAATGAAGATTCCAAACGAGCAGGAGGCTTATCTAAGGGATTTATTGCAATATTTGCAGGAAAATAAATTACAAGCGTTATTTATAGTGTCGCCTTATGGGGAAAGCATGGAAGAGCAGCAGATGTTCAATTATATGGGCGGCATCATAGAAGAAGCGGGATATCAGTTTCTTAATATGAATAACCATTATGATGAAATTGGGATTGTATTTGAAGAGGATTTTGCCGATTACGGCAGTCATACGAACGCTGTCGGCGCGCAGAAGTGTACGGCATTTTTAGAAAAGTATCTGCTGGCTAATTATGATTTTACGGACAAGCGGGGAGATGACAGCTACGCTTCTTGGGATGCGGCCTACGAATTATGGCTTCAGGAAACGAGGCGGGCATCGGGAGTCATTGCGGAACATATCGCGAACGGGGATTATGCGGAAATAGAAGAATAACACGCGAAAAGGAGAAAGGTACATGTTTTCATTTGAAGACTACAGGGAAATTATTAAAATCATACAATCGACGGGCAGGCATACCAACTACGCCGGGGCGCTTAAAAAGGATAAATTCGTTATTATGCGCCATGATGTGGAATACAGCGTGGAAAGGGCGTATGAACTTTCGCGGGTGGAGCAGAGCATGGATTTTGTTTCCACGTACTTTTTTCAGTGGACGAATAATTCCTATAATATTTTATCTCGAAGAAATCTGGATATGATTAAGGATATGCACGAGAGAGGACAGCATATCGGGCTGCATTTTGCCTTAAACGGCATGACGGATATGGCGGAGGTGCGCAGGCGGATTCGGAAAGAAGTGGATATTTTAAGCGAAATGTTCGGCTTTGCGATTACGGAATTTTCCATTCACCGCCCATCCAAAGACGTGCTGCGGGAAAATATCAAGCTGGATGGTCTGTTAAACGCCTATCAGGACGACTTTTTTACCTTTGCGGAACAGGTTACGGAAGATACTCCCGTTGCCGTCAAATATATGTCGGATGCCAATCATATCTGGCGTTATGGATACCCGGACGAAAAAAATATTACCGGGCATGATAAGGTGCAGATTTTAACCCACCCGTTTGCATGGTGCAAAGAGGGGTATAATAATTTCAATAATTACCGGGCGCTGGTGCAGGAAAAATACGAGGAATTAATCTCGTCCATCGACCAGGAATGTAAGGATTTTGGGGAATATAAAGATTATTTTATCGAAAAGTACCAACGATAAAAAGTGGAGTTCATTTGAGAGAAAGACATGGGGGATTGCAATGTGCGGTATTTGCGGTTATATCAGTAAAAAGGGCATTACTATAGAAAACCTGAAAGCGATGAACGATACAATGGTTCATAGAGGACCGGATGACAGTGGAGAGGAAATCTATGAGATGGCGGGCGGCTATCAGATAGGACTGGCACAGCGCAGACTCTCCATTCTGGACTTATCGGCTCTGGGGCATCAGCCCATGCACTCCGCGGATAAGAGAATTTCCGTCGTTTATAACGGGGAAATTTATAATTATCCGAAGCTTCGGGAGGAATTATCGGACTATCCGTTTAAATCCCGCTGTGATACGGAGGCGATTATTGCCGCCTATCTCAAATGGGGCGTAGACTGCGTAAAGCATTTTAACGGTATGTTTGCTATTGCGCTGTATGACAGGGAGAGCGGCGAAGTCTATCTGATGCGCGACAGGGTCGGTAAAAAGCCGCTTTATTACTGGAAAAAGGAAGACGGCATTGTCTTTGCGTCCGAATTAAAGCCTATTATGGCATATCCGGGTTTTCCGAAAAAAATCCGGAGAGAAGTGATACCGCGTTATCTGTTTCAGCAGTATATCAACGCACCGGACAGTATCTTTGAAGACGTATATAAAATAGAACCGGGAAGCGTCCTGCGGTTCCATAAAGGAGAAATAACAACCTGGAAATATTGGGATATTAAGCAGGTTTATCAAAAGCAGATTGCAGACCCTGTTAAAAGTTATGAAGAGGCAAAGGAAAGGTTAAAGGCAAGTCTGCAAAAATCCGTAAGGGCGCGTATGCTCTCTGATGTGCCGTTAGGTTCCTTTTTAAGCGGCGGCTATGATTCTTCTCTTGTAACGGCCATTGCGCAGGAATGCAGCGATACGCCGGTCAAGACATTTTCCATTGGATTTTATGAAGAAAAGTATAACGAGGCGGGATATGCCAAGGAAGTAGCCAAATATCTGGGAACGGCGCATACGGAACTTTATATTGATGAGCAGGAAATGTTTCAGTTAGTGGAGAGTATTCCGCAGTATTATGATGAGCCTTTTGCGGACAGTTCGCAGATTCCCACCATGCTGGTTTCGCAGCTTGCAAGAGAACATGTGACGGTGGCGTTGTCGGGAGACGGCGGCGATGAATTTTTCTGCGGTTATAATATCTATGAAAATGTCAGTCAGGCGCAAAAACTGGATATGCTTGGAGGAATGGTGCATACCGTCTGCCATCTGCCGGGCTTTAAACAGATAGGATTGGAGGAGCGGCTGCCGTTTCGCGTACGCGTGATTGCCGGAAATCGGGAAAAAGAAAGTAAGACCCAGTTTGGCGCGGGAAATTATATTGTCAAGGCAAATGCAATGGTAAAAAAGAGCGGAAACTTTTTACCGGTACATTATCTGATGGAAAGTGAGTACGGTGTGAAAAACTGGCAGATTCGCCGGATGCTGCTGGATATGGACACCTATCTGCCGGGAGATATCCTCTGTAAGATGGACAGGGCTTCCATGAAATATTCTCTGGAGGCAAGATGCCCTATTTTAGATACGGATGTTATGGAATTATCCTACCGTATTCCGCATTCCTATAAGTATGCGCATGGGGATAAAAAGCATATTTTGAAAGATATCGCCTACGATTACATTCCGAGAAAACTGCTGGAACGTCCGAAAGTGGGATTTGGCGTGCCGCTTGATAAGTGGATGCGCGGGCCGTTAAAGGAACAGTTATTAGATTACAGCAGTTATAATTATTTGAAAAAGCAGGATATTTTTGACGCGGACTATACTTCCGATATGATACAGAGTTATATGAGGACCGGTGATGCCGGTCCGGCGACAGGAGCAAACTATTCTAAACTCGCGTGGTCGTTTTTTGTATTCCAGCAGTGGTATCAAAATTTTCAGTGATATGGGGTAGGTCGAGGGAGAGGAATAGGCGGTAAAATGGGCAGTAAATTAAAAAACGACTTAATAAAAACACGGGATGAAAGCCAAAATGAATTAAATAACAACAAGAGAAGCCAAAAAGATGGAGAATTTAAAAAAAATGCAGGAAAAGTTGCATTTTATATTGGTTCTTTACATAAAGGCGGAGCGGAACGCGTTTTTGTCAATTTAGCGGAGCATTTCTTAAATCAGGATTATCAGGTCCTTATGGTAACACAGTACCAAAAAGAGGACGAATATGAACTGGCGGAGGGTATTGACAGAGTCATTTCTGATATTACGCCGCAGGAGACAACGAATAACAGGATGATGAATTTCTGGCGCCGCGTAGAAAAGCTGCACCGTATATGGAAGCGTGAAAAACCCGATTTGGTATTGTCCTGTGCAGGTAAGAATAATTTTATGACAATCGTGACAACAATGTTTACAAAGACAAAACCGGTTGTATCCGTTGTCGGGGAAGCGAAAGAAGAATATCCGAATCGGCTGATGCGGATGCTGGCAAATCTGTTGTTTCCGTATGCGGCAGGCATTATTTTACAGACGGAACGTTCCCGTGCTTTTTTCTCAAAACGGATTGCAAAAACAGCCGTTATTCTTCCGAACTCCCTCAATCCTTTATTTATAAGACCGGCTTTTCAGGGAGAACGGCAGAAACGTGTTGTTTCCGTAGGGCGTCTGGATGCCAACAAGAACCATGAGATGATGATTCGGGCTTTTGCAAAACTTGCCTCGAAATATCCGGAATATACATTGACGATTTATGGAGACGGTGAACTAAGAAGCTATCTGGAGGAATTGATTGACTCGCTGGAAATGTCCGGCAGAGTTTTGATTCCGGGCGTTATTTTAAATGTGGCGGAGGAAATAGAGAAGGCATCGCTTTTCCTGCTGACCTCGTATTCCGAGGGGGTATCAAACGCCTTGATAGAAGCGATGGCGTTAGGGCTGCCGGTGATTGCAACGGATGTGCCAAGCGGCGGAACCGTCGAACTTATCCGTCATGGCGAAAATGGCTGGATAATTCCCACAGGGGATGAAAGAGCGTTGGAAAAAGCCATGGATAAACTGTTATCCGATACGGCGTTGGCGGACAGGCTGGGTACTCAGGCGCGCGGGATTCAGGAACGGTTCGCACCCGAGCGGGTGAACAGGCAGTGGCAGGAATATTTTCAAAGTTTGTGCTGACGTTTGTGCTGTCCGGAACAAACATTGCGGGCGGGTATTTGGCGGCCGACAATATTGCGGGCTGAGAGAAAGGAATGGGTATTCATATGTGTGGGATTGCCGGGTTTTGTAACGGAAAATTTGACTGGAAAGAGAATATAGAACGTATGAACGACCGGCTCTATCATAGGGGACCGGATGCTTCCGGCGTATGGGCGTCGGAAGATAAGAGGGTTGTGCTTGGACATAGGAGATTATCTATTGTAGATTTAACTTTTAACGGCTCACAGCCTATGGAATCGCATGACGGACGTTATATAATGGCTTATAATGGGGAAATTTATAATTATCAGGAAATAAAAGAAAAGTTAATACAGGAGGGAAAAGTGACTGCTTTTAGGGGAACTTCTGATACGGAAGCGCTTTTGGAAGCAGTTTCCGCATATGGATTACAGGAAACATTGAAGAAATGTAAGGGTATGTTTGCCATTGCGCTGTATGATAAAAAACAACAAGAGTTATTTTTGGCAAGAGACAGGGTAGGGGAGAAGCCATTGTACTATGGGTTTGTTGGAGAGCAAACCTTTGCGTTCGCTTCGGAAATACGCGCATTGACTTGCTTGGACAATTTCAAAAACCCGATAAATACGGGCATTCTGCAAACTTATTTCCGCTATGGATACATTCCGGCGCCCTATTCCATTTACCAAAATATTTATAAATTAGAGCCGGGAAAAGTGCTAAAAATGAAATCTCCATTTAATAAATATGACATAGAAACGTATTGGTCGATGCGTGAAAAGGCTTATTATGGACAGACGCATCTGTTTCAGGGTTCCGAAAAAGAGGCTGCTGAGGAGTTGGAGAGATTGTTAAAAAATGCCATCCGCGGGCAGATGGCGGCTGATGTGCCGGTAGGCGCTTTTTTATCTGCGGGAATTGACAGCCCTACGATTGTAGCCCTGATGCAGTCGATAAGTGACAAATGTGTCAGAAGCTATACCATCGGCATGTGGGAAAAGGATTTTAATGAGGCTGAAATCGCTAAGAAAATTGCGGCGCATCTTGGCACGGAACATACGGAACTATATATTACGGAAGAGGATGCCAAACAGGTGATACCGAAATTGGGCGGTATGTTCGGAGAGCCGTTTGCGGATTCCTCCCAGATACCGACATATCTGGTTAGTAAGATGACAAGGGAGCATGTGACGGTATCGTTAAGTGGTGACGGCGGCGATGAATTGTTTGGCGGTTATGGCACGTACCGTTCTGTTGAACGTATCTGGCGGCAGACACAAAAAATACCATCTGTTATCAGGAAACCGGCGAGTGCGGCAATTCTGCACAGCCCATGGGGCAGGAGCGGTTCTTTGGCGGTCAGGGCGAGACTGCTTGGCGCATCCGGTATAGAGGATATGTACAGACGTTCCGCGCAGGGCGAGGGGATAGAACTGGTGTCGGCGGACGTGCTGCGAAAACTTACCGCTACCGGCGCGGACGGCGGACAATGTATTACGGCCATGGATGACTATACGGATGGCTTTTTGCCGGAGCCGGTGCATAATTTAATGCTGATGGATATGCTGATGTATCACCCTGACGATATTCTGGCGAAGGTGGACAGAACGGCGATGGCGGTTTCTTTGGAAACAAGAGTGCCGATGTTGGACAGGGATGTTGTGGAGTTTGCATGGAGCCTGCCTCTTTCCTATAAAAAGCAGGGGGATGTTACCAAGAAAGTGTTGCGTGATATTTTATACCAATATGTTCCCCGGGAGTTGATGGAGCGCCCGAAAAAAGGGTTTGCCATTCCTTTGCGGAAATGGTTAAAACAGCCCGGGCTTCGGGAGTGGGCGGAAAGTTTACTGGATAGGAAACAAATAAAAGAACAGAAGTTATTAAATTCGGACAATGTGGAGAAAATCTGGAAAGATTATATTGAACATGATATATGGCGTCAGCAGATATGGCATGTGTTAATGTTTCAGGCCACTATGTTTTAGACACTCTGCGGCTTAAAGGATGCAGGCGCAAAAGAATGGAGGATTACAATGAAAGTATTGGAGGGGTATACCCCGGAAAAGATATCCGCCGAGCGGCAAAGCGAGCTGATTTCCGTAATTGTCGCGGCTTATAATATAGAAGATTATGTAGAACGGGGAGTCAACTCCATTTTGCGGCAGACATACAGGAATTTGGAGATTATTTTGGTGGATGACGGTTCTACTGATAAAAGCGGTCAGATTTGTGACAGGCTGGCAGAAAAGGACGCGCGTGTCGTTGTGCTGCATAAGGAAAACGGCGGGCCTGCGGATGCCAGAAATGCAGGGATTGCCATTGCGAAAGGAAGTTACATCGGATTTGTGGACGGGGATGATTATATCGACCCGGATATGTATGAAAAAATGCTAGGCGCCATGATAGAACAGCAGGCGTCTTTGGCGGTTTGCAGATACAGGCGGGTGCATAAAGACTATATAGAAGATGCGTCGGTCAACCGTGCAGTCCTGTTAGAGGAACAGGAGGCGCTGCAATATTATGTGGAGGAGCGGGAAGAATATGATATTCAGAATGCGGTCTGGAATAAACTTTATCAGAGACAAATATTAGAAAATCTTTCCTTTCCGGACGGTAAATGGTATGAGGACATCATGTTTGCAACAGTAGCCTTAAGCCGTACGGACAGATGCGTTTACCTTGACAGCGCCTGCTATAATTATATAATAGACAGAGAAGGCAGTATTATGAATACGAAGATAAATCCCCGCACGTTTACGGACCATATACCGGCGTACCGGGAGAAAACCGTATTTTTGCAGACGCTTGGAAGACAGGATTTGGCGGACGTCCACAACTATTTCTTTTACAAGCGGCTGTTGCTTTTTTATAATGAATTAAGAAAAGGTTCTTTTCCGGATAAGAAGAAATATCTGGATGAAATAACACGAGTTATCAAGGAGAACGTTTCGCAGAATCGGGAAGCGTATGAAAGAATTTACCATTGCAGATGCGCCAACCCGAATGAAAAGAAAAAGATGGATTTGTTTTTAAAGTCGCCGCATTTATATTGGGGCGTCATGCGTATTAATGAAGCCGTGATTCTTCCTGTTAAAACCAAAAGACGCAGATAAGGATTGCGAAAGTATTGCAGATATAGCGGAGGGAACTTATGATTATCATCCAGATGGCGGGCGGGCTGGGAAACCAGATGTTTCAATATGCCCTTTACAGACAGCTTATCAGTATGGGGAAAATCGTAAAAATGGATGATGAAGCAGGCTTTAAAGCGGATGCGCAGAGAAATCCCGCATTGGAGGCCTTTGGCATTACCTATGAGAAAGCATCCCGAAAAGAAATTATCCGTATGACGGATGCTTCCATGATGCCGTTGACGAGGCTCAGACGGAAACTTTTGGGCAGGCACAGCCATTCTTATTTTGAAGAGAGCAAGCTTTTTCAGGCGAAAATTTTTGGCTGGGATAACGTCTATCTGGAGGGTTACTGGCAGTCTGAAAAATATTTTCCGGATGTGGCGGATGTATTGAAGCAGGAATTTGGACTGGAAAGTGTTATAAATAACAATTGTAATGGATATGGACTCTCGGAGCAGGCGCAGAGGCTTTTGCAGAAAATACAGCAGACGGAATCCGTTAGCATACATGTGCGGAGAGGAGACTATCTTCTGCCGCAGAATCAGGAATTGTTTGGGGATATTTGCACGGACTTATATTATGAACGGGCAATGAAAATAGTGGTGGACAGATATCCGAATTGCACTTTCTATCTGTTTACAAATGATTGGAACTGGGCGGACGACTGGCTGAAAGAGGGTTTGCTTCCGAATCAGGTTATGAAAGAGGGGCATGAAATTATTCCCGTATGCCTGCCGGAAGATAGAGATTATGAGTCGCTTACACTGATGAGCCAATGTAAACACAATATTCTGGCTAATAGCAGTTTTAGCTGGTGGGCATCTTATTTGAATGGTAATCCCGATAAATTTGTGGCAGCGCCGGATAAGTGGATGAACGGGTGGGATTGCAGCGACATTTACAGGGCGGATATGGTAAAGATAAAACCGGGCATATGACAGAATTGTCATAAATGATAAGAAACGGTATATGGAGAGTAATAGATGGAGAAACAGGCACAGACAACGGAACAGGTAACGATGCTGCAAAAAATCGGTTACCTGTTTGACAGAAAGCAAAAGCTGCAATTTGTGGGGCTTGGTATTTTAATATTGATTGGCGGTATCTTGGAAACGCTGGGCGTATCCATGATGGTTCCGGTCGTGCAGGGCATTATGGAGCCGGAGGCTTTAGCGCAGAACGAAATCATGCAGAAAGTAATGGGCGTCTTTCATATCGACATAGCGGTATTATCGCAGGCGGGCGGCGCCAATCGGTTGATTATCGTTATGCTTGCCGCCATGATGGCTCTTTTTATCGTCAAAAACACATATCTTCTGTTCCAGACCTATGTGCAGAATACTTTTGTTACCAGAAATCGGAACAAAATGATTACACGTGTTATGCGTGAATTTCTGAACAGACCCTATGAAGAGTATCTGGGCGCGGACATTCCTACCGTGTTCCGTTTGACGGATAGCGATATTCCCACGGCGTTTCAGCTGATTCTGGTACTCATTCAGATGATTACGGAAATTGTGGTATCGGCTTTTTTATGTGTGGTATTAGTGATTGTCAGTCCTGTGATGACGCTTTTTATCGTCGTTATCTTCCTTGGCATGACGCTGTTATTATCGAAGTTATTAAAACCGCGCCTGAATGCCATCGGCAGAAAAAATCAGGAAATTCAGTCCAGAATAGCCAAATGGCGTATCCAGTCCATTTATGGGTTAAAAGACGTTAAGGTACTGAACCGGGAAGAGTTTTTTATTAGAAACTATTATGAGAGCGGCAGTATCGGCGCCAATGTGGCGCGTAATTATGCGGTATTGAATAATCTGCCGCGTCTTTTGATTGAGACGATTTTCATTGTCAGTATGCTGGCGTTTATCATGGTGTATATGCTTGGCGGCGGCAATATTAACGTATTGATTCCACAGCTTACCGCTTTTGCGGTGGCGGCTGTCCGTATTATGCCAAGCGCCAACAGGATTAATACCTATATGTCGGAAATCGCCTATTCACAGCCGTGTCTTGATTATTTATACGAAAATTTAAATGAGAGCATGAAATTGGATGTCAACGGCAGCGTAACGGGATATGACAGCGGAAACGGCCGCAGGCAAAATGAAAAGAAGACGCTGCATGATAAAATTGTTTTGGAGCATATTACGTTTGCTTATCCGGGAACCGACAAAAATATTTTTACGGATGCCCATATGGAAGTGAAAAGAGGACAATCCGTCGGTATTATGGGTCCTTCCGGCGCGGGAAAATCAACGATTGTGGATATTTTGTTAGGACTTCTTCATGCAAAAGAGGGAACGATTACCTGGGATGGGGAAAATATTTTTGACAATTATCCGGCATGGCTTTCCCAAATCGGCTATATTCCGCAGTCCATTTATCTTGTGGACGAGTCGATAAGGGATAATATCGCTTTTGGCATTGATGCGGATAAAATTGATGAAAAGAGAATCTGGGAAGTATTGGAAGAAGCCCAGTTGAAAGAATTTGTGGAAGAACTTCCGGAAGGGCTGAATACAACAATAGGTGACAGAGGTGTCAGAATTTCCGGAGGGCAGAGACAGCGTCTTGGTATTGCAAGGGCGTTATACCATGACCCGGAAATCCTTGTTTTCGACGAGGCGACTTCGGCTTTGGATAATGATACGGAGAAAGCGGTTATGGATGCCGTCAACAGTTTCCACGGGAAAAAAACAATGGTTATTATTGCACACAGATTAAATACGATTGCAAAATGCGATGTTATTTATAAAGTAGAAAATGAAAAATTAGTAGAAACTGCATTAGAAATGTGAAAATAGCGGAAAGGGCATAGATATGATAGGAACGGAATTTCTGAAAGGGCAGGGGCTTGGCAATCAATTATTCTGTTATGTGACGGCGAGGGCGGTTGCCGAAGAAAACGGCTTCGACTTTGGAACGGCAGGACAGGAAATTTTTGCCGTAAATATACACAACGATAAGGGCATGTACTTTATGGATGTGGATTTAGGGCATAAGATTACGCAGGAAGATAAGAAAAAGTTTAACGTCTATCAGGATAAGGAAGACAGACTGTTTCTGGGAAATTCCAGGCATGATATGGAACATGGCTGTTATGTCAGCGGCAAAAAAGACGGCATCCACCATGTGGAAGACAATACGTTAATTTATGGCAATATGCAGGACGAGTCCTATTTCCTCAGCCATCTTGACAAGGTGAAAGAGTGGCTTCGCGTAAAGCCGGAATATGATTCTTATGAATACAGCCGTGAGAATCTTTGTATTATCAATATGCGGGGCGGTGAGTATACCGGCAGCCCCGAGCTTTTTATTGATAAAAAATACTGGATTCACGGTATGCAGGAAATGAAAAAAATACGTTCCGACATGGAGTTTATGATTGTAACGGATGATGTGGAAGCGGCGGGGAAAATGCTTCCGGGCATTCCGGCGTATCATTTTGATATTGGCAAGGATTATGTTACAATAAAAAACGCCCATTATTTATTGCTTTCCAATTCTTCGTTTGCATGTCTCCCTGCCCATACAAGCGATACGTTACAATTTGCCATTGCCCCGAAGTATTGGGCGAGGCATAACGTATCCGACGGTTATTGGGCGTCCGAGCAGAATATTTACAGTCTTTTTCACTATATGGACAGAAAGGGCAGGCTGTTTACGGCCAAGGAATGCAGGGAGGAACTGGAACAGTATAAAAGAAAATCCGCCAAGTATGCGCGGCTTAATAAAAGACCCGGTAAAATCAGGCATTTCTTTCAACTGATAAGGCGCAGGCTGGTCTATGCGTGGTTTTATGGCAAAAAAGTAAAAAGGGCGCTTATCAGAAGGCTGAAGAAACAATAAGGAGAGAGCGGCTTATGAAAACCATTCAGAAAATGGCGGCATGTGCAGGGATTCTTTTTGCTGTCTCTGTCATACCGCTGCTTCTTCTTGGAAAATATAATGTGATGTGCATTGACGATTATGATTATGGCAGGGCGGTTCATGACGTATGGATGGAAACGGGGTCTTTATGGCAGTCGGTGCAGGCGGCCGTAAGGCAGACGGGAAGATTTTTCATGGAATGGCAGGGAACTTATGTATCCTGTTTTCTGATGGCGCTTTGTCCTATGAATTTTTGGTATGATACGGCGTTTGTCGTACCGATTTTGATGATTGGCATGTTTGCGGTATCGACATTCCTTTTTGGCAGGCAGATATTGACAAAGTGGCTTGGCAGCGATAAGCCGCATGCGTATTTTATGCTGTTTTTGATATTGTTTTTGTTTTATCAGATTATGGAGGCGCCCTATGAAGGGATTTACTGGTATAACGGCTCGACGCATTATATTTTGATGGAATCACTATTGTTCTTTTTGGTGACACTTGTGTCAGGATGTATATGGACTGATAAAAAGGGCAGTGCGGCCGTTTGGTGCGTGCTTGCCTGCATTGATGCCGTGCTGGTTGGCGGCGGCAATCTGATTACGGGTTTGCAGGCGGCAGTTTTGTTAGCCTTTCTGCTTGCTTTTGTCTGTATCAACCGTGACTATCGGAAGAAAGCGGCCTATGTCCTGTTTCCGTTTCTGCTGTTTTGCGTCGGATTTCTCTGTAATATTTTAGCGCCGGGAAATGCCATCCGCTCAAGTTTGGACACGGATGTGGGATATTCCGCAATAACATCCATTATGTTATCTTTTTATTATGCCGTTGTCTTTATGATAAAGTGGACAAATCTGCTTGTGGTGCTGCTCTGGCTTGCACTGCTGCCCGTTATGTGGCGGATTGGGAAGGAATCCACGAAAAATTTTGCGCATCCGGTATGGGTGGCAATCGGAGCATTCTGTATTCTTTCGGCAATGTTTACGCCGACTTTATATGCGGTCGGTATGGTTGGGATGTCGCGCGTGGATAATATTATTCAGATGGTATATTATTTGGGTCTTTTCTTTGTTACGACTTATTGCTTTGGATGGCTGAACCATCATGATGCAGCCACACAAGAGGAACCGGAGCGGACGGCGTTGCCGGGGAAAACATTCGGTGCGTTTATGGAAAGCGTTGGATATAGAATGACGTTTATCTGCCTTTTACTGATGCTTATAGTCTGGGTGCTTACGCCGGACAAAAACACTTATACGAGTATTTCCGCGCTGCGTTCTTTAGTCAACGGGGATGCCGAAACTTATTATGAAGAGGCTATGGCGCGGCATACCATATACACGGATGAAAATATAACAGATGTTATAGTAAAGCCGTACTCCGCAAGACCTGCGTTGTTTGACTTTGAAGATTTGAGTGAAGAGGAAGGAAACTGGCTGAACCGGGCGGTCAGTAGTTATTATCATAAAGAATCCGTGAAAATTCGGGAAAAGAGCGATTAAAAGACTGAAAAAAGGAATAGAAAAAGATGGAACCAGAAAAGATAAAACTGCCCAACGTTACCTTGGCGGCCATGACAAGCATCAATATCTATGAAACCATCCATGCGATGGAATACAGTATGCAGGGAGTTGAATTTGCGGACGCCATATTGATTACGCACAGAAGACCGTTTAGGCTGCCGAAAAATATTCGCTATAAGCATACGTCGAAACTGTCGGATATTGACGCGTTTAATTACAAAATGGTCTATGAACTGGCGGATTATATTGATACGGATTATGTGCTTTTGGTACATTACGACGGGTTTGTAGTAAATCCGGAGAGCTGGCGGGATGAATTCCTCGATTATGATTATATCGGTTCCCCATGGCCGCTTCCCGAAAATGATTATGCCTACCGGGACGCCAAAGGAAACATCAGCAGGGTTGGCAACAGCGTTTCCATCCGCAGCAAAAGGCTGCTCCAATTTCCAAGGCAGGCGCATTTAAAATGGGAACAGATGGAAGACGGCAACTATAATGAGGATACTTTTTTATGCTGTAAATATAAGAATCGGATAGAGGATGCAGGCATGAAGTTTGCGCCGATTGAGGTAGCCAAATATTTTGGGCATGAGCATATGATTCCGGAAATTGAAGATGTGGAGAAACCGTTTGTGTTTCATAAATGGTGGGGAAGAAATGCAAAGTACCCGCACTTTGTCAATCCATGGAAAGTAAGATGGCAAAAGGTGAAGGATGTTTTACGTCCGTTTCTTTTTTGGAGGAAAATTCATGATTTATGATTGCGTACCGTTTTTTAATGAATTGGATATCTTAAAACTTCGTATGCACATTATGGCGCCGTATGTGGATAAATTTGTCATCGAGGAATCGAGCGTGACTTTTTCGGGGGAGCCGAAACCGATGATATTTGCTGAAAACCGGAACCTGTTTGCGGAATTTGAAGATAAGATTTTGTATGTGGCGGTCCATAATTCGCCGATGAGCGGCGTTACGACCCACGAGCGGGATAAATTCCAGAAAAACCAGCTAATTCAGGCGCTGGGAGACTGTAAGCCGGATGACATTATCATTTTCAGTGATGTGGACGAGATTCCCAACCCGAAAGCATTAACAGAAGTGCTTGCGCATTTTGACGTTTCCAAAATCTATCATTTTGCACAGCGGATGTTTTATTGTTTCCTGAATATGGAAGAGATTTCCGGGAATCTTTTGTCTATTACAGGGGAATTTCAGAACATTAAAAAAAGACAGTGGCTGGGAACCAAGGTGTGCAGTTTTGGAAATCTGCCCAAAGAGGGCATTGTTTTTCTGCGGGAAGTTTCGCCAAAGGATGAGGCGAGCGTCAGGGTGGCCGACGGCGGCTGGCACTTTGGCTATATGGGAGGTAACGGGGAACGTGATGTAGCAAAGCGCATTGGTGAGAAAGTGAAAGCGGCGGCGCATCAGGAATATAATTCCACGCGTTATTTAACGGAGGCGGTGGACAGGCTTCTATGTGGAGAGGATATTTTCGGCAGGGATGCGAAGTTTATCCGGGTGGAAATTGACGATTCCTATCCGGCATATCTGCGCGAGCATATGGAGGAGTACAGTTATCTGCTGGCGCCGCCCGTCAACAAAATGAGAATAGCATGGAAAAAAAGCGTGCTTGCATTGAAACAGGTTTTACGGAAAATACATGGAAAGGCTGTGGGAATGTTTTCTGGTAGACAATAAATAACATATGCAATTAAAAGGAGGGATGAACGGATGGCGCTGCATAGTTTTTATGATAAAGTATGGCAAAAGAAGATTCCACAGCTTCTTTTCTATCTTGCTTTGACGATAGAGCTGGGGATGGTTATCATAGATAAAAGCAATTACATAAATCCCATCGAGGGACAGCTGTTCCGTATTACGTTCGTCCTGTTTGCCTTAAAGTTTCTTAGCACGGAGTATACGAGCAAAGAGTGGGCGGTTATTTGTTTTTTGGAAGTCATCGCGATTATTTCTTATAAGGCGACCGGCAAAAATGATGTTATCCGCATTGTAACGTTCGTGGCGGCATGTAAGGGCATCCCTTTAAAGCAGATGCTTCGTTATGCGTTTTATGTAACGTTTGCGGGCTGTGTGGGGATTATTCTGCTTTCGGTGACGGGCATTTACGGAGATATGTATTTGACAACGGATTTTGGCAGGGAATATGAGCGGGTTGTCAGAAAAGGCGTGGAAGAGACGCGCTATACGCTCGGCATGGGGCATCCGAATGCGCTTTCCTGTATGTACCTGATGTTGTGTGCGATGGGGATTTATGCGTTTGCAAAACATATGAAATGGTATATTTATCTGTTCCTTATGCTGCTTAACGCCGGTATTTATATTTTGACCGATTCCAAAACGAGTATGCTAATTACGACATGTTTGATACTCGGCGCGTTTATCATGACATATTGTCGTTTTTTCAGGGAGCATTGGCTCGCTTATCTGTGCGCGTTTTTGGTTTTTGCCGTCTGTATCGGCTTTTCCGTGGATGCGGCGGCAAATGCCCAGAGAGTGCGGGAGGCGCAGTGGAATGAGTATTGGCATCCCAACGATACGCCACATGCGAAATTTCTGGCTAAAATAGATGACCATATCAACGGAAGAATCCGTTCCTTAACCAATTCTGCCAATAATGACGGCACGATAGAGACATGGTCGGCGTTTTCTGAACCCAATAACATGGATTATTATTTTGATATGGGATGGGTAAAATTATTTTACCGTTACGGCGTCGTGCCGGGAATTTTATACTGTCTGGCAAATTTATTTTTACTGTGGCATTTTTACCGGAAAAGGGATGCTTTTGGCCTTGTTGTCTTTACGATACTGGCGGTATATTCCGTAGTGGAGGCGCATTTATTTTCCCCGTATATCGGAAGAAATTTTTTGTTAATGATAATGGGCTGTTGCTTCTTTGGCACAGATGAGTGAATCCCGATTGAAATTATATGGAAAAAATGGTATTCTTAACAAAAGCAACAGAGAGAATACTGTGAAAGAATGTAGGGTTATATATGAACCGTAAGAAGAAAATCATAGAAAGCTATTGGCTGTTATTTACAGACCTGCTCAGTATTACGGCAGCATATGTTCTGGCAATTTTACTGCGCTACCATAAGTTCAGCAGGGTGATGGAGCCGGAGCTGCATTTTTTAGTATATATATGTTTTTTGCTGTTCTGCACTATCTACAGCTTTTTACTGGATTGGAACAGGGATTTTCTAATCCGGGGAGTGTTTGTGGAGTTTGTGGCGGTATTAAAATTTAACCTTTTTATGGCGGTTGCGGTTGCCAGTTTTCTGTTTATGATTCAGCGCGGTGAGAGGTTTTCCAGAAGCGTATGGGGCTATTTTGCCATTTTTGATATGATAATTGTCTGGTCGGTGCGTATTCTGATGAAAAAACTGATGCGCGCCTATTTTACTTCCCAGGCCAATGTTGTAAAAATCATGGTAATTGCCAAAGACGCCGTATTGGATGAAACGGTCGGGCGGCTGAAACGGGATATGGATATCGAATATGAAATTGTGGCGCTTGCCTGTACGGATGTGGATAGAAAAGGCGTTGTCATTGACGGTATCAAGGTAACGGCAGACGGAGCCGATATGCTGGAAATTGCAAGGCAGATGCCGTTGGATGAAGTATTTATCAATATGCCGGATGAAAACCAGAATTACGTAAAAAGGATTATTTATGAACTGGAATCCATGGGAATTGCCTGCCATTATAATATTGACATTATCGACAGGCCGCAGAAAGAGATTCGGGTCGGCAGGTTTGCGGGATATACGGTTGTCACTTATTCCATTAATCATTTCGATTACCGGCGGATGATAATAAAGCGTTTTATGGATATTGTAGGCGGTCTGGTCGGACTCTGCATCACGGGAATTGCCACGCCTTTTGTGGCGCTGGCGATTAAACTGGATTCGCCCGGTCCGGTATTTTTTGCACAGACGAGAATCGGGAAGAATGGCAGGCGTTTTAAAATCTATAAATTCCGTTCCATGTATATTGACGCGGAGGCGCGTAAGAAGGAACTGGAAGCGAGCAATGAGATGCAGGGGCTTATGTTCAAGATGGAGAATGACCCGCGTATTACCAAAGTAGGGAAATTTATCCGGAAAACAAGCATAGATGAACTTCCGCAGTTTTTTAATATCGTCAAAGGCGATATGAGTCTGGTAGGAACAAGACCGCCGACAGAGGATGAATTTGAAAAGTATAATTCCCATTACAGGAGACGTATCAGCATGACGCCCGGGCTGACCGGACTATGGCAGATAAGCGGGCGCAGTGAAATCGTCGATTTTGATGATGTGGTAAAATATGATTTGGAATACATTGATAACTGGACATTGGGGCTGGATGTGAAGATATTGTTCCAGACGGTATGGGTTGTCCTGACAGGGAAAGGCTCTAAATAATGATAAAAGTGTTGATGATTGGGCCTGACCGCAGCGTTCACGGCGGCATATCGGGCGTGGTAAATAATTATTATGAAGCAGGGCTCCAACATAAGATAGACTTATGTTATATCGGCACGATGGTGGAGGGTTCCAAGCTAAGGAAGCTTTTCCAAGCGGTAAAATCCTGGTTCCGATTCCTTGGTAAACTGCCAAAATATGATATCGTCCATGTCAATATGGCGTCGGATTCCAGTTATTACCGTAAATCCGTATTTATCAGGACGGCGCATTTCTTTCGTAAAAAGATTGTCATACACCAGCACGGCGGAAATTTTGGAAAATTTTATGCGGATTTGGATAAAAAGGGCCAAAAAACCGTGAAAAAAGTACTCTCCATGGGGGATGTCTTTCTGGTTCTCGCTGAGGCGTGGAAAAGACTGTTCGGGAAAATCATAGGTGAAGAGAATATTACGGTGTTTCCCGATTCCATACGGATTCCCGCACGGCAGGAAAAACGCTACGGCGTCCGCCGGATTTTATTTCTGGGCAGACTGTGTAAGGAAAAAGGAATTGACGAACTGCTTACCGTGATGCCGGTTCTTCATGAAAAATACCCGGACGCGCATCTGTATCTGGGCGGCGTTTGGGAAGATATGAAATTAAAGGAGAAAGCTTTGTCGCTTACGCAATGCGTGACGGATTTGGGCTGGATTAGCGGAGAGGAAAAAGAAAAGTATTTGCGGGAATGTGATATTTTCGTACTGCCGTCCTATTTTGAGGGGCAGTCGGTGGCTATTTTAGAGGCTATGGCGTATTCTTGCGGTATTGTGGCGTCTTATACGGGCGGGATTCCTGATATGATAACGGAAAATGAAACAGGGCTTTTTGCCTCGCCGCACGACGCAGCCACACTGCAGGAAAGTCTTGATAAATTGTTAAGCGATTCAGATTTGTGTAAGAGACTTGGAGAGAATGCGCGTAAGAAAGTGGAAGCGGAGTTTTCCATAGAAGATAATATGAAGAGGCTTCTTGGCATCTATGAAAGCCTTATGATGAAAAAGGATGAAATCGGGGCAGTATGATGGAAGAAGATAAATCGCTAATCAGCGTCATTATCCCGGTATATAACGGGGAAAAGTATTTGCCATCCTGTGTGGAAAGCATAAAAGAGCAGACATATAGCAATCTGGAAATTATCATTATCAATGACGGTTCTACGGACAAAACAGGACAAGTCTGTCATGATTTGCAGCAAAAGTATGATAATATACAGGTTATCACGCTAAAGGATGAGGGCGTTTCTGCGGCAAGAAACGCGGGAATGGATGCGGCAAAGGGGGAATACGTCACCTTTGTGGACGCAGATGACAGACTGCGGCCGGATATGCTGCGGGTTTTATATGACTGTATCGTAACGAATCAGTGCGATGTGGCGGGTTGTGGTTTTTTTATCTGGAAAGATGAGAATAACTGGAAAAACGCTGCCGGGGCAGATGCAGAGAAAGAGCGGGCGGCACGCTCCGACGTTCGGATTTATACGCCGGACGACTATATAAAAGATGCCATATTACAGGGAAACAGCCGCTGCTGGAGCAAGCTTTACCGCAAAGAGGCAGTAAAAGGAACGCGTTTTCGGACGCAGCTATCCATCGGAGAGGACATGCTGTTTTTAGTGGATATGTTAGCGACTGCCAGGAAGATTGTGGAGATATCCTATCAGGGATATGGTTATTTTCAAAATCCGGGCGGCGCCATTGCCCGTTCATTTAGGCCGGGATATATGGACCAGATTACCTGCTGGGAACTGGTAAGGAACGCTGTCACGGATAGAAAAGCAGAACATAAACTGTATGTGCAGACGACAACACATTTAATAATAGGTGTTATGCTTACGGCGGGCAAGATAGCAGCGCTGTCATATAGAGAGAGGCAGGCTTACAGCGGGTATGTTGATATCTGCCGTAAGAAGCTGAAAGAAGCGTTGTCGGTGGCGGGCGCATACACCGGATTATCGGCAGGGTATAAGGTGAAAACAAAACTATTTGTCCGGATGCCGAACTTATATATGTGGCTGTATCATATCAGAATGATAGGTGGACGCCGGTAAAAAATAAAGCGGCAGAGAAAGGCTTGGTTGTAGAAATGATTATTATAAGAGCAATGGGAGGGCTGGGAAACCAGCTACAGCAGTATGCTTTATATAAAAAACTGGAATCTGCAGGCAAAGATGTCAGGCTGGATGTTTCATGGTTTGATAATATTGCCGCACAGGCGGCAAAGTCGGATGCGCTTACGGCCAGGGAGTTGGAGTTAAATGCCTTACAGGGGCTTAGTTATATGCCGGCATCCCGGGAGGAAATCCGCAGTGTTTTAGGGCGGTTATGGGAGGAGCCGGAGAGCGTCTCGCAGAAAATAAAGAGGACGTTTCGTCCGTCGGCGAATCCGGCATTTATAGAAACCGGAATGTATCATGAGAATATTTTTTCCTATACGGATAAATATTTAGTCGGATACTGGGCCTGTGAAAAGTATTACGCGGATATTCTTCCTACGCTTCGCCGCGAGATAACGTTTCCGGATTGTCCTGACCCGGTAGTGCGGTCAAAAAACGAGGAAGTGATAAACCGGATGGAGGAAACCATGTCCGTCAGTATGCATATCAGGCGGGGAGATTATCTGGATGACGCCAATAAGCCTCTTTTCGGGAATATCTGTAAAGACACTTATTATGCGAAGGCAATCGCTTATATGAAGGAAAAGTTCGGGAATGTGAAGTTTTATCTGTTTTCGGATGATACCGCCTATGCAAAGGAACATTATCAGGGAAGCGAGTATCAGGTCGTGGACTGGAACCGGGGAGAAAACAGTTTTTATGATATTTTATTGATGAGCCATTGCAGACACAATATCTGTGCCAACAGCACATTTAGTTTCTGGGGAGCGCGCCTCAATGCGCATGAGGACAAGATGATGATACGTCCGTCCATCCATAAGAATACGCAGGTCTGCATTCCCGGGCAGATGAAAGAGTTATGGAAAGGCTGGACGCTAGTAACGCCGCAGGGAGAACTGGTGTAAAGAGAAAGGCATGGTTATATCATGAAAAGTAAAGCCGGAAAAAAAGCAAAATATAAGATTAGCATTATCGTACCTGTTTATAATAAAAGTGAGTATCTGGAGGAGTGCATTGACAGTATTTTGTTACAGACATATGAGAATCTGGAACTGCTCTTGGTAGATGATGAATCTACGGACGGCAGCGCGGCAATCTGTGACAGATATGCCGATACGGATGAGCGCGTCCGCGTGTTCCACCAGCCAAACGGCGGGCCGACGGCGGCGGTTATGACCGGTATGCGGGAGGCTTCGGGCGATTATTATCTTTTTATTGACAGCGACGATTATATCAGCGAGGATATGCTGCAAAAAATGGCAGGGCATTTGATTGGGCAAAAGGGCGAAATTGTCTGCTGTAATCATGTATTGGAAAAACAGAAGAAAACCATTCCGGTGATTGCGCCGGTCAAACCCGGCATATACGAGGGAAACAGACTGCAGAAAGAAATTAAGGATGAACTGCTTGGCAATGAAAACCGTATCATACCAATGTCGCGCTGTATGAAGTTATGCGAAAAGTCCGTGTTTGAGGGAAACGAAAAGTATTACGACACAAAGCTTCGTATGGGGGACGACTTTAATCTGATTTATCCTGCGCTGCTTGCTGCTAAGAGAGTAGTCATTATGGAACAGGCGTTATTTTATCATTATCGTTATGTGGAGGATTCTATTGTACACGGATATGACGCGAATATAGCGGATAATATGGAGAGATGGTATCAGGCCATTTTGCGGATTGTCCGCGATAAGAATATAGCGGGCGGTGAAGAGCGTCTTTTGCGGGAATACTGTTACATGATGATATTTGTTATGAAAAATGAACTGCGTAATCCGGATAAGGATTATGTGCAGAAAATCCAGAAGATTTTCGTGAATCCGCAGATACGGGAAAGAATCATAAGCACGCCGGTTTCTATTACAAGCAGGGCTAACGCCTTGTTATATCTGGGCATCCAGTATCCTAATAAGACGCTGCTTCACATTCTGCGGATGATTATAAAAAGTTATGACAGACCGAAAAAAGCCTGACGGATGTGCGCCGGGAGAGAGGCGGAGTGATAAGGTTGGATAATCGAATCGTTATGTATCTGCATGGCGGCAGCGGCAATCACGGCTGCGAAGCAATCGTAAACAGCACATGCCATATGTTGGAGGAGATTCCCAAACTCCTTGTGACAAACAGCGAAAAAGAGGATAAAAGCTATTCTCTTGCGCCGTTATGTGATATCTTAGAAGAAAGAAAGATAGCGGAACATTTTTTTGCCCATGTATGGTATTATCTCTGGCGCGCCCTGTTTCATGACCCGGAATCTTTTATGAGATACCGTTTCCGCAAGGTGCTTGGCAAAAACAGAGCGCCGTTATATATGTCGGTAGGCGGCGATTTATATTGTTATGAACTCTCCAAAAAAGAAGCGATAACGGCTAACAGCGCATTTTGCCGCGCCGGAGCTAAAACGGTGTTGTGGGGCTGTTCCATCGAGCCGGATTTATTAAAGGAGCCACAAGTCGTTGAAGATATGAAACGCTATGCGTTAATAACGCCGCGGGAATCCATAACCGCGCAGGCGTTAAAAGACGCGGGCGTTACGGAAAATGTGAAGTTTTTCCCCGACCCGGCGTTTGCTTTAAAACCGGAGAAAATATCGCTTCCGGAAACGTTTCAGCAGGGGAAGACAATCGGTATTAACCTAAGCCCTATGATTATTGATTATGAAAAAAAGGAAGGCATTACGTTAAGTAATTACAAAAAATTGATAGATTACGTCTTACAGACTTCCGATAACAGCATTGCCCTGATTCCGCATGTGGTATGGCATCATACTGATGACAGGCGGACGCTGCAGGAACTTTATAAAGGATATGAGGATAACGAAAGAGTGTTGTTATTTCCCGATATGAACTGTCAGCAGCTAAAGTACGTGATTTCTCAGTGCAGGGCGTTTATCGGGGCAAGGACCCACGCGACAATCGCAGCCTATTCCAGCCGGGTTCCCACGCTTGTGGTGGGATATTCCGTAAAATCAATCGGCATTGCCAGGGATTTGTTCGGCAATGAAGAACATTTCGTGCTTCCGGTGCAGACCCTGCAGGAACCCGAAGCGCTTATTCATGCATATGAGTGGCTGATGAAAGAGGAGGAGACGGTTCGTAACAGATTAGAGGCCATTATGCCAAAGTATTGTGAAAAGGCGGCAGAGGCGGGAGACGAAATCCGTAAGATATGGGAGTTGCGCTAATAAGACAGAAAGAGATAAAATAGAAGTATGGGCAGAGTAAAACAGGCGGAAAAGAATATTTTCTTTGGTTATATCAGCAATATTGTGATTCTGCTTCTGGGATTCTGGCAGAACAGAATTTTTATCAGAGTGCTGGGAGGAACTCTGTTAGGCGTCAACGGCCTGTATACGACGATTTTAGGTATGCTTTCGCTGGCGGAGTTGGGAATTGGCACGGCGCTCAATTACAGCCTGTATAAACCGGTTGCAGAGCGTAACGAGGAAAAAATCAAGTCCTTTATGCGCCTTTATAAAAAGGCATATACCATTATTGCGGTTGTGATTGCGGTGATAGGGCTTTTATTGACGCCGTTTCTGCCATATCTGATTACGGCGGAAAAACGTGGGGATATCTCTATCAGAGACTTGACAATATATTATCTGATATTTTTGTTTAATACCGTCAGCACATACTTTGTCGCTTATAAGTATAGTCTTGTCAATGCCGAGCAGCGAAACTATATCCAGACGACAATTACGACGCTGACGAAGATTGTTACGGTGGCGGCGCAAATTGTTATTTTGTTTACGACCAAAAATTTCCTTTTCTATCTGCTGACGCAGGCCGCGGTCGAACTGATACAAAAAATTGCCGTCAGTATCTATTTTAACCGCCTGTATCCGTATCTGCGCGATAAGGATGTAAAGAAACTGGAGAAAGCGGAGACGGATACGGTCGTTCAAAAGACCAAGGCAATGATGCTTCATAAAATAGGCGATGTGGCGAGGCTTTCCACGGATGATATTATTATTACGTATTATCTTGATTTAAACTGGGTCGGTATCGTACACAACTATAATTATGTGATTACGTATGCCGCAAATTTTATTAATGTCATATTTAATTCCATTGTTTCCGGATTCGGGAATCTGGTTGCCACAGAGTCTAAGGAAAAACAGTATGGCGTCTTTAAAATCTATCGGTTTGTCGCCTGCTGGCTGTATGGTTTTGCCGCCGTCGGGTTCTGGCTGTTACTGACGCCGTTTGTTACGGGAATCTGGCTGGATGAAAGCTGGAAGCTTGGACAAACGGTATTGACATTGATTTTGATAGATTTATATTTAAAGGGCGGCAGAACGGTTCTTGTCAATTTTAAAATAGCGGCGGGCGTAGTGGAAAAGGACAGATATCTTGCGCTGATTCAGGGCGGCGTCAATCTGCTTATATCCATTATCGGCATCAAATGGATAGGGCTTGCGGGCGTTTATGTGGGAACCGTTGTTTCGGGCGTTTTAGCTAACCTGATTCAGCCCGTGATTATTTATCATGATTGCTTTTCTCAGAGTGTCCGGCACTATTTTAAGGATTCTGTCAAATATATTGCCGCCATTCTGGGAATTGTTATAATATTGATACCTGTAAAAAATGTGGTACTGGCGCGGATGAATCTGCTGACCTTTATTTTGATGGCGGCGGTCATTACCATAGTTTATAATATGGTTTTTATGTGTTTGTTCCGAAAGACAGACGAGTTTTTATATTTATGGAACTGGATGACGGGAAAAATAAAACGCATAGGAAAGCAAAGAGGATAAATCATGCAGGAAAAGGAACCGGCAAAAGTAAAAATGATAAGCGCGGGCAGAGCGGAGATGATAGTGGCGGCGTGCGAGGATATACTGTCTTATGGCGTGTGGGATGGAAAGACCAGAGTGAAAAAATGGGTAAGAAAATATGTACTCAGACAGCAGACGGCGCCGCAGGATTTGATTTTCTGGCCGACGGGGCTTTTGGCGGCGGGGTTGTGGCACTGCAGACAGGAACTTCTGGCGGCGGAAACGGATACCTTTCTTTTACAAAGTATAGAAGCGTCTCTGGCGGCTTATTTTGAAAGATGGAATAAAAAGAAACATCCGTTATTTTATCTGGACGATTTACTGGCGGGAGAGGTATTCCTTGCCATTTATGAAGAGTATGAAAAGGGCGGAAAGGAAAACGGCATTATCAATGCGCAAAATAAAGAGCAGTACCGCGCGGCAATCGAAAAGATGGCGGAATATGCGTTTTCTTATCCGACAGATGAAATCGGAAGCTTTCCTTACCGCGCCAATCAGAAAAACGGGCATATTTTTGTGGATTCCATCGGTTTAACCAGTCCGTTTTTATATGAGTACGGGAGTTTTTATGGAAAAGACGAGGGCATGGAGCTTGCGGTGAAGCAGGTGGCAAATGTGCTTGCTTACGGCATTGACGCCGCAACGGGGCTTCCTTACCATGGTTATGATATGACGACGGGAGATAAATATGGAATTATCGGCTGGGGACGTGCGGTCGGCTGGCTGCTTCGGGGTATGTTAGGCTGTATGACAACGGTTTACGGGGCAGAACGGTTAAGAGAGTCCTATTCTGAATTAATAGACGCTTCTCTCATCTGGCAGCGTAAAGACGGCTATTTTTCATGGCAGTTACAGGCGGTGGAGGGACCGGTCGATACATCCGCTACCGCGATGATATGTCTTGCCTTGCAGGAGGGCTTAAAGACGAGAATGCTGCAGGGAGAAAATTATCGGGAGGCTCTGGATAAAGGCGTCCGCGCATTGCAAAAATCAACGAGAAACGGAAGAATATATGACTGCCTCGGGGAATGTGAGGGATTTGCTAGATATCCACAGGATTACGGGGCATATCCGTGGTCGTTAGGCGTGGCGTTATTATTGGATGATATGGCGGGTTCATAAGAGACGGGGGATTGCATATGGAAAAGGAAAAGAAATTAACATTGGAAGAAGCCCTGTATTTCGGATTCTTTATTCTGTTATCCATTGTGAAAGGCCTTGGATTTTATGACGGACAGAAAGTCTTTCTCTTACTTATCATACCGGCCTTTTTTTTGGTATTGCTGAAAATATTCATATCTCCCTATACCGGCCGTCAATGGTTTATGCAGATTGTGCTGCTGCTTTTGATGATGACGGTTTACTATCGTTCCGGGGAAAAGGGCATTCTCTTTATGATGTTTACGATACTGGGCATGAAAAATATTTCCGTTAAAAAAACGTTGTATATTGGTCTGCGGGTCTGGGCGGTATGCGCTGTTATTTTAAGCGTCATTTCTTTTCCCAGGCTGGAAGATACGATATACCGTGTGCATGAGAAGCTGGGAATGGGTCATATTTTCCGCTGGAGCCTGGGATTTACGCATCCTAATATTTTACACATTACGTATCTTGTTCTGTGCGCTTTTATCATATACGAACTGTCGGAGCGGTATCGCTTTAAGGCATTTTTGCTTTTGATGGCCGGCAATGTGCTGGTATTTTTATATTCTATCAGTTTTACGGGATTTGCAATTACTGCGGCCTTGTTAGTCGGAGAATTATATGTGGCATTCCGGCCGAGATTTTGTTTTGTGGAAAAGGCGGCGGTTAATCTGGTTTTACCGTTTTGCTTGTTGATTTCTTTTTTATTGCCGCTTCCGTTTGTTATGGATAGTACGTCAAAACTGCACCAACTGAACTTTTTGTTAAATACCAGACTCTGGCTGGCCAGACAGTATCTTGTGCCGGAGTGCATGAGTCTTTTCGGCCTGCGGATGGCGGATTTGCCGCAGGGAACGCTGGCGATTGACAACTCCTATGTATGGGGGCTTATCAATTACGGTATCATACCGTTTGGGCTGTTGATGATTGCGTATCTGGCATTGACGGTTGACTACAGCCGGAAACAGAAGACAAGGGAACTTGTTATCATCATTGCCTTTCTGGCGGCAGGCTATACGGAACCGTTATTATTCAATACCTCTTTTAAAAACATTACGCTTGTTTTTTTGGGAGAATTTCTTTTCCGGCAGAAGGAGGGAGCGGAGGAATATTCGCTGATGCCGGGATTGCGGCAGAAGATGGAAATGCTTTTTGAAAAATGTTATGAGAAAACGCTTCAATGGCAGTGGGTGAGGCCGGAGCCTTACCGATGGGTAAAAGGACTGTGGAAAACGCACAAAAAACAGATGGCAGCCGGTATCGGTATCGGTATGGCGTTTGGACTTATTTTATGCGCCGTGCTGTATAAGGAACCGAAAGGCTATGTTGTACAAAGATTTTATACCGACGGTTTATATGAAACATCGGTTTATTTAGAGAGTGAGCAGGATGCCGATTATGCAGGATACCGCGTTATGAATTATCTGGATGCGGATACGCCGATGCAGATTGTGGACGGAAAGGCGGTTACCTTGGAGACCGTCAGGTATTATACAGGCAGTGTGTTAATAGGCGCGCTTGCAGGATACCTGCTTTGTGTGGGAACGATACTTTTAACGGACAGGGAGAGGCAATGAAGAAAGAATTACAATACTGTACGATATTAAAAACGAATATCAATGTCACGGATATGGAAAAAACCATCCGCTATATCACGGAGCATCTGGAGCAGTTGCGGGGCGATTATATATGTGTGTCCAACGTGCATACAACGGTTATGGCGTACCGGGATGAGTATTACAGAAAAATTCAAAACAGCGCAGCCATGGCGCTGCCGGACGGACAGCCTCTGTCCATTGTCAGCCGGGCAAGAGGATATCGGAATGCCAGGAGGGTTCCGGGGCCTGACGTCATGCCCGAGATTTTTAAATTATCGGAAAAAAAGGGGTATACCCATTATTTCTATGGAAGTTCACAGCATACGCTTGCCCAGCTTAAAAAGGCGCTGATGAAAGACTATCCGTTATTACAAATCGCAGGTATGTATTCTCCGCCGTACCGGGAATTGACGCCCGAAGAGGATGAGCGGATTGTAGAGCGTATTAACGCGGCGAAACCGGATTTTGTATGGGTGGCGCTTGGAGCGCCAAAGCAGGAAATTTGGATGTATCAGCATAAGGATAAAGTCAACGCTTTGATGATTGGCGTGGGTGCGGCTTTTGATTTTCTTGCGGGAACCGTGAAGCGCGCCCCGATGTGGATGCAGAAACTGTGTCTGGAATGGGTTTATCGTATTTCGCAGGATCCAAAGCGGATGCTGCCCAGATATTTGAATACCAATTTTTCTTTTCTCTATCATGTGTGCTTGGAAATGTGGGAACTTGCAAAACAGGATAAACAAAAAAGAAAGAAACGGCTGGCTTCCAAAAACGGGTGTCTGCGGATAGCTATGATTGGACATAAAAGAATTCCCTCCAGAGAGGGAGGCATCGAAATCGTTGTCGATGAACTTTCCGTCAGACTGGCGGCTTTAGGGCATAAAGTGGATGCCTACAACAGATACGGACATCATGTATCGGGGAAAAAATACGACGAAGAATACGGACGCGGAGACAGGAAATATTATAAGGGCATCCGTATCCGCATTATTCCGACTTTTCAAAGCAGTAAATTAAATGCCATTGTCTATTCTTTTCTGGCAACGCTGCGCGCGCTTACCATTCCTTATGATGTTTTACATTATCATGCGGAGGGGCCATGCGCCATGATATGGATACCGAAGCTGTTTAGAAAGAGAGTGGTTGTCACAATCCACGGTTTGGACTGGCAGAGGGCGAAATGGGGATGGTTTGCTTCTTTTGTCATTAAATTCGGTGAAAAGATGGCGGCCCAATATGCGGACGAAGTGATTGTATTATCCAAAAACGTGCAGAAATATTTTAAAGATACTTATGGAAGAGATACCGTATTTATCCCCAATGCGGTAGATGCGCCTGAAAACCGTCCGGCCAATCTGATTACGGAAAAATATGGTCTTAAAAAGGACGGGTATTTTCTTTTTCTGGCAAGGATTGTGCCGGAGAAGGGACTTCATTATCTGATTGAAGCGTTCGGGAAAATCAAGACGGATAAAAAGCTGGTGATTGCGGGCGGGAACAGTCAGGCTGTTGAATATATGGAAAAAATCCATTGTATGGCAAAAAAAGATGACAGGATTGTCATGACGGATTTTGTACAGGGGCAGGTTTTGGAGGAGCTGTACTCTAATGCCTATGCGTTTGTACTGCCGAGCGATGTGGAAGGAATGGCGCTCAGTCTGCTGGAGGCGATGAGTTTCGGCTGTTGCTGCCTGGTCAGCGATATCTGTGAAAATACGGAGGTAGTAGAGGATAAGGCGCTTATGTTTGCCAAAGGAGATACGGGCGATTTGCGAAAGAAACTGGAATATATGATAGAGCATCCCGAGGTTGTGGAAGCATACAGAAACAGCAGCCGGGATTATATATGCGGAAAATATAACTGGAAAGATGTTGTGGAAAAGACGTTACAGGTATATCAGGGCGGCGCGAATTTGACTCTTTCAGTCACCAATACCGCAGACTGAGAGAAAGGCATGGTTATTAGGATGAAAATTTTAATTGTGAATAAGTTTTTATATCCGAATGGCGGGTCGGAAACCTATATTTTCGGATTGGGGAAACAATTACGGAAAATGGGGCATGAAGTGCAGTATTTCGGTATGGAGCATGATGGAAGAATCGTGGGAAACCGCGTGGAGAGTTATACGTCCAATATGGATTTTCATACCGGGAAACTGCAGAAATTTCTTTATCCTTTTAAAATCATTTATTCTGTGGAGGCAAAAAAGAAGCTTCGGCTGGTATTGCAGGATTTTGAACCGGATGTTGTGCATTTAAATAATATTAATTTTCAGCTTACGCCTTCTGTGATTGATGAAATCAGGGATTTTGAAAAAAGACAGAAAAAGCCTGTCCGTATCGTTTATACGGCGCATGATTCACAGTGGGTCTGCCCAAACCATTTGATGCTGATACCATCTAATGGACAACTGTGCTTCGCCTGTCAGGGCGGACGGTTTTGGCAGTGCAGTAAAAATAAGTGCATTCACGATTCCGGGATAAAGAGCATACTGGCGTCAATAGAGGCATTTTTTTATAAATGGCGTAAAACTTATCGCATGGTGGATGTTATTATCTGCCCCAGCGAATTTATGAAAAAGAGGCTGGACACCAATCCGGTTTTAGCGAAAAAGACGATTGTGTTGCATAATTTTGTGCCTAAGACGGAGACGGACGAAACGGACGCGGACGAATGGCGGCGCATACAGAGGATGCTGCCGGATAAATATGTTTTGTATTTTGGGCGATTTTCTAAGGAAAAGGGGATAGAGACACTGCTGCAGGTATGTAAGAGCCTGCCGCAGATTCCTTTTGTCTTTGCCGGAACGGGTCCATATATGAAAGAAGTTTCACAGATATCCAATATTAAAAACGTCGGCTTCATCCGGGGCGAAGCGCTGCAAAAATTGATTGCAGGGGCGGTATTTAGCCTTTATCCGTCGCAGTGTCATGAGAACTGTCCTTTTTCCGTGATGGAATCGCAGCTATATGGCACGCCGATGATAGCCTCCCGTCTGGGCGGTATACCGGAACTGTTGACAGACGGCGTAACAGGAGAACTGTTTGAGGCGGGAAATGCCGAAGAACTTGCCGAAAAAGTGGTAAGACTCTGGGAAAAACCGGAAATCTGCCAAAGATATGCAAAAAACTGTAAAAATCTAAAATTTGATACAATAGAGGAATATTGTGGTAAAATAGTAAGGAAAGTGTATACATAGGCCATGCTTGCATGAACCTATGCAGGGCAGATGCAAAGCATCTGATTTTACCACAGCAGTATCGCAAAATATATAGAGGGAAAAATATATGACAAGAAGAACATTGTACGGAACCGTTATTGTTACTTACCGCTGTAACGCCCATTGTAATATGTGCGACTGTTTCCGCGACCCGACAAGGCCGGAAGAGGAAATTACGCTTGACGATATTAAAAAACTGCCGGAGATGGCGTTTACCAATATTACTGGAGGCGAACCTTTTATCAGACAGGATATGCCGGATATTGTCAGAGAGTTATATCAAAAATCTGACAGGATTGTCATTTCCACAAACGGCTATTTTACGGATAGAATTATTGCTCTTTGCAAGGAGTTTCCCAAGGTCGGCATTCGTATCAGCATTGAGGGGTTACAGGAGACGAACGATGCCATCAGGGGCATACCGGATGGATTCAACAGAGGATATCAGACGTTAAAGACGTTGGTTGAGATGGGGCATCCGGATGTGGGATTCGGTATGACGGTACAGGATATGAACTGTGAAGATTTGGTTCCGCTTTATCATATTGCCAACGATATGGGGATGGAATTTGCGACGGCGACGCTGCACAATTCTTTTTATTTTAGGAAGACGGACAATAAAATCGATGATAAATACAAGGTGGCGCAGAATTTTGAAAAGCTGATTAACGAGCTGTTAAAGAGCAAATCGCCCAAAAAGTGGTTCCGCGCATATTTTAATCATGGACTGATAAATTATATTTATGGCAATAAGAGGCTTTTACCCTGTGATATGTCGAGAAACGCTTTCTTCATTGATCCGTTCTGTGACGTTATTCCCTGCAACGGTATGGAGAAAAAAGCGGTTATGGGGAATCTGCGGGAGCAAAGCTGGGATGAGTTGTGGAACTCTAAGCAGGCCAAAGAAGTCAGGGAATGCACCAAAAACTGTGACAGAAACTGCTGGATGATAGGAAGCGCGTCTCCGGCCATGCATAAGTATATATGGGTTCCCGGCTGGTGGGTTGTGAAGCATAAGTTCTTAAAAGGCGGGAAATACAGCTTAAAGGAGAATAAATTTATATGAGATTTCTGTATGTAGCGCCCCGCTATCATACTAATCAAGTGAATATTATGAAAGGACTGATAGAGCAGAAGGATGAAGTCTGCTTTGTCAGCCATTATAAGGGAAAGACAGAGGATTATTCCGATATAGAGCCGGTTGTGCTGGGGTATTCCGCACTCTATCGGTTGATAGATTTTCTTTATGTGAAACTGATACGCCGAAAAGATCCGAATGCCGTCCTTTTAAAAGTACGCTACGGGTTTCCGCCGTTTGGGAAACTGAAAAAGCTTGTCCGCGAATTTCGTCCGGATGTTGCCATTTTGCGGGAAAAATCACTGTATTCCATAGCCGCATACCGGATATGCAAAAAGATGGGATGTGCATGTATTTTGTATAACCAAACGCCGTTATGGTCAAAGCCTGCCAAAACGGATTTGGCACATCGCATAGCGGACCGGTTTTCGCCGAAGATGCGCATGACGCCGGTTATGGGAGTGCAAAAGCCGGGGCTGTCCATAAAAGAAAATGATTTTTATATTCCCTTTGTGGCGAAACCGCAGAAAGCGCCGGAAGAAAGAAGTTATTTTACAGACGGACTCATTCATATTCTCTGTATCGGAAAATATGAAGTCAGGAAACATCATCTGGAACTGTTGGAGGCAGTGGAGAAATTGCAGCCAAAATATCCGCTGCATTTAACGATAATCGGAGAGGCATCGACAACGTTTCACCAGGAACATTATGAGCGCGTGGCGGCTTATGTGAAAGAACATCACATGGAGTCCTATGTGGATATCAAAGCCAATCTGCCGAGAAAAGATATGGATGCACAGTATTCCCGGGCGGACGTTTATGTGATACCAAGCACTGGGGAACCCGCGTCAGTGTCGCAGTTGGAGGCCATGAGTTTTTCACTTCCCGTTCTTTGCAGCGATGAAAACGGCACTGCCTGTTATGTGGAAGACGGCGTTACGGGTTATCTGTTTCAGGACTGTAATCAAAAGGATTTAGAAAAGAAGCTGGAGCAGCTTCTATCGGATAAAGAAAGGCTTCTTTCCATGGGAGCGGCAGGTTACCGTGCAGTCATAGAAAAATACGGATTTAAGAGGTATTATGACGGTATTCTGGAAATACGGGAGAAAATAAAAACGGACGGGAATAAGTCATGAAAAGAAAAATAAAGGATATTTTGGCGGCAGTCGTTTATTTTTTATATGAAAAAAAGATACTGCATAATACAATACGGGTATACTCTATTGATGAGACGTTGGATGAACTTTTACGGACGGATAAAAGCATGGTACGCTTTGGCGATGGCGAAATTATGATGATAAAGGGCAGGGCGTTACATTTACAGCAGGCGTCTTCGGAAATCGCGAAAGGGCTTGCCGAAATACTTGGCTATCAACAGGATAATCTGTTAGTGACAATCCCCGGCGTTTTTGACGGGCTGTCCGACCATCGGAAAGAGAGCGTGCAGTTTTGGAAAGACCATCTGCTTTTTTACCGGAAGATATATGAGACATACTGCAATAAAGAGCGTATTTACGGCACTACTTTTGTATCAAGATGCTATTATTTTGCACAGGATAAGAAGAATTGTGCAGGATGGTTTGCCAAAATAAAGAAATTGTGGGAAAATAAAGATATTGTTGTAGTAGAAGGATCCAGGACGCATAACGGCGTAGGCAATGACCTTTTTGATAAGGCGAAAAGTGTGGAACGCATTATCTGTCCGCCGAAAGATGCTTATGCCGCTATTCCGGACATTCTTGCGGCATGTGAAAAATATCCTGTGGACAGGCTGTTTTTGCTTTCCGTCGGTGTGGCGGCAAAATTTATTGCCTGCGGACTGTTTCAAAAGGGTTACCGTGTGCTGGATATCGGGAATCTGGATGTGGAGTATGAGTGGTATCTGCGCCGCGCCGAACAAAAGATGCCGATTGAGAAACATGAAGTGATTGGGCAAAAAGCAAACAAAGCAGCGGGATATGAGGAATATCTGCAGCAGATACGGTATTGCCATGAGGAAGGACGATAATGGAAAATCAGGAGAAAAAAGGCTTATCGCATAGAAACTTATTTTATAAACTTGGATATATCTTTAACCAAAGGGAAAAAAGAAAAGTATTCATACTGCTGGCGGCCGTCATCATAGGAAGTTTTTTTGAACTGTTAAGCGTTACTCTTTTTACGCCGTTTATCAACATTATTATGAATCAGGACTCCATTCAGACGACATGGTATCTGAAGATGGTTTATGATTTTTTTGATTTTCAGACAACAAAGGGATTTTTGGCGTTTTTATCCGGCTGCATCATTTTTATCTTTATTGTAAAAGATGTTTACCTTGTTTTGGAAAAAAGTTATGTGTATAAATTTTCGTACAATACACAAATGCGCCTTTCTACGAAACTGCTCGTTACTTATATGAAAGCGCCGTATACATTTCATTTGAATCAGAATATTGCGACGCTGCAGCGAAGCCTTCAGGAAGACACCAATTATTTTATGCAGGTTATTTTGTACTTTTTTGAATTGTTTGCAGAGATTGCCACTTGCATTGTACTCGGCATCTTCCTGTTGTTTGTCAGTAAGTCCATTACCGTGATTGTGGTAGGCCTGCTTTTTATGTGTATAGGGCTGTTTCTTTTTATCACAAGGAAATATACGAAGAGATTAGGGGAAAAGAATCAGGGATATCGTGGAAAAGTTTTCCAGTGGATGAATCAGGCATTGGGAGGCATTAAGGAAATTAAGATTCTGGACAGAGAACAGTATTTCAGCAACGAGTATCAAAAGTATTATGAAAAATACACCAGAGGTCTCCGCATTACCAGAATCATATCCATTCTGCCGAAATATATTGTGGAAGCCGTCTGCATGACAGGTCTTTTGCTTGCGATTATTGTAAAAATGTTTTTGGGAGAGGCGGATATCATTTACTATATTCCGCAGCTTGGCGTTTTTGCGGTGGCGGCACTGCGTCTGATGCCAAGTGTAGGAAGGATTAACGAATACACATCCAATATTTTATATGCGTTACCGTCCGTCGATTTGGTATATCATGATTTGGAGTCTATTGAAGAATATGCAAAAAAACGTGACGAAGAAGAGGCAGAAACCTGGATGCTGGAAGAAAAAATCCATGTGGAGCAGGTAACTTACGCGTATCCGAATACGGAAGAGCCTGTTATCAAAAATGCGGATTTTGTTATTCCAAAAGGGAAGACGGTTGCCTTTATCGGCGCTTCCGGTGCGGGCAAGACAACGATGGTAGACATTATACTGGGTTTATTGGAGCCGCAGGCAGGAAGAATCTTGGCGGATGGGTTGGATGTGCATAAAAAGCCGAAAACATTCCATACGCAGGTAGGGTATATTCCACAGGTGATTTATCTTTCCGACGACACGATCCGAAATAATATCGCCTTTGGCGTGGCGCAGGCGGATATAGAGGAAGAGGCTGTCAAAGCGGCGGTGGAGAAGGCGCAGTTGACGGAATTTATTGAGAGTCTGCCCAACGGACTGGATACGATTGTAGGTGACAGAGGTGTCAGATTATCCGGAGGACAAAGACAGCGTATCGGCATTGCCAGGGCGTTGTACCATGACCCGGAAATATTGGTTTTGGACGAGGCGACTTCCGCTTTGGATAATGATACGGAAGCGGCCGTTATGGAAGCGATTGAGAATTTACAGGGAATGAAAACAATGATTATCATTGCCCATAGACTTACGACAATCCGCAATGTGGACGCTATTTATGAAGTGGGCGACGGACAGGTAGTTGAGAGGAGCAAACAGGAAGTGTTTGCAAAATAGAGCGGGATATGAGGTATTGTGATGCAGGAATGCAGACAAAAAATACAACTAAATAAAAAACAGGCAGACCTTTTATTCTATTTGTCACTGTCCATGCTTGCTATGTTTGCTTTTTTGTTTTTGGGAGAAGCGGATTATTATCTTATCGATGACAGTCTGACTTATATGGATATTACAAGCGATATGATGGAAGGCGTGATGCCGGTTTATCCGTTTTTTTTGCTGGGCAACAGGCTGTTATTTGGCGAGGAAAGTTATTTATCCGTAGTTGTTATAGAACAGTCTGTTTTTGCGGTATTTTGTGTGGTACAGTTAATCGGATTTCTCAAAAACCGTTTGCAGCTAAGTTATCTGGAGAGTTATATATGTTTTGGATTGGCGCTGCTTCCGTTTATGGCGGATTTGCCGGAAGTTGTCATTACACGTGAGATTCTGACCGAGGGAATTGCCTATGCGGCGTATTATCTGTTCTTTACGGCATTGCTAAAGACGGTTTGGAATAAGAGTTATAAGTGGTGTGCGTTCCTATGCGTTGTTACGCTGTTTTTAGCCTCTATCCGTTCACAGTTACAGATTTTATTTGGCGTATGCGGGGCGGCTTGGTTTTATATCGTTGTTTTCGGCAGGAAAACTAAGAAAAAAGGACAGATACCGGTATGTATTCTGCTGGGGCTAGCAGGCTGTCTTGTCATTGGGCTTTCCGGGATCCGCGTAACTTCCCGGATTGCCAGCGGATATCACCAGATGACGGAGAGAGTTGCAGAAAAAATAGGGGAAAAACAGGTTGTAGAAGAAGAGGTCAGAGAGCCTGCAGAATCTGTTCAGGAAGAAGTAAGTGAGGCGGCAATCGGTGAAGAGGCGCAAAACGAGGCTTCAAATCAAACGATTGTTCCGGTATATGCCGCCAGCCAGTATGTTTCTTTGGTGTTTAACAAGGGCATGTATGAGGCGGACTATGAAGATTATCTTTTATTTAAGGATGAACGGCTTCGGGATATTTATTTAGACTTATATGAAAAGGTGGATAAAGAGCAGTGCCGGTACGTCTATGCCGCTCCGGGATTATGGATGTGGCGGGATATTGCAGAGAGTGCGCGGATAGGCGTAGTATGTATGGGTGCATGGCCGGAGGATCGGGCGCAGATAGGGGTAACATTAATAAAAGCGCACTGGGGCAGATTTCTCTATCATATGCTCATCTTGATGCCACAGGCATTTGTCAGCACGGTTTTTTTCCAGATAGAGCGGATTTATCTGCTATGCCATCTGATTACGTTGTTTTTGTATGTATCGGCCATTGCTTTTATGATTTGGGCGTATGTGAATAAAAAGATAGGAAAAGAATACGGTGAGTTGATGAGCTGCGTGCTGGTTACCAACTGTATTTTGGTGGCTGCGATTTCCGCCGTTTTGTTTGGGCAGAAACGTTATTTGTTCTATAATTTCGGTACTTTCTATATCGCATATTTCCTGCTGCTGTTGCAGTTTTGGAAGCAATACGGAAAAAACTTTATAAGGAAAATCAACCTGATGAAAGGAAAAGTATAGAAGGGTAATGTCATGAAAGAGAAAGAGGATATAAAGGTTCTGATTATTATTCCGGCTTATAACGAATCAGAAAATATTGAACAGGTGGTAAATCGTATGACAAACCAGGCGCCTGATTACGATTACCTGATTATCAATGACGGTTCTACGGACAATACACTGCGTATATGCGAGAAACGGCATTATCAGTATCTGGATTTACCGATTAATCTCGGGATAGGCGGCGCGGTGCAGGCCGGGTATATTTATGCTCGCAAAAACGATTATGATATTGCCGTGCAGATGGATGGAGACGGACAGCATGATATCGCATACTTAGACGATATGCTGGCACCTCTTTTATCGGGAGAAGCGGATGTCGTTATCGGTTCCAGATTCATAAAAAAAGAGGGATTTCAGTCCTCCCAGACAAGGCGAATCGGCATCAGTATTTTGAGTTTTTTAATCAGAATCACCACCGGCCGTAAAATCATAGACGTAACAAGCGGATACCGGGCGGTCAATAAAAAGTTTATCCATATTTATTCCAAGGATTATCCGACCGATTATCCGGAGCCGGAGGCAATCGTTACGGCGGTAATGCACAGAGGAAGGGTCAGGGAAGTGCCAGTGCAGATGAAAGCCAGGGAAGGCGGAAAAAGTTCGATTACATTTAGAAAATCCATTTATTATATGATAAAGGTTACGCTTGCTATTTTGGTATGCCGGTTAAGCTACGGATTCCGGAGAGCAAAGCCGCAGGTTGAGAAAGGGGCAACGGTATAGAATGATTCCGTCTACGTTAAGAGTTACGCTGATTATCGCGGTGATATGTTATTTTATTATTATTCTGTACTTTTTAAAGCAGAGGGCGTTAAACTTAAAATATACGCTTTTATGGCTGCTGGCGGGCGCGGTTATGGGAATGTTGGTTATTTTCCCGGAACTTCTGATACGCATGATTCATATTTTGGGCATTGAGGATAATATGAACGGGCTTTTTATCATGTGCATTGCCTTTATCCTCATGATTTGTATGGCGCTTACCTCTATTGCATCCAGACAGAATATGAAAATCAGGACGCTTGTACAGGAAATGGGGATTTTAGAGAAGAGGATTCGGGAGTTGGAAATATGCTTAGAAAAGCAGAAAAATGATACTGATTAGAATAACAGGAAATAGATATGGAAAAAATCGTAATTGACTTATTATGGCTTCGCCCCGGTAAAGTCGGGGGAACAGAATCGTATATCAGGAATTTATTGGATGGATTTTTAACATCGGAAGAGGATTTTGATTTTACACTGTTAGTATCTTTGGATAATAAGGATACTTTTCAAAAATATGAAAAAGATAACCGTTATCATCTTCTGGTTGCCAATATAACATCCGAAAATATAGCAAAACGGATTTTATGGCAGAACGTGTTTCAAAACAGACTGCTTCGCAGACAGGGATTTAGAAAGTGTTTTGAACCGGTATACTGTAAACCGTGGTTAAATGGAGGTATTCAGTATACTTGCGTCATTCATGATTTACAGGCATTTCATTATCCGAATTATCATCCTTTCCATGAGGTTGCGTATTCCCGGCTGTGCTGGCGGATGGATGTAATGAATGCGGCAAGGATTGTAGCCATCTCTAATTGGGTTAAATCGGACATTGAAGAAAAATATCATAGAAAAGACATAGAAGTTATCTATAATCCCATTTTAGTAAAAGAAAATGAAACAGTGGATTTTGGGATTTTACAAAAAAAATACCAGATTGAACAAAAACAATTTTTTTATACGGTAAGTCAGATGATACCGCATAAAAATTTACAGACTCTACTTGGGGTTATGGAACGGATTGCAAGTGAAAAAAGCGGACGGCTGCCAAATAAATTACTTATCAGCGGCGTTAATGGTAATGCGGCGGAAGTATTAAAAAAACAGATACAGGAGAAAAATTTACAGGATGTGGTTATATTGACAGGGTTTGTCAGCAATAAAGAGCGTAATTGCCTGTATCAGAATTGCCATACTTTTTTATTTCCCAGTGTCTTTGAAGGATTCGGGATGCCGCCGGTAGAGGCCATGCTCTTTAAAACGCAGGTGGTGACAACAAGATGCGCTTCCATCCCGGAAGTGACCCAAGAAAAAGCGGTTTATGTGGAGAATCCATATGATATAGATGAATGGATTAAAAAAATCATGGAAGCAAAAGAGCAGAAAGCTACAGACCAGGCAGCGATTGATTTTGACTTTTATGCTCCGGAATTGATTGCCAAGCAATATCTTGCTTTTTTAAAGGAACCGATATGGAAAAAAAGATAAGCGTTATATTAGTAAATTACAATGGTAAAGAGTATAATGACAAATGTATTGCCTCAATACTAAGCAGTACGATAAGCGGACAGATTCAGATAGTGGCGGTGGATAATGCTTCTACGGACGATTCTCTTTTGATGCTGCAAAAAAACTGGGGTGACAATGAACAGGTGGCGATTCTTACATTGGATGATAATTATGGGTTTTCAAGAGCCAATAATGAAGGCATCCGTTGGGCAATGGAGCAGGGAATGGAATATTTCCTGCTTTTAAATAATGATACGGAAATAGAACCCGATACGATAGAAAACATGCTTTCCTGTCAACAGGAAAAGAAAGCGATAGTTGTTCCGAAAGTTTTATATGCCGATAACAGGGATGTTATCTGGTGCGCCGGGGGTGATTTTTCACCCGTTGTTAAAAAAGCTCTGCAAAGAGGCTTTAACCAGATGGATAAGGGGCAGTTTAACGATAGCGGAGAGTGCCGGTTTGCCAATGGATGCGCGCTTTTTTTATCAAAAGAAATAATTGATAAAATCGGCGTTTTGGACGAACGGTTTTTCCTTTATTACGAAGATACGGAGTATAGTATGCGCGCCGCCAGAAACGGCATTAAAATCTGGTATTGTGCGGATGCGGTAGTATATCATAAGGTAAACGGTTCTACCAAGGGGAATGAAAAGCCTGCCAATGCTTATTATATCAGCAGAAACTGGCTGCTTTGCAATAGGCTGTGGCTATGTCAAAAGCATCGGTTGAATGTCCGGTTCTATATTTTTCTCATTTATTTTTTCTGCAACAGGCTTGCCTGGATGGGAATTTGGCTTTTGCAGGGAAGAAGAGATATGTGTGCAGCGCAGTTTCAGGGCGTCAGGGATTTTGTCCATAAGCAATGGGGGAAAATGAGGGCATAGACGGCAAATCTGTGGCAAAACTTGTCTTTTCATGGTAAGTTTGCTATACTGTTTTTGCATACTTTTGGCATAATAGGGGAAATAGGGGATTTAGATGAAAAAAGGATATTATATTCATTTTCAGGGAAGAAGTTCCATAGGTGTCAGCAAAAAAATAGATATGCAGATAGAGGAGCTTTCACGGTATTATGATGTGAAAGAAGCAGAGGTGCAAACGCCAAAGAGGACTTTTCTACAAAGAATCATCAGCCTTTTCCCGACTGCTTCCATAGCCAGAGATTATGAGAAAGTATTTGCAGAATTGGAAAACCCGGATTTTATATACGCGCGCCGTACGGTGGCGGACAGGCAGTATTTAAGATTTTGGAAACAGATAAAAGAAAAATATCCTGACTGCAAGATTATGATAGAACTTTTTACGTATCCGTATGATAAGGATGACTTTGGTAAATGGAACGCATGGCCGTTTTATATAAAAGAATTGTTATATCGTAAAAATTTAGAGAAGTATATTGACAGGTTCGTAACATATACGGAAGATATGGAGATTTTTGGGGTACCGACAATTCGTACGACCAATGGCGTCAATGTCGGGAAGATAGAACTTGTAAAAGGGCAGTATCAGGACAATAAAATAACGTTAATCGGAGTGGCGTACATGCAGAGGCAGCATGGATATGAACGCGTTATAGAAGGGCTTTATCAATACTATCAAAATAAGGATAATCAATATACGGTAGATTTGCTATTGATTGGAGACGGTCCGGAAAAAGAGAAATATCAGAAACTGGTTCAAAAATACAATTTGCAGGAGTATGTAAAGTTTTATCCGAATATGTCCGGAAAACAGCTGGATGAAATGTATGATATCAGCGATATTGCGCTGGCGGTTTTCGGTATGTATAAGGTGGGATTTTATGGAAAAGTAGCGGCTTTAAAAATACGGGAATGCCTGGCCAAGGGAATGCCTTTTATTACGGGATGTGAAACGGACGTACCGGATGCCGGTTATGAGTATGTCAGAAATTTTCCGAATAATGAAAAAGCCGTGGATATTATGGAAGTCGTTCAGTTTTATGGAGAAATCAGAAAGAATAATACGGATAAAAAGTCGGTAGCAGCCGTCATCAGACAGTATGCTTCTTCGCATGTAAGCATGGAGGTTGTCATGAAGCCGGTTATAGATTATATAGAAAGCTGAAAGAGGAAAATGACTATGAAATATGCACTGATTGGCTGTGGTAGAATATCGCCGAACCATTTTGCAGCGGCGAAAGCGAATAAGCTGCAGATTGTAGCTGTCTGTGATTTGGAAGCGGACAATATGCGGGATAAAAAACTGAAATTTGACTTGGACGATACGGTAAAGGAATACACGGATTATGAGGAAATGCTAAAAAAGGAGCGGCCGGAGCTGGTGGCGATCGCAACGGAGAGCGGAAAACATGCAAAAATTGCGCTGACCTGTTTAGATTATGGCTGTCATTTGATTATAGAAAAACCGATTGCACTGTCTATAGAAGATGCCGACAGGATTATTGAGAAAGCAAATCGGCTGCATTTAAAGGTATGTGCGAATCATCAGAACCGCTTTAACAAGTCTATTCAAAAAATTCGTGAAGCGGTGGAAAAGAACCGTTTTGGCAGAATGTTTTATGGAACCGCGCATGTCAGATGGTGCAGAGACCGGGAATATTATGACAGGGCAAACTGGCGCGGCACATGGGAACAGGACGGCGGCGCATTGATGAATCAGTGTATACACAATATTGATTTACTCCGTTGGATGATGGGGGATGAAGTGGAGGAAGTAGTCGGTATGACGGATCGTCTGCATCATCCGTATATTGAGGCGGAGGATTTGGGGATTGCAATTATCAAATTTAAAAACGGCGCGTATGGCATCGTAGAAGGCACAACTAATATATATCCGAAGAATCTGGAGGAGACATTATATTTGTTCGGTGAAAAGGGAACCGTGAAAGCAGGTGGAACCTCTGTTAATATTATTGAGGAGTGGCGTTTTTCCGATATGCTGGATAATCCGGAAGAAGTGAAAAGACAGTTCCATGAGAATCCGCCTAATGTATATGGTTACGGTCATACACCGTTATACGCGGATGTCATTGACGCCATTCAAAACGACAGAAAGCCTTATGTGGACGCGGAGGCGGGGAAGAGAGCCTTGGAACTTGTTTTGGCGATTTATCAGTCCGCTTATACGGGGGCGAGCGTGAAGTTTCCGTTAGAGAAGTGTGCAACGACAGACTTTAAGGGGAGATTTTCATAATGGGTTACTATGTGCATGAAAGCAGTTATGTAGATGACAATGTCATTATCGGCGATGGTACGAAAATATGGCACTTCTGTCATATTCAGTCCGGCGCCGTGATTGGTGAAAATTGTTCACTGGGGCAGAATGTAAATATTGCAAATAATGTTCATGTTGGCAGCGAGGTTAAAATACAGAATAACGTATCGGTCTATGAGGGCGTTACCATTGAAGACGGCGTATTCCTTGGCCCCTCCTGTGTATTTACGAATGATTTGACCCCTAGGGCAAGATACCCTAAAGGGCATGATAATTATAAAAAGACACTTATCAAAGAAGGCGCCAGTATAGGCGCTAATGCAACCATTGTCTGTGGACATACGATTGGTAGGAATGCTATGGTGGCGGCGGGAGCGGTTGTTACCAAAAACATTCCCGATTATGCGTTGGCTGCCGGAGTGCCTGCAAAGGTTGTAGGCAGGGTGGATGAAAAAGGCAATATTGTTGAAAAGTACGAGGTAAAGTGATGGAATTTCGAGATTTAAAAACCCAATATTTACAACATAAAGAGGCCATTGATTCGGCTGTGGGCAGCGTTTTATTGAGCGGACATTTTATAGGTGGAGAGCCTGTTACCCGCTTAGAGGAAGAACTGGCGCAGTATGTAGGCGTTAAACATTGTATTACCTGCGGAAACGGTACGGATGCATTGCAGTTGGCGTTAATGGCATGGGATTTGCATGAGAATGATGCTGTTTTTGTTCCGGATTTTACTTTTTTTTCTACAGGAGAGGTTGTTCCGTGGGTTAGGGCTGTTCCGGTTTTTGTAGATGTGGATAAAGATACTTTTAATATATCGTCAGAATCTTTGGAAAAAGCGATTCAGCATGTTTTAGCAGAGAAAAAATTGACGCCTAAAGCGGTTATTCCTGTGAATTTGTTTGGACAGCCCGCGGACTTTCCGAGTATCCGAAAGATAGCAGAGAAGTATGATTTGTTATTGCTCGAAGATGCCGCACAGGGATTTGGCGGCAGTATAGACGGAAAAAAAGCGTGTAGTTTTGGAGATATAGCGACGACATCTTTCTTTCCCATGAAACCTTTGGGCTGTTATGGAGACGGCGGCGCCGTATTTACAGACAATGATGAATGGGCGGAATTAATCCGCTCTTATAAAGTGCATGGAAAGGGTTCTGATAAGTATGATAATGTGCGGATTGGAATCAATTCCAGATTGGATACCATACAGGCGGCAGTGCTTTTTGAAAAATTAAAATTTTTTGATGAAGAAGTGAAATGCTGCAATGAAGCGGCAATGGAGTATACAGCGCTTTTGAAAGATACGCTTATTACGCCGACGGTTTTATCAAATGCGTATTCAAGCTGGGCGCAGTATACCGTACGGTTTGCGGATAATGCGCAGAGAGAAAAGGCCATCAGGTATTTACAATCGGAGGGAATTCCAACGGCAGTGTATTACCAAAAACCCATGCATTTACAAAAAGCGTTTCAAGAAGTGTGGCGATGGAGTGAAAAGAACACATATGAAGTAACGGAAAAAATATGCGATACCTGTTTGTCGCTTCCGATGCATCCTTATATGCAGCAAAGTGATATTGAAAGAATATGCGGTGTACTGAAAAAAGGGATTGTGTAGGAGAAAATCTTATACCGGAACTTGTATTATGAATGAAAGGAAAGGCGTGTTATTAGTATGGAATATCAAATATGCAGGCGTTGTGTTATGGACACTTCGGATAGAGAGATTGTTTTTGATGAAAATGGAATTTGCAATCATTGTAAAGGTGCGCAGGAAATATTGAAACAGGCGGAAGAAAAAAGGAAGCATTTTAATTTGGAAGATTTTGCAGAGAAAATCAAGACAGATGGCAGGGGAAAAAAATATGATTGCATTGTCGGTATCAGTGGTGGTGTTGATAGTTGTTATGTAATGTATTTGGTAAAGAAAATGGGGCTTCGTCCATTGGCAGTTCATATTGATAATGGGTGGGATTCAGAGCTGGCGGTTCAGAATATTAAAAATCTTTTGGAAAAATTGGAAATTGATTTATATACTTATGTTGTGGATTGGCAGGAATTTAGAGATATGCAACTTGCATTTTTAAAAGCGTCAACGCCGGATAGTGAAATTCCAACTGACCATATGATTTTTCCGGTATTGGGAATGCTTGCGCATAAATATAAATGCAAGTACATTATTATGGGGCAGAATAGTTCTTCAGAATCTATTCGGCCCAGAACATGGTCTTATGGGCATTTTGACTGGAAATATATTAAAAGTATCTATAAGATGTATGGTTCGGGCCAATTGAAAACCTTTCCATATTTTAGCAGGGCGGATTATGATTATTTTACGAGAAAATATATATGGTTCGACCTTTTAGACTATATTGATTATAATAAAGACGAATCAAAGAAATTTTTACAGGATAATTATGAATGGAGAGACTATGGCGGAAAGCATTATGAATCTTTTTATACAAGGTTTTATCAGACATATATATTGCCGACTAAATTCGGATATGATAAACGTAGAATGCATTTATCCAGTTTGATTATAGCCGGGCAGTTAAGCAGAGAAGAAGCTTTGGAAATATTGAAAACTTCACCATATGATGAGAAAACTATTGATAGGGATATTGAATATTTCCTTGAAAAAATGCAGATTTCAAAAGAGGAGTTTGAAAGAATTATGAGAGCCAAACCGTTAAGCTATTGGGATTACCCTAGTAATGAAAATGATGTGACGGGAAGATTGATAAAGACAATATCAAAGGCAATAGGTGGAAACGAAGAATGAAAAAATTAGTCAAAAAAATTATTTTAGGATGTATATATATCTTGGAAGATATATTACATATATGGCATTTTCATATATATAAAAAATGGAGACTATAGTTTATGATAGTAATTGTAGATTATGGAATGGGAAATCTTTATTCTGTAAAGAATATGCTGAAATACTTGGGGTATGACAGTGTTGTTACCGATAGTATGAATGAGATAGAAAAAGCGGATAGATTGATTTTACCAGGGGTCGGTAATTTTGGGAAAGCAATGAGTGTAATAAACGAATCGGGTCTTCGTGATATTCTAAACCGGAAAGTATTAGAAGAGAAAATCCCCATATTAGGTATTTGTCTGGGAATGCAGTTATTCTTGGAATATAGCGAAGAAGGTAATTGCGAGGGACTGGGATGGATAAACGGAGATGTGAGACGTTTTGAATTGGATGGACAAGGGTTGAAGATTCCGCATATGGGATGGGATTATATAGAAAGGCAGCACGATTCTGAACTGCTTGTAAATCCAAAGCCGGATGAGCGGTATTATTTTGTTCATTCTTATTATGTAACATGTAAAGATAGAAATCATGCAGTTGCGACGACGGAATATGGGATTACATTTGATTCTGTTATTCAAAAAGAAAATATAGCAGGAACGCAGTTTCATCCGGAGAAAAGCCATAAATTTGGCATGAACATTTTAAAGAATTTTGTGGAGAATTTTTATGTATCATAACAGATTAATTCCCTGTCTGCTATTGGATAATGGGAGATTGGTAAAAACACAGCAGTTTCATAAACCGGTTTATATTGGTGATCCGATAAACGCTGTCAAAATCTTTAATGATAAAGAAGTTGACGAACTGGTGTTTTTGGATATCAATGCAACGAAAGCAAACAGACAGCCTGATTTTGAATATTTGCGCAAAATTACGGAACAGTGTTTTATGCCACTGTGTTATGGAGGAGGTATTGTCTCTATAGAAGATATTGGAAAACTATTCCGAATTGGATTTGAGAAGGTATCTATCAATGCATCTGCATTTCGGAATATCAACCTTCTGAAAGAGGCAGTGAAAGTCTACGGAAGTCAGAGTATTGTAGGCGCTATTGATGTAGGGAAAAATATGTTTGGCAAGAATGTTGTAAAAATAGTAAACGGAACGCAGAATACGAAGATGAGTCCGGTAGAATATGCAAAGATGTTGGAGGGTGCCGGAGCTGGGGAAATATTTTTAAATTCCATTACGCATGATGGTATGATGCAGGGATATGATTATCAGGTGATTGAAGAAGTTTCGTCTGCTGTGCAGATTCCGGTTATTGCTTGTGGCGGTGCAGGTAATTTACAGGATTGTAAAAAGGCGATAGAGAGCGGTGCAAGTGCGGCGGCAGCAGGAAGTATTTTTGTTTTTTGGGGTATTAATAGAGCTGTTCTGATAAATTATCCAAATAGCAGTGAAGTGGCAGAATTGTTTGAAATGGCATGAAATTATTAAATAGAAATCCGTTATAACGCATATGGAGAATGAGTATGAAGTCAAATATACATGGTTTTTTAGTCGCGAAAGGTTTGGACATAGAATGCCTTGGGCAATGTATAAATATTGGATGTTGTTGGCAATATAACAATCTTCTTGATAAGTTTCCGGATGACCAGATTTTTTTAAATGAGAAAGAGCAGGTCAGCTTTCTGGATGGTTATGTCTATAATAAAGATACGCTTATTCAAAATAGATTTGAGGATTGGCAGCATGCTTTCGCTTATGAGATAAAACAGGATGCGCAAAAGTGTCTGCGAGTATTAAGAGGCGGATTTTGCGGATATCAGTATGATAAGAACGAAAATAGCCTTATTGCTTTTACAGACCAAGTATCTATAAAATCACTATATTATTATACTGATGGAGTACGGTGGATTATATCCAATAATATTGTGTATATGGTGGAAGTTTTTAAAGCGAATCAGCTCTCTTATTGTTGGAATGAGATTGCTGCACAATATATGTTGACATATGGATATATGATTGATGATAGTACATTTGTTAAGCAAATTCACCGAATCTTGCCGGGAGAGTATATACGTATTGAAAATGGAAAAGTGTCTGTTGTGAGATATCATTTTATTAAAGATATAGAAACGGAAATGTCCGAAAAAGAAGCAATTGAAAAAATTGATGCTGCATTTCGTGAGGCTGTTAGAAGAGAGTTTGAAAAAGATAAGGAATATGGTTATCGTCATTTAGTGGATTTGAGTGGTGGGCTTGATAGTCGTATGGTCTCTTGGGTAGCTCACGCCATGGGATATGTGGATCAGGTGAATTTCACATATAGTCGGACAAATTATCATGATGAAAGGATATCGAAGCAGATAGCAGCTTATTTGAAACATGAATATCTTTTCAGGCCATTAGAAGATTTAAAATGGATGTATGATATAGAAAATATTGTAGCACAGAATAATGGCGCTGCTTTATATACGGGAATTACTGGAGGAGGACGAACGTTAGCATTGCTTCGTATGGATCAGTTTGGCATTGAGCATACAGGAATGTTGGGCGATGTGATTATTGGAACATATCATGATAAAGAAACGGGCCTTGGAAAGCCGGTGTTTGGAATGAATACGCATTCTGACAGATTAAAATATCTGTTTAATGAGGATATATTAAAAGAATATCCCTGTCAGGAAATGTTTTGTATTTATACTAGAGGTATACTTGGAATGTCATCAAGTTATATGATAAGACAGTGTTTTGTAGAAACATCTTCTCCATTTATGGATGTTGATTTTATGGACACTGTATTTTCATTACCGTTTCAATATAGATATAAACATTATATTTATTTAAAATGGATGCAGGAGAAATATCCTGAATCGACAAGGTTTGGATGGGAAAAATGGGGTGGTATACAGCCTAAGGAAAGTCATATTTTTTTCAGAAAAATTAAGACAACACAGAGACTGTTGAGACAGGCTGCTTGCAAAATGGCCAGAATTGAAAATAGAGACAATATGAATCCCATAGATTACTGGTACTGGAGAGATGATGAGTTACAGAGATACTATAAAATGTATTATGATGATAATATAAATAATGTTGTGTTGGGGGAAAACTTACAGAAAGATATTTCACAGATGTTTGATGAAGGAGATATTACTGAAAAGAGTATGGCGCTTACAGTTCTTGCTGCTGCAAAGATATATTTTAACTGAAAGTATAGAGGGAAATTATGAAAATGGATATGTATTTAATTACGCAGGATTTTCCTTATGGATATTCAGAAGACACTTTTGTAAGGCCGGAATATCCTTATTTGTGTGATAGATTTCATGTATCTGTTATTGCGGCCGAAGTAGGAGAGGTGAAAAATCCAAATCCGCAGATTGAGGCGTATATTATTCCAACATCACAGTGTTTATGGGATAAAATTATTTCTTTATTTCGTTTTTTCTGTGAAAAGGACTGCTATATCGAAATGGCTGCGATTCTTAAAGACAGACGGCAGGTTTTGAAGCGGATATACAGGATGCTTATGTTTGGAGCGGCGGCGGAGACATTTTACCGCCGATTGAAAAAAAAGACCGGGCTTAACCAAAATACGTATGCCCTTTTTTATTTTTATTGGTTTGATTATAAATGCTTCGGACTGACCATGCACAGACATAAATTTCCAAATATAAAGATAATAGCAAGGACGCACGGATATGATTTATATGACTATCGGGAATTATATGGCAGGCAGTTTTTTAAACCACAGACTGACGCCGGACTGGAACGACTGATTTTTGCGGCGCAGTTTGCCAAAGACTATTATCTTGAAAGATATAAAAAGAAAGATGGTAAAAAATATCCGTTGTGTCGGCTGGGTGTGACAGATAAAGGAATGACGGTAGCGGCTAGAAAAGCCATATGTAAGAAGGATTTTCTTTTGCTTAGTTGCTCTAATACGGCTTGCATTAAAAGAATTAACCTTATTATAGATGGATTATCTGTATTAAAAGATAAAAAAATAAAATGGGTGCATATCGGCGGCGGAGACGAACTTGCCAATCTGGAGAAAACGGCGTGGGAAAAGCTGCAGGGAAAAGACAATATCCAATATGAATTTATGGGGATGATGCCCAATGAGGCGGTTATCCGCTTTTATAGGGAGCAGTATGTCAGTTGTTTTATTACGACGACTGCTACGGAGGGAGGCTCGCCTGTTTCTGTACAGGAAGCATTGTCTTTTGGCGTACCGGTCATTGCAACTGCCGTTGGAGAATTACCCCGGATGCTATCGGATAACGGCATTCTGCTTTCGGAAAACCCAACGGAGTCGGAAGTCGGACATGCGATTGCACATATGGCAGGGATATATGGCACGGAAGAATATTTTGGCATGTGTGAACAATCTTTGCAAATATTTCAGGATAAGTTTGACGCTGAACGTAATTTTGACGCTCTGGCAAAAGAATTGATACAGATTATGGACTAAAAGGAGGCATGGCTGCCCGTATGGAAAAATACAAGATAGAAGAACTGGATTTTATGTTTATTTATGAACATAAAGTAAGGGAACTGGAAAATTTATGCCTTTTAAAATATGAACTGGATAAAAGAGGATATAAGACAAAGATTATTCATATCGAAGATGCGGAGGCATTAAAAGCAATGCGTCCTATTTATCATACGAAAGTAGTCGTGACAATGGCCTGCTATCAGAACAGTTCGATTGAATGGCATACGAAAAATTTCGTAAAATTTGATAAGCTCATCGATTTACAATGGGAGAACATCGTTTTTCCGATGGACGAAAAAGATACGAAAGCATATAAAAATTATTCCGGCGTAGCCAAAGAGGTTGTCAGGGTATCATGGGGAACAATGAATCAGAAACGTATGCTGGAAGTCGCGAAGATGGACCCGAAAAAAGTCAAATTGATAGGGCATGTCGGCATGGATTTTTTGCGGGATGAGTTAAAGGGTTATTATCTTTCCAAAGAAGAAGTAGTGAAAGATTATGGCATTTCTGCTGATAAAAAGATATTTCTGTTTGTTTCGCCCTATTTCTCCGATTTTCATACAGAGGAGTATCTGGTTGAGATGTGCAGACGGTTTGGCGAGGGTTGGCGGTATTATTATAAGGACTGCATGCTTCCTTCCAAAAAAATCATATTGGACTGGATGAGCAGAATCTGTGAAGAGAGGGAAGATATTGTCTTTGTATACCGGCCGCACCCCGGAGAGGAGAGCGGGCAGGCGCTTGCAATGGAAAAGCAGTATGCCAATTTTAAAGTAATTGGTGAGAGGTCGGTAAAACAATGGATTCTGATTAGCGATAAAATATACACGGGGAACAGTTCGACGTTTGTGGAAGCATTTTTTGGGAAAAAGATGTGTTATCTGCTTTTTCCGGTTCCCGTACCGGCGGATTATGAACTTGCCTTTTTGAAGGATGCAGATAAGATTTCGGATTATACTGATTTTGAAAAAACAACATATGAAGATAACCGACCGTTTCCGGTCAGCGAGAAGTTGATTGATGAAGTGTATACGATTGACTGGGATAAGCCAAGCTATGTTAAGTTTGCGGATATGGCGGAGGAGGTTCTGCAAAATCCATATTATAATCTGACAAAGGAACAGCTAAAGACATATTATCATAAGATGGGGCCGGCTGAAAAAGTGACGAAAGCCTTGACAAAGATTACCCCGCTGTATAATGTATATTTGACAATGCTGGAAAACGACAGACCGCGTTGGAAATGGCTGGAGGCAAAACGTGAGGCGAGGCGGAAACTGGAATTAGTCGCCCATGACTATGAAAAAACAAGCGATGAAGAGATTCATGCAATTATAGCGAAAATAGCAAAAGAACTGGAACAATAAGGAGGAAGAAAACAATGAATAAAACAATTTCAGCAGTCGTACCGGTAAAGGGAAGCAGCACTCGTCTGCCCAATAAGAATATTCTGCCTTTTGGAGATTCTAATTTATTACAGCATAAGATTGAGCAGCTTAAACAGGTGAAAGGGCTTCATGAGATTATTGTCTCATCCGATTCCGACGAGATGCTTGCTATCGGTGAAAAGTGCGGTGTGAAAGCGATTAAGAGGCCGATACAGTATGCCAATGAATCTGTACCTTTCGGTATGTTTTTGGAATATCTGTGTGATACTATCGAGGGAGACCATCTTTTGTATGCCTGTGCAACATCTCCCTGTGTGGAACCTTATCTTTATGAGAAAGCGATAAAGGTATACTTTGAGAAGCTGGAAGAAGGATACGATTCCCTGATTACGGTCTCTCCTTACCAGACCTATCTGATGGATGATAACGGGCCTCTGAATTTTAAGATGGGACTGGAACATAAAAATTCCGAACAGCTTCCCATGATGTATCATTTTACAAACGGGATTGATTTGGCACCCACCGAGAAAGTGCGGGAGTGGCATTACAACTATGGTCCTAAATATTATCAGCTTGTGATAAATAAGCGCGAGGCGGCGGATATTGACGATTTATATGACTATGAAATGGCGAAAGCACTCTATGCAATGAAAGACCCTAATCCGACGAAATAGTGGAAAGAGTATAAAGGGAGAAGTTATAAAACTAAAGATAGAAAAATTCATTTGGCAGTTTAGAGGGAAACTATGGTAAATATTAAATTACTGGACTGCACCCTGCGGGATGGCGGTTATATCAATGATTGGGATTTCGGATACCATACGATTAAAAATATTATCAGACAGCTTGTCAAGTCACAGACAGATTACGTGGAAATCGGATTCTTAAGAAACTGTGAATATAATAGAGATAAGGCGTTATATAATAACTGTGCCGAAATGCTCCCGGTTCTTCCTGAGAAAAAAGGAAATACTGTATTTACGGCGATGGCGCTTCATAACAAATACGACGTGGATAAACTGGAACCGTATGACGGCAGGACGATTGACGCCGTCCGCGTGACCTTTCATGACTATGATATCGACGAAGGGCTTGCCTTTATCAAAAAGGTAAAAGAAAAGGGTTACAAAGTATTTTGTAACCCTATTAATATTATGGGGTATTCCGATAATAAAATACTGGAGCTGTTAAATAAAGTCAATCAAATACAGCCATATGCTTTTTCTATTGTAGATACGTTCGGTTCCATGATGAAATCGGATTTGCTGCGCATCTATTCCCTGATAGAGCATAATCTGGACAAGTCCATTGTCATCGGGCTGCATCTTCATGAAAATCTGGCGTTGTCCTATTCTTTGGCACAGGACTTTATTGCGATGAAGTCCAGCGAGCGAAAAAGTGTTATTGACGCTTCCATGCTTGGTATGGGAAGGACGCCGGGAAATCTGTGCATGGAACTGATTATGGATTACATGAACAAAACACAGGGAACGGTGTATGATGTAAATCCCGTGCTGGATGGCATTGACGATTATATTATACAGTTAAAACAGATAGAGCCGTGGGGTTACAGTACCGCATATGCGCTTTCCGCTAAGTTTAACCTGCATAGAAACTATGCGGAATTTCTATTGGGGAAAGGACGGCTTCGGGCAAAGCAGATTAATCAAATACTGGCAAGCATTGCAGAAAATAAGAAAACCGCTTATGATGAAGCCTATATTGAGGAACTCTATCAAAAATTCCAAAACCATGAAGTAGATGACGCTGCACTGATTGCCAGGCTGCATAACGACTTAAAAGGCAGAAAGATTTTGATACTGGCGCCCGGTTCCAGCATTGTCAGACAGAAAGAGGAAATAGAGACCTTTATCCAAAAAGAGTCGCCGGTTATTATATCGGCCAATTTTGCTTCCGCTGATTACCGACAGGATTATATCTTCGTTTCCAATGCGATGCGATATGGGGCATTGGATGAGCAAAGAAAAGAGAGTACTATTTTGATTACCTCCAATTTGATGGATGTATGCGAAGAACAGAATGTGCTGAATTATGCTGAACTAAGTTTTGATGAAAAGGGGAATTGTGACAACTGTGTCATTATGCTGATGAAACTTTTAATTAAACTGGGTATCGAGCGGGTTTCTATAGCAGGCTTTGATGGATACCAGGGAACGGGCGGCAACTATGTCACTTCTTATATGGCAAGCCAGCATACGAAAGGGATGGAGGAAAACATCCGGAATCGCAGGTACTTGGAAGATATCCGAAAGCAGATAGAGGTTGCATTTTTAACGGATTCACTTTATAATAAATAAGATATGGCAGTTGGTTGAATAAGGCGAAAGCAGGCAGAGAAGCTATGTTTGATAAAGAGAGTTTACAGAAAATTAAATATCTTGTCATAGATGTAGATGGTACGATGACAGATGCCGGCATCTATTATGATGAACACGGCAATGAGTTAAAGAAGTTTTGTACAAAGGACGCAGCGGGATATTTTGCGGCACAGAAAGCAGGAATAAAATTGATGGTGCTGACAGGCAGAGAATGCCAGGCGACTACCCGCAGAATGCAGGAGATGAAGTTTGATTATATTGTGCAGAACGTTAAGGATAAAGTCACTTATTTAAAGTCATTTATGGAACTGAATGGTATATCGGGGCAGGAAGTTGGTTATATCGGGGATGATTTAAATGACTTGGCGTCCATGAAATTATGCGGTTTTATAGGATGCCCTGCTGATGCCTGCGAAGAAGTCAAGGCACAGGCTGACTATGTGGCGCAGACAAAGGGCGGATATGGAGCGGTCAGGGATGTTATTTGTGCCATGTTGAAGAAGTGTGGCGTGTGGGAACAGGTGGTATCGGATGTTTATGGAATAGGTACATGAAAATGAAACAAAAAATGCAGATGTTCATCAATAAATTATATTTGATATATTTCCGGATCAAGATGAGAAGGCAAAAAGGTGTTATCTTTGCCAAAAGAAGCAAAATTACTTCGGATGATGTTTTTGAAGGAAATAATTATATTGGTCAGAATACAAGTGTTTTTAGTTGTAATATGGGATACGGAACTTATATATTGAATGATTGTTGGTTTAATTGTGCATGTATTGGAAGATATTGTTCGATTGCATCGGGAGTAAGAATGATATCGGCAAAAGGACATCCTAAATCATTTGTCTCTACTTCACCGGTATTTCATCGAAAAAAGGCATTTATTAATACCTATGTAGAGGAAGATTGTTATGAAGTATATGAAAAATGCAGTAAAGATTCCCGGTATAATGCAATCATAGGGAACGACGTATGGATAGGGAAAAGGGTATTCCTTATGGGGGCAATAACAATAGGAGATGGCGCTATCATAGGAGCGGGGGGGGTAGTGACAAAAGATGTTCCGCCCTACGCTATTGTCGCGGGAGTTCCGGCTAAGATAATAGGGTACAGATTTAATGAAGAACAGATAGAAAAGTTGTTAAATATTAAGTGGTGGGATAAATCGGAAGCATGGATAAAAGAACATGCCAACCAGTTTACAGATATTGAACATTTTATAAATTGCGTTGAAAAGGATAAAGCGTGAAAAAATGAAGCCAAGAATGAATGTATATCTTACAACGGCAAAACGGGTATTGTATTATGCTTATCCTGTAATATGGTCGCTGTTTGAGAAGAATCAGGATTCAGAGATTTATTTGTATCTGGTTTCAGAGAATCTTGAAGAATCTGATATCATAGAAGAAAAGAAACTGGCTGAAAGGTATGGTAATCATATTATCATTCTGCATTTTGATGAAAAGATGGCAAAGGGAAAAATTGTCAGCGCCTCCGACCATTGGCCCCTTGGAACGCTAGGGTGCTACTGGATGTTTCATGAACTGCTTCCTAAGGAAGTAGACAGAATATTGGCGATAGAATCAGACGCCGTTGTGACAGGTTCTTTAAGAGAGTTTTATGATACCGATTTAACCGGTTTTTATGCAGCGTGTCCGGATGCGGAACATAAACCTTTAGCACATCGCAGATTAATGGAACGGCTAGGCGGTGATGTCCTTACTTTTGTTGTTTCTCTATATGATGTGCAGGCAATCCGGCAGGATTTTACTTTGGAACAGATTTTGGAAGCGGACAGGCGGGCGGTAGAAGAATTTGGGCATTCACAACAGGAGTTGACTTTCGGCATCTTATTTAGGAATAAAATTAAGTTTTTGCCCGCACCACAGTTATGTGTGGAGGAAAATATACAGTCCATGACAGCCATGGGATATGATTATTTGATGGCTTGTGAAAAAACATGTAAGGTACTTCATTTTTCCTCTACAAAGCATAAAGAAAAGCCGTGGAATCCAACATACATTATGCCCGGCTATTATGAATGGTGGAAATATGCGCATAAAAGCCCATATTATAAGGCGTATTTTGAGTCTCAATGGGAGAATTATGAGTGCAGGGAAAATGAGATTGAAACATTGAAAAAAAATATAAGCTATCGAAATATTTTATTGGTAATATTGCTTATCTATACTGTCTTGGTTGTATTATTAGGAATCGTGCTGGCGGATATGGCAGTAAAACAACCTCTGGTGTGGGTAGCAGCAGTGCTTGGTGCATTTATTATAGCATCAGGAATGGCGGTTTTCATTCGCAGGATTTCGATACGGATAACGAATAGGAAAGGCAAATGATATAATGGGAGGCATCATAGATTATCTGCGCAAAAATGAAAAATTGGTATTTTGGAACCGCTGCAGGATTCACAGGAATAAATCCGATTTTCGCAAATTAGTATTGGAAGGATACCATAACCCTGATTTTATTGAGGTTCACACATTTGGCGATGAATATAAAGGGAAAACGATTTATTTTGCCGGAGAACAGGGAAACGGAATGGGATTCTTTGCGGAATTGGGCGTTACTTTAATCAGGTTGTATTATGCAGATGACAGGGGATTTGTACCTTATGTCCATTGGGGAGAGGGTTATCTGTATTATGAACCGGATGGCATAAATGGAGAGAAGAATGCATTTCTTCACTATTTTAAGCCTGTTTCTGAAATACAGGGAATTGAGCATGCCGCCCATGTTGTCTATTGCAACGATACACATTATGAACAGGTAAAGAAAATATATAATGCGGTCAGTTATGATGTATCAGAAGATTATATCAACGCGATGGCGGACATGATGAAAAAATATATACAATATAACGATGCCACAAAAGCGTATCTGGAGAAAGAATACGAGAAGCTGTTGGGAAATAAGAAAACGGTAGGTGTTCACTTTAGAGGAACTGATTTTAGAAAGCAATATAATAACCATCCGGTAGCGGTTAAAATCGAGCAGGAAATTGAAAAGGTAAAGGAACTGCTTGAAAATGCAGGTTATGAACAGATTTTTCTGGCAACGGACGAAAACAGTGCGGTAGAGATTTTTAAGAAAGAATTTGGTGAGAAAGTAAAAGTGTATCAGGATACGTTTCGTGATGACGGCGGTGATGACTCTATCGCTTTCAGCAATTCTGACAGGGAGCATCATAAATATAAACTGGGATTGGAAGTGCTGCGGGATGAATATACGTTGACACGCTGTGAGGGTCTGATATGCGGGTATTCCAATGTTACTTTTATAGCCAGAATCATGCGCAGAAGTTGGTATGAAAATGATTTTGAGGATTATGTGCTGATTAATAATGGGATTCATCATAATAGTAATTCTTTTAGTAAGAGCAAGCACTAAATAGAATATAAGAGATTATGATGGACGATGGATATGTTATTTGTTGGAATGTTTTTAGATGAAAGGGTGAGTAATTTTGAATAATTCAGATGATAAAGAAATTAAGTTAAGCATTGGAATATTGGTTTATAATCATAAAAAATATATTGATGAATGCCTGGAAAACATTTTGAATCAACAGATGAATTTCTCATATGAAATCATTGTTGGAAACGACTGTTCTACTGACGGCACGGAAAAGGCGCTAAAAAAATATGAGAATAAGATGCAGATTATTAATCGGGAAAAAAATCTGGGCTTATGCGCTAATATGTATGATCTTTGTTTAAGGGCGCGAGGAAAATATATTTTTGTAATGTCAGGTGATGACTATTTGTGCGATATGCAGGCTATGCAGAAAATGAGCGATTTTTTAGATAATCATAAGGAGTATTACAGTGTGTCGGCATGGCATTATTTATATAATATGCAGACAAAGAAATTGCGTTCATTCGTTGATGAGCGGACGCCTCAGGAATGCACATTATATAATTTTTTAAGAAATGTTGACTGTTTTGCAATCCATGGAATGATACGAAATACATTTAAGACGGATAGAGAGCAAAATGCTTATCTTGTACAGGGAGCGAAAAATAATGAAGAAATGAAGTGGTATTTTTATTTTTTAAGTAAAGGTAAAAAATATATATTGCAGGAATATATGTATGTGTATCGATTTAATGCAGAGGGCGGTAGCAATTATTTTGCAACGCATTCTACATTGGAAAGATTTCAGGATTACTATTCTGATATAAAAATGATGCAGAAACTGTTTGGCAGTCAATATAATTTTACACCGTTATTATTGCAAAGATGTAATGGATATTGTGTTAAATTAAGTGATAATATTGGCGATCTTATGAAGTTCTTAAAAATGATGAGTTGGAAAGACAAAATAAATCTATTTTGGTATAAATGTTATTTGAAACTGCATCATTATAAAAATCCGCCTAAGTGGAGTGAACAAAGCTATTATGACAGGCATTAGTAAGCAATAGAGGAGAAAAAATTTAATGAATGTGCCATTTGTATCATTTAAACCACTGGAGGAAGAATTAAATGAAGATTTGCATAATGCTTTTGAGAGAGTTTTTGAAAATAGTTGGTATATAGACGGGAAAGAAGGAAAACAGTTCGAGAAAGAGTTTGCAGCATATTGTGGTGTGAAATATTGTATTGGCTGTGGAAATGGTTTGGATGCTTTGTTTTTGATATTAAAGGCAAGCGGGATCGGAGATGGCGATGAAGTAATTATACCGTCTAATACATTTATTGCAACTGCTCTTGCAGTCAGTAGAACCGGTGCAAAACCGGTACTGGTAGAGCCGAATTTATCAACTTATGACCTTAATCCGGATTTAATCGAAGAAAAGATTACAAAAAAGACGAAAGCCATTATAGCGGTACATTTGTATGGACAACCGGCGGATATGGATGCTATTAACAGGATAGCCGAAAAATATCAGTTAAAAGTTTTTGAAGATGCAGCGCAGGCACATGGAGCCATCTATAAGGGGAGAAAGGTTGGCTCTTTGTCAATGGCAGCCGGATTTAGTTTTTATCCGGGGAAAAATCTGGGAGCATTAGGAGATGCTGGTTGTGTTACAACAGATGATGAAGAATTGGCGGCCAAAATAAGAGCATTGACTAATTATGGTTCTGATTATAAATATCATCATATATACCAGGGATATAACAGTAGGCTGGATGAATTACAGGCGGCATTTTTAAGGGCAAAATTACCGCTGCTTGATAAAGTAAATGAGGATAGGAGACGGATTGCAAACAGATATTTAAAAGAAATACATAATGATAATCTGATTATGCCGCAGGCAGATTGGCATATGGTAAATCCCGTATGGCATATTTTTGCAGTTAGAACCGGGCGCAGAGATGAACTTGCAGCTTATTTGGAAAGCCATAATATATATAGCGGTATTCACTATCCTATTGCAATTCATAACCAGGAAGCCTATAAGGATATGATAGGTTTGGAAAGGAGCCTGCCGGTTTGTGAAGAAATCAGCAGAACCGAATTAAGTCTTCCCATGTATTATGGGATGCAGGAAGAAGTCGATTATGTTATTCAGATATTAAATGACTGGCGATAAGAGGAGAAGATGATGGAAATCAATATGATTCAGTTTCAATTACACGGTGATGAAAGAGGAGCGTTAATATCGTTAGAAGAAAAGAAGAATATACCTTTTGAAGTGAAACGTGTCTATTTTATGTATGGCACGAAAGAAGGTATCCGCAGAGGAATGCATGCGCATAAAACACTGAAACAAGTGTTGTTTTGCCCATGCGGAGCCTGTACAATATTATTGGATGATGGAAAAGAACGTAAAAGTGTGAGATTGGATAATCCGTCAGAAGGTTTGGTGATAGAGGCTGCCATATGGAGAGAAATGTTTGATTTTACGCCTGATGCAGTCTTGACGGTATTGGCCTCTGATTATTATGATGAGAATGATTATATCAGAGATTATGATGAATTTTTGCAATATATCAGTGTATAAAAGGGAGAATACTATGGGCAAAGAATGGGCTAAAGTTAAAGACGCATTTCATAAACTGAATTTTATATTATCGAAAGAACAGAAAGGATATAGCATATTGGTTTTTTGCATGTCTATAGTTTCTGCGGTATTTGAGATGTTTGGTATCTCTATTTTAATACCGTTAATGGATTTGTTTTTAAAACCGGACGAACTTATGCAGCAGCCATATGTTGCATCTTTGGCTCAAATCTTTCATTTGCAGGATACGAGAGATATTATTTTATTCATATGCGTTATTATCATAATATTCTACTTGATAAAAAATGCATATGCGGCTTTTTATACATGGGTTTCGGCTAAGTTTTCAGCTAAAATTATGCGGGAGTTAGCAATACGTACTTTATCTGCTTATATGCAGCAGGGCTATAGCTTTTTTGTGGAAAATAACAGTGCGCGTTTGTTAAGAGGTTTAGGTGGGGATATATCCAGTGTATATGCCATTGTGACACAGTTATTTAGCCTTTTCAATAAATGCTTGACAATGTTATTCATTACAGTGTTGATTATTTCAGTTACGCCGACGTTAGCGTTTTTCCTGCTCTCTCTTGTTATTATTTGTTTTGTTGTGACACAGGTTATTTTTAGGAAACCTTTACAGAAATGTGGGAAACTTGCAAGAGAATATAGCTATAAGTGCAGCCAGGCATCCTTGGAAGCGATTCAAGGAAGTAAAGAAGTTCTGGCTATGAACCGACAGCATTATTTTGTAAAACGCTATGAAGAATGTATGATAGAATCGAACAAAAATGGTGTTAAGATAACAATGAGTCAGACCACTCCTGCACATATCATAGAGGCAATCTGTATTACAGGACTGATGGCGGCGATTGCCCTGCAGATAATGAGATCCGGTAATACGGTTGAATTATTAAGTCAGCTGGCGATTTTAGCGGTTGCAGCATTTAGAATATTGCCCACTTTGGGAGGAATTTTGAGTTCTGTAAATGTCTTTGTGGCTAATGCGCCTGCATTATCAGCAGAGTATGATACATTATATATGGTAAAAGACTTAGAGAAAATCAGTGATGGCAGTATAAAGACAGAAAAAGAAAGAGAAATATATTCCAAGAACTTTGAAAGGGAATTGACAATATCGCATCTTACCTTTTCCTATGATGCCAGAGACCTGACAGTTCTTGATGATGTAAATATGACAATAAAGAAAGGTACATCTGTTGCATTTATTGGCAGTTCCGGCGCAGGGAAGACAACTTTGGCGGATATCATTTTGGCATTGTTAAAGCCTAAGAGCGGACAAATATTAATGGATGGGGTTGATATAGAAGATTTGGGGGGAAGATGGCATCAGATTATAGGGTATGTTCCACAATCCATATATATGACAGATGCTTCTATCCGCAGAAATATAGCCTTTGGTATAGATGAAGCGGAAATTGATGACGAAAGAGTATGGAAAGCGCTGGAAATGGCACAGATGAAAGATTTTGTTATGGATTTGAGAGCGGGATTGGATACGATAGTCGGAGAATGGGGGGTACAGTTTTCCGGCGGGCAAAGGCAGCGTATAGCGATAGCAAGGGCGTTATATAGCAATCCGGATATTTTGATATTGGATGAGGCAACAGCGGCGTTGGATACGGAAACAGAGACGGCAGTTATGGAGTCAATCGATGCTTTACAGGGTATTAAGACATTGATTATTGTGGCGCATAGATTGACCACAATTAGAAACTGTGATGTGATATATGAAATCAAGGATGGTAAGGCGATAGAAAGGAAAAAGGAAGAGATTTTCTCGAATTGAGAAAAGCGGAGGTTGATTTATTATGGTTTCGGTCATTATTTCAGTATATAATATGGCGCCATATATTGAACGATGTGTTGCTTCGATTCAACAGCAGACATACTCGGATTTGGAAATAATCACAGTCGATGATGGTTCAACAGATAATTCCGGCAGTATATGCGAAAGGTTAGCACAGGCAGATAAAAGGATTGTTGTTGTGCATAAAAAAAATGGAGGAAATGCCAGTGCAAGAAATGCGGGCGTTAACGTGGCAAAAGGCGATTTTCTTTCATTTATAGATGCAGATGATTATATAGAAAACAATATGTATGAAGATATGCTGGCGGAAATGAGAGATGAAGGAGTTTCTATTGTATGCTGTGGAATGGTATCAACAGATATTGATGGACAAGACTATATTCAAGTAAGCAAAGAGAAAAAAATATTCTCCAAAGAAGAGGCACTATATGATATTTTTGCCCGACAAGGAAATGTTTCCATGTCGGCTTGTAATAAATTATTTCGGCGGAATTTATTTGATAAAGGTTTGCGGTTTAACAATAATGTTATTCATGAAGATACTGAGGCAATGCCGCGTTTTTTGGATGCTTCAGAACGGATAGTAGTAATCAATAAAGCATTTTATCATTATATAAAGAGAGAGAAATCGGCCAGTACATCAAAACATTTTAATTTGAGAGGATATCATATATTAGACTCAATGAGAGAATATGAAAAAATGTGCAAAAAGAAGTATCCTGCCATATTGCCGTATTTTTGTTATCACGAGATGGCTACTACCCATGGAATGCTTATGAATCTGGCGAGCTGTGTTGACTCTAAACATTATATCAGGCAGGAGCTTTCCTTAAGATATCGGTTAATAAAAGCGGTTTTAAAATGTATGAAGTGGAAGGGCATCAGAGAAGTATATCAGGAGCAAATGAAGGTAATGCTGGTTAGAGCCGTTTTGGGAGTGCATTTAACGGAACTGGTGGTGGAGATACGTAATAGCAAATTAAACGTGCATAAGGAAAAGCGATGACATGAAAGATATTTTTAGGAAAAGTATTTTATGTTTGCAAGAAGAAGGATTTACCGGATTAATAAAGGGAATATGGAATTGGATTCCACAGTATATTAGCTGGAAAAGAATTATAATTCGAGGATGGCTATACAGTCATAGTATGTACTTCCTATATAAGGGCATGAAAGAAAGAGGAGAAGTGGATTCATTTACTAAATTTAAACAAATAAGGGGGGGGATGGAATATTCTCAGAGGCATGGACAGACTTGTTATATTTTAAATAGTGGGGAAAAAATTGAGGTGGTGCTGCCTAAATCTTTTGAGGGTAGAGAAAATATTGAAAAGTCTATTTTTGATGCTCCGCCCATTTATCTTGCGGAATTTAGAAATGTTGATGCATATGGAGAAAGCGATTTTTTCTCAATAGGAGATATAGGATTTTCTGATATGTTTTGCAAAGATAGGGGAGAGAACAGATATGATTTAAGAAGTGGAAGCATTATCTTGCATCAGGCAAGAGGAAAATATTTGGGTATAGCATATAAGAAAACAGATATGATAATAAAAGAAGCAATCAATTTGCTTGGAGCAGCAAATTATAATTATTATCATTTTACATTTGAGATTATTTCACGATTGGTGTTTGTAGATGAGTATGAAGAGTATCGCTCCATCCCGATATTAATAGATAATGTAGCTTTGCATATTCCGCAGATGAAAGAATTGCTTGATAAAATTAATATTTATCATCATCCGGTTATTTCGATTAAGAGGAGACAATGTGTTCATGTTGATAAGATGATATATATTTCGAAGAATATGTGGATACCATTTAATTTTAAACCTGGAAGTATTTTCCGAACAGAGGATTTTATGATTTCCCGTTCAGCATTTGATAATATTAGAAAGAGAGTCCTACCAGTACAAAGGAATTGTGAAAATATTGTAAAGAAAAGAATATTTCTTCCACGCCCCGAAAATAAAAGTCAGCGTTTAGCTAATCAGGAGGAAATAATGAAAATATTTGCTAATAACGGTTTCCATATTGTATATCCTGAAAAATTGCATTTTGATGAGCAGGTAATGCTTTTTAATGAAGCAGATATTATTGTAGGAGTAGGCGGCGGGGCTTTGACTAATATAGTATATTGTCATGAAAAAGCGCAAATAGTTGAAATAGCCCTTGAAACATCTCCGATATATGCTTTTTCTGCTATAGCGAATGCAATACAGGCAGATTTCATCATATTAGGAGCTGACGTTGTTGCTAAAGGGAAATATATTGGTGCAGATACCTGGGTTTTAAATAAGGATAAATGTAGGCGGTTTATCAATTCCTTGGGTGAATAATGTGGTAAGGCGAGGCAGTTATAATGAATTATCAGAATATGGAATATGAAATTGTAAAATTTCAGAAAGATTATGAAGAAGAATGGGATAATTTTATTTATTATGAATCTTGTAACGGTACTTTTTTGCAAACAAGAGAGTTTCTTAACTACCATGAAGCTGGAAAGTATCAGGACTGCTCGCTTTTATTTTATAGAAAAAATAAGCTGGCAGCCGTTTGTCCGGCTTGTGAAAAAAATGAAAATGGAGAAAAAATATTTATATCACATGCAGGAAGCACATATGGTGGAATTATTGTATCTACAGATATATTACGGATTGAAAAAATATTAACATTACTTACGGAAATGGAGGAGTATCTTCAGGAGCTTGGCTTTATAAAGTGTATTCTAAAGCAGACAAATTCGCTGATGGCAGCGAAGTCATCGGAATTGATAGAATATTGCTTGTATTATAAAAAATATACGGAATATAAAGAATTAAATCTCTATATTGATTTTGACAAATATAATAAAGAAAATATTACAGAGAATTTTGCTAAATTGCGAAAGAGACTTGTTAAAAAATGTATTAATGCCGAAATGAATATCAGAGAATTGTCTGGAGAAATGGATATTCAAAGATTTCATGATATATTAAGTGATAACTTACAAAAATATAGTTTGAAACCATATCATACAGTAGCGGATTTACTTGATTTAAAAAAGAGATTTCCTGATAATATTGAGTTTTGGGGCTGCATTTATGAAAATAAAATTGTTGCAGTATCTATGGTTTTCATTTTTGAAAAGGGAAAATGCGCTCATACGCAATACTTGGCGGCGGATTCACAGTATAATGAATGGAGTCCGATGACTTACATTTATTATAAAATGATAGATATCTACAAGGACAGGAATATGCAGTATCTTTCGTGGGGAATCACAACAGAACATTTGGGGCTTGAAATTAACAATAATCTGACAAATACAAAAGAGGAATATGGAAGTTCCCATAATATAACAAGAATATATGAAAAGATATTAGAACCGTATAGAAAAGGTATTGTGTAAATGAGGGAAAGCTGAATATGAGAGATATACGCGATTATGAAATAAAATATAAAGAAGAACCATGTGAAAAATATCAGGTTCAATATCGTAGAAAAAAGATTTTAGAGTTGATACGTTCCTGTAAACATGATGCAGTACTTGAGATTGGCTGTGGGTTGGAACCGTTATTTGAATTTTTCTCGGATTATCAGAAGATGGTTATTGTGGAGCCGGGAGAACAATTTGTTCTTAATGCAAAAAGAAAAGCAGAAGGTTTAAATCGTGATATTACCTGTATACAGGGATTTTTTGAAGATGCGGTGGAACAAGTGAAAGCAGCAGGAATAACTTTTGATTTTGTTATTTTAAGCAGCCTTTTACATGAAGTAGAAGAACCGGAACGGCTTTTACAGGCAATCTATGATGTTTGTGCAGATAATACGGTGGTACATATTAATGTGCCAAACGCTAATTCCCTGCATAGACTGCTGGCGAAAGAAATGGGTATGATAAGCGATGTTCATGAATTATCAAATTTGCAAAAGACAATGCAGCGTAACAGAGTATTTGATATGGACAGCTTATGTGATATGGTAGAGAAGTGTAATTTTAAAGTGATACAAAAGGGTACATATTTTCCTAAATTGTTAAGTGCAGGGCAAATGGAAAAGATGTTGGCACAGGGTATCGTCACAGAAGATATTTTTGAGGGATTGGATAGGATGATAAAATATCTTCCGGAATTGGGGTCGGAAATCTATGTACAAGTGGAAAAGAAGAGGAATTAGAAATGGTATTTCAAAAAAAGGGTAAGATATGTGATAAAGAAACATTTAAGGATATACCGTGGTATTCAAAAAATATAATGAAACCTGTGGCATACTATATGGAGAGTGAAAAGATACTGCGCCTTTATGTAACGCTATGTGATGCCGAAAATATAGGTCGAATAGGATATCTTGATTTAAATCCTGAGAATCCTCAAGAAATTCTGGACTATAGCAGAATACCATGTATTGATATAGGAAAAAACGGAGAGTTTGATAGCCATGGATGTGTTTCTGCATGTATTTATGAAGAAGATGGACTAATGTATATGTATTATTCAGGATATAGTGTTAGTGTAGATGTACCTTATGTAATACAGTCGGGATGCGCCGTATGTGTTGATGATGATAGGGAAGTATTTAAGAAACTGAATCATGGTGAAGCTATATTACAACTTACATCAAGTGAAAAATATTTGAGAAGTAATCCATACATATTAAAAAGAGATAAACAATATGCTTTGTGGTATGTGGGAGGAGATGATTGGACAGCTACTGATAAAGGAACTAAACCTTTATATAATATAAAATATATCCAGTCAAAAAATAAATTACAGTGGAATTCACAAACAGTAGAAATTGCATTAGATGTACTAAATAGTGATTGCAATGGGGCTTCTATAGGTACTGTCTGGCGGGATGGTACAGATTATAAAATGATATGCTGTATTAGATATCTGATGGATGGGTACAGGCTGGCTTATGCCGTTTCTAAAGATGGCATTCACTTTTCATTAGAAAATGACGGTATTCAACTGGTTGGTGAAAACTTAGATTGGGATAAAGAGATGCAGTGTTTTCCATGTCTGTTTAAATATAAAGACAAAACATATCTATTTTATACTGGTAATCACTATGGCATAGGCGGCTTGGGATATGCTGAATTAGTAGAAGAATAAGGAGAACGTTATGTATAAAATAATCATTGCAGGCGCAGGAAGTTCACAGTCTAATGGAGTTATTAATTGTCTGCTTAAGGATAAGGAAGAAAATGAGATTATTGGCATCGGTTCTGATAAATATGATTTGATGTTGTGCAATGCTCATAAAAAATATCTGATTCCACATTCTACAAAGCCGGATTATAAAGAAACATTATTGAAAATTCTGGAAAAAGAAAAACCGGATATGATACATTTTAATCATGATGTGGAATTAGCAATAGCATTAAAGTTTGAAGATGAGATTCGTGCAACCGGAGTGAAAATGCTGGTACCCGATTATGAGACGATTGATACATGTGTATACAAATATAAATCCTGGAAGAAATTTAAAGAGGCCGGTGTGATAGTTCCGGAAAATCAGATAATACATACGGAAGATGATTTGAGAAACGCTTTTTCGACATTGGCGGATGATGAAGGAAACGTTTGGTTTAGACCTATGATTATTGGCAATGGAGCCAGAGGAGCAATCAAGACGAATGAGTATGAAGAAGCGAAAGAATGGATTGATAATGCTTCCGGATGGGGAAATTATATGGCTGCCGAGGTTTTACCGGGAGAAAATGTGACATGGATGGCTATCTGGAATCACGGCGAATTGATAGTGGCACAAGGACGGAAAAGAGGCGCTTGGGCATACAGTGCAATGAGTCCGAATGGTATTAGCGGTTTAACAAAGATTGGTATAACATATTCATCTGAAGAGCTGGATGGAATTGGAATTAATTGCTGTAAAGCAGTGAGTAAAGTTCCACATGGTATTTATGGAGTTGATTTGAAGTGTGATAAAAATGGAGTTCCTAATCCTACTGAAATTAATATATCCAGATTTTTTGCTACGGTGGAATTTTTTGCAGAGGCAGGATTAAACATGCCGGTGATTTTGAAAGACTTATGTCTATATCAAAAAAAGCCTGAACTGGAAAGAATCTGTAACCCGCTTCAAGATAATCTGTTGTGGATTAGAGGAATGGATGAGCGGCCCGTTTTAACGACAGAAAAAGAAATCGAGAGGAAATTGATAAAGATATGACAGGCGCGGATTATATTGTCAATTTATTGCTCAGAAAAGGTATTACAGAGGTATATGGATATCCTGGAAGTGCGATGATGAAGCTTATGGATACAATGATACAATCTGAAAAAATATCTTTTAGACAGAATTATCATGAACAGGCATGTGCTTTTGCTGCGGACGGATATGCGCGAACAACTGGAGAAATGAGTGTGTTATTAGTTACATCTGGCCCTGGTGCAATTAATGCGTTGGCAGGAATTGCAGATGCTTATTGTGATTCGATTCCTATGCTTTGTATTACGGGACAGGATAATACATCTTATGTCCTCAGAAATGGCCAAACACGTCAAAAAGGGTTTCAGGATTTGAATATTGCATCTATAGCTGCACCAATTACCAAATACAGTGTAATGATTACTTCTATAGAAAATCTTGCATATGAAATGGAGAAAGCAATTACAATTGCTAATACTGGAAGGAAAGGTCCGGTTCTTGTAGATATTCCACTGGACATACAGTTTGCATTAATGCCCGATGTTTTGAGGCATTATGAAGACAAATGCAATATAAATAGTGAAGTAAAGAGTAACGATATAGAAAAAAGTCTTGAGATGATAAGACAGGCGACAAGACCGCTTATATTAGCAGGTGGAGGTATTCGTTTGTCTGGAGCAGTTGAAGAGTTTCGCACATTTTTAGACAAAACTAAGATACCTATGGTAGCAACTTTAAATGGATTAGATTGTGGAAGTGCCGTTTATGGTTTTTCCGGAACGTACGGACATGTATATGCGAATATTGCATTGGCACATACAGATTGTTTACTTGTGTTAGGTGCAAGGTTAGCGAAACATCAAGTAGGAAAAGAATTAGATAAGTATACGAGTGCCAAGATTATTCACATAGATATTGATGATAATGAGTTAGAGCGTGTTCTAAAGGGAGTACTTACTATAAAATGCGATATTAAGCAATATCTTCAAGAGGCTAATGCTCGTTTAATGAGTCATGAGTCATTTTCATTTGACAAATGGTGGAAGCAGCTTGATTTTTGGAAAAGACAGACGGATTTTTTATATCAGGAGAGTGTTATTGAGTATATTAGAGCAATATCTTTAAAGTTATCTACGGAAACAGTAGTCACAGCAGATGTTGGGCAGAATCAAATGTGGGTTGCTCAAGGTATTTCATTAAAAGGAAATATGCGTTTACTGAATTCAGGCGGTTATGGTTCAATGGGATTTTCATTACCGGCGGCTATTGGAGCATCTATTGCTCGAAATAACCAAATGGTAGTAGCATTTATGGGAGATGGCGGATTCCAGATGAACATACAGGAGTTGCAATATTTAAAATTGAATAATCCTAATATTAAATGCATTATTTTTAATAACAATACCCTAGGTATGATGAAAGATGTGCAAAGACAGTTTTATAACAGTCATTTCTGTGGAAGTTCGCCTGAATATTATCAATGTGTTAATGTAAGCAACATTGCACAAGCTTATGGGTTAAAGTATTATTTGGTAGATTTAGATTCTGCATGGGATGATACTTCCTATTTGAATAATAGTGATGCGTGTCTGGTAGAATGTATTATCAGAGATGATGTGAGATTATTAAATAAATATGATGTTCAAATGGAGTATGAAAGGTATTGTTCCAGATGAAAAATTTGTTTTGGGATTTAGATGGAACTCTGGTCGATTCAAGGCGTAGGCTTTATGAACTTTTCTGTTATCTTACAGATACTGAATGGTTGAGTTATGAACAATATTGGGATTATAAAAATAAGGGATATAACCAACAGAAAATGTTGTCCGATGTTGTACATTATCGCAAAACATCTTTAGAAGAGTTCAGTAACAAGTGGATGGATAATATAGAAAAAGTCGAATGGCTTAAAAAGGATACATTACAGCCCGGCGCAGAAAATCTGCTAAAGCGTTTGAAAGAAAAAGGATATGCAATGTTTGTTGTAACAAACAGGCAAAGCCATAAGAATACGGTAGAACAGCTTCATTGGTTAGGGATACTTCCTTATTTTGAATCAGTATATGCTACTGCTCAAAAGTGCAGGAAAAGTGAGATAATACGCAACAATATATCTGTTAAAGCAGAAGACATATTGATAGGTGACAGTGATGAAGATATGATAGCAGCTCAGGAATTAGGGATTACTTCAATTATCATTAAAAGTGGACAGGCCTTTCATGTGATTGAACATGAGCAAATGAAGAGTTATACCGTGAATGATTATGATGGTATCTGGGAGGTGTTTCAATGAGTGATAAAGTGGAAAAGGTCAATAATAATAACAAGCGATAAGATGGGGGAGATAGCATGCAAATAAAAGAAATTTTAAAAAAATTCGATTTTATTGTAAATATTTATGAAAACTATTACAAGATGCTTTCCAAGATTCCAGTGGGTAAACGTTATCGATCAATTTGTAACGGGAAAAAGAATAAAGGGAAAAAATTTTTCCTGATTACTTCAATGCTGACAGGCAGTCAATGTGGACTATATAGTACCATTTTGTGTATCGGGTTACCTTATATTGATTTTGCAATAAAAAAAGGATGGATTCCGGTAATTGACTTAAGAGAAGTAAGGATGCCTATGCTTCAAGATGAAGATAAGTTTGGGATTGAGAATCCATGGGAATACTATTATAAACAGCCAATGGATGATGTACCTGTAGAAGAAGTATATCAAAGTAAATGTGTGCGATATGCATATTATTGGGGGAAAAAAGTCAAAGTATTGGACTGGAGTATCATGTTTCCGCCGGATGAAAAAACTTTAAAATATTGGAACAACATTATAACATCATATATCAGGCTTAATGATGCGCTGGAAGATAGGATTGCGGTAGAGCGGAATAGAATTTTTGGGGCAAATCGAAAGGTAATGGGAGTTGGTGTTAGAGCCGGACTGGGAGCCGGTGCAATGAGAAACGAAAAACTTTATAATGGACATCCTAAGCAGCCGACATGTGAAGAATTGATGGAAATTGTAGAGGAGAAAATGAAATCGTGGGGATATGAATATATCTTTTTATCATGTGATGATAGAGAATACTTTAATAAATTTGTCTCAAGATGGGGTGAAAAATGTTGTTATGTGGAAAGAAGCAGGCTGCATTTCTTTGAAAATGATGAACCGGTATGGGAGAATGAAAAAAGGAACATAGAGTTTGAAAATGTTACAATGAGAGAAAAGAATGAGGAATATATTATTGAGACGTACTTACTGGCAGAGTGTAATAGCGGTTATCTCTGCCGCGGCGGCGGAACAGTATTTGCGTATTTGTTAAATAATGGGAAATATGAGCATGTAGAGATATATGATGAAGGACTCTATGAAAATCTAGAAAAAGAATAGTGAAGAATGGGAGACTATCCCAAAGTTTATGAAAACCTCTGAACTGATGTAAGATACCATTACACAGTATGGAGGTTTTTTCTATGCTCATGCCATCTTACAGAGCAGGAAAAAAGGAAAGTCAGTCGTAGAGCCTAGCAGGAAAAAGATGTTGACTTTTTTCTGGGGGGGTGTTATATATATTATAGCTATTATGATTATGGATGGAGAACAAAATTTTATGTCTAAGCTTAATTTTTCAGCAAAGCAAATGGAAACTGCAAAGTTGGTTGCGTTGACTGCATTTATTATGGGGATTTTAACGCATGGTGAGATGATATTTTATAAGATTTCCATGCATGATGATATCGGGCTTTTCTTCTCATCTGTGGGTATTGGACAAGGCAGATGGGCAGGCATGGAATACGACAGGATTATCAGAAGCCTATTTGGTGAGAAATATTCCACGCCGGTATTTGCCGGATTGATATCCATTCTGTTTATAGCAGTTTGTGCATGGTTATTAGTGGATATGCTCGAAATTAAGAAAAAAACAAATATAATACTTATCACATCGTTTATGGTAATATTTCCGGCAGTAGCGCATACGTTTATGTACATGATTTGTGCGCCGTTATTTTTTTGTGCATTATTCTTGTGTGCATTTGCAGCCTGGTTGACCGCTAAATTTAAGTTTGGCTGGTTATATAGCATTCCTTTGATAGCAATATCTTTGGGAATGTATCAGGCATATCTCTCATATTTTTTGGCTGTATTATTATTATTAGGTACTAAAAAAGCATTGGAAAGCTTGAGCGAGTTTAGAAAATTAGCTATTTCCGGGCTGTGTGCTTCCGGAGGAGGCGTAGCAGTATATTGTATTGTTTTGAAATTATATGAAGCAAAATATAATGCAAAAGCATCTTACATGGGCATGGATCACATGATGGAGCCTAACATATTAGGCAGACTGCTTAGTATCAAAGAGTGTTATGCAGATTACATTTCGATTTTAAGAAGAAGCGGTTATCCGGGTTTGCAAACCACTACATTTATGTGTTGGATGTATAGAGTGCTGGTTGTTTGTATGGTGGTGAATTTAGTACTCTATATTTGGAAAAAATACCAAGGCAACCTATTATCAGCAGTATTATCTTTTTTATCATTTGCATTTATTCCCATTGGAACCAATGCAATACATATTCTGGGAACAGAGAAGACACATGTTGGTCTATTGACCATGTATCCCATGGTTATTGCTTTAATTACAATTCCAACGCTCTGTGATTGGAAAAACAGCGAGGATGATATCCTAAATGATAATAATGAGGTGTTTTATAAAAAAATGCCTAAAAAAGCATTATTATTTGCAACATATGCCTCTGCTTTCTTTATATGCCTCAATTATGTTTATATGACTAATGCAACATATTTACGGCTTTCCTTTTTGCAGGAAAAGCTGATTTCTTACCAAACAACATTAGTTACGAGAATAAAATCATCAAAGGGATATAAAGATGAATATCCGGTGATTTGGTCTGGAAATTACATTAGTGATGCTTCAATTTGGGAAAGTTCAGAATGGCAGAATATAAAATTGGGATATGCAGGGGTGGGCATGATTGACATGATTAATAATTATGCTTGGCAAGCCTTTATGAATCAACATGTCGGATATAATCCTGACACATGTCCTGTAGATAATGCGCCGGACGAAATACAAGATGCGATTGTGGAAATGCCCTGTTACCCGGATGATGGCTCTATAAAAGTGATAGATGAATATGTCGTGGTGAAACTGGGAGATTCAGATGAATGAGGAAAGGAATAAAATGATATCAATAGTGACGCCTTGCTATTATTGCGAAAAGACAATAAAAAGTGTTGTTGATGATGTTGTTAGAGAAATAGCGCCTATTCATGATGATTATGAAATTATTCTTGTAAATGACGGGTCTCGGGATAATTCGTTGGAAGTTTTAAAACAAATTGCAGATGAGAATTCGCATGTAAAAGTGATTGACTTAGGCAAGAATTATGGTCAGGCTTCTGCACTTATGTGTGGATATAATCATTGTAATGGGGATGTTATTGTCACTTTAGATGATGACGGGCAAAATGATCCTAAAGAAGTAAAGAAGATGATAGAGAAACTTGATGAAGGATATGATGCAGTTTTTGCAGATTACATAGAGAAGAAAGATACGCTATTTAAAAAGTGGGGGCATGATATAAATAATACAATGGCTCACATAATGCTCAAAAAGCCTAATGGACTTGAATTAAACCATTTTTTTGTAATGAATAGGTATATCTGTGATGAAATCATTAAGTACAAGGGACCATACCCATACGTTTGGGGGTTAATATTACGGTGTAGTGATAAATTGGCAAATGTGAGAGTAGAACATAAAGAAAGAAAAATAGGACACTCTACCTATACTGTAAAGAAATTGATTTCCTTGTGGATTAACGGATTTACTTCGTTTTCGATAATTCCGTTAAGGGTTTCTTCTTTACTTGGTATCATTATGTCCTGTTTCGGGTTGCTTTATGGGATTTTTCTTATTGTTAAATTTATATCTGGAGAAATTGCGGTACAAGGCTGGATGTCCACTACCTCGATTATACTGGTTTTAGGCGGGGTTCAACTTATCATGATAGGTATGCTTGGAGAGTATGTAGGTAGAATTTTTTTGACAGACAATAAAGAGCCTCAATATTCTGTACGAAATATATATGGAAAAGATAAGTAGAATGAAAAAAGTATTAGTAATTGGAGCTAATGGATTTATAGGTCAAAACTTATGTGTCAGCTTGTCGGAAGAATATAAGGTTACTGCTGTAGATATTAGGTTTGATGAATTGCTATCCCGAAATGATAAAATTGAGACAATTTTATGTGATTGTATAGGATATGTTGATTTTGACCTGATGGTAAAGAACTTCGACGTGATATTCTTCTTGATGTGTACTACTGTACCTAAAGAGGGAACGGAGAGGGTTTCGCAAGAGATAACAGAGAATCTTTTTCCAATGGTAAGGCTTTTGGATGCAATAGTGAAAGGCAATCAAAAAATTAGGTTTATTTTTCCTTCTTCCGGGGGAACAGTATATGGAGATACAGATAAGGCCAATAGAGTATGCGATTATCCTCTGGAGCCTATTTGTGGATATGGAACGCTTAAACTTGTCCAAGAGGAGTATATTAAGTTATACGGAAGAATCAATAATTTGGACTACATTATAGCGAGGTTGTCAAACCCATATGGTATAGGTCAAAATAGAGAAAAGCCGCAGGGTATTATTCCTATTTTAATTAACAAATTACATAATGATGAAGCGATTGAAATATATGGAGAGACAATTAGAGACTATATATATATTGATGATTTAATTGGTGGACTTACAAGACTTATTGAATATTCAGGAAGCGTTAGGACATTTAATATTGGTACCGGAGAAGGCAGTACTTTATCTCACGTGTTAGATGTTATTCAAAAAGTTAGTGGAGGCAGTTTAAGTAAAGTTGTAAAATATGATTCCAGAAGGAAGTGTGATGTTTTACATTCGATTTTAGATATTTCAGAATCAATTAATGAATTAGGATGGAAACCACAGTATTCTCTTGAAGAGGGAATAGAAGCTATGGTGGAGAAGATGGAGAGAAAATGAACGCAGAGTTTGATAAATTTGTTGATAATTATGATAAAAGCCATAATGAATGTGTTGGAGCGTTTTCCGGAACAGATAGGGATTATTTTTGCGAGTATAAAATAAAAATAGTAAAACAAAAGAATATAGTAAATAAGAGTGGAGTTTGGTTAGATCTTGGCTGTGGCGATGGAAATACAGCTCAGTATGTTAATGAGTATTTTCCCAATTATGAGTATCATGGCATTGATGTGTCGGAAAAAAGCGTTAGGGCTGCAAAAGAGAGACACGATTGCAGAGGTTCATTTTCAGTGTATGATGGCGCACATATTGAGAAAGAAGATAATACATATGATGTGATTTATATTTCTACAGTGTTACACCATGTTCCGCCAGAACAGTGGAAATCATTGCTTACAGAGTGCAGGAGAGTTTTAAAATCGGATGGAAGATTGGTAATTTTTGAACACAATCCATGGAATCCGGTTACCAGAAAAATAGTAAAAGACTGCGTGTTTGATGAGGATGCGGTACTTTTGTCAAGCAAGACATGTGAAAATATTCTTTCGGACATAGGATATCATAATATCAGTAAAAATTATAGTGTGTTTTTCCCAAGAAAAGGGGTTTTTAATTTATTGGTCAATCTGGAGAGATGCCTTACTTGGTGTCCTTTGGGTGGACAGTATTATGTTATAGCTAATAAAAAATAATTTTCATGAATTACAGTATTATGAAAATAAGATAATTCAAATTTTGTAGGTTTTCTTATGTTCTTACGCTTGTTAGCCAATTAGGATTCTTTTTTACAGACGTTTCATGGTGCGTATTTTTACCATGAAACGTTTTTCTGTTTGCAGGGTTTGTATCTAAAATTTTCCATCAAAGATAACATTTGTTAGAAAAAGTATTGTTCATAGCATGTGAGGTTTCATGATGAGTACATTCATAATAGCGGAAATCGGCATTAATCACAACGGAGACTTACAGTTAGCTAAAAAACTGATTGACACTGCTGTCGTGGCAGGGTGTGACGCCGTTAAATTCCAGAAAAGAACCGTGGATAAGGTATATACAAAGCAATATCTGGACTCTCCGAGGACAAGCCCGTGGGGTGAAACACAGAGAGCGCAGAAAGAAGGCCTTGAGTTTGGCAAAAAGGAATATGACGAAATCGACTTCTACTGTAAACAGAAAGGAATCGAGTGGTATGCTTCCGCATGGGATATTGATTCGCAGAGGTTTCTGCGGCAGTATGACTGCCATTATAATAAGGTTGCTTCTGCGATGCTGACCAATGAAGAACTGCTTACCGAAATCGCGGAGGAAAAGAAATATACTTTCATTGCCACCGGGATGAGTACGCTTGCGGAGATTGATAAGGCGGTGGATATTTTTGAAAAGCATGGCTGTCCGTATGAACTTATGCACTGTAACAGCACATATCCTATGCCGTCAGAAGATGCGAACCTGAAGTTAATCAAGGTTCTTGCGGATATTTATAAATGTAAGGTTGGCTACAGCGGCCATGAGGCCGGCACATTAGTCAGCACCTGCGCGGTTGCGGCGGGAGCCACGTCTATTGAGCGGCATATCACGCTTGACAAAAATATGTACGGTTCCGACCAGAAAGCGTCGATTGAGCCATATGAGTTGTGCCGATTGGTAAAAGACATCCGTGAGACAGAGAAGATCATGGGAACAGGCAAGAAGATTTTGACGGCTGCGGAAGAGGAAGTCAAGAAAAAACTTAGGGGTTAGGCTGATGATTAAACTGGTAATTTTTGATATAGATGGAATAATAACTGATGACACAGTTATTATTGATGACACGGGAAGAGAACAAAAAAGAATCAATTTCAAAGATATAGATGCTATTTTTGAATTACACAGACGGGGTTTTCAGCTCGCTGCCATTACAGGCGAGGGAAACGCAATGGTCGATTATTTTCACAAACGTTTCCCTTGGGATTATTTTTATTCAAACAACAAACAAAAAAAAGAGACAATCAAACAACTGGCTTTACATTCCGGAATTTCCGTATCAGATATGTGCTTTATTGGCGAGGGAAAATACGATGTAGAAGCTTTGGAATATGTCGGGTTAGGCATATGTCCGCCTGATTCCATTACTGAGGCAAAGCAGGCTGCTGATATTATTCTCCAGAATTTCGGCGGTCATGGTTGTGTTTGGGAACTGGTTGATATTTTAGAACGATATAATAATACTGATAATTCACACAGCTATTTTTATCAAAGGCTTGAAGAACATAGTAATATTTTTAAATCAATGGCATCGGATATTGCTTTAATTGATAATATTATGTCTATCGGCGACAGAATAATCGCTGCATTTGAAAAAGGCAATAAACTACTGTTATGCGGTAATGGTGGGAGCGCCGCAGATGCACAGCATATCGCAACTGAATTTATCAGCCGGTTTTATAAAGAAAGAAAAGCTATGAATGCAGAAGCGCTGACCGTTAATACATCTACGCTGACAGCCATTAGCAATGATTATAGCTATGAAAAAATCTTTGTACGGCAAATTGAAGCAAAAGGAATTACCGGAGATATTCTGATTGGTATCTCTACCAGCGGAAAATCCAAAAGCGTTTTGGAGGGCTTGCGATATGCTCGTTCACAGGGGATTTACAGCATTATGCTAATGGGTAACTTTCAAAATTTTGAACTGGAAGATGCGGCGGATATAGTTATTAAAGTTCCGTCACAGATTACACCGAGGATACAGGAAGCGCATATTTTTCTGGGCCACTTATTAGCAGAATATGTAGAGCATTGTATGTATAAAAACTCGAAAATTATAACATAAAAACTAATAAATGAAAATATGTCATATATAGACTGTGGCAAGTATGTAAATGATACAATCGAAAAAGATGTGCATAGAGGATGATGAAATGAAAAAAAGAGTTGCGGACATTATTATGGAAATTCTTTATGAAAATGGAATAACAGATGCATTTTCCGTAGTAGGCGGCGGTGCCATGCACTTAAATAATGCTTTTGCAAGATGCGAGAAAATTCATAAATATTACAATCATCATGAACAAGCTTGTGCAATGTCAGCAGAAGCATATGTCAGAACAAGTGGAAAACTTCCAGTTGTATGTGTAACCAGTGGCCCGGGTGGAACCAATACATTAACCGGCGTATTATGTGCATGGCAGGACAGTTTGCCAATGTTAATTATAGCAGGTCAGGTCCGGTATGACATTTCTGTCGAAAAATCAGGATTGCCACTCCGCCAGCGAGGAGAACAGGAATTTGAAATCATCCCAGCCGTTAGACATATGACAAAATATGCTGTCAAAATAATTAATCCTTTATGTATTAGGCGTGAACTACAAAAAGCCATTGATATCGCAACAAGCGGACGAAGGGGACCTGTATGGCTGGATATCCCATTGGATGTACAAGGAGCCATTATAGAAGAAGATGAAATACTTCCGGCAATAGAAAATATTGAAACACTTCCCTCTGCCGGTAAAGAGGACTTTGAATTTATCAATAAAATATTGTCTGAAGCAAAACATCCATGTATTCTGGTTGGTTCAGCGGTCAGGGTATCCAATGTAGTCAATGAATTTAGAAATTATGCAGAAAAACTGTCCATTCCGGTTGTCGCCGGAATCCACGTTGCAGATGCACTTTCCTTTTCTTCTCCATTCTATTATGGGATGTCGGGAACAATTGGACCACGAGTAGGTAATTTTATTCTTCAGAATGCGGATGTCATATTGGTAATCGGAAATAGCCTTCATCTGACACAAACTGGATTTAATCAGGAAATGTTTGCTCCCAGAGCCAGAATTATAATGGTCGATATTGACCCTAACGAGGCGGCTAAACCCGGATTGAATATTTACAGATTTATTCATAGTGATATCACTAAATATTTTGAGGAATCTCAAAAATATGCAAAAAAGATTTCTGTTTCAAAAGAATGGATACAATACTGCAATGACCTCAAAAAAAGGTTCCCTATTATTGAAGTTCCTCAAGATTTAGACATGAAAGGAAAAATCAGACAGAATTATTTCTGGAATATCTTTGATAAGAAAGAACCTGATGACTGTATTGTCGCTTTTGGAAACAGTATGGGGGTAGCCGGCGTGGTCCAAAAAGGAGTTGCAAAACCTAATCAGCGGCTGATTGCCAACTTCTGGGTAGGCACAATGGGAAATGACCTTCCGGAAGCCTTTGGAGCTGCTATTGCATCGCAAAAAGAAGTTATTTGTGCCACGGGCGATGGTTCCATTATGATGAATTTGCAGGAACTCCAGACTATTAAATATTATGACGCACCGGTTAAAATTATTTTGTTTTCTAATGATGGATATGGAACGATTAGAAATAGCTGCAAAAATTTCTTTGACGGAACAAAAGTCGGATGTGACAGCGAAACCGGCGTGGGTATGCCGGATTTTGAAAAAGTCGCGAATGCGTTTGGATACACTTATAAACGCTGTTCTTCCAATGAAGAGGTCGAAAAATGTATTGACTGGCTGTTCAATGCCGATAAGCACGCTTTCCTTGAAGTAATGCAAGATTATGATGACGCCTTTGAACCTAAACTGCAATCAAGATTACTGCCTGATAATACCTTTGCCACGCCGGCATTACACGATATGGCTCCATTTATTGAGCCGGAAGAATTAAACAAGTGGATGTTATGGGATTAGAAATTATCACAGGATAAAAAGGAGGATATGATGAGAAAAGTCTTTTATAATGGAGAATTTGTTGATGAGTCGGAAGCCAAAATCAGTATATATGATTCCGCTTTAATGTTTGGCGATATGATTTTTGAAATGACAAGATCCTTTAATAAGAAACAGTTTAAATTAAGGGAACACATCGACAGATTGTATGCTTCTGCTAAATATTTACATATTGACTTAGAAAGTCAAATGTCGAAAGTTCAAATGGAAGAAGCTGTTAATAAAACAATTGAAGTTAATGAGCCGTTTTTTGAAAAAGATGACGAACATCGTATCATGATTGATGTCACAAGAGGTTTATTGGGTCTTTATGAAGATGTAGTCGGAACAAGAAAAGGACTCAATATAATTATCGCAGACTTTCCCCTCAGATGGACTGTAGCTTCCATGGGTGTGCTTTTTGATAAAGGAATCAATGCGATAATCCCCTCTCAAAGGGCTATTCCGGCTTCTTTAATTGACCCTAAAGTGAAAAACAGGAGTAGAATCCATTATTTGATGGCTAACATTCAAGTATCAGGTTACGCCGGAGACAATAACTGGGCCTTGCTATTAGACACAGACAACTTTATTGCGGAAGGAACCGGCGATAATTTCTTTATTGTAAAAGATGACATAGTAATTACTCCGGAACCTCGAAATATTCTGCGTGGAATCAGCCGGGAATATGTATTTGAGTTATGCGGACAATTAGGATTGCAATACGTTGAAAAAAATATAGACGTATATGATGTTGTTAATGCAGATGAAGCTTTTATGACTGGAACACCTTTTTGTATTTTACCGGTGACTTCTCTATCCGGAGATGTTATTGGTAATAGAAAAATGGGCAAAATTACAAGTTTATTATTATCCACATGGAGCAATAACGTAAATGTTGATATTATCAACCAGATTAAAAAATGGGGAAAAGAATCTACAAGTAACGCACCAACCCCATATTCTTTTAAATGAAAGCAGGACTAAAGATGTATAACTATGGAATTATGCAAGGACGCCTTACCGAGCCTAAAGGACGTGGTATACAATTCTTCCCATTTGATAACTGGGAACAAGAATTCTATTTAGCTAAAAAATTAGGTCTAAATGAAATAGAGTTTATTTTTGACTATGAAAAATATGAATTAAATCCGCTATGGAGTCAATATGGACAAGAAAAATTGCGGAAAATCATTGCAGAAACCAATGTTCAAGTACATTCCGTATGTTTTGATTATTTTATGCGGAGGGCCTTTTTCAAAAAGGAAGATACCGAAAGACAGAAACTTCGCTCAGAAAACAAACAAATACTATTACATGTACTCAATACCATGTCTGAAATGGGGATTGACTTAATAGAAATTCCATTAGTGGATAATTCTTCTTTAACAAATAATTCAGATAAAGAGGCTTTTCGAGAATTTATAATAGAAATTATCTCGCACACTGATAGCACAATTAAAATCGGATTGGAAACAGATTTACCTCCCGAAAGCTTTGATGCTTACTTAAACAGTATACATGCCGATAGAATCGGAGCTAATTACGATAGTGGAAACAGTTCCGGACTTGGATATAACATGTACAAAGAAGTAACTATTCTCGGCAACAGAATTTTTAATATTCATATTAAAGACCGCTTATTGAGAGGAACAACCGTAGCATTAGGAACAGGTAATGCTGATTTTAGTGGATTATTTACCGGGCTGAAAGAAATAGGTTATAAGGGTTCTTTCGTATTGCAGGCCGCCAGAGGTGAAGATGGACGAGAAACTGAAAACATAGCGAAACAAATAAAATTTGTGAAAGAATATGTAAAACAGTATTTAGAATAGGATGAGAACTTTATGGATTTAGGTTTAACAAATAAAAAAGTATTTGTAACAGCCTCTTCACAGGGAATCGGCTATTCCATCGCTGAAAGCTTTTTAAGAGAAGGAGCTTGCGTATTATTAAATGGACGGAATGAAAAAAAACTGCAGCATAACTATGAAGCGCTGCAAAAAAGATATGGAACTGAAAAAGTTTACTCTTTTGTAGGAGATATCACCAAGGAGAACGTTATATTACAGTGCCAAGAATATATTGAATCACTATGGGGCAAGTTAGATATTCTAATACCGAATTTAGGCTCCGGCAAACCGGTTGGCGTAAATAGAATGGATATCGTGGAATGGGAAACCTTACTAAACGTCAACCTCATTTCCGCCGTAAATGTTGTAAGAGCTTTTGTCGATATGCTCACTTTAAATGATAACAGCAGCATTATCTTTATTTCTTCGATTGCTGCATGTGAAAGAATAGCTGCTCCCTATGCTTATGCAGCATCAAAGAATGCAATCAGAACTTTAAGTAATTATTTGTCTGGGGATTTAGCAGAAAAATCAATCCGGGTTAATTGTGTTGTTCCCGGTAATATCATGTTTGCCGGGGGCAGATGGGAAGAATTATATAATAATGCCAAAGATGACATTGATGCTTATATCAATACAAGCGTTCCACTAAAAAGATTCGGCAAACCGGAAGAAATTGCTGATGCAGTTGTATTTTTAGCATCGGAACGGGCAAGGTTCATAACAGGAGCTGAATTAGTAATTGATGGAGGACAAAAAAGGAGCTAATATGAACACACTCGATAAATTCAAAATCAAAGAAAGAGTTATTATTATCACCGGCGGAGCAGGTTTCCTTGGAAAAAAACATGCTGAAGCCGTTCTGGATGGAGGCGGCATTCCTATCCTCATCGATATTTCAGAAGAAAGGCTCATAAAAGTAAAGGAAGAATTATTGAAAGTGTATCCAAACAGCATAATCGATGTATATAAAGCAGATATTAAAGACCGTAATGCCATGGACTCTCTTGCTGCTCTAATCTATGAAAAATACTGCCATATTGACGGATTAATAAATAATGCTGCAAATAATCCAAAAGTCGAGAGCGATTCTAAAAATATGAAAAATATCCGATTTGAAGATTTTCCTATTGAAATGTGGCTGGATGATATTTCAGTAGGATTAACCGGTGCCTTAATATGCTCTCAGGTATTCGGAAACATTATGGCAAAACAAAATAAGGGCGTCATCCTGAATATCTCATCTGATTTAGGAATCATTGCACCCGACCAGCGCATTTATCAAAAAAGCGGCCTTAAAGAGGATGAGCAGATGGTTAAGCCGGTTACCTACTCCGTAATCAAGCATGGCATTTTAGGATTGACAAAATATACTGCTACTTATTGGGCAAAAAAAGGCGTCAGAGCAAACAGCTTGTGTCCGGCAGGAGTTTTTAACAACCAGAATGAAGATTTTCTGGCAAAATTATCTAACCTGATTCCTATGGGGCGAATGGCAGATTCTGATGAATATAAAGGAACCATCCTGTATTTATTATCAGATGCAAGCTCCTATATGACAGGTGCAACGGTGATTGTTGATGGGGGGAGAACCTGTTGGTAAAATCTTTAAAATTTAGGAGGGAAAATTTATGAAATATGGGTACTTTATTGGTCGATGTACTGACAAAGCCATGCAAGATATTCATCATTTTAAATCTAATATTGGCGATAATGTACAAGGATGGGCAATTCTTAATCTTTACAAAAAGATGGGCATTAATAAATCACAAATTGTTGGAATAACGCCAACAGAAATGCATGATTATTCCGGTGACTATATTATTGTACCTTTTGCTGAAGCATTTTCTAATTATAAAAGAATGAATATATTTCCTCCAAGTCCACGAATTATTCCTGTAATGATAAGTCTTGCTATGTGCGATGAGGAATGTGATGATATTGTACCTTACTTAAAATCGCACGAGCCAATCGGATGCCGTGATGAAGTTACAATGGACTTATTGCGCAGAAAAGGAATTGAATCATACTTAAGCGGTTGCCTGACAATTACATTGCCCAAAAGGAAACACTCTGTATCATTAAACGAGGGAAAAGTTTTTTTGGTTGACATACCAAATTCTTTAAAAGCATATATACCAGACAATTTATTGCAAAATGCAGAATATATCACACATAGCGTTGAAGTAGAACATTATCCTATGAGTGAAGCTGATATTGAAAAAGTCGATATTACTGCAAAAAATATATTTCGCCGTTATAATGAAGAGGCTGCACTAATTGTTACATCTAGACTACATGCGGCAGCCCCCTGCATTGCAATGGGCATTCCTGTAATTATAGCAACCAACAACATTGACTATAGGTTTAGCTGGATTGATAAGTTTGTTCCTATTTATACTCCAAATAATTTTATAAATATTAATTGGAATCCAGTATCCCTAGAAATAGAAGATATCAAGAAAAACATTTTTGATATTTTTCAATCGCTGATTAAAAGCGCTTATGAATCGTGCTGCAAATTATATGATTTAAGCACCTATTATGAAACAAGAATTTCCTCTAACTACAATGATATTCTTTCTCAAAAAATTGAAAACATTAAGACATATAATGAAAATTTCAAATACATTATTTGTGGTGCAGGCGTTCATGGAAAACTTGCTTTACAAATGATGAGTCAAAAATATCCTAGGGCAGAATGTGTTTGTTTTGTAGATAAATATATTGAACAGAAAGAAATATGTGGTCAAAAAATTATGCGTATCGAAAATTTAACAGCAGATATGTTTGATTTTGCACTCATTGCTTCTTATCCGGGGAAAGATGAGTATGTACAAAAAATGCAGATATTGGGTGGAAAAAACTATATTCTATTTATGTCTAAGAACGAAGATGATTAAAATACTAGCAATATGAAGGAAACATAAAATGTCGAAAGTATTTGATTTAGAAATTGGCTCCTCTGTTCTCATATATGGTGCAGGAGAATTAGGACAAAGTATTTACAATAGAATAAAGCACATTTATTCAATCAAATGTTTTATTGATAGAACTATTTCTGCTTTACGCGATAATTCTATTGAGATTCGGAATTTAGACAATATTTCAGAATACACAAACAGTGTGGTTTTGATATGTGTTCATAATGCTAATTGGCATAACGAAATTGCAGAACAACTATATAAATTGGGATTCAATAAAATACTTTTTCTTGCCTTTTCAAATACATATCAAAAAGAGGCTTCATATACCATGAATCGACTATATAATTTATTTATGGAAGAAGAGTATAATCTTCTGACCGATATTCCAACATACTCCACTGTTATTCAAAAAACGTCCAAAGAAAAAATATTACGAGAAACTTCCTCCTATATAGTTGTATATTGTGCAAAAGAATTAATATATTCTTCGCTACCGGACAATAAAATATATTCTGAGAACCTTGATTTTGATGATATACCTATGATTGCAAATAAACTATATATAAACTTGTTTCGTTTTTTTATGTATGGACAAGGTGATGCTGACTTATATGTAAAAACTATGAAGAATATTAATAATAGTTTTGATATGAGTGACAAAGATTTCTCACAAAGCCAATATTCAATTTACCAGCTATTAGAAAATGAATATGCCAAAGGCATAGATTTCATTAATCTTATGCCGGTTGATGTCAAGTGGAATCCTAAAGGATATTTTAATATCCTAGATGGGCATCATCGCTGTGCCTTTTATATATTAAAAGGCATGCAAACTATACCAGTCAGAATGACAAAAAAAGACTACAATTTATGGATGAATAATGCTTGTATAAAGCAGATTCAAACTATTCTTACACATCATCAATTACGACCTGCGATGTACATAAATCATCCTATTTTATCAGAATATCAATGTAAGTATATAGAATATGAGACTACTCTCCTTGATATTTTTCAGCAATGGTTATATTCCTTGAAAAAAAACTTTACATCAGCATTAGAGATAAGTCCATATCAGGCATACTTTTCACGCAACTTATATAGAACACAGAAAATAGACAAAATTTATTCCGTTGTTTTAAATGAAAATGAAAAATTATTATCATACGCATTATGCAATTTACAATATATTCCGGTAAACGCAATAAAAATTAATACTTCTTTATATGAGAAAGAATATTGTCCATTTGAACTAGGTCTGGTATGTAATATATATGGTATAAAAGAACTTCAAGAAAAATTAGATTATATCAATAACATTATTACCGACACTTTGTTCTGGCAATCAAAATCCGATATTAACAAAGAAAAAGAGTATATTCTACAAAATTCGGAGTTTCAATATTATGAGTGTCTTGAACATACATGTTTTGACGGTAAACTTTGTGAAATAGGAGTGTTTAAAAAGAATGAAAAAAAGGCGCAATAACTATATCTTATATGGAGCAGCATCTATTGGAGATATTGCTAAAACCTCTTTAGAAAAATGTGGATTAAACGTGATAGGATATATTGATAAACGTGCATATGAACTATCCGAATTTAATGGTCTTCCTGTATGGAAAGTCAATACTGTTCCAATAAAATATAAAAATCCTCAAACCAGAATATATATATCCGTAAAAAATGTGTTTGAACATGAACGAATTGCATTATTATTACGCGAACACGGATTTTATAATATTATTTATAAACCGTATAATGTCCTACTAGGTCATGGAACAAAAGAAGAAAATTCACTAGCCGACTTTTATGATAAATTATTTAACGGGAGTTATATAGAAAATTTTGATTTTCCTGACATATATACAAAGCGCTCCTTATATGATTATGGATTTATATGCGAGAAAAATGATAATATAACAGCCTATATTCCAAAAGAATTTATTTTTACAAATAATTATCAGGATTCAAACATGATAAAATGGGGAAATATCAATATTTCATCTTTTTTTACTCATATAGATTTTTTTCAATTTTTAAATAATGTAAAAGAAGCGGAACCCTATAATTATCTGCAAGAGTATTGTATCTATACTGCTACATTAGAAAATAAAATAGAAATAACCAATGCGTGGAAAAATAATGTAATTGAAAATAGAAGCCAAATATATGAACAAATGAAAGTGGCATCAGATTTGGATCCGAATTTTTTTATTAGAAATCCAGCAGAGGCAAAATGGAATGTTGATAAAAAGTATTTTAATTTGCTAAGCGGGAAACATAGGTGTACATTTCAAGCTGCAATTGGGAAAAATTATATTCCCTTACAAATATCAAAAAATGACTATGCACAGTTTTGTCATTCTTCAGAAATTGAAAAAACTATGGAAATAATGGAGCAAACAAGAGAAGAATTAACTATTCCACACCCTTTTTTCTATAGAGGAATCCTTATTCGTGATAAAGGAGAAAATCATCTTCTATCATGGTTTGCAAATTACTTTGGTCGAAAACTCTTTTGGGAGACCGGAGAAATCCGGTTTGATAAACTTCTAATTATCGATTATACAAATGACTTTGGAAACTTTTCAAGATTTTGTAAACGTCTGGGATGCCATGTAGAAAGGCGGATTCAGGCATCAGCATTAGAACAGCAATTAAATCGGCTATTATATGCGGAAGACATCAATTATGTTTTGGAATCAAAAATAGTTGAAAACGCAATTATTATTTTTGAGGCTAATGATAACAAAGTAATGGAACTACTAAATGATATACATTTAATATCAAACAATAATAAATGGATAATCAAATATGCTAGTGACTCTTTTGTATCTGATTTTGCCATAAGCAAATCATTACAAATAGTTTCTGAAATTAATAGGAAATATTCAAATGGTTGTATTTTAAAAAGCTATTTTCTGGCTCAACAATAAACTTACAAAGGTAGGATGTTTATATGCTGTTTGGAACAAATAAAATATGCAAAAAACTAATAACAGAAGTTAAAAAATGTGAAGCAGAAAGAAATTTTAAAGTGATATATGGTGCAGTAGTTGGGAGTATTTCAAAAGGATTACAATTTGCAGATAGTGATTATGATACCCGGTTCCTTTATATTAACAAAGACTTTCCTGATAGAATATTATATCCCCAAAATTTATCAGAAAAAAATATTATTTATCGCAAACTCTATCCTGATACATGTTTTGAGAAGATTCCTTTTTGGGAATTATCCTCGTTTTTACAGTATTTAATTTGTCCAATTATTGACAATAAATTTTCTACCGGACTATACAATGTTGTTGGTTGGACATTTTTATCACCTTATACATGGGATCCATATGGATTGCAAAGTAAAATTGTTCCTCTCATGCAAAAAATATTTTTCAAACAATATTTTATCCATTATCATAAAAATATTTTAGATAAAAATGCTTCAAATGATGAAATAGTAAATGCCAAAGAATATTTAAATATTCTATATTCAGCTCTTGCAATTAGCTGGGCAGATAAATACAATGAATTTCCACCAATATATATAGAATGTTTACTGACAAATTCGCCTGTGGAAATACAACAATTAGCATTTCAACTTATAAATAAAGTGAAACAAAAAACACGAGTCCATTTATCTATGGATAATACCATAATATGCCATAATGCCAGTGATTTAATCAATATTAACAGAATCAATGAAATTGACCAATACATAAATGATATTAGAAATACCATTCAAAATTTTCATTTAGATTATTTGTCACAAAAAGATACATTGCTATTTGAAAAGAAAATATGTGAAATATATGAAATTATTAGAAAAAGTATTTATGAAGAAGAAGTTATTACAGAAAGAGGATAACAAGCAGACTACCCTAATTATCCCAGTAATCTGCTCCGGCTTCAGATATACTGCTGATTTTAAACAATAGCAGTGGAAACAGATGCCAAATATTATCATTTATGCCAGGCAGTCAACAATCTTCTTTATAATGATACGGAAAAAGTATATGCTGCTTAAAATTATGATATTGTGCCAATTCCATTTTGGGCAAATGAAATGCTAACATGGGCGTGTAACAATGCAAGTAGATATATTATATCATAGATACTATAGACAAATCCGAAGCAAAGCGTCTCGAAACTTTAGATAACGAATTTAGAGGACAGCTTTTATGCATGACATTTTTGGGAAAAGAAATTATGGATATTAGCAGCGTTAATAATAATACCGCGATTCTTATTGCTGCTAATCCCGTATATAATATTCATGAAAGACTCTTACGTGCAGGGATTGAAAAGTGGGAATACATAGATCCTGAATTTATGTATTTATTATGCGAAGGCAATAACCGCAAAAAAATAGAACACATATTAAAGACAAACGAAGAAAACATTTCTCAAGTATATAGTATGCTGGGAGACGAAAAGTCCAAACAAGTTTATCGTTCAGTTCTACAGCATAGAATAGAACATAACCTTGCCCTCATTAATGATATATATGATGAAAACCAATATTTTGGGAATGATATAATTAACACAGTCAGTGGAAATTTTGTAGATTGTGGTGCATTTAACGGAGATACATTAAAAAGGTTTCTAAAACAAATTGGTAATGAACAATATAATTACTATGCTTTTGAAGCAGAAAAAGCAAATTACAATGACTTGATTTCCTATTGTAAAAAGTATAATATTAAAAATGTAAATGCATATAATATGGCAATATATTCCTCAAAAACACAATTATCTTTCTCAACTGATGATAATCAGGAAAAAGTGTCCGGGAAAATTTCTGAGCTGGAGAGCAACAATTATAATTATGTACAGGCAGATTCTATTGATAATATTCTGGCAAATCAAAAAATAGATACGTTGATAATGGACATTGAGGGAGCCGAACTACATGCCTTAAACGGAGCAAATAAAAGCATTAATAAATGGCATCCTAAATTAGCAATTTCAGCTTACCATATGATTGAACATTTATGGGAGGTTCCGTTATTAATACACAATATAAATCCTAATTATCAAATTTTTTTCAGACATCACAGATGGAATATGGATGATACCGTTTGTTATGCACTTTATAAAGATTAGAAAGCCGATTTAGTAATCTGCTATGGATGAAGAAGTTAGGGAACAAGCAGTTTGCAATCTATTAGAATATGATGGGAAGGAGGTTGTATATGCAGAGCTTAAAAGAAATATTTAAGAGAAATGCAATTCTTATAAAGATATATCAGACTGTCTTTAATAGGTTATATAAGTTAAAAATGAAGGCTATACAGACAATGAGAAGAATGAAAAATCGTCTAAAGGTACAAACACGTTTTTGTTATGGCGATAAAAATAAGGATAAGATATTTTTTGTTATTTCTTACAAAGAAAAAAATGTGGGGTTATATAGCACAATTTTTTATATGTTAGATTATATTAACTATGCAGTTAAAAGAAAATACATTCCGGTTATAGATTTATCAAATTCATATCTGCCGATGATCCAGGATGCAAATAAAGTGGGAAAAGAAAACCCGTGGGAATATTATTATGAGCAGCCGATTAAACAATATACACTGGAAGAGGTATATCAAAGTCAGAATGTAATTGTACTGGCTGATTATGTTTTTAATGTGAAAAAGGCGGATTGGAAGCATATGTTTCCTGCTGACAAAAAAGAATATCAGTATTACAGCCAATTAATTCGATCTTATATTAAGTTAAATCATGAATTGGAAAGTAGAGTGAAATTGGAGAAAAAGAGAATATTTACAGGAAATCAAAGAATATTAGGAGTTGGAGTAAGAGCAGGTCTTCGGGCCGGCGCTATGCGTAATGAAAAATTATACAATAATCATCCAAAACAACCGTCATGCGAGGAATTAATGGATATCATAGAGGAAAAGATGAAACAATGGAATTGTGACGCGCTCTTTCTTTCCTGTGATGATAGAGAATACAGTAATAAATTCATTGCTCGATTTGGAAGCTGCTGTTATTACATAAATAGAAAATTGAATCATTTTTTTGAAAATGATAAGCCAGTAGATATAGACAAAATTGGTATAGAATATGCTCAAACTACGGTACAGGAAAAAACAAAAGAATATGTTACAGAAGTATATATTTTGGCTCAGTGTCATTGTTTATATAGTTGTAAAGGGGGGGGCAATACATTTGCATATTTCCAGAATGGAGGTAAATATGAGCATATAGAAGTATATGATAAAGGTTATTATAGTGAATTGGAAAAATAAGTATTTTAGTCAACGAAAGAGTCGCAGGAGAAATTTTTGTGAAAAAAATATTAATTACTGGAGCAAATGGGTTTATAGGGAAGAATTTAGTTTCTAAATTACAAGAAAAATATTCTATTACTTTTCCGGGAAGAGAAGTATTAAATTTGCTGGATGAGGAGGCAGTTGCGTCATATCTTAAACAGAATGATTTTGACCTCATTATTCATGCAGCAAATACCAATGATACAAGAAATATTAATATAACGAACTATGATGTCCTAGACGCTAATCTCCGTATGTTTTTTAATTTGGAGCGATGTAAAGATTATTATAAAAAAATGTATTATTTTGGTTCCGGTGCAGAATATGATATGAATCATTCCATTCCTGATATGAAAGAAGATTATTTTGATACCTACGTTCCAAAAGACAGCTATGGATTTTCCAAATACATTATGTCAAAAACATGTGAGCAAAATAACAATATTTATGATTTGCGGCTTTTTGGAGTATATGGTAAATATGAAGAATGGGAACGAAGATTTATCTCTAATGCTATATGCCGAGCTTTAATGGGAAAGAATATTACTATTCAAAAAAACGTTTATTTTGACTATCTATGGGTCGATGACCTCTGTAACATTATGTTTTGGTTTATTGAGAATACACCAACCAAAAAACACTATAATGTATGTCGCGGAAGTAAAATGGATTTATATTCACTAGCTTGCCTAGTCAGAGAAATTTTAAATATAGATTGCGATATTATCATAAGCGAACCGGGCTGGAAGCCTGAATATACCGGCGATAATAAGCGGTTATTGGCCGAAATAGGCAACTATCCATTTACAGGATTTAAAGAATCCATTACTGCTCTGTGTGAATATTACAAAGAGCATATTGACTTAATTGATGTAAATAAATTGCAATAAAAACTCGCTTTTATTGCTGTAAATTCACACGCATATTTACATCGCTATTTTTAAGGAGTTTGTATATAATAGAGTTTAGAAGGAGTTGATGACCATGCCAAATATAAAACCAATATCAGATTTAAGAAATTATACAGAAGTATTAAAAGAAGTAAGAACAAACCAGCCGGTGTATCTGACTCGTAATGGGCGGGGTGCATATGCTATTGTAGATATTGATGAGTTGGATCGATTAAAAGCGACGGTTCAGCTTTTGACAAAACTGGAAGAAGGAGAACAGTCTGCTAGAGAAAAAGGCTGGTTGACAGCGGATGAAGTAGAGGCTGCGTTGGGATTGTGATATGCCAAAGCTGATTTATGCACCAAAAGCATTGGATGATCTGCAGGAAATAAAAACTTATGTTGTCAGGCAGTTTGGTGAAAGTCGGGCAAAAGCCTCTGTCAAAGAGATTACATCAACTGCCAAACAGTTAGAAGTGTTTCCGGAAGAAGGCCCCCGCTTAGAGGAACTAATAGAATACTCGACAGATTACCATTATTTGGTTGCAAAGCCTAATTATATTTTTTATAGGATTGAGGATGATACTGTGAGAATTATCCGTATTTTGAATGAAAAGCAGGATTTCTTACAGATATTGTTTGGAATCAGCAGTATATCTGAAGCAGGAGAAGATTACTGGGATGATTAGGGTGTCATACATAGCCACAATAAAAATCATGCTCCCATTGATGAAACCATTCATTCGACTGTAATTCTTTGCTCGCCGCATCACCGGTAACTAAAATCTTTAATTTTGAGTATTTTTCCATAGCATCCAATTTCTCGGATGCTATCCCGTCATATGTAAAATTTCTGTATTTATCAAAAATTGTAACCAATTTGGCATTAGGACGGTTTTCTTTAATCCATTCAATTAATGAAGGAGAAATTAAGCAAAATCCCCATATCGCATAATCTATATTATCTTGTATATCCCAATTTTCCTGTATTTGCTGAATAAGATTTTCATACACTCCATTTTTAATTTCCAATCTGCTTTTGGATTCATAAATATCGCTGATTTCGCATGTTTTCTCATATGTCTTAAATGTATTTCGCATTATTTCTGCTGCATTTTTGAGTATCTTTTCTTTAATGGCGCAAATATCAACTGGGGGGGGGTACCAATCAATAGAGGCATAATTTTCTTTCACATATATTGGGGTAATACTGTCCAGCCATGTAAACGGTGTAGTAAATGTATTCTTAACTATAACGACCGGAATGCCCGCCGCGATACAAGGTACTGCACAGTGCAGTCTGCTTGTTACTATCACTCTGGCTTCTTTTTTATACTTTTCATACAACATTAATACATCTTTTTCCACGTCCTCAGGTCCTATGCTCCAGATGTGTGTAATCTCTTCTATGTCCTCCTTGTTATAAGGAAGATATCTCCTAACTTCTTCAGGTATATCAACTAAGAAAACTTTTTTCCTTTCATTAGACCTGTCTCTTTCATCAAATGTAATTGTCATACAACCATTTAACCACGCTTTGATTTCATGTTTTCGTAATATGTTCAGTGTAAATTCATCTCTACAGCCAATTGGTTCAAACTTTTTCAAATATGCAATATCCTTTGGGGATAAATAATCAGCTCCCACGGCAAAGCCAAGAAAAACAGGAATTATTTTAGGACTAAAATTAGTTAAATCCATACCTGTAGAAAATCCATTAAAAATACAGTTAATTGGAACGACTAAATACTCACCGGAATAAGAGCATAGTTCATATCTATTAATATGCACTATTTCTTCTTTATGAATTCCCATTGCCTCATATAAATGCAGACAAGCCAAATATTGAATAACATCTCCTATATTAATACTTTCTTGTGTTTTCTCCTGCTTTTTATATATACTGCCATATGGATAATACACAATTCCCCATTTCATATTATTTATGTTCCCTTTCATAGAGTGTTTATATAATGAAATTTCAGTGTTTCTGCATCGGAATCTGTAATGATATCTTCAGGATACATAGTATATCTATACGCCCTGCAATTTTTACATATATCTCCACAACTTTCTACGCCTTTTAACATATTCAATCTAAAATTATTAAATACCTTGCCATTCCATATATCTACAATACTTTGTTGTTTGACATTTCCCATAACTGACGGGGCTTCTGTACTGCAGCAAGGGAAAATAGAACCGTCTGGATTTAATTGAAGCAAGTAGAACGGATGATTACAAATATGAATATTGGCAGGCAGTGTTTTTCCGCGCATACTGATATATTCGTTGTCTTCTTCTTTAAATCCGTATTTAGCATAATCGACTTTAGATGCACTGGGACTTATTTTTTCTATTGAAACGGAATCCGCAATATTGCCAAAGATATCGTAAAATTTTTTTAAATTTTCCTCTGTAGCGACAGCTATATCTGCAATTTTTAAATTTAAAATAATATCACCTTTGTGCGTGTAAAAATATTTGATATTATCTAAAAAAACATCAAAATCCATTTTTATATCTGCGACATTATGGTAATCTTCCGCATTTAATCCCTGCAACGAAATTCGCATTTGTGTTAATCCCGAAGAGATTAATTTATCGCTCATTTCATGTGTCAGTAAAGAGCCATTTGTTATGATTTCTATTCGTTGGGACACATTCTTTTCAGATGCATATTGTACCATCTCAGCAATAGCAGGATGTAATAAGGGTTCTCCGATACCGACAAATCTAAGCATTTTTATCTTTTGCTCAAAGAGTTGCGCATCATCCACCATTTTCTTAAACACTTTATAATCCAACACTTCCGTATCAAAAGCATATCCATGTTCCTTAATAGGAAGTGAAAACAGACAATAATTGCACCTAAAATTACATGCATGTATTGGGAATACATCTATTGCCAAGGGGGTGTGAAGTGGAATGATGTCCGTAAGTTTCATTCTACCCCCCCCCGAACCCTGCCCGGTAGTCTCTATTGCTTTCAATTCATTGCCCCTCCTTATGCAATATTTGGTTAATATCTTCTTGTGTCATGAATTGTCTCTCGCACATAAAGAATTCTGAATCCGGTTTATTCATACCGGTAAATTTGTCTCTTGCTGCTGCAATAGCCGTATTGCTGGTAACAAATATGAATGCAGGCTCATCCGTTTCAATATTGTCGGGATGACGGGGAACTTTATCAAGAAACATATTAGTTACAAACATATCATAAACATAGCATAATTGCGCATTCGGATAATATTCCTCTATAAATTTTTGGATTCTTTTAGCCGTGTAAGTAGCACCCCAATAAGCATATCGAATGGTAGTATTTTTTTCCCAGTTTTTCTTAATATACTCTATAGCGAAGTTTCCATAAAAGAGGTCATCAAATTCTTTTATCTCAATATTTTCACGAAGTTCACTCAAAGTGCAGATGTCATAATATTTATCATATGCTGCTTTTATCTTGTCGCATGCGATTCTTATCATCAATTCTTTTTCTTCATCCGGAATAGTGACTGCGGGGGGGGACCAATTAATTTTATCAAAATCTGCCGGTTCATATACAGGGATGTATTTACGGAGCCATGTATATTTGAAATTGAAATTCTCTATGGTTAGTATAACGGGAATGCCCAATGCTAAACACATAATAGCAGAATGAAATCTTGAGGTTATTACCAATTTGGCTTCCCGACTATATAAATCTTTCATCATTTCACCATAAGCAGAAAGATTGCCTCCTGCCAGTTCATCCGGTTTCATATATGTTTCATGGTATATAAATTTATATTTCTTTAATAAATCATGTGGAATATAGTCCATAATCGCTTTATTGGCATCCGCCAGAAAAACAGTGTCTTGTGTTGGCAGATTTTGTATTCTTTGAGGAAAAGTTGCAACCATGCAGCCATTCAAATATGCGTCGATTCCCTTGTCTAATAACATCCTCAATGTTCTTTCATCCCGGCATCCTACCGGAGAAAATCTTTGCAGAACTTTTTCCTCTTTATCATTTAATTCATGCTGTCCATTGAAAGACAGACCGATAAAGACTGGTAAGATACGATTGGAATAATTAAGCGTATATGTATGCAGATTAATGGGAGTAACGATATATTCCCCCGCATAGTTTTCAACGCCGTAGTGAGGACATTCTATAATATCATTTTCCTTAATTCCTAATCGTTTCAAACAATTATCTAACGCCATGGTTTCCCATATATCACCCAAATTAATGAGCCTTTTAGTTGATGTATCGATGCCATCAATGGTCCCCAAGTGAATTATTCTGCCATATTTCATTACTAATCCTCCGTATTTTCTCTAAATTAACTCAGTCATTTTTTAATAAATCACAAATATCGATAACCTTCTTGACTCTGGGATATTGATATCGTATCTGCAATTCGATTTGGTTATAATAAGCGGGTATTGCAATTACAACACAAGATATTTTTTGTTGTTCAATAATTTCTGCGGCATTTACTTTTCTTCCGCCAACGACTAACTGCTGTTTAATCTCCGAAACATCTATAGGAAATATTTCGTCATGCTGCAATGCCTGTACTTTTTCAAATACTCTGGTGGTATGATAATTTATTCCCCAAACTCCGATAGCGCCGTATTCCTTATGTAGTTTCTGAAAATTAGCATTTAAGTGATTTATTAACTTCTGTGGAATAGATATATTATATTTTTGTCCACAACATTTACAATCCAAAAAGTTTGTAGCAAATAATTTAATGTTTGTCCACTCATTTTTAGTGCCGCATTTTTTACACGTATCACGCACTGTTATTCTGGCATCTTTATAGTCAACAGATATTAGCTCAGAATTTTCTAAAACCTCTGTCTTGGAAAACGGGTATTCTGCAATTTTTTTAATAACATCTGCATATTCTTTCATTGTCATTTTTGTATTATTAAATTGCGGGCATCCATCCTGCAGATATTTTACCGGATCTTTAATCAATCCTTTTTGCTTTGCATTGCGATATAAACGGCAGCCGGGAAAAACCGTGATAGTATTAAGATTTATCTTATAGTGTGCATTTTTTTCCCAATAATTCAAAGTATTCAACGCTGTCTCATAAGTCTCTGCCTCATCTCCAAATATAAAAGCGCCATCAAATGGGATTCCGGCTTTATATACTGCTTGCAGTGTAGTATCAATCTGTTCAATCGTTATATTTTTTCCCATACTTTTTAATACGCTATTATCAGCGCTTTCGAGGCCAAATGACATCATCCTGCATCCGGATTCACGGACCATATTCATTAATTCATTATCCATACTGTCAACGCGAAATTGCGCCCACCATTCAATATGATATGGTTTTATTCTCTTGCAAAACTCTATAACGCGCTCATTATTATAGGAGAACAGTTCGTCAGCTATACACACATATTGAATGCCATATTTTTTCACATTATAATCCAGCTCTTCAAAGAAATTATCCAAAGAGCGTTGACGATATTTTTTGCCAACCGTATGAAAACAGAAAGAACATTGGTATGGACAGGATCGACTGCCTAACATAAAGATACTTCGTTCAGAGTTCATTCCGCTAACACCGGGATTACTGGAAAAACTTTTTTCTAATTCAAATCCGTCATAATCCGGCCATGGAATACTATCTATGTTCTCAATTTCTTTACGTGCAGGAGTAGTTGTCAATGTTCCATTTTCATTTCTAATAATAATTCCTTCAATTTCAGTAAATGGGATCCCTGATTCTAATGCTCGGCACAGTTCTACATCTGTTATTTCTCCCTCGCCTATAATGCCTGCATTTGCTGCCGGAAGTGCATTCATTGCCGCTTCAGGATCTCCGGTAATTACGCCTCCGCCCACAAAAATGGGCATATCGGGTTTATAATTTCTTACAGCTTCTGTTAATTGGCGTAATGGATAGTATTGAAAGGATAATCCTCCTGTCAATAAAACATCTATATTATTTATATCAATCTGTTCTTTGATTAAATCATCAACACTTCCTTCATGATGATTTAAATTATAAGTAAATACATTAAATCCGGCCGCTTTCATTGCTGCGCTAATATATGGCAAACCTAACGGAAAGGAATAACCATCGCCCACTTTGTTTACAATTCGCGGCATAGCCAATAAATAATTTAATTTTGAACTCATTTTAGTTGTCTCCCGTTTTGTATCTTTTTATTTAAGAATACTTTTTAATTCCTGTAAAATAGTGTCTTTTGAAGAATAGGTTGGATGCCATCCAAAACAATTTTCATAATTTTTCGTATAATAATTCAATTTTTTCCCGGATGGAATTTTTAGTTCTGCCTCATTATCATATAAAACTTTCATCTGAAATTCTTCTTGACACAGAGTTAGCAGCGCCGTCTTCGAGATCGGCTTTGTACTATATAAATCCATGGAAGTATTTGTTCCCTCTGCCATTATAATTTTTAAAACAGCAGCGGATAAGTCTTGCGGTGAAATATAGTCCCTTACTATCTCTTCTTTATGAGTAACAAATGGTCTTCCATTTTTTAATGCGTATACGATATCTGCCATTAAGTAATGTTCTGTTTCTTTCAAAAATCTGCTGAAAAATGCAAAGAGCCTTAAGTCAACAATAAATAAATCAGAAAATGCTCGATGTTTTAATTCTGAATTTAATTTGATAATTGTAGTATGATAATTTAAAGTCAATGCATTCGGTGGTATTTTAGTTTCTTTCTTTCCGGCTGCTTCTTGAAATTCATTGCCATAAACAGCGCCACTGCTAAAATTGATATATTTACAATTTGGATGTTCATGCAGATATTTTATAATTAAGTTATCATAGTATTCAGTCAACTCAAATAAATATTTCACTTCGTTTGAACCGATTCCTATACAGTTGACAACAGCATCACAGTCAGATTGTAAAAAATAATCTATCTTATGAATTTGTACATTTCCCATGATATTATTTTTTTGCAGAAAGTATTTCATTTTATCCGTATTACGCACAAAGCACTCCAGTTTAATATGGTTTTCTTTGGCTAAAAAGAAGACTAGTGTACTGCCTATATGTCCTGTAGCGCCCAAAATTGCAACCGTCACTCTTTACCTCCACTGTTTTCTTGTAGAATATTACATGGTATAATACTGCTTTAATCTTTGCGCAGAATTGGATATATCATCTTCTGCAAATAGTCGATAATTCATAATATTGCAATTTTTACAGACCTCGCCCACTGTTTCTATTCCTTCCAACATCTGTCTTCTAAATCCGGTAAACATCTTATTATTCCATATTTGCGGGAGAGAATTTGTATTACAATCCCCTAAAATAGCCGGATATGGAATAGAGTGACATCCTACAACTTTTCCATCCGGATTTATCTGTACAGTATAAAATGGCTGCGGACATATATGACTCTTCCCTACAGCAACGCCAAACTGTGTTAAATTTCCTTTTTCTTTTAACTCTTGATTGATATCGACTCCCGGAAAGATAGGAACGGCTGTTTCAATGCCAATAGTATCTGTAATGTCGCCAAATAAATGGAAATACTGTTGTTCATCATCTTTATCGCTTAATGCAATATCCACAATTTTTAAATACATTTGCGTGTGCTGTTTGTGCTCATAAAAATACTGAATATTAGACACAAACTCGTTAAAGTTTATGTCTATTCCCGATACTTCTTTATAGCTTTGCGCCGTAATACCCTGTAAAGATATCACAAGACGATCCAAACCTGCGTCTATTATGTAATCCGATATTTCGGGCGTCAATAAAGAAGCATTCGTAATGATTTCTATTCGCTCTGCAATATTAGAATGTTTAGCGTATTTTATCATACGTGCAATATCCTTATGGAGAAGCGGCTCACCCATACCTACAAATCGAAAAGTTTTGATTTGTTCCGGAAATTCTTGCATACCGTCCACATATTTTTGAAATGATGTATACTCCATTACTGTTTTATCTGTCACAAAGCATCTATCGTTCAAAGGAATAGACATATGGCAATATTTGCATTTAAAATTACAGGCGTATATAGGAAATATCTGAACCACAAAGGGAGTGGATAATGGTAATTTATCTTCTAATCGCTGCCGCGTTCCACCCGGCGGTTCCTGCTTAATTAATTTTGCATTCATATTTTTTCTACCTTGATAAATGATTATAAAATGGGTCTACTGTTATGTCTTCTTTTGAAAATACCTCATTATATGGAACCGGAAGTGGTTTATCATAAACTTTCGCTTCAATATAATTTTTAATGAAATCCATATCTTCCGCAATTAAACAAGTATTACGTTTTTCTCCAAAGTGTTTAATGCCAAGACCTCTATCAATAATCTGCTGTAATGGCTCTTCAAAAATATTTCCTATAGAAACATGAATATATGGGCAGGGTAGAACATCACCATATTGTGTTACAGAGAACATACCTTTTACTGCAATACACCCCATATCTAATCCATATCCCGGAGTTAAATGGGAGAAAACGTTATATTTTTTTTCAAGCTCATTAAAATATGCCAAGTCATTTTTGTCTATTAAACAATCATATTGTCTTTCCCAAGCCCCGACTGGTTTTGCAAAAGATACAAAGACACCAATACCTTTTTTGTTAAAAAATTCTATAAACTGGAGAAATTCTTCTGAATGCAGGCGTTGTTTCGTTACTACTGTCTGTACAAAAATATTCATGCCCAAATCAATACAATCATCAATTACCTCTAATGTTCTGGCATGAGAACCTTCTTTTCTCCGAAACTCATCATGTTCTTTGGCGTTTAATCCATCAATGGATAATTGAATTCTATCTATGCCAATTTCCATCATATGTTTAATTTTTTCTCTCGTTAAAAGCCAACCATTGGAATCGCAATTAATATAAAATTTTTGAGGATTTATCGCTTCAACAATTTGGTCCAAATCTTGAAATGTGGTAGGTTCTCCTCCTGTAATAACAAATCTTGCCAATCCCATCTTGTCAGCCTGTTCGGCTAAATTCCTTACATCCTCCACTGTCATTTTTCTATCCGGATTTTTACCTTGAAATCTTTTAATGGAACAATGTATACATTGGAAATTACACTGGTAATTATACTGCATCTGTATAATGCCAATAGATTCTCCGCGTCTTATTTTTTCATCCAATTTTAAAATTTTCTCATACACATAAGGTTTCTTTTCTTTTAAATAGTTTCGATTTGCATTTTCCTTTTCTGTTAATCCCATTTTTATCTCTCCTTGAAATAGTTTTTATATGCATAATGCACGTTAATCATATCTTCCGGGAAAAAATCATGCCATGCAAGATAACCGACTTCGCCCTTTTTGCATGTTTGATGTTCTAAAAAAAGTTCTCCGTCAATTTCGCATTCATATACTAATGTAATAAAATGTGATCTCGCAGTATTATCAGATATTAATTCCATGATTTCAATAGGTTTGTCACTGTGTTTTACACGGCAGCCTAACTCCTTTAGTGCAACTTGCTCTATTCGATGGTTTGCGCTTTCCTTATATCGTATAATACCCCCCGGCACATGCCAGCCTGTTCCACAATATTCATCATTTCGCCATGATAACAGAATTCGCCCATCTTTATCCCGCACTAATAAATCTACATTTATCATTGGCGTAATCTGTGTTGCAAACAAAAATATTTCCTCCGGAAGTCCTTTTGTTGGATCATCAATATATTCTGCAATTTTTGCTAACATATATTTCAAATTATTTTCTCTGTCCATTTTTTATCCCTTATATTTTTGCTTGTATTTTACTCGCTTCCATTAATCGCCATCATCATTTCTTTTGTAAATTTTACTTTTGTCTTTCTTGGCTTCACAAATTCGTTTTCTTCTTCATAATAAGAATCATTCAAATAATGCGTTGATGAAATTTCTTCAAAAATACATCCGGTTTCTGTAGAAAAACTATGACTATCCCGACGTTCTATAGTCACAATATCTCCTTTATGCAGCATTTTCGCATTTCCATTTATAATGATTGATAATGTTCCATGCAATATGACAAAAGTCTCTTCTTTTTGTATATGATAATGTGTTGGATGCTTTTGCCCCGGAAGCAGCACTAATATCTTTTTACAATATTCACGATTCACACAATCTATCATGGCAACACCTGTCTCATAAAATTTTTCAATTCCATAATGATGAGATATCTCGCAACTGCTTCCAACGGGTACTACGACCTTGCTTTCCCTTAGCAGCTCTATTAATTTCTTAATAATGTTCAAAACATCATTGGATATATCATGCATTAATACATCTTTCTTCATAATAGGCATGTCAGCTTTAAGCGTATTACTTATAATTTGAATCTTATTATATTTTGATAAATCACTTGCCACCAACTGTCCTTGTTGACATGGAAATGCCAAATAAATATCCTCTTTATGTAAAATTTGATTTTCAGATAATGTATTCTTAACAAAAACCCCTCTTTTTAACGCAGCTAAATCCATCTTTTCTTTTTCTGTTGGATTGTACCTGGTTCCCGTAATTCCACATATTTCATAAGCTTCTCTAGCTGCCAAAAGCCATTTGCGCACCTGTTTGGGATTGGCTGAATATTCATTTAGAACTATTTCATCCGTAGGTACGCCGACATGTTTTTCAAAAATCTCCGCACCTTTCGCGACTGCTATTTTGATTGGCAGCATATTATCCGGGTCCTCGTGTGTAGAAAATCCAATTCTGATATATGGAAATTCTGCTTGATAATAGTCAATTTGATTCATCTGCAGATTTTCATTTTTTGTTGGATATTCTGCAATACAATGCATAAGAGAAAAATCGATATTTCTATTATTAAAAAATCGAACTACATTACATACTGTATTGATATCGCTTCCGGCTCCGGACGCAATCACCGGCATTTCCTTTTCAGCTATTTTTTCAAGAAGCGGCCAATCATTAAAAGAACAACTGGCTATTTTAATATAATCGTATTTTTGTTCTGCTATCAAATCCACGGACGCCTCATCAAATGGTGTACAAATCGCCCCAAAACGATTGTTTTTTACCTCTGCCAACAATTCCTCGAATTGATATCTTTGAAGCTTGGTATCTTGAAATCTTTTTACATTTTTGATATCAAAACGATTTTTATAATTCGGATGTATAAAGGTATCTAAATCACGGTATTGAAACTTAAAAGCAAAATCAAATTCGTCAAACTCATCGCATATTTTACGAATCTCTTTAATGATAAGTCTGCCATGTTCTACTTTACCCTGATGGTTATTTGCCATTTCAAATATAAATAAAGGTTTTCTTGCTTTCATTAACTTGTTCTCCTATAGCCTCGCATATATTTGTTCCATTGTCTGCTCTGATAAAAAAGGAAAAGGATTTTCTAACAATGCTGATACTCTTTTCCCTGATTCATCTAAATAGGATATACATTTAGGAATTTCATCATAAGTTATGGAACCAATAAATTCACAAATAACCGGTCCATCATGTTTCAAGGCACGTTCTATTTTACTTTCTATTTCATCATCATCGATAATACAATAATACGGAATTCCATATGCAGCAGATATTTTCTCTAAATCAGGCATTGTAACACCGCTTTCTGCGTCGCTTCCTACATGAAAACCGTTAAAATTGCGATTCTGCATCGTTGCGATTGCCGCATATCCTGCATTGTGGAAAATGAACATTTTAGCATTTATTTTATAATGAACAACAGTTTGCAATTCCTGAATATTTAACTGTAAACTGCCATCACCCTCCAGCATAATAATCCTTTGTCCTTTACCAGAAAACCAACTTCCAACTACGGATGGTAAAGCAAAGCCCATAGAACCAAAGCCCATGGATGATATAACCCGTTGTCCTTTTTTATGTTTGAATGCCATATGTCCTGCTGTATTACATCTGCTTGTGGATGACACGACGATTATGTCTTTTTCATCACAATAATCAGATAATTTCATAGACATCCGATATAAATCCACCATTTCAGTTAAAACTTCCTGCTTCTCGTTTAATAAAGGATATTCTCTTTTTATGTCCTGACAAAATTTAATCCAGTTTGAATAATCAGGTATAGGCTTTTGGATAATCTGCAATTTCAAATTCTCTAAAAAGAATTTCACATCACATACCGCGGCTAAGATATCAGTCATTGCAAGTTTTTTAATTTCATTATCATCTATGTCAACTACTATTTTTTTCGCCTGATATGCAAAATGTTCTTCATTAAAAGCCGTAATCATATTATCCATTCGACTTCCTAACACTATCAACAAATCTGCTCCTTGAAGAATGATGTTTGAATAGCGGTTAGCCTGTAATCCCGGACTTCCGAAAAAATATGGATCATCATAATCCATAATCTCCAATGCTCTCCATGTTGACAGCACAGGTATTTTCAATATGCTCTGGACTTCTTCAAATAAGTTCTGTGAGTCAGATGCAATCACCCCATGTCCAACAAGAAACAGCGGCCTCTTTGACTTCTGCATGAAATCATAAGTTGTATTAATTACTTTCCTTATTTCTGGTTTATCAGGATGCAGTGCAGCTAAAACATCTGTTTCCTGTAATTCGTTTGTATCAAATGATAATAAAATATCCGGATTAATTTGTGCATTTTGAATATCAAGTGGAATATCTATCCATACCGGTCCTTTTCTTCCGTGTGTAGCAAGGTATATTGCTTTTTCCATATGATATTTTATCTCTTCTGCTTTCAATACGGTTACAGCATATTTTGTTATCGGTTTTGCCATGGAAATGATGTCATTTTCCTGCGCTCCAAATTGACGCACATTTCTTAAGGAAGCAAAGTCCGTCATTTTAACTTGTCCGGATATAAACAGCATGGGCGTAGAGTCAACATACGCTGCGCCTGCCGCCGTTAATGCATTAGTGCCGCCGGGACCGGTAGTCACCATACATACTCCTAATTCATTTTTCTCCATGGCATATGCCTGGGCTGCGATTCCCGCTGCCTGCTCATGATGACAGCAGACATAATGAATATCACTATGTCCCAGTGCATCAACCAAGTACATAATTCCACCGCCGCTTAACATAAAAACGGATTGGACTCTATTTTTTTCAAGAATGCTCATTACATAATCCGCTAATCGCATTTTTGTCATCCTAACTATGTTATTTGTCATGTTTTTCTTTCTCATTGGTATCATGGATTGATACAATAGAATACAGATAAAATGAACAATACTTTTTCTAACAAATGTTATCTTCAAATTTATAAACTATATTCTTTAGTATATTACACTTTTTTCAATATTACAAGAAAACATTTTTATATCTGGTAATTCATGTATTTAGAGATTGTTATAATACGATATTCTTGTATACCTCGTCTTTATCATCCTGCTCTATAGATAGATATCTTTTCGTAACTTCCATAGAGGAATGATTATAAATAGACATAATAATAGCCGGAGAAACGCCTTGTTTCCACGCATGATAGCCGAATGTTTTTCGTAGGGAATGACAGCTTAAGTTGCCCTCATAGCCTAATTCATGGCATGCGTCTTTAATAATGACATAAGCGCGGTTTCTGCCGATATGGCTGTTTTGCCCAACTCTGCTTTTAAAAATATATTCCGTCGGCTGCATTCTGCCTTCTAAAAACTTTTTGAGTTCATTTAGGGATTCCAGGCACTGTTGGTTTAAGTATATATTGGCAATTTTGCCGGTTTTTTGTTCAGGAATGATAATATGTTCCTTAAAACGCTGCAATTCAAAATTCCATATATCCTGCCACTGTAGTTGTAATAAATCACTGATACGCAAAGCTGTATTGATGCCAAGCGTCACTAATACATAATTTCTGATTTCCCCCTTATCGTAAAAGAATTGCCTTAATTTATGGATTTCATCAATTTTTTTAATCGGTTGTGTTGTACTCATATTCCTGTCCTTTCCTTGAAGATAACATTTGTTAGAAAAAGCACTATACAGTAATGCCCCAAGAGGTTAAATAGAGCATGAAAATTTTAGTAACAGGCGGTTCCGGATTTGTCGGCAGGAATGTAAAGGAATATTTGACACAAAGGGGATACGATATCTATGCGCCTGCCAGTACGGAATTGGACTGTATAAATGAAAATAAGGTAAAAGAGCATCTGCAGACACATTATTATGACGTTGTCCTCCATTTTGCCGTTTGTGGCGATAAAAGTGACTGTTCTAAGGATGGCAGTAAAATACTGGAATACAATTTGCGAATATTCAGTAATTTTGCAAAATATTCTGATTTATATGGCAGGATGATTTATACCGGTTCAGGAGCCGAGTATGACAAAAGATACCCCATACAGATGGTAACGGAGCCGGAATTACAGACCCGTACACTGCCGGTAGACCAGTATGGTTTGATGAAATATATTGCTACTCAACAAATAGAATCCAGTAATAATATATATAATTTACGCCTCTTTGGTATATTTGGGAAGTATGAAGATTGGAAAATAAAGTATATTTCCAATTTATGTTGTAAGTCATTAAAGGGATTGCCATTATCATTAAGACAAAACTGTTATTTTGATTATTTGTGGATAGATGATTTTTGCCATATGCTGGAGAAATTTCTCAGGTTGGATAAGCCGCAATATCATGTATATAATGCCGTGCGGGGAGAAAAAATTGATTTGCTTAGTCTGGCTCATATCGTCAATGAAGTTGCAGATGATAAACGGGAGATTTTCATATGCCGTGAAGGTTATGCTAACGAGTATACGGCAAATAATGCAAGAATTATGAAAGAGATACCGGATATTGTATATACGGATATAAAAGATTCTGTCAGCCAATTATATGAATGGTACAAAGCGCATCAGAATGAGATAGACACATATTCGTTGATTTATGGGTGAGGGTATGCAGTTAGAAGATATATTAATTGAGGAAAAGTCGAATATCAGGACTGCGATAGAACGGCTTGAGAAAGTCCGGTGTAAAGTTATCTATGTCATGAATAATGGTAAACTGGTAGCTTCCATATCTGACGGAGATGTCAGAAGATATGCGTTGCAGGATGGAAATGTTAATCTGCCTGTTAAGTATATTTCCAATTATAATCCTACATTTTTGATACGTTATGAAAAAGAAAAACTGGATGAGATGTTTGGCGCATCGGAAGTATATTCCATTCCGATTGTTAATTACAATCATGAAGTAGTGGAGGTTATATTCAGGAACGGGAGACGGATTAGGCGTAAACAGGCATTGGATTGCCCTGTGGTAATGATGGCAGGGGGGAAAGGAACCAGATTATATCCATATACGCAGATTCTTCCGAAAGCATTAATACCCGTAGGGGAATTGCCGATTTCAGAGCGTATTATTAATAGTTTTCTTGATTTTGGCTGTGAACAGTTCTATTTGATAGTAAATCATAAGAAAAATATGATACATGCATATTTTGATAATCTCCCAAAGGCATATGACTTGCATTATATCGAGGAGGACAGGCCATTAGGAACGGGCGGCGGGTTATATTTACTGGATGGAGAAATCCAAAGAGAATTTTTCCTGGTCAACTGCGATATTATTATCGATGCTGATTATAGTGAAATTTATAATTATCATAGAAAAGAAAATAATTTTATTACCATAGTAGCCGCAAAATATCGGCATGTAGTGCCTTACGGCGTAGTGTCGTGCGATGAGAGAAATGACTATACGGAAATCCATGAAAAACCCCAGTTAGATTATTTGATTAATACGGGAATGTATATTGTAAGTGAAAAATTATTAAAAATAATGCCGCACAATACGGAAATAGCGTTTCCTGATTTGATAGATTCCTTTAAACAGGATGGAAAAAAGATAGGGGTCTATGTTGTAGAAGAATCTGCATACATGGACATGGGGCAGTTAGAAGAACTGGAAAAAATGAAAAAGAAACTAAATCTTTAAGGAAAATAGAAATGAGAAAAAGAGTAGCGGACATTATCATGGATACGTTGATAGAATATGGTATTACCGATTGTTTTGCCGTTGTAGGCGGCGGAGCGATGCACTTGGATAATGCCTTATTGGTCTGTGAAAAAATGAATAAATATTTCAATCATCATGAACAGGCATGTGCTATGGCGGCGGAAGCATACGCCAGATACAGCGGCAATATGGCGGCGGTCTGTGTAACATCCGGACCGGGTGCAACGAATACTTTAACGGGAGTAATGGGGGCTTGGCAGGACAGTCTTCCAATGATAGTGCTTTCCGGACAAGTGCGTTATGAAATATCTGTTCCGCAATCAGGATTAAAACTTCGATATCGCGGTATCCAGGAGTTTGAAATTATTCCTGTTGTAAAAAATATGACCAAATATGCAGTTATGCTTACAGACCCGTTGGCAGTAAAAATGGAAATCAGTAAGGCAATTAAAATTGCCATATCGGGAAGACGGGGACCGGTCTGGATAGACGTGCCGCAGGATATTCAGAATGCTATGGTAGAAGAAAGTGAATTGTACAGTGAGGAAGAAAATGTATATGCGCCTCCTGTGATGAAAAGGGATGATATATTAGCGATAATCGAGGTGTTACGGGAAGCAAAAAGACCATGTATTCTGGCTGGTTCAGGGATAATCAGCAGTAATGTAAGGGAACTCTTTGAAGAACTGGTAAATAAAATGGGGATACCCGTAATAGGCGGTTCCTGGGTAGCGGATAATTTCTATACGGAGCATCCTTTATATTATGGTAATTCGGGGAATGTAGGACCGAGAACAGGAAATTTCATATTACAGAATGCAGATGTTATCTTGACATTGGGTAATAGCCTGGGATTTCGTCAGACCGGGTTTAACCTGGATGGATTTGCGCCTGACGCCAGAATTATTATGGTGGATGTGGATAGGGAAGAGAGTAAAAAGCCGGGTCTTCATATTTATAAATTCATTCATGCTGATTTAAAAGATATGATAGCAGGAATTTTGCAGGAGGACTGCGCAGTACAGACACCACAGGACTGGCTTGCTTATTGCAATATGTTAAAAACAAGATTTACTCCTTTTGAAGCGATTCAAAATATTGATATGAATGAAAGGGTATGCGCCTATTATTTTTGGAAAGTATTTCAAAAATATGAAGAAAAAGACAGCATACTGGCATTGGGGAATAATACGGCAAATACAGCAAAATTGCAGGTAGGCGTTCAATATGCCGGGCAGAGGGCTTTGACTAACTATACATGCGGTTCCATGGGCTATGATGTGCCTGCTGCGATTGGTGCGGCGGTTGCATCGGGCAGAAAAGTATACTGTATTACCGGAGACGGAAGCGTTATGATGAATCTTCAGGAATTACAGACTATTGTACAAAATGATTTGCCGATTCATCTGGTGATTTTTTCAAATGATGGGTATGGAGCAATCAGGCAGACCAGTAAGAATTTTTTTAATGGAGCTTATATAGGCTGTACGCCTGATACCGGAGTAAGCTTTCCGGATTTTAGAAAAGTGGCTGATACTTTTGGATTTGAGTATGATAAATGCAGCACGAATGAACAGTTGGAAGAGGCGGTGAAAAGACTGGTTCACAGCAGTAAGAGGGTTTTGCTTGAGATTGAGCAAAAATTGGATGACCCGGTAACGCCCAAAGTAATGTCAAGATTGGATGAGAACGGGAAGATGCTAACGCCGGCGCTGCAGGATATGTATCCATTTCTAGCGGAAACAGAGTATAAAGAGTTAATGATTAAGGATAAGTAAATGGAAAAAATAGTCATTTTAGGAAAAGGCGGACATACCGCAAGCATTGTTGATGCTCTGGAAAGTAAAAAAGAATATGAGATAGCGGGATATGTTGTTAATGATGAACCGGGGACATCGGATGAAAATTATCCTGTGCTTGGAGATGATGAGGAACTTGAGAGGATATTTCAAAGCGGAATTAGAAATGCGGCAATGGGCGTAGGCTATTTAGGAAAGTCGGATATAAGGGAAAGATTATGGATAAAACTAAAGAAAATAGGGTATAACTTTCCGGTTATCTATGATTCTACAGCAATTATAGCACATGACACTTTCATAGGAGAAGGCAGTTTTATTGGCAAAGGCGCTATTATTAATACAAATACCCAAATAGGGAAAATGTGTATTATTAATACAGGAGCAATTATTGAACATGATTGTTATATAGAAGATTTCTCGCATATATCGGTTGGAAGCGTTTTATGTGGCAATGTATATGTTGGACAGGCTTCCTTTATCGGGGCGAATGCAACAATTATTCAGGGAAAAAAGGTTGGCAATAGATGTATTGTAGCTGCCGGCGCCACAATTAGAAAAAATATGGAGGATGCCCATATGGCGTGGAGTAATGAAAAAGTAAGGAGTATTTCCGGGGGGGGGTATAAGCTGATATCCGAGGAGGTGTATGCTGCATGAAAATCGGATACTTTGCAGATGGTCCCTGGGCGCATAGAGCTTTTGATAAAATTATTTTGGATGATTCCATAGAAGTTCAGTTTATAACACTCAGATATCATTCACAGGACGAAGAATTAGTTGGGAGGGCAAAAGAAAATAACATACCTTTGGAATTAAGCGAAAATGTAAATTCCAAAGAGTTTATAGATCGAATCAAACGTTATAATGCGGACTTGTTTGTTTCTATGTCATTTAATCAAATATTGAAACTGGAAATAATAAATTTGCCCAAATATAAAACGATTAACTGTCATGCCGGGAAATTGCCTTTTTACAGAGGAAGAAATATATTGAACTGGGCATTGATTAATGATGAAAAAGAGTTTGGAGTGACTGTTCATTATGTGGATGAGGGAATTGATACGGGAGATATTCTTTTACAGGAAGTTTATCCCATAACGGATGAAGATGATTATGGTACATTACTTGAGCGGGCTTATGATGGCTGTGCGGATGTGTTGTATAGGGCGATTAAGATAATTCAGAATGATGCGGTGCAGCGTATCAGACAATGTGATATCGACCCTGTAGGAATGTACTGTGGCGGGCGCGGGTGTGGGGATGAAATTATTGACTGGAATAAAACCAGCAGAGAAATTTTCAATTTTATCAGAGCATTAAGCATACCGGGACCGATGGCGACGTCGTGGATTAATGGTAAAAAGATTGGTATTAACAAATCCAGAATGGTGAATGGGGCGCATAAGTATATTAATAATGTCGGACAGGTTATTGGAAAATCGGAGGATGGTTTTTTTATTAAGACGGGAGATACGATATTGGAGATTATAGAGTATACATATGATGGCAAAATCAGAATAGGAGACAGACTGAAAAATTATGAATAAAGTATTTGTTATTGCGGAAGCCGGAGTGAATCATAATGGAGATATTGATATAGCTAAAAAATTAGTGGACGAGGCAGCTTCGGCGGGGGCGGATGCAGTAAAGTTCCAGACATTTAAAGCGGAGAATCTTGTGTGCCGGAATGCGGCAAAAGCGGCGTATCAAATGGAGACGACAGATATGAAAGAATCTCAACTTGAGATGTTGAAAAGACTGGAATTAACACCGGATATGCACGAACAGTTAATGAAGTATTGTTTGCAGAAAAAAATCACATTCCTCTCCACGCCCTTTGATATAGACAGCCTGCATTATTTGATGGAATGCGGACTTGATATGATAAAAATACCGTCCGGGGAAATAACGAATTATCCTTTTTTGAGAGAAGCCGGAAAAACAGGAAAGAAAATAATCCTTTCCAGCGGCATGAGCAATTTAAACGAAGTAAAAGCGGCTGTCAAAGTGTTGACGGATAATGGAAGTGGAGAAATAACGGTATTACATTGTAATACAGAATATCCAACGCCTTATAAGGATGTTAATTTAAACGCTATGTTGACATTAAAAAATGAATTAGGCGTCAAAGTGGGATATTCAGACCATACGCTGGGCATTGAAATTCCTATTGCAGCGGCGGCATTAGGCGCAACGGTCATAGAAAAACATTTTACGTTGGATAAAAATATGGACGGACCCGACCATAAAGCGAGTCTTGAACCGAATGAACTGCATGTAATGGTGAAAGCAGTTAGAAATATTGAATTGGCATTGGGAAGCGGAGAGAAAAAACCGTCAGAATCAGAACAAAGAAATATGGACATTGCCCGGAAAAGTATTGTTGCGAGATGTGATATAAAAGCCGGTGAAACATTTACCGAAAATAACCTGACAACAAAACGTCCGGGAAGTGGTATCTCACCGATGCAGTGGAATGAAGTGATGAACCGGAAAGCCAAAAGAGATTTTAAGATGGATGAGTTGATAGAAATATGAAAAAGATTTGCATTGTAACAGGAACACGGGCTGAATATGGTTTGTTAAAGCCTGTTATTGATAAAGTGAATAGTTCTGAAACTATGGAGCTGCAGTTAGTTGTAACAGGAATGCATCTATCTACGGAATTTGGCTTGACTTATAAGGAAATTGAGGAAGATGGATATCCGATTATCGCCAAAATTGAAATGCTGTTATCTTCTGATACAACCGTTGGCGTAACAAAATCTATGGGTGTGGCTCTGTTGGGATTTGCCGATTATTATGAGACATACAAACCGGATATTGTCGTTATTTTGGGAGATAGATATGAAGCATTGATGGCAGCAACGGCAGCGATGGTTGCCAGAGTGCCGATTGCGCATATTCATGGCGGGGAGTTGACGGAAGGCGCTATGGATGATGCTATCAGGCATTCCATAACCAAAATGAGTCATCTGCATTTTACCAGTACGGAGGAATACAGGAATAGAGTCATACAGATGGGTGAACAGCCGCAGATGGTATATAATGTTGGCGCTTTAGGCGTGGAAAATATCAAGAAGGCAGCATTGATGGAAAAAGCGGCTCTGGAAAAATCAATTCATTTTGTATTTGACACGCCTGTTATTATGGTAACTTATCATCCGGTTACCTTGGAAAATATGTCGTCAGCGGAATCAGAAGAACAATTTGCAAATATATTGAAAGTCATTGATAACCATAAGGAATTGAAAGTAATTTTTACAAAAGCCAATTCCGATTTGTATGGCAGAATTATTAATCAGATGATAGATGATTTTGTTGATAAAAATGATGATAGATGTATAGCATATACGTCATTAGGACAGCTCCGTTATTTGAGTGCATTGCAGTTTTGTGATGTTGTTATGGGAAATTCATCAAGTGGAATTATTGAAGTCCCTTCTTTTGGGATACCTACTGTTAATATAGGAAATCGGCAAAAGAGTAGAGTATGTGCGGATTCGGTAATTCATTGTGGTAATGAAGCAGGGGATATAGAAATGGCATTAGATAAAGCGATGTCAATCAATTTTAGGGTGTTTATTCAAAATCAGAAGAATCCGTATGAGGGTTCACATACTTCAGAAGTAATTTTGAAAGTGATTGATACAGCTTTGGACAAAGGTATTGATGTGAGGAAAAAATTTTATGCAAGATGAATTAATTTGTCTTTCTATACCCAATTTTTGTGGGAATGAGAAAAAATATGTGAATGAAGCTATTGATACTGAGTGGGTGTCTACGGCGGGACCATTTATCAGTCGTTTTGAAGAAAAGATAGTAGAAAAATTAAAGGTAGATCAGGCGGCGGCATGTCAATCCGGTACAGCAGGGCTTCATTTATGCCTGCGTCATTTTGGAATCACAGAAGGCGATATTGTACTGGTTCCTACACTTACCTTTATAGCAACGATAAATGCGGTTATGTATCAACATGCGGAACCTGTATTTTTTGATTGTGATGACTATATGTGTATTAATGTAAAGCAGATAGAGGAATATCTAATGCAGGAATGTCGCATGGAGGATGGTAAAACGATAGAAATATATTCCGGCAAGACTGTTAAAGCGGTTATTCCGGTACATGTATTTGGCGATCACTGTGATATGGAATATTTAATGCAGCTTGCTGATAGATATCATCTTTTTGTAATAGAAGATGCGACAGAATCTTTAGGGGGAACATTTTACCAGGGAAAATATAAAGGGCGGTATACGGGAACAGTTGGACATGCGGGGGTATTTTCTTTTAATGGAAACAAAATTATTACTACCGGTGGCGGCGGGATGGTAGTTTCAAACGATAAAGAAACCATAGAGCATATTCGTTATCTGTCACAGCAAGCCAAAGACGATATAGTATATTTTGTACATAATGAATATGGCTATAATTATCGAATGACCAATTTGCAGGCGGCATTAGGATTAGCGCAATTGGAAAAGCTGGATGAATTTATAGAGATAAAACATAGAAATTATTTACAATATTGCAAAAAACTGGAGGAATGTGATTACGCAGAAATTTTACCTTTTAGAAGTATAGACACAGCCAACTGCTGGTTTTATTCTTTTGCACTTAATGAGCCGGATGAGCTTAAAAGAGATGCTTTGATACGGCATATGAATAAGCAGCATATTCAGGTGCGGCCTATATGGAAGTTAAATCATCTTCAAAAACCTTTTAAGGAATATAGGGCAATGGATTGCAGCCATGCACTCCGGTTTTATAACAGAGTAATTAATATTCCATGTAGTACGAATTTATCAGCAGAACAGCAGGAACGTGTATGCAGGGCATTGCTGGATTTCAATAAAGGAGTTTGAAATATGAAAGAAATAGCATTATCGCGGGATTTTTTGAATTCCAATAAAATATTGTTTCATTATGGGCAAATGCTTGAGGATATTGCAAAAGGAAAGGAACAGTTTAATCCAATTGCAATAGAGATACATCCAACGGCTATGTGCAATCATAGATGCGTTCATTGTTCTTATAAAGAGCGAAATGAGAGCAGGGCGACTATCGCTAAAGATATTATGGATGCCTTAATTGATTCAGTCATTACTATGCAAGTGCGTGCGGTATATTTTTCCGGTGGAGGCGAGCCGACGCTGTATCCCGGATTAGCGGATTATATACATAAATTATATGATAATGGAGTGGAATGTTCGATTATTACCAATGGTTCATGTTTTGAACAAATGGGATTAATACCGATAGCGAATAAATTAAATTATATTGCAGTTTCCGTGCCGGGGATTGACGAAGAGACATTTAAGACAATAACAGGAACGGATAACTTATCAAAAGTATTGGATTTACCGGGGAAAATAAAAGAGACTCATGGTGACAAAAGCCCTGTTATTGGTTCCAGGGTTGTGTTGACCAATAAAAATTATAAGCAGGTTGAGAAATTTTTAAGCATTATTAAAGAGAAGAAATTTGATTATGCGTTATTTAAAATTGTTAGAGATTATGAAGATAATGGACAGGGACTTAGTAAAAGTGAAGAAGAATATTTAAAGAGTGAAATAAGTAAGTACGAAGATTTGGATGACAATTTCACAAATATCAACAGTATTTTCAATTATAAAACGCTTCCGGATTTTAAAAACCGATGCTGGATTAATCACTATGGACTGTTAGCAAATGTGAGTACGGATGGCGGAGTCTATCCGAATATTGTAGAAATTGATAAAAAAGACTACTGTATCGGCAATTTATATGAAGAAAAACTGGAAGATATGTGGAATGGAAGGCAGCATGAGAAAGTAAAAAGCTTATCAGACACAAAATGGCAGAGCGGAGAATGTAGAAATTGCAGAGCGATGGCCTATAATGCAATTATAAATGAGTGGATGGAAAAGTTACCAGCGTATTTTGATTCATTTATATAAAACTGCAGTGAACTATATCGTGATTATGATGTGATTTAGATGAATTGCTATAAAAAACAATAAAGTGGAGAAGAAAAAATGAATGCAAAAAACAAAAATATTATTTCACAAAAACGGAATAAATTAGAAGAAGTAATACCTTTAAGCACACCATATTCTTTGGTGCTTGACCCTTCTAATGTGTGTAATTTTAAATGTAAATTTTGTGCAGTACAAAGCCGGAATGAAGCTTCTTATTTTCAACGACAATTCATGCAATTAAATATATTTTATAAGATTATTGATGATTTATCCTGTTTTCCGGAGAAACTTAAGGTTTTGAGAATTTCCGGACATGGAGAGCCGCTGTTGGCACCTAATTATGTTGAAATGGTTCAATATGCAAAAAAAAACAATATAGCAGAATTTATTGAAACTATAACAAATGGCAGTAAATTAGAGCCGGATTTGAATCAAAAAATTATTGATTCAGGTTTGGATAGAATAAGGATATCAGTTGAGGCTATTGATTCTGAAGGATATTATAATATGGCAGGGGTAAAAATCGATTTTGATAAATTTGTTGATAATATCAAAGATTTATATATACGTAGCAGAGATAAGAGGTTTGAGATATATATTAAAACAGTAGATGCGGCTGTAGATACAAAAGAAAAGTTGGATAAATTTTTTAATATCTTTGGAGATATCTGCGATACGATTTTTGTTGATAAAGTGATTCCTCTTTGGTCAGATTTTGAAGAAATAGAAAAGGATTTTGATATTAAAAAGGAAGGAATGCATGGACAAGATTTTCAAGATGTAAAGATTTGCCCATATCCTTTTTATAGTTTAATAATAAATCCAGATGGTCAGGTTACAATGTGTAGCGCAGATTGGAAACGAAAATATGTTATAGGCGATGTAAGAGAAGAAACTTTACAAGACATATGGAATGGCATTAAGCTAAGAACTTTTTGGAAAGATATGTTGAAAGGACGTAAATGTAATTATGAGATGTGTCAAAAGTGTGTGCTGCCAATGTATGATTGTAATGATAATATTGATAATTATGCAGAGGAGATTTTAAAAAATATAGAAACGCAAAAATAGAAGTGGTGAAAATGAATATGAAATGGAAAGGAGAAGTTATGATAAGAGATAAAGTAAATAGAACTAAACTAGAAGAAGCAATTCCAATTAATACACCTTTTGTATGTCATGTCGAGGTAACTAATGTATGTAATTTTAGATGTGAATTTTGTGCATCAGTTGATAATCCGGCAATTAAAAATGTAAAAAAAGGATTTATGGAATATAGCCTATTTTGTAAAATAGTAGATGATTTATGTGAGTTTGACGGGAGGTTGAAACAAATGGTTTTTCATCTTCTGGGAGAACCGCTTATGCACCCCCAAATTGTTGATATGATTGTATATGCAAAAAAGAAAAATGTAAGCCAAAAGTTGATCATGTATACGAATGGGGATAGATTAACTCCTGAAGTGAGCCGTATGATATGTGATGCCGGGATTGATTATATTCAATTTAGTATAGAACATATTAATAGTGAAGGATATGAGAAAATCACTCGAACAAAAGTTGATTATGATAAGTTATTAGCCAATATTGGATATTTATGTGCCTATAAATCAAGTGAGTGTTTCGTAAGTGCTAAAATACTTGATTGTGGGTTGACGGAAGCGGATAAAACAAAGTTTTATAGTGACTTTGAAAAGATTACTGATGAATGTCATATAGAGGTTCCTATGCAAGTATTACCTGAGAGCGTAAGAGATACGACATTTGGGAATGGGCAGCATACAACCAATGACGGATATGCGCTTAACTATAAGGATGTTTGCACGCCACCGTTTTACCTTCTTGGAATTGCTTGTGATGGCCTTGTATCTCCGTGTGAATGTGATTGGAGTAAGAGTATTTGTATCGGTGATGTAAATAAGCAGTCGCTAAAACAAATATGGAATGGAGAGAATAGAAAGAATTTTTTAAAGATGCAGTTGGCAAAACAGAGAAGTGTATCACCTATCTGTGGAAAGTGTAAGATAATGTATAATCAGTTAGATAATATAGATGAGTATGCAGAAAAATTATATGAGAAGCTAAACAATTGATAGATGTAATAGATTGAATAGGAAAGGCAGAAGTATAGAGTATGAAGTTTGGAAGATTGATATATCAATATACAGGAACTTTATTTTCAAATAGCGATGCAATGTATAATATAGGCGATAATATACAAACATATGCAATTGATAATATATATAAAAGAATGGGAATACCACCAGAGGATATTATTGATATAAATTTTACTGAAATGGCATATTATTCGGGGGATTATGTAATTGTTCCCATAGTAAATGGTGGAACTCATTATAAGAGATTTCATGAACTGCCTACTTCTGATAGAATTATTCCTTTATTGATTAGTTTTTCCATGTTAGAAGAAGATTGTGATGAACTAATACCGTATTTCCGTAAGTATATGCCTATAGGATGCCGTGACGAGGCAACACTGAATATGTTTAGAAGAAAAGGCGTGGAGGCCTATCTTAGCGGATGTTTAACTCTTACTTTACCAAAGAGAAAAGAGAAGCCGGATAAAGAAAAAGTGTTTTTGGTTGATATACCAACTGCATTAGAAAAGTATATGCCGGAAGCTATTAAAGAAAATTGTGAATATGTAACACATGAAGGAAAAATCGGAGTAGTTCCTATGTCAGAAGCCACTTGTTACGAAGTGGACGCTTTAGCAAAAACGATATATACAAAATATGAAAAAGAGGCGACTTTAGTGATTACTTCCCGTCTACATGCAGCGGTTCCTTGTATCGCAATGGGAATACCAGTGATACTGGCAATTGACAATATAGATGAAAGATTTGGCTGGTTGGATAAGTTAATCCCGATTTATGATGCAGAACATTTTGGAGAAATCGACTGGAATCCTCATACGGTTGATGTTGAAGAATTAAAGGAATCCATAATAAAAGTAGTTTCTAAGAGATTAAAATATCTAAAAGAAAGCAGAGAAGACATTTATGAATTAAGCGATTTTTGGGAAAAACGTAACAAGGTACAGTATAATTATAAATTGTATGTTCGGTTACAGTATATGCGGGAAAGATTTTCGCAAGAACAAAATTTTGGATATATTATTTGGGGGGCAGGAGTGCATGGCAAACAGGCTTATAAAATGATTAGAGAATATTTTCCAAATGCAGAATTGATGGCGGTAGTGGATAATTATATGGAAGGTACTATATTTGGATTGGATATTATAAAACCTAAGGAAATATCTCTGAAAAAATTTGATTATGCTTTAATAACAACACATCCGGGAAGATTTGAAGCCGTAGAGTTATTGACTGCAATGGGAAAAAAGCAAGGTTTAGATTGGTGTTATTTTATGTCGAAAGATGTTCCGGAGGAACATAATAATTTAATGGAATAATATATTATAAGTCGGGGCATTGTCTTGGATTGGAGGTTCGACCAGTCCAAGACAATGCCAATGTAATCAATAACTTGTGCTGGATTATATAAATATCTGTTCAGTGTTTGAAAAAGAATTACTATTGGCATGCGCATAAAAAAGGCGTATAATACATGACATAAGGAGAAAACACAATGACAGTTCGGGAAATACTAAAGGTGTTTCATAAAGATGGATGGTATATTACTAATCAAGAAAGTTCTCACATAAGTCTAAAGCACCCAGTAAAACCCGGAAAGGGTTCTTATAGAAAAGAGTGCAATTTATGCAGAATTTAACCTATCTTGCAGTTTTTGAACCATCAACGGACGGTGCATATAGCATTTACTTTCCCAATTTACCCGGATGTATCAGCTTTGGAAACAATCTGAAAGAAGCTTCAAGCATGGCAGCAGAAGCCGCAAGTCTTCATGTTTACAGTATGGAATGTGACAATGAAAAAATTCCAACCCATCCGTAAATCTATCCAAAGAAGATACAGAGGGAAATGTTATAATGCCCGTTACAATCTACCCTGGTTTATTTCGCATGAAAAAGGATAATGAACGCATAAAAACAAATATCACTCTCCCGGCATAACTAAAAAGGATTGCAGAGGAACAAAAGGTAAATTATTCCTGGCTTTTGGAAACTGCCTTGATTGATTATCTGCAAATACCTATGTCCGGCAAACAATAAGCTTTTGCCCTGCTGTCGTGTGCAATATAACGATACAGGGTAGCTGGCACACACTTTTAAACATGACAAAAACACCGCCCCGACACTCGTCAAAGTGCAAAGGGCGGTGTTCTTTGGCCTTTCCATGTTTTAAATACCTGTTTGCTTGTTCATAGATACAAAGCAAACACAGGAGGTTATGATGGTAAAGCGTACTACAAAAACCAGCCAAAACTATTACTAAAGTAGGAAAGGACCTTCTCGCTTACAGCAATTCAAAATTGAATATATTAGCATTTACTTCTACATAAATCTGTTTTTCTATCTGCTTCCACTTACTATTCAATTGTCCATTGCTTTTAAATGTTTCTTTCATTTTTTCTTTATCTACATAACTATACTTTTCAAGCGTATTTTGCACATTAGTTTTTATAAAAATAACTAATTTTCTAGTCTCATCTTCTTGTAACCATTCAGCGATATAGTTCCACCACCTTTTATCTGTTTTACCGATTGACATGCCAAATATACATATAATGTTACTGTTATTAATAATTGTACATGCATTCATATAATTTTTATTCTTATTAGCTTCATGTATTTCCTTTTTAATTAATCTTTTCCTGTCCAAAGCGTTAATTTTAAAATTCGGATTCATAATTTGAGATTCATCATTAACTCCCAAGACTGCACTATGAGGTATCGTTCCGTGAATATGTAATATACCTGGATCATTTGAAGGAAAAAATATTAAGAGGTTTTCCCTTGCGCTTTTTACACACCGGTCTAATATGTCTGTATAATTAAAATTTATAAAAGAGTATCTGATTTGACTAATATCATCCGGCGAAATTTCCATGATGTGTTCTTCACAGAATATCTTGCAACATTCTAACAATGACCTTTGCATTTCTATTCCTGTTTTTCTTTCTTTTTGATCTTCATCAAAATTGATTTTTTTAACTTGTTCTTCCAGGTAATTCATTAATGCATTTTCTAAATTTCTTTCACTACGCCAGAATTTTTCCTTGTCTTCAGGCAATACTTTCGCCGTGCATTGTCCTATTGCCAATTCTAAATCTGCCCAAGAAGCAATATCACTTTGTATTTCATTCGCCAACATATCATCTTCATATCTATTGATGTAATACTCATAAAAATCTTTATAACTTGTTCTCAATCCAACATTTAAATCAAACCCATTTCCAATCAAAAAAGTTATTATTTTTTCCTGTTTCTGTAATTCATTTGTATTTGCTGTCGTAGCCTTACGCATTTTTTCCCAAGCTTCCAAAAATTCCTGATCTATTTCTTTCCGAACCTTTCCATAATAGGCATCACCTTCTATACAAGTTTTTTCCGCAATATTGGAAAACTTGCTGTGAAATGTTGTTAGAGTATCTTTTGGCAATCCGTCTTCATTTAATTGTAATACTGTATTTGTCAGCGTACAAACCTTATGTATTACCATAGTTATGAATTGATTATCTTTTTTTATATAGACCTCATGAGGAGAACAATTGAAAAGAGAAGCAGTTATGCAGCCTTTATAATTTGGATCAATTGTTGTTGATGTCACCACAATTCCTTTCAATGCATAAGAACCACGCGAATGCAATGTTGCCATATACTGCCCCGATAAATATACAAATTCCTTGCTGATTACCAAATATCTGTGTCCGGGTAATAATGTATATCTATTGCTATCATCTAGACATGTTTCGGGTACTTCTCCGGTATCCGCGTCTCGAATAAATCCTATCGTGAGGTCATAACCTGCCGCTGTGATATTTTTTTCACACCTCTTTAAAAGTATGATTCCCTCATATTCTCTAATTATCCTTGTAAGATCAATATCACTTAATACAGCCATCGCTCTGAACCCCGTTTCTTTAATATTTCTTCTGTTAATAATACTGAGTCTGAAGTATCTATATCCCACATATCACTGATGGGCATTTCATATACAGTATGACTTAAAATATAATTCTCTAAAAAAGCAGAAAATTTGTAATTTTGATTTGCTAAATATCCATCGATTATGCTAAACGGACTACTTAACCAAAGATACACCATTCCGCCATATTTTTGTTTTTGTCCACATCCTATTTCACCAATAATACCATTTTTTTGGTATCTGACAATTCTTCCATTTTCCGTAAGGAAAGCTTTTTCAGAAAGAAGGGAGGGAGTGCTTACTGTTTGAATAATCAAATCCGCATCACTTGCAATATAGCTTTTTCCCACATTTAACATATTAATAAAATCAACCTTATTAGCCATAATATCTTCAAAAACCATTAAAAAAGGTGGTGAAAGAATTTTTTTGATTCGTGAAAATGTCAGCAAAGTGCCTTTTTGTACATCTTCTTCAATAAACTCCAGATACCTCATATAGCGGTCAGAATAAGCAAGGAGTTTTAAAACATCTGCAGTTACGGAATGATAAACAATATATATCTTTTCTATTTCTGCAGCTATTAACATATCTATTATATATGAAATTAACGGTTTTTGATTAACCAATGTCATTGGCTTTGAGGGGAAATGGTTATTCTGCCGCATTCGCTTTCCGTAACCGCTTGCAAGAATAACTGCGTTCTTAACTTGTATATTATCACTCACCATCTATTATCCTTTCTTTGTCTTTTTCGGCCAGACGGTCTCTACATATTTTTGTACAAATACAGGACAATCCTGTTGTCCGACAACCTCTCTTTTTGATGACAGTAGTTTAAAAAGTGAGGGTCTGATTTTGGAAATATCGTACTTTTTAGCCATAGCACCTGTTATACGATATGCATTAAAAGTATAACTGATGCCATTCATAACCCATATATTACCCTGGCATTCGTTTGCGTTAGAGAAAGTCAAGCGACCAATAGACATTTCGCTTTGATTAATATTAGAATCAGCTCCTTTTTTCGAGTGATTATTACATATTTCTATTTTATTATACAATATTTACTGATATCCTTACGTGCTAATATCGCCTGTTTTCCGTCGAATTTTTCCCTTGCATAATTTCTTAAAACTCCTCCTATACTTTTCCAACCCATGTATGCTATAATATGTTAAAAGAAAGGCACGGTTCTCAAAATGAAAGCTGTTATTTTAGCAGGCGGACTGCAAAGTACTATTAATAACGAAAATGAAGGCATCCCCAAACCGATGGTAGATATAGGCGGGAAGCCTTTATTATGGCATATTATGAAACATTTTTCGGAATACGGATTGAATGAATTTATTGTATGCGGCGGTTACCGTGTCGATATGATAAAAGAATATTTTATGGACTATTATATCTATGCTTCGGATATTACCGTTGATTTGCAGACCAATACGATAAAAGTGCATAATAAAAAAACAGAGGACTGGAAAGTAACAGTGGTTGATACGGGAGTTTTTTCCGGAACAGGACGGCGTGTCAGCCTGATTCAAAAATATATTGATGAGGAGGATTTTATCGTCACATATGGCGACTGTCTTTCGGATATTAATATACCGGCGATGATTGAGATGCATCATCAAAAACAGAAAATTGCCACAGTTGCTATGGCAAAGCCGACAGGAAGAAACCGTTTGCTGCCGATTGATGAGGAGGGAACGTTGGTATACAATCAATCTGAAAAAATATCCAATGAATCGGCATGGGTAAATGCGGATTGCTTTGTTTTTAATAAGCGTGTTTTTGATTACTTAACGGGAAATTATGATTTGGAAAAGCAGCTCTTTATGAAATTGTCGGAAAAACAGCAGTTGGCAACATATAAGCATACAGGATACTGGACGACAATAGAAACAAGGAGAGACCTTGTAGAAGCTGAGAATCTGTGGAATGCGGAAATTGCGCCATGGATGAAAAAATAGGAAAATGCAGGAACAGGGAATGAAAGTAGTTATTTTGGCCGGTGGTAAAGGCACCCGTATCAGTGAGGAATCCAGAATAAAACCCAAGCCAATGATTGAGATTGGCGGGATGCCGATTATCTGGCATATTATGAAGCTGTATTCTTTTTATGGGTTTCATGAATTTATTATTTGCTGCGGGTATAAGGGGCAGATGATAAAGGAATATTTTGTACATTACTATACCTATCAGTCGGACAGCACTTTTTCTCTTTTAAATAGAGAGGTAACCGTGCATGAAAATCACGTGGAACCATGGAAAGTGACATTGGTTAATACCGGGCGGGATACTTTGACGGCAGGACGTGTTTTGAAAGTAAGGGATTACATAGAAGAGGAAGAGTTTATGCTGACATATGGAGACGGCGTGTCAGATGTTAATATTCGGGATGTGCTTTCCTTTCATCATCAACATGGGAAAATAGCGACAATCACAACGACGCAGCCTCCCGGGCGGTTTGGAGCGTTAAAAATAGACGCTGACACCAATCAGGTCGGAGGATTTAAAGAAAAAGCAAGAGCGGATTCTGCATGGGTAAATGCCGGTTTTATGGTATTGAACCGGAAAATATTCGATTATCTGGGAGACGGCAGCGAGATGCTGGAGTCGGGGCCGCTGGAAGCAGTTGCAAAAGATGGAGAAATGACGGCATATAAACACGACGGGTTCTGGTCTCCGATGGATAATGTAAGGGATAAAGAATATCTGGAAAGACTGTGGGCGGACGGTAAAGCGCCATGGAAAGTGTGGTAAATATGGATAACATGACAGAGCAGGAAGCCAGAGAGGCGATTTTAGAGCAGGTAAAGGAATACTGTAATCGTTATCATAATATAAAAAAAGAATATCATGAAGGAGAACGGATTCCTTATGCTTCCCGCGTTTATGACAGTGCGGAGATGGTAAATCTGGTGGACAGCGCATTGGAGTTTTGGCTGACTTCAGGACGGTATACGGAAGCGTTTGAAACGAATCTGGCTAAATATCTGGGAATAAAATATTGTTCGCTGGTAAATTCCGGCTCCTCGGCCAATCTGCTGGCATTTATGACATTAACGTCACCTTTGCTGGAGGAAAGAGCCGTAAAGAGGGGCGATGAAGTTATTACGGTAGCTGCGGGATTTCCGACAACTGTGTCACCAATCATCCAGTACGGTGCGGTTCCCGTGTTTGTGGATGTGACGATTCCACAATATAATATCGATGTGGATATGTTGGAAGAAGCGCTATCAGATAAGACGAAAGCGGTAATGATTGCGCATACGCTGGGAAATCCATTTGATTTAAAGCATGTAAAAGAGTTTTGTGATAAACATGAACTCTGGCTGGTAGAGGATAACTGTGATGCGCTGGGTTCGCGGTATCAACTGAACGGGGAATGGTATTTGACAGGAACCGTGGGGGATATCGGAACTTCCAGTTTTTATCCGCCGCATCATATGACAATGGGAGAGGGGGGGGCGGTTTATACCAATAATCCGCTGCTTCATAAGATTATACGTTCTTTCAGAGATTGGGGAAGAGACTGCGTATGTCCGTCCGGCAGGGATAATTTATGCGGACATAGATTTGATAAGCAGTATGGGGAATTGCCGTTAGGATATGACCATAAATATGTGTATTCGCATTTTGGTTATAACCTTAAGGCTACCGATATGCAGGCGGCGGTCGGCTGTGCGCAGCTTGAGAAGTTTCCGGGTTTTGTGGAACGCCGGAAATATAATTTTAGGCGTCTTTATGATGGTTTGCAGGATTTAGGGGATAAATTCATTTTGCCTGAGGCTGGTGAGGGAACGGAGCCAAGCTGGTTCGGATTTGCGATGACCTGTAAAGAGGGCGTGGAAAGAAATCGGATTGTACCGTATATTGAGAATAAAGGCATACAAACAAGGATGTTATTTGCCGGTAATCTGACCAAACATCCCTGTTTTGACCAGATGCGCGCTGACGGAAACGGATACCGGATTGCAGGCGAACTGGCAAATACGGACAGGATTATGAAAGATACTTTCTGGATAGGCGTTTATCCGGGTATGACGGATGAAATGCTGGATTATATGATAAAAACAATAAAAAGCAGTACCGACTGATGGGAAAAAGACAATAGCCAATAACGGGAAAGGCGTACGGTAAGAAAATGCTTGATTTTTATAAAGGAAAAAAGGTATTGGTTACAGGGCATACCGGTTTTAAAGGAGCGTGGATGTGCAGGGCATTGACGCTGGCAGGCGCGGAGGTGACAGGATATGCGCTGAATCCGCCAACCATGCCGAATCTGTTTGATATGCTTTCGCTTCAGGAGTGTATGGATACGGTAACGGGGGATATCCGTGACCTGGATAAACTGCGCCAAGTCTTTACGGAAGCCGAACCGGAAATTGTCATTCATATGGCAGCGCAGCCGATAGTAAGGGAGTCTTATAAAAATCCGGTCTATACTTATGATGTGAATGTTATGGGTACGGTTAATGTCCTGGAATGCGTTCGTTTGACAAAGTCCGTGAAATCTTTTGTCAATGTGACAACCGATAAGGTATATAAAAACAGGGAATGGGAATGGGGGTATCGTGAAAATGAGGAACTGAACGGATATGACCCCTACTCTAATTCCAAATCCTGTTCAGAATTGGTGACAGATAGTTATAAAAATTCTTTTTTTCAGGATAGAGATATTGCAATTTCTACCATGCGGGCCGGAAATGTCATAGGGGGCGGGGATTTTGCTGCGGACAGAATCATACCGGACTGCATCAGAGCGGCTGTTTCGGAGAAGGATATTATAATCAGAAATCCGTATTCCATCAGGCCGTTTCAACATGTATTGGAGCCGGTCATGGCATATCTTATACTGGCAAAGGCGCAGTATGGGAAGCGGGAACTTGCGGGCTGTTATAATATTGGTCCGGATGAGGCCGATTGTGTGACAACAGGAGAACTGGCGGAAATGTTTTGCAATATCTGGCAAAGAAGAACCGGAAAAAGCATCCGCTGGATTGATAAGTATGACGGCGGCCCACATGAGGCAAACTATTTGAAATTGGATTGCTCTAAATTCAAAAATTGTCTGGGGTGGCGTCCTTTATGGTCCATTGAAACGGCATTGGACAAGGCAATAGAGTTGTACCGGGCGTATTATTCTGATGGAGATGTAGGGGCATGTATAGATGAGCAGATAGAGGAGTATTGTACGCAGTTTTCCATAGCTGCAAAATGAGTTTTATAAGCAAAAATGGTTGCATTTTGCGGCGGTGATAGTATAATGAGGCATAGGAGAGTTCCGGTATACAACCATAATGTCCGTACAGATTATCTTATTCCTGGCTGTTTAAAAATTGTATAAATTGGACGAGGCTTTTTCTCTTTTCCATATCCAGTTTCTGCATATCATAAACGATATCGTGAAGAGAAACGCCGTCAAGATATTCCTGAGACAGATTGGTTGTACCGGTATAGGGAGAGTCAATACTGAGCAAATAATCGGCGCTTACCTGATAGAGATGAGACAGTTTGACAATGTGGTGCAGAGGAATCTCACGGAGGCCCAATTCATAGTTAGAATAAGTCTGTTGTGTGGTTCCGAGATACATTGCAATATATTCCTGGCGATAATTGTATTTGTTTCGTAATTCGTGTAAAATTTCGTGTGTTGGTTTCATGTTATACCTCTGTTTGTTGTATTATTACGATAGCACACAACATGTGTAAAAAGCGGCTTTACGGCATATTGGTGTTGATGGCTCAAAATTACAACAAAAGCATTATCCTTAGTTGTCATCCTGATGTAGAAAACGGATATATTTTACCAAATCCTTACGGGCGGTACTGTCCAAAGACTGCAGGTTATAGAGTACTTCATGCAGCGTAATATCATCAATATAGGTTGCGTTCATATCTACGTTACCAAGATAGCTTGTATCCGAGTTTAGCAGATAATCCGTACTGACTTTATAGTATTTGGCTAGTTCCGTTACTACCGCAATGGGAATTTCACGGTATCCGTTTTCATAATTGGAGTAAGTTTGTTGAGTTACGCCCAGATATTTTGCAATGGTTTCCTGCTTAATATCATGGTCTTCCCTTAAATCTCTTAACATTGTATTCAGTGTTTTCATTACTTTTATTATCTCCGTTGTTACAGATATTAACACACAACATTTTGTTGTCTGCCGAAATACTATAAATCGTAATAAAATAGAAATAACTACAATACTCTGTTGTAAATGGAAAATTGTGGTAGTGAATGTTGTAGAATATAAAAATAGAATTAATAGTTTATGCCACATTATGAGTAAAGGATGGAAAAAATGATATATCAAGGCGATGAATTATATTGGATAGCAATATGTGATGATGAGAAAGACAGTGCCAGGGAAATCAAGAGTATTCTGCTGGAAGGTGAAGTAGAACCGGGAGATTTTCATATAAAATCCTTTGAATCAGGTGAGGAACTGTTGAATGCGAATCTCGCCAGATATGATTTGCTGGTACTTGATATTATGTTCCCGAAAGGAAATGGGAGAGATATAGCGAAAGAGTACAGGAGCCAAAATGAGAATGGTCTGTTTGTTTTCTGTACCGGTAAGGCTTCGCCGATGCCGGAGGATTTTGTATATCAGCCCTATCGGTTTATGCGAAAAGAGAAAAGAAAACAGATGCGGGATTATCTGTTAGAAGCGGTGGATGAAATGTACAGACGAAGATATTCGCCGCAGTTGCCGCTGACAGAAGGAAAAAGGAATGTTATGCTCAATATAAGGGATATCCTTTATATAGAAATTGCGAAAAATGGCAGCAATGTCTACTATTTTGACAAAGAAAAAGAAATGCAGGTCATGAAAGTAAGAGAAAAAGTCAAGGAATTGTATTCGTGTCTCCATATGCATGGATTGGAATATGCCCATAACAGTTATATGGTTAATTGTAATCAAGTGAAACAATGGGATAGCCATGAATTGGAACTTGTCAACGGAGTACGTCTGAGCGTCAGCAGGTCCAAAGAGAAAACATTTAAAGATGCCTGTATGAAATATATCGTATAAACGGCACAGACTTTCGGTAAAATGACGGCGAGAGGATTACGATGAAAAAAGTTTCTTTATTACTTACGACATATAATTCGGCGCAGAATTTACCGATTACTTTAGGCAGCATACGAAACCAGACTTATGAAAATATAGAAGTCATTATTGTAGACGGTGTTTCAACGGACGCGACCATTTCGTTGATTGAACAGTTTGCACAGGATTCGGCGCTGGAAGTAAAGTGGATTTCCGAGCCGGATAAAGGCTTATATGATGCCATGAATAAGGCATACCGCATGTGTACGGGAGATATCATTGCGGTATGTAATGATAGATTATGTGAAAAAAATGCGGTTTCCCTGCTGGTAGATGCAATCGATGAGGCGGGAGAAGGCTGCATCGGCGCGCATTCCGACCTGATATATGTGGATGGCGATAAAGTAATCCGTACCTGGCATATGGGTCAGGGCAATATCAGACAGGGATGGATGCCGGGGCATCCAACGCTTTTTTTAAAACGTGAAATATATGAAAAATATGGTGAGTATGATATTACTTACCGTTGTGCGGCGGACTATGAGTTTATGGTGCGCTTTTTAAAGGATGAGCAAAATAAACTTGTTTATGTGCCGAAAGTATTGATTTCCATGTTCTATGGCGGAACAAGCAATGCAGGATTACGAAATTATCTTGTCTCTTTCAAAGAAGGATATATAGCGCTGCGTACTAATGGCGTAAAGTATCCGCTTCTCATTACATTAAAGAGGACATGGAGGGTTTTGCGGCAGTTTTAGATAGATAAAGAAAAAGTTACGGAAAGAGAAAGGCAGAATGAAAACAATCCTTGTAGTAGAAGACAATGCCAGAAACAGGGACATGCTGGTTAAAATCATTGAAAATCTTGAAGAGGATGTCATCATCAAAACTGCTTCCAATCAAGAGGAAGCGATTGTTCAGACCATGAAAAGCCATGTGGATCTTTTCATACTGGATATCATGTTAAACACGTCTAATCCCAGCGATGTGTCAGGGATGAAATTCGCAGAGCATATTCGTTCTTATCCGAGTTATAAATATACGCCGATTATTTTCATTACGGCATTAGAAGACCCGCAATTATACGCATATAGCGGACTGCACTGTTATTATTATGTGGAGAAGCCCTATGATGCGGCCAAAGTTGCCGAAGTGATTTCTGAAGCATTGAAAGTTCCTAAAGCACCCGAAGAACCGAAGACCGTGTTCTTTCGTAAGGATGGAGTTTTGTATAAAAAGTTGGTTGCGGAGATTATTTATATTGAAAATAGCAGAGCCGGACAGACCGTTTATTGCACAAACGGTAACTTGAAGCTGCCCTATAAACCAATCAAAATGATTTTAGAGGAACTGAATTCGGATAAGTTTATACAATGCAGCAGATACCATATTATCAACAAAGATTATGTTGAGGAGATTGATACGGTCAACAGATATATTCGTTTGAGAAAGGTAAAAGAACAGATTGAAATCGGTAACGCATATAAGAAGAGGTTTTTGCGGGATGTGATGGAGTAGGGGATGCAGGAGCTTAGGATATAGAAAATGTGTGTAGTAAAGGATACGGTGGATGGTTAGAGATATTAAGAATTTACTAGAGTTATTGACATATTTATATTGTTTGTCGGAATTGTTTGGTAAAAGGCTAAAAATTAGTATTCATTTGGTGGTGTATGTTATATTAGATATGTTTTTGGTAACAGGGATTAGCCGATATGGATTCCCGGAATATTTGGTTTCATTAAGTTATATAGGTATGTTCGTGTATGGACTGTTATATTATGAAGAGAGTATTAAAGTAACTTTGGTAAATTGCTTTTTGTCGGCGGCATTTGTAGCTATTATGCAATTGCTCGTGTTATTTCCATTATATTACTTGTTTTTTATAAGATATGGAGAAACAGATATAAACGAGTTATTAATTAATATAGGTTGTTTTATTTTAATTGTGTTATGTAGTTATAAGATTAGATTAAAGCGTATATCAGATTTTTTTATAAAGAGGAATAAGCTAATTGTAGTAGTTATGATTCTTATTTTTTCTGGTTTTGTAGTTAAGTCTTATCAGATAAAAAATGAGGGAAATATATGGGGTGAAGCGTATATTCAGATATTGTACTTTTTCTTTATCTTTTTATTTATTATTTATGAATGGCAAAAGACAAAAACAGATGCCGAGCGGAAGAAAGCACAATTAGAAATGAACCGTTTGTATTATGATGCATATGACCAGTTAATTATGCTTGTCAGGGAAAGACAGCATGATATGAAAAATCATATAGGAGCCATCCTGGGCATGGTTTATGCAACGGATAATTATGAAGAACTGGCCGAAAAACAAAAGGAATACTGTAATTATGTGATGGAGCAGAATGAGAAGACAAAACTCGTATTATCTACGGGAAATCCTCTGATTTCAGGATTTTTATACAGCAAGATGCAGGAGGCGGAAAGCAAAGGCATCCAAATTGAGTATCATATTGGCGTAACGAAAATCGAAGCAATATTGCCGGAATATGAATTGATAGAAATGATGGGGATTTTAACCGATAACGCGATAGAGGCGCTTAGTAAAACAGATGAGGAGAAGAAGGAAACATTTAAAGAAATCCGTATTTTGTTAAAAGCGATAGAAGATGAAAACTGTGTGGAATTAACAGTGGCTAATACCAGTAAACATTATGATGATGACATGACGCAGCATTTCTTTGAAAGTGGATACAGCAGTAAAGGAAAAGGGCGTGGCATCGGTTTATCAAAACTTAAGCGGCTTGTACAGGAGAAGAAAGGCGATATTATCGTGAGTAATGAATTATATCATATGAGAAACTATCTGACATTTACGGTAAGACTGCCTAAAAATTAATAATATTGTTTTTTGCTATTTTAGTTATAGTAATGCCGCCGCACTTGTGCTATTCTGAATATAACAGAAAGGGAGGCAATAAAATTGGACGATTTGGCATATACTGATTCTATGATAAATGAAATTCGAGAATTATTGGTAAGCGCCCGTCAACGTGTGGCGATACAGGTAAATACGGAATTGCTGTCTACTTATTGGAATATAGGCAGGATTATTGTTGAATATGAGCAGAAAAATAAAGAACGGGCGGCTTATGGAAAACAGACGTTAAAACAGCTTTCCAAAGAATTGACGCAAGAGTTTGGAAAGGGTTTTTCACGTTCTAATTTGCAAAATATGAGGGCTTTTTTTCTTGCTTATCCAATTTGCCAGACACTGTCTGGCAAATTGAGTTGGTCGCATTACTGTGAACTTTTGACGATTTCTGATGATGATAAACGCAGTTTTTATGAAAAAGAGGCGGTTAATGCCGGATGGTCGATACGGGAACTGAAACGACAGATTTCCACGTCGCTCTATGAACGGTTACTGTTATCGGAAGGAAAGACCAATAAAGAAACGGTGCTTTCCTTGGCAGAAAAAGGAATAGAAATGACTGTTCCGCTCGATATGATAAAAGACCCGTATGTATTTGAGTTTTTAGGTGTGCCGGAAAACAAACCATTATTGGAAGGAGACCTTGAAAAGTCACTTGTGATACAGATAGAGAAATTTCTATTGGAGTTAGGACGGGGCTTTATGTTTGTAGGCACGCAACAGCGTATCACACTCAATAATACTCATTATTATGTGGATATGGTTTTTTACAATAAAATTCTGCGGGCGTATGTGCTGATTGAATTAAAAACGTCAAAATTGACACCGGAGGCCGTCGGACAGCTTAATATGTATTTAAATTATTATGCTTCAGAAGTAAACGATGAGCATGACAATCCCCCAATAGGAATTATCCTTTGTACCGATAAGGACAGCGTAGCCGCAGAGTACGCTCTTGGCGGTTTGGAAAATAATATTTTTGCCTCCCGTTATGTTTCCTATATTCCGGATAAAGAACAGTTGGTTGCACAAGTGAAGTCGGTTTTGAATGAATGGAACAATGGAAAAAATGATAAAAAAGACAGAAATTCCGAAACCTGAATTTCTGTCTTTTTGACTAGTCTTCCATCGGAAGTTCCGGTTCACCGAAAAAAAAGCGGCTGAATGAACCAATATGATAAACATAGAAATATGCCAAAGAAGCGCTGCAAAGCGCAAACATATTTTTTCTAAGCCAGTTTTTCATGATGTTTCACCTCCTTTAATGTTTTGGTTATAGATAATTGGAGTGTATGAAGTACCACAGTCCAAAAACTAACGATGATATAGCGGCTGTCCGGGATGATATAAAACAGGACAGCAATGATGAAAACAACTTGAAAAGATTGTATTTTAGCTTTTTTCATGAATTTGTTTTTCTGGCTTATCACAAATTCATCCTGCAGGACAGGACTTTTCTTTAAGGATGCGGCGCCAATCATATAATCCAAAACCGCACATAAAAGCAGGATTAGATAAACCGCTAAAGGGTGTATGGCTATCATATTCGGAAGAATATAGATGACCGCGCATAAATAAAAGAAAGAGGCCAGAAAACATGTCCAGTATTTGCGAAAATGAATGCCGCCGCCCCTGGTACGCAACAGGATAAGCGGAATGACCGCAAATAAGAATTCCGGCAGTTTACCTACTGCAAGGAAATAAACAAAAAATATCAATGTTTTACTCACATCATATAAAATGCCGGTGAATGAAAACCGCAGCAGTTTAATCTGATAATCTGAAAATCCATATTCTGATTGTACTTTATTCATAAGATAATCCATAAGCATTTCTCCTGTCTTTGTTATCATCCATTTTAGGACAAAATGAACGAAAGGCTGAATTTCATGCTTAAAATAGTGTGATTCGACATTTAATCGCCAAAAAGTGACGAATTTTGACATTTTTACCTCCAAATATGCAATTCGATAGAGAAAATAATCGGTTCGGGCAAATAGAATCAATACTGCCGGATTTTGCGCCAAGATGAAATAAAATGGCACAGGGTATGCCTGTTTCGGTGGGAGGAATACAAAAGATGAAAAATCTCTGTCAAAAAATACGCAAAAAAGCTCTTCATATTATAATGAGAGAGAAGTATTATCGGGATTTGGAAAAGATGCAGGAGCAGTACGATACTTTTCTGCATGATATAAGGCATATGATGAGAACGATTGCATCACTGGCGCAAGAGGGTGACTGTGAGAAGATAGGAAGTTTGATAAAAGATACAAGAGCATCCCTTGAAAATATTGAGTGGAAAATAATATGTTCGCACAAGGTATTGAATGCTTTGCTGGTGGAAAGGAAAGAATATGCGGATAAATGCGGCGTTGCATTGGAACTTGCCATTAAAGAACCGTTGTACTTTTATCAAATAGAGGACATGGATATTGTTGCCTTGGTAGGAAACCTGCTGGATAATGCAATAGAGGCGGCCAAAGCAGTGGGAAATAACGGCAGCGTCTGGTGCAATATACAGATGGCAAGAAATGAACAGCATGTCCTGATACAGATAGAAAACAGCTATGCGGGAAAAAGGAGAAATAAAGAAAAGAATCAGGAGAAAATGGAATGTATCGGTGCAAAGCATGGACTCGGATGTAAGAGCGTGCAGGATATCGTGAAAAAGTATGGCGGTATGACAGATGACAGGCAGGAGAACGGACGTTACCGGGTAAAGGTTATACTTCCTCTGTCCGTTAATATGCAAGAAAGCGCGTCAGAGGGCGTTTTACAGCAGGAGTGGTAATGAATCCGCTATTGCATAATAATAGTAAATAAGGTAAAATTCCTATTAGGGATTTTACCTTATTTTTTTATGTAATAGAAAATTGCCGTAATCGTGGCAGGGCTTAGAAAAGCCGCCGGGATTGTGCTTTTGTCAGGGAGAAAAATGAAACGACAGGAATGTATCTATAAGATTGCAAATCGTGTAATTCGTATTCTGCTTATATTGATTGTATCGGGAATATGCCTGCAAAGTATGCTTAGTACAAGCTTTCTTGGCTATATCATAAAAGAGGATGGCTCCAGACAGCAGAGAACGTTAAATATTCCGGATTCTCTCCTGCGCCATTTACTGGTTTTTATTTTATGTATGGCGGCATTTGTGCTGGTGAAAAGACTTTGGCAGCATATGCGGATGGGAAAATTTTGGACTGCGGTAAGAGAAAAATGCAGCGTTTCTACGGCAATAAAACTATTATGCGTTTTAACGGGAATAGCCGGATGCGTCTGGGTTTTGATGACGCAGCTTCGGCCGGCGTCCGACCCGGCGAAAGTCTATGACTGTGCCATACAGTGGCGGGAAAAGAATTTTTCCTCTTTTGCGGAAGGCGGTTATCTTTTCCGCTATCCTTTTCAGTCCGGCATGGTTTTATTTTATTACCTTATGTCTTTTCTGATAGGAACGGATAATTATTTAGGGCTGCAATTTATTAATGTAGCGGCGCTTATTGTCATTTATTATCTTTTGGCGAAGTTAGCAGGGCTGTATTGGAAAGAGGATGAGAAAATACAGGTATTTGCTTATATTGCGCTGGCTTTATGGGTTCCGTTCTTTTTTTATGTTACGTATTTATACGGCATTATGCCGGGTATGGCCTGTGCGCTGGCTGCGGTTTATATGATGTTCCGGTATCTGGATAAAAGGCAGTACCGGTATATGCTGCTGGCCGCCGTTTTTATCGGAATTGCAACCGTATTTAAAATGAACTGTTTGATTTATCTGATTGCGATTGCCTGTTTTCTTGTTTATGACATTATTGTCACATCTGAAAGGCGCAATAAGCTGCGTTCCCTGCTTTTTATTATTTTAATGATTATCAGCGTGAAAGGACTCAATCAGGCTGTGTATAGCTGTGTGGAACATATATCGGGATATGAGATGCCGGACGGGGAAGTTATGGTATCGTGGATTGTGATGGGGCTGTCAGAGACACCGGTGGGGCCGGGGCATTACAGCGGATATATTGGGGATGTGTTTATCAAATATCATTATGACACGGAGAAGATAACGGAAGCTTCCATTGCGGATATTCAGAAAATTTTGACAAGAATGATAAAGCATCCGCATGGTGACGGAATCCCTTTCTTTGCAAAGAAAAATGCTTTTCAATGGAATGACCCTACTTTTATCGGCATGGTTTTAACGGATGGAAGAACGTCGGCCATTACGCTGTCGGACGGCGTACAGAGCGTGATTAACGGCCGGGCAAGCGTATGGCTTTCCGTATTGCTGAATGTCGTGCAGACGCAGATTTTGCTGGGAGCATTGTTTTGTCTGATAATGCGGTTTAAAAGCAAAAACCTGTATGAGTTGTTTGGGGGCGTTATGTTTTTAGGCGGTTACCTGTTCCATTTTTTCTGGGAGTCGAGCAGTTCTTATACGATACCGTATTTTGTCATTCTGATTCCCTATGCGGTAAAGGGCTGGCTGGATATGGTGCGAAAAGCAGACGGTATGCTGGCGCAGTATCAGGCGGGGCAGCTTGTGATACAAAAAACGGAAAAAACAGGCAGGCATGTGGTTACTGTCGTCGTATGCCTCGGATTGTTTGCTGCTTTTAGCAGAACAAATCTGTATGCCAATACATTCGGGCTGGATGATGGAGAAGATGCAAAAAATCAGTTTTATCATTATAATCAGGAAGAAGAGCAGGAATTTGCAAACGGTTATTATCTGATTTCGCCCTGTCTTGATAAAAAGCTTGTTTTGACAGAGCGGGATGGCATGATAGAGACCGTGTCTGCGTCGGAAAAAGAGGAGCAAAGGATTGCGGTCAGCGCAGAGGGGGCGTATGCTGTTTTCCGGTTTCGCGGTTCGGAAGAGGTTCTGGCTGTTTTAGAGGGGGAAACTGACAAACCGGCAAGTTACATGGATGACAGCAGAAATATGTATTATGACTTTACGCTGGACGCGGAATATCGGTGGATGTTTATGCAGGCAGGCGAAAATGAGTATTATATCATAATGAACGGACTGACGTTAGCTTATGATGAGAAAGAAAACAGCGTCTTTTTGGAGGCATTTGACGGAAACGACGGGCAGCGCTGGATAGTGTCGGCATGTAAATAGCAGAAATGGCGATGACGAAAAGATTGGAAAACGGTATGGAAAAAATTGTATTTGTGATTCCGGATATGGCGGGCGGCGGTACAGAGCGTGTCGTGGCATTATTAGCAAATGAATATTGCCAACGAGGAAGAGAAGTGGCGATTTTATTATTTGCAGGACATGAGACGGCTTATCGGCTGGATGATAAGATAGAAGTGGTCAGCATGGGCGGCCCGACGGGCGGGAAGTTTTGGGCCAGAGTAGAGCGGGTCCGGAAAATGCGGAAATATTATCAGGAGAATCGAAACTGCCAGATTTGGTCATTTAGTTCCATGGGAGCCATTTTTTCCGTGCTGGCAACATGGGGGCAGAAACATGCTTTTTTGATATCGGAGCGCAGCGACCCGAATAAGATTTCTTATAAAAGAGGGCGCAATTTTGCATATCGGTTTGCAGATGTCATTGTCTGCCAGACCAAAGAGGCAATAGAGAGTTTTCCGAAAGGCATTGCGAAAAAATCGGTTGTCCTGCCCAATCCTATTGACATTGGCGATTTAGAGCCGTATGACGGGGAACGGGAAAAGAAAGTGGTGGCGGTAGGAAGGCTGCAATATCCCAAAAATCACCAACTGCTGCTTTGTGCGTTTGCGGATTTTATAAAAGAATATCCGGATTATACGTTGGCATTGTACGGAAAAGGAACGCAGGAGCAGGAATTAAGGCAGTTAGCGAAAGACCTTGGCATTGCGCAGAAAGTTGTTTTTCATGGATTTACGGATAAAGTGTTGGAAGAGATTAATTCGGCGGCCATGTATGTGTTGTCTTCGGATTATGAGGGGGTCTCTAATTCCCTGTTGGAAGCGATTGCGCTTGGGATTCCGGCCATTGCCACGGACTGTCCGATTGGCGGATGCAGAATGTATATCGAAGACGGCGTAAACGGTTTATTGGTTCCGGTAGGCGATAAAGAGGCGTTAGCGGCCGCGATGAAGAGGATTGCTGGTGACGGGGCGTTTGCAAAACGTCTTAGTATGGAAGGCAGAAAAATGCGGGAAAGAAACCGCGTCGGACAGGTTGCGGATTATTTTGCAGATACGATAAACGAATGGAGAAAAGCATAATATATGAGTCAGGTATTGATTATTAACCCAATTTTATATACACCTGAGACGAATCGGATTCCGCAGGTGGAATCTATTAAAGATACCATGATTTATACATTATGCCTTGGGTTTATAAAAGCAGGGCATCAGGTGACGCTGCTTGCGGCGCAGGATTATAAGCCGGTCGTGGAGGAGATTTATGACTTTCCTGTCATTTTTATGAAAACAATAGGGCATAAGGTATTTCAACCCAGGTGTTTTCCTTATATGCCAAAACTGCGTGGATTTTTAAAGCAGCACAGGGAATATGATCTGATTATCTCCAGTGAAGTTTTTGGTACATGGTCTTATACAGCGTCCAGGCTTTATCCGGAAAAAACGATTATCTGGCACGAACTGGCGAAACATAACAATATTCTGCACAAAATTCCCTCCAAAGTATGGTATAATATCATTGCGAGATTTATGATGCGTAAAAGCCTGGTGGTTCCAAGGTCAGAGGCGGCAGCTTGTTTCATTTCGCAATTTGTTCCCCATGTATGGGAGCATTTTGTTGACCATGGCGTCAATATAGATAGGATTCCCCTGCCGGAACAGATAGAAAAGCAAAACCGCTTTGTTGTTGTCTCGCAGTTTATTGAAAGAAAGCAGATAGATAAAACCATTTTACGGTTTCAGGAATTTTGGGAAAGAGGACATAAAGATTACAAGCTGTATGTAATCGGCAGAGGAGAACTGGAAGAGCCGTTGAAACAGTTAGTTAAAAAACAGCGTTTGGAAGAGGCGGTTTCTTTTTGCGGATGGATGAAACATGAAAAACTGCTTCCCTTTGTGGCAGAGTCAAAGGCAATGCTTGTGTCTACCATCAAAGACGACAATATGGTGTCTATTGTGGAAAGCATCGCCGCAGGCACACCGGTTATTACAACGTCCGTACCCTATACGGCGGCCTATATCAAAAGGGATAACCTTGGCATCGTAGCGGATGACTGGGGTGCGGACGAGATAGAAGAGATTTGCGATAAAAACGGAATGTATACGCAAAACTGCATTGCTTACAGAGAAAAGCTTTCCAACACCTATATTGCAAAGCAACTGCTTGCATGTCAGGGATGGCAGAAGAAAAACGATACAAAATAAAACAGATACGATAGAGAGGGAAAAGGCATGAGAATTGCGGTTGCGGGAACGGGATATGTAGGATTGGTGGCGGGCGTGTGTTTTGCCGAAAAAGGGCATGACGTGACCTGCGTTGATGTGGACGAAAAAAAAGTAAAAATGATGGAGGCCGGCATTACGCCGATTTATGAAGAGGGTCTGGAAGAGCTGATGAAAAAAAACAATGCGGCGGGCAGGCTTCATTATACGACGGATTATAAAAACGCCTACCGGGATAAAGAAGCTATTTTTATTGGTGTGGGAACGCCGGAACAGCCGGACGGTTCCGCCAATTTGGATTATATTGCGACGGTTTCCAGGCAGATTGCGGAATCGGTGGAGTCGGACTGTCTGGTTGTTGTAAAGTCTACGGTTCCGGTCGGAACGAATGATAAGGTAGAACAGTTTATTCATGATTTTCTGGTGAGAGACGTCAAGGTGGAAGTCGCCTCCAATCCGGAGTTTCTAGCGCAGGGGTCGGCGGTTCGTGATACGCTGCATGCGGCCAGAATCATTATCGGAACGGAAAGCGCCGGGGCGGAAGCCATATTAAAAAAGATTTATGAACCGTTCGGGCTGCCGATTGTATCGGTCAACAGACGTTCCGCAGAGATGATTAAATATGCGTGCAATGATTTTCTTGCCCTGAAAATTTCCTATATGAACGATATCGCTAATCTGTGCGAACTGGTAGGGGCGGACATCGACGCGGTAGCGGAGGGCATGAGTTACGACGCCAGAATCGGCGCCCGGTTTTTAAACGCAGGCATTGGATATGGCGGAAGCTGTTTCCCGAAAGACACGAAAGCGTTAAAATATCTTGCGCATCAGCACGGATATACGCTGCGGACGGTGGAAGCCGCGGTGGACGTCAACGCGGAACAAAAAACAAGGCTGTACCGGAAAGCAAGCAACCGCATGATTACGTTCCGCAATCTTAAGGTAGCGGTTTTAGGGCTTGCCTTTAAACCCGGTACGGATGATTTGCGCGAGGCGCCTTCTTTAGACAATATACAGTTATTATTGGAAGAGGGAGCGGACATTTACGCCTATGACCCGATTGCCGCCGATAATTTTAAGAAGCGGTATCCGGAGGGAACGTGTGAAAATGGCTCGATTCACTATGTAGAGACGGTAAAAGAGGCGTTGCAGGATGCCAATATCTGTTTTGTTTTTACGGAGTGGGATGAAATTAAAGCCGTACCGGCGTCGGAATTTAAGGAACGGATGAGAATTCCGCTTGTATACGACGGACGCAATGTATTTAAAGTACAGGAAATGAAAGAGGCCGGCGTCGAATATTATAGTATCGGACGTCCTTGTGAGAGGTAGAGTATATGAATCAGTTGGATATCGGAAAAACATATGTTATTACGGGCGGTGCAGGTTTTATCGGTTTTCATTTGTCGAAAAGCCTTTTAGAAAAAGGGGCGGAAGTAATTGGTTTTGATAATTTAAACGACTACTATGAAGTCTCTTTAAAGAAAGACAGATTGAAAGTGTTAGAGCGGTATGAGCATTATACGTTTGTAAAAGGAGACTTATCGGAGAAAAGCGATGTTCTTCAGCTTTTTGAGGAATATCATCCACAGATTGTGATTAACATGGGGGCGCAGGCGGGAGTGCGTTACAGCATAGACAATCCGGATGCCTATATGCAGTCCAATGTCATGGGATTTTTCCATATTCTGGAGGGATGCCGTTATTTCCCGGTAGAACATCTGGTATATGCTTCTTCCAGTTCTGTTTATGGCAGCAATGAAAAAATACCGTTTTCCACGAAAGACAAGGTAGATGAACCGGTCAGTCTGTATGCGGCAACCAAAAAATCCAATGAATTGATGGCATATGCGTATAGCAAGCTGTATCGGATTCCGGTGACGGGGCTTCGTTTTTTCACCGTATATGGACCGTTTGGCAGGCCGGACATGGCATATTATAAATTTACGAAAAAGATTCTGGCGGGCGAGCCGATTCAGATTTATAATAAGGGCGATATGTATCGGGATTTTACCTATATAGATGATATTGTGCAGGGGGTAGAGAACATTTTATGCAATCCGCCGGAAGCGGATGCGGGCGGCGTACACGCTAAATTATATAACATCGGCAATAACAGGCCGGAGAGGCTGATGCATTTTATTGAGATACTGGAAAAGTGCATTGGGAAGACGGCTGTAAAAGAATATCTACCCATGCAGGCGGGCGACGTTTATCAAACATATGCGGATATTACCGATTTAATACAGGATTATGATTTTAGGCCGAATACTACATTAAAAGACGGACTTAGCAGATTTGTTCATTGGTATCGGGAATATTATGGGGAATAAAAAGTTCCGCAGGCTACGGAAGGAGTATGGTTAGTAAGATGAAAAGAGAGATACCGGTTTTGTATCTGGTTGTTCCATGCTATAACGAGGAAGAAGTTGTGGAAAAATCCGCACGCGTTATGCGGGATAAAGTCTGCCGATTGATACAGGAGAAAAAAATTAAATCCGGAAGTAAGATTATGTTTATCAATGACGGCAGTAAGGACAATACGCTGCGGCTGCTGCATCAGACAGCAGAGCGGGATACGATGTTTTCCGTCGTCAGCCTGGCGGGAAATTACGGGCATCAGAGCGCGATTCTGGCAGGAATGATGACGGCCAGAAAGTATGCGGATGTTGTTGTGACAATCGATGCGGATTTGCAGCAGGATATAGAGGCGTTGGATAAATTCCTGGCAAGCTATATGGCGGGCTGTGAAGTGGTGTATGGCGTGCGTAACGACAGACATTCCGACGGCACGTTTAAAAAAAGCACGGCAACGCTTTATTATAAACTGATGCACCTGCTTGGCAGTAAAGTGATTGCCAATCATGCGGATTATCGGCTGATGTCTAAAAAGGCGCTGGATGCGCTTTCGGAATATCAGGAGACTAATTTATTCCTCCGCGGGCTGATTCCGACGATGGGATTTGCTTCCGACGTCGTTTACTTTGATGTAAAAAAGAGGGAGGCCGGACATTCCAAATATACGCTTGGAAAAATGATGACACTTGCGTTAGACGGTATTACCTCCATGAGCGTCAGGCCGCTTCGGATGATAGCGGTGATGGGATTCGGAGTCTGCCTGTTTAGCGTGATAATGTCCATTATCAGTCTGGTGGACTGGATAAGGGGCAATAATGTACCCGGCTATACAACCAGTCTTTTAATATCGCTTATTATGGGCGGTATTACATTGTTGTCTTTGGGAATTATCGGGGAGTATATCGGGAAGATTTATATGGAGACGAAGAAGAGACCGCGCTATATCATAGATACTTTTGTATGGAAACCGGATGCTTTAAACGAGACGGATGGTATTTCACAAATGGAGGAAGAAAATGCCTGAAATAGACGTTCATGCGGATGATTATGCGCTTACCGTGCATACGTCGGCGGATATTTTGGATTGTATGAAAAAAGGAAAACTAAACAGCATCAGTATTGTGCCGAATATGTCCTGTTTTGAGGAATGTATGGAAATGCTGTACGAGGCGGTTAAAACGCTTCCTTTTCTGCCGGCAATGTCGGTGCATTTGGATTTCGTTGAGGGAAGATGCCTTGCAGGGGCAAAGGAAGTTCCGCTTTTGGCCTCTCCGGGCAGTGATCTGACAGGTCTCTCCTGGGGGAAACTGTTTCTTTTTTCCTATCATCCGATGAAGCGAAAAGCGGTCAAAATGCAGTTGGAAAAAGAAATGAAAGCGCAGATAGAAACAGGATGGAAAGCGATTAGCCGTTGCCTGGAAATCGCAGGAAAAAATCATATCGCCTGTAAACAGAAAGGCCTGCGGATAGACGCCCATCAGCATGCCCACATGATTCCCGTAGTATGGGAGGCATTAACGGAAGTCATTGACAGAGAGGGATATCCGGTGGAGTATATCCGTAACTCCAAAGAAGTGTTGGGCGCATTTTTATCAGAAGTTTCCCTATGGAAAACATATCGGCCGATAAATTTTGTGAAAAACAGAATATTATCGTTCTATTCCCATAAAGTGGACCGCTACGGTGCAAAGCATTCTATGGAAAAAATGTATTTGTGGGGGCTTGTGATGAGCGGACATATGGATTATGACAGAATTGTCAGATTATATCCGAAGATAGCCGCCAAAGCGCAGAAAGAAAACAGGACACTGGAGTTTTGTATGCATCCGGGTCTTGCCCTGCCGGAAGAGATTACAGCCGAAATTGGAGAGGATGCGGCTAAAGATTTTTATCTGCGAACCGACAGGCAGGTGGAAAAAGACGCCGTTATGCGGCTAACTTATTAACCAATGCAGCTTCGGTATTTCATCAAGCAGGATATCCATGAAATAGAGGGCGCCGTCTTCACTCAGATGATCGGCATCCATAAAATATTCAACATTGCCGCGGAATCTGTCATCATAGGAATAATCATAATATTCGACACCCGTGTCAGAAACAATCGTGTTTATGGTTTCTTGAAATTCCTGTAAGAAAGTTTCCGGAACCAAATCCCGGTAATATTTGGAAAAGGGCGGCGTAATCAGAATCGGCGTAATATTATGCTCCTTGCAGTAATTGATAATGTCATACAGATTCTGAATCCTTTCTGGCAGAAAATATTCTTCTTTATTGTCAAAATGCCGGCTGTAACGCTCAGCGGCTCTTCTTGTAAACTCCTCCATATCAATTCCGTTATCTTTGGCAGCCAGTGCGACAATAGACAGTTTCAGGCTGGGGAACAGTTTTACAATATCTTTTCCGGCGGTCAGAATCGGCAGTTTATTTGTCGTAATATCAATATACGGGTCATAATCCGGAATATTTTCCGGAGAAAGAAAATGATAGTAGCGCAGGCTCATGGCCTCGGCTTCCGTTTCGTTGACGACTTCATTATTAAAAGAAAAATAAGAAACCGGAATGAGCATAATGCTGTCATCCACCATATATTGCACGTATTCTTTTAAGACCGCATAGTCATAGTCATAGGACTGGCTTGTATTGGCGAAATTGAAGCATTCATAGCCGCGGTCGGTCAGCGGTTTGTAGTTAAAGTCGTAGAGACCGTGGGAACTGCCGAGATTGCCGACGGTTATATAGGAGTAATTATGCCCTAAAGCTGAAAATTTGATAATATCCTGATAGTTTGCTTCATCAATTTTCCGGTATGGTTTATTGAGACAATAGATAATCAATACGGCCGCGGCCGGAATCAGCAGACATTTTAAGGCGAAACGCAATACGTCGTATTTTCTTTTCATAGTAATTCCTCCGTTAAAACTGGAAATAGATAAATTCCGTAGCAATGCCTTTCGGCGCAAACAGTGCAATGATAACTAACAGCAGAATATACACGGGCCATCTGACGAGGCATATCTGCTTGGAAAATTCCTTGATTACGTCATACTTAAGAGAAAGAATATCGTAAATGGCAAGAATCAGTACGGATAAGCCCATGCCTATCATCTGGATAAACGATAAATCCAGGCAGATTACAGCGGTTTTTAAATAGTTGAGCGGACGGGAGGCATCCCAGAACAGACGGGAAATAACCCACACGGCGTCCTCCATATTGTTTGCACGGAAAAAAATCCAGGTAAAACATAATAGGATAAAAGTAACAGGAAGCTGCCAGAAATGCCTTTTATGTTTTTTGCCTTTGGGCCATATGATGGTTTCTGCAATTTGTAACAGGCCGTGAAGACCGCCCCATACAATATAGGTAAGCGTACTGCCATGCCAGAAACCGCTGATTAAAAATGTAATCAGCAGATTGAAAAAGTGGCGCAGCTTCGGCACTCTGTTACCGCCTAAAGGAATATAAACATAATCTCTAAACCATGAGGAAAGAGAAATATGCCAGCGGCTCCAGAATTCCTTGATGGAAAAAGAAAAGTACGGACTTTTGAAATTGGTCATTAAATCGACGCCGAATAATTTGGCACAGCCGATGGCGATATCGGAATAACCGGAGAAGTCGCAGTAAATTTCAATAGCGAACATCACGGTGACGACAATGAAAGCAAGTCCTACATAAGCATGTACATTATCATATAATTGATTGACAGTGATGGCAAAGACGTCGGCAATGACTAATTTTTTATAATACCCCCACGCCATTAATTTTAAGCCGTAAGTGACGTTTTCATAGCAGAAAGGACGTTCCTTTTTAAACTGTGGCAAAAGAGCATCCGCTCTGCCGATAGGTCCGGCCAGAAGCTGTGGAAAAAAGGAGACAAAGAGTGCGTAATAGCCAAAATGTTTTTCCGCATGTATTTTGCCATGGTAAACATCAATCAGATAGCCCATGGACTGGAAAAAGTAAAAGGAAACGCCGGCAGGAAGAAGTATGGTCATGGTAAAAGGCTGCATTGACAGTCTTCCGGCCGAAATCATGTCATTTATCCGGGCAATGACGGGATTTGCTGTTTTAAAAAAGATAAGAATACCGACAAGCGGTACAATGCCAAGTAAAAGATTGCGCTTTTTTTGCCTGTCAGAACGTGCTTTTTCAAACGACAGGGCGAGTAAATAGGTTAAAAGCGTTGTTAAAAAGAGTAAAATCCCATACCACAGATGCAGATTTATATAGAAAACATAGCCGGAAAGCAATAAAAACCCCCATCTGTATTTATGCGGAACCATATAATATAAAAGAAATACTGCAATGATAAAAATACCGAAAGCTATCGAATTAAAAAGCATAGCAAGCCTCTTTCTTTATTATGTATTATAGCCTGTACCATTAAAAGTTTACCACAAATTGGAAAGGATAGAACATAAAATATCTGCTATTAAGAAATAATTAATAAATATACCTCTTTCATAGCCGCTTTGTGGACACGCAGGGGATAAATGTGATAAGATAATAGAAAATTATCAAGGGAACAGGCGAAAATGGGTATTACCTCTTTTTATTTTTTATGTTTTTTTGCAGGTATTTTAATCATATATTACAGTATTCCAAAACGCTGGCAATGGGCTTTTTTACTGTTTTGCAGCATTGCCTATTATCTTCTTACCGATAACGGCGTTCTGATTTTATATCCACTTTTTTCGGTAGGCGTCAGTTATTTGGGCATACGGATAATGACGAAAACGGAAGATGAGAAAAGAAAAAAAACGGCGTTAGCAATAACGCTTATGATAAATCTTGGTATTTTATTTGTTTTAAAATATATTAACTTCGGTATTTATACGGTCAACGGCATTGCCGGATTTTTCGGCGCTTCCGAGTCTGTTCTGCACAGGTTTCACTTTCCGGTTCCGCTCGGAGTTTCTTTTTATACGTTTTCTTTGCTGGGATATGTGATAGATGCCTATTATGGCATTGCCAAACCGCAGCCGAATCCAGTGAAACTTGCTTTGTATGGGATGTATTTTCCGGCGATGATTTCCGGTCCGATTTTACAATACAGGGAATGCGGGGAACAGTTTTTTACGGCGCATACCTTTGATTATCATAAAGTGACAAGGGGTATGCAGCGGATGCTGTGGGGGCTTTTTAAGAAGTTAGTCATTGCGGAGAGACTGCGTCAGCTTGTCGATACCGTATACGGGCAGTATCAGGAATATCCGGGCGCATACATCTGGATTGCGACTATCTGCTATGCCTTTCAACTGTATACGGACTTTTCCGGCTGTATGGATATTGTTTTGGGAATGTCGGAGAGTCTGGGGCTTACGCTTCCGGAGAATTTTAAAACGCCGTTTTTTGCTAAGAGCGTGGCGGAATATTGGAGAAGATGGCACATTACGCTTGGCGTCTGGATGAAAGAGTATGTATTTTATCCGCTTTTACGTTCCCGCTTTTTTACCGGATTAAATAAGTCCTGGAAGCAGAAATTCGGAAAGAAAAGAGGAAAGCAGTACGCCACATTTGCCGGAATGTTTGTGTTATGGTTTACGGTAGGCGTATGGCATGGCGGGGAATGGAAATATGTTATCGGTTCGGGGCTTTTGCACTGGTTTTATATTGTAATGGAGGAATTATTGGAGGCTCCCTGTGCAAGACTTATGGAAAAGGCGCATATCAATACAAAAGGGAAAGTTATCGGAAGCATCCGTATGCTGAGAACATTTCTACTGGTATGTATCGGAGATTTATTTTTCCGGGCAGATTCCGTCGGTGATGCGCTCGCTATGTTAAAAGGTGCGGTGACGGCTTGGAATCCCGACATTTTATGGAACGGTGCGCTGACACAGCTTGGCCTTGATGCGGTCGAGCTGGTAATTGCCGTTGTTTCTTTGCTGGTATTGCTTATGGTATCGTGCCTGCAGCAGAGCGGCTCGGTGCGTGATAAAATTGCAGAAAAAAAGCTGCCAGTCAGATGGTTTATCTGGTATGCGCTGTTATTTGCCGTTATTTTGTTTGGCTGTTACGGACCGGAATACAGCGCGGCAGAATTTATTTATCAGGGATTTTAACAAAGACCGATAAATTTGTTAGGATTCAGGGTAGAGAATACAAATATTTTATGATATGATGATAATAACGTGGAAATAAGTTTTTACGGGTTACAAGCTAAGGGAAAGGCATGGTTATAGAATGGATAAAATTGCGGTTTTGATTCCTTGTTATAATGAAGAAAAGACGATTGCCAAAGTGGTAAGAGACGCAAAAGCGGCTTTGCCGGAGGCGGTGATTTATGTATATGATAATAATTCCAAAGACCGTACGGTGGAGTGCGCGAGGGAAGCGGGCGCGCAGATACGGTATGAATATATGCAGGGCAAGGGAAATGTTATCCGCCGTATGTTCCGTGAGATAGAAGCGGAATGTTATATCATGGTAGACGGGGATGATACATACCCGATGGAGTATGCAAGGGAAATGGCGGATAAGGTATTGAGCCACAATGCGGATATGGTAGTGGGCGACAGGCTTTCATCAACGTATTTTACGGAGAATAAGAGACCTTTTCATAATTTTGGAAACAGTATTGTCCGCAGCAGCATCAATAAACTGTTCCATTGCGATATTAAGGATATTATGACGGGATACAGGGCGTTCAGTTATGGTTTTGTCAAAACATTTCCGGTGCTTTCCACAGGATTTGAGATTGAAACGGAAATGACAATACATGCGGTTTATAACAATTTGCAGATTGAAAATGTCATTGTGGATTACAGAGACCGGCCGGAGGGAAGCGAATCGAAGCTTAATACGTTTTCCGACGGATTTAAGGTTTTGCATACGATTGTCAAACTGTACCGGGATTATAAACCACTTGGTTTTTTCTGCTCGTTTGCGGTTATTTTGGCGGCGGCGGCGGTTGCTATGTTTATTCCGATTTTGATTTCTTATATTGAAACGGGGCTGGTGCTGCGCTTCCCGACCCTGTTTTGCTGTGGATTTATCGCATTAGCGGCGGTACAGTCATTTTTTGCCGGTTTGATTTTGTCCAATATGGCGTTAAAAAACCGGAGAGATTTTGAATACCGTTATGCGCTGGTGATGCGCAATGTAACTAAAAAATAGGATGATTAACGAAGCTGATACACCTCATAAGCATTTCCTCCGGCGCTAAAGGTGTCGGCTAATTCGCATTTGACATTGTATGTATGCCGAAAGTACATGGTGACGGGATGCTCACGGTAATATAGTCCTTCTTTAAAGATAAAGTAAACATTGCGGTTTTGGACGAGGTCCTCACCAAATTTCCCGATACCGTGGTTTGCCAGTTTTTTCCGGCTGTTGGGATTGCAGGCAACGCCCCAGTTGGTATAGAAGAAATTCTGGTAGGCGTCCAACGTCGTATCAAAAGGTGATTCGCAGTAGTTATCCAACGTACCGCTGTCATAAGTCCAGATATAGAAATTGTCCGGATGTTCATAGCAGTATTCCTTTAAATCTTCCCATACGGCCTGATTCACATGATAAGAGGAGTCAATATTGGTTTTGGTGCAGTATACGGAAAGGGCAGACAGAATAATGATGCACGGCAATACAAGCGCATAAAAAACTTTCCGGTTAATCTTTATCAGGTTAAATGCGGTCAGGATGCCGCATAAAACGATGGCATCGGTGACGATAAGAGGCTGTATGATTCGTTTTGGGAACCGCCCTTCATATAAGAGATATCCCCATGCCACCATCCTTCCGGCAAGATAAAGCAGATAGACGGCAAGCGCGATGGTATTTTTACTGTAAAGAATGCAGCAAAGCGTAAACAAAAGCAAAACGGCGGTACATATATTCAACGGCTGCATACCGTCCTGATATAAAAAGACGCTCAATGTGCCGACGGCAATATTTTGCAGCCTGGAGATAAGCGGCGTACGCGCATGATAACAGTCCTTGGCAATCTGATACATATGTTCCCAGTCCTCTACGCTCATCTGATAACCGATATGGGGCGCGCCACCCCTCATATAAGCATAGGCCTCCTCGTCGATGCCAAGAGCGGACAGTTCATAGGAGCATTCATCATATTCCGGCCATGTATAAAAATCGCCGACGCGTTCCCTGTAATGATTGATTTTCATAAAATCGGACCATTCCTCTTCGGAATAGGCAATCATATGGACGCCATACAAAATCCCCATGCCAAGAAACAGGATGCCGGCAAAGGAAAACAGTTTTAGCATATAGTCGGCGTAAAAACGCTGGTTGGATAAGAGCCATTTGGAAAGCCATAAAAGACCTGCTATCGGCAGCAGCATGTACAGGACGTTCTGGCGCATACTGAAAGTAAGCCAGGCAAGAATAAATGTGGGGATGTTTCCTTTTAAAAATACGGCAGGGCTTTCATCCGATTTGGTCGTGATAAAATAAAATAACGCCGTGGCTGCACAAAATCCAGCGGTTGTGGTATACTGCACCTCGCTGATGATATTAAAATCCACGATAAAAAATAAAACCGTAAGAATCGCCAGTGACGGCAGGATAACGGAATCGGACTGAAAATGTTTTTTTTGGAGTTGAAGCATTCTATGGTATAACAGCCAGATACAGACGATATGAACGCCGTGCTGAAAAAGGCCGTACCAGGGAATCGCGCTGTTTATCTTATAAAGGCAGCATAGAAGCCAGGAGAGCGGATACAGAAAAAATAATACATGAGCGTCCGGTTCGCCCAAATAGGCGCCGGAGAGCATACTGTACATGCCGAAATCGTCATTGATGCCGTCAACAGGTTTTATATAATATAAAAGAAAGGCGTAAAATGCGGCCAGGAAGAGAAAGAAAAGGAAAACATCCGCATGGCGGTACAAAAATCCATGTTCTTTTTCAGTGGAAAAAGACAGATGCTTTAATTGGGAACTTCGTCTGGCAAATGGCATTTTTGACCATCCTTTCTATCATTCGTACATATTTATAGTTTTATTATTATATACTATAAAAGGGTGAAGTTACAAGTTTTGAATGAAATAATTGCGATTTCGGAGAGATTATTAAGAAAAACGAAAGGTTTTTTTAATATTTAAAAGAAAAACGCCCACAGGCGGAAAAATATGGTATAGTGATGGTAATGAAAGGTGTGGTGAATCATGCAGCAGAAAAAAAACGGGAAAAATTTTCATATGAATGGAAGAGCGGCCTTATTTGCCGTAATGATTGGCTTCTGTATTCTGGCAATCATAGAAATAGCATACGGACAGGCGCAGTTAAAGGTGGAAAAGGAAAGGCTTGCCCTGGAAGAGACCAACCATCAGACATTACAGGCGTTAGAACTGGCGAAAGACGAGACGAAGACCGAACAAACCGATTCAGGAAGCGTAACGACGCCGCAGGAGAGTTCTTTTATGAATACCGTGGAAAAGACGGCAAAAGAGACGGAGCAGAAGCAGGAGGAACAGTCCGCACAGAGTGAAGAACAGACTGCGCCTGCGAATGACGGTAAAGAATATGATATGCAGATTGTTTTTATGGGAGACAGTTTGTTAGACCATGTGCGGGAATATGACGGCATTGCCGCCCTGATAAGCGACGCCTGCAACGCCAATGTCTATAACATGTCGATGGGCGGCACGACGGCGGCTCTTGCACCCGGAGAAACGGCTGATTTCGACAAATGGGATTCCCGTTGTCTCTTAGGTGTTGTCTATGCGATTTTAGGAAAGATTGATACGTCTCTTTTCGAGCCGTATAAAGCGGGAGAAATTTTGAAAACCTGCGATTTTTCCAAGACGGATTATTTTGTAATCGAATATGGCGTCAATGATTTTCTGGCGAAGATTCCGCAGAATTATTATTTGGAAAACGGTGAAACCAGAAATGAGGGCAGTGAACATACTTACGCGGGAGCCTTGGATACGGCTATTACACTTTTGCACGACGCATATCCGAATGCCCATTTTCTGATAATTGGACCGCATTACTGCCAGTTCTTTAATGGTGAGACATTTATGGGCGACGGTTATACCTATGATAACGGTTATGGAAAGCTGATTGACTATACGAGAGTGTGCGGCTATGTAGCGAACCAGCATAAGGAGGACGGCGTTTTATTCTATAATGCCTTTGAGGAAAGCGGCATCGACGCATATTCGGCGGACGATTGTTTAGAGGATGGTATCCATCTGACATCGGAGGGCAGGCGCAGATATGTGGAATATGCCATCCGGTTGATTAAGTCAGATTTTTATCCGGAAGAATAAAAGTTATTGCGGAATAGGCCGAAATCCGATACAATAGAAAAATGGATGGTTTCGCAGGATAATGGCGAGACCGGGAAGGATTACGGTAAAATGAGCAGAGAAGAAGTATTTAAAAAATTGAACGAAGTATTTCAGGATGTTTTTGATGACGATACGATTACGGTGAATGATGCAACAACGGCTGACGATATTGAGGAATGGGATTCTTTGGAACATATTAACCTGATTGCAGCCGTTGAGCAGGAGTTTGGCGTAAAATTCAATATGGGACAGGTCGTATCCATGAAAAATGTAGGTGAAATGGCCGATATCATTATAAGCCATATTGGATAATTCATCCTCTCAATAATTCAATCATCCCTAAAATAGGGCTTATTAAGAAAGCGACCTCCCTGCCCTGCAGCGCAGGGGCGGGAGTGGGCGTATCAACGGCGGTAAAACCGCTTGTAAGGAGCGTCTGATAGTCCTTATCAAAAGCGTTTGTTTCATAGCAGATATGATAGGGGCTGTTCTTGTATTTTTTCATCAGCCCTGATACGACAGAGTCCTCTGCTGCAGGAGAGACTAATTCAATACAATATTCGTCTTTTTGCATGAAACAAATATTGACTTTACGAATATCGTCATATATTGTGTTTTGCAGTATCCGGTAGCCTAAAGCCTCAAAGCTTTGGACTGCCTTATTTATTTTTTTTACAAGATAGCCAATATGATGCACTTTCAGTGTCGGCATAGAATATTCCCCCGGTCTTTTACTGTTTCCCTTATTGATAAATGCTTTGATATTGTGTATATTAAATAGAGTATAGGCTTCACGGTTGTGATACAGATATTATACAGGAATCTGCCGGTTTTGGAAATATCCTATTTTAACTGCAAAATGGGCGGTTGGAGCGCATGACGTTATCGAAGCGGGCCGTTTTATGGGGAGAATGAAGATGAAAAAGCTGAAAACGCTTTATGAAAAGTATAAAGATTTTATCATGGAAGTGATTCATTTCGGCATGGTGGGTGTTATTAATACGTTCATGGGCTGGGTGATTATCTTCATTTTATATAATATTGCGCATATGAATTATTGGTTTTCCAGCGCGATTTCCTATCTTATCGGCAGTATTTTTTCTTATCATGCCAATGCGAAAGTGACGTTCAAGGTAGAGGGCAAAGAACGTGATAAGATGCTGCCATGGCGGTTTGCCATCAATATTATCGTCTGCTATCTCGTTGCCTTTAGCGTTGCAAAGCCGCTTGTGACAAGTCTGTTATCGTCAAGGCCTAAGGATATCGTGGAGAAAATAGCGGTGATGCTGGGTATGGAATTTCAGGATATCGTGGAAAATATAGCGCTGATACTTGGCATGGGATTTTTTATCGTGATGAATTTCTTCGGACAGAAATTATTTGTTTTCCGCAAGGTTCATAAAAAGCAACAGAATACGGACGGGGAGAGGAGCGGCGGATGAAAAAAGCAGCGCGGTACTGGTTCCTCTTTCCGATAGCGGCCTTTTTACTGCTGGAGGGAGCAGTCTTTTTCTATTATGGCGAAAGAAGCTATATTGGCGTACATGACAATATGGATTTGTTTCTGGCGCAGTTTCAGATGTTAAAAAATACAAATTCTTTCTGGAAACATGGCGTGGACGTGCCGTTTTTAGGCGGTATCAGCAGGAACAACCTGCCCTCGGAACTGTCGCTTTATACGCTTTTATATATGATTTTCCCGACGTTTACGGCATATATACTGGGGCTTTTATTAAAGGCTGTCATTGCCATGGTATCTTTTAAACTGTTGGCAAAACAGTTATATCCGGATAAGTATGGGCAGTACCGTCCGCTTATCTATATGACGGGATTTGTCTATGGTATTTTAAATGTCTTTCCGGCATTCGGGTTTGCATTTGCATCCATGCCGCTGGCGGCGTATCTGCTTATCAGGATATACAAAGAACCGTCGAAGAAACTGTATCTGTTTCTATTTCTTTATCCGCTGGTATCCTATTTCAGTTATGTCGGCATTTTTATTCTGGGCTATCTGGTGATTGCCGTCATATGGCTGTCCATAAAGGATAAAAAACCGGCGTATTCCCTGATGCTTGCCCTTGTCGTACTGGCGCTTGGTTATGTCGTGTGCGAATACCGCCTGTTCGGGCAGATGCTTCTTAGCGATGAAGTGACAATCCGTTCTACAATAGTCAATCCGTCGCTGACGCCGGCGCAGATAGGAAGCGAGATTTGGACGGTATTCAAAGAGGGGATTTTTCATGCCGACGGCGTGCATACCAAGGTTGTGCTGCCAATATGCGTCGTTTATCTGTTTGCTCATAATGTGTGGTATGTCTGTAAAGGGCGGGCAAAAGATATTTTTCATGATACTTTTAATTTTGTCATGCTCTTTATCGTATTTAACGCCGTTATCTATGGGCTGTATGACTGTGAGCCTGTCAGGTCGTTAGTGGAAATGCTGATTCCACCGTTAAAAGGATGGCAGTTTAACAGAACGATATGGTTTAATCCGTTTTTGTGGTACAGCGCGCTTTTTTTAATATTAAAGCAACTTTATGACAAAGGTGTCATATGGATGTGGGCGGCTAACGGTATTATCTGTATTGCCGCGCTGGTTGTTATCATGACGCCGACGAGGTATAATGACCTTTATCATACATGCTATTACCGTGCGTATGAATATTTTCATGGAACCGAAGTGGATGAACTTGACTATGAGCAGTTTTATGCGGTAGATTTATTTGAGAGGATAAAAGAGGATTTAAACTATCAGGGGGAATGGTCGGCGGCCTATGGCTTCCATCCCGCTGTTTTGGAATATAACGGTATCGCGACGCTGGACGGGTATCTCGGATTTTATTCGCAGCAGTATAAAGAAGATTTCCGTAAAATCATTGCACCAGCGCTTGAGAGAGTGGAAGAAACCCGGATTTATTACGATACGTGGGGAGCGCGTGTTTATTTGTATTCCGGCACGGATTTAAGTATCGTGAACGCGACGAAAACGGTTTATGCCACGGACTATGATATTTATATAGACGAGGAAAGTTTTCGGAATCTGGGCGGGAAATATATCTTTTCCAGATGGGAAATTACGAATGCGGACGAGGCGGATTTACGTCTGCTGAACAGTTATCATTTGGAGGATGCCGCCTATACAATCTATGTTTACGAAAGCGGACAGTCTTCATGAATAGTACATTAAAGTAGAAAGAGAGAATACGATATGGCAATCAGAGTACACAATTTTGCAGGCGTGCTTGGCTGGAACGCAAGAAAGTATTTACCGAAGTTATCTACCGAGAGTTATTTGAAATTACAGTTTATCACGAGAAGAAAGCAGCAGAAAAAATATATAGAATATTTTTACGGGCAAAAAGAACCGCCGCATCCGCTTATTGTGAATCTGGAGACGGTCAACCGCTGTAACAGTACATGCGAGTTCTGCACGGCGAATATTCATGCAGAGAAACGTCCTTATATGATGATGCCGGATGAAATGTATTATTCCATTATCGACCAGCTTCACGACTGGAACTATAAAGGCCATCTGACGTTATACGGCAATAATGAGCCGTGGCTGGATAAAAGAATCGTGGAACTTCATAAATATGCCAGAGAGAAACTGCCGGATGCTTTTATTTTCATGTCCACGAACGGGCTGCTTTTAAATGTTGACAGGGTCAAGGCAATCGTTCCCTATGTGGACCAGTTGATTATCAATAATTATTGTCTGGATATGAAACTGCATGATAATATTCAGGTGATTTATGATTATGTCAAAGAACATCCGCAGGAATTTAAAGACGTTGATATTTTAATCCAGATACGATATTTGAAAGAAGTGCTTACCAACCGCGCCGGAAGCGCGCCGAATAAGCAGTCCAAAGGCAAAATTATAAAAGAAACCTGCCTGATGCCATACACGGATATGTGGATTATGCCGAATGGAAAACTCGGTGTCTGCTGCTGCGATAACTTCGAGGTAACGGATTTGGCAGACTTACATGAAGTCAGTTTAAAAGACGGCTGGAACAGTAAAAAATATCAGGAACTTCGGAACGCCGTTAAGGACGGACGGGATAAATATCCATTCTGTAAATATTGCGATTTTATTGACGCGGGACTGCGTATGGACGCCGTGGATGATGTGTTAAAGCATCATGATAAAATGCACGGCGCAAGACAGTCGGTATTTAAGGGGAAATAATAAACAGATGAAAGATAGCGTGGGGTAAAAAGGATGAAAGTCGGAAAAGTATTTTTAGGCGGACTGCTCGGGGTATGTATATGGGTAAGCGGATGCGGCGCGCAGACACTTGAAACTGATAACATTGATAATGTGCAGACGTCCGAAACTGATAAATCGGGTGACGTGCAGGTTGCCGGCGCGATGCGGGAACCGGAGACGTCGCAGGACATGGAAAATGCAGAAGCATCAAAACCACAGGAAGATTTGCAGGCAGCAGATACGGGTGCGACGATGCCTCGGACGCTTTCTATTATGGGCGACAGTATTTCCACGTATGCGGAATGGATTCCGGAAGGATATGCCGTCTTTTATCCAATGAACGGAGAAGTGGCAAACGTTAATCAAACCTGGTGGAAGATGGTTATGGACGATATGGACATGACGTTGTGCGCCAATGCCTCCAGTTCCGGCAGTACCTGCGTGGGTAATTCTTTAGGAATGGACAATCCGCAGCACGGATGCAGTGATTTCAGGATAGCGGATTTGATGGGAGTGGACGGTACATATCCTGATATGATTATCGTATATATGGGAACGAACGATTTTTTGATGAGTATATCTATTGGCAGTAATGACGGAACGCAGTATGTTGAAGAAGGAGAAGTCGATAATTTCAGTGACGCCTATAGCCTGATGTTGGATAAGCTGGCGGCGAATTATCCGGGAGCGGAAGTCTTTTGCTGTAACCTGCCGCCGATTGGAGATTGGGGAAAGGAGCGGGCTTTTGATATTATGGTAAACGGCGACGGACTGACGTCGGAAGATTTCAGCGCACAGATTGAAGTGATAGCCGCAGCGAAAGGCTGTCATGTGATTGATTTGCAAAATTGCGGCATTACCATAGATAATATGGAGCAGTATGTGTCGGATGGCGTGCATTTAAAGCCGGAGGGCATGATATTGATACGTGACGCAGTAGAAAAGGCGATTACCGGGTTTTATTAATAACCGGTAACCGCCTTTTTATTTTTATATCGTCTTAAGATTCATGGTATTCTTTTTCCGTATTGACGTTCCAGACGTTGTCCTTATTTTTAATGCCGTTGATAATATTTTTTACCGCTTCAAAAGACGTTACCATGGAGTGGTCAATGTTATTGTAGCGGTGCTGTCCGTTACGGCCTACGCAGTAGAGATTGTCAATGGTTTTCAAATAGTCTATTAACGTATCGATTTCCTTATAAGTGTCAAAGTAAGCGGGATATGCCTTTTTCACTCTTTCCACATGGGAATCCATGACGTCTTTCGGATTATCAATTAGGCCCATTTTGATGATTTCATCTACCGCGAATGCCGCAAATTCTTCATCAGGCATTGTCCAGTATTTATCGCCCTCGGTCACAAAATACTCTAAACCTATCCACACCGTATGTTCTAAGTCTTTAATCATATAAGGCGACCAGTTGTTATATATCTGCAGGCGGCCAAGCTGTACGGAGCGGTCGTGTACATAAATCCAGCAGTCGGGAACGATATTGTTTATCGTCTTCATTTTCGTTTTGTTTTTCAGATTCAATTTCGGCAGCAGGATACCGACGGTCATATAGTCACGGTAAGGCAGTCCTGCGGCAATTTCAGCGGGTTTTTGCGGTACGTCGTTCATACCCGCAATCAGGTCTTTAATCGGCATGGAGGAAATGAAGATATCGCCCTCCACGGTAGTAGCCTCGCCGTTCGACTCATAGGTCAGGGAAGTGATATGGTTGTCCGCGTCCTTATGAAGCTTTGTTACCTTGCAGTTTTTCATAATCGTGCCGCCAAGTTTCGTAATTTCCTCCGCGGTGACCTCCCATAACTGGCCGGGGCCGAGTTTCGGATAGCTGAATTCCTCGATTAAAGAAGTCTCCACTTTCCGGTTTTTCTTTCCGGGCAGTATCTTTCCAAACATATCTTTGACAATCGCCATGATAGACAATCCCTTTGCGCGCTGTGCGCCCCAGTCGGGAGCGATTTCTTTAGGATGTCTGCCCCAGAGGTTTTCCGTATAATATTCAAAAAAGATAGAATATAACTTCCTGCCGAAGCGGTTGATATAAAAATCCTCTAAAGAGTTTTCTTTCCGTTTATGGAGCAGGGAGGCAAGGTAGCTGAAAGCCGCCTGGATGTCCGTAATAAGCCCCAGATTTGTAAAAGTTTCTAATTTTAAGGAAATCGGATAATCGAAAAATTTTTTATTATAATAAATACGGGATACCCTATGGCGGCGCAGCATAACCTTGTCCGTTTTTTCCGGGTCGGGGCCGCCGGGAGTTAAGGTCATCTGACGATTTAAAACGATGTCGTCGTAGGTAGGAGAACCCTGCAGGGGGAGCATGTGATTCCACCATTCATTGACTCTGGGTACTTTGGAGAAAAAACGGTGGCCGCCCATATCCATGCGGTTGCCCTTGTAGTTTACCGTTTTTGATATGCCGCCCATATCATTGCTTTCCTCTAAAACAATGACTTCGTATTCCTTGCTCTGCTGTAATAATTCATAAGCGGCAGTCAGCCCTGCGGGACCTGCGCCGATAATATATACTTTTTTCATAGAAGCTCCTGTTCCGGCCTGAAGAATGCCTGTTCTTTATATAATATCACGTTTAACCGCCAATGTACAGACTGCTTTGCATAGGAAGAGTGGACATATTTTTTAATTTGCGTTAAACTGTTACTATAGTTTTTCTGTTTTTATGATGAAAAAGAAAGGTAAAAAATGGTTTATGATACAAGTAACCGGTTTGATATTCTGGCTTATAGCGGTTCCGTTTTGCATCGGTCTGATACCGGCATATTTTTTATCGGATAAAAAAAGAAATCCGGGCATAATCCTGTTGTCCGGATACCTGCTTATGTGGGCTGTTTTTGAAGTGGTAACCATACCGGCGGTTCTTTTGATTCAATATAATAACTTCCGGTTCGTGCTGCGGTGGTTTATGGTGGCGGCGATTCTGCTTGCCGCCGCGGGCATTGTCGTATGCTATATTGGAGGCACGCAGAGAAGAAAACGTTATGAAAGGCCGCTCATTAATGAGCCTACGCCGTACAGACCGGACATGGAAGCGAAAATAGAATGGATTATATTTTTTGCGCTGGTCGGTTTTCAGTTGTATATGGCGCTGACAAGGGCGTCCTTTGACGGAGACGACGCTTACTATGTGGTGCAGTCGTTAATGGCGCAGCAAAACAACGCAATGTATAAAAATAATCCTTATACGGGCCGTTCCGTGCCATTAGACGCCAGACACGCACTGTCGGTCTTCCCGATGTGGATTGCCTTCGTGGCGGTAAAGGCCGATATGCATGTGACAATCGTGTCACATGTGATTATGCCGCTTGTATTGATACCTCTCAGCTATCTTGTCTATTATGAAATCGGCAGGACGCTTTTTGCATCCCGTCGGGAGAATGTTCCGGTTTTTATGATTATCATGGGAATGTTCCAGATGTTCGGGAATGTTTCGATATATACGAACGAAGCGTTTTTTTTGACAAGGACATGGCAGGGAAAATCCGTCGTGGGAAGCTTTGTCATACCGATGCTTTTTTTGATTGCCCTATGGCTGTTTGAGAAAGAGGAGAAAAAGGAACGAAAGACAGGGGTATGGATTATGCTTGTCTGTCTGCATATGGCGGCCGGCATATGCAGCTCCATTGCGGTGTTTCTTCTGGTATTTTTGCTGGCGGTTTTAGCGTTTTGTTATATGCTGGCGGGGCGTGATATCAAAACGGCGTTAAAATTGGGGCTGACCTGTATACCGAGTGCGGCTTATGTTCTGCTCTATTTGATATTGACCCGGTAAGGCTGCCGTTATCTGATGGCAGGGAAAGGATTTTTCATATGTGGGGTATTTTTTTAGAGAGCCTGGTTATTTTTCAAAACTATGTCGGATACCATCAATATAGATTTTTATTCGTTATTTATCTGCTTTGTCTATTGTATTTATGGTTTGCGGAGAAAGAAAAAGGACGCCGTGTCATCTTCGTTTACGCGCCGACGCTTTTGCTTGTTTGTTTCTTTTGTCCGCTTTTTCGCAAGGTGTTTGTCGCCCTTTTGGATGATGCGGAGATTTACTACCGTCTGCTCTGGCTGCTGCAGATGAGTATTGTCAGCGCATATGCTATCTTGAAACTGTGCGGGCGTTACCGGAAAATCGGGCTTATTGTAAGCTGTATCGCCATAATAGCGGGCGGAAGTTTTGTATATGGAAGCGAGCATATCACCAAGGCGCAGAATTGGTATCATCTTCCGCAGGAGGCAGTTGAGGTGGCTGAGTTAATAGACCCGGAAGAGGGGCGCGTGATGGCGCTTGTGCCGTCGGATTTGATTTACTATATCAGACAGTATACGTCCAGAGTCAATATGCCGTATGGCAGGGAGATGCTGATTGCCAGATGGGATTATTATCATGCGATGTATGAGGCGATGGAGGAAGCGGATGTGATACAGACCTCTTCTTTTGTGGAGCTGACAAGAGAACATGAATGTGATTATGTGGTTCTTAAAAAAGATAGGGAAATTGAGGAGCCGCTGACGGATTACGGATTTTTACTGTATGCGGAAACAGAGAATTATTTGATTTATCAGGATATGGAGATAGGAAAGTAAGGTTGAAGGAGTAAGACTACGTATGTTATTTAATTCCTATATTTTTATATTTTTATTTTTTCCTATCTGCCTGATAGGATATTATGGCTGCATTCATCAGAAAAAAAGGGAGTTGGCGCAGCTTTTTCTGATTGCCATGTCATTTTGGTTTTACGGCTATTTTCAGATAAATTATCTTTTGATTATGATAGTCAGTATCGCCTGCAATTATTTTTTCCATTGCCGGTTATCCCGTATGACGTCGCGCATAGCGGCCAAAAGAATGCTGGTCTTGGCGGTGGCCGTCAATCTGGGGATTTTATTTTACTTTAAATATTATGATTTTTTTGTGGAAAATATCAACGCGGTTTTCGGCACCTCTTTTTTGCTGCGGCATGTGCTTTTACCGTTGGGCATCAGCTTTTTTACATTCCAGCAGATAGGCTTTTTGGTTGATACATACAGGGGAGAGGTAAGGATGTGCAAACCGCTTCCGTACATTTTATTTGTTTCCTTTTTTCCGCAGTTGATAGCGGGACCGATTGTCAGTCAGGAACAGATGCTGCCGCAGTTTGAGGATATGGACAAAAAAGCATTTGATTGGGAAAAGTTTACGCGCGGTTTTCTTCTTTTAATCATGGGAATGTTTAAAAAGGTCATTCTTGCGGATACGCTTGGCGCGGGCGTGGACTATGGATATGCCAATATAGAGCTGTTAGGACGGATGGATGCGGCCCTGCTTATTATCTTTTATTCCTTACAGCTTTATTTTGATTTCAGCGGTTATTGCGATATGGCGAGAGGAATCGGCAGGATGCTTGGCATAGAGATACCCGTCAATTTTGATTCTCCTTATAAAGCGGAAAATATCATTGATTTCTGGAAAAGATGGCATATTACATTAAACCGCTTTTTTACACGGTACGTTTATATCCCGCTTGGCGGAAACCGTAAGGGAGAGGCGAGAATGTATCTGAATTTTCTGATTGTCTTTTTTTTAAGCGGATTGTGGCACGGCGCGGGCTGGAATTTTCTCGTATGGGGAATGATGCACGGTCTTTTATACGTTGTGACAAGATGGTGGCAGGCGCATCCCGGAAAGAAAATGACAAATATGTCAAAAAATGCAATTATGACAATGCTGTCAAGAATATGCTTGTTTTTCTATGTCAGCATTGCGTGGGTGTATTTCCGGGCGGAAGATGTGGCGCAGGCAAACAGGCTTCTTGGCGTATTGTGGAAAGGAAAGATGCAGAAACTTTCCATGGCGTTTGCAGAATGTTTCCAACTGGACGAACTGTGGTATGTTTTAAAGGTGCTGCATCTGGACGCCATGGCATATAGCAGATATATTTTGATGTTTGTGATGCTGGCGGCGGGAATTTATTTTTCGATGTTTGGCAAAAATGCGGCGCAGACGGCGGACAGAGTCAGGGCAAAGGCGGTTCCTGCGGTATTTTTTGGCGCGGTTTTTGTATGGTGCATCCTTTCGCTTTCGCGAGTCAGCGCCTTTTTATATTTCAATTTTTGATAATATGCAGTTTGATGGAAAGGCATAGTCATGAAAAGTATGAATCCTTTTAAAAAATTCTTTTTGACCGGATTGGTTACTATTATATTGCTGCTTATCGGCGTGGCCGCGCTGGTGGTTTATATTGATCCGTTTTTCCATTATCATGCGCCGCTTGCGGACTTTCCCTATCTGGTGGATAACCAACTCAGCCAGAACCCGGGCATGGCTAAGAATATGGAATATGACAGTGTCATCCTGGGTTCTTCCATGACCGTGAATTTTAATACGCATTGGTTTGAGGAACTATTGGGGCTTGATACAATTAAGTTAAACTACAGCGGCGCATATCCGAAAGACCAGTCCAATATCATGAAGATTATCTTTGACAGTGACAATCAGGTGGACGCCGTTTTTCTCGGCGTTGACGTTATGACTTATACCGGCGGCGTAGACGAGACAAAATACCCGATTCCCGAATATTTATATGATGATAAATACGGGAACGATATACAGTACCTGTTCAATAAAGACGTTCTGCTCAATTATATCCTGCGTCCGATGGCGGATCCGGAAAAAACAGACCTGGCAACGGTTTATGCAAGCTGGTGGACGGACGAATACTACAATAAGCAGTGGGTTATGCACAATTATGAACAGCCCGGACGTGTGGAAACGCCGACGCCTGCGGACGCCTATCTGGAAAGCGTGGAGATTAATCTGGCGGCGAATATCTGTCCTTATATTGAAAAAAATCCCGATACGGTTTTTTATATCTTTTTCCCGCCGTACAGCATTTTGTACTGGAATGATGTGATTTGTGAAAATCATTTAGAGGCGACGATGGAGGAATACCGTTATATTGCCGAGCGGATGCTTGCTTATGACAATGTGCGCCTTTTCTTTTTCCCGAATCAGGAATGGATTGTCACCAATCTGGATAATTATGCGGATTATACGCATTATCATCATGACATTAATTATTATATGACGGAGTGTTTTGCCAATGGAGACTGTGAGCTTACCTCAAGGGAAGAAATAGAGCAGGCGCTTGAGAAAATGCGCCTGCTCGTTGATGATTTTGATTTTGAAGAATTATTTTCCGTAGAGTATTAATTACTTGCCGTCCTGATTTTTCTGCGGCAGGATACAGTCTACAAAACGCTGCGCCAGCAGTTCTTTCCCGGCGTCGTTTAAATGAATATAGTCTGTCATATAATCCAGATAATTGTCTTCATTAACGGAACCATAGAAATTATCAATACAGGAAACGCCGCAATCGTTTGTCACATCCAGTTCTTTCTGAAAATAGTGGCTTATCGTGCCATGCCCCAAATCAATGCGGTCTCCGTTCTGGAAGTTGCCCTCTTCGTTGATGCTGTGACAGAATGTATGTGACATGACAACGATACGGATAAAAGGATAGGTTTCCTGAAACTCCGTAATTGCGCTGCGCAGTGCACCGGTATAAGCTACGATGGAATACGGGTCGTTGGGGTCGTCGCTTGGTATTTTATTAATATAATCAATCGCATCATATACGATACAGATAATATCCACATCATTCATATCCAGATTTTGCAGCATTTCCACGGTAGGAACAAAATCCGGGTCGTAGCTGCAATAGGCGGCAGATAAAATAGTCTCAAAGTCACGGGAACAGATTCCTTTCGCCAAATAGGAAAGGCTTAACGCATCCATCCAGTAGCCGTCGTTGTATGATTTAAAGACAGCGCCTATTGTGGTGCCTGTAAAGGAGCCGTCATAAACGGTTGCGCCGGATTTGGCGGCAATCTGTTTTGCTATTCCGGTTTCGCCTTTGTCTAAGGAAAGAGGGTCGTTTCCAAGACAGAGGATAGTCGTGACGCCGTCGTCCTCGTGTCCTTCCAGCTTATCGGGAGCAAGCGGGATGATGCTGTCTAAAACCTCAATATCAAAATTGGCGGTCACTTCATTCGGGTCATCATCAGGCCGGACGCCCTTGTTCCATTTATAAAGTTTATAGGAGCAAATGATGACAATAATTGCAATCGCCGATATAAATATGACATGTAGATTGATTTTGACCGGCTTTTTTGATTTGCCTTCATCAATAGAAGATGTGCTTTTTTCAGTATCCTGATTCATAGTTACCTCCGTTTGGACAGCTTAATAACTGTATAGTTTGTCTTATATGCTATATTTTACTATGAACAGGAGCAAAAATCCATGTATTCACAAAATTTTAAGAATTTCGTAAGAAAAGGGCTGTTGCTGTAACAGCCCCTCCGAATCTGCCGCCCTAAACGAAATTGCTCACTTCGTTTTCACCTGCTAACGTGTATGTAATGATAGCGGTTTGAGGAAGCTGTGCGTGAAGCTCTTTGTACCATTTACTGTATTTATACATACGGTAAGTGGTGCTTAAGTTCTGCAACTGTGCATCATCCGCCAGCCGGGAGCTGAAAAGCTCTCTCTGCTCCCTGTTCATGGAAACATATTCCATGTAGGGCATTTTAAGCTCCGTAATGCTTTCATTACAGTTAGGGCAGGAACGCTTATGCCCATTCAGCATATGGACATGGCGGCAACGTTTACAATAGTGCATGTACATCATGAAAAATTCCCCTTTTCTCAGTTGATAATGTTGAAATTGTAATGTTGCACTTATATTGTGTCAGTTCCGGAAAGCAAAGTCAAGCGAATTCAGGCAGAAATTGGCAAAAAAGCGGTGTTAAGTATCGCGTAATTTCTACGCGCTTGACGAATCGGAAAGGGATAGTTAATATTATTCATAAAGGATGCAGCTTAAAAAGGAGAACGTATTTTGGAAAAGAAAGTAAAAACTGCCGCATTGTTAAGCATAGCGCTTTTTGTCATAGTCATGCTGCCTGTGTTATATCTTTCTTTCGTCAATAGGGCAACGGGAGACGATTACGGATACAGCATATACACAAGGACGGCATGGATGGGAACGCATTCGCTGTTAGAAGTGGGAAAAGCGGCCTGCACATGTGTCAGGGAACGTTATTACAACTGGCAGGGAACGTGGTTTAGCATTTTTCTGTTTTCCTTACAGCCGGAAGTGTTTCATGACAGGGCTTATGTTATTGTGGCATTTTTGATATTGTTTTTATGGATTGGCAGTACCTTTTATCTGTTTCATCAGGTGTTGTGCAAAAATATCGGCATGGACAAATGGAGCTGCTGTCTGATTACGGTATGTTTTTTGCTTGTCAGTATAGAATTTATCCCCAGTACAAGGTCATCTATTTTCTGGTTTAACGGGTGCGCGCATTATATGGTTCCTTTCGCCATGTGCCAGATGCTGGCGGCATGGCTGTTAAAATACAGCGAAGAGTATAAGAAACGCTATCTTTGCGGAATTATCGTTTTTATGACGCTGCTTGGAGGCTCCAATTATCAGGCGGCATTGCTGGCCCTGATTGCGGCCTGTTACGTGTTGGCGGCGGTATTGTTCCTACAAAAAGATAAGCGTATTTTGGTATTGGCGGTTCCTGTTCTTCTGGAAACGGCCGGGCTGATTGTGAGCATGAAAGCGCCGGGCAATAATGTGCGGATGGAGGAGGAAAACGCCGCGGGCGAGGTTCTTGGATTTTCTTTCGCCAAAATACTGGAAACTATCGGAAAGTCTTTTTGGTACGCCTTAAAGGACATTGCCGTTTATTGGAGGGAAAGACCGCTCATATTTGTCGGTTTGCTTTTTATTTTTGTGTGTCTGCTTTTCATTTTCTGCATGGAAAATCTTCATAACGAAAACAGCGCTGTCCGGGTGGGTGGGGATTCTCAATTTTCTCATCCTGTATGGATTGTATTTTTGCTTTTTTGCCTGTATAGCGCGATGCAGGCTCCGGCAATTTATGCGGGAGTGAGGGTCTCGGGCGGAGTGCCAAACACGAATTTTTCAGTATTTCTATTGACGGCGCTGGGGATTATGCTGGTGATAGCAGACAAAGCGGCAATGAAAATAAAAAGAGAGTGGGAAAAAACAGGCAAAAAGGCATTGCAGGCGATTGGGGCGGCCGGTATCCTGCTCTGTGCGGCAATCCTGTTTTGCCATAAAGGAAATATCAAAGACAGTACATCCTATGTTTCATTTATCTATATTGTCAGTGGGCAGGCGGCGGACTATAAAGAACAAATGGATCTGCAGACAAGGCTTATGGAAGATGAAACGGTAACAGACGTTGTGCTGCCGGCAATTAATGATGTGCAGGGGCCGCTGATGCATATGCCGGTTACGGAGGATAAAAAGAACTTTACCAATGCCGTGACGGCGCAGTTTTACGGTAAAGACAGTGTGATTATGATAGACCGCCCGCTATGGATGGAACTATACGGTGAGTGAAGCCAAAGAGAAGATGGGAATAAATGGAATGATGAGAGTTTCAGGGCGGATAGCCTTGCTGATAAGACAAGATTATGGTATAATATTACGCAAATGTTGAAAAGAGAAGGGTTTACATAAGGATATGAAAAAAGCAAAAAATAAAAAAACGGAAAAAATACAAAACGTCAGCGAGGATACGCTGGAATTTTTGAGTTTGGATGACGAGTTTATCGAAGAGTACACACAAAAGGCCAAATCCGGTCACGGCCGGAGAAAAAAGCCTGTCCGTAAGCCTGCCAGGAATCTGAAAAAACGGGATGTTTATGAAGAGGACGAATGGGATGAGGATGATTATGAAACGGAAGAATTAGAAGATATAGAAGAAGTTGAAGATGAAGAGGACGAAGAAGACGACGAGGAATATTACGAAATAGACGAGGAAGATGATGACGAAGAATATTATGAAATAGATGACGAAGACGAAGAAGATGACGAATATTATGAAATGGATGAAGACGAAGACGAGGACGATGAAGACGAAGATGATGAGGATGGATTTTTCGCCCGTATCGGTTCTTTTATTGCCAATATGAGTTCCTTGGACCATGTGGTCGTGCTGTTTGGCTGTTTTATCCTGATGGGGGCGGTTGCAACCGGACTGATATATGCGGGAGCCAAAATGTCGTCAAAGCAGGTGGAGGCCTTTGCGGAAATCGGTTCGGAAATGGAAGGGATTGGCATTATAGGAGAGAGCGGCTTATTGGCTGTTTCCAATGCGGAATCCGCCAGATTGTCACAGATGATGAATACGCCGGAGGCGATTGAGGCGCAGGAAGCGGCAAATGCATCCATAGAGGTGATAATGAATATCAACTCTATCCAGTCGGATATCAAAATAAAATTCGTCGATAAAAGAACGAATAAACTGATACGCGGTATTCCATTTGAGGTGGAAGTGACTGGTGATAATGGAAAGACTTACAGTTTAAAAGATGATGATAAAGATGGTATCATTTATCAGACGGGAGTTAATGCAGGCACTTATACGATTAAGGCGGCAGCTTTAACGGGCGAGGAATACGAAAAGTATGTGATGCCGTCTCCGGGAACGATTAAAGTTACCGATACGATTGCCTATAAAAAAGTAGACGTAGCGGATGAGATTAAGACCGAGGCGGAAGTCAATGTAGCGATAGAAGATACGGCAAAACAGGATACGGTGGTTGAGTCAACATTGACGGATACGGTAGAATGGGTGGAATCCACGAGAACGGAAATAGATTCTGACAGCAATTACGAAAAAATTGAGAAATCACAGATTCCGGATCCGGCAACGATTGGCAGGAGCGCTTCGTTTGTGAAGCTGGCGGCAGTCAATTTAGCCAGCATAAACCCTCTGACAACAGACGAAAACGGTGGTAGTACAGGTACAGGACCCACAGACCCCGGAACTACTGCAGACCCGGATAATACAGGCGGAGATGGCAGCAATACCGGCGAGGGCGGCGGTAATACGGAAACGCCTCCAGCGACGCTGACCGACCAGGATAAGTTGGATAAACTGTCGCTTTCCATAAGCAGTTCTTCCATAATACTGGAAAAAGGCAAAAGCGAGAGCCTTTCCGTTTCCATATCCGGAGAGTATGCAGGTTCGGCCGAGGTAGCTTCATGGACAAGTTCTGACAGCAGTATAGCGGCGGTAAGCGGAAACGGCAATTTGGCAAGCGTTACGGCGCAGGCAGCAGGCAGCGCTGCGATTACGGCAACCGTTAGGCTGGGAGAGGCTAAAAAAGAGTTATCATGCAGCGTTACGGTTAAAGAAAACGAACCGGAGAAACCACAGGTAACGGACAGGGATAAATTAAATGCGCTGAATCCTGTTTTAAATAAAAATCCGCTTAATTTGAACAAGGGCGCAAGTGAGAAGCTTTCTGTTACTTTATCCGGAGAGTATAAGGATTTAGCCGTTATATCATGGAAAAGCGATAAGGAAGATATAGCAAAGGTAGACGGAAGCGGTAATGTTACGGCAATAAGTGGAGGAACGGCCACGGTTACGGCAACCATTTCCATAAGAAATGAGTCTACGACGATACCATGTACCGTAAATGTCACACTGACCAATAAAGATAAAAACGAAGAGACGCTTAAGAACATGAACCCGGCGTTGAATACCAAGACGCTCACAGTCTCTAAAGGCGGAACAGCTTCGCTGACCATTTCGAGAACAGGAACGGACTCTTACAAGGTAGAGTGGAGCAGTGATGATAAATCTATCGCAAGCGTTGATGGAAATGGCCTTGTAAAAGGTGAAAAGAATGGCGATACCAAAATCAAAGCCAAGATAATAGTAGGAGAAGGCACGGACGCGGCCTCCATGGAGCTGGTCTGTGACGTTAAGGTAACGGACGTTAAATATACCGCCTTAAAGATAGAGGGCGTTTCCGCATTACAGGTAGGAAAGACCGGAACCATCAAAGGAACGACGACACCGGAGGGCGGTACGGTTGCATGGACAAGCGATAATGAAAAAGTAGTAAAAATAGACAGTAACGGCACTATGACAGGCGTGGCGGTAGGAACGGCCACCATCACCGGAACGTGCGGGGACGCCAAAAACACTTGGAAAGTTACGGTTACGAAAGATGTTTCAGGCGATACCACGACAAAGTTAAAAACGAAAGACGGCAAGCAGATTTATGTCAAAAATTCGGAAGGGAAATATGTAGAGGCAACCTATGCGGATTATTATAAAGACAAGACATTGTATCTGCGCAGAGCGGAGGCCTCCTATTCCTATACCGGATGGCAGACGATTGACGGAAGCACGTATTTTTTCGATAAACACGGCAATTATGTGACGGGAGACCAGGTCATTCAGGGTGCGAAGTATTCGTTCGGCAGCGACGGAAGGCTTTCTTCCGGTTCCGGTGTGCTTGGCATTGACGTATCCAAGTGGAACGGCTCGATTGACTGGAATGCGGTGAAAAATTCGGGTATTTCCTATGTCATTATCAGATGCGGTTATCGCGGTTCTTCCACGGGCGCATTGATTGAAGACCCCAAGTTTAAGAGCAATATCCAGGGAGCGAAAAATGCAGGATTAAAAGTCGGCGTTTATTTCTTTAGCCAGGCGGTCAATGAGGTGGAGGCGGTAGAGGAAGCTTCCATGGCGATTAACTTAGTGAGCGGGTATGGATTGAATTATCCGATTTTCTTGGATGTGGAATCCAGCGGAGGACGCGGGGATCAAATAGATGCCGGCACGAGAACGGCGGTTTGTAAGGCATTTTGCAATACAATCCAAAATTCCGGATATTCGGCAGGCGTTTATGCGAATAAAACATGGTTTACCTCTTATATCAACACGGCGAGTCTGACGGGATATAAGATTTGGCTTGCCCAGTATGCGGCCTCTCCGTCTTATACGGCGACCCGCTATGATATGTGGCAGTATTCCTCCAAGGGAAAAGTTACCGGTATCAACGGTAATGTCGATATGAATATCAGTTACTTAAACTATTAATTGCCGGTAAAAGAAGCTGACTTAGGAAAGGAGCATGGCATAAAGATGAGAACGTATCTTGTAACAGGAGGCGCCGGATTTATCGGTTCCAATTATATTCATTATATGTTTAAAAAGTATGGGAAAGAAATCCGGATTATCAACGTGGACGCCCTGACTTATGCGGGTAATCTGGAAAATTTAAAGGATATTGAAAATCTGGAGAATTATACTTTTATAAAGGCGGATATTTGCGATAAGGAAGCCATCAGCAAGATTTTTGCAGAGAATGATATTGACAGGGTCGTGCATTTTGCGGCGGAAAGCCATGTGGACAGAAGCATCAGAACCCCGGAAATATTCGTGCAGACAAATGTGCTTGGCACGGCGGTTATGTTAAATTGCGCCAAGGCGGCATGGGAGCTGCCGGACGGTTCCTACAAGGCGGATAAGAAGTTTTTACATGTTTCAACGGATGAGGTGTACGGTTCTTTAGAGGAAGACGGCGGATACTTTTATGAGACGACGCCCTACGCGCCGCACAGCCCTTATTCGGCGAGTAAGGCAGGTTCCGATATGCTGGTAAAAGCCTATATGGACACCTATCATTTTCCGGCGAATATTACGAACTGTTCCAATAATTACGGACCATATCAGTTCCCGGAAAAATTGATTCCGCTTATCATTAATAATGCGCTGCAGGGAAAGAAACTTCCCGTATACGGCGACGGTAAGAACGTCCGCGACTGGCTGTATGTGGAAGACCATGCCAAGGCAATCGATATGGTGCAGGAAAAAGGAAGATTGTTTGAAACCTACAACGTAGGCGGACATAATGAAAAGCAGAATATTGAAATCATCCATATTATTCTGGAGACATTGCAGGAGATGCTTCCCGAGGACGACCCGAGAAAGTCGCTTGTCAGTGAAGATTTGATTACTTATGTAGAAGACAGAAAAGGGCATGACAGAAGATATGCGATTGCGCCGGATAAAATCAAAAGTGAAATCGGGTGGGAGCCTGAAACGATGTTTAAAGAGGGAATCCGCCGTACCATAGAATGGTTTTTCGAGCATGAGGACTGGATGAAAAACGTGACGAGCGGCGATTATCAGAAATATTATGCGGAATATTACCAACAGTAAATAACTGGGATAATTAGTGTGAAAAATAAATTATTTCACAGACAAATGCATTTATCTTGCGAGTTTGTGCCTTACGGCAGCAAACATCGCAGGTTGAGAGAAAGGTATGGTTATTAATATGAAAGGAATTATACTGGCGGGAGGGTCGGGAACCCGATTGTATCCGCTTACAAAAGCAATTTCCAAGCAGATTATGCCGGTTTATGACAAACCGATGATTTACTATCCGCTTTCTATTTTGATGTTAGCCGGTATCCGGGAGATTCTGATTATTTCCACACCGAGGGATTTACCGACCTTTAAAGAACTGTTTGGAGACGGAGGGCAGCTTGGACTGCGGATGGAATATGCCGTGCAGGAAACGCCGAGAGGGCTTGCAGATGCTTTTATCATCGGCGCGGACTTTATTGGAAGCGACAGCGTGGCGCTTGTGCTGGGCGATAATATTTTCTATGGACAGAGCTTTTCCAAGGTATTAAAGGAAGTGGCCTCAAGGGATAAGGGAGCGACGATTTTCGGTTATTACGTCAGAGACCCCAGAGAATACGGCGTGGTAGAGTTTGATGAAAACGGGATGGCATTGTCCATCGAGGAAAAACCGGAACATCCGAAGAGCAACTATGCAGTGCCGGGATTGTATTTTTATGATAACGACGTTGTGGAGATTGCGGCAAACGTCAAACCGTCGTCGCGGGGAGAAATAGAGATTACAAGTATCAATAATGAATATCTGCAAAGGGGAAGCCTTAGAGTGGAGAGACTGGGCAGAGGCTTTGCATGGCTCGATACGGGAAACCATGATTCTTTGCTGGATGCTGCGGATTTTGTGGCGGCGTTTCAGAAACGGCAGGGATTATATATCTCCTGTATTGAAGAGATTGCCTATAAACGTGGATTTATCGATAAGGAGCAGCTTTTGAAACTGGCAGAGCCGCTTCTTAAGACAAATTACGGAAAATATTTGGTAGAGGTTGCGAATGGACTCTAATAAATTACGAAAGACTTTATTTATGGTTATTATGATATTTTTCATGATAACGGTTATCGTCGCGATAACGAATTGGGAACTGATACAGGATAAGCTTGGCCTTGGTGGGAAAACGCAGACGGCGTCGGCGGATGTGGTGACGGCGCAGGAAGAAGCGTCTGCAAGCAAGCAGTTAGGAAATGACCTGAACGCCTTTATGCAGGATGAAACATTTTTTGATGCGGAAGTGCGCTATAAGAGCATCGAAACATATTCCGGGAAAGTTGTTTCTTTCATGATGAGTTCCGTGGCAAAAGACCTGCGTATTATGATTGTTGACAGCCGCGGGGAGCTGGTAACGGGCGCGCCTTTTTCCGTAACCATTCAGGGGTTGGGAGAGTATACGGACGAAGACGAAGACGGCGTTATCTATCTTGACAAGCTGCGCGCCGGGGAATACAGCGTATCCATGAATGAAATAGAGGGCTATAAAGTACCTAATGTCGTGACGACCATTAAGGTAAAACAGGATATTGAATACCGGGTTTTGGATGATATTGAATATTTGATGCTGACGGAGAACGATATTGACGCCTCCAAAGAGGATACGGAGGTAAAAGGCGCGGAAGATGACGCTGATGGAACGGAGAATACCGCGTTTGAAGCTTTCGGTGAAAATGTGAAAAAAGGAATTGACGTTTCCAAGTGGAATCAGACGATAGATTGGGAAGAGGTCAAGGAAGACGGCGTGGAATTTGCGATTATCCGCTGCGGTTACCGAGGTTCGTCGAGCGGTTCTCTTGTTATCGACCCGATGTATATCGAAAATATCGAAGGTGCAATCGAAGCGGATATTCCTGTCGGCGTGTATTTCTTTACACAGGCCGTCAACGAGGTAGAGGCCGTGGAAGAGGCCAGTATGGTTATCAATCTGATTCGTGAATATGATGTGGATTATCCGGTATTTTTGGACAGTGAGAGCGCCGGAGGAAGAGGCAGGGCGGATTCGCTGGAGACGGCGGAGCGGACGAAGATTCATAAGGCATTTATGGAAACGATTGCCTCCGCGGGCTATGAAACGGGTATATACGGTTCTGCGAACTGGCTGACGAAGAAAGTGAATATGAAAGAGCTGTCGGAATACAATACATGGCTTGCGGAGTATGCGGACATCCCTACTTATGATGAGTATTATCATATGTGGCAGTATACTTCCAAGGGAAGCATAAACGGTATTTCCACCAATGTAGACCTTAATTTATGCTATATGAATATAGATACCTCAATCGACCATTCGGCCGCTTCCGGCGGGTATACGGGAGTTGTCAACGGAGATACCGGAAATGTGCCAAACAGTAATGGAGATTAGAAAGGGAGGAAAAAATGGGAAAGCTAACGGTAGAGACATGCGAGATAGAAGGGCTTAAGATTATTACGCCACAAGTGCGTACGGACGCCAGAGGGTATTTCATAGAAACTTATCAGTATGAGGATTTCAAGGCGATAGGCATCGACCAGGTATTCGTGCAGGATAACCAGTCCGCATCCGTCAAAGGCGTTTTGAGAGGGCTTCATTTTCAGATTAACTATCCGCAGGATAAGTTAGTCAGAGTACTGCGGGGTGAAGTATACGACGTGGCGGTAGATTTGCGTCCGGGTTCTAAAACCTATGGCAAGTGGCACGGCGTGCTGCTTTCGGAGGAAAATAAAAAGCAGTTTTTTGTGCCGAAGAATTTTGCGCATGGTTTTCTCGTTGTGTCTGATTATGCGGAGTTTGCCTATAAATGTACGGAACTTTATCATCCGAATGATGAGGGCGGCATCCGCTGGAACGACCCTGATATCGGCGTGGAATGGCCGATTCCTGACGGAATGCAGTTAATTCAGTCGGATAAAGACACTAAATGGGGCGGTATGCAGGAGTTTACCGAGAAATATCGGAAATAAGAGCGGAGATTTCATAGGAAAATGAACGCGAATGATATACAAGTACAGGAAAACAAAAAAAAGAAGTCTTTTTCTTTTCCAAAGCCCGCAGCGATTGCCATATTCTGGGGGCTTGGTTTGATTCTGGCAATTATTTTGATAACGCATCATAATCCGCTGGCGGACCAGGTAACGGAACGCATGAAAAAGGTCAGCGGCTGCGTGCTGATTACCTTTACCTGTATCATTTTTGCTCTTTTCTATGATGGCTTGACGACGATTCCGATAGAACTTTTTCAGAGCAGGCGACTGATTTGGAAGCTTGCGAAGAATGACTTTAAAAAGCGGTATGCCGGTTCCTATCTGGGCGTCGTATGGGCGATGGCGCAGCCTGTCGTAACAGTTGTTATGTATTGGATTGTGTTTGACAGGGTGTTCGATACCAGAAGCCAGTTAGTGGCAAGCGGCGTGGAAGTGCCGTATGTGCTGTATCTGACGGCGGGGCTTGTGCCGTGGTTTTATTTCTCGGAAGCCATTACGCAGGGAACGATGGCCTTATTGGAATATAATTATCTCGTGAAAAAGGTTGTTTTCAATATCAGTATTTTACCGATTATTAAGGTGATTGCGGCGACTTTCATTCATGTGTTTTTTGTCTGCATCCTGCTGATTGTGGCAATCGGGTACGGGTATTATCCGACGATTTATACATTACAGTTGTTTTATTATAGTTTCTGCATGTTTCTTTTGGTGCTTGCCATGAGTTATTTTACCTGTGCGCTGGTTGTATTTATCAGGGATTTGCAGCAGATTATCAATATCGCCTTGCAGATTGGCATGTGGGCGACGCCGATTTTGTGGGATATCTCCATGTTGACGGAAGATTCCATGAAATCCCTTTTTAAATTGAACCCGATGGTTTATATCGTAAACGGCTACCGCAGCGCGATTTATGAACAGGAATGGTTTTGGGAACACTTTTATTCCTCCACCTACTTCTGGATATTTACCATCAGCCTTTTTTGTGTGGGAACGTTGATTTTCAAGAAACTGCGGGTGCATTTTGCGGACGTACTATAATATCATGCAGGCCATACAGGGAGATTTCATATGCAGGATAAAAAAATAGCGATTCAGGTGAAGGACCTGGAAAAAGTCTATAAATTATACGATAAGCCTTCCGACAGGGTAAAAGAGGCATTGGGATTCGGCAGAGGCAAAAGGCATACGCAGCATCATGCCTTAAAGGGAGTCAACCTGACTATCTATCAGGGGGAAACGGTGGGCATTATCGGTACGAACGGTTCCGGGAAATCCACCATATTAAAAATCATTACGGGCGTATTGAACCCCACAAAGGGTGATGTGGCCGTCAACGGGCGTATTTCCGCACTTCTGGAACTTGGCGCGGGATTTAATATGGAATATAACGGTATTGAAAATATTTATTTGAATGGCACGATGATAGGTTTTTCCGAAAAGGAAATCAGTGAAAAGTTAAATGATATATTGGAATTTGCCGATATCGGGGAATATGTGCATCAGCCGGTAAAGACCTATTCAAGCGGTATGTTTGTAAGGCTTGCGTTTGCGGTGGCAATTAATATTGAACCGGAAATTTTAATTGTAGACGAGGCGCTTTCGGTGGGCGACGTTTTTTTTCAGGCAAAATGCTATCATAAGTTTGAAGAATTTAAACAGATGGGAAAAACAATCGTCTTTGTCAGTCATGATTTAAGCAGTATCAGTAAATACTGTGACAGGGTTGTCCTCTTAAATCAGGGCGTAAAGCTTGGCGAGGGCGCGCCGAAAGAAATGATAGACCGCTATAAGCAGGTGCTTGTCGGACAGTATACGATAGAAGAATCCGACGGGGAAAGCCTTTTAGAAGATGAACAACTGCGAAAAGCGGCGGCAAAAGGGGCGGGCGCGGCGAAAGCGGCAAATGTCAATCCGGACGTCATCGAATACGGCTCTAAAAAAGCGGTGATTGCGCAGTATTATATAACGGACGATAAGGAAGTAAAAACCGCGGCGCTTATCAAAGGAAGCCGTTTTCATATTCATATGAAAGTGGATATTATTGAGGATATTGCGGCTCCGGTCTTTGCTTTTACGATTAAAAACAGTAAAGGTACGGAAATTACCGGTACGAATACCATGTTTGAAAAGGCGTTTTTGGAATCGGTAAAGGCCGGGGAAAGCAAGGAAATCATTTTTACGCAGGATATGGACCTACAGGGCGGGGAGTATCTGCTTTCTCTTGGCGTAACGGGATACGAGGGCGACGAATTTACGGTTTACCACCGTTTGTATGATATTATGAATATAACGGTCATTTCGGATAAAGATACGGTCGGATTTTATGATATGAATTCGCAGATTCAGATTATATAGTAATCGGCAATTTGTGCCGGAGCGTCACAAATATGCCTTGATGGAGTCTGTCGCGAAAATGTTTCGGAATGGGGATTAAAATGGACAAAACAGAACAAATAGAAGAAATAGGGAAAATAAAACTGAATCTGAAGCACTATCCGGGAGAGGATTTGTATTGTGACGGGGAGATTGAGGATGAACTTTTGGAAATAGCGAGAAATTACGCGCAGGTGGAATATCCCCGCATCATAGAGGAAAGAAAAAGCTGGGAAGTGCTGTATCATTTTTCCGCGCTGCGGGAAAATATCGTGGAGTGGTTACCGATTGATAAAAACATGAAAGTGCTGGAGATAGGCTCCGGCTGTGGCGCGATTACAGGCGCACTGGCGAAAAAGGCAAAAGAAGTAACCTGTATTGATTTATCAAAAAAAAGAAGCCTTATCAATGCCTACAGGCATATGGACTGTGAGAATGTGACGATTCACGTCGGCAATTTTCAGGATGTGGAACCCGATTTGGACTGTGATTATGATTATATCTGTTTAATTGGCGTTTTTGAGTACGGGCAGGCGTATATCGATTCCGAACATCCCTATGAGGATTTTCTGCATATTATCGAAAAGCATAGAAAACCGGACGGGCATATTGCTATCGCCATAGAGAATAAGCTGGGCTTAAAATATTGGGCAGGCTGCAAGGAAGACCATTTAGGCACATGGTTCAGCGGTCTGGAAGATTATCCGGAGGGCGGCGTTGTCAGGACTTTTACAAAGGACGGATTGATACGGACAGCGAAAAAATGCGGCTTTTCGGATATTTCCATGTATTATCCGTATCCGGACTATAAATTTATGACAACGCTCTACTCGGATGCCAGGCTGCCTAAGGCGGGAGAGCTGTCCTTGAATCTGCGTAATTTTGACAGGGAGAGATTACAGCTATTTGATGAGAAACTGGTGTTTGATACCCTTATTAAAGAAAAGCAGTTCCCGCTTTTTTCCAATTCCTATATGATGATATTGGGAAAAGAGCCTGATATCAAGTATGTGAAATATTCTAACGACAGAGTGGATGATTTTCAAATCAAAACACTGGTTACGCATAGTGATAGGAATGGGGTAATACAAAAACAAATAGAAAAACACCCGTTATCCAAAATGGCAAAGGAACATATCGAGCAGATATACTGCGCCTATGAGAAGCTGATGGAGCGTTTTCAGGGTGGACAGCTTTCCATAAACCGCTGCCGTCTGGTTAAAGAGCAGGAACTGTATGCGCAATTTGAGTATATAGAGGGAAGAACGCTGGAGGAACTTCTCGATGAATGTCTGGAGCGGAATGATATAGAAAAATTTCATATGTTATTTGATGAATATTTGGAAAAGATTTCCTATGGGCAGGAGGTTCCGGTTACCGACTATGACTTAATTTTCCCGAATATTATAATCTCCGGAGACGGTACATGGCATGTGATAGATTATGAATGGACATTTGCCAGACAGATGGAACCAAAGGAGATTGCATTCCGCGCCGTTTACTGCTATCTGTTGGAAAATGAAAAAAGAAATAAATTGAATTTAGATTTAATATTAAAGAAATTAGGCATTACCGAGATGGATGCCGAACAGTACAGGCAGCAGGAAATGAAGTTTCAAAAGTATGTAACGGGAAAAAGAATGTCGATGGCGCAGATAAGAGACGCCATCGGACAGCCTGTTTATACGCTTTCCGATATGCCCATGATGACGCCTGCCGAGAAGCAGAAAAACAGAGTGCAGATTTATGAAGATATGGGAGAAGGTTTTTCGGAGGAAAATTCATATTTTCTGGAAGATACCGAAACAGAGTGGAAAGAGTTTGAACTTATTGTGGCAGAGGGAAGAAATGCGTTACGCATTGACCCATGCAGCTACTATTGCCTTGTCTTTATCAAAGAAATCAAGTGGAACGACGAAACGGTAACGTTTAAAAATAAAAAGACAGTAACAAACGGTTTCCGCGTAGGGGAGGGCGTTTATGCGTTTGCGACAACGGACCCTAATATTACGCTGTATTTATCGGAACTGGAAAAACGGCCGGAAAATAAATTACAGGTGTCTATGCAGGTAACGAAGATGCCGGAGGAAACCATAAGTCATATGCAAAAAAGGGGATTATTCTGATTGATGGAAAAAAAGTCGGATTCCCATGACTGGGCGGCTTATTATCAGGCGGCTTATGAGAGGGAGAAAAAAAAGAATACGGTTTTGGCGGGTAAAATAGCGGATGCCGAAGCAAAGGAAAGCGACCTTATGTTTTCTCTGGGGCGGATTCAAAACAGCGTCTTCTGGAGAATGCTGACGCCGGCAAGAAAGTGCTATCATATGCTTACCGGAGGAGGAAAACGCCGCCTATCACAAGGCAGCCGGACAAAGCGCGGCTTGTCGGGAGCGGAAGAGTCTTTTATCCGTTCGACGGAAGCTGTGAAACTGCAGGAGGCCGTGCAGGCATATGAGCAGGAAGTTTACCGTCAGAAACATCCGTATCTGCAATGGATAAAACAGTATGAACAAAAGGAAGATACCAATACAGAATACAATAACATGCGCAATGGAAAGGCGTATCAGATAACAGGCTGGCATCAGAGAGAGATTCCGGATACAGACCTGTGTATTGTTGCCTGTGGCAATGGTATGTTGGCTGCAAAAATAGAAGAAAAAATAAAATCATGGTTTAATAAAAATGAAAGCTGCCTGTTTGCCTATGCGGACGAGGATTATTACTGGGAAATACCGACAAACAGAATGCATCCCTGGTATAAGCCGTGCTATTCGCCCGATACGCTTCTGGCATTCTGCTATATAGGGCATATGCTGATTACAAAACAGATGTTATATGATGAGTTTATCAGGGAAAAAGGCGGCGAAGATGCGCTTTCCTATTCGGATTTTTACGATTTATGCCTGCGGCTGGAAGAAAAGGCCGGGGAGTGCGGAGGCAGTATTTTTCATATTGAAGAGGTTTTATTCCATAACTGTTATGAGCCGGATAAGCAGGCGGCCGCACAGATAGAAGAGGCGAGACAGGCCGGGGCGGACGTCCTGGAGAGAGCGGAAGAACAGCTTTTAAAAGAACTGGAAAACGGACGCGGTATGCTAGGTTGTGACGCCTCCTGTATGGACGTTAGAGAGGCGGCGCTTCATAGAAGAGGAATCCGGGCGCATTTGCAGATTGGCCCGATACCGGATATTTACCATGTGGCATACGAGCTGCCCGATAAGGCGGATGCAGCGGGCGACGAGCGGGAACCTATGATATCGGTTGTTATTCCATCTAAAGACCATCCCGACGTGCTGGAAAGATGTCTCTCCTCTTTTCGGGAGAAAACGGATTATGGCAATTATGAATGGATCGTCGTGGATAACGGCAGCAGCACAGAGAATAAAAGCCGTATGGAGGCATTGCAGAAAGAGTATGGTTTTTGCTATCTCTATGAACCAATGGAGTTTAACTTCTCGGCGATGTGCAATCTGGGCGTATCCCGGGCGAAGGGAGACTATATTCTGCTGCTGAATGATGACGTGGAGATTATTGAGAAGGACTGGCTGCGAATTATGGCAGGACAGGCGGGGCAGGCGCATACCGGGGCGGTAGGAGCCAAGTTGTGGTATGCGGACAGCGACGCCATTCAACATGCGGGCATTACCAATATGAATATCGGACCCTCCCATAAGCTGATTACGTTTCCGGATGACAGAAACTATTATTACGGTCACAATCAGGTAACGTATAATATGATTGGCGTGACCGCGGCCTGTCTGATGGTGGCGAAAAGCAAATATCAGGAAGTCGGCGGTCTGGATGAGACGATGAAAGTCGCCTATAATGATGTGGATTTTTGTTTTAAATTAATCGAGGCGGGATATTACAACGTGCTTCGCAATGACGCTATACTATATCATTATGAATCTTTGAGCAGAGGATTGGACGAGCAGGATGATAATAAATGGGAAAGACTGCTTTGTGAAAAGGAAAATTTATATGCAAAGCATCCGGCAATGCAGGGCAGGGATGATTTTTACCATAAAAGTCTGATTGACAACGCCTCCAATTACGTGTGCAATTTTAAATTTGATTATGAAAATAACTTAAAAACGACAGAGGTTTCTGTCGAAAATGCAAGAAATCTTGCAGTGGCACAGGAAGGCGTCCTTCAGTTGACGATAGACAGGGCTGAGAAGCAGCACAAAATCCATCGGGAGGAACCCGATATCATGTACGTTATGGGCTGGTGTTACATCCCCGGGAAAGACAATGCCAAATACGTCAAAAAGCTTGTATTACAGCAGGAAAACGGCGATTTTTATACGGCGGATATATGCCCGTGGTTCCGCAGGGATGCCGCGGCGGTTTTGTCCGGAGAAGTCAATATTTCCCTGGCCGGATTTGTCCTGCGCGTCAAGAAAGAAAAGCTGCATTTTGGCACATGGCGAATTGGTATGCTGGCGATTGATTTAGAGACGAATCACAGACTTTTGACATGGTCCGACAAGAAAATGACCGTAATATGAACAAATAAAATTGTTGCTGTTATTGAAAATGAGATAGAAACTTAAATGTAAATATAATCGAGAAAAAATTAAAACTAAATTTAATGCACAAATTCCGCACTGCGGTTATGTTATTGCAACAGGGAGGGATAACATCGATATGGAACGAAAACAGGATGAGGAAAACCAAGAAAAAGACACGCGTTATTATAAAGAGGCATACGAGCAGGAACGCCAAAAGAGCCGGATTCTGGCAAGCAGGCTGGCGGAGGCGGAAGGACGTGCCGCAGATACGGAACAAAAGTTAAATCGTATTAAGAACAGTATTTTCTGGAAAATGTCAAAGCCTCTGCGTTCTTTTATCCACTGGATGCAGAGAACAAAGGAACGTATCGGTTATTATGGAAGCGTCAAAGGGATTCTGCGTAAGCTGGACGCGAAACGGATAGAAAAGAGGGCAAAGGCGCAGCATGGTACGGCTTCCTTTCCGACGCCGGAAGAAGCAAAGCGTCAGCGGGAAACCGTATTTTCTAAAAAAATCAAAATCAGTATTTTAGTGCCGCTCTATAATACGCCGAAAAACTTTTTGACACAGGCGATTGACTGCGTCCTTGCCCAGACTTACGAAAACTGGGAGTTATGTCTGGCGGACGGTTCCGATAAGGAACATGGCTATGTGGAACAGATTTGCCGGGAGTATAGCGCAAAAGACTCCCGTATTTTATATCAAAGGCTGGAAAAAAACGACGGCATATCCGGAAATACCAACTGCTGTCTTGCCATGGCGACGGGAGATTATATCGGTCTTTTCGACCATGACGATATTCTGCACCCGTCTATTCTATATGAATATATGCGCGCGATTTGTGAAAAGGATGCGGATTATATCTACTGTGACGAAACCACGTTTCATGGAAACAGCATTGACAATATGATTACGCTGCATTTTAAACCGGATTTTGCGATTGATAATCTGCGGGCAAATAATTACATCTGTCATTTTAGCGTGTTTGACAAAAAGCTTTTAGACGGCATGGAACTATTCCGCTCCCGTTTTGACGGCAGCCAGGACCATGATATGATACTGCGATTGACAGCGAGGGCGAAAAATGTTGTGCATGTGCCGAAACTTCTATATTATTGGCGTTCCCATAAAGGAAGCACGGCCTCCGATATCAATGCCAAAAGTTATGCGATTGAAGCTGCAAAAGGAGCGGTCGCCGACCATCTGCGAAGCCAGGGCTATGAGAATTTTGAGATTACCTCGACCAAGGCGTTTGAGACCATTTTTCGGATTCGCTATGAAATTCAGGGGAATCCTAAAATATCAATCGTTATTCCAAATAAGGACCATATAGAGGACTTGAAACGATGCGTTACTTCTATATTAGAAAAGAGCAGTTATGATAATTATGAAATCATTATTGTGGAGAATAACAGCACAAGTGATGAAATTTTCCGCTATTATGATGAACTGCGGGGTAACTTCCGCATTCGGATGATAACGTATGAGGGAGATTTTAACTATTCCCGTATCAATAACTTGGGCGTGTCGAAAGCGGACGGAGAATATGTGATTTTATTAAATAACGATACGCAGGTCATTACGTTAAACTGGATGGAAGAGCTTTTGATGTATGCGCAGCGACAGGACGTGGGCGCGGTTGGAGCCAAACTCTATTATGAAGACAGAACGATTCAACATGCGGGCGTGGTTATCGGTCTGGGAGCGCACCGGACGGCGGGCCATACGCATTACCGGGTCAGCAGCAATAACTTGGGATATATGGGAAGACTTTGCTATGCGCAGGACGTAACGGCGGTGACCGGAGCCTGCCTGATGATAAAAAAAGAAATTTATGATAAACTTGGCGGCCTGGATGAATCTTTTGCCGTTTCTTTAAATGATGTGGATTTTTGCCTGCGGGTCAGGGAAGCCGGATATTTGAACGTCTTTACGCCGTTTGCGGAGCTTTTCCATTACGAGTCCATATCCAGAGGGCTTGATGATAAGGGTGCGTCGGCCGAGCGTTATAACGAAGAGTCGGAAAGATTTCGTGAAAAATGGCGGAAAATGCTGGAAAAAGGCGACCCGTACTATAATCCGAATTTTTCATTAGATAGAAGCGACTTTGCTTTGAAAATTAACGGCTAGTATGATATAATAATCGCTAGAGAAAAACAAGCGGCGCGAAGCGGCATTTGTTTTTCTGCGATTATTAACGAGAAAGCGTTTGACGAAGTCAAACAAGCAGTGCGTAAGCACGGGCTTTCGAGTATAAGAGTTCAAATGATATATTAAGCATTGAAATATGAAAAATGGAGGGAAAAGCAAATGGGTTACAAAGAGCAGTATGAATTTTGGCTGGAAGATTCTTATTTTGATGAAGCGACCAAAAAGGAACTTCAGGCGATTAAGGATGATGAGAAGGAAATCGAGGAACGCTTCTACAAAGAACTGGAATTTGGAACAGGCGGCTTACGGGGCATTATCGGAGCCGGTACAAACCGCATGAATATTTATACGGTTCGGAAAGCGACACAGGGACTCGCTAACTACATTAAGAAACAGGGCGGAGAAGATAAGGGTGTGGCAATCGCTTATGATTCCAGAAGAAAATCCCCTGAATTTGCCGATGAAGCGGCGCTTTGTCTGGCGGCAAACGGCATTAAGGCATATGTGTTCGATTCTTTAAGACCGACGCCGGAATTATCGTTTGCACTGCGCACACTTGGCTGTATTTCCGGTATCGTTATTACGGCAAGCCACAACCCGCCGGAATATAACGGTTATAAGTGTTACTGGGAGGACGGCGCACAGGTAGCCGCGCCGAGGGATAAGGAAATCATTACGGAAGTCAACAATGTGACGGATTACCACGCGGTAAAGACAATGGACAAGGCGGACGCCGTAAAAGCCGGCCTGTATCAGGTAATCGGACGCGAAATTGACGATAAATATATGGTGGAACTGAAAAAGCAGATTATCCATCCCGAAATTATCAAGGAAGTTGCTAAGGATATCAAAATCGTATATTCACCGTTCAACGGCACGGGCAATCTTCCTGTCAGAAGAATTTTGGATGAAATCGGTTTTGAAAACGTCTATGTTGTACCGGAGCAGGAGATGCCCGACCCGGACTTCACGACATTGGAATATCCGAACCCCGAGGATCCGAAAGCATTTACGCTGGCTTTGGAACTGGCAAAGGAAAAAAATGCGGATATCGTGCTTGCTACAGACCCGGATGCCGACAGACTCGGTATCTACGCGCTGGATACGAAGAGCGGCGAGTATGTTTCTTTCACGGGTAATATGTCCGGTATGCTGATTGCGGAATATATTTTGCGGGAAAGAGCGGCGACCGGAACAATGCCTGTTAATCCGGCGCTTGTTACCACTATCGTAACCACGAATATGGCGAAAGCGATTACGGATGATTATAAGGTAAAATGTATCGAAGTTTTAACCGGATTTAAGTACATAGGCGAGCAGATTAAACTGTTCGAGCAGACCGGTTCCAACAACTATGTGTTCGGTTTAGAGGAAAGCTACGGCTGTCTGGCGGGAACCCATGCAAGGGATAAGGATGCCGTTGTTGCGGTTATGTGCCTGTGTGAAATGGCGGCATGGTGTAAGAAAAACGGCAAGACCGTCTGGGATCAGATGATTGCCTTATATGAGAAATACGGATATTTCAAAGAAAGCCAGTATTCCATCACCATGAAAGGAATCGACGGTGCAAAACAGATTGAAGAAATCATGAATAAATTAAGAAGCAATCCGCCGAAAGAATTTGGCGAACTGAAAGTAAAAGAGTTCAGAGACTACAATACCGGCAAGACTCTGAATCTGGAAACAGGCGCAGAGGGTAAAACAGGACTGCCGCAGTCTAACGTACTCTATTTTGACTTGACAAACGACTCCTGGTGCTGTGCGCGTCCGTCCGGAACAGAGCCGAAGATTAAATTCTATATGGGCGTAAAAGGTAACAGTTTAGATGACGCACAGGCGAAATTGGATAAACTGACGCAGGATTTAAAAGCAAAATTATAAAAGAGTTAAAGGATTAAACATAATAGAATCGTCCTGAATTTTCAGGGCGATTCTATACTATCGGGGGAAAATGAACAGACAGATTGTAAGCGTTGCCAATATCAAGAAAACAATCCGTTACTTACAAAAAAACGGCCTTAAGCATACTTTTTATGCGGCCAGGGAACGGGTGGAAGAAGAAAAGAAAGCGGTATATGTATATCAAAAGCCGGACGGGGAATGCCTGAAAGCGCAGAGGGCGGACTCGGAGAAGCTTCCGTATCGTATCAGTATTGTTGTGCCTGCCTATGAGACGAAAGAGGAATTTTTATTGGAACTGATAGATTCCGTCCGGGAACAAAGTTATGAAAAATGGGAACTTATCATAGCGGACGCGGGAAAAAGCAGGCATGTGGAAGAAACCGTGCGCCGGTATCAGGAACGGGATAAGAGGATTTGTTACCTGCGCCTGAGGGACAATAACGGCATTGCGGAAAATACGAATGCGGGCATTGAGGCCGCGTCGGGCGATTATATTGCCTTGCTCGACCATGATGACGTATTGACGCCGGATGCACTGTATGAAATGGCATCAGCAGTGGAAAATATGAAAAAAACAGGAAAAACACCTGTTATGATATATTCGGATGAAGACAAGTTTGAAAAAAGCGTTTCACAATCCGGTGAAAAGTATCATTATATGACGCCAAACCAAAAAAGCAATTTCAACCTTGATTTAATAATGTCCAATAATTATATCTGTCATCTGATGATGATAGAGTCAGGACTCTTAAAAATGTTAAAACTAAGAAAAGAATATGACGGAGCGCAGGATTATGACTGCATTTTACGAATCATACGCTATCTGTTGTCAAAAAAGGATGGAAAAGCATTACGGGAAAGCATTGTCCATGTGCCGAAGGTATTGTATCATTGGCGTTGTCATGAACAGTCTACGGCGGATAATACGGACAGTAAAATATATGCGTACGAAGCCGGTAAGGCGGCTTTGGAGGACTTCTGCCAAAGCCAGGGATGGACTGCAGACGTAGAACATTCCCTGCATCTGGGATTTTATCAGATAACGTATCAGCCGGATATGTTCAGCGTACGCCCGGACGTCGGTATTATAGGGGGCAGGATTCTGGACGGACACAATAAAATAACATCTGGGATTTATGACGGGGACGGCAATCGTCTCTATCAGGGCGTCCATAAGGAGTACAGCGGCGGCGCGACACACAGGGCGGCGCTGGTACAGGACTGTGCGGCGGTCGATATCCGCTGTATGCGCATCCGAAAAGAACTCTATCCTTTCTTTAAAGAAATAACAGGTGTTTCATACAGAGAAACAGGAACGCAGAAGCTGGCGGATGTTTCCGCAATTTCCTGTGACGACGCAGGATATCGTAAACTGAGCATGGAGCTTGGCAAGGCGGCGGCAAGGATGGGGTATTTAACAGTTTGGAACCCACAAATCACTATAAAATTAAAGGGAGATTTAATAAAATAGATGAAATCTACAGTCATCATACCGAATTATAATGGAATACGTTATCTGGAAAACTGCCTGCATTCTCTGGAAAATGAAAAAGCGCATGTTATCGTAGTGGATAACGCTTCCACGGACGGCAGTTATGAGATGGTTGGCGAAAAGTTTCCGCTGGTAAAAACCATCCGGTTTTCAGAAAACACGGGATTTTGTAAGGCGGTAAACGCCGGAATTGCGGCGGCGGATACGGAGTACGTTATTTTCTTAAATAATGATACGGTAGTAGAGGACGGGTTTGTACAGGCATTGGAGAATGTGCTGGAGAAAGATGAAAATATTTTTTCTGCTTCCGCCAAGATGCTGTCCATGCAGGATAAAGGGAAAATAGACGACGCGGGGGATTTGTATTGCGCGCTTGGCTGGGCGTATGCCATTGGAAAAGGAAAGCCGGCGCAAAATTATCGGAAAAGCTATCCCGTCTTTGCGGCCTGCGGGGGCGCGTCTATTTATAGGAAATCCGTTATGGATATGATAGGCTGTCTGGACGAGAACCATTTTGCCTATCTGGAGGATATTGATTTGGGATATCGGGCGCAGATTTACGGATACCGCAATGTATATGCGCCAAAAGCCCGTGTTTATCATGTGGGAAGCGCGACTTCCGGTTCCCGCTATAATCCGTTTAAGGTAAAATTGTCCGCCAGAAACAGCATTTATTTGATTTATAAAAACATGCCTTTTTTACAGATTCTGTTAAACCTGCCGTTTTTTATTGTTGGCTACAGCTTTAAGACCTTGTTTTTTGTGCGTAAGGGTCTGGAGATGACTTATATTCAGGGGTTGTGTGAGGGATTTCGCCTCAGCGCGTCGCCGGAGGGCAAAAAAGAGAAGGTGCATTTCCGTTTCCGCCGTTTGGGGGCATACATCAATATACAGTTCTCGTTATGGGCCAATATGATAAAAATGGCAAAGATGGCAAATATAGTAAGACATTGACAATTATTCCCTAAATATTGTACTATAAAACCAGAGAGCATAGGGGAAAATAAGGATAATATTATAATTCTCGGCCCGGACGGGCATGGGGGATTAACATGATAAAAGACAATCAGAAATATTTTAACAGATTACATGTTTTGATAGATGCGCTTGTTATCATTGCCTCTTATTGGATTGCCTGGTATTTGAAGTTTGCAAGTCCTTTTTCTGACAGTGACCCGGCGGTAGGTGCATTGCAGTGGCAGACTTATTTTGAACTGCTTTATTTAATTGTGCCTGCCTATTTGATTTTGTATTACTATTTTAATCTCTATACACCGAAACGCGCAACTGTCCATAAATATGAAGTCTTTAATATTTTTCAGGCAAATACCGTAGGAATTATCCTCTTAATGGCGGGATGGTATGCGATTAAGCAGATACACTTCTCACGTTCCATGATGGGAATGTTCTATATTATCAACATTATACTGACAACAATATGCCGTTCCGTTATCCGTTCCCTGCTGCAATATTTCAGAAAAAAAGGTTACAACTTAAAATATATTTTACTGGTCGGTTATTCGCGGGCAACCGAGGAGTATATCAACAGAATCAATTCCAATCCGCAGTGGGGCTATGTTGTAAGGGGCATTCTGGATGACGTTGTACCGCGGGGAACGACATATAAAGGGGTAAAAGTCATAGGGGCTATTGGCAATCTGACCTATATCCTGCCGGAAAATAAATTGGACGAGATAGCGATTACGCTTTCCCTAAACGATTATGACCGACTGGAGCATATCGTGGATTTATGCGAAAAATCGGGCGTCCATACGAAGTTTATTCCGGATTATAACAGCCTATTTCCAAGCAGGCCGTATACGGAGGACTTGATGGGGCTTGCCGTTGTCAATATCCGTTATGTGCCGCTTACCAATACTTTGAACTGGATTATGAAACGTATCGTCGATATCGTGGTCGCCTTGGTTGGAACCGTTGTTTTTTCACCGATTATGCTGTTATCGGCAATCGCCATCAAGTGCAGCAGTAAAGGCCCCGTTATCTTTAAGCAGGAGCGGATTGGGCTGCACAATAAGCCTTTTGAAATGTATAAATTCAGAACAATGGAAGTGCAAAAACCCGATATGGAGAAAAAGGGCTGGACGGTGAAAGGCGACCCGCGCGTTACCAAAGTCGGCAGGCTGCTTCGGAAAACAAGCATGGACGAACTTCCGCAGCTTTTTAATATTTTAAAGGGCGATATGAGCATAGTAGGGCCAAGACCGGAACGGCCGCAGTTTGTAGAGCAGTTTAAGGAGGAAATTCCGAGGTATATGGTGAAACATCAGGTCAGGCCGGGACTTACCGGATGGGCGCAGATTAACGGCTATCGCGGCGATACTTCCATTAAGCGCAGAATTGAATATGATATTTTTTATATTGAAAACTGGACGTTGTCTTTTGACGTGAAAATTATGCTTTTAACGATATTTAAAGGATTCATAAATAAAAACGCCTATTGAAGCAATACTAACTGGAAAGCGAAGAAAATATTAAGAAATTCTAAAGACTGTCTGAATATGTCACAAGAATGTTGCATTTCTAACAAGATGTAGTATAATCTTATAAGGAACTTGCGCTATTTTGTGATGAATGCAAATAGTGCAGGCCAATAAAAATAAGGACTAAAAAGGGAATCAAGGGAGTACATGACATGACAAAGAAAAGTAGAGATGCTTATGATGAAGACAGAAGACCTTCTAAAAAATCTTCCTCATCTTCTCACAAATCATCAGGTTCAAGACATGTTGATGATGTAGAAAGGAGTAAGAAAAAGAAGTCTTCCGGCAGCAAAAAACAGAGTAAGAAAGCACAGGCAAAGAAGCAAAGAAGAAGAATCATTCTTTTTATCCTGGAAATCTTTGTTTTATTAATTATGGTTATTGTTCTGTATGTGGTAATGACAACGACCAAAAGCGGACATTATGATATTCAGGAAGATGAAATTATTATTAATAAGGAAGTAAAAGAGACGCAGACGGCGAAGGGCGAGGATGAAGACAAATATATGAAGATTGCGTTATTCGGCGTTGACTCCACAACCGGCGCCCTGACAAAGAATACGCGAAGCGATACGATTATGATTGCCTCCATCGACAAGAATACGGGAGAGTGTAAATTAGTTTCCGTATATCGTGATACGTATTTGAATTTGAGCAATGACGAGTATAATAAGTGTAATGGCGCTTATGCCAAAGGCGGTCCGGCAATGGCAATCAGTATGCTGAATATGAATCTGGATTTGGATATTACGGATTTTGTTACCGTAGGATTCGCAGGACTGACAGATACAATCGATGCGTTGGGCGGCGTCTATATAGAGGTAGACAGTTCCGAAATCAGCCACTTAAATAACTACCAGTTATGTATCGCAGAGGATCTGAAACGTTCCTATACGCCGGTTACGGATACCGGATATCAGCTTTTGAACGGTTTGCAGGCTACTGGTTACTGCCGTATCCGTTATACCGCGGGAGACGACTTTAAGCGTGCGGAACGTCAAAGAGAGGTTCTCAGCGCAGTAGCGGATCAGGCGAAGAAGAATCCTTCCCCGGCGGCGTTAGGCCAGATTGCCAACAACGTCTTCGATGAAGTGTACACTTCTTTGGATTTGGATGAAATCGTTGCTTTATTAGGCGATATTACAAAATACAATATCGTGGAAACATCAGGATTCCCGCAGGAGGGATACAGGGAAACGGCTACGATTGGCTCGAAAGGTTCCTGTGTCATCCCGATAAATCTGGAGGAGAATGTAAAATGGCTGCACCAGTTCCTGTTTGACGAGTATGATTACACGCCGTCTTCAATGGTTCAGGAATGCAGCAGAAAGATTGAAGCCGATACAAGCTCCTATATCAGAAAATAAGAAAGAAACGATATAAAGTTAAGGGTGAAGAATTTTGATAGAAAAAGTGGATGTTATCATCCCGACATATAAGCCGGATCGGACATTTTTGGAATTGATGGATAAATTAGCAAAGCAGACCGTTTCGATTCATCGGATTATCATTATGAATACGGAACAGAAGTATTTTGACCGGCTGATTTACGGAACATCCTTTTCCAAACAATATAAAAATGTGCTGGTAAAACATCTTTCCAAAAGAGAGTTTGACCATGGCCGCACCAGAAACAGCGGCGTCAAGCTCTCGGATGCGGAAGCGTTTATCATGATGACGCAGGATGCCGTTCCGGCCGATGAATATATGGTAGAAGAACTGTTAGCGGGGCTTGCGCAGGAAAATGTGGCCGTATCGTATGCAAGGCAGCTGGCCGGGGATACGGCTGGCGAGGTAGAGAAGTTTACGCGAAACTTTAACTATCCGGACGAGAAGATGATTAAAACAGAAGCGGACATTGAGAGAATCGGTATTAAAACATTTTTCTGCTCCAATGTGTGCGCTGCCTACCGCAGGGATATATTTGACGCATTAGGCGGGTTTATCAAACATACGATATTTAATGAGGATATGATTTATGCGGCCAAGGCTGTCCGCGCCGGATATGGCATTGCCTATCAGCCGGGGGCAAAAGTTTTTCATTCCCATGATTACACGAATATGGAGCAGTTTCACAGGAATTTTGATTTGGGAGTTTCCCAGGCGGAGCATCCGGAGGTTTTTGCAGGCGTACCGTCTGAGTCGGAGGGCATTAAGCTGGTGAAGATGACAATTTCCCATCTGAAAGAAAAGAAAATGACTTCTTTAATTCCGGGCGTTATCATCAAAAGCGGCTTTAAGTATGCGGGTTATCTGTTGGGGAAAAACTATCAAAGGCTGCCGGAAAAGATAGTGGTGAAATGTTCGTCTGACAAGGACTATTGGCGTTAAGTAAATGTATTTGTCTTGCGAATATTGTGCCTACGGCGCAAATATCGCAGGTTGAGAGAAAGGCATGGTTATTTATGTGTGGAATTGTAGGATATATCGGAAACAGGCAGGCATCACCCATTATTCTGGACGGATTATCCAAGTTAGAATACAGGGGTTATGATTCGGCAGGCATGGCGGTTTACGATGGAGAGAAAATCAATATTAGGAAGTCGGTAGGACGCCTTAAAATATTGGAAAATTTGACGCATGGCGGCGAGAGTATGCCCGGAACGTGCGGTATCGGACATACAAGGTGGGCGACGCATGGCGCGCCGAGCGATACGAATGCGCATCCGCATTTTAACGAAGCGGAGACGATAGCTGTTGTACATAACGGTATCATTGAGAATTACATACAGTTGCGTAAAAAGATGATGGACAGGGGCTACCATTTTGTGTCGGAAACCGATACGGAAGTTCTTGCGCATATGCTGGATTACTATTATAAGGGCAATCCGTTGGAAGCAGTGGCAAAGGTGCTTCACCGTGTAGAAGGTTCTTATGCGCTTGGTATCGTTTTTGCCGACTGCCCGGACCAGATTTTTGCGGCAAGAAAAGACAGTCCGTTAATTGTAGGACAAAATGAGGACGGCTGCTTTATGGCTTCTGATGTGCCTGCGATTTTAAAGTATACGAGAAAAGTATATTATGTGGATAATCATGAAGTGGTGCGTCTGCGTACCGACCATATGCACTTTTATACGGTGGACGAGGAAGAGATTCAAAAGGAACCCGTTACTATCGAATGGGATGCGAATGCGGCCGAAAAGGCGGGCTATGAGCATTTCATGTTAAAAGAGATGTACGAACAGCCAAAGACAGTTTCTGACACATTGACTCCCAGAGTCAAAGGAAACGACGTTGTTATAGAAGAATTGAATATGACGGATGCGGAATTGGCGCAGATTAAGAAGATTCATATTGTAGCCTGCGGTTCCGCTTATCATGCGGGAATGACCGGCAAATATGTACTGGAGGGGCTGGCCCGGATTCCGGTGGAAGTGGATTTGGCCTCGGAGTTCCGCTACCGTGACCCCATTCTGGAAGAGGGGGCTATGGTGGTCGTTATCAGCCAGTCGGGAGAGACAGCCGATACGCTTGCCGCTCTGCGGGAGGCGAAGAAAAAGGGATTCAAGGTACTCGGTATCGTCAATGTGGTGGGAAGTTCCATCGCAAGAGAGGCCGATAATGTCATGTATACATGGGCAGGACCGGAGATTGCGGTCGCGACGACCAAGGCGTACAGCGCGCAGTTAATCGCCCTGTATCTTTTGGCAATGAAGCTTGGAAAAGCGAGAGGAAAGATTGGGGAAGCGGAATTTGCTTCATTGCTTGCCGATTTGAAGAGACTGCCCGACCAGATTGAACTTCTGCTGAATAATAAACTCAAGATTCAGAAGTTTGCCAACCGTTATATCGGGGCAAAGGATGTATTTTTTATCGGACGCGGCATCGATTATGCGATTTCATTAGAAGGTTCTTTAAAATTAAAGGAGATTTCCTATATTCATTCCGAGGCGTATGCGGCGGGTGAATTAAAACACGGAACCATTTCCTTAATAGAAGAGGGAACGCTGGTAGCGGCCGTTTCCACACAGCCCGACTTATATGCCAAGACAATCAGCAATATGGTGGAGGTAAAGGCAAGAGGCGCATTTGTGCTGGCGGTGACATGCGAAGGCAATAAGGAAATAGAAAAAGCGGCCGATTATGTCATCTATATTCCGGAAACAAATCCATATTTTGCCAATTCGCTTGCGATTATTCCTTTGCAGTTATTCGGCTACTATGTTGCCGTAGGAAAAGGCTGCGATGTGGATAAACCGCGAAATCTGGCAAAATCGGTTACTGTTGAATAAAAACACAAAAAAGAAAAAATTTCATCACACTTTGTACACATTTGACAGCTATACTGTGTTCATAGTCAAGGATGAAAGGGGTCTTTAATATGTATGACAATCATTTTCCAAACGACAATCATTCCGATAAGGAGAATGAAACACCAAACACAGCGTTAAACACAACCGGAGGAAGATTCAGTTCACAGACTTCACAAACCGCTTACGGAAGCACCAATTCCGATAACCATTATTACGCAAATACGGGTAATGCAGATAGAAATTACGGATACGGCGCCGGGGCTTATCAGAATGCAAGTCGTGAACAGACGGCCGGAAGCTATCAATACGGCAATACCTATCCGAATGATTACGGACAGATAAAACCGGAGAAGAAGAAAAAGGAAAAAAAGGGCGCGGGAAGCTATTTCAAAAAAGCGCTTGTCAGCGTTTCATTAGGATTATTCTTCGGCCTTTGCGCAGGTATCGGCCTGTATGCCGTAGAATCCTCTACGGGAATGTTAGAGCGTAACGCCGCGTCTAATACGCCTGCCGTGCAGATGACCGAAGAGATAAAAGAAGAGACGGATGAAGTAAAAGAAGCTGCTTCCGGTGCGGTCGAGACGATTCAGGAGTCCGCTTCGGATTCGGAGATTGAAAAGACACAGACCGTATACGCCGTCGTATCGGATGTATCGGATGTGGTTTCCGCCGTAATGCCGGCGGTTGTATCCATCAATAATACTTATACGGAAACAATGTCCTATTTCGGACAGTCCATGAGCAGCGAGGCGGAAGCGAGCGGTTCCGGTATTATTGTCGGGGAGAACGACACGGAGCTTTTAATCGTCACCAACTATCATGTGATTGCGGATGCCAATAAGCTGACGGTTCAGTTTGTAGAGGGCAGTGAAGCCGAAGCCTCCGTAAAAGGCACGGATGCCGATATGGATCTTGCGGTTATCGCAGTACCGCTAAATGGTGTTTCCGGTACGACATTGAATCAGATAGCGATTGCAACCTTAGGGGATTCCAACGATTTGAAAGTCGGCGAACCGGCAATCGCCATCGGTAATTCCCTTGGATACGGACAGTCCGTTACCACAGGCGTTATCAGTGCATTAAACAGGGATATGGAACTTTCGGATGGCAGCACAGGAACCTTTATTCAGACGGATGCGGCAATCAACCCCGGTAACTCCGGCGGCGCGCTTTTGAATATCAAAGGGGAAGTAATCGGTATCAATTCCAATAAAATCGGCGGCAGCGTTGTCGAGGGCATGGGTTATGCGATTCCGATTTCCGCGGCAAGCCCTATCATAGCGGATTTGATGTTACGGGAGACCAAGAATAAAGTATCGGAAGAGGAAAGAGGATTTTTGGGAATTTCCGGTATCAGCGTTACGGCGGAGGTATCATCCACATACGGTATGCCGGAGGGCGTATATATCGCACAGGTATATGAGGGTACGGCGGCAGCGGCAGCCGGACTGCAAAAAGGCGATATCATCAATTCCTTTGACGGCGTCAAGATTACTTCCATGGATGAACTGCAGAAACTCCTGGAATATTACGCTAAAGGCGATACGGTGGATTTAACGGTTATGACAATCGCAGACGGCGGTTACCGCAGCAAGACGGTGAGCATTACGTTAGGAAATAAAGTAGAACAATAACAAGCGTTTGGGTATCTCAAAATCATATAAAATGAAATAAAAGTTCCGCAAAGTTATGGAAAGACAGAATTTTCATGGCCTTGCGGAATTTTAATATCGTCTGTTTGACATGCCTGTATCCGGATAAATTCGGCATAGACAAATATAGCAGACTATCAAGTTAGTTGCATATTGATGCAAATACAGATATAATAAAGGATAGGTTATATACGAAAAGGGGTACTGAACAGGAAAGGTATGGATGATGGATATGAATGACGACGAAAGAATCGATAATGATAAAAAAGATGAAGCTTCATGGGATTTCAGGGAACTGGATGACGTTGATGCGCAGAAAGAGGAATTGCTAAACGGCGGACATGAAAATAAAAAGCCGGATAATGAGAAGACTGACAATAATAAGTCGGATGAGTACGAGCAAGTCTGCTTTATATGCAGACGACCGGAGAGTAAGGCGGGCAAAATGTTTAAGCTGCCCAACCATATCTGCGTCTGCAACGATTGTATGCATAAAACAATGGATACGGTCAGCCAGTTCGATTATCAGGGAATGCTGAATCATCCGGGAACACAGGGCGGCAATATGACCGACTTTAATAACGGCAAGGGATTTCCGAACATCAGTTTTGTCAATCTGGCGGATTTGCAGGGAGATGGAGGCATTCCCAATAAACAGAAACTCAAGAAAAAGAAAAGCGCGAAAGAAAGCGTACCCGTTATTGACATTAAAAATATTATGCCGCCGCATAAAATCAAGGCAAAGCTGGATGATTACGTAGTCGGTCAGGAACAGGCCAAAAAGGTAATCTCCGTGGCTGTTTATAACCATTATAAAAGAGTCGCTACAGGCACGATGGATGAAATCGAGATTGAAAAATCCAATATGCTGATGATAGGACCTACCGGCTGCGGAAAAACATATCTGGTAAAAACCCTGGCAAGGCTTTTGGATGTGCCGCTTGCGATAGCGGATGCCACCTCCTTGACGGAAGCCGGATATATCGGCGACGATATCGAGAGCGTCGTTTCCAAGCTGCTTGCCGCTGCCGATAATGATGTGGAGCGGGCGGAACAGGGTATTATTTTTATTGATGAAATTGATAAGATTGCCAAGAAGAAAAACACCAATTCCAGGGATGTGAGCGGGGAGTCCGTGCAGCAGGGGATGTTAAAGCTGTTGGAGGGTGCGGAAGTGGAAGTGCCGGTAGGCGCTAATTCCAAAAACGCCATGGTTCCGCTTGCGACGGTGAATACGAGGAATATTCTTTTTATCTGCGGCGGCGCGTTCCCGGATTTGGACGATATCATTAAACAGCGGTTAAATAAGAAGACATCCATTGGTTATAATGCGGAACTTCGTGACAAGTACGATAAAGAGAAAAATATATTAAGCCGGGTAACGGTTGAGGACATTAAAAAATTCGGCATGATTCCGGAATTTATCGGACGTCTGCCTATCATTTTCACGCTGGAGGGACTCAGTAAGGAAATGATGGTTAAAATTTTAAGCGAACCCCGCAATGCTATTTTAAAGCAATATCAAAAGCTGTTGGCATTGGATGAAGTAAAACTGGAGTTTGACGAGGGCGCACTGGAGGCGATTGCCGAAAAAGCGTTGGAAAAAGATACCGGGGCAAGGGCGCTTCGCGCTATTATTGAGGAATTTATGTTAGATATTATGTATGAAATTCCCAAGGATGACAACATTGGCAGAGTTACGATTACAAGAGAGTATATCGAGGGAAACGGAGGACCTGTTATCGATATCAGAAGCAATCATCTGGAGAATCCGGACAATCTGCGTGTCATAAAAGAGGAGGCATAAGGAGAAAAGCCGCATATCATATAATAAGCAAGAGAGTGAAAGTGCAGATATGATATGACATGTAAAGAGAGAATCCTTTCAAATGATTATGCGGATATTATTATAGATTATGTGCTGCCGGATGACAGATTGGCGCAGCAGGAGGTTGACTACTGCTTTCAACCGCTGGATGATGAGTTTGGTTTCGCCTATGTGAGGAGGCAGGATATACCGCCGCTGTCCGTAGGAGTATATAATTACGCTTCTATACCCAACCTGTATGGACTGATGCAGACTTTTCAGACGGAAAACCTGGCGGAGATGGGAAATCTCCGGGTACAGGGGCCGCCGCTTGAGTTACAGGGAAGAGGCGTTATTATCGGATTTGTAGATACGGGCATCCGTTATCAGCTCGATGTTTTCAGGGATGAAAACGGGAACAGCAGAGTTCTTTCTATCTGGGATCAGACGATACAGACCGGAGAACCGCCGGAGGGATTTTATTACGGAACGGAGTATACAAGAGAAGAAATTAACCGCGCACTTGCAAGCGGGGAACCCCTTAGTGCGGTACCGACTACTGATGAGAACGGACACGGAACGGCGATGGCATCGGCCGCTGCCGGAAGTATTTTGAATCAGGGATTGACATTTTGGGGCGCTGCGCCGCAAGCGGATATTGCGGTGGTGAAATTAAAAGGCGCAAAGGAATATCTGCGGGAATATTATTTGATAGACGATAAAGCCGTTGCCTATCAGGAAAACGATATCATGGAGGCGGTAAGATATCTGGAAAGCATGGCGATTGTGTTTCAGAGGCCGGTAGTGATAGTTCTGGGTATCGGCAGCAATATGGGCGATCATTCCGGGAACTCGCCGCTTGCTTCTTATATTGATAAAGTGGCCTCCAAAAGGAGCCGGGCGGTTGTGGTCTGCGGCGGAAATGAGGGCGATAAGGAGCATCATTACAGTGCGTCGATGCCGGAGCAGATTGAAATGCGCGTAACGGAGAATACCAAGGGCTTTTGTATGGAGTTATGGGGTAACCGGATAGATATTTACAGCGTTGTGCTGCGTACGCCGGGCGGCGAGATGACTTCTACCATTGATTTTAGAAACGGGCCGGATAATACTTATGCTTTTTTATTTGACAGGACCAGGATATATACGGGACTTTCCCTTGTGGAGAAACGTTCCGGGAACGAACTTATTTTTTTCCGTTTTGAAAATCCGACGCCGGGGATATGGAGTATCATGGTGCGCCCGTCGGAACAGGAGAGAGTTCGTGGATCCGGGAATTTCCATATCTGGCTGCCGATTACGGATTTTATTGACGGAGGGGTGTCCTTTTTGGAGCCAAGTCCGGATGTGACGCTGACGGAGCCATCCAACGCGGAGCATGTGATTACGGTGTCTACTTATAACGGTATGACCGGGAGTTGGTTTTCCGAGTCGGGGAGAGGGTTTAGCGCGAATGACATGATAAAACCGGATTTGGCGGCGCCGGGCGTACAGATTCCGACAATTTTGGGGAACCGTACGGGGTCCAGCATGGCGGCTGCGCTTTCCGCCGGCTGCGTTGCACAGTTTATGGAATGGGCGATTGTGGATGGATATGCGCCATATGGGGAAAGCCGGGCGGTCAAGAGCCATTTTATCAGGGGCGCAGTAAGAGACAGCAACATCACGTATCCCGATAGAAGATGGGGGTATGGAAAGTTAAATGTGATTGGAACATTTGAGACGCTGGCGAGGACATAACGGCCTCTAAACCTCAAAATTTCCTATTTTATGTCGAATTTTGCCGTTTTTGATGCACATTTTGCGTATTTTCTTGTTATCCACATATTTTTATTGTATAATATTTTATGGATTATTATGCACTACTAAGATAAGGTGATAAGGAAAGGTATGGTAGAAAAATGTATGATGTAGCAATTTGTGATGATGAAATGGAAAGCAGGAAAATTTTAAAAAGGGATATTTGTGAAAATGAGAAGTATAAGGGCTTGCTGCGTATCCACGAATATGATTCGGGAGAAGCGTTGTTAAAAGCTATGCAGGAAATCAGTTTCTCTATTATTTTTATGGATATTCAGATGGATGATATGGACGGTGAGCAGACGGCGGAAGAAATCAGAAAGCTGGATGACAGCGTGGTCCTTGTCTTTTGTACGGGATATGCGGAACCGACCATACATAGCATTGAGGTACAGCCCTATCGTTTTATCAAGAAAAATATGACGGATGGGGAGAGGAAAAAATATATAGAAGATTCCCTGGAAAGAATGGCGGCGGTAGCTCAGATACCGGTTATCCCGGCTAAAGTGGATAAAACGAGAATTATGCTGCGGCCGGATGATATTATTTATATAGAAAAATATAAGAAATTTTTGAAAGTGCATCTTTCTCCGGCGGCTCAAAAGCGGTATCAAATATTGACGGAAGAGGAAAGCGATGTCAGGATTTATGAGAGACTGGGCAACCTGTATGCTTCCTTAAAGTCATATGGATTTGGGTACCCGCATAATAGCTATATTATTAATTTTCAGTATCTTACATCCTGTACGTCTGAAGAACTGCAAATGGAAGGGTTTTTGGATATTGTTTTTAAAATTTCCCGCGGTAAGTCGGTTGAGTTTAATGATGCAAAACGGATGTTTTTAGGGTCCAAGTATTCCAACAGGATGAAAAAATGAATTATATGATTTCTTTTTTGATTAATGTACTTTTATGTATATTAGAAGTATATATGCTGGAGATTTTTTTCGGGGCGATGTTTACAAGGCGCGTCGGCGAAAAAAGATTCCTCCTGTATTGCGGCGGCGCCATATGCATTATGATAGCGGTTAATCTTTTAAAAAATCCAATGCTAAATTTTGTGGCGCTTCCGGTTTTATTTTTTGTGTTCGCCAAGCTGGCGTTTGAGATTGCCGGAACTAAAGCGTTTGTCTATGTAGTCATTTACTATATCATATTTGCCGGCGAAAGAGAAATGGCATTCGAGATGCTGTATCGGTTTTTGCTTGCAACGTTTCCCCGTCTGGAAGGGATATTACCGTTTGCCAACGCCATGTTCTTTTATGTAGGGGAATATCTGTTGTCGTTTCTCTTTCTTTTATATTTAAGAAAGTATCTGCGGGAGATTACCGTCAGGGAAGAGAACAATTTTGAATGGTATCTGCTGGTTATGCCGGTTTCTTCCGTTCTGATTTTATTCAGCTTTGTCTATATGGATTTTCCTAACGAGAAAATATTACAGATCATGGTATGCGGCGGCGCATTTCTTCTCTATTTTTCCAATGCGGTGATATTCATTATTCTGGCGCATTTCACGCAGGTTATGAACAGGGTGAAAATAGCGGAAATGGCTTTATTAAAGCGGGATATGGAGAAAGAGAATTTTGAAAATACGGAAAAAACGAACGAAGTGTACAGAAGATACATGCATGATATTCATAAATACTTTTATCAGTTCAGGAGCCTGGCGCTGACAGGGGAAGCCGAAGCCATTGTAGAGATTATCGACGGATGGGAAACAAATCTCAAAAAGGAAAAAGAAAATAAGAGATATATCGACAGCCCGGTAATGAATTCCCTGTTATCCGGATGTTACGAGAGGGCGAAAGAAAAACGGATAGAAATCGATATTTTTGTAGAAGATGCGCTGGACGTAAGTTTTATACAGGATGCGGATAAGATATCCATGTTCGGCAATCTGCTGGATAATGCAATAGAGGCCGCTGACGAATGTAAAGAGGGAGAGCGGAAGATCAATATCGAAATGTATATGGGAAATAAATATATGCTTGTGTTTAAAATAGAGAATACATGGAAGCAAGAGATACAGATGGAGGGCGACAGACTGCTTAGTACGAAGAAAGATTCCAAAAATCATGGGCTGGGGCTTAAGATTGCCCGGGAACTGGCGCAAAAATATAACGGAAGCCTGGAATGGGAAATGCAGGAGGAATGGTTTGTCACTATGCTGATGATAGCGCGCTGAATGCGGATTTTGCCCTTTTTACCGTATAAATTTGGCATATATGAGAATGGCGCGTCATTTTGTGGTAGTATGGAAGCAAATCAAACAAAGGAGGAATGGATATGAATAACAATACATCACATGCGCCCCAGACAAAAGGCGGCTTGATGAAACTGATGAATACCTGCGCATTTGCCTTAATGGTCGGTTCTGTTAATAGTGCCTGCGCATGGATTCATCATCAGCCCGTAGTACCGGAAGACGCTAAGAAGTTCAGGAAATTCTAATGTTAGCGAGAATATCCGAAAGGATTGTCAACCGGCAGATTATAAAAGGCATTTTACAAGACGAGGAGCGCGCAGTTTACCAATATGCTTATGAATTGTTGTTAAATCAGGTTATCAATATTTTTCTGGCAGTTCTGATAGCAGTGGCATTTGGCGCTCCACTGCCTGTTTTGTTGTTTCTGGTAAGTTACATTCCGCTGCGTTCTTTTTGCGGCGGGTATCATGCCGACACGAATTTCGGCTGTACAGTTGTTTCCGCCATTTTGATATGCTGTGTATGCTGGATATATCAAAACAGCGGGAATGTTTTTTTCTTTGCATATTACCCGTTTATTTATCTCATTTCAGGGTATCTCGTCATAAGATATGCACCCGTTCCGGATAAAAATAAGCCGCTTGATGAGGCAGAGACCGTGCGGTATCGGCAGAGAAGCCGTGTCATCTGGCTATTGGAAGCCATGATAGGAGTTATTCTTTATCTGCTTCATAATCGATATGGCATTGTCCTTGCCGTGAGTCATTTGTTCCTATCGGTTATGCTGGCGGCGGGGAAAGTGAAGAATCGAAGATAAAAGCCAAAATCGCCCTTTTTAGTGTATGATTTTGGCTTTTATATTGTTGTTTTTGTCAAAATATGTAAAATAGAACCAAATATTATTGAGATAGCAGCTCTTAAGAGGAAAAATAAGAATGGGTTTTAGTTTACGAAAAAAGTCAAAAGCATTTTGTATGATTTTTGCCATCATTGCTCTTAGTATAACTTCTTCTTTTCATGTGAATGCACAAGCGGTTAATGAAGTTTCAGATATCGTATTCCTGTTAGATTGCAGCCAGTCCATGAGAGATATTGATGAAAATTATATGGCGCCTGATTTTATCAAAGAATTGGCTTACGTTCTGCCAAGCCATTATCGCTTGGGACTTGTTGGCTATAATAAAGAAATTTGTATCAGCGTATCACTGGAAAGTGAGACAAAAGAGATAGAAGAATCATTAGAAACGGTAGTTTATAAGGATTATGGCAATGCAGGCGCCGGAATGGCAGAAGCTGTTTCTCTTTTTCAGGATGATGGGAATGAGAAAAGAATCATTCTTTTATCGGATGGAGAAAATGTGATGGATTCAGAGGAAAATACGGACGAATCCGCGGCGCTTTTCCGGGAGGCAGTAAGAGAGGCGAAAGAAAAAAATATTGTCATTGATGTTATCAATTTGGGGAAACGGGTAGAAGAAGGAGAGAATGTGTATCAGGCCGCAGATGATACGGGCGGCGTTATTTATGATATGGAAAATGGAGAATCTCTTAGAGAGTTTATAGAGGAATACTTATTTCAACAGATGGATATTGCGAATCTTCCGGTTGGAAAATTGAGCGGCGGCAGTGGGGAATTATCTGTAAAATTACCTGATTGTATGATGCGGGAAGCTAAAATTATTTTATCAGGAAAGCAGCAAAATGAAAATATGACATTGAATTGTGAAGCTGACAGAATGCAAGTGTGGAAAGGAAAAAATTATACAGTAATCGAGCTTCTTCACCCTCTTTCGGAGGAGGTAAAAATACAAATGTCATCCGAAGCGGGCATGGACGTCAACGCATATCTGACGGCGGAATATGATTTTTCCATGACAACGGAAAATACCTACATCCCGAAAACGCAGACAGCCCGGTTCGGTATAGGGATATGTAATCAGGATGGTAAAAATCTTTTAGATGGACATATGAAAGATGGGAATTTTACAGTTTATCTGGATGGTGAAGAACAGGAGTACAGCCTATCCGACGGGAAAGCGTATGTCAGTCAGGCGTTGGAACAGGATGCGGTCGTTACGATAGACGTAAGTTTTGATAAGCTGTACGGAAATTACTATGGCGTAAGCGAGGTAAAAGAAGCGGTTACCATACCGGAAATGATAGTAGAAATAGAGGAAGAAAAGGAAGAGGCGATTGACTGGTTTTTCTGGGCGGTCATTCTGATTTTTGCGGTTTCTTTGATTATCATATTTTGCATTGCAGGAAAGAAAAGAGGAGGCGCAAATGACAGGAAAAAGGTCATAGATGAAAGCAGGATGCTTCCGGATGAAAAAGGAATGCGCGGAAATGATTTCTGCGGAAAACTGGTTGTCTATGTTATCCATAACCGCGAGGGAATCGATTATCCGCCGGAGAGCATTAACTTATTTGCAAGATGTAACAGGGAAATGATAACGCTGGAGTGGATTTTGGATGTCTGTAATCTGCCGCTGCAATTAAAGGGAGCGGATAAAATCATCATAAGGCCGGGGGATGATAGAAGCATTATCATCAAAAACGCCGGGAAAGCGTCGGCGGTTAAAAACAGGGAATTTCTGATAAAAGGACATTCCTACCATCTGTATTATCAGGAGAAAGTGACTTTTATTTTTGATGAAGAGGACACGGAAATAGAAGTTCATTATAAAGACTTAAAACCAAGCGAAAGATAGGGAGGTAAAGCATGAGTATTATCAAGCAGACAAACAGAACCATGTTGTTTGAAGAAATCAATCCGGAAAAGATGGATTTACTGACATTGGTAGGCGATGTAAGAGGGATTGACAGTTTGAGCGACGAAAAAATCAAAGAAATGAACGAGGAACTTTTAGTAAGAAGCTTTGACGAGTTTATTACAAAATTTGACCCGGTGGTATATTCCTTTTTCAATGCCAATAACCAGAAAATTATGTATGTCCTGAAAAAGCCTGAGACAATCCCGGAGGATATGCTGACGCCGATTCATCTGAATCAGCAGAATGATTTTCTAAAGATGCTGATGTCTTTGGTAGAGGCAAAACGCTCACAGAGCATTATCAATGTCGATTTTCAATTTGATAAGCTGACGGATATGATTTCGCCCAAAAAGGTTATGGAGGATATTAAACAGAATCGTAAAGAACTGCAGTATACCTATAAAACCTATGCGGAACTTGAGGACGGTGACCCGCACAAACTGGATTTGGCGGATAAGCTCAATGTTATGTTTGAGGAAGCAAGCGTCAATTACAATAATGTTTTGGCGATGCTGCCACTTGCCATCGAGGACATTAAGACCAGGCTGCTTCTCGGCGAGGCGGAGGAAAAGGCGGATAATACGCCGTTAGCGCTCGGCGTTTTAAGCATGGATGAAAAAGGGGAATTAAAGGTATTGGAAGCGCCCAAGCAGGAGACGGCGGAATTAATGGTGGTGGATGACAATATCAATACCGGACTGATTGCAGCGTTGGAAGATGATTATGAAGCATTGAACGAACAGAGCAGCGATTATGTAAAGGCGTTGGTGACAAGAACATACTGCCCGTTGGCGTCTACCATGGTAAGCAATATTGACGTTCGGCAGGAGGTAAGTAATTACAATTCCTATCTGGAATTTTATAAAACGGCGAAAGATGATTTTATCAAGGTGGTAAAGCCGTTAATTGAGAAAATATTGGGCGTATGGGCATTTTTCGAGCAGTATCCGGCCAATTTGAAAGGGATGCGGCCATCTTTATTTATCACAAATATCTCTAACGATATGCTGGTAAAAAGCAGCAATCTGCCGCGGTTGGTAGCATTCTTAAATACGGTAAATGCGAAAAATGACTTTGACAATACCATTTGGTATGGAATTGTGCCGTCCGTATCTTTAGACCAAAATTCCAATGTGAAGCTGACCAGAGAGCGCTTTAAGGGAAATGAAACGACAGAAAAGACAGGTGTGAACAGCGTGGAGGCGTTGGTGAGACTCCTGGATGTGCTAAAAGATTATTCCGTTCAATGCTTTTTCAGTTACGAAACGGGAGATAAGACCACGTTCAACTATATGGCAACAGAGGGAATCTCAAAGTTTGAAGAACGCTGCAGTTCCCTGACGGGAAAAGCCTACAGCGAGTATGCCATTCCCTGTATTCCGAACTTTACGATTATACCGAAAGAAAAGTCAGGCGTTATCCTGGACAAGCGTATGTTAGTCAATGAGAATGATATGGCGGAGTTGTCCAAGGAAAAAGAGGATATCATGAAGCTTTGGATAGATGGAGTTTATGTGGGAGCTTCTTACATAGCGGCAGGCCTTGTGGCGGCGTATCAATGTCCGGAGTATTTAAAAGATAAATTCAAGAAAAACGTGGATGAAGAACTTCCGGGCGTCAGATTTGATATTGAAGCAGGCGACCACCCGCTCAGGGTTCATACGGTAATGGCAAAAGAGATTACCGGCTTTACCAATTCTATTAAGAATGAGATTAACAGACGCAGCTTTGGCTTTGTATTTTCTTCGGAAAACGCGATGCTCGGCTTGGAAAACGTCCATAACATCATGGTTTATAAAGCCAGAAACCTGATGAGCGACGGTAAAACCTATGAGCCAATATACAAGACGCAGGTCACAAGCTACATCATACGAGTTCTGCGCCATGCAACCGGCGATTACAAGCAGGAAAATATTGTACAGTTTTTTTCTAACAATCCGGCAAGCCAGAAGAGCCTCTGGCTGGAGAAGAAAGGATGCGTCAATGCCATACTGGGCGCAGGTGATGATGTAGAATATGAGATTGACGAAGCGAATGGATACTGCACGTTAAATATTACATTTAACGGTAATGTCAAGAATCTGGAAGTTGAAATTAACCGTTTCAATTCTAATAACAGAGCCATTTAAAAAGAAAAGGAGGAAGAAAAATGGGATTCAGATTACAAGTATCAGGAGGGGCAGACCAGATTGCTCTGGACGAAAAGAGCATTAAAAACGTTGTCTTCGGTTCGGAATCGGCAGTTGATTCCAATGCAAGAGCGACAGATTTCGGCGTTTCCATGAAAATATGGGGGAAGATGCTCTATAAGCTGGGAGGCGACGGAAACGACGGTACGCTTGGGCTTTCCAAGTGGTCGGTAGTGCCGTCAGAAAAAGCGGACTGCTACCGGAATGCGGTAGTAGAGGTTATTTCCGCAGGACAGGTGGTTCGTAAATATGAAGTGCCGAATGCGTTTGTCATGGAATATACGGAAGAAATGGATGACGAAACGGGTGTCGGAACTTTTTATCTGCATGTGAAACAGAAAAAAGACGAGAATGACAAAGTAAAAATTGAGGGCGGATACGCCGGAGAGTAGAAAGGAGAATAGAAATGGCATTTGTTGTAAAAGTGGAAGGCGCTGACGCCTTTGAAATATCAAAAGAATGTGTAAAAAGCGTAAAAATGACGACCGATATCCCGCAGGATTCCAATGCAAGGACAAAGGATGTGGGAGCGTCGATGGTAATTACGGGAAAGATACTGACGGCGGTGGGCGGCGACCCGTTTGACAGTACCAGAAAGATGGCGCTGTGGTCGGTAGTTCCTGCAGAGAGAGCGGACTGCTACAGAAAAGTAACGGTGGAGTACATAGCCGCGGGCATTATGGAAAGAAAATATTGTTTTCCGAATGCTTTTGTAGTTGATTATAGAGAAGATTACGGCGATGAGGCAGGAATCGGCACATTCACGCTGATTATCAAGCAAAAAAAGGATAAATTCAATGCAATATCGGTTGAAGGCGGCTACTCTGCATAATAACCAGCGTAGGAAGCTGTTTAAGAAAAAGAGCGTATCAACTAGCGTTGTATACGCTCTTTCAGAAAAGGGAAGAGAGCATGGATTATTATAAGGTACTGGGAGTGTCGGAGCAGGCGGAAGATGAGCAGATTAAGCAGGCTTATCGGAAACTTGCCAAGAAATTTCATCCGGATTTAAATCCGAACAATCCGGAAGCGGAAGAAAAGTTTAAAAATATCGTAGAGGCATATGAGACATTAGGAGATGCCGACAAGAGAAAAGCATATGACTTAAAGAGAAAGAAAACCGGGGCGGACAGAAGCAGGAAAAGCACGGATTCTGCAAAGACGCCGGATAGAAATATGGCTGATTTTACGAAAGATATGGAGAAATATTTCGGGTTTTCGTTTACCGGAGAACAGAACGGGAAACAGAAAACAGGCGCAGATGCTCACAAGAAAAATCCGTTGGATGTGACGGAGATGTTTGAGGCATTTATGAAGATAAAGTAAAAACAGAGGAGTACCAATGAACCAAAAAACCACACTAGACACAGCAATTATTATATCCTGCATTACAGGCGTTATTCTATCATGCGTTTATCTTGATAATCCTGTGCAGAAGTATATTAGTATCGGTATCCTTGCTACGGTGGGTATCCAGTTCGTTCTTCTGGCAATTATGGATGCGGCGGGCATAAAACAGTCGAAGCATCTTCCGGTCAGGAGAAAAGAAATCTCGGAAATTCTGCTGCTGGGGGAGGAAAACAATATTACCGCCGTATGGGATATTTACGGGAAGAGTTCCATTGTATTTGGGAAAGAAGCAAAAGAGAACCAGATAGATATCAACCTGAAAAATACGGACTATGCAGGCACGGTAGACGGGGAACATGCCGTTATGAATTACAGCAACGGGAGCTGGTACATAGAAGATTTGGAAAGTGAAAACGGAACCAGAATACAACGGGGCGGAGAGGGCGAAAAATACCGCGTGTCTTCCAGAGAACCATGCAAAGTAGAGAAGAACGATATTATTTATCTTGGGCTTGCCCCGATTAAGATACGATAGAAGGGAATAGGGTTAATAGACATGAGCAATTTAATCAGATGCCAGAACGGACATATGTTTTCAAGCAGGAGATATGGAACGATATGTCCGTACTGTAATATTGAAACAGCGACGAAAGAGAAAAAAGAGACGGGGCAGACAGAGATTGAAGTGGAAGAAGCCTTGTTTTTGCAGGAAGAACATCCGGTATGCGGCTGGATTGTCTGCATTTCGGGAGCCAGAAAGGGCAAAGACTATAAGATTATGGCAGGCAAGAACTTTGTCGGCAGGGCGGACGATATGGATATCCAGATTTTGGGAGACAATAAGATTTCCAGAAGAAACCACTGCGTCATTGTCTATGATGAAAAACAGAGTAAGACTGTCATTTTACCGGGAGACAGTAACGGCATCGTATATTTGAATGAAGAAGCCGTCTATGTGCCGACGCAGCTTATGGAATTTGATGTTATAGAGATGGGTGAGAGCAAATTTCTTTTTATTCCGTTTTGCGGTGAGCATTTTAAGTGGGAATAGGAGGAAACGGCATGAGGTTGGAAGAGATTGCGTTAATGATGCTCTATCTGCTGATTGTGATATTGATTGCGGTGCGTTTTTTTAAAAAGGAAAAAGGAAGGGTCATACGCCGGTTTCGGGTGGGAAAGGCAATGACTATCGGCAATAGGCAGGTACAGGAGGATAATTATGGAATCTGTCAGAGCGCAGACGCTTTCCTGGCGGTACTGGCGGACGGAATGGGAAAAAACTATGGCGGTAAGATATCCTCGCAGATAGCGGTAGATACCATGAAAGATATGTTTGGACAGTATCATGTTTCTGAAAACCCCGCATATTTTTTTCGGAAATCTTTTCATCAGGTCAACAGAGAGATTTTAAACAGGTTGGATGATGGAAAAGGCGGCGCCAGTATGGGCGTGATTTTGATTATAGATAATTATTTATATTATGCCGTAGCGGGCAATGTAAAGATAGCGGTATATCGTAATGGCAGTCTGATACCTCTTTCCGTGGGGCATACCATAGACGTACTGGTGGAAGACCGTTTTATGGAGGGAAGCATTACCAGAGAGGAAGCCCTTGCCATGCTGGAAAATAAGAGACTTTATAATTATCTGGGGCAGGACGGCTTTCAGGAGATAGAGTTTTTTGATACGCCTGTTTTTCTAAAAGAAAAGGATATTGTCGTATTGATGAGCGACGGCATTTTTGAAGGTATGGATTGGAAAACCATAGAGGAAATGCTGGAAGGAAAAAAGAAATGCCAGCAGAAAGCTTATGAAATCATAGAAGTCATAAATGCGGGCAGCCGGAAAGAAAAAGATAATGCCAGCATTGTTCTGGTTGAGGGATTTATATGAGAAAGTACAACAGTGAATTTAAGACTGCTTTTATTTCCGAAGAAGGCAGTAAACTGAAGAATAATGACTATTTTGGTTTTGTGGAACTGGATAAATACGCCTGTTATGTCATTGCCGACGGCATAACGGATGTGCGTGATTCAGAGAGCGCCAAAAGAGCGATTGAAGCTGTTGTGACCGCATTCCAGAATGCGCCGGGCATGAGCAAAGGAAAGATAAAAAGTTATCTGCGGTTTGCGAATAAGGAGCTTTTAACGGGAAAAAGTTACGAAAAGCTGAAAGCGTCGCTTACGGTGGTTGTCAGTGATTATGAAAAGTTCCGTTATGGATATGCGGGAAATACGAGGCTCAGACTATATCGGAATGGCAAAAAGATACTGGCGACTGCGGATATGTCATTAAGCCAGGATATGGTAAAAGAAGGAGAGGTAGCCGAAGATAAGCTTGCAGAGCATGAAGAGAGAAATAACCTGACTTCTTATCTTGGAATGGAGAAATACAAGCCTTTTGTGTCCGGGAAGATAAAATTGGCGGACGGCGACATTATTGCCCTGTATACAAAAGGAATCTGGGAAAATGTAGATGAGGGAGAAATTGCGGATGTATTCGAGGAGGTAGGGAACGAGCCGGAAGAAGAGTGTAATAAGGTAGAAGACCTTTTACTGTCCAGACAGCCGGAAAATCTGGATAATTATACATTTGCCGCTATTTATGCGAATAAGGTATTTGTAGACCCGAACCGTAAGAAGAATATTAGAAAAATAATCATCATTGTGGTTGTGATATTAGTAGTTGTTCTGGTTGTCGGACTTATCCTTTATTTGTGGCGAAGAGACAGGCTGCAGAAAAGAGCGGATATGGAACAGGCTTTTTCCAATACGGAAACGTATATGGAAGACCATAATTTTATCAGGGCGAAAGAAGAATGCGAAAAAGCCATGGAGTTTGCGCAGAAACTTAGAAATAAGGAACTGCAGGAAAAATATAATGAATATCTTATCTGTCTGGAAGCGGTTATCAGCGCAGATGACCTTTGGGAGAAAGCGGAATATATGGATGCCAAAGAGGCGTATCTGACGGCAAAAGCAAGAGCAAGATATGCCGATAACAGTATGGTTGATTATATAGAAAGCAGACTTGACGAAATCACTGATTATGAACAGATTTTCGATAATATCACAATGGGAGACAGTCTGCTTGCATTGCAGAACTTTGAACTGGCGGAAGAAAAATATCTGGAAGCCAAAAAGAAAGCGGCATCTATTTATTTCGCGGAGGGAAAACAGCAGGCATTGGACGCACTGGATAAACTGTATGCGGAATGGAGCGTTGTCATAGCAGAACAGGATGAACTGGCTGCAGAATTGGCGGCGGACGAGGTTGCGGCGGCGGATTTGGTGAAACAGGGAGACGCGGCTTATAGCGAAAGCGATTATGATGGAGCGATGGTGTTTTACCTGATTGCGCTGGGGAAATACACGGAACTGGAGGATGCGGCGCAGATTGCTTCCTTAAATCAAAAAATCATAGCCCTTAACGAAAAACAGGAGGAAGTAGGGGGAAGAGTCAATGAAGCGGAGCAATTAGAGGAGCAGGCACGGATATATGAAGCGGGAAAAGAGTATGAGCAGGCAAAGATACAGTATCAATATGCGAAAGCAATTTATGAGGAATTGGGGAAAAGCAACAAAGCCAATGAAGTGCAGGGAAGAATCGACCTGATCGATACCAAAACCGCGCAGGATGAAAAGGCGGAAAAAGAAAAGGCCGACGAAGAAAAGGCTGAAAAGGAAAAGGCGGAGCAGGCGCAGGCTGAAAAAGAAAAAGCAGAGTCGGAAAAAGAACAGGCGGAAGCAGAACGGGCAAAGGCGGAGGCAGAAGCGGAAGCGGAAAGAATAAAAGCAGAGGCGGAAGCAGAACGAATAAGGGCGGAGGCGGAAGCAGAAAAGATAAAAGCAGAAGCGGAAGCGGAAAAAATAAAGGCGGAAACCGAAAAAATAAAAGCGGAAACCGAAGCGGTAAACGGCGGAACAGGAACAGGACCGACAGGCGGCGAAACAACCGGAAGCTGAACGTCGGGAGTGCCTTAAAGGCTAGGCAGGACAGATGGGTATAACGCATGATAGAAGAAAAAAGGTTTGACTATGAAAATTACATACAAAACAGATTAAAGGAGATAGACAGCCTGGATGAGCGGAGGTTTGCCAAAGAACTGCTGCTAGAGGGAATCGGAAATGTTTTTGCATGGGCGGAAAGGAAATATGAAGCACTGGAACAGCGGATGCAGAATGAACTGGATGTGCCATGGAACTATTTCAATGTCTATATGACGATTATTGATAAGGCGGATTACGACCCAATCAATCCTTTTTGGTTTCCCGTATGCGAGGCGGATGTCAAAAAGAGCGTAAAGCAGGAGTATGAGACGGTTTATCTTGCAGCGGGGGAAGAGATGTGCCGGGAGTTTCGTGAGCAAAAGACGCTGACGGGAATCGGTCAAAAGAGCGGGCAGGAAGTATTATTCCGCATAGAGAGAAGTACACGATATTTGGACAGCATAAAAAAGCTGTATGAACTATTTGCGAATAATCATATCCCATGGCAGACGCTGCACTTGGGGTACATGGAGCGTTTCTTTGACTTGATTCCGGAAAAAGAGACAGGAGAAGGGGAAACTTACGCCTTTCAGTATGGAAAGTGGGATGCATACATCAAAAAAGAAAAGATATTGCTCTGGAATATTCAAAAAACATCCATTCACTCCAATGAGTTTAGAATCCCCTGTATAGACGAGGTACTCTATGAACACATATTTTATCTGCCGGAAGAGGGAACAGCCGAAGAGGGGAGTCTGGTAGAGACAGGGGATGATATACTCTCTATTCGCTATGAGAAAAATAAGATTATTCTTAAAACTGCAAAGGCAGCATTGGGCGATACCTTTCTGTATAAACTGCATCAAGGCAGTCCGGAGATGTCTGTCGGGTATCAATTTCCTGTTTTGTCGAACTGCGGGAAAGATACCCTGTCAGGGAGATATTTACAGCAGACAGGAAGCTTTCTGCAGACCCCTATGGAATTAAACAGGAAAATAGAAGAAATGTCCGGCGGCTATAAAATAGATATCCTTGGCTGTGAAATTGTCAGTCATGCGGAAGGCAAGCTGATTGACGGCGATATGAATGAATTTATGGGCGCGCAGGTGTTTGACAGGGATGAAAGAAAAATTTTGTTACTGCGTATCAAAAGAGAGGAGCAGTATACAGCCGATTATCTGTACGAATCACAGATACGGTATATCCTTTCGCAGATGCAGATGGAATTTATGGAATATAAGTGTGTGGGAGTGTTGGTATGAACTACGCATGGGAAGCCGTCTTACAGGCGGAAAAAAACAATATAGACAGGGATGCCCTGCACTTCGTGGAAGCATACAATGCAAGTCCGTACATGGAAGTCTCTGTAATAGACTTAAATCAGGAAAGCCCGGAAGACGACCGGATAGAAATTAATCCCATTTATCGTCTGCAGGATGTATTCGGAACATTGTTTGATAAGAATATCACGGGTATGGAGCAGACAAGAGAGCTGTTTTTTGATGTCTGTATGCACTATATTGTGCAGCTTGATTTGAGAGAAGGACTTTCCAGAGAAGATTATTACTGCAGGCTGGCGGAGCATGATATCAGGAACGGCAGGTACGGCACTTTTGCGAAAGAGAGCTTTCCGCTTTTTGACGAAACGGAGCAAAAAACGATACTTCGTTCGTACTTACAGCTTCTCAAGACGGGAAATTATCTGGAAGAATTTAGAAAAGTCCTTATCAGACTCTATCCGAAAGCTTATATATACGAGAATAATGAGGCGTCATATGAACTGTTAGTATATCTGGGGGCATATGAAACAGAGACAGAAAGGAAACGGGCGGCTTTCCTGCGGGAGATGTTTTTGCCAATACAGGAAACCGTACACTGGTTCTATGAACATCACTTTGGAATCATTGGGATTGACGAGACAATGACAATGGATGAAATGGTTATCTTTTGAGCAGGGAGAGAATCGTGAGCAGATACATATTAAACAGGGAAGACCTGAAAACAGCAGAACAGAAAAAGTCATACAAGCAAAGCGAGCTGGAGCTGATGACAACCCATCAGCTCAGGGAAATATGCCGTAAAGAGAAGATTATACAGGGAATGATTAACCCTATGGATAAAGAAGAGCTTATCCATGTCATCATGCGCTACCGGGGAACAAGGGAAGAGATGTTAATTTGTCAGGAAACCGAGCAGGGGCAGGAACTGTTAGAACAGCTTCTTGAGGAGGGCAGGATTGTACCTACACAGGATAAAACGCTGCATATCCCGTCTAAAATGATTACCTATGCCGGACTTGCCATGAATGAATATGACAGAATGCAGATTCCTTACCGGAAAGAGTTGGAGGATACGAATGCGATTCTGATAAGCGGAGGAAAGAAAGTATGTGGTATTTTTTATCTGCGAAGGATGCAGGGGGACATGGAGCATCTCTATGTTACAAAAAGTGAGAAGATGACCTGTCAGGAAGCGGATTTGAAAGATTATGACCTGCTCTGTTTCAGACAGCGGGAGTCGGACAGGCTGTTTTCACTTTATCAGGGGATACCGGAGGAAAGGCCGGAGAAAATACCGGCATTCCGCATACCGCTTATGGATGTGGAAGTAAGGGAGCCGATTCCTTTAAAAATGCCTCTCGTCATTGATTTTGGTTCTACCAATACCACGGCAGGGGTATACCTGGACTCACTTTTCTTTGAAAATGCAAAAGGTGCGGCATTTGCGGATAATCTTGTAAAAAATGCCATTCAATATACCGTATTTGAAGACGGGCAGAAATTAATGCCGTCAGTAGTCGGCGTAATTTCCGTAAGCCATGGGCAACCGCAGTTCGTATTCGGCCAGACAGCAATGAATATGTCCAATGCCTGCTATGTGGACGAGGGATTCTGTATTTTCTACGATATGAAAAGATGGATAAGCGATTATGAAAAAGAAGAGGAAATCACGGACAGAGAGGGCAGGCGGACTTTCCTTGCGCGCAAGGATATCATCAGGGCATATTTTGAGCATATCATTACGGTGACGGAGAATCAGTTTAAATGTAAAGTGGGGCAGATACAGGTTTCCTGCCCTGTAAAACAGAAGTTTTTATTCCAGAAATTATTTCAGGAAATCCTGTCGGAATATATCATGCAGGAGGAAGAAATGGTAGATGAGGGCGTATCGGTTCTCTATAATACCATTTCCAATATGTTGGAATCCGGCAATATAGATATGAACAGGGTGTATCAGGCATTAATCGTTGACTGCGGCGGCGGAACGACAGACTTATGCGCCTGTCATTTCCGTGTACGGGATGACAGAGTGGCGTATCATATACAGATTGACACGGCGTATGAAAACGGTGATACGGATTTTGGCGGGAATAATCTGACCTATCGGATGATGCAGTATTTAAAGATTCTGTTGGCGGAGAAGCTTGGTTTTGCAATGTCGCATACATCACAAGAGATTTTGCATGAATTAGATATGGACATCTTCCGATATGTGGATGCAAATGGAACGGAAGAATTGTATCGGACGTTGGAAGAGACATATGATGAAGCGGAAAAAAAGATACCGACACGATTCAGGGAATATGAAGCAAGAAGCAGGGAGGAATATTTCAAAGTAAAAAATAACTTTTATTTACTGTTCTTCCTTGCAGAACAGGTTAAAAAGCATTTTTATGAGCAGGCGGGCATTTTAAGGGTAGGAATTACCTCAACGGAAAAAGAAAAATCAGATATTGCATGGATTCAGGCGGATAAGTGGAAACTGTCCGTACAGGAGAAAGACGGTTTTCAAATCACAAAGGAGTTTCCGGAGATGGTTTTAAATCTCTATGAACTGGAACTGATATTAAAAGGGGATATTTACGGCATTATCCGTAAATTTATGGAACCGCTGTATCAGGAGGATAAAATCAGGAACTTTTCTTTTTTAAAACTGACCGGGCAGTCCTGCAAGATTGATATATTCAGGGAAGCGTTAAAAGAATTTATCCCCGGCAGGATGATACAGTTTAAACGGAGAAACAGAGGAGCGGCAGGCGATATTGACTTAAAAATGAGCTGTGTGGACGGCGCATTGAAATTTATGAAAGATAAGAAACTCGGTTATGCAGAAATCGAGCTGCATTCGGACAAGCCTGTATTGCCTTATACGGTCAGCGCTTATACCCATAACGGCAGTGAGGTGGAATTAATCAATGGTTTCCTTAGGGAAGATACGACAGGATATGTTTCCAGGAATCTGGACGATATCACTTTGCAGCTTTTCTTAAAAGACACGGAAGGACGGGTACGGTATCGCTTCAATTTCGACTGCCAGCCGGAACAGTTTGAGGAAGTTACTTATGAAGATATCCGAAAAGCATATGGCGACAATATCCTGCAGAAAGAAACGGACAGCATCGTAAATCATGAAATCAAGTTCTTTGCATGGAAGCGGTGCAGGGATTGGGGGTATGTCATCGTGCCGGTGTACAGGAAAGATGAAAAGCTGTATTTAGGAGCGGAGCAGTTTTATCCGTTTGAGCATGAAGGATGGGTTAGGAATTATTTTGATGGGAGGAAGTAAGGGGGAAAAGATATGAGTGAAAAGTATGATTTTAAGCAGATATCGGGTAGTAGCATTATGAGTAAGAAAGATATAAAATATTTCAAGAAATTTGGGAATTCCTTAGCTGACCAGATGGAAGTGGTGGCACGGGAAAGTAACCTTGATTCTCAAACTATGGAAGACTTTGAGGAACTTATAAATAATATTAATAATTTAACAGAGGATAACGAGAAATACTATATTGTAGAGGGCGCACAATTAGCCTGTTCGGCGCAGATAAATGAGGAGCAGACTCTTATATGTAAGAATGGGGAAATTACGAGTATACCAAAAATGAATGTAGAAAATGAAAAAGGGGGAACAGAGTCGCTATCACAGTTGCGGATTCCAGAGGACAGAGCAGCCACATATAGTATACGGAAACCAGCAGTTGTTACAGATGCAAAGGGAGGAATACGAGATGAGATACACAAAAAATTATGGGAAAAGGAAAACGAGGAAGGGTTGAATATTATCAGTTTCGGTAATTGTCCATATATACCAGATAGCTTAGAATTAGGAGATATAGCGAAAGAATTATATAACAGTACTCCCGCTTTAAAAAGAAGTGCATCAATAATTGAAATAGAAGAGAAAATGGCAGAGACAATTGAGCAGGGATATGGAACCTGCTATTGTTGTATGAATTTGGAATCTGAATGGGAAAATCTTCCAACGGGATTCTATTTGGATGAGGGAAAGTTTAAGTATGTTAGAACAAATAAAGAGTCTGAACAGCTCTCTGATAGAGTAGAAGCAATTAATATGATGTCTATGATTTTTTGTAAACGTGGAGGGATAATTACGCCGCTTCATTCAGGGCAGATTATTGATAAAGGCATAGAAGATATCTTTACAGATGTAGAGAAAAAATTGAAAGAAAAATTTCCTCAAACGTTTGATTATGATAATTGGTCCGAAGGACAGAAAAGCTGTGCAAGAGTACTATGGGAGAGACTATATGCTGATGGAAAGGGGGATTTTGATGCTTATTTTGTTGCAGGTATGATTGGGAATATGTTTGGGGAAGCGGTCTGTGGTCAACTGCAATATGAGGATGATGGAGTGTGGGAGCAATACGATAATACATGTCATAGTGGAATGATTATTACAAATCTTACTCAGGCATATGCTGCATGCTTTAATGCATCTGATAATATGGGTATAGGAATGTTTCAATTTAGTAATTATGATGTTAAGAAAATACTTTATGGCAATTATAGTGAGCAATTTAATGAATATGGTACATTAGGTATAGAGCAATTAATAAATGCTGAGGTGAAAACTATACAAGAGGAATTAAATGGAAAAAAAGAATATGTATATAGTGATTATCAGGAGGCTGCGCAGGATGCTAATAATGTGGGTGATGTCATAACTTTTTCGACAGCTGTTTTTTTTAGAGAATATGAAGTTGGAAGTGGTTATCGGAAAGTAGATGCAGATACTTATTTGATAGACCCAAGTGTATGGGATGAGGCCGAAGCTGCAGAAATAATTGAAAAAGTGCCGTCAATTTGTCAAAGAGTTATAGCTGCTAAAGTAGTGTTTGAGGAATTTACGAAAGTGGAGGAGGATGATATTAAATGAAAAAAATGATAAATGTTATTGCTGTTATGGTTTTAATAGGAAGTGTTTATTTATATGTAACAGCGTTCGATTTTTCTAAAAAAAACGAACCGGTTTCCCTTGGTTTACAGACAGAGTCAAATGAAGAAGAAAAAAGTTATTCTGATACATGGATAAAAGAACATGTAATGGGAATAGAGGTTGGATACAATGACTATGTAACGCAGAATGATATTAAGCAGATTGGACAGATGCAGAATTTGAAGCAGTTGGATATTTACATTTCAGAAGAAGTTGAGGTTGACTTATCACCTCTTAAAAATCTGATGGAATTAGAAAAATTGAATATTTTTATATATGGAACAGTGGATTTGTCATTTTTAGAAAATATGAGTCAATTAAGGGAGTTATATATTCAAGTGAGCAATGAACCGATTGATTTATCGCCGCTTGGCAGTCTGGTTCGATTAAGGAAATTGGAAATGACAGCTATATTGGCTAGTAGTCAGGATGTTTCTTTTTTGAAAAATATGAATCAATTAAAGGAGATATCTATCTGGAAGTGGTGTGAATTAGAAGATTTATCCGTATTCTCAAATATGCCATATTTACAGGAATTAATAGTTTCCTATGTAGAGGATGTTGACTTAAATTATTTGTCAGAATGCAAAAATTTAGAAAGACTTAAAATTATCGGAGGGAACATCAGAAATGCGAAAGGACTTACTGATTTAGTGCATTTAGAATCTCTTTATCTGTATGATAATAGTTGGGATATAGAAAAATCGGCGTTTGATCTTGATTCATTGTCTAAGATGATAGGATTGAAAACAATAGATTTAGCATATATCAATGTGAATGATATCAGTCCATTAGCCGGATTAAAATGTTTGCGCTCCATTTTGTTGGTGGAGACGGGTATTAGTGATATTTTACCATTAAAAAGTTTGGGGAGACTGGAATCACTGTACATATATGGAAATGAAAGTGAGCAGGTAAAGGAGCAGGCAGAGGAATATTTTAGTGAGCTGCAATGTGTGGAAGTTACAGAGCATATACCAAATGGGTTTTTATTGTAGTTATGAAATAAATGTTTCGTGAAAATATGTCAAATCCAATGGCAAAGAAGAAGGAACGAAAGATTATGCAACACATCTACCCCGCCTTTGAACGCGGAAGAATCATGAAAAAAGAATTATTATGGGCGCTTAGGGATTATTCCTATTCGGCGCTGCAGTTACAATATGCCGATTATCCGGACGGAATCATTTCAGGGTGCGGAATACGAATAGAGGATGACTCTCTATGTGTGAAGCCGGGTATTATAAAATGTCAGGATTTTATTTTCCTGATTACGGAAGAAGAAAAAATAGAGTATTCCTCGACAGAATCTCTTGTCAGTCTGAAATTTCGCCTGATAGAGAGGGAAGTTTTGGCTGATTATATCAGGTATGTAACGGAATTTGTCTTAGATGAAAACCTCGAACGGAAAGAAAATGAACTGGAAGTGTGCCGGTTTAAGCTAAAAGAGGGCGCCAGACTCAGGACAGAGTATAAAGATTTCTTTGATATTGAGACAGAGTATGACACTGTAAATCTTGCCAATGCTACATGGACGTCAGTCGGAGGAAATACGCTTTCCAAAGAGATTACAGACTATTTTGCGAAGAAAGTTTTGGAATGTGAGAATGCGGATGATAAGGATATCCGCTTTGCCTATCTTTTGCTTCAAAGTAAAGAGGCTGTAAACTTTGAAATGATAAAAGATTATATTTTCAGAAAGACAGGAGGAAAAGAGAGCGGAATATCCATGAATAGCGAAACGGCTTTTCAAAAACTCGAAGAAATTCTGGAGGGAATCAGGCGGGGAACGGATATTTACGGACAGGGAAAAGCAAGGCAGGATAACAGGATGATTGTTTTGGATTAGTCCACGAGGAGGATGAACACAATGGCGGACAGAATAACTTATGAACAACTGAGAGTTGGCAGCAGATTTACGTTTTTAACAATACATAAGTGCAGTATACATGAAAGATATGGTGAACATACAAGGGCGGAAGTCAGTGGGATTGTAAAGGGAGAGGATGTTAAGGCGGTTCTTTCCGATATCTCGGACGAGAAGTTGGAAATATACAGTCAAAATGAAGATGGAAGCAGGAAAATCCTTTTTATCGGCGTTATACAGTGTGTCAGACTCGAAGAAGAAGGACAGTACGCCATTTTACATCTGAATGCCGTTTCCTATACATGGAAGATGGATATAGAAAAAAAATCAAGGTCTTTTCAGAAATTAGCCCTGACCTATCAGGATGTGGTACAGGCTGTTGCCGGGGAATATGGAGCGGACGTAAGATGGAACATGGCAGACAGAAACTTACAGTATCCGCTGGTTCAGTATCAGGAAACGGATTATAACTTCATAAAGCGGATATTGAGTCATTTATGGGGCAGGATTACGGCAGAGAGTTCCGAATCCGGTGCAGAGATATGTTTTTATGCGGGAATGCGAGATGGGAAAAGCAGGGGAGCTGTTGATTTGAAGCAATATGCCCATACGACGCTTCCTTTCAGGGATGGGAACAGGATAGATACGGGCCGGAAGAAACAGCAGATTGGATATGAGATTTGCGATATGGACTTTATGGAAACCGGGGATATGCTGCATATTCAGGGAAAGAACTTATATGTGATGGAAGCGGAATCGGTTCTGGAAGATAACATGTTAAACTGTACCTGCCGGGTATTTCCCGAAGAATGTTTTGAAGCGGAGAAAATACCGGCGGACACTTTAAGGGGAACTGTTATAACCGGAACGATTCTGGAAACCGGACAGGAGAAAGTAAAGCTGCATCTGGATATAGACAAGGAGCAGACAGTCTCTGAAGCTTATCGGTTCTCATGGAAACCGATTACCGGAAACCTGTTTTATTGTATGCCAGAGACAGGTACGAAAGCGGCGCTGTATTTTGATAAAAATGATGAGAATGATACAAGGGTAATCTATAATGTCCGGGAAAACGGAGAGGAATGCGGGGAACTTGCAGATTATAGCGACCGCTATTTCACAACTGATAATAGTAAGCGAATGTATTTGAAGCCGTCTGAGATGGGGCTGTTGAATATGACAGGACAGAATGCGGAAATAGCGATGAAAGACGCTTCTCTTATCGATATGAAGACAAGCAATCAGATATCCATTTTGGCGGAGGGCCAGGTGGAATTGAAAGGAAAAGAAGTGACATTCACTGCGCCAAAGGAAGCCACATTAGTGAGAAAAGACATCCTATCCCCTACCGTTATCAATATGTGCAATGCTTTTGATGCGATTGGCTGTACGGGTAATTTTGCATCGACGGCGCCGCAGGTAAAAGAAAAGAAGAAAAAGGCGGCGGTTTCCAGCCAAAAGATGGAGACATACTCATTAAATGGAGCAGTAAATACTATTTTGTCTAATATTCCGGCAGATGATTTGGAAAGCCCGATTATGGAGGCGGTAGCGGGAAGTATGCCTGTTGTCAGTAAAATCAGGCGCATCCAATCTTAAAGAAACATATGTAAGAAAGGAAAATGAGGAAATGAGTGAGAGCGTTAAAGTTGGCGGTATTGGGAAAAATCCGGCGATTGATAAGATAAACCGCCTGAATGGAATAGATGTGAAAAATTATGCTGTTGACAGGATGGAACAGCTTTTGGAAACGGGAATTTCATCTAAAAACAGGGCATATACAAAGGATGTTCCAATAGACTTTAGTAAAGCGGCATGGAGAGGATGAAATCAGTGGAGAGAGCAGAAGATGACGAAAAGAAAAGCAAATGGCAGGAAATAAATTGTCTGGATGACGAGGTGATTTTGAAACTTCCGGAAGACTGGAAAAAACCGACGGATGAAGTAATCGCAAAGAAATTCCCGTATCATTCAAAACCACAGGAAATATTTGCGGATTTGCAAAAAAAGAAAATAATCACGTTTAATTTATTGGACAAGCAGTTACCGGATGAACAGGTATATCCGGCAATAAAGGAGATGCAAAGATTAATCAACCGTTTATATCCGGAAAGCATCCGTAAAGAAGCGAGGCTGTTTAAAGTAGAAGCAGGAATGTCAGGCAGGTTTACGTTTATTACCGGAGGCATGGAATACGACACAGCGCATTGTATGTTTATTCTGCCTGTCAATGAAAGAATGATGTTTGGGAGTTATCACTTTCCTCTCGAGGAAATGGCGGAAGAGGAAGCAGTTCTTTTAGATATACTTAGGAGCATATGCGTAATAAGCAGTACGGAGGATGAGGCGGAAAACTATGAAAGAACCGGAATACATAGACAGCGTAATACTCGCGCTTAGAACAAAGTGCGAGGAAAAACAGGAAGAGCAGCAACAGATAAGCGATACAATTCCTATTGGCGTAAACAAGATATCACTTTATCGGGAAGAACTCTTTGGGGGAAAATGTTCTATGATGCTGCCGGAAATCATGTCAGATATGAATAGAAGATACAGAATGATAAAATATCGAAATCAGAACAGGCCACAGGTAATTAAAACAGATTTTGATAATGATGCGACTGTGACATTCAGTTTACTGCCAATGGCAGATAGAGAAAATGCACCGGATATTTCCGTCCAAATGGAAAAAGTATATAGCGATATGAAGAAAGTCTGGAAACAGTATGTTTTTTATGACACAGGACAAGTAGAAGCAGGGGAGTTTGCGGTTGCGTGGATGGATTTTCGTTCATTCTGCGTGGACGGAAGCATTTATAATCTGCTTTTTATGTTTCAGGCAGAAAAGCAGATAGTGTTAGGAAATTTTCATTGTAGTTTTCCGCAATATGATATATGGAAACCAGTGATATTGAAGCTGCTTACGACGGTACGGGTTAATCATTAATATTATGCCAAAAGTGAATTATGAAACAGGAGCGGGAATGGAAAGCAGAGTTGTTATTGGTGGAAAGGTGGACATTAATTTATGAAACAATATCATGACCGCAGACCGGAAATGCTGGAATTTCTACAGCCGCATATGGAGGAAAGATTTAAAGAATCCTGCAGGCAGATACAGATAGAAATAGAGAAGAATGGACATGCCATCTGGGGCGAGTTAGAGGGGAAGATACAAGACCTTTTATTGTATGTCGAGGATATGCAGAAGCAGCATAGAAAAGGCGAAATAAAGTATTTTGTATGCAGTTTTCTACGTTACAGCCTTTATCTTGAGAGCCTGGAATTTTATCTATATGCCATGGATGAGGGATTTTATCTGGATGAACAGGCAACAGGAATCTATTATCGACCACAGTTTTTACAGGAATCCTATTTAGAAGATTTGGATTATTTGTATAAGAGAGCGGCGGAAAAATTTATGCAGATACAGAAATGTGAGCTGTTTGATATCAAGGAAGAATATACGAAATATTATTATTCCATTATATATAGGATGATGGAGAGTGTTAGCGGACTAATCATGGAAGTGATAGCAGAGAGCGGAACTCTTTTAGTGGATGGGTTCAAAATTATTTATGGGGAATATATGGGAAATGCAACAGTTTTATATGCAAAGGGGGAATGCAGGGATGAAATACTTTCTGATAGAAACGGATGAAAAAAACAGAATTCCATATAACATCAATAAAAATCATGCAATCGATATCCGGATGCTGACAAGAGAAGATTTTGCCAGATTGCCGACGTGGAATATTGTAGAAATGGAATTTCCAAGTGAAGGATTCTTTCCGGATATGATATGCACCCCGTTTCTGTTATTATCTGAAATCTATATGAAAACGATAAAGATGTATCAGCCGAATATTCTTTTTAAAGGAATCAAGCTATGGAATAAAGAGAGTGGTATCAATGCGACTTATATGCTGACAATTCTGGACAAAGCGGAATGTCTGTCTGATAAAACGCAGTTCAACTCTGTCGGAAACAGGATATTGAACCTGGTACTGGATAAAGAAAAAATTGCTTCAAAAGCAGTCTTTCGGTTTAAGGAATGTGATAAAAACGGCATCATCGGAAGAATGGATTTTGTGGAAAGCCTTTTAAGGAGGGGAGTAAAGGGAATCAAACTGACTGAGATAGAAGCAGCATAGAAATTTTACATAGAAATAAATCAACAGGCATATTGATAAGATGTCGGAAAAGAGGTAATTATGAGAGACTATCAGATTAAAATAGAACCATTTGCATACATAGCATTACAGGAATTTACAATCAACCGGACGATAAATGAACATGCCAAAGCAACCCTCATCATGCGGATAAAAGATGAGTGGAAAGAAGAATATATGGGGATTTTGGCGGAAGAAACATGGGTGCGTATAACAGGGATAGATAAAGCTGATGGGGGAGAAATTAACACGGTCTTATTCCACGGAATCGTGACAGGGTACTCTTTTTCTCAGGACGGCTATGAAACGCTTATGAAATTAGATATGACAAGCGGAACGATATTGATGGATTTAAAGCAGCATTTCAGAGTATTTCAGAGGGAAGAGACATTATGTGCGGATATCCACCGGAAAATAGCAGCAGCATATCCGGATAACCAAGTTCTTTGTACGGAGGGCGGGGAGGACAAAACAGAGGGTGTGCTTGTCCAGTTTCAGGAGACAGACTGGGAGTTTTTAAAGCGTCTGGCAGGAAGGACAGGCCTATATCTTGTGCCTGATGCTTTGAAAAAGGGAGTTAAATATACAATCGGTCTGCCGGAGGGTACGAAAAGGACAATAGAAACGGATAAGCTACAAACAAAACTGGATATTAATGAGTATATGGAAAAATCCCGCAACGGAATGACTTCCCTGCAGAGCGGAGATATGGTGGAACTGGTAATTGAAAGCAGAGAGATTTTTCAATTAGGAGATGCGGTTCCTTATAATGGAAAAGAATACTTTATCTGCAAAATACAGACTTCCTATCAGGGCGCGGAATGCAGTCATGCCTATTTTCTGCGGACAAAAGAGGCATTGAGGGTCTTGCCGATAGAAAACAAAGCGCAGCAGGGATGTTCTTTTGATGCGGTAATAACTGATGTAAACAAGGATAAAGTGCAGGTAGAGATTATGCAGGATGAATGGAAGGCAGCAGATGGGAAAAAATGGTTTTTATATTCTACCGTATATTCCTCCGCTGATGGAACCGGCTGGTACTGTATGCCGGAAATCGGTGACAGTGTGCGCTTCTATGTTCCCGATAAATCGGAAAACAGCTTTATCCTCAGCGCGGTACATAAAGAAACTGACAGCGCAAGACAAAACCCTGACTATAAATCTCTGAAAACCAAGTATGGCAAAGAGATATTATTTACTCCGGATTCTATTCTAATGACGAACAATAACGGAATGATGGTGGAACTCAATGACAGTGAGGGAATTACGATTGCAAGCGATAAGGATATTTTCATACAGGCGGATAGCAACCTTACGATATCAAGTTCTGCCGCTTCCCTGTTAATTGCGGCGGATGATAAAGTGCAGGTAAAACAGGGCGGAACGACCATGACGTTAAGTGATGATATTTATTTTACGGGCGGGGAGTTTAGGATACAGTAGGAAAATATGGAGGACGGATGTATGAGTGATGGTGAAAAATCGGGAGATTATACGAATTATTTGGAAGGCGCATATGATTTAAATATAGATATTAGACAGGCAATTGCACAAAGACAGGCAGATTATATGAAAGCTTTCTTCACGTCAGCGATGGTAAAGGTAGAACAGAAAAAGGCAAGAGAGGAAGAAGCAAGGAGGATATTGCATAAAGAGGAAGATGATGAAATAACAGATGAAGAAATAGACATGGTATTTGCGAATTATGGCCTTGATGACAGATTCGCAGAATATCTTGTTGATGGTGCGGTTTTAACCTGCAATCAGGCTACAACGGAAGCGTTTGAGATGGATGGAGAGGAACCTATCCCATTGGAAAAGAAAGCAAAAGAAACATCAGAGCAATTTGACAATCGCACTCATACTGTTTTACGGGTATCTGAAAATCCTATTTCGGCAAACGGACGTGTCTATGCGACAGTTAGCGATACTGTGAAAGATGGAAATATTATTCCGTTTCGCTGTCATTGTAAAATAAAAGCAGACAGAGAGATAGAACGCAAGTGGATTAAAGGGGATCCGGATTGTAGCAAGTATGGGGTATGCAGACATCTTATGAGGCTAAATACGGAGTGGGAGAATTATCCTATAGATAATGATTATTTAAGTTTAGGGGAAATAGACAGGCATGATCCTATTTCAGACAGTTATTTACAGGCAGTAAGAAGCGGAGCTGTTGAGGATACTAATCTCGTTTCTACAAAGGCGGGTATTACAATGACTTCTATATTATTTTGTAAGCATGGTGGGCTAATTACACCAGTTGATAGCGGACAGGAGATATTTTCAGGTGGAGGACCGGGTAAATTTGTCGGTTATCTCGCATACGGGGCAAAGTCAATCACACAGAATCCAGAGGAAGGATATTATATGCTGTATGATGGGCCGACAGTAGCTGGTTCGGGAGAAGGGTATAAGTTTCGTGATATTTATGCTTGGCATGACATAATCCCGAATGAGAAGAGCGGTGCGCTGCAGGGATATGGTGGTAAAAACTCAGGGCTTAATACTATGGAAGGCACTATTAAGTATGAGGGAGGAGATGATTACAATCCAAGCAATGGTGTGCTGTATCATGACGGGATTAAAAGACACGCAATTGCACTTGGACCACAATTACAAAATCCAAATTTTACTCCTGTAAAATATGGAGTAGCTGGAACGGAAATGATTTATGGAACGTGTGTCGATGTTACTATTGAATTAGAAGGGCAAACATATTATATTCCGGCAGTTATTGTTGATACAAAGGGGGATACAGCTCCGTATGGGTATGTGCAGACAGGCATACCTTTTACAACTCCGGGCAATGAGAAGTCAGGCGTGAGGGATATAAAGAAAGATATATCGGAAAAAGCAGAAAAAGAGAATTACTCTGCTACGCCTAATATAGTCGAGTGGTATGTTATCCAGATAGAAAATGGTAATAACAAAGCAGAGGGATTATTTGCGTTTAATGAAAATGGTGGTATTATTATCTATAGAGATGAAATAGCAGCGGAGAAAATAAATGAATAAATGGAAGCAGACAGCAGTATTATTATTTTTCCTGGGTGGATTTTGTTTATGCGCATGTGGAAACGATGTGCCGGAACAGGCAGAGACAGGAAAAACAGAAGTGACGGAAAGTATAGAAGAAAAAAACGAGACAAAGGCAGAAGTTGAGGAAGCAGAAAGCAATGCCCCCAAGAAGCAGCCGGCGGAAACCAAAGAGGCAGCGAATGATGCAGCAGAAGAAGGTATGCATGATGAAAAATACTATATAGCTGCAATAGAAGACTTGGCAGGTGATGGCATTATGGCAAACGAAATATTATATCAGTTTCAACAGCCGTATACTTTTTTGCTGCATATGACTGAACCAACAGGCGGTCTTTCCTATGATGATTATCGTTTCCGTAATATTGTGGAGGATGATTTGGAGGAAATAAAAACACATGATACGGTATATAGGGGATATGGTTCAGCTTATATCGCAGACTGCGTATTGGATAAATATATTCGCGAATATGGCGGAGAGGACACAAAGTACCATGTGAGATTAGACGACGAATGGCGGAGGCATTATTCTGGAAACGCACTCTATGATACGCACTGTTTTGAAATTTATAACGAGGATGTAACATTGTATGTAATATGGAACGGTTACATAGATGGTATTGTGACGGTTCTGATTGAAGATGATACAAGTGTAGAGACAGACATGCAGGAATTTCTTTCCTATGTCAAATATTCGATAGTGGATTATCGGAACAAACACTATCACCGTGAAGCGGGAAAGTATTGGATGCTTATCAATCCGGATTCCGTGCAGGATACATATTGTTACAGAAATGTTAATCCGAAAGAGCATACATATCATTCCGGCAGTGTGGAGGATGAGACGCTGCGCTGCTATATAGCGGACCAGGTAATAGATAAATATATCAGGGATTATCTGGGCAGCGATACGCTCTATCAAGTGGAGCCGCTGCGGAGAATATGGGGTGAGGAGGAAAGTGATAGTCGATATGGCATGGAGCTGATAAATGGAGAAGAAATACTCCGTGTAAAATATTCGCCCGACTCATGGCTTGTTGATGTAGAGGTCTTGAGTGGAGCAGAGTATGAAGCTTACTATATGGAGGCGCTTAATGAGCTGGCGGGGGATAATCTTTATTCCTCACGTGCCATGATAGATGTTATGAAGTCTCAAATCAAACAGCCGTGTACTTTTCTGATGCATCTGCCTGATACTTCAGGAATGATTGAATATGACCAGTATCAATACCGTAATATAGAAGAAGGTGATTTAAAAAAGACAGATGAAGATGGAGTTGAGTATATAGGAGGATGGAATGCCTATGTCGTGGAATGTGTATTGGATAAATATATCCGTGAATATGATGGAGAGGATACCGTGTATCATTTCAAGATGGTAACGGAACGGGAAGGGGCAGAGGAACTCTATGGTATTTACAATATGGAAATCTATAATGAAGATATAAAACTGTATGTTGCATGGAATATTTATGTATATGGCGTAGTCAGCGTTCTGATTGAAGGTGATGAGAGTGCGCGGCCGCACATGCAGGAGTTTGTTTCTTATGCCAGATATTCCGCAGTGGACTATAAGGACAAACATTATCATCATGAGCAAGGAACATTCTGGACGCTTGTGAATCCGGAAGTAACACAAAATGAACACCGTTACAGAAATATTAATCCGGAAGATGTGGCATCCGGTAATAGTGGAATAGAAAATACCGTACTGTTATGTGATGTAGCGGATTTGGTATTGAATAAATATATCATGGAATGGCTGGGAAGTGATGTGATTTATCAGGTAGAGGGGGATATAGGAGAAGACGGGTGTTATTCCATCAAGCTTACTAATGGAGAAGAATTGCTAAAGGTAAGCTATCAGCCTGATTCGTGGCTTGTCAGTGTGGAGGTTGTGAACGGAGCGGAAAAGTAAACTGTATAACAAAAGTAAGGAAATTCAACGTGGAACATATCTATCCCGCTTTTGAATGCGGATGATGAGGATATCCGATTTGCCTATCTTTTACTTCAAAGTGAAGAGACTGTAAACTTTGAAATGATAAAAGATTATATTTTCAGAAAGACAAGAGAGCAGAATATCCATGAATAGCGAAACGGCTTTTCAAAAACTCGAAGAAATTCTGGAGGGAATCAGACGGGGAACGGATATTTACGGACGGGAAAAAGCAAGGCAGGATGACAGGATGATTGTTTTGGATTAGTGTGTTAATGATGCAAAATTAATAGTATTATAAAGTTGCACAATAAAAGTGAGATATCCACAGGGAAATAACTGATTACCAGCTATTTCCCTGTTTCTTTATTTTTATCATAAAATACAAAATGTAATGAATTTGTAACAGTTATGATGCAAAAATGATGCAAGAATGGTTTATGATATCCATACAAGGATGCACTCAAAACAATAAAGGAGCAATACAGGGAGAGAAATTCATGTTTCAATATATTCTATGGATAGGAATGATGATAGCGCTTATGGCTGTGCCGGTTTCTAATGCGAAAAGCGAAGAAACAGAAGCCAGTGAAATGTTTCAGTTATATCAAGAACTTGTAGAAAGCGCACAATTTGACTGGGAATGGGTGATTGAACCCGGAGAATACGAAGATTTTACATTTTTAGGCGGAATGCGCATAGCAGTCAAAAGGGAAAATGGAAAGTATAGCGTTATGGATGAAAATGGTGATTTGGTCTTTGCGGAAGAGTATGATTTCATTTTACCATACAATGAGAATATGGCCTGTGCTAAAAATGGCGGAACTTTTTTCTATCTTGATAAGGACGGTAACAAGGTAATACAGGGAACTTTTCAATCTGCAAGAAGTTTTTATGAACAAAAAGCGGCAGTACAGATGAGTGGCAGATGGGGATTTATTGATGCGGATGGTAAGGTTGTTATCGGATGTCAATATGAGGAAGTGCATGATTTTCAGGAAAGCTGTGCTGCTGTCAAAAATGAGAATGGCTGGGGATTCATTGATAGCAATGGAAAAGTGATAGTTCCCTGTCAATATGATAAAGTAAAAGATTATAGTGAAGGATTCGCGGCGGTTGAAAAAGATGGAAAATGGGGATATATTGACCGGATGGGTCATGCAGTTATTGAATTGATGTATGATGATGCCGGAAGTTTCAGTGAGGGAAAAGCGCCCGTGGAACGGGATGATTATTATCAGAGTGGTTTGAAAGCGTGGGCATATATCAATCCTGAGAATACGGTTGTGATAGATTGGTTCCCCTGTTACGGCGGCGCGGCTTTCCGTGAATATGTTGGTGAATTTCATGATGGATTGGCGTTTGTCCTTCGCGAGATTCCGACTATCATAAATGAGAACGGAGAGGAAGTATTTGAGTCTTACTTCTTTATAAGTGATTATGTTTATGATTCAAAATACAAAGCGATACCGGCGTATGTTTTTACGGATGAACATATGACAGAGAGAAAATATGGATTGGTGGGATTAGATGGGAACTGCCTGATAGAGCCTGTATTTGACTGGGTGTCAGAACCGTATGGGGATTATGTCAGGGTAGAGATGATAGTAGAAGGCAAACGGTGCGAGGGTGCAATACGGATGGATTAGTGGGGTGAGAGGTGTGAAGAAGCCAATACAGGTGATTGGGCTTATCGTTTTGATAGGAGTAATCTTTGCAGGAAGCAGCCGGTTCAATAATGAACAGCCTAAACAGGCGGGAAAAATATATATGGCAGCATGCAGTGAATCAATTCATGATATGACAGTAAAAAGTCAGAGCATATTAGAGGAAACGCTGTATTTTCCTGAACCTGAGAAAGAAAAAGATGGGGATAAATTTGATATTATGCTGGAATGGTTTCAAGACTGGTATGAATCAATACAAAATGAACACAGACAGCAAGCTATCTACTATCAGTTGACGATGCCATGTCATTTTTTCATGAATGAGTATTCCGGTAAAGATCCGTTGAATACATATGAATATCGTAATATAGATGAAAATGATGAATCATTATGGAATGAGGAAGGCAGAGTTAATATGATGCCGGCATATCTTGCAGATGTGATAATCGATACCTATATCAGGGAATATGGCGGAGAAGATACGCAATATCATATAGAAATTTTAATGGATGGTTGGAAAGAACCGGAATTGCAATGGTCAGATATTGATTTTATGAAAATTTATAATGATAGTATCACATTGAATGTAATATGGGGTGGATATCTTAAGGGAGCTATCAGTGTATATATAGAGGATCGTGATGGCGCCGAAGTACAGTATGAGCGTATGATAGAATATGTATACCATATAGTTGAGGAACGTTATTATGACAGGAGGACGTGGGATGATGCGTATTGTTTGTTTATTGAACCGGAGCCTGCACAGAAAGAATATCATTATAGGAATGTAGAGCCGACGGATACTGTTTCAGGAGAAGATGTGCTTATATGCGATAAATTTGGATATGCCATAGCAGATAATGCCATTGACAAATATATAAGGGATTGGAATGGGAGTGACATCCTTTATGATGTGAAACTGATCAATAAGGTAAAAGATGACGAAAAGGATGCTTATCACTATACTTTATCGATTATGGACAAAGAGGAAGAAGTTCTTCAGGTTGAATATACCGAAAGGGAATGGTTTGTTATGGTAAATATCTGCAATCAATAGAAAGGAAGAACTATATGAGAAGGATTAAAAAAATTATTTTAAATATTTTTACAATATTATGCATGAGTATGGCAGGAAATTTTTCTGCATATGCGCAGGAGACGGAAGAACTACCTGAAGTATATTATCAGATATTAAACAGCAGCATGGCGATAGAAGGAGAGGGGCAGAAATACACCAAAGATGAGATACGGGGAAACGAGGGTATATCCCTACTATTCCGTACAATTATTTGCGGAGATTTTGAGGACATTCCGTGGGGAGGACTTCCATGGGAATTAGAACAGGAAAGGTATTATAAGGAATACAAGGAGAAAGGAACATGGCAGTTCTTGATAAAGGATTTGGACGGAGATGAAAATGAAGAATTATTGCTCCGAAATGAAGAAGGACAGTGGCTGATTTTCTATGAGGTAAAGGACGGGAGTTCTGATTTAGCAGGGCGATTCTACCTGTATACTCTTGGAGAGAAACGTTATAGCATTGCAGAGATGTTAAAGGATGAGCAGATGCTCGTTTTGGGAGATGTCTATCTAAATGATGGCACACATGTGGATATTATCAAGTATAAGAGCAACGGACATACAGATATTAGAATACAGCTAAAAAAGGACAAGCCCAGTGGTATATATGGTGATTTGGAGGGCTGTATCATACGGATTATTGATAATTATGATGAATATCGGCGGCATGTAGAGAATGGTGAAGTGGCGGATTATCTTATTGATGATATGCAAAACATAAATCATAAAGGCGTTTATTATTTCATGGATGGGGAAATGATTACAGCACAAGAGGCCCGAAAATGGCTTGAAGATAATATCGGACAGAAAATAATACCGGCGGAAGAATGGGGGATTGTACCATGAGTCTGTTAGATTAAAATGTAATGAATTTGTAACAGTTATGATGCAAAAATGATGCAAGAATGGGTTATGATATCCATATAGGAGAAAAGATGAGACCGAGGATAATGCTTTAGAGATTGGGATAATGGGAGGCTCCTATTTATATGAATAGGATTTTGAAAAGAATAGTAAGCGCAATAATTGTAATTTTGATGTGCTTTATCTGTATAACAGCGCTGGAGAAAAAAGAAGATACTGTAGTAGAAATATCATCAAATGTGAACAACGTGGAGGAGCAGCAGATACAGATATCATTAGGAGAAGAAGACATAGAAGAAACAAACACAGAAGCAGAAGATATAGAGGAAACAAAGACAAAACTATTAGAAGAATTCTCTTATTCTATTAAAAGAGTAAACCTTTACGATAGTTTTGATTCTTATATATATGACATCAATATTGAAAGCGATCACGATTTGTATCTTCCGGTTCCGCTGGTTGAAATACGCAGTGATAAAGAGAAAGAAAAGCATCTTAATATGATGATTTTGGAGCGTTGCAACAGTGTGTTGCCTAAAGAAAAAGCGTGGATGGATTATGTGGAACTTAGGATAACTTTCCGTTCTGAAAAATATTTATGTTTTGAATATATTTCACACGCAGCGATTCCTGAGAATTATGATTATAAGCAGTTGTATTTTACGCTGGACTTGGAAGAGGAACGGTGGGAAGAATATCCGACTATTGAAACCAAGTATATAGATGAATACGAGGGAATATTTCCTGATGGAGGTGAGGAGGAGGAAATAGAGGAGTTTCAGCAAAAAACGGTAGAAGAACAAAACATTTTGAGAGGAGATACAGATTATGATGTTTATGAACAGATAATAACCTGTAAAGGTATAAGTACATCATGCGTACAAGTAAGAGGATTGGAAGATTCCGATAAGGAGAAACAAATCAATCAGCTTTTGCAGGAACCGCTCATTTCGTTAATACAAAGTGAGGGGATGGAGGACTACGATAAATTTGGGGATGGAGTATTTGAAGATATAAAAATATACGTGGCATATAAAACAGAGGAATGGCTGTCGGTAGTGTATTCAATCAAAGCGGAGACACCGTCTAAACAAACCGGGAAAGGTCTTGCGGAAATTGGTATTACCATAAATATGCGGACTGGCGAAAGGTTTATGCTGGATGATTTGTTTTCGTTACAGGAGTTAGAGGGATGGCTCGTAGGACAGGGGATGAACGAGGTTTATATCTACAATAATATTCATGCCGCTTTGTTGACGGAAGAAGAAATCATAAGTCAACTGAATGTCAAAGGACAGCGAGCATTATTATATTATAACACGGCATTGACGTTTTATTTACATTGTGGTGAACTGGTATTTATGGATTCTTTATTTGTGACTGAAATACCTTTACCGGAAATTTATGACTACTTGAAAGTGGATCCGTGGTATGAGTAAGTTCAAATTTTGAGATAGGAGAAACATCCTGTAAAGCATCTGATTATTTTGAGGATGCAAAAGAGTTATGATGCAAAAATGGTTTATGATATCAAGACAAAGATGCACCTAAAACAATGAAGAATATGCGAAAGCATGGAAAGAAGCGAATGCGGAGGAGTATCAAACGTGGAAGCAAGGTCATTAATAATGTTGGTATTACGCATATTATGTGTGTCATTACTGGGAAATGTTCATAGTCGGATAGATGGTATGAAAGTGCAGGAGGAACAGAAGTTCCAAAGCGTGGAGCCTCGTTCGGAAGAGGAATATATAGAGAAATATAGGAAGATAATGCAATGCCTTGATGCGCAAGTGCCGGAGATAAATCATGAATGGGCGGAGTATGTAACGGATAAGACAGAGGATGCGGCATATATAACCATATGCGTGATTGGTGAGGATATGGGAACATTACATATTAAGACATTTGATGTATATAGGGATTATGAGGAAACAGAATATTTGGGAAAGTATTACTATGTTTTTGTAGGAGAACAATGGGAAGATCATTGTCCTCCATGGGCATATTTTTATGTTAGTGAGGATTTTGACGAAGTTCTCTGGAATGATATAGCAGCAGGAAAAGACAGTGAGTATCCGGTATTATATCTGGATGAGTGGCGGAAATCTGATTTTTATCCTAAATTGGATAAGTGAAGAGAATTTGAGAAAGAAATTCATGCAATTTATGACGTCATAGTAAAAACGTGGACAAAGGCACACAGGCAATCCTACTGGCTGGAACGTTGGAAACTGAAACGGTGCAAGGCGGAAGATAGTACTTTCCGATTTGAAGAAGAGTAAACAAATAGCTGACGGGCTAAAAACGACGGTAAAATGGACGTTTTTGGTAATAGATACCATAATTTACCTATGATATTATAATATTAATAAAAATAATCTTATAGGAGGTATCGTTATGACGAATGTTAATCAAATTATTTTATTATCATCAGAGTCTAACCAAATTGAACCAATTAACTTTAATCAGATATATTCACTGCCGGCAGAATATATTCCGCAGGCAATATCTATGAGCCAGGTTTTTCAGAAAGCTATTATATCCACCAAGATGGATGGAACTGAATGCTTAAAATTTGATTTTAATAAAGCAAAGGACATTATTAATCAACATAGTGAAATGGCGATAGTAGGGCTTATAAATCAGACGGTATCCCAGAATTCCGCGCAGGTATCTGTTATGGTAGATAAAGTTATAGAACTTCTTAAAAATGTTCTTACAGTAACACTTACTGACCAGCAAAAAGAAAGCTATGAGAAAGCCATTAGCAGTGCATTTCAGGGATTGAAGGAACAATCTGAAAGTGCATGGATATTTTGGCAGCATAGTGAATCGCATAAAACTACATACCAGTATAACATATTTTTTGCGATTAAAAACGAGCAGACAGGTAATGTGATGTTAGGTCTTCCGGTATCCCTTACTATTACTGTTGATTTGGAAAAGGAGAAAGTATTGGGAATTACTGTAAAGGATAAACATAATTATTCAGTTAATGTTCAAGCCATACAGGTTGTAGAACCTTTGCGCAGCTAAAATTTTCGCACGAGAATTTTACTAAGTGAAATATCAACAGGGAAGTAACTGATTATCAGCTATTTCCCTGTTTTTTTATTTTTATCATAAAATACAAAATGTAATGAATTTGTAACAGTTATGATGCAAAAATGATGCAAGAATGGTTTATGATACCCATAGGGGAAACAGATGATATTTGGTACGCTATATTGACGGGAGAAAACAATGAAAAATAAAGAAAAACTTAATTTGATTATCCTTTGCGGATTACTGTTTCTGCCTGCTTGCGGTGTATCGGATGCACCAATGATATATGAAGAAAGTGATATTTCCGTGGAGAAGTCAGAAGAAAGCCCGTCCATAGAAAGAAAAGAGATTGCACAGGAATCCGAAACCCTAGGTGAAGAATCTGAACAGTGGAAAGACAGAATTTATGTGACCGCAGATGGGATGTGGGGGAATATTCTGGGATATAGCCTGCTCAGAATGCCGCCAAATCCGGGAAATAACATGTATTACGAGCAGGACATGCCGTATCTGCTGGATGAAGATATGGTCGGCAAAGGAATCTATATTTCGGATTATATGTGTGAGACAGAAGTATTTCTCGGAAATATCCTAAACGATGTTTTGACAAATCGTGGAGCAGTCAGCTATGAAAACAAGCAGTACTTTACGGAGTATGCACTACAGCAGTTAGCGAATACAAACTGGGAATCATTAAATGCAGAGTGGGAGCCTGACCTATATGTCTATGACAGATATTACTGCATGAATCCTGTATCTGGAAGCGGCGGATATCAGTTTTTTTATTCTTTTTATCCGAATCAGGAAGAAATGAAAGAAAAGGAGCCGGCAGAATAGGCAAACACAATAGATATTATGATTTACATAGACGGTAATGGAAGAATCTGTGAGATAAAGACAGATGTCAGTGTAAGTTCAGCGAGATACGGCAGAATCGAAGAGTGGATTCACATGGATGGATTGTTTGATGATACTTACAGTGAGCAGGTAATCAAGGATGGCAGTTTTTGTCATGAGAACATGGTGTGGGATTTTGAAATGTATTTCAGAAGGTTCATGAGTTTTGACAAGGTTTATGAGCAGGAGAATGAGGGCCTGCTTGCATCTGGATATGTTTATGCCAGTGCAGAAAGTGTAGCGAATATTTTTCTCCATGTGATGGAAAATAGAGGAGCGGATGTGGAAAAATATGTGGAATGGTTTAATACTGATTTGGATGAATATTTTTCGGATTTCGCGAGTGCGGATTGGGAGTCGTTGGGAGAGGGCTGGATTGTGAATGAGGAATATGACTGCTACTATGTTAAATCCAATGAAGCGGAGGGATGTATGCATCTGCAATATTATTTTTATCCTGAGCAGGTCAGTGGAGAGCAGACAGGTAAAACGCTTGTTATAGATGTGTATTTCTCGGAAGAGGGAATTGAGTATATGGGTGTCAATCAGTTTCGGGCAAAGGTTTGGTTGAATTTGGAACAGGGTATGGCCCCGGTCCGATGGATGTGCATATAGATGAAATATGTGAAGCTGCAGAGGATAAGTATGGCTGTAATAGTGTGAAAAATCACACTGATGTGCTGATTTTTCACACGGCTATTTGTTTCTAAGCGAAAGCAAATAGCCCTGATGGCAGACGAGAAATCGCATTCGCGAATTTCCCGTCGCCTCTTCGCGACAAGTCGCTCAGAAATGGAGATTAAAATGATAAAAAATGAAATATTTTTGTGCTATAATAAAAGAAAAACCGGAGGTATCATTGTCCATATGATATATGCAGTAATAGCCGCGGCGGTCTTTTTTCTGGATTTGGGGATAAAAAACCGTGTGGAAAGAAAAGAAACGGAAGGAACAGAGCGGCCGGTTGGCGGCGGCAGGCTTCTTCTTAGAAAATATCATAATAAAGGCGCTTTTCTAAATACGGGAGAACGTAGAAGCGTGCTGGTGGCAGTGGCGTCCGTCATCCTGACGCTTGCCATGACAGTGCTTTTTCTTGTTACTTTTACTTTCAGGGGAAGCAGGATGTTGAAAACGGGGCTGGCATTTTTATTAGGCGGGGCGTACAGCAACACATATGACAGGCTGCGCAGGCATTATGTAGTGGACTATGTCAGTTTTCCGGTGAAAAATAAGATGATAAGAAGCATTGTATTCAATATTTCGGATTTTTGCATTATAATAGGCGCGTTGTTGATGGTATTCGGGAGCATAGGTTGAAAAAGAATGCCCGAAAGATGGGCATTCTTCTTATTTGTGATTTTCAATTTTATGCCGTAATGATAGTTCCGCTCTTTCCTTTGACCGCGTCGGCAGTGGAACTTAACGAAGTAATCAAAACGCTTCCCTTTGGATTGGCTTCCAGATAGGAAATGGCGGCTTCTATTTTGGGGAGCATAGTGCCTTCTTCAAATTCATTTTCGGAGGTAAGCGCCTTGGCTTCTTGTATATCCATGCGCTCTATCGGCGTCTGGTTTTCTTTTCCGAAATTCCGATAAACAAAGGGAACGCTTGTTAAGATAATCAACTCGTCCACTTTCAAGTCTCCGGCCAGTTTTCCGGCGATTGCATCCTTTTCAATAACGGCGGATGCGCCCTTTAATATATGGTTCTGTTCGATGACGGGAATACCGCCGCCGCCGCAGGCAATGACAACCTGACCGGCGTCCGCCAGTGTGCGGATAGCGTCAATTTCCACAATGTCAATCGGCTGGGGAGCGGCAACGACACGGCGGAAGCCCTTGCCGGGTTCTTCCAGAACATAGTTGCCTTTTTTTATTTCCGTTTCCGCATCCTCTTTGGACATATATCTGCCGATTACCTTGGTCGGCTCGTAAAATGCCTCGTCATAAGGGTCTACGGTTACCTGTGTCAAAATGGTGCTGACGGTCTTGGAAATGCCGCGGCTAAGGAGTTCCGCGCGCAGGGCGTTCTGAATATCATAGCCGACATAGCCCTGACTCATGGCGGAGCAGACGCACATAGGCGCAGGCGTATAGTCAATGTAAACACGCCGCAGCTCGGTCATGGCTTTATGAATCATACTGACCTGCGGACCGTTGCTGTGTGTGATTGTCAGTTGATAGTCGGATTCCACTAAATCCGCCAGCGCTTTTGCCGTGATTTTTACGGCATCCCACTGCTCTAAAGTAGTATAACCTAATGCCTCGTGTCCGAGTGATACGACGACTTTCTTTTTACTCATATGCGTTCCTTCTTTTCCATTATTTTATGCAGAATTGTTCTGTTATTTACTGCACGGTGCGATAACCGTTATGCGACTATTATACCAAAAGAGTCGTGTTTTGTATAGATTGAAAAAGCAGGATTATCCGGTTGACAGTTTCTTTGCCAATGGTTAATATTAATATAAGGTTTTCTTTTTAAAAGGATGAAATTTAGCATATTTATAAACGGTGCAGGCATGATGCGCCGCGATTGGAACAGGAGGTACATAATGCTGTATATAGGCGTGGATTTAGGAACTTCGGCGGTAAAGCTGCTTTTAATGGATGGAAACGGCAGCATACAGAATATCGTTTCCAAAGAATATCCTCTGTATTTCCCACATCCGGGCTGGTCGGAGCAGAAGCCGGAAGACTGGTATGAGCAGACGATACTGGGGATAAAAGAACTGTTAAAAGACGCAGATAAAAGCCAGGTAGCAGGCATCAGTTTCGGCGGCCAGATGCACGGGCTGGTGATTCTGGATGAAAAAGACGAGGTTATCAGACCGGCGATTTTGTGGAACGATGGCAGAACGGCGAAAGAATGCGATTATTTGAATAATGTCATCGGAAAAGACAAGCTTTCCGAATATACGGCGAATATTTCCTTTACCGGCTTTACGGCGCCGAAAATTCTCTGGGTAAAAAACGAAGAGCCTGAAAATTTCGCGAGAATACGAAAAATCATGCTGCCGAAAGATTATATTGCCTATAAATTAACGGGTGTTCACTGTACCGACGTATCGGACGCTTCCGGTATGCTGATTTTCGATGTGAAAAACCGCTGCTGGTCTAAGGAAATGTGCGAGATATGCGGCATTAGAGAAGAACAGCTTGCAAAAATATACGAAAGTTACGAAACGGTCGGCACGCTGCTTCCGGGTATTGCCCAAGAACTGGATATTCCCGAGACGGTCAAGGTGGCGGCGGGCGCGGGAGATAACGCGGCGGCTGCGGTTGGAACGGGAACCGTCGGAGACGGTATGTGCAATATCTCTCTTGGAACGAGCGGAACCATTTTTATTTCCTCCTATAAATTCGGTGTGGATAAATATAACGCCCTCCATGCTTTTGCACATGCGGACGGACATTATCATCTGATGGGCTGTATGCTGAGCGCGGCGTCCTGCAATAAGTGGTGGATGGATGACATTATCGGCACGGACGATTACAGCGGACAGCAGAAAGAAATTACGAAATTAGGCGAAAATCATGTGTATTTTCTGCCTTATCTGATGGGAGAGCGTTCCCCGCATAACAATCCGAACGCAAGAGGCACATTTATCGGCATGACAATGGATACGACGAGAGCCGATATGACACAGGCGGTTTTGGAGGGCGTAGCCTTTGCCCTGCGGGATTCCTTTGAGGTAGCAAAATCTCTGGGTATTCAAATAGACAGGACGAAAATCTGCGGCGGCGGCGCGAAAAGCCCACTCTGGAAGAAAATCATTGCAAATGTCCTGAATTTAAAAGTTGACGTTATAGAAAGCGAAGAAGGACCCGCAATGGGCGGCGCGATGCTAGCGGCGGTTGCCTGCGGCGAATACGCGGACGTGGAAGAAGCGGCGGCAAGGATTGTAAAGGTGGTTGATACGGTAGAACCCGAAGCGGCGTTAGTGACAAAGTATGAGGCGCGCTACCGGCAGTTTAAGGAAATCTACCCGGCGTGCAAGCCTCTTTTTGATAAGATTCAGTAAGGCGGCAACTTGAGATTCTCAGTGTGATGTCATCGCAATAAAGCTGCTCTGACATAGAGGATTAGCATGGATAACCGCTGAAAGAAAGGAGAGTATAGATGTATGGAAATTAAAAAGATTACAGACCCGGCATTCCGCAAATACGGCAGGGTGATTCAGGGAATCGACTTTAGCGATTTGGTGGAGGCGATTAAGAAAGAGACTCCGCTGCCGGACGGCGTCGCCTATGAACCGTCCATTGCGGCGTTGGAGGCGGTGAAAAGCGCGAAAGAACTGCAAAAGCGTGCATACGGGGAACTGCCGATTGAGATAGGTTACTGTAACGGACATAATTATAAATTGAATGCGATTGAGTACCATCGAAGCTCTGAAATCAATGTGGCGGCGACGGACGCAATACTGATTGTCGGTCTGCAGCAGGATATTACGGATGATTTTACTTATGATACTTCTTTGATGGAGGCATTCCTTGTACCGGCAGGCACGGCGGTGGAGATTTATGCGACGACGCTTCATTATGCGCCGTGCAGCGCGGATGAAAATGGCTTTAAAGTCGGAATTGTGTTACCGGCGGGTACTAATTATCCGCTAACCGAAAAGCATGAGGGCTGGGAGGATGCCTTAATAGCGGCGCAGAATAAGTGGTTGATAGGACACGCAGAGGGCGGTCTGGACGCGGGCGCGCATATTGGTCTGAAAGGAAAAAATTTAGACGTCAGAGAATAGGCTAAAATCGAAGATTTGTAAATGTACCGGTAGACCCGGTTAAAGGAGGATACATATATGAATAACTTACCTAAAGTAAAAATCGGCATTGTAGCAGTAAGCCGCGACTGCTTCCCGGCATCTCTGGCAGTCAACAGAAGAAAGGCTTTGGTGGAAGCCTACAATAAGGCGTATGATACGGCGGATATTTATGAATGCCCTATCTGTATCATCGAAAGTGAAATTGATATGGTAAATGCGCTGAAAGATATCAAGGAGCATGGCTGTAATGCGCTCTGCGTATATCTTGGAAACTTCGGACCGGAAATTTCCGAAACGCTGCTTGCCAAACATTTTGAAGGACCGAAGATGTTTGTAGCGGCGGCGGAGGAGTCGCAGAACGATTTGATTCAGGGACGCGGCGACGCATACTGCGGTATGTTGAATGCAAGCTATAATTTAAAGCTTCGTAATGTAAAGGCTTATATCCCCGAATATCCGGTAGGCGATGCGGATGACTGCGCGCAGATGATTCATGAGTTTATTCCGATTGCCCGTGCGGTTGCGGCGCTCTCCAGCTTAAAAATTATTTCTTTCGGACCCCGTCCGCTCAATTTCCTGGCTTGTAACGCGCCGATTAAGCAGCTTTACAATCTGGGCGTTGAAATAGAGGAAAATTCAGAGCTGGATTTGTTTGAAGCATATAATAAGCACGACGGCGATGCGCGTATTCCGGATGTTGTCAAAGATATGGAACAAGAACTTGGCGACGGTAATAACAAACCGGAAATTTTACCGAAACTGGCACAGTATGAATTGACGCTGTTAGATTGGATTGAAGAACACAAGGGCTATAGGGAGTATGTTGCCATTGCCGGGAAATGCTGGCCCGCGTTCCAGACGCAGTTCGGCTTTGTTCCCTGCTATGTCAACAGCCGTTTAACGGGCAGAGGCATCCCAGTTTCCTGTGAGGTTGATATTTACGGATGTTTAAGCGAGTTTATCGGCGAGGCGGTCAGCGACGATATCGTCACGCTGTTGGATATCAATAACTCCGTACCGAAAGATATGTTTAAGGAATCGATTGAGAACAAATTCGATTATAAATTCACGGATACGTTCATGGGATTCCACTGCGGCAACACATGTTCCAAGAAATTGTCCAAGTGCAGCATGGAATATCAGATGATCATGGCAAGAAGCCTGCCGGAAGAAGTAACGCAGGGTACTTTGGAGGGCGATATCGTTCCCGGCGATATCACATTCTATCGTTTGCAGAGTACGGCGGACAACATCCTGCGGGCATATGTGGCGGAGGGTGAAATCCTTCCGGTAGCGACCAAATCCTTTGGCGGTATCGGTGTATTTGCGATTCGTGAGATGGGAAGATTCTATCGCCATGTACTGATCGAGAAAAACTATCCGCACCACGGCGCGGTTGCGTTCGGACATTACGGAAAAGCGCTCTTTGAAGTATTTAAATATATCGGCGTGGAGGTAAGTGAAATAGGCTATAACCAGCCTAAGAATATTCCTTATCCGACGGAGAATCCGTTCTCATAAAAAAGGCAAAGGCAAAAAGACCTTCTACGGCCGCAAAAGACGCGGCTTTAGAAGGTCTATGTTTTGCCTAAAAGAAAAGCGCCGGAGAAACGGCGCTTTTCTTTGATATTAAGTGTTCATATAATCTGCGAGAACTGCGAAGCAGTTCTTGTAACTCAAATCTTTGATTTGAGTTTTTTTATGTTGTCGTATCTAATGTTGTGCCTGCTGTAGCTGCGCTGTAACTTCCCTGACTGTTATAAGTCTGTCCGCTTAAGGTGTCGCCCTGCGTAGCATAGCGGTAAATCTGGTTGATTCTGTCCGTCATCTTCTCTGCGAAAGAAAATGCTCCTGAATACAGATTCTTGACATTGCTCATATCAGAATCTTTGAACTTATCCTCGTCGATAGAAAGCGTCTTGTCGGAATTTACCGTAACGCCCATTTTGGAGAACGCGCTCTTGTTGTTCTTAATCAGGTCTTTTAAGTAATCCGTCTGTTTATTGACATTGGAGTTTTCACTCTCAGAACCTTTTTTAACAAGTGCATTGTAATCTCTGATTAAAGAGGAGAAGATGTCATATACATCGTCCTTATTGTCATTCGTGATGGACATAGAGCCTAACTTCTCAACGGATTTATAAAGCGCGCTTGCTAAGGATGCGGATGTTGCATCTTTTGCAGTCTTGGACGTTCCCACATTGCTGGAAGTGCTGTCCGTTTTATCCGTTGTGCTGCTTGTGGAAGAAGCGCTGCCCATCGTACCGGCATATTTTGCCTTGGATGAGGTAACGGATTCGCCGTCGCCTGCTACACGATAGATTTTGCTTGCCCTGTCACTTGCCTTATCCGCAAAAGAACCATAGCCCTTGAACAGGGTAATCATAGTCGGAACATTGGAAGCTCCCGTTGTCTCGTTTACTTTCTTGAACGTATCTTCATCGATGGATAAAGTACGATCCGAGTTCATTGTGATGCCGATTTTGGCAAATAACTTATAATTCTGATAAGTAGAGTCGTTCAGAGCGTCAGCCTGCGCCTGAACAGAAGCGTTCTTGCTGTTAGAAGCGCTTTTCATCAAAGAATTATAATCTTTTACAAATGCGGATATCTGATCGTATAATTCGTCGATATTGTCCACGCTGTAATCAAGACTGTTCATCTTTGATGCGGTATCATAAAATTTCTTTGCCGCGCTTGCAGATGCAGCGTCCTTTGTTGTCTTTGAGTTTTTCTTGGCAGTTGCTTCATCTTCCTCTGCTTCGGCTGCTTTCTGCTTTGCATAGTATGCTTTCATCATCTTGCCATAGCTGCCGTTTTTAATGGAAGCGTAATCGCTTAACAGAGTGGATGAAGATGTTCCACCGGTAGAACTTCCGCCCAATAAGCTGGAATAAATGTTTGATGCGCCGGAATCCAATCCGGAAATGCTAGTTCCCATAAATATCACTCCTTTGATATGAAATAGTGGTATACGGCGTCCGTGCCTGTACCTTGTTAATATCTCTTATGTATATTATTTCGGCATTTGTTAATATTTGTAAAGAGGTAAATTGAAATTTTTTTAATTTTTTATGACATTTTTTATCTCGTTCACAACATTTGCCGGAAAAATTCTTTTCAAAGATTGGAGCGTAACGGCATATACTGTACAAATAATCATGCAGGGTGGGTTTTTATGGGTAAAAAAAAGAAAACCTGGGATGAGAAAATAAAACTGGTTCTCAATGAGCTGGAGGGAAAAATCAACGAAGAAAAAGGCAGGAAAGAAGAGAAACCGGAAAAAAACAGCTATCAGAAAATGAATAGTAAAAAATGTCTGACAAAGAAAGAATATCGGAACAAAAAGGAATGGAAAAAGGCGTCGTTTCGACAGGATATCATTTCTCACGCCGTTATGTCCGCCGCTTTTATATTGACAACGATTGCCTTGATTCAGGGAATTGCCAAAGTTTTGCCGGACTCGATTAGCGTCAGCAATACCGTAAACGGCAGGGAGCTTCCTATTTACTGCGTACAGACGGATAAACCGCAGATTGCGCTGAGTTTCGACGCCGCGTGGGGCAATGAGGATACTGCGAAAATACTGGAAATTTTAAAAAAGCATAACGTAAAAGTAACATTTTTCATGACCGGCGGATGGGTGGAAACCTATCCCGACGACGTAAAGGCAATACTGGCGGACGGACACGATTTGGGCAACCACAGTGAAAATCATAAAAATATGTCGCAGTTATCCGATAGCGAATGCGAAGAAGAACTCATGGCGGTACATAGAAAAGTGCAGGAACTAACCGGATACGAAATGTTTTTATTCCGTCCGCCCTACGGAGATTATGACAATGATGTCATAAATGTAGCAAAAAAATGCGGTTATTATCCGATCCAATGGGACGTGGACAGTTTGGACTGGAAGGACTACGGCGTGGATTCCATTATCAAGACGGTAACGGAACACAAACATCTGGGAAACGGCAGTATCATCCTCTGCCATAACGGCGCAAAATTTACGGCAGAGGCGTTAGATACGCTGATTACGACATTACAGAAAAAGGGCTATGAGCTTGTTCCGATTTCGGAGTTGATTTATAAAGACAATTACCACCTCGACCACGAGGGGCGGCAGATACCGAGCGTGGGGTAGCAGCGGGTAAAATTCTTGTATTTATGATATTTTGCATCCGTGTATCTAAACTTCCTCCCCAAATCTGCCGATATATATAATAATCTACTAATCCGTCCGTGCTGTCTGAACACGTCGGCGCGGATGGGAAACATACTGATAACGCGGTAAAAGGAATTACCGCCATGGGAAATGACAGCAGCATCAGGGAGGATGATAGTATGGGCATGCAAATCGGTACGGTCAGTACGAAAGGGAACACAACTTATATCACTTTAAAAAACAAAGACGGAAGCACGATGGGAACGCTTGCGGTTACCAAGGCGACCCGGGCAAAGACGAAGAAGAAAAAGCTGACATATAATTTTAAGAAAGTATCTAATAGAATTATGGCGTCTAAAACTTCGTCACATGCAAACAAAGCGGTAAGAGAGGCACGGGGGGAACTTGTGCAGCTTCTTATGAAACAAAAGAGCGGCGATTATGACGAGAAAGCGGTAAGCGACGCGATTACCCATGCAAGGGCGATAGAGCGGGTGGCAAAAAAGCACAGGCAACATATCGAGGAAGAAGAACGGGCAAAACAGACAAATTCCGGTATGACAGAAGAGACAGAAGAAGAGGAAGAAACCCTTGAAGAAGAAGCAGTAGAAGAAACAGAGCAAGCGCAGCAGCAGGCACAGGCACAACAACAGCAGCAACAGGCGGAACGCGCCGCAAGAGAGATGGAGCAGCTTGCCCAGGAGATAGAGCAGATGTTAAGGGAATCCGAGGAAGCAATGAACGAACTTGCGGATGAACTGATGAGCAGCGCCTCTTGTGAGCATATGGATGATGATGATATTGAGCAGATGAAAAAGCGGCACAGGTCGGAAGAACTGCGCGATATCATGGAAGCCGACATGAAATACTTAAAAGCCCTGTTTGACAGGCTTGCCAAAGAAAAACAGGCAAATGCAAGCGGAGCGGACTCCTATTCTTCATCGGATTCTGCGAATACGAATAGTTCCTATCCGATAAGCGGCGTCTCTTTGGAGATTTCCGGCGTGGATGTGCCGGTGGAAACCGCCGCCGCGCCCGTTTCAGCAGAGGGCGGCTATGTGGACGTTTCTTTATAGTTTGTGAAATGGATGATTGTGAAATGCCTTTGATAATACATGGTATAAGGATAACATATACAATCCATAAGTGGGTACTGTGAGACCGTCGGTGATTACATGCGGTACTTTCGCATGTTATGCACCGCTACGGTTGAACTGTAGCGAAAGCGGCCCGCGTTGGACTGTATATGTTATTCGTATATGGCATTTTATATAGGCGTTTCACAATTATCTGTTATAATGTATGAAAAAGAAAAGGAGCAGCAGACACTATGAAATTTTCGGAAATGACTTATACCCGCCCCGACGCGGATGAAATGAAAAAGCAGATATCAAAGTTAATAGAACGCATGAAAAGCGCGGCGGATTATGAGGCTGCGAAAGCCGTTTTTCTGGAAAAAGAAAAACTGGTAAAAAATATTGAGACACAGTCCACGCTTGCCCATATCCGGCACGATATCGATACGCGCGATAAATTTTATGATGACGAGATGCAGTTTTGGAACGCGCTTATGCCGGAAATGGAGGAATATCTTCAGACATGGAACCTGACGATGTTGGACAGTCCTTTCCGTTCCGATTTTGAAAAAGAGTATGGAAAACTCATGTTTATAAATACGGAAATAGACTTAAAAACCTTTTCCCCTGATATCATTCAGGAAATGCAGAAAGAAAATGACTTAAATCAGGAATACAGCAAACTGCTTGCGTCAGCACAGATTCCGTTTGAGGGCGGGGTATATACGATTTCCCAGATGTCGCCTTTTAAGACGGATAAAGATGACGCGCGCCGTCTTGCCTCATGGAAAGCGGAAGGGCAGTGGTATAAGGATAATCAGGCTAAACTTGACAGTATTTATGACGAACTGGTGCATCTGCGCGATACGATGGGGCGCAAACTCGGTTATGACGGCTATACGCAGCTCGGTTATTACCGGATGCAGCGCAACTGCTATACGAAAGAGGACGTGGAGAAATTCCGCGCCGCCGTTGTGAAATATCTTGTGCCGGTGGCGAATGATATCTATAAGGAACAGGCAAAGCGTTTAGGAAAAGAGTATCCGATGAGTTTTGCGGATAACGCGTTAGCTTTCCGCTCCGGCAACGCAAGACCCGCCGGTACGCCGGATGATATTTTAGCGCAGGGAAAGAAATTCTATGATGAATTAAGTCCGCAGACGAGCGAATTTTTCCGTACGATGTTAGACGGGGAATTACTGGACGTGCTGTCTACGGAGGGCAAGGCGGGCGGCGGATACTGCACAAGCATCCCGGATTACAGGGTGCCTTTTATCTTTGCTAACTTCAATGGTACACAGCATGATGTGGAGGTCGTTACCCACGAGGCGGGACACGCTTTCGCGGCATGGATGAACCGCGACAGGGTTCCGTTAGAGTCCGTATGGCCGTCCTTAGAGGCGTGTGAAGTGCATTCCATGTCGATGGAGTTTTTTGCATGGAATTGGGCGGAGGGATTTTTCGGGGAAGATACCCGCAAGTTTTACTATTCCCATCTGTCCGGCGCCCTGACGTTTATCCCTTATGGCACGCTGGTGGATCATTTCCAGCATAAAGTATATGAAAAGCCGGATATGACTCCCGTAGAGCGTCACGCGGTCTGGAAAGAACTGCTTGGCGTTTATATGCCGTGGATGCGTCTGGACGGGGAGATTCCGTTCTATGCCGACGGCGAGGGATGGCAGAGGCAGCATCATATTTATGAAAGACCTTTTTACTATATTGATTATTGTCTTGCGCAGACAGTCGCGCTGCAGTTTTGGGCGAGAATCCAGAAAGATGCGAAAGCGGCGTGGGAAAATTATATGGCGTATACGAAACAGGGCGGCAGCGCCGTATTTACGGAACTTTTACAAAATGCCGGTCTGGATAATCCGTTTGAGGAAAAATGCCTGAAAGAAGTCTGCACCGCGGCGCGTGAGTGGTTGGAAGCATACGACTTAAAAGGGCTGGCATAACTATGGCGGATGGGAAAGCGCAGGATAAGAAAAAACAAGATAAGAAAAATTATCTTAGAGATTATAAAGAAAACCCGGACGGCAGCTATGTCTATACAGGAAAGACATGGTCTGCCGATAAGGCGGCGCGGCGGCGCCTTTTGATAAAATTATGGACGTTGCAGATAGTGATGCTGTCTGCGGCGGTTCTGCCCGGTTTTGTGACGACGGCGGGGCTTTTAAATACTTTTTATGTTATCATACCTTATGTGTTCTGGCTCATGTCTGATTTTGTTCTTGCATATACGCTTGGAAGTATGACTTTGGGAGGCAATCCGCTTAAGGATTATATTTATGAAAAAAGCGTGTTACGTTATCCGTTTCGCGTTATGCTCCCGCTTGCGGGTGCGGCGTTGACAGCCTTGGGGCTGATTGTCTTTTTGCTTAGAGGCGGTAAGGGAGAGGGCAAAGCCGTATGTTTTGTCTGCTGTATCATACAGATTATTGCGTCTTTTTTAGCGGGGCGAAGCGGTATTTCCGATATTTGGGAGGACTGACAAATCCATGGAATTGTTGATTTTTTATTGACGGGAAACGTAATTCTATGTAAAATATACGAGTAATGATTATAGAAAGGGAGGTTTTATAATGAAAAAATTTTCAAGTGCAAAGAAGTTTCTTGCAGCGCTTTTGACAATGTCAATGGCATTTTCATTAGCAGCCTGCGGTTCCGACGGGGGGGGGCACTACCCCGGTTGAAGAAACACCTGACAACACTGCCACAGAGACGACAGAGACAACGAAACCGGAAGAAAACACGGCTTCTGACAGTTCAGACGCCGCACCGGCAAACGATACGCTTGTAGCAAGCGTAGAACAGGGCTTGGAGGGAAAGTTTTCTCCGTATTTCTCATTGGCGGCAAACGACACGATGATTGACGAGATGACTCTTGTTTATACTCTGGAAGTTGACCGTGTGGGTAATCCTATTTTGAACGGTATCGAGGGTGAGACGCGTTCTTACAACGGAACCGACTACACATATTATACGGCGTCCGATATTGAAATTACGGAAAATGAAGACGGTACGGTATACTATGATATGACAATCCGTGACGACATCCAGTTTACGGATGGCACAACGGCGGATATCGATGATGTTATTTTCGGTATGTATGTTGAGCTTGACCCTACTTATGACGGTAATGCGGTGCTTTACTCTACGTCAATCGAGGGTATCGAAGAGTACCGCAGCGGCGTTGACCCGCTCTATAACCTTTTGATAGAGGCAGGAGAGGACAACACCGACTTTACTTACTGGGATGAGGCAACGCAGACCGCTTTCTGGTCTGAGGGCTTACCGGCGGCGGGAGAAGCATTTGCGCAGTCTATTCTGGATTACTGTATTAATAACGGTTATGCAAGCGAGGGAGACCCGGTGGAAGCGATTACGCCGAACTGGGGATTTGAGACGCCTGCAGGCGCGACTGCATTAGATTTCTTCAATGTTATGTTAGAAGCGTACGAGGGCGATTATAATAATCTCTCCGATACGGAGCAGGCAAGCGGCGGTTTATGGAGTTTCCTTGACCCGGCTTATCAGGTAGGTATTGAAACAGGCAATTCCGCACCGAATGTATCCGGTATCATCCGTACGGGCGACTATTCCATGCGTGTTGTTTCCACGAAAGTTGACGCAACTCTGATTTATCAGTTACAGATTCCGATTTCACCGATGCACTATTACGGCGACGAGAGTTTATATGATTATGAAAACAACAGCTTCGGATTCCCGAAAGGTGATTTATCCGGCGTAAAAGAAAAGACAGGAAAGCCTTTGGGAGCAGGTCCTTATATCTTCCAGGACTATTCTAACGGCGTTGTATATATGGACGCGAACCCGAATTATTTCAAGGGCGCGCCTAAGATTGCACATTTGAATTTCATGGAAGCTGCCGAGGCGGATAAGGTAACGGGTATCACGGCAGGCACTATGGATATTACAGACCCGAGCTATTCTATGGACGTAGCGAATCAGGTTACCGATATCAACGGCGGTAATGCTGACTTGGACGGTTCCGTTATTACAACACGTTTGATTGATTACCGTGGTTACGGTTATGTAGGTCTTGCTGCGAAGAATGTCTGTGTTGGCGGCGACCCTGCTTCCGAAGAATCCCGTAACCTGCGTAAGGCAATCGCTACCGTTATCGCGGCATACCGTGACGAGGGCGTGGATTCCTACTACGGCAATACGGCTTCCGTTATCAACTACCCGATTTCCAATACTTCTTGGGCGGCGCCTCAGGTTACGGACGACGGTTACCAGATTGCTTATTCTACGGATGTAAACGGAGACCCGATTTATACGGACGGTATGTCCACAGAGGATAGATATGCGGCGGCATTGGAAGCGGCGTTAGGCTTCTTTGAGGCGGCAGGTTATACGGTAGAGGATGGCAAGATAACGGCGGCTCCGGCAGGCGCGAAGTTAGAGTATCAGGTTAATATCGGCGGAGGCGGTGCAGGAGACCATCCGACATTCTTAATTTTAAAGAATGCCAGCGACGCTTTTGCAAGCATCGGTATCACACTGACTGTCAATGACCTTGCGAACTCCAGCGATTTGTACGCTTCCTATCAGACGGGCGCTGCCGATATGTGGTGTGCGGCATGGCAGGCGGGAACCGACCCGGATATGTACCAGTTATATCACAGCCAGGGTTCTACCAACTATTACCAGATTGCGGACGACGATTTGGATGAGTTAATCGAGGCAGGTCGTCTTTCCACAGACCAGACCTACCGTAAAGGCTTATATAAAGCCGCAATGGAAATCATTATGGACTGGGGTGTAGAACTTCCGGTTTACCAGCGTTCCGAATGCGTTATGATGTCTACCGAGCGTGTAAAAACAGATACGCTTCCGAACGATATGACGCCATATTGGGCATGGCAGCAGGAAATACAGAATATTGAAATGAAATAATGAAATAGACGAACAAAGATGTTCCCTGCTCCATTGGGGCAGGGAATTTTTATAAAAATTAAGAAGGAGGGATTTATTTGCGTAACTATATTATCAAGCGCGTTCTGTTATCCATCCTTATCCTCTTTAGCGTGACATTCATCATCTACGCTATCCTGCGTTGTCTGCCCGCTTCTTATGTGGAGACGATGGCGATGCAGCTTTCTACGGCTCCGGGCGCGAAGCCCTATGAAGAATGGATTGCACAGTTGAATGCTTCCTATGGATTGGATAAGGGAATTATTGCAGGTTATTTTACATGGTTAGGAGATTTTGCCAGAGGCAATTTCGGCGATAGCTGGAAATTTACGGTTCCTGTTATTGAGAAATTTCAGGATGTTATCTGGCTGTCTTTCGTCATGGGAGCAATCGCTTTCGTGCTGGAACTGGTTATTGCGATACCGCTCGGTATCATTGCTGCGACCAGGCAGTATTCCAGAGCGGACTATGCGATTACGGCAGGCGCTTTGATAGGTATTTCGTTACCGCCTTTCTTTTTTGCAACATTATTAAAGTTAGTATTTGCAGTAAAATTACAGTGGTTTGACGTATCGGGTCTTGTCGGGCGTACCTTTGCCCAGATGAGTTCCTGGGAACAGTTTATGGATAAGGCGTATCATCTCGTATTACCGATTGCTACATTAGTTATCACTTCTATCGGCGCACTGATGCGTTATACAAGAACCAATATGCTGGAAGTGTTAAACGCCGATTACATACGAACCGCAAGAGCAAAAGGTTTGAGTGAAAATAAGGTTATTTATAAACATGCTTTTAGAAACACATTGATTCCGCTGGTAACGATTATTGGCGGTTCTTTACCCGGTTTGTTTTCCGGCGCACAGATTACGGAAACGCTGTTTTCGATTCCGGGAATTGGATGGACTGCGTATCAGTCCATGATTATTGGTGATATTCCATTCACCATGTTCTATATGACATTTATCGCTATCTTAACTTTGGCAAGTAATCTGCTTACCGATATTTTGTATGCCGTGGTAGACCCCCGCGTACGCATCGCATAGAAAGGAGGAATACGGATGTCTGACAGTAAAGAGCAAAACACACAAAGTAACGGCGCTTCGCAGGAAACTTTATCGTTAAGCGATGACCGCCGTGTCAAAACACTTTCCCCCGGCGCACTGGTTATGAAGCGTTTCTTTCGTAACCGCCTTGCCGTGCTGGGTCTTATTATGCTCGCCGTAATGTTCCTGTTTTCCTTTATAGGCGGTATGGTTTCCCCGTATGGGCAGGATGAACAGTTCTATACCTATACTTATCTGGAAAAAGAGTATGTGGGCGTAACCAGGAACGAGGATTACCGTTACATTTCCGATGATGGAGCGGATTTTGGCTCGGCGGCGCAGGCGCAGTTTTTAATGGCGCAGATGACGGGTAAGACAGAGTTTTCATATAAAGATGTAAATTATGAGGTTGCACAGGAGGGGCAGGACTTTTATACGATTGCCACAGACGGCAGCGTGATTGCGCTTGCCTATAAGGATATCGTCAACGCTTCGGACGGCGTTCCCGAACTTACCTTTGCCACGAAACTGGCGGCATTACAGTTGTATACCAATGGAGAAACAGGCTCTTTTAATGCCGACGGGCAGGATTATACATTGGACGAGGAGGGCAATATCATTCTCGGTGAGGAAATTATGGGTTATATCAGCCGCTTCGTTGTACAGTCAAGAGAAAACGGCGTTGTGATTCCAAGAGATTTTAAAGAAAAACTGGAGGAAGTCCTCGACGCGGACGGAACAGAATTTTCCTATACGGGTATGGACGGCGAGGAACATAATTATGGGATTACTTATGACGCCTCCGCAAAAGTCTGGTCCGTTACGCAGGAGACGGAGACTTATGTATACAGCCAGTATGAATCGCCTTCTCTGACACATCCGCTGGGAACGGATGCGAACGGTATGGATATGCTTACCCGTCTGATGTACGGCGGAAGAGTGTCCTTGATTATCGGATTTATCGTTGTTATTATCGAAACTTTGCTGGGCGTTATTTTAGGCGGTATTTCAGGATATTTCGGCAGATGGGTGGATAATCTGATTATGCGTATTGTGGATATCTTCTATTGTATTCCGTCTTTGCCGCTTATTATTATCTTAGGCGCGGCGATGGACGGTATGCGTGTTGACCCGCAGATTCGTATGTTTTATCTGATGTTGATTTTGGGATTTTTAGGATGGCCGAGCATTGCCAGACTTGTCCGCGGACAGATATTGTCTTTGCGCGAACAGGAGTTTATGACGGCGGCGGAGGCGTGCGGTATCCGCGTATCCCGCAGGATATTTAAGCATTTGATTCCTAATGTTATCCCGCAGCTTATTGTTACCTGTACGATGAATCTTGGTTCGGTTATGCTGACGGAGGCGACGCTGTCTTTCCTTGGACTTGGCGTGAAGTTCCCGTTTGCATCCTGGGGAAATATTATCAATGATGTAAATAACTCCTATGTTTTGACTACTTACTGGTTCATTTGGATTCCGGCAGGCGTATGTCTGTTAATTGCAGTTCTGGGATTTAACTTCGTGGGCGACGGTCTGCGCGACGCTTTTGACCCCAGAATGAAGCGTTAAGGAGGAAATGATTATGGCTAAGAATAAACCGGAAGGATATCTTACCGCGAAAGAGTCCCGCAGAATATCAAAGGAAAACCGTCGTATCACCAATCAGTACGAAAAAGAGCGCAAGAGGAAAAATGTGCCGGAATCTGAATATGTGACGACGATGCACGACGCTGATAACGCGGTAGAGTTTGATAATCTTCATACTTATTTCTTTACGGACGCCGGTACGGTAAAATCGGTGGACGGCGTTACCTTTGAGGTGCCTGTTGGCAAGACGGTGGGCGTTGTAGGAGAATCCGGCTGCGGTAAATCCGTTACCAGCCTGTCTCTGATGCAGCTCATACAGCGGCCGCAGGGACAGATAGTGGAGGGGGAGATTCGGCTCAACCTTGGAGACGGCAGGGCGTATAATATCGCTAAAACCCCCAATGAGAAAATGATGAAACTGCGTGGAAACCATGTTTCCATGATTTTTCAGGAGCCTATGACAAGTTTAAATCCTGTTTTCCGTATCGGGGAGCAGTTGGAAGAGGTTATCTCTTTGCACGACGGAGAGGGAAAGACAAAAGAGGAGATAAAGGAACGTACCATTGAACTGTTAAAAATGGTTGGTATCGCCAACAGCGAGGGCGTGTATCATATGTTTCCGCACGAACTTTCCGGAGGTATGCGCCAGCGTGTTATGATTGCCATGGCGCTTGCCTGCAATCCGCGCATTATTATAGCGGATGAGCCGACGACGGCGCTGGACGTGACGATACAGGCGCAGATTTTGGATTTGCTGCGGAACCTGAAAGATAAAATTAATTCCTCAATTATGCTGATTACGCATGATTTGGGCGTTATTGCAGAGATGGCGGACTATGTTGTCGTTATGTATGCCGGACGCGTTGTGGAGAAAGGAACGGTACACGATATTTTCTCCCATCCGTCTCACCCGTACACGATTGGTTTGATGGCGTCTAAACCGGTGGTCGGCAAGCAGGTGGATAGACTCTATTCGATTCCCGGAAAAGTGCCGAATCCTGTTAATATGCCGAATTACTGTTATTATAAAGACCGCTGTGAAATGTGCGTAGAGGGTTGCCAGGGAGAATATCCGAAAGAAGTCAGCTTATCTGATACGCATAAAGTGAGTTGTTATCGTTTTTATGATGGAAAGGGGGAAAAATAAATGTCCGATGAAAATACAATGATAGAAAACGAATATACCCCTGTTACTTATGACCCGCAGTATATCCTGATGGTAAATGCCCTGAAGAAATATTTTCCTATTAAAGGCGGCATGATTGCCAAGACGACGGGATATGTCAAAGCGGTGGACGGCGTTACTTTTAATTTAAAACGCGGTACGACGATGGGACTGGTAGGAGAGTCCGGCTGCGGCAAGACGACGACGGGGCGGACGATTTTACGGCTTTCCGGTGAAAAGACCGGAGGCGAAGTCTTATTTAACGGCAAAGAGGTCTACGACCTTTCCAATAAAGAAATGCGCGCTATGCGTACGAAAATGCAGATTATTTTTCAGGACCCGTTTTCCAGCCTTTCTCCGAGACTGCCGGTCGGTGAGATTATCGGCGAGGCGGTCAGGGAACATGGACTGGTAAGTAAGGCGGAGTTTGAAGATTATATCGACCAGGTTATGGATAACTGCGGTTTGCAGCCTTTCCATAAAGACCGTTATCCGCATGAGTTTTCGGGCGGTCAGAGACAGCGTATCTGTATTGCGCGCGCGCTTGCCTTAAATCCCGAATTTGTAGTCTGCGACGAGCCGGTATCTGCGTTAGACGTGTCCATTCAGGCGCAGATTATTAATCTTTTGAAAGACTTACAGGAGCAGTACAAACTGACGTATTTGTTTATTTCCCACGATTTAAGCGTTGTGGAGCATATATCCGATACGGTGGGCGTTATGTATCTGGGCAATCTGGTGGAATATGGCGATACGAAAGATATCTTTAAAAATCCGCTGCACCCTTACACAAAGGCGCTGTTTTCAGCGATTCCGATTCCGGACCCCGATGCAAAGATGAACCGCATCGTGCTGGAGGGAACTATTCCGTCTCCAGCAAATCCGCCTACGGGCTGCAAGTTCCATACCCGCTGTGCAAACTGCATGGAAAAGTGTAAACTGGAAGCGCCGGTGCAGAAAGAAATAGAACCCGGACACTATGTAGTGTGCCACTTATATGATAACGCATGAGGCGGGATAACTTTGAAGATGACGGACGCACGGTTGCCGATATGAGCGCGCTGGAAAATACCGGAATTTTCCGCAGGCGTTCCCATTCTTCGCAAACAGAGAAAAAATCCGTTCATAAAGATGAAAACGCAGCGCATCCGTGGGAGGATGCGCCGTTTAGCTGGAAAGAACGGATACGTTATATGGGAGTGGCGCTTGGTGCGGCGCTCTCTATTGCGTTCGTTTTGCTTGCGGGCATTGCTCTTATTATCTGGCTGCTTACGCTGTATGCGTAGATTTTTGATTGGTAAATTGTTGAACTTTGGAACGAGGATGATGATGAAGAAAAAGAATCTATTGTATATGTATGTAATAAATTGTCTGCCGCTGCTTTTCTGTATTATAGGATTTATGGGAGGAGCGCTATTGAACTTTCTGTGTATGCCTGTTTTACAGTTGGTATTGACGGGGCTGAATTTTAAATACTCTTCTCATTGCGGATGGCTTTTTCTATTGGAAATTCACATGTGGATTATGTCCATAGCAGGAATTGCTGCAAGTACCTGGCTGTGGTATCATCGGATATCCTCTGATTCGCTAACAATATATGTCGGCGTTGTAGAGTGCCGGATGGACACAGTTTATATGGCAGTATTGGGTCTTATAGCAGTAATTGCGAAATTGATTTACACCGGATATATTTTAGCTTGTCAAAAAAAAGAATAGACAAGCTTGCTGTCTTATGATAGAATGACTGCATGCAAAGAAACAAATCTAAGATTCTAACAGTATCTTATCGGATTTTCGTTCGTGAGAAAATTCCGGGTGATGATTTCACCTGTATCAAACTCCTTGCTTACAACTGAATAACTGCAGGGAGGATAGTATCGAGGCTCCTCTCTGCCTAAAACGAAAGAGAGGAAAGCCAATGAAGAATGAAGTAACAAAAAAAGCGGCAAAGAAAGAAAATGTATTAAAAGTCCTGCCGGAGGATTATCAGTTCAATTTAAGTGATTTTGCCCTGTTCATGGCGGTCATGAAAGTGAAAGAAGCGTATGAGGATGTGCTAAGCATCATATTGAATGAACCGGATTTAAAGTTGAAAGAAGTAAAGGCGGAACAGGTTGTTTTGAATAAGTATGGACAACGGGCGATACGCCTTGATGCCTGGGCGCTGGATATGCGGAATCGTCAATTTGACATGGAGATGCAAAATGATTCAGACAGTGACGACATACGCAAACGTTCCAGATTTTATCAGGGGATGATTGATACTCCGATTTTAAAATCAGGAAAAGAGACACGCTATAAAAACCTGCCATCCACAGTCATTATTTTTATTACACAGAAGGATATTTTCGGAAGAGGACTTGCAAAGTATACATTTAGTGAACAATGCGAGGAAGTGCCGGGTTTACCGTTAGGAGACGGCACGAGAAAGCTATTTTTAAATATGGCAAGCAAAGAGGGCAGACCGGAGTTAATCAGTCTGTTGCAATATATGAAAAATACCACTTTAGACAATCCCGATATTATCATAAAGGATAAACGTATTTTGCATTTAGACAGAATTGTGGAAGAAGTAAAGCATTCAGAAGAATGGGAGGCTGTAAAGATGAATATTCTTGAAATTGGGATAGAGCGGGGAATAGAGCAAAGCCGGACAGATATCATACGAAATATGTTAAACAGCGGATTATCGGCTGAAAAAGTGTCCGAAGTGACGCAGATTCCTTTGGATATTGTTAAAGAGGTGGAAGCGAAGAAATGAGAAAGACAATTTTAGTTGTAGATGATGATGTTTATATCGGTGACATGCTGCAGGAGGCGCTGTCACAGGAGGGATACCGCGTACTGCGCGCTTATTCCGGTTCGGAGGCGCTGTTGCTTTTGTCCGCCGACAGACCCAGTCTTGTTCTGCTTGATTTAATGCTGCCGGGATTAAACGGGGAGGATATTCTTCCTGCCATAAAAGAGATTCCGGTGATTGTAGTGAGCGCAAAAGCGGAAATTGACGATAAGGTGGCGTTATTGTCAGGCGGTGCGGCAGACTATTTGACAAAGCCGTTTGACATGAAAGAGCTGTTAGCGAGAATTGAGGTGCAGCTTAGAAAATCCGGTACAGGCAGTACAGATGATACAAGTGCTACAGGCGGCAGGGATAATATATTACGATTTGACGATATTACGCTAGATACCGACGCTCACAGCGTATGCGTGGGAGAAAAGGCTGTAAAGCTGACAAGAACGGAATATGCCATATTAAAGCTGTTTTTGAAAAATCCGTCGCAGGTCATTCCCAAATCGACGATACTGGAACGTATCAGCGAGGATACGCCGGACTGCATGGAAAATTCCTTAAAAGTCCATATAAGCAATCTCAGAAGGAAACTGAGAGAGGCAGGAGGAAAAGATTATATAGAATCCGTCTGGGGCATTGGCTTCAAGATGACTTAACTATTTCTTAACTTTTTTCTTAACCGCTTTCTTAACCTTTCTTCTGTACAATGTGAATGTGAAAAAAATATGTCACATTGACAGAAAGGATGATTTCTATGGAATATGTTCTACAAACTCACGAATTATGTAAAAACTATCAGCATTTTAAAGCCTTAGACGGACTTTCCATGAGTGTGCCGAAAGGAGCGGTCTATGGATTTGTCGGGCAAAACGGCGCGGGTAAAACGACGCTGATACGCATTATCTGCGGTCTGCAAAAGCCCTCGTCGGGTACTTATACCTTATACGGCACAGGCAGCGGGGAAAAACAAATCGTAAAGGCAAGAAGGCGTATGGGCGCGATTGTGGAGACGCCGTCGCTTTACCAAGATATGAATGCCGTGGAGAATTTAAAGATGCAGTACCGCATTTTGGGGTTGCCCTCTTTTACGGGAATACCGGAACTTCTAAAGCTCGTCGGGCTGGAGGATACCGGCAAAAAGAAAGTAAGGGATTTTTCGCTCGGAATGCGCCAAAGGCTGGGAATTGCAGTTGCGCTTGCCGGAGACCCGGACTTTCTGGTACTGGATGAACCGATAAACGGATTAGACCCTCAGGGTATTATTGAGATGCGGGAACTGATTTTACGATTAAATAGGGAACAGCAGATTACAGTCTTAATTTCCAGCCATATTCTGGATGAACTTTCCCGTCTTGCCACGCATTACGGTTTTATTGATAAGGGGCGTATTGTCAGGGAAATCAGCGCAGGGGAGTTGGAAGATTCCTGTAGAAAATGTATGCGGATAGAAGTCTCCAATATCGGCGCTCTTGCCCGTGTACTGGACGGCATGCGGGTAGAATATACGGTTCTTTCCGACAACATGGCGGATATTTTTACCGATATGAGCGTAACAAAACTGGTGATTGCCTTAAAGGAGGCGGATTGTGACGTACTTTCCATCAGGGAGCGGGATGAAAGCCTGGAAAGCTATTATATCAATCTGGTAGGTGGAAAGACAGAACGGAAAGGGGGAAATAAGAATGAGTAAGCTGCTTTATGCAAACTGGATAAGAGCGATAAAAAGCAGGATTTTCTGGATTTCGGAGATTTTTTTGATAGGGTATAGCATTTTTATCTATGCCATGGGGTATGTCAATATCAGAAATGGGATAGTGCCGCTCAGTTCCGGCTGGACGCTTTATTTCTTTAATGAGATGCTTTTTATTTCTGCGCTGACGGCAGTTTTCGTGCCATTTTTTATCGGCGTGGAATACGGCGACGGTACCATCAGAAATAAATTTGCCGTAGGGCATACAAGAAATGCGGTCTATCTATCCAATTTCATGATATGCTGTATCATAGGCATGATACAGTTTGCCACCTATTCAGTAACATCTGTTTTTGCAGGATGGCTGTTGATAGGACGCGCTGCACTTATGGGAATGACGCATCTTGGATGGAGGTTTTTTTATAGTCTGCTCGTTGTATTGGTTTATGCGGCGGTTTTCTCCATGTTGGCAATGCTGGACAGCAACAGGACGCGGACTGCGGTTGTGGGACTGCTGCTGGTATTAGTCTATGTAATGCTGATGAGCCAGATATATGCGGATTTGCAGCAGCCGGAGAGGACGAGCAGGGTGGTAATGACGCAGACGGGTGAAATGGAGCTGGAAGAGGATATTCCGAACAGTAAATATGTAGGCGGAACCAAAAGAGTTGTCTATGAATGGATTGACGCTTTTCTTCCGGCGGACCAGGCGATGTATATTATAGACCCGGAGGCTTCTTTTTCCATGAAAGCGCCGCTTTGTCTGCTTGGCGAGGCGCTGCTGGCGGTTGGCGTAGGAATGTATGTTTTTAGGAAAAAAGAAATTAAATGAGGTTATAATATTGTGCCGGATGTTATAACAACAGGGGTGTTATGAAATTGGAATGATATGTGGCAGTAAATGCCGACGGATGAGAGAAAGAGAAAGGCATGGTTATGGGTATGGAAGTTTGGCTGTGGGCGGTTATTGTAATACTAACGTGCGTTATTTTAATTTTATGTATAAAAATATATGCCTTACAAAAAGCGGCAAAGGAAATACAGGAGGGATTGACGGAGAAACTCACGGTCGAAACCAATACCCTTATCAGCATCTCGTCCCGTGATAAGCAGATGCGCAGGCTGGCGGAGTCGCTCAATGAGCAGCTTCGCATTCTCCGTGACAAAAGGCATTATTATATGCAAGGCGATTTACGCCTGAAAGAGGCGGTAACGAATATTTCCCACGATATCAGAACGCCGTTGACGGCGATTGGAGGTTATCTGGAACTGATGCGGAAACTGCTGGCGCAGATGAGTAAAGAGAACAGAGAGGATGACAGGATAGAGGCGGCGGAGCGTTATCTGGATATTATGGAAAACCGTACCGGAGTTTTAAAACGTCTGACGGATGAGCTTTTGAAATATTCCGTCGCCGCTTCCAAAGAACAGGATTTGCCATATGAGGATGTGGTTTTAAATCATGTTTTGGAGGAAAGCATTTCTGCTTATTATGCTATCTTAAAGGACGCAGGGATTACACCTGTTATAAAAATGCCGGACAGTGATGTTAAATCCAGATTAAATAAAAATGCGCTCTCGCGTATTCTTGGAAATATCATAGAAAACGCGATAAAATACAGTAACGGCGATTTGCGGATTACATTATTGGATAGCGGGGAGATGACGTTTGCCAATTATGCCCCTGCACTGGACGAGGTACAGGTTGGAAAGTTGTTCGACCGTTTTTATACGGTAGATACGGCGGCAAAATCGACGGGTATCGGGCTTTCGATTGCCAGAACGCTGACGGAGCAAATGGGCGGTGCGATTAGCGCTGATTATGAGGAGGGAATGCTTTGCATCAGGCTTTTATTTTCGCAAAATACTTGCATCTTATAGGCTTGTTCACTTATAATTAATCATAGATAGGATAATCTGAAAGGGCGAAGTATTATGGGAAAGATGCAAAAAAGAACGCTTAACAGGGCAGCCGGGTTTTTAACGCTTATGTTTGTGATGACGCTTTTGGTGTTCGGTGGGAACATTAGGACGGTACAGGGAGCGGAAAAACGTACGGTTCGAGTTGGTTTTTTCCCTATGGAAGGCTACAATGAGACCAGGGAGGACGGCAGCCGTACCGGTATGGATGTGGAGTATCTGGAAGCGCTGTGCGACTATGTCAACTGGAATATTGAGTATGTAGAGTGCGAAAGCTGGAACAAGGCCCTGACGATGCTTTCCATGAAGCGGATAGATTTGGTGGGTTCTGCGCAGTATTCCCAAGAGCGGGCCGAGCTGTATCAGTATGCGGATTTAGCCAGCGGATATACCTTTGGTGTGCTTGCGGTAAATGGCGGCAGCGGATTGGCATATGAGGATTTTGATGCCATGAAAGACGCTTCTTTCGGCATTGTGGGTAGTTATATACGAAAAGACGAATTTTATGAATATATGGCGGATAATGGGCTTGCCTCTCCTAAAGTAAAGGAGTATGAAAGTACGGCGGCCCTGCAGGCGGCGCTGGATGCGGGAGAGATAGATGTTTTTGTACATTCTCTGACGGAGGTAAAAAAAGGACGGCGTGTGGTCGGCAGGTTTGCGCCTATGCCTTTTTATTACATAACCTATCAGGGCAACAATGATTTGATGAGAGAACTCAATCAGGGAATAGCGGATGTGAAGATGAATCGTCCGGGACTGGAAAATGAGTTGATGGTTAAGTATTATGACAGCAGGCTGGACCAGACGATTTTACTGACCAATAGTGAAAAGCAGTATATTGCGGAAAAAGGAACGCTGACCGTAGGATACTTAGACGATTGCTACCCATTTTCTTATGAAAATGAGGGGGATTTTATGGGACTTTCCAGACAAGTGTTGGAGGAGGTGTCTGTGAGTACGGGCATGATTTTTAGCTATGTGAAACTGGAAAGCATGGAGGAGGCGAAAAACGCCTTAAAAACCGGCAGTATTGATATCTTAAGCTATTGTGGGGAGACGGTACAGCGTATGCAGTCAGACGGGCTTGTATCCACAAAGGAGTATGCCCAGATACCTCAAGTTATTATTATGAGAAAGAATGGTAAATCTGATTCGATAAATACCTTAGCGGTGGAAGAAAGCGGCGCTTCAGGGGATGCAGTGCAGAATTTCATCGATGAGAATACGCGTCTTTTGCTTTATTCCACGCAGTTGGAGAATTTGAACGCGGTGATGTCCGGTGAAACGGACGCCGCCATATGCGACGGGTATCTGGCGGAGTATCTGCTCGGTTCCCAGCTTCGCTTCAACAAGATGGAGATCCACAGTGTGTTAAGCGACGTCCATAGTATTTGTATGCTTGTGGCGGATAACGAGGATTCGCCTCTTCTCGATATTTTAAATAAAGAGCTGATTGAGGTCAGCGACAAGATGGTCAATGACTATATGCTGCAGGACAATTTCTATTCCAAGATGAGTATGGCGAACTTTATCAGCGACCATAGTATTGCCATTATCCTTGTTCTGACGTGCTGCGCCGTGGCAGTCATTTTGGTGCTGTTCTATTTACTGCGCAACAGTATGCGGGTTCAGAAGCTTATGTATAAGGATACGGAATTTAATATTTGGAACCTGAATTATTTGCGGTACCGGGCGGCACAGAAACTGGCAGCGGATAAAAACAGCAATTACGCCATTGCCTACACGGATATCGGTCAATTTAAGAGTTACAACACGTTGTATGGCTGGAATGCGGGGCAGCGTATACTGGAATTAGTCATTGAAACCCTCTCTGAAGAAACAGATGATAAAAACGAACTTTATGCCAGAAGCTATGGAAGCCATTTTGTGCTGTTTATGAAGTATGAAGATGTGGAAGTGCTGCGAAGCCGTTTGGTGAACATTGCAGACAAGATATCTTTACGAATCTACGAGGAAGCAGATACCCATATGTCGCTTGCCATAGGCGTGGGGTGCTTGGAAAATGGGGATGATGATTTACAGCGCGCTTTGTCTGAGAGTATACAGCTGGTAGATTCTTTAAAGAACAGCTACGGTAACGCGGTACAGATTTATGATGATAAGTTGCGGACGCAGCTGCGGGAGACGCATGATAGGGAGAAACTTTTGGAATCCGTCGATATTAATAAGGACTTTGTCGCCTATTATCAGGCGAAAGTGGATATTCGCAATGAAAATATCGTAGGCGCTGAAGCGTTGATACGTTTCAAGGACCCTACAGCGGACGGGGCTATCCGTACGCCGTGGTTCTTTGTGCCTTATTATGAGCGTACCGGCAGGATTAAGGAGATTGATTTCTTTGTGATGGAAAGCGTGTGTAAAATGCTGCGCCGGCGTATCGATGCGGGTAAGAATGTTGTGCCTGTGTCCTGCAATTTTTCCAGACTGCACTTTACGGAGGATGGTTTTCCGGAAAGATTTAAGTCTATTATTGACAAATACCGGATTCCCAAAGAGCTGATAGAGGTGGAGATTACGGAGACGCTTGTGGTGGAGGATGTGCAGCGCCAGAAAGTCAAGGAGATTGTAGACGTCTTACGGGAAGAGGGCGTTCATCTTTCTATAGACGATTTTGGCTCGGGATATTCTTCCCTGGGAGTATTTGAACAGATACCGGCGTCCGTTATCAAATTAGACCGTTCTTTCCTGCTCAATAACGAAAACCGCACCAGACAGGTGCAGATTATGAGAAATATCGTAAATCTTGCCAAAGATTTGAACGCCCAAGTGGTCTGTGAGGGCGTAGAAACAGAGGAAGATACGGAGCTGATGATGGAGATTGGCGCTTATGTGGCGCAGGGTTACCGTTACTGTAAGCCGGTACCGGAAGATGTGTTTGAGAAGATGCTGGCGGATAATGGGAGTCAGTAAATAGTCTGCACTTCGCTCAATTCGTTCTCAACTACCCGGAATCGCCAGATGGAGTGACCGGGCAGGCGGTGTTCCGTCAGGAAATAAGAGCCGTCAAAGTGTGTGATATAATAAGGCGTTCCGCCGCCGATAAAGTTTTCGTAGATATCTTCATATTTGCCTTTGATGAGGTTGGAAAGCTTTTTCGTGCGGATAATGGTGGCGTAGTCCTGATTACCGGTAATATCGGTGGAAATTGTCAGATAGAAATAGTCTTGAATCTTCGTAAGCTGTATCATGCCCGCCATGGTATCAGGAACAGGGTAGGAATCCAGAATTTCAAACGTATTCAGGTCGGCGCGGATGATGCTGGAATTGCCCGATACAAAGTAGATGTCGCCATCCAGAATGGTAAAAGAACGCACATACACATTAGAAAGAGCTTCTATACGGCGTATTTCGGTCAGATACATCCGGGCGTCGTCCGTATTGTGGCGGAAAAGATACATTTCGCCGCTCATGGAGCTCCAGGCATAGAAAGTGTCTGTGTTTTCATCATAAATAATATAATGGGGTCTGTTCCCGATATCAGAAAATGTCTGCGTATGTAAAAATCTACCCTCTCTTTTTTCAAATACAAGGATTCTGTTATTCTCCGTATCGTCCACTAAATAAACGCTGCCGTCGCTGGCGAGCGTATGTCCCATCTTGATTTCATCTGTCATGACGCGCCATTCATAGAGCGGGTCGTCCAGATTATCATGGTAAATGACCTGATTATGATAGCAGTCCACAATAAAATAGGTATCGCTTACTTTGGTAATATAAGTCGGAACGCTTAAATCCGTACAGGGATTTGTTTTGACTTCTTCCTGCATAGCGGCGGTAAGAGAAGCTTCGTCCGTGAGTTCGGAGGCGGCGATATATTCAGTAACATCTGTTATTGAAGAGGGGAACGGGTTTTCCTGCGCGGGCGCGGATGTGCGGATATCCGCCTTTTGGGAAAGACATGGGTATATCATGACAACTGCAATTAATATAATGAATATAACGGATAATAGAATATAAACTAAGCGTTTCCGGTTCATAACAAATTTCTGCCTTTCTTTCTCGACGCAGCTGCCTGTTTTTTCTTTTGCGTGTAGTATATTATAGCATATTTCCATAAAAAATGTTATGATAAACACAAGCCTGATGGCTAAACGCAAGCCCAATGGCTTGCGTTACAAGAATTACTGCGTAATTCTTGAGGGGAGCAAAGCAGGCATTTGGTTTTTGCTAGTAAGGAAGAGGGTTAGAGTGAATGGCATCGGATAAGGCAAATGATAAAGACCAAAAATATAATATGACTTTCTGCATCCTTTCGGGAATTGCGATTGTGATGATTGTAGCAGGGCATGTGGGATATGATATTATGACGGTAGGAGGACTGTTTCCGTATTATTCGTTTCATGTGCCGTTATTTTTGTTTATTTCCGGGTATTTTTACAAGGAAGAGGAAGAAGCTGCGCCGCTTGCCTACTGCCTAAAGAAGATAAAACGCCTTATGATACCATATTTTATCTGGAACCTTTTGTATGGTATATTGGCGTGGATGCTGCGCTTATGCGGGTTTGCGATGGGGGAGGGCATCAGTTTTAAGACGCTTTTCATATCGCCTTTTCTGCATGGTTATCAGTTTATCTATAATTATGCGGCATGGTTTGTGCCGGTATTATTTGTTATAGAAATGATGAACATTGTGATGCGGCTTTTATTAAAGCGGCTGCGTTTATGTCATGAAAGCTTGATACTGGCGGTTTCCCTTATCATTGGCATGATTGTCGTATGGTTCGCGATTGGCGGACATGTATGGGGATTATATAAGGCGCCGGGCAGAATCCTGTTTTTATACCCCTGTTTCCAGATGGGGCAGTTTTATCATAAGAAGCTGGAAAAGTACGATACGCTTGGCAGCCCCGCCTATTTTGGCATTGTGATAGGACTGCAGCTTGTTTTGATATTTTCCTGTAACGGGCTTGCCTACAGCAGCGTGTGGTGTACGGGATTTATGAACGGACCGGCCGTTCCCTATCTGACGGCCGTTACGGGCATTGCATTCTGGCTGCGTGTCGCCAGGATTATCACACCGGCTTTCGAGAAAAGCAAAGCTGTGCTTTATCTGGGGAAGAATACATATGCGGTCATGCTGCACCACATTATGGCGTTTATGCTGGTAGAAATGATAATTGCGGCGTTTGCAGAGCATACGCCATGGTTGGCGGATTTTGACGGAACGCTTTACCGGACGAATATCGACTATTACTATATGATAAGGGGAGCAGAGGAGTTTAAGATGGTTTATCTGCTGGCGGGTATCATACTGCCGCTCTTATTACAGTATGGACTGGATAGAATAGGGATAAAAATAAAAGAAAGACGGAATGAAAAAAGTGATGGAAAACCTTATAATAACAGATGATATTTATAAAATTATGATAACCGCGCTGTTGATACTGCTAATGTTGTTAGTGGCGGTTATGCTGCATACATTTTGTTACGGCATGGCGCGGATATATAACTGGAACGGGAGCCGCTACCGCTATCTGGGCTATGTGCCGGTCAGAAAAGAGGACGGCGGTTTTGCGGTTCGGATTGGCGTGCGGATGGTGGATTTATCGCGCACCACGCGTTACAGAATTTGTCCGGGGCGGGCTTTTTGCAGGAAAAACCGATACCGGGATATGTATGTATATGCGGACGGGGCCAAAAGCTGTCTCGTCATAGAGGGAGAAGCAATGAAAACAGAGATTCCCTTTTAAGGAAAGTTCTGGTATACTAACATATGTATTTGAAGTTGAAAAAGCAAAGGTTTTCTAACCGTGAGTTTGTGCGTTTTAGTCACAAATATGGCAGGCAAAGAAAGGCGTATGGTTAAGTATGATTACGATAAGTCTTTGTATGATTGTAAAAAATGAAGAGAGGCTGCTTGCAAGATGCTTAGACAGCGTGTCGGGGCTGATGGATGAAATCATCATTGTCGATACCGGCTCTACGGACAAAACGAAAGAGATTGCAGCGCGTTATACGGATAAAATCTATGATTTTGAATGGGTGCAGGATTTTTCGGCGGCGAGAAATTTTGCTTTTTCCAAAGCAAATATGGAATATATTTATTCGGCGGATGCTGATGAAGTGCTGGATAAAGAGAATAGGGAAGCTTTTTTGCAGTTAAAGAAAACGCTTTTGCCGGAGATTGACATTGTACAGATGTATTATGCGAACCAGCTTGATTTTGGAACGATTTATAATTATGATAAAGAGCTTCGCCCCAAGCTTTTTAAACGTTTAAGAACTTTTACGTGGGCGGAACCTATTCATGAGCAGGTGATTTTGGAACCTGTAATTTTCGACAGCGATATCGCGATTCTGCATATGCCGGAAAATAACCATAAAGACAGGGATTTGGCATCCTTTGTGCGGATGACGGCTGCCGGTGCGCATTTATCGGCAAGGCTGCATAATATTTATGCCAAGGAACTGTTTATTTCCGGAGAAGAGCAGGATTTTTTAAACGCCGAAGCATTCTTTGAAGCTTCCTGCTTAGATACGGAAAGGTCGTTAGATGAAATCAAGGAAGCGTCGTGCGTGGTGGCAAGAGCGGCAAGGCTTAGAAAGGATACGGAGAAATTTTTTAAATATGCGCTGAAAGTGGTCGCTGCGGAGGGCTGTGCGGAGATTTGCTGTGAACTGGGAGAGTATTTTTTGGAGCGGCAGGATTTGCAGGAAGCAATTATATGGTTTTATAATGGCGCGTATGAAACGGAGAGTATCCTTAATATACATAGTAGTGGGAAGATTCCGCTGCTTGCCCTTGCGAAGTGTTACCGGCTCTTAGGAAATGAAGAACAGGCGCAGGCATATGAAAAACTGGCAAAAGACGCGACGTCTGAAAACATGACAGAAGACGGGAAAGGAATCAGATAGATGAAATGGGAAGATAATGTGCGCAAGGCGGCTCCTTATATACCCGGAGAGCAGCCGCAGAAAAAAAATATTATCAAATTAAATACAAACGAATGCCCCTATCCGCCGTCGCCGATGGTGGAAAAGAAAATGAAAGAATTGGCGTATGAGGATTTGCGGCTTTATCCGGAATTTCCGGAAGAAACGCCGTTAGCGCAGCTTTTGGCAGACTATTATCAGGTGAAAAAAGAGCAGATTTTTATCGGCGTCGGTTCTGATGATGTGCTTTCCATGGCGTTTTTGACATTTTTTCATTCAGATAAACCGGTCTTTTTCCCGGATATCACATATTCGTTCTATGACGTATGGGCCAAACTTTATCGGATTCCTTATGAGGTAAAGCCGTTAGATGAAAATTTCCGCATCAGAAAGGAAGACTATACGGGAGTAAACGGCGGTGTGATTTTCCCAAATCCCAACGCGCCGACGGGTATTTTGATGGAAGTGGATGCCATAGAGGAGATTATTCGGGCAAACCCGGACAGTATGGTGATTGTGGATGAAGCCTACATTGACTTTGGCGGCACAAGCTGTCTGCCGCTTTTGCCTAAATATGAGAATCTGCTCATTGTCCGCACATTTTCCAAGTCAAGGGCAATGGCGGGCTGCCGGATTGGCTATGCGATAGGAAGTGAAAAGGCGATTGGCTATTTAAACAGCGCAAAATACGCAGTCAATTCCTATACCATGAACAGACCGGCGCTGCAGCTTGGGGCGGAAGCGGTAAAAGATGATGCTTATTTTAAGGAAATTTGCGCTAAGATTATGGCGACCAGGGAACGCACGAAGAAAGAACTGGCGGCGCTTGGCTTTACTTTCCCGGAACCCGGCGGCAATTTCATTTTTGCTTCCCATAACAGCGTTAAGGCGCAGGAGATATTTGAGAAGTTAAAAGAGCGGGATATTTACGTCAGACATTGGAATAAAGAACGGATTGACAACTATCTGCGTATTACGATTGGCACGGATGAGCAGATGGATGCTTTGTTTGCGGCATTGAAAGAAATCATATAAGAGGAGAATGAGTATGAGTGCTTTAGCGGCTTGGTTTGCCAATACATTGGGCAAATATGTATCAAAGGAGATTGTTATTTTTATTATTTCCATGATTCCGATTCTGGAACTGCGGGGCGGCCTGTTGGTGTCAAAACTTTTGGACGTTTCGATTTTAACGGCGATTCCGATTTGTATTATCGGCAATATTATACCGATTCCGTTTATACTGCTTTTTATCAAGCAGATTTTTAAATGGCTGAAGAAGATAAAAGTTTTTAAGGGATTAATTGAAAAGCTGGAAAACCGGGCGATGGGTAAGAGTGAGTCTATCAAAAAGTATGAGTTCTGGGGGCTGGTTTTATTTGTCGGCATACCACTTCCGGGAACGGGTGCATGGACAGGGTCGTTAATTGCCGCGCTTTTGGAAATTGATTTTAAGAAAGCGATATTGGCGGAACTGCTGGGTATTGCAATAGCAACTGTTATTATGTCGATTGTATCCTATGGATTGTTGGGCGTGCTGATTTCATAGCGTATTGATGATATGTTTACCATAGAAAGTGTCTGTGAAATGATGAAAAACAAAAGGAATATACTGGTTGCGGGATTTTCAACAATAGCAGTTGTTATTGTTATGCTGGCGGCGGCGCACGGACTGGGCGGGGAGACAGAGAAAAATCTGGCTCTTTTAAGGGGCGTCAAGGCGTCCTGCGACAGTATGGAAACAGAGGGGTTATCGGCTGATAAGGCGATTGATGGAGACGACGAAACGCTGTCTTCCCGCTGGTCGAGCGAGAATAACTGGGAAGACGCTTCTCATTATATAGAACTGGAATTTCCGGAAGAAATTTCAGTTTCTTTTGTTATTTTAAAATGGGAGCGGACGAATGTTACGGCCTATCGGCTTGAAGGTTCGGCAGATGGAGAAAATTGGGAGGTCTTGGCGGACTTTCATCATGCGCCGGAAACAAAGCGGCAGGAGATAGCATTGGCCGAGGCGGCCAAAGTGCGTTTTTTGCGGATGTCTACCAGTGCGGTTTCGCAGGCGGAAGAAGACTATTCTAACTTGTATCAGAATGTCTCTTTATACGAATTTGAGGTGTATGCGGACAAGCCGGCGGCGTATTTACTGGAAGAGCCAATCATAGAGACAAGAGAAGATAACAGCAGATATTTAAAACTGCCAAAGGCGCCGGAGGGATATCAGGTAACATATCTGGGCGCGGATTATGAGCAGATTATCGGCGCGGACTGTGAGGTCTATGAGACAATACAGGATAAGGAAGTAACGGTCGGTTATCTGGTGGAACAGACAGCGGGTAAGGAAGAGGCCAGAGAGATTTCTTTTACCATACAGGTTCCGGCGGCAGGGGGCGGATTGCAGGGAGAAAATGCAAAACCCGAGGTGATTCCCGCGCTGGCGGAATGGGATGGGGCGGATGGCATATTTGTGCCGGGGGATGATTCCCGTATCGTGATACAGACAGAATCCCTTAGAGAGAGCGCACAGTTGTTTGCCGAACGCTATGAACTGATTATGGAACGGGAAATTTCGGTGGAAGAGGGAAATTATGAAGATGTGCGGCCGGGAGATTTCTATTTGACCTATGATGACGGCATGGAGGATAGCGCGGTATCCGGCGTCGGCAGCGAGGGATATGTCTGTGATATTACTGACAAATGTGTCATAATTGGAACGGATGCGCAGGGTATATACTGGGGAACGATTACCATCTTGCAGATATTAAAGGGGCAGACGGATTTAACGGCGCAAAGGATGGACGATACGGCGGCGGATGCGGTAAAAACACTTCCGCAGGGAAAGATTCGCGATTATCCGAAATATCAGGTGCGGGGTTTTGGCATCGACGTGGCGAGAAAGCCCGTTTCCATGGATATGTTATATCAGATTATGAAGAATATGTCATGGTATAAGATGAATGATTTGTCGATACATTTAAACGATAATGTGATTTTAAGCACCAGCGGGCTGACAGGTTCCATAGAGGAAGCCATGACGGCGGACAGCGCCTTTCGGCTGGAGGTAAGCGTTGCCAATGAGAAGGGTGAGAAACTGACGAGTGATGAATATGCCTATACGGCGCAAGAGTTTGCTGATTTTATGAATACTGCCAAGGCATATGGAATCCAGGTTGTACCGGAAATTGATACGCCTGCGCACTCTCTTTCCATTACGAAGCTTTTCCCGGAATATGCTTTGACCGTGAGAAACGAAGCCGTAGACCAGATAGATTTAAGCAGGGATGAGGCGGTGGAACTTATAAAAGATATCTGGCGTGAGGCGTTAAACGGACAGGCGGGAACGGCGTCTGTTGCCGCGTTTGCGGGGGCGGCCGCCGTCAATATCGGTATGGATGAATATTACGGAGACGGCGAAACATACAGGCAGTATATGAATGACATCATAACGTTCATACGTACGGAAAGCAATACGGAAACAATCCGGCTCTGGGGAAGCCTGAGCAATATCGAGGGGGAGACGACGCCGGACACAAAAGATTTACAGATGAACCTCTGGAGTACGACATGGGCGGATTCGATGGAAATGTACGAAGCGGGCTATTCGCTCATCAATATGCAGAATAACCATCTCTATATCATTCCCGGCGGCGGATATGACTATCTGGACACGGAGGAACTTTTTGCAAATTGGGAAGTAAATAAATTCTATGATTATAACCAGCTGGAACATATTCCCGTCTATTCCCCGCAGATGTTAGGCGCGTCGTATATGATATGGAATGATATGTGCGGCAGGCTGGATGTGGGCATTTGCGAAAGCGATTTATTTGACAGGTTCTATCAGCCGCTTGGCGTTATCAGCGCGAAGCTGTGGGGCGGCGTCGAGGCTTCCTATGAAGAACATATGGCGTTATTTGACGCTTTAGGAAGCGCGCCGGACAGCAATCCGTATGCTTTGGCGGCGTGGGGCGGCGCTGATGAAGGAAAGCCTTTGCGTCTGCCCGCAGGCGGTGGCGTGGCTGATAATGAAACGATTGTACTTTCCGGCGGGGAGGATTATATCGAAACCGGTTATACGAATGCCCTTAAGGCTGATAACGGAAATTATCCGGGAATCGGCGGCAGTTATACGGTCAGTATGCAGGTATATCGTGAAAACGCCTCGGAGAAAGCGGTGGACAAAGCCAAAGAGGAAATCTTGTTTGAGGCGGACGCGCCCTATGGGCAGACAGCTTTTAAAGCGGTACAGACAGGAAGCGGACAGGTAGGATTTTCCAGAGAGGGAAAGGACTATTCTTTTGCCTATACGCTGCCGGTAGGGGAATGGGTCAGTCTTACGATACAGGGAGAACAAAATAAGACAAGCCTGTATATCAATGGGAGGCTGGTTGATACGCTGGGAGACGACGAGCCTTTTATGGAGTATGCGACTTTTGTATTTCCGCTTGAACGGATTGGTTCCAAAACCGATAGTTTTCATGGTATGATAAAAGAAATCGAGATTACGGGGAGAATGTAAAATAAATGGAAGCCTATACGGATTTTGCGAGAGTATACGATACTTTTATGGATGAAACGCCCTATGAGGAGTGGTGTGCGTTTTTACTGACGTTACTGCACCGTTATGAGGTAAAAGAAAATATTACGGACGCCAATCTTCTGCAGGAGAAAAATTCCATTCTGGATTTGGGCTGCGGAACCGGCACACTGACACAGCTTCTTGCCGAGGCGGGCTATGATATGATAGGGATTGATAATTCGGCGGAAATGCTGCAGATTGCCGTTGAAAAGAAAGAACGCTCGGGATTGGATATTTTATATTTATTGCAGGATATGAGAGAGTTTGAACTGTATGGAACGGTGGGGGCGGTTATCAGCGTATGCGATTCCTTAAATTATCTGCTTCATGAAGAGGAATTGCTGGCCACATTTAAGCTTGTCAATAACTATTTATATCCGCAGGGCGTATTTATTTTTGATTTTAACACAGTCTATAAGTATGAAAATGTGATTGGCGACAGGACGATAGCGGAAAACAGAGAGGATTGCAGTTTTATTTGGGAGAATTATTATCATCCCCGGGAACAGCTCAATGAGTATGATTTAACCGTTTTTGTAAAAAATAACAGTAGTGATGATACCTTTAGGCGGTTTCAGGAGACGCATTATCAGCGGGGATATCAATTAGGGCAGATGAAAGAACTCCTGAAAAAGTCCGGTTTGGTTTTTTTAGAGGCGGTGGATGCGGATACACATGAAAAAGTGACTGCGGTAAGCGAAAGAATATATATAATAGCACAATGTGAAAAATAAATTTTTCACATACGAGTTTATGTGATGCTGACAGCATCGACATAAACATCATGGGTTGAGCGGAAAAGGGAGCAGGATTAGGATGGGCAGAGAGGATTATCTGGTAAGGGCGACGGCGGCGGATGCGCAAATCAGGGCCTTTGCGGTTACGACGAAAAATCTGGTGGAAGAGGCGAGAAGCAGGCATAATTTAAGCCCTGTCGTTACGGCTGCGCTTGGCAGACTGATGAGCGGCGCATGTTGTATGGGAAGTATGTTAAAGGGCGAAAAAGATATATTGACGTTACAGATAAGCGGAGACGGTCCGGTTGGAGGTCTTACCGTAACCGCAGATGCGAAAGGAAACGTCAAAGGATATGCAGTCTCACCGCAGGCGATACGTCCGCCGAACGCACAGGGAAAGCTGGATGTGGGAGGTGTGATTGGAAACGGTTATCTGACCGTCATAAAAGATATGGGTATGAAAGACCCCTATTCTTCGCAGATAGCGTTGCAGACCGGGGAAATCGGAGACGATTTAACATACTATTTCGCCGTATCGGAACAGGTTCCCTCCTGTGTGGCGTTAGGCGTTTTAATGGAACGCAGCAACACCGTGAAGCAGGCGGGCGGTTTTATCATTCAGCTTATGCCCTTTGCAGGAGAGGAGATTATCACCAAACTGGAAGAAAAATTGGCCGCTGTAAAGTCCGTGACAACGCTTCTGGAAGAGGGTAATTCCCCGGAGGAAATCCTCGCGCTTTTACTTGGCGATATGGGGTTGGAGATTACGGACAGGACGCCTTTGCAGTTTCGGTGTAATTGTTCAAAAGAAAGAGTGGAAAAGGTGCTTTTCAGTCTGGGGAAAAAGGAATTGCAGGATATGATTGCAGAGAATAAGGATGTAACGCTGCATTGCCATTTCTGTAATACGGATTATGTATTTGCGGTGGATGAGTTAAAAAAGCTGGTAAAATAGCAGGAAAGGAAATAATGGTATGAAGCATGGATTTATAAAAGCAGCGGCAGTGACCCCAAAGATAAAAGTGGCGGATCCGGTATACAATGCACGCCGTATCTGTGAATGTATGGAGGAGGCGATTGAACGGGAAGCCAAGATTATTGTTTTTCCGGAGTTATGTTTGACGGGATATACCTGCGGAGACTTGTTTTTGCAGGAACTTTTGTTAAATGGGGCAAAAGAACAGTTGCAGACTGTGTGCGAAGCGTCGGAGGGAAGCGATGCTTTGATTTTCGTAGGTCTGCCGGTTGTAAAAGACCATAAACTGTATAATGTGGCGGCCGCCCTGCAAAACGGAGAAGTGCTTGCCATGATTCCGAAACGGTATATTCCGGCCTATGCGGAATTTTACGAAGCAAGGCATTTTACGCCGGGCAATCGGACGCCGGAGCCGTTTTTATGGGAGGAAAAAGAGATTCTGTTCGGCACGGATATTCTTTTGCAGGCGGATTCCATGGAAGGGCTTGTTGTCGGCTGTGAGATATGCGAGGATATCTGGGCGCCGGATTCACCCGGAACGGCACATGCACTGGCAGGAGCAAGCATACTGGTGAATCTGTCCGCGTCAAACGAGACGATAGGAAAGGACAGTTACCGTGAAATGTTAGTCAAGTCGGCAAGCGCGAAGCTGATTGCCGGTTATGTCTATGCTTCTGCGGGAGAGGGGGAATCGACGCAGGACTTGGTTTTCGGCGGGCATAATATGATTGCGGAAAACGGAACCATGTTGGCGCAGGCGAAACGCTTTGTGCCGGAGACTGTTTATGCGGATATTGATATACACCGCTTAGAGCATGACAGGCGCAGAATGACGACTTATATACAGACTTCCAAAGAGGGTTATCGGACGGTTTCTTTTCATTTGGAGGAAGACGACGTAAAACTGGATAGAACTTTTAATGCGATGCCTTTTGTGCCGGAGCAAAAAGAGGAAAGGCAGAAACGCTGCGAGGAGATTTTATCCATTCAGTCCTATGGACTAAAAAAGCGATATGAGCATACCGGGGCAAAATCAGCCGTTATCGGGATTTCCGGCGGCTTGGACTCTACGCTTGCCCTGCTTGTTACGGCGCGTGCCTTTGATATGTTAGAGATGGACAGAGGACAGATTATTTCCGTGACGATGCCATGCTTTGGCACAACGGACAGAACTTATGAGAATGCCTGCAAACTGGCAAAGACATTAGGTACGGATTTACGGGAAGTGGATATTAAGGAATCGGTAACCGCTCATTTTCGGGATATCGGTCAGGATATGGAGAATCATGACGTGACTTATGAAAACGGGCAGGCGAGAGAGCGGACGCAGGTTTTGATGGATATTGCGAACCGGACGGAAGGTCTGGTAATCGGAACGGGCGATATGTCGGAACTGGCGCTCGGATGGGCAACCTATAACGGCGACCATATGTCTATGTACGGCGTCAATGCCGGAGTGCCGAAAACACTGGTAAGGCATTTGGTAAAATATTATGCCGATACCTGTGAAAATGAGCAGTTGGCGGCTGTTTTACTGGATATTCTGGATACGCCCGTCAGTCCGGAGCTTTTACCGCCGGTAGACGGCGTTATTTCACAGAAAACGGAAGATTTGGTCGGTCCTTATGAGCTGCATGATTTTTTCCTGTATTATATGCTGCGGTGCGGCTTTGAACCGGCGAAGATTTACCGCATAGCAAAGTTATCGTTCGCCGGTCAGTATACGGAGGAAGTGATCTTAAAATGGTTAAAGACCTTTTATCACCGCTTTTTTGCACAGCAGTTTAAACGTTCCTGCCTGCCGGACGGACCTAAGGTCGGAAGCGTGGCGCTTTCTCCGAGAGGTGATTTGCGTATGCCGTCCGATGCCTGTGGTAAGCTGTGGATTAGGCAGGTAGAGGAACTTCCCTGATAATGCCGCTTATTCCACGACCCCGTCCATATCGATGGTGATGTCCGCGTCAACCGCTTTTTCTAATGAGGCGGTAATGGCGTTTAATAGAATCATGGAGGTATATTTGCTGTCATCAGAATATGTAATGCCGTCCAAACTCTGATTGGTGATAATCTGGTTCGCAAGGTCTTCAAAAGAAGGCTGAATCAGAGGATACATCGTTGTAACGGCTTCATCCAGATTTACCAGTCGTATGGAATTGATATTTTTTTCATCGACAGTAACTTCTATTTCCACGACATTGTCATTGAGAATCAAAGAAGTAGTGTATATGCCGGGAATATAGCTGTTTGTCGAGGTCTGCGTCATGGTGGGTACGCTCTCTTTTTTCTCATCTTTCGGAAGGAACATAATGATAAGAAGAATGATGAGAAGAATACCAAGCACGGCGAAAATCCCGGTATATATCAATTCTTTTACATGAAGCACAACAATTTTGGTTTTGGAACTCATAAAAATATCCTCATAGAAAATCTTTTTATCAGTTTATGATAAGGCGCGGCATATTATGACTGGTAATGAGGGGGAATGATGAAAGAAGCAGATAATAGACGCAGGCGATAAGAATGATTGACAAACAGATGCGTAAAGTGGTATTCTGATACAGAACAAGGGCGTTTCTATCCAGGGGTAGGAATGCCTTTTTATCTATGGGAAAGGAAGAGATGGCATGAGAAAAAATTATACGAAGCAGGATATTATGCAGTTGGTGCAGGATGAAGATGTGGAATTTATCCGCTTGCAGTTTACCGATATTTTCGGGAATCTGAAAAATGTAGCGGTTACGGTAAGCCAGTTGGAAAGGGCTTTAAATAATGAATGTATGTTTGACGGTTCTTCTATAGAGGGATTTGCGAGGATTGAGGAGTCCGATATGTATTTATATCCGGATTTTGGAACGCTTGCTATGTTTCCATGGAGACCGCAGCAGGGTAAGGTGGCAAGGTTTATCTGTGATGTGTACCGCCCTAATGGAGAGCCTTTCGAGGGAGACCCGCGCTATATTCTAAAGCGTGCCGTAAAAGAGGCGGCGGATTTGGGGTATGTCTTTGAAGTAGGTCCCGAATGTGAATTTTTCCTGTTTAATACGGATGAAAACGCGATGCCGACGACCAATACGCATGAACAGGCCGGTTACTTTGATTTAGGCCCGGTGGATTTCGGGGAAAACGCAAGACGAGACATGGTTCTGACCCTGGAGGAAATGGGATTTGTGGTAGAGGCTTCCCATCATGAGGTTGCGCCCGCACAGCATGAGATTGATTTTCGCTATGATGAGGCGCTTGCTACAGCGGATAATATTATGACTTTTAAACTGGCGGTTAAGACGATTGCCAAACGCCACGGCTTGCACGCTACCTTTATGCCGAAGCCGAAATACGGTGTAAACGGTTCCGGTATGCACATTAATATGTCGTTATCAAAAGACGGAAAGAATATTTTTGCGGATGAAAACGATAAATTCGGATTGAGTAAAGAGGCGTATTATTTCATCGGCGGTATTATGAAACATATGAAAGGCATGACGGCGATTACCAATCCGCTGGTCAATTCCTATAAACGGCTGGTTCCGGGGTTTGAGGCACCGGTTCATATTGCATGGAGCGTGACGAACAGAAGCCCGTTAATCAGGATTCCGGCTTCCCATGGAAAGGGAACGCGGATAGAGCTTCGCTGTCCTGACCCGGCGGCCAATCCATATCTGGCGCTGGCAGTATGTTTAAGAGCCGGACTTGACGGCATTGTGAATCAGATTATGCCGCCCGACAGCGTTGACTGCAATATTTTTGAGATGAGCGAGGAGCAGAAAAGAAAGTGCGGCATAGAGGAAATACCGGGAACGCTGATTGAGGCCATTTATGATATGGAAAAGGATGAATTTATAAAAGAAGTGCTGGGAGAACATACCTATGCCAAATATATCAGCGCGAAAAAAGAAGAATGGCACCGCTACCGCTCTCAGGTAACGGATTGGGAAATCCGGGAATATTTAAATAACTTCTGACAAAAGTAATTTGGGCATAAGGGGGGTGAGCGTGTGATTAATATAGTTATAGCCTTACCCAAAATAGAAGAAGCGAAAGGGATTCGAGCGGTCCTGATAAAAAACGGATTTTCCGTGACGGCGGTATGTACGACGGGTGCGCAGACTCTCAGTCAGATTGACGAGTGGAATGACGGCATTGTTATATGCGGTTATAAATTGACGGATATGATGTATTCCGAATTACACGATTGCCTTCCGGACGGTTTTGATATGCTGCTGATGGCGTCGCAGAGAGTAGTGAACGATTGTTTGGGAAACGATATCGTCTGTTTGTCCATGCCGTTAAAAGTCCATGACCTGGTAGATACGCTCTCCATGATGTGCCAGACTATTATGAGAAGACGAAAGAGGGCAAGGCAGAAACCAAAAGAGCGCAGCGAGAAAGAGGCTTTACTGTTAAAAGACGCCAAAGAATTATTGATGGCGCGTAATCATATGACGGAAGAAGAAGCGCACCGCTATATGCAAAAATGCAGTATGGACAGCGGAACAAATATGGTGGAAACGGCGCAGATGATTCTATTAATGAAGAAAATATAAAACCGGAGCGGGATTTATCCGCTCCGGTTAGTAAAGAATATTTATTTCATATATATTTAATATACCATGGCCTTTTCTTCGCCATTTAATACTCTAAGTCCGCCCTGCACAAGAGCCAGCAGCTCGTCCTCGCCCGGATATATCGTCATGGGAGCAATCCACTCTGCTTTTTCCTTTAAACCGGCAACAACGACTTTATCATAAGCGATGCCGCCTGTTACGATAATCTGGTCTACTTTACCCTTTAAGACACATGCCATGGAGCCGATGTCTTTCGCAACCTGTGTAATAAATGCCTCGCGTACTTCCGCCGCTTTTGCGTCGCCGCCCTGTACTTTCTTTTCGACGTCGCGCATATCGTTCGTGCCGCAGTAGGCATTGAAGCCGCCGTTTCCAACGACTTTTTTATAGACTTCCTTTTCGGTATACTGACCGGAGAAGCACATCTTAATCAACGCGCCGCTCGGAAGCGCGCCCGCTCTTTCGGGAGAAAATGCGCCGTCGCCGTCTAATGCGTTGAATACGTCAACGACTTTGCCCAGTTTGTGTGCGCCTACGGAAACACCGCCGCCCATATGTACGACCACCAGATTCAGGGAGTCGTATGCTTTGCCGCACTCCTTGGCGTAGCGTTTTGCTACGGCTTTCTGGTTTAGTGCATGGAACACGCTTGTTCTGGGAAGCTCCGGAACGCCCGAATATCTCGAAACAGGCTCCAACTCATCTACGACAACGGGGTCTACGATATAGGAGGGTACGCCGATGGAATCTGCAATTTCCTTTGCTAAAATACCGCCCAGATTGGAAGCGTGCTGTCCCTGCTTACCGATTTTTAAATCCTCTAAAAGCGCGTCGCTTACCTCGTATGTGCCGCCCGGAATCGGTTTTAACATACCGCCGCGTCCGACAACCATATTCAAAGACTTGATATCGAAATTCTTTTCTTTTAACAGATTTACAATGATATCTTTCCGAAAATCTTTCTGGTCTACGATGGAGGCATACTGCGCAATCTCCTCCGTAGAATGTCTGAGCGTTTCTTCAAATAACAGCGTTTCATCTTCAAAGACGCCGATTTTGGTAGAAGTGGAACCCGGATTGATAATTAAACTTTTAACAGCCATTTTTTACTCCGCCTTTCTATATTTATTATATTTTATTCTTAAGATTTCATACTTTCGGCAACAACCGCACCCAGAGCGATGGAATTAACCTTTGTCTCGAAGTCGTCGGAGCGGGAGGTTAAAATAACGGGAGCCTTTGTGCCGGTCAAAATATTACCGTTTTTCACTTTTGCGGTATGCACAAGGCATTTATAAACGAGGTTTCCTGCATGGATATCAGGGAAAAGAAGAATATCCGCGTCTCCGACAATCTTTCTGCCCTCTGCGCCTTTGTGTTTTGCGGCTTCAGGGTCGATTGCAAGGTCTAAGGAAAGCGGTCCGTCTACGACACAGCCGGTAATTTTACCCTCTTCGCACATCTTGGTAAGTTCGTCGGCTTCTACAGTAACTGGCATTTTCGGATTTACGACTTCAACTGCGGCAAGAGGCGCTACCTTCGGGTTCGGAATACCGCAGGCGTGGCATACTTCCACCGTATTTTCTATAATATGTACTTTCTCTTCCAAAGACGGATATGTTAAGAAAGCAACGTCTGATAAGAATAAGAGATGGTTGATACCCTCTACTTCAAATACGCATACATGGGATAATGTTTTGCCGGTTCTTAAGCCGACTTCTTTGTCCAGTACGCTCTTTAAGAAAGATTTTGTATCAATCAGACCTTTCATATACATATCCGCTTTTCCGGTATGCACCAGTTCAACTGCCTTCAATGCCGCGGTATAGTTGTCTTTTTCATCAATGATTTCAAATCCGTCCACAGACATATTGATGGAAGCGGCAACTTCCTTGATTTTGTCTGCATCGCCGACTAAAATTGCTTCTGCGATATTTCTCTCTTTCGCAGCTTGTACCGCTTCTAAAACGGCGCTGTCCTGCGCGACGGCTACGGCTACTTTTTTCACACTACATTCAGATACTTTAGATAGTAAATCGTCAAAACTCTTACTCATTTTGTCCTCCATTCCGAAGTATTCAACTTTACACCTCGTATTTATATTTTATAATATAGTATACAAAAAAATAGTATCACTTCCATGGCTAAAAATCAAATTCAAAATGAAAATGATTTAGTGAAAAGCAACAATGATTTTGTCGCCGTTCACATAACAGGAATAGACGGAATTTTTCATGACCGGTTCTGTGGTTTCCACAATTTCATTATCTGTTTCTTCCTCGGCTTCGATTTTCAAATCGCCCTGCATATATTGCAGAACCCAGGCTCCTCCTATCCACGAATCATTTGTGAAATATTTAGGAATAATTTCTTCATAAATGGGATATTTATCGTACATTAGCTGTATACGGTTGGTTCTTGGCATTTCGCCGATAAAGGAAAGTGTGGAAAATTCCCCGTCCGCATTGATGGTTTCTACGTCATGTACGATATTATATACCAGATATTTGGCATATTCCTGCTTTGTGCCGACCGCATTGGCATAGGAATACATATAGATATAAGAATAGGCGATACATACAATCATGAACAAAGCAACAAAGGCTTTCTGTTTTTTCCTGTAATAATATAATAAAAATATTCCCGTGTAGAAAAGAACGCCGCCCATAGCAAGAAAGATTCTGGTTTTTAACATCAATGTCCTAAGAACCATTACCGGTAAAAAAGTGGCAAGAAAAACAAGTATCGGAGAAAGAATGAAAAAGGCGATACCGGCAGCCTTTTTCCAGCCTTTGGCATCACTTTCCCGGCAGTACAAAAACAGCATGACTGCGATAGAAAATACAATCGTCGCGATTAAAGCAATCCAATACCATATGGGGGTGGCCGATAAAAAGGTTATTAAATACCGGCAGGAAGCGATAATATGTTCGATGATGATTTTAATGGAACTAAGTTTGATATCAATCAACTGTGAAGCTTCATAACGCCAGTCATTACGCTCAACGTAGTGTCTTGCCACAACCAGTTGATAGAAAACAGCGGAAAGTCCAATGCCGGCAAAACGGATTATCTCCCGGCGGATGTTTAGTTTCTTTTCTCCGACAATGGCAAAGAAAACGTTGACGGCAAACAATACAAAGCACAGACCGATTGGCGCCTGGTATAAGGACATAATCGCCATGCACAAAAAGGACGAATAGATAAACAGATATAAATCAGGAACCGTATCCGGAACGGCATACATGATAAACGGCAGCGCAAGCGCAGCAATCATCACAACGGAAACAGTCCTATAGGATAAACATTCCACGGCCAAAGGGTTTGTGAGGATGAGTAACAGAAGCGAAATCAATATATAATGATTTGATACAAAAGGCAGGTTTATTTTGGCATATAAAACAAGCGCATAGGATAAAAACAGCACCGCCAGAATGATGGAAAGCGGTGCAACATTGGTAAAGGGGCTGCCGCCGCATAAAAAAGAAACTGCATATTCGCCCAGAGGCCTGCCGTCGCCCTTTAATCCGATAACACCAGTTATGGAAGTTCCCAAATCATCCTTATAATCTGCATTTACCAGAATCATGGGAAAAATATATAAGAAACTGAGCAATGATAGTATAAAATAAGTAAACATATATTTTTTATCCAGTTTAAGCCACTTCATTTTTGATTCTCTCCCGTAAAATTAATTTTAAAAAATAAGTTTTGACGCGCGTTTCATAGTAGATTCTATAGTATATCCCGGACAGTGTCAAGCAATCACGGTTCATTAAAATGTTGAATTAATACAGCAAATCTGCTACAATATAGTTTAGTATTTTCTGTAAGACGGGGATAGTGCTGCATTTCGGCGCAGCCAAATTGCGGTAAACTGGTACGCGCGTCTATGCGCAGATGGGAGCAGAAATGAACGTAGTACAAAAAGTTTTCGGAACGCACAGTGAAAGAGAAATTAAGCGGATTGAAGGTCTGGTTGACAAAATAGAGTCGCTTCGTGATTCTATGATGGCGTTGAGCGATGAGCAGTTAAAAGATAAAACAAAGGAATTTAAGAAAAGACTGCAGGAGGGCGAAACGCTGGATGATATACTTACAGAGGCATATGCGGTAGTCAGGGAGGCGGCAAGACGTATTCTGAAAACGGAGCATTACCGGGTACAGTTAATTGGCGGTATTGTTCTTCATCAGGGACGCATTGCGGAGATGAAAACGGGCGAAGGAAAGACGCAGACCTGTCTTTTGCCGGCATATTTAAACGCGTTAGAGGGAAAGGGCGTATATGTCGTTACGGTCAATGATTATCTGGCGAAGCGTGACGCCGAGTGGATGGGGCAGGTACACGAATTTTTAGGTCTGACGGTCGGCGTTGTTTTAAACAGCATGAAATCGGACGAGCGCAGGGAGGCTTATCAATGTGACATCACCTATGTGACGAACAATGAGCTGGGATTCGATTATCTGCGCGACAACATGGTGATTTACAAAGAACAGCTTGTTCTTAGGGAACTGCACTATGCGATTATCGACGAGGTCGATTCCGTTTTGATTGACGAGGCGCGGACGCCCCTTATTATTTCCGGACAGAGCGGCAAATCCACGAAGCTGTATGAGGCGTGTGATATTCTTGCCAGACAGCTTACCCGCGGCGAGGATATGGAAGCGCTTTCCAAGATGGACGCCATCATGGGAGTGGAGCGGGAAGAAACCGGGGACTTTATCGTCAACGAGAAAGATAAAGTAGTCAATCTGACGCAGGAGGGCGTCTCCAAAGTGGAACGCTTTTTCCAGATAGAAAACCTTGCCGACCCGGAAAATCTGGAAATTCAGCATAATATTATTCTTGCTCTCCGTGCGCACAATTTAATGTTCCGCGACCAGGATTATGTTGTAAAAGACGAGCAGGTCTTGATTGTAGATGAGTTTACCGGACGTATTATGCCCGGACGGCGTTATTCCGACGGCTTGCATCAGGCAATCGAAGCGAAAGAGCATGTTAAGGTTAAAAGAGAAAGTAAAACGTTAGCGACGATTACGTTCCAGAACTTCTTTAATAAATTTGAGAAAAAAGCCGGTATGACAGGTACCGCTTTAACGGAGGAAAAAGAGTTCCGTGATATTTACGGGATGGACGTAGTGGAGATTCCGACGAATAAGCCGATTGCCAGAATCGACCATCAGGATGCGGTTTATAAGACGAGACGTGAGAAACTGAACGCGATTATTGATTCCATCGTGGAGGCGCATGCAAAAGGACAACCCGTGCTGGTCGGTACGATTACGATTGAGGCATCGGAGGAACTTAGCGCACTTTTAAAAAAGAGAGGAATCGAGCATAAGGTATTGAACGCCAAGTTCCATGAGCTGGAGGCGGAGATTGTAGCGGACGCGGGTATCCACGGCGCGGTTACGATTGCGACGAATATGGCGGGGCGTGGTACGGATATCAAACTGGACGACGAGGCGAGAGCCGCAGGCGGTTTGAAGATTATCGGTACGGAACGCCACGAGTCAAGACGTATCGACAATCAGCTTCGCGGACGTTCCGGCAGGCAGGGAGATACCGGTGAATCTAAGTTCTATATTTCACTGGAAGATGATTTGATGCGCTTGTTTGGTTCTGAGCGGATGATAACGATGTTTAATGCGCTCGGCATTCCGGAAGGGCAGGAAATTGAGCATAAAGCCTTGACAAAAGCGATTGAGACCGCGCAGAAGAAGATTGAAAGCAATAACTTCGGCATTAGAAAGAATCTGCTGGAATACGACCAGGTTATGAATGAGCAGAGAGAGATTATCTACGAGGAAAGAAGAAGAGTCTTAAATGGTGAAAGTATGCGTGACGCCATTTATAAGATGATTACGGATATCGTGGAAAACTGCATCGATATCTGCATCGGCGACGATAATGATTTTGAGGACTGGGATTTTAATGAATTGAATACGCTGCTTCTTCCGACGGTTCCTTTACAGCCTGTGACGGCGGACAGGGTTTTAAAACCTAAGAAAAACAGCTTAAAACAGCAGTTAAAAGAAGAAGCCGTTAAACTGTATGAGAGTAAAGAGGCGGAATTTCCCGAACCGGAGGCAATCCGTGAGATTGAGCGTGTCATTTTATTAAAAGTCATCGACAGAAAGTGGATGGACCATATCGACGATATGGATCAGCTTCGTCAGGGCGTCGGCTTACAGGCGTACGGGCAGAGAGACCCGCTTGTGGAGTATAAGCTAAACGGTTATGAGATGTTTGACGAGATGACGCAGAATATTAAAGAGGAAACCGTCCGTCTGCTGTTCCGCGTGCGCATTGAGCAGAAAGTGGAAAGAGAGCAGGTGGCAAAGGTGACGGGAACGAATAAGGATGATTCCGCACCGAAAGGACCGGTGAAACGTATGGAAGCTAAGGTATATCCCAATGACCCGTGTCCGTGTGGTTCCGGCAAGAAATATAAACAGTGCCATGGCAGAATGGCATAGGCAAAGGCATAAAGATTTTCTAAGGCAGCAAAAGCGTACAATAGAAAGAGGGTGACGTTATTGGTAGAATTAGATAATATGAAATCAGAATTATTAAGTTATGAAAGTCCATTAGCGGAAGTGAGGGATTCACTTTGACTTAGCAGGTAAGGAGAAGCGAATCGAAGAGTTGGAAATGGAAATGCAGGCGCCGGATTTTTGGAATGACCCGGAGCGTTCCAACCAGAAAATGAGAGAGTCGAAGAGTTTAAAAGACGTCGTGGAGACGATAAAAGGCTTAGAGAGCCAGTATGACGATATTATGACGCTAATCGAAATGGGATATGAGGATAACGATCCTGCGATTATTCCGGATATCAGCGACGAATTGGAAACGTTCAAGACCACATTTGAAACCATCAGGGTAAGCACGCTGCTTTCGGGCGAATATGACAGAAATAACGCCATTTTACGGCTGAATGCGGGAGCGGGCGGAACGGAAAGCTGCGACTGGTGCAGTATGTTGTACCGTATGTATACCAGATGGGCGGAGCGGAAAGGCTTTGCGCTGGAGGTGCTGGATTATCTGGACGGTGAAGAGGCGGGAATCAAATCCGTTACCTTTCAGATTGACGGGGAAAATGCCTACGGCTATCTGAAATCCGAAAAGGGCGTCCACAGGCTTGTGCGTATTTCTCCTTTTAACGCGCAGGGCAAGCGGCAGACTTCTTTCGTGTCATTAGACGTTATGCCGGATATTGAAGAGGACTTGGACGTGGAAATTAAGGATGAGGATATCCGGGTGGATACTTACCGAAGCAGCGGCGCAGGTGGACAGCATATCAATAAAACGTCCTCGGCAATCCGTATCACGCATTTTCCGACAGGAATCGTTGTGACCTGTCAGAATGAGCGGAGCCAGCATATGAATAAGGATAAGGCGATGCAGATGTTAAAAGCAAAGCTGTATATGCTAAAGCAGGAAGAAAATGCGGAAAAATTATCCGATATCCGCGGAGATGTCAAGGAAATCGGTTGGGGAAACCAGATTCGTTCCTATGTCATGCAGCCTTATACAATGGTAAAAGACCATAGAACAAATGAAGAATCAGGCAATGTGGGTTCGGTTTTAGATGGAGAATTAGACCCGTTTATCAATGCCTATTTGAAATGGAAAAGCGTTGGAAATTAAATTGTAAATTTCAATGAGAATGCGAAGAGTTTGCCGTAGGCAAACTCTTGTAATCGTCGGTTTCTCACGACGATTTTTTTATTAAGTCCAGAAAAAATCCCGCTATGGTAGTGCATATATAGGGGAACAGCCAAAGATACGCGATTCCGAAAGATAACGAACCAAGCAGCATGAGCGGGATAAAACTTGCAAGCAGATAAAAAAACCTGCATTTGCTGCCATTCATCAATTTTCTGCTTAAGGATAATAGTTCCGTAACAGAATAATCCGGAAAGTCGTGCAGTAGGAAAAATGTCGGTAAATAGATTAAGAAAACCATGACAATCACTACGCCGCCAATAATTGACAGCAGGGAAGAAATTAATATTAATACGGCGTTTGGCGTTTCCTGCCGTAAAAAATACGATAAAAAGGATATCGGTATAGCGGCTATACAAATCCAGACGGCAAGATATAGCTGAATTAAAAGCGCTTTACCCGGAAACATCTGAAAACCATAGAAAATGTCATTAGCGGCCACAGTTCTGTCACAGGATAATTTTAAGGAAAAATAAGCTATACCGGATAGAAATAATCCAAACAGCACAAATAAACCGCATGAAATGATATAATGAAAAATAATGCCAAGCACAGTGTCTAAGTTTAATAGAGCCGTGCAGAATGCTGAAACGAGTTCGGTAATTACTATAACGATGACAACAGCAGAGACAACTATGCCATACTTTCCGAATAAATGCTCTTTTGCCGCCGCCTTTAATTCTGCCGACGATTGATATTGATGTAATGTGTTGTCCATGAGTAAACTCCAATCATGCCTTAGCAGGCAATATCTACGTTCATGCCGCGGTATTTATTGGCAGCGTCCGAGGATTTCATTTCTTTCTGATAAGGATTTTCTTCGTTAAAATAACGAATCTGCGTAGAGGTAGTACCGCCGGAAACATAGGTCCGTCCGCATTCCGGGCAGACGGCGGTATGAATGGCAACATTGCATGACACTACCTTGCCGTTATTCTGCGCCGCTTTTTTATAAGCATTGGAAACATGTTCCTGCTCATGGCTTCTGACTCGGGAGGCCGCTGCGTTGGGCGAAATATGGGCGGCGGATTTAAACGATACCATTTCGTCAGAACCATCCTGATATTTGCGGTTTTTACATGTTTCACATTCGGCAGGGGAAGATTTGCGTCCTGCCTGCTTTTCCGTAGATTCTCCGGGATTGCGGATAATATGCTGTCCGCCTTCGTCCGCGGATGCCTGTTGTATGCTGCCCGAGTACGAGTAGCCGCTGTAAGCATCAATTCCATTTAGCATAATTTATAACTCCTTTCCGGAATATTAATAGGAGATGTCATTCTCCTCCATGATTTCTTCTATAACTTCGTCAAAACTGATACCGTATTGTTCTTCAAATGTACGGTTGACTTCGTTCCTGAAGTCCGAGTCTGTAGATAAAAGAACCGTAATGCAGCCAATCAGCACAGTATTGATAATAAGGCCGGAGACAGCACAAATAATTCCCGTCTTTGCCTTTGAAAAAAACTGCGGACGGCGGCCTTTGGAGAGCAGGGCAAGCACAATCGCAATGCTGCCCAGTATAAAAGGTGGATACAACGTAAAAGTAAAACAGGAAGCAATGGCAATAATGCCTAATACCATGGCGGCGTTTGCAAGACTGCTCCCCGGTTCCGGAGAAGGCAGGCGATAAGCGCTGCGGTTATAATAAGGCTCCATATTAGGATATCCGTTAGGGGCGGGATTGCTGCCGTATGGATATGGATTCCGATAAGGCTGCTGTCCGTTTACGCCACCGATTCCCTGACCGGGCTGCTGCCATGAGGCGGGTGCATTTCCTTGGCCGGGCTGCTGCCATGAGGCGAGTGCATTTCCTTGGCCGGGCTGCTGCCATGGAGCGGGTGTATTCCCCTGGCCGGGCTGTTGCTGCGGCGCGGCCGTATCTCCCTGATTCGGCATAGGATTTTGCACAGGAACTTCCGGCGTCTGCGGGCTTGGTTCGGGAATTTGTTCAGTTTGCGCTTCTGATGGGGCTTGCTGCTGAAAATCCATAGGATTTCCTCCTGTTGGTTCATTACTCACTATATATTCATCAGTATAACACATATATAGGAAAAAAACCATAATCTTTAAAAAAATCGTCGTGAGAAACCGACGATTATAAGAATTTGCATAGCAAATTCCTGATGATGCCTGTAGGAATTTCCCATATGATAAAAAGAACGGAATACGCAATTTTCAGTGGCGGGTTTGTGAAAAATACAGTATAATAATGTGAGAAGAACTTCTAATTGCCTATGGCAATATTCACTCAGGCAGCAAAAGCCTGATTTTCAGGCTTGGCTGTTTCGTGAAGAAGTTCTACGACTTGCGAAACAAGTCTTTCTCACATCAAAGAATGCCCACAGTACGGGCATTCTTCGTATAGGCAGGTTATGGAAAGGGTACGGTTATAGAAATGGATATTATTTTAAAGTTAAAAGAAGAACTCAAGGTGGAAAAGTGGCAGGTGGAAGCTGCCGTGAAATTGATAGATGAGGGAAACACTATTCCTTTTATCTCCAGGTACCGTAAAGAGGCGACCGGTTCGTTAAACGACGAGGTGCTGCGCGATTTATATGAGCGATTGACATATCTGCGGAATCTGGAAGAGAAAAAAGAACAGGTCTTAAAAAGCATCGAAGAGCAGGGCAAGCTGACGGATGAATTAAAAGAGCGTATTGTGCAGGCGGAGACGATGGTGGTTGTGGACGATTTATACCGTCCGTACCGCCCGAAGAGAAAAACAAGGGCGAGCGTGGCGAAAGAAAAAGGGCTGGACGGACTTGCAGACTATATTATGGCACAGAACGCCGAAACACCTATAGAAGAGGAAGCGGCAAAGTATCTGCATGAGGATGAGGACGCCGCGAAAGCGGTGGGTACGGTGGAAGAGGCGATTCAGGGAGCAAAAGACATTATTGCGGAATTGATTTCCGACGAGGCGGATTATCGTATTTATATACGAAATATCACCATGGAAGAGGGGAAGATTGTCAGTACGGCCAAGGACGAAAAGGCGCAGAGCGTGTACGAGATGTACTATCAATACGAGGAGCCGGTTAAAAAAGCGGCAGGACACCGTATCCTCGCGCTGAACAGGGGCGAAAACGAGAAATTCCTGGCGGTGAAGATTGCTGCGCCGGAGGAACGTATTTTACAATATCTGCGGACAAAAGTTATCACAAGCGATAACGCCGTTACCACGCCGATTCTGGAAGAGGTTATTTCTGACAGCTATGTCAGATTGATTGCGCCTGCGATTGAGCGGGAAATCCGTAACGATTTGACGGAAAAAGCGGAGGACGGTGCAATCTCCGTATTCGGTAAGAATCTGGAGCAGCTTCTTTTGCAGCCGCCGATTGCCGGAAAGGTCGTGCTGGGATGGGATCCGGCATTCAGAACGGGATGTAAACTTGCCGTTGTGGATGAAACCGGCAAGGTATTGGATACGAAAGTCATTTATCCGACCGCGCCGCAGAATAAAGTGGAAGAAGCAAAGGCGGAGTTAAAGAAGTTAATCAAAAAATATCATGTTTCCCTGATTTCCGTGGGAAACGGTACGGCTTCCAGGGAATCGGAGCAGGTTATCGTAGAATTGTTAAAGGAACTGGATACGCCGGTGCAGTATGTCATTGTCAATGAGGCGGGCGCGTCCGTATATTCCGCAAGTAAGCTGGCAACGGAGGAGTTCCCGAATTTTGATGTAGGACAAAGAAGCGCGGCCTCCATAGCGAGAAGATTGCAGGACCCGCTGGCGGAACTTGTCAAAATCGACCCAAAATCCATCGGCGTCGGGCAGTATCAGCATGATATGAACCAGAAGAAACTAAGCGACGCGCTAAACGGCGTCGTGGAAGACAGTGTCAATAAAGTCGGCGTGGATTTGAATACGGCGTCGGCGTCGTTACTCGAATATGTTTCCGGCGTGACAAAAGTAATTGCCAGAAATATCGTGGAATACAGAGAGACGAACGGGCGTTTTACCGATAGAAAGCAGTTGTTAAAAGTAGCGAAATTAGGACCGAAAGCTTTTGAACAGTGCGCGGGATTTATGCGTATTACGGATGGGGATAATCCGTTAGATGCGACCAGCGTGCATCCGGAATCCTATGAAGCGGCGAAAAAGCTTTTGGACAAGATGGGGCTTACGATGGAGGACGTCAAAGAGGCGCAGAAAAAAGCTGCAGCCGAGAAAGCGGCGGGCAAAAAGACTCCTGCAAAAGAAAAACCGGCGAAAAAGCCCAAAGAGGTCGTTATCCGTAATACCAATACGGCAATGGGGCGTGCGCTTGCCGCGGCGATGGGCGGCGTAGTGTTGGAAGATAATGGGGCAAAATCTGCGAAAGGAAAGGCGAATAGCGCGGCGGCGGAAAAAACGGAAGTATCCGCAAGCGGTCTGGAGAAGAAAATCAAGGATAAAAAGAAACTTGCCGAGGAACTCGGTATTGGCGAGATTACGCTGACGGATATTTTAAAAGAGCTGGAAAAACCGGCGAGAGACCCGCGTGATGATATGCCTGCGCCGATTCTGCGAAGCGATGTATTGGATATGAAAGATTTAAAACCCGGCATGATTTTAAAGGGTACGGTTCGTAATGTCATTGATTTTGGCGCATTTGTGGATATCGGCGTACATCAGGACGGTCTGGTGCATGTCTCCCAGATGACGGATAAATTCATCAAACATCCGCTCGAGGCGGTCAGCGTCGGCGACGTCGTTGATGTGCAGGTGCTTTCCGTCGATATGGACAAAAAGCGGATTGCATTGACAATGAAGATTGGAAAAGATGTTTTGCAAAAAGGATAAGCCGAAAGGCTTATTCTTTTTCGTTATCGGAATGCGACATGTTAGCAATTTTTTTAAGCGTACTGTTTAGGCCTAATAATACGAAAATGTCATCCTGTCTTGTAGGGGCGTCTGCGGATGGATTGATGACTAATGCGCCGTTTCGTTTGATGGCGATAACATTGACCCCGTATTTTTCACGCAGTTTCAGTTCCTGTAAGTTTTTGCCTGTCCAGCTTTGCAGCGCGCAGACGTCGGCAATCGAGTATTCTGCCGTCAGTTCAATCGCATCAAACAGGTTGCTGAATGCCAAATCGTTTGCCAGATGAATGCCCATTTCTTTTTCGGGATAGATAATCTCATCAACGCCGATTTTGGTTAATATTTTGCCCTGCATCTCATCATACGCCTTGGCAATAATTTGTGGGATGCCCTGTTCCTTTGCCCAGATTGCGGCCAGTACGGAAGCATCTAAACTATGGCCGATAGAGATAATTGCGCCGTCAAAGTTTCTGCCGCCAAGTTCCTGTAAGGCTTCTTCGTTTGTGACATCGACGCACATAGCGAGGGTGACATATTCGGAAATCTGATGCACCTGTTTTTCGTGACGATCGATGGCAAGCACTTTGCACCCGTTCGCTTCCAGTTGTTTGGCAATGCTGCGGCCGAAGCGTCCGAGACCGATTACGATATATTCTTTTTGATTATTCTTATTTTTTTTCATCTGAATTAACCCTTTCTTTTCTTTTATAATTAACCAATGGTAATTTTGCTTTCGGCATAGGAAATATTGTCGCTTGGCTGATGGCTGTTAAAGGCTAATGCAAGTGTAATCGGGCCGATACGGCCTAAGTACATAGTAACGACAATAATTAATTTCCCGACAACATTCAACTGCCCGGTCAGTCCTCGGGAAAGCCCGACGGTGGCAATGGCGGAAGTCATTTCATACAGTGTATCTAAAAAATTGCTTCTTTGCACGGCTAAGAGGGCAATCGTCAATACGAACAGGGTGGAGAGTGAGAAAGTGACGATGGCGACGCATCTTCTTATGGTTTCATCCGAAATTTTCCTGTTCATGATGATAACGTCCTTTTTTCCTTTGATATTGGCAAACATGGACGCAAGCAGTAAAACGATGGTTACGGTTTTGACGCCTCCCGCCGTTCCTGCCGGGGAGCCGCCTATAAACATCAAAATAAGATATGTAAGACAGGAGGCTGGGCGGAAACATTCCTGTGGGATAGTGGCAAAACCCGCAGTTCTGAGGGTAATCGACTGAAAAAAGGCGGACATTATCTTTCCCGTCCAGTTCATATTTCCTAACGTGTCAGGGTTGTCATATTCAAATAAAAGCGTCAGGGCGGCGCCCAATAGGATAAAAAACAGGGTGGAAAAAAGGACAATTTTCGTGTGGAGATTCATTTTACGCCTGTAAAGGTTCTTTTGTGTATGTCGGCGGGAGGATGCCGCTCTTGCGATTTCCCAATAGACGGGAAAGCCCAGCCCGCTGACAATAATAAGAAACATGGTCGTTATATTTAACAGGACATTGTCGGTATAATTACAGAAGCTGTTTTCTCCCAATAAGTCGATACCGGCGTTGCAGAAAGCGGAGACCGCATGGAAAATGCTGTACCAGATACCCTTTACGCCGAATTTGGGAAGAAAAACAAAGGCATATCCAATGGCGCCGATTCCTTCGAGACAGAATGTCGCTTTTAGAATCTTCACTGTCAGTTTAACTAAACCGGACAGTGTATCGAGATTATAGGCGTTTTGGATTAGCATTCTGTCGGAGAGCGTGATTTTACGGTGAAAAATCAATAGGACAATGGTAGTGAAAGTGACGATGCCCAGACCGCCGACCTGAATGAGCAGTAAGATAACAATCTGTCCGAATGTGGAAAAAGTCTGTCCGATATTGACGGTGGAAAGTCCGGTAACGCAGATGCCGGACATAGCCACAAATAAGGCGTCAAAGCCATTGATGGCAATACCCGGCCTGACGCTGCATGGAAGCAAAAGACATCCTGTTCCCAAAACGGCGCCCAAAAAGAAACCTAACATGATAATCCGGGTTGTGCTTAATCTGCGTTTTTTCATAAGAGACCTCTGTATGTGAAGAATTTTTCATTTTGCCTGTATTTTCTTTCTGCATTATATAACGATTTGCAGGATGTAGCAAGCAGTGACACAAAAAACTTCTTGCCTTTTAGTCGAAACAGTATTACAATAAGTCCGATATAGAAAGGTAGTTCTTCGGGGTCGGGTGAAATTCCCTACTGGTGGTGAGGTTTGCCGATTGACTGTAAATGTTACGGCAGACGAGTCCACGACCCGGTTATTCATGAAAGAAGCACGCTGCGGCATAGTGTGGAATAATCGGCTGATACGGTCCAAATCCGTAACCAACAGTAAAGTCTGGATGAAAGAAGAAGCAGTATTTCACATGTCATGATATCCCCGAGTCCTGTTTATTCGGGGATTTTTTTGTGAAGTAGAAAGCGAAGTAAGCGAAGATCTTCCTTTTTGTCAATTTATTAAAAATGCGATAAAAAACGGAGGAAGAAAAAATGGATGGATTATTACAAAGCATTCAGGAAAATGTAGTGTTTTTGCTGGAGTTTCTGGCGGTGGTTGCGGCGTTGTTTGGCGCGGCCTATGTGGCGGAGAAGACAGCGGGAAAGAAAAAAGGCGTCACAGAGAGAATTTTAAGTACCAGAAAAATTGCTATGATAGGGATGTTTTCGGCAATTTCCGCAATTTTAATGTTATTTGAACTGCCGATGCCTTTTGCGCCCTTTTTCTATAAGCTGGATTTTAGTGAACTTCCGGCGCTGATTGCGGCTTTTGCATTCGGTCCGGCAGCGGGCGTGCTGGTTGAATTTTGTAAGATTGTTTTGAAACTGTTATTAAAGTCAACTTCTACGGCTTTTGTGGGGGAACTGGCAAACTTTGCGGTAGGATGCAGCTTTGTGCTGCCCGCTTCCGTGCTGTATCTGTTCCATAAGAGTAAGAAAATGGCGGTGGCAGGCTGTGTGATTGGAACGATTGTTCTGACGGTTTTCGGAACCGCTTTTAACGCCGTTTATCTGCTTCCGAAATTTGCACAGCTATATGGTATGCCATTAGAGGCTTTAATCGGCATGGGAACCGAAATCAATGCGGCCATTACGGATGTTACCAGTTTTGTCTGTTTTGCGGTGGCGCCCCTTAATCTGATTAAAGGAACGAGCGTTTCCGTTGTCACCTTACTGGTTTATAAATCTTTAAGCCCGATTTTAAAAGAGAGCGGACTCAAAGCGCGGGCGCACAAGGCCGCGGATGCATAAAAAAGCTTAACATTGGGAGGCGGAAGTTGTGTACCGGATTTTGATAGTGGAAGATGATGCGGTTATCTTAGAGCAGGTCAGCAGGCATTTGAGAAAATGGGGCTATGAAGTAGAGGGCGTAACGGATTTTAATAACGTTTTGGCGGATTTTGCCGGATTTTCTCCCCAGCTAGTCCTGATGGATATCGGGCTGCCATTTTATAATGGTTACTACTGGTGCGGAGAAATCCGTAAGATATCGCAGGTTCCGGTTATTTTCCTCTCTTCCGCTTCCGATAACATGAATATCATTATGGCGGTCAATATGGGCGGTGATGATTTTATTGCCAAACCCTTTGATTTGGAGGTATTATCGGCTAAGATTCAGGCCATTTTGCGAAGAAGTTATTCTTTTTGCGAGCAGGCAGCCGTTTTGGAATACCGGGGCGTCGTGTTAAATATGACAGATATGTCGCTTTTGTATGACGGGAAAAAGACGGAGCTTTCCAAGAACGAATTTAAGATATTGCAGATTTTATTTGAAAACGCGGGCAGTCCTGTGTCACGGGAAGATATTATGAGGCGTCTGTGGGATGATGAGTGTTTTGTGGATGACAATACGCTGACAGTGAATGTGAACCGCCTGCGCAAATCGCTTGAAGAAGCGGGTTTAACGGATTTTATTATGACAAAAAAGAAAGTAGGCTATCGGCTGTATCGGGAATAAAGATGGAACATCAGGAAACGTATATCATCAAATCATTCATAAGAGAACATATAAAAGGCTATATTTTATATACTCTTACCATTGTCATTTTATTGGGCGCCGCCAAGCTGTATCATTATGAGGACGCCGTATACAATATGGCTTATGCGGCCGGGGTGATTACTTTTCTCATTTCCGTATGCGAGATATGCTATTTTAGCAGATATCGTAAGAGATGCCTGATGTTAATCAATGCCAAACCCAAACGGGGAGAGCGGTCGTTTTATCTGCCGGATGACAGGTCATATCCGGAGAAACTCTACAAAGACATGATAACCATGATAGAAGAGGAAGAAAGAGAACTGGCTACGGAATGCGATGAAATGAAGCAGGATGTCTCGGATTATTATACGATGTGGGCGCATCAGATGAAGACGCCGATTGCGGCCCTGCGGTTATTGTTAAAGGATAACATGCAGGCGCTTGAGGAATTGTGCAAGGTAGAGCAGTATACGGATATGGCGCTGCATTACGCAAGGCTTGACAGTCTTTCATCGGATTTATCGTTACGGCAGCAGGATATTTATGAAATGATAAAAACCGCGCTTAAGAAAAATTCCGTTTTCTTTATCGGGAGCAGGAGATTCTTCCAACTGGAGGAATTTTCCATCCATGCAGTAACGGATGAAAAGTGGGTGTCTTTTGTGATAGAACAGGTTATCTCCAATGCCCTGAAATATACGCCAAAGGGCGGCATCCACATATACGGGCTGGACAGTGGACAGGAGAAAACGCACGGGGAGGCTTCTTATGTTGTGATTGAAGATACCGGAATCGGTATCAGGCAAGAGGATTTACCACGTATCTTTGAGAGGGGCTTTACCGGTTATAACGGACGGCTGGATAAAAGAGCCACGGGAATCGGATTGTATCTGTGTAAACAGATAATGGACAGGCTTTCCCATACGATTTGGGTAGATTCGCAAATGGGGCATGGAACGAGAGTAACGCTTGGCTTTTTGCAAAAAGTGACAAAAATGTAAGGTTTCAAAAGGAAATGTAAGCTGAATCTATGGCAGTGCATTTCCTTTTTTTGTATCCTAAGTTGAAAGAATAAAAAGTGTAAAGGAGGCGCAAGACATGGCAATATTAGAAGTGAAAAATGTGAAAAGAGTGTATACCACTCGTTTGGGCAGTGTGAAAGTACAGGCGTTAAGCGATGTGAATTTTTCCGTGGAAGAGGGAGAGTATGTGGCGATTATGGGAGAATCCGGCTCCGGAAAAACGACGCTTTTAAATATTTTGGCTTCGTTGGATAAGGCGACCAGCGGACAGGTATTTTTGCGGGAGAAAAATATTTCGGAGATAAAACAAAAAGAAATCTGTGCTTTCCGCAGGGAGCATCTCGGTTTTGTTTTTCAGGATTTTAATTTATTGGATACGTTGTCTCTCAGGGATAATATTTTCCTGCCAATGGTGCTTTCGGGAGCGGCGTATACGGAAATGGAAGAACGGATTGTGCCGTTGGCGGCGCGCTTATCCATAGATGATGTATTGGAAAAATATCCGTATGAAGTTTCCGGCGGACAAAAGCAGAGGGCGGCCGTATGCCGGGCATTGATTACAAGACCGGATATTATTCTTGCTGATGAGCCGACAGGGGCGCTGGATTCCAAGGCCTCGGGGAAATTGTTAAAACTGTTTGAAGAGATAAACGGCGAAGGACAGACCATTCTGATGGTGACGCACAGCATTCAGGCGGCAAGCTATGCCGGACGCGTTTTGTTTATTAAGGACGGCTGTGTGTTTCATCAGATATATAGGGGCGGCCAGAGCAAAGAGGCTATGTATCGGATGATTTCGGATGCCCTTACGGTATTGCAGTCGGAAAAAGGAGGGCAGTAGGATGAAAAAGTGGAAATTGCTTCCGAAAATGGCCCTAAAAGGGATTGTCTCCAACGGAATGGTCTATTATCCTTATATGATTGCGACTGTTTTTTCGGTCTTTACTTATTTTGTCTTTTGCGCTATTTTGCATAACGATTTAGCAAGTATTCTGCCTTACAGGGCATATGCGTGGATCATACTGGAAATGGGGAAGTTCCTTTTAGCTGTTATTTTGTTTATTTTTCTGTATTATGCAGGCAGTTTTATCATCAAGAGACGAAAGGCGGAAATTGGATTGTACAGCCTGCTGGGGTTGGAAAAAAAGCATATCGCCATAATGCTGTTTTGGGAAACGTTGATTTTATATGGTGTAACGATGACGGGAGGTATTGCTGCGGGCATTGTTTTATCCAAAATGTTATTTCTCATTTTGCTGCGGATGAGCGGTATTTCCCTGAATTTAAAGTTTGCTTTTGAGGTGGAAGCTTTTGGGGAGACTCTTGGATATTTTGGCGTTGTTTTTTTGTCTTATTTTGTATGTCAGATGTGGGAAATCGGAAAATCGCGCCCGACGCAGCTTATGAGCAGCGCCAGAAAGGGGGAGAAAGAACCGCGTTTTCTTGGCGTGTGGTCTGCTACCGGTATCGTGGTTTTGGCGGTTGGCTATTATAATGCCGTCAATGCCAAGGCGGACTCCATGATTTTCATTAACTTTTTTCTGGCGGTATTTTTGGTGGTTATCGGAACCTATTTTATCTTTACATCGGCCAGTGTATGGTTTTTAAAGAGGATGCGCCGGAATAAAAAAATATATTACAGGGCGAAGAATTTTATTACAATTTCGGGGATGTATTACCGAATGAAAAAGAACGCGGCAGGGCTTGTTAATATCTGTATTTTTTTTACCATGATGCTGATTACCCTGACCTGTACCGTATCTTTGTATCTGGGGCTTGATGGCGTGATAAATTATATGGCGCCTTACGATATGGAAATGGAGTTTAGCGAGGAAGAAAACGGCGTTACACCGGAAGCGTTTGCAAAAGAGATTGCAGGGCTGGAAGAGGCGTACGGTGTAAAAGCGCAGCGCATGGATTTGTTCGACAGTATTTCCTTATCGTGTTCTGTCGAGGGAAACGCAGTTGAAATGAAAAAAGAGGATGCGTATGACGAGCGAAATTACGGCGTTGTGATTATGACGTTACAAGAGTATGAAAATCTGACAGACGATAGAGTGGAAATGGCGGAGAATGAAGTTATCATTCATACGCAGGGAGAGGACTTCGACTTTGAAACATTGCGGTTTATGGGAATCGAAAGCCGGGTAAAAAAAGAAGTGAGTAAGCTGTATCCTTATCCGAAAGCGGAAGAAAACAAAACCGGAAAATATGTCATTATCGTACGCGATAAAAAGACGCGGGATGAATACGTCGAAGCATGGGCGCGGCAAAATGGCGTGGAGGATATGGAGTCTTTTTTAAAAAGCGGAAGAGTAAAGGCGGGGCTTGTATTAGAGGGTACGGAAGAAGAAAAGAGCGCTTTTATAGAGGAATGCAGCGTATTGGGACAGGCGCAGCCCGGATTTCTTTCCTGGCAAAACGGACTGGAAAAGAAAGGAGAATTACACTCCGAGTATGGCGGACTTTTGTTTATTGGCGTCATATTTGCGGTTAATTTTTTTTTATGCCTGATAATCATTATGTATTATAAGCAGATTTCCGAGGGGTATGAAGACAGGAATAACTATGATATTATGCAGAAAGTCGGAATGAGCGGGGAAGAAATCAAAAGCACGGTTCATAAGCAGATTCTTCTGGTATTTGGGCTGCCGCTTTTGGGGGCTGTTGCACACACGTGCGCAGGCATGTTTATGATAGAGAAACTGATGGTTATTATCGGCTTTTACAACGTCGGGATTATGGCGGCGTGTGCAGCGGGCGTTACGGTGTTTTTTGCGGTAGTTTATATTATCAGTTACTTAAAGACGGCCGGGGCATACTACCGGATTGTAAACCGCAGACATTCCTAAACTACTGCTAAAATACTACCGGAAGGAGTATGGAATAAAGTAATATGGCAGGATAAGATATTTTAAGGTTCGGTTAAGATTACGCGTGAAGTGTATTAAGGTTAGACCGATATGATTGTGTTCATAAGGCACGGGCGCGGGAAAAAGGATGCGTTAAAGGAATGGAGGGAAAATCTTTGGAAAATTTTAAGAAAATCTTTGAAGACATTTTATGGGTTTGGAACGTTATATATAGTATAATAACGCGAGAAGAACTTCTAGAGCTTATGCCAGAGGGCATTTCGCTAAGAAGTTCTACGATTTGCTTTGCAAATCTTTCTCGCGTAGAAGAACGCCGTAGGCGTTCTTCGGATGGGGAATATGGATATAGAAGAAATAGTTGACAACTGATATATACTGTTATATACTGTTTACTGCAATATAGACATTACATAAAAGAAAAGGGGAGAGTATGGACGCATTGGTGGAAATCCGGGATATATGCAAAATATATAATCCGGGAGAAAATGAAGTAAAGGCATTGGACCATGTCAGCCTGACGATTCATGAAAACGAGTTTGTGGCGATTATCGGGCAGTCCGGTTCGGGAAAATCTACGCTGATGAATATGTTAGGCTGTCTGGATGTGCCGACAAGCGGCAGTTATTATCTGCACGGGCAGGATGTGTCGCATATGAGCGACGATGAATTGTCGGATGTGCGCAATAAGGAAATCGGCTTTATTTTTCAGGGCTTTAATCTGATTGCCGGGCTGACGGCGTTGGAAAATGTGGAACTGCCGCTAATCTACAGGGGCGTTGGCAAAAAAGAGCGTCTGCGGCTTGCCGATACGGCGCTTAATAAGGTCGGGCTGGAAAAACGAAAGGGGCATAAGCCGGCCGAAATGTCCGGCGGGCAGCAGCAGAGAGTGGCGATTGCCAGAGCGATTGCGCAGGCGCCTCCGGTGATTCTTGCCGACGAACCGACCGGCAATCTGGATTCCGGCTCGACGAAAGAGATTATGGAAATATTACAGAAGCTTCATGAGGAGGGGAGAACCGTAATTTTGATTACGCATGATAATGAGATTGCGGCGCAGGCAAAGCGGGTTATTAAAATTATGGATGGAAAAATTGTGCAGGACTCAAACATCGCAGATTATGGTCAGAATATAAAGGTTGAGGAGGGGCAAGACGAATGAAAGAGAAAAAAGAAAAAACGCCGATGGATAAGGCAAAAAAGAAAAAGATTATCAAGAGATGTGTTTTGGGCGGTATTGTGGCAGTGATGGTCCTCTATGTGGGCGTTAATTCCATAATCGCTAAAAATACGCCGACGACAGTATATACGACCGCGGTAGTGAAAGGGGACGTCGAGCAGGTTCTCAGCACCAGCGGCACGGTTAAGACGCAGGAGAGTAAGACTTATTTTGCGGATGTGGCTCTAAAAGTAGGACAGGTGGACGTCGCCGCGGGGGATAATGTGACAAAAGGGCAGCAGCTATACGCGTACGACGCAGAGGCGCTTGCGGATGAAAAGACGCTTTCAGAGCTGAAAATGCAGTCCAGCGAGGGCGGGTATGAAAGCTCTATGATAAAAAACAATAAGTATATCAGCGAACTGGGCGAGGCAAACATCAATCTGGACGTACTGGAACAGCAGATTGCCGATTCCGAAAACTATGTCAAAGAATTGAATAAGAAAATTTCCGATAAGCAGAACGCGCTTGCCTATGAGGGAACGTTATTGCAAATTTCCCTCTTAGATTGGTCGGATAAGGCGGACACGGAAGAATATCTGGAGCTGCAGAAGTTGGTTCAGCTCAATACATACGAACAGCAGCACAATAAGGAAATCGAAGCGTGGCAGAAGGAAGTGAGCGAATATCAGGATAAAATCGCCGCTTATAAAGAATACCAGGCGGAAATGAAATCGCAGAAGAGCGCGGCGGAGAGCGGCTCGCTGGACAACGGAAGCAAGAACCAGCTAATTGCCAATACGCAGATAGAAAATCTTAACGCACAGGAGACGCTTGCCAGTATTGAAGAGGTGGAAAACGGCGTGAAAGCGGAGTTTAACGGCGTTGTCACATCGGTGAACGCCGTGGAGGGAAGCACACCCACGGTCGGAACGCAGATGGTAACGTTGGAAAGCACGGAGAAAGTCAAAGTGGAAATTTCCGTATCGAAATATGATTTGGAAAAAATAGCGGTAGGACAGGAAGCGGAGGTAGTCATTGCGGGCAAAACCTATCAGGGCGCTATCGCGAAAATCAATGGTATGGCGACAACCAACGCCAGCGGCGCGGCGGTAGTCGGCGTGGAGATTCAGATAGAAAATCCCGATGCGGATATTTATCTGGGCGTGGAAGCCAAGGTGTCGGTGCATACCGCATATGCCGAACAGGTACTAGTCGTACCGATAGAGGTGATTAACAGCGATAAAAACGGCGATTTTGTCTATGCGGTGGAAAACGGCGTTTTAGTAAGAAAAGACGTTGTTGCCGGTATTTCTTCCGACAGCTATTGCGAGATTAAAGAGGGGCTTAGCGAGGGAGACCAGATTGTAAGTAATGTCGCGGCATATATGGAAGCGGGCATGGCTGTTACGGCAATTTTACAGGAATAGAACGGAGAAAGAGAAGAAAGGAGCGTACTTCAAGTGGCGCAGATATGGGAATATATTAAGATTGCTTTAATGAATATCAAAAGCAATAAAGGCCGTTCCGTTCTTACCATGCTTGGTATTATTATCGGTATTGCGTCTGTCATTATGATTATGGCGATAGGAAACGGCGTAAAAGGGCAGATTAATGATGAATTGGAGAGTATAGGAAGCGGCTTGATAGAGTTGTATCTGGATACGACGTTAGATACGACGACCATGCGCTTTGCACAGGAGGATTTCGACCTGATTATGGACAAGGTCGATCATGTAAAAGGCGCGACGCCTGTTATGGGCGGCTGGGGAACCGCAAACGGACCGAAAGGAAATTTTGAAGCAAGAGTGATGGGCGGAAATGAGGGGCTGCAATACTATTCCGCAAACGGCGGTTCGATTATTAAGGGAAGATACTTTTCTAAATCAGACGCGGACAGCGCAAACCGTGTATGCGTCATTCCGGAGAGCAGCGCGGTTTTGCTTTTTGGGACGACGGACGTGGTCGGCATGAGTTTTGAGGTGACATTGTACGGCATTTCACAGGAATTGACGATTACGGGCATCCGCGAGGACAGCGCAACCAGCATTGTCAACAGCGCGTCTGCTTCCTATGTGACGTTGGAACTGCCGATATCGGTTATGGGGAACGACTATTATTTCTATACTGACGAGTTTAGCGATATCGCTATTTTCGCAGATAGTACGGAATACTGCACCGAGGTGGCACAGAATGCGGTACGGCTTTTGGAAAATAAGTATGATGCCAGAGGCGAAGGGCAGATTATCGTACAGAGCATTTCGGATATGTCCGCAGAATATGACAGTATTTTAAGCATTGTAACGCTTTTTATTTCTTTTGTGGCGGCGATATCGCTTTTAGTCGGCGGTATCGGCGTTATGAATATTATGCTTGTATCGGTGACGGAGCGTACCAGGGAAATCGGCATCCGTAAGGCGCTGGGGGCGAGAACAGGTTCTATTTTGCTGCAGTTTCTTGCCGAGGCGGGCATCATTACGCTGCTTGGCGGATTAATCGGTATTGTCATCGGCATTCTGGGGGGCAGCCTGATATGCTCCATCGTAGGCGTCACAGCGAGGACACAGGTATCTACAATTATCGGCGCGACGCTGTTTTCCTCCGCGGTCGGTATTTTCTTTGGCATCTATCCGGCGAAAAAGGCGGCGAAACTAAGCCCGATTGAGGCGCTGCGCCACGAATAAAAGCCGCGGGTTGAGGATGAAGTTATACTTTATACTTGCGGTTTATGTAAAATTCAGTATAATAGAATAAGGGCTGCAGAGGCGGCCGCATCTAAGAGAAAGCACCTGCGATGTAGGTGCTTTTCCTCTAACATCGCAGGTTGAGAGAAAGGCGTGGTTATTTGTATGGAAGTGGAATTTGATGTTAAAATGGAGGCGGGCATTTTATACGATTATATGATGCACCACACATTCAGCAGTTTTGTCGGCATGATGGGAACGGTCGTAGGAGCGCTTTTGCTGATTGTCTTTTTTATGGACAGGCAGCCGTTATTTCTGATTGCGGCAGTGGTTGTGCTTGCTTATCAGCCGTGGTCGCTTTTTCTGCGTTCCAGACAGCAGATGTTGAAAAATCCGGCGTTTAAGAAACCATTACACTATAAATTAACGGAGGAAGGCATTGAAGTATCGCAGGACGGCGTGACAGACAGCCAGAAGTGGGAAAATATGTATAAGGCGGTTTCTACCGGCAGCAGCGTTATCGTCTATACATCCCGCATCAACGCCTGCATTTTCCCTAAGAAAGATATGGGGGAGAATAAGTACAAGGTTATCGAGATGATTTCAACGCATATGCCGCCTAAAAAAGTGAAAATCAGAGGATAGGCTAAAATCAGGGATTTTTAGCCGTGAATTTGTGCCAAAGCGCAGACTGCGCAGCACAAATGCCGCAGGTTGAGAGAATTAATATGGAAAAAATAATAGAAACGCATAGTGCGCAGGAAACATATGAATTAGGGAAAAAAATGGGCGAAAATGCCAGAGCGGGGCAGATTTACTGCCTAATCGGCGATTTAGGAGTCGGCAAAACGGTTTTTACACAGGGAATGGCGGCGGGGCTTGGCATTACGGAGCCTGTAAACAGCCCGACATTTACTATCCTGCAGATTTATGAAGAGGGCAGGATGCCTTTTTACCATTTCGACGTATATCGGATAGAAGAGGCGGAGGAAATGGAGGAAATAGGATATGAGGAATATTTTTACGGAGAGGGCGTCTGCCTGATTGAGTGGGCGAACCTGATTGAAGAGATTCTGCCGGAAGAACGTATTAGCGTTGTAATAGAAAAAGATTTATCGTCAGGATTTGATTACAGGACAATAAAGGTAGAAGGGGCGGAGTGGTAACTATGAAACTGATAGCTTTGGACAGCTCCGGGCTGGTAGCCTCTGTGGCGGTTATAGAAAACGATATTCTTGTTGCGGAATACAGCATTCAGTATAAAAAGACGCATTCCCAGACATTACTGCCGATGCTTGATGAAGTCCGAAAGATGACAGAACTGGATTTTGACACGGTGGACGCGGTGGCGGTTGCGGCAGGACCGGGTTCCTTTACCGGGCTGCGTATCGGCTCTGCGACGGCGAAAGGGCTTGCGTTTGCAATGGGAAAACCGATTGTGCCGGTTCCTACTTTGGAGGGGCTTGCCTATAATCTGTACGGAACGGATAAAGTCGTCTGTCCGGTGATGGACGCCAGAAGAAATCAGGTGTATACAGGCATTTATCAGTTTGTCCGTAAGGATGATATATATTGTCTTGATATTATAAAAAGACAATGCGCGCTTGCCTTTGAGGAAATTGCGCAGGAATTAAACGCGCTTGGCAGAGAGGTTATTTTTTTGGGGGACGGGGTTCCTGTTTTTAAAGAACGTATGGAAACGGTGATGGAAGTTCCTTATACGTTGGCGCCGGCGCATATGAACAGACAGCGCGCGGCAAGCGTCGCCGCGCTGGGCAGCATCTATTATGCACAGGGAAAGGTGCAGAGCGGCGCGGAACATACGCCGGAATATCTGCGCCTGTCACAGGCGGAGCGGGAAAGAAAAGAGCAGGTGCATATCAGACCGATGGAGCGGGAGGATGTAGAGGTTATCAGCCGCCTGGAAGAGGAAACATTTTCCATGCCATGGTCGAAAGACGCCTTTTTAGAGATGATAACAAAAGAGGACGCCGCCTATTATGTGGCGGAAATAGACGGGAACGTCGTCGGCGGCTGCGGCGTGCTGATGGCGGCGGGAGAGGGAAATATTACCAATGTCGTTGTGGATGAAAAAGAACGAAACAAAGGCATTGGAACGAAAATGCTGCAATATCTTATAGAAGACGGCTATAGGAACGGTTTGACGGCTTTTACATTGGAAGTGAGAGTGAGTAACGCCGCCGCCATCCATGTGTACGAAAAACTGGGATTTTTTTCAGAGGGAATCCGTCCGAACTTCTATGAAAAACCGGCGGAAGATGCTATGATAATGTGGAAGAGATAGGAAGCGGATAGAATATTTACCACTGTTTTTACATATTTCAGATTGCTATAATGGAGATGGCATAAAGTGTTTTCAACTTGTGTCGGCACAGAATGTCATTTATGTAGGTACAGGAGGGTAAAATGAGAACTTATCTTATTGATGAAGAAATGAAAGAAAGAGAAAATAAACTGACTGCAGTGATTTGTAATTGCTGCAATAAAAATCTGCTGGTAGAAAATGGCATTTTAAAGCAGGAGTGCATTCATGTCGCGCATGATTTCGGCTATTTCAGCGAAAGAGACGGCGAAACGCATAGTTTTGATTTATGCGAGGACTGCTATGCTTCTATTATTGCCAGATTCCGCGTTCCGGTAGAGAATGCGGAAAGAAAAGAACTTCTGTAGCAGTGTGAAAATAAATTTTCACACTGTTGCGTAAGAATGAGGGGCTATTTATGTTAGACATTTGTCTGCTTGGCACAGGGGGGATGATGCCGCTGCCGTATCGCTGGCTGACCTCCCTGATGGCAAGGTATAACGGAAAAAGTATATTGATAGACTGCGGAGAGGGTACGCAGATTGCCATGAAGGAAAAAGGATGGAGTCCGAAACCGATTGACATTATCTGCTTTACCCATTTTCATGCGGACCATATCAGCGGACTGCCGGGTATGCTCCTTACGATGGGGAATGCGGAACGGACAGAGCCGCTTCTTTTGATAGGACCGAAAGGATTGACACGGGTCGTGTCATCGCTGCGCATTATTGCGCCGGAACTGCCTTTTACGATAGAGTGCATGGAACTGACGGAGGCGGAGCAGACGATACAGTTTGACGGCTTTCGGATAGAAGCCTTTAAAGTCAATCACAATGTTATCTGCTATGGATATAATATTGTAGTGGACAGAATCGGGAAATTCGATGTGGAAAAGGCGCAAGCCTGCGGCATTGACAGAAAATACTGGAACCGCCTGCAAAAGGGGGAGACGATAGAGACCGAACAGGGAACATGGACGCCGGATATGGTGTTAGGCGCACCCAGGAAAGGCATTAAGCTGACATATTGTACGGACACAAGACCAACTGACAGTATTGTCAGAAATGCGAGGGGCGCGGATTTATTCATCTGCGAGGGGATGTACGGCGAGCCGGAGAAGAAACAGAAAGCAAAAGAATATAAGCATATGACATTCTATGAAGCGGCGGCATTGGCGAAAGAGGCGCAGGTCAAAGAGTTGTGGTTGACGCATTACAGCCCGTCCCTTGTCAGAGCAGAAGATTATATGCATGAAGTTCGGAAAATTTTTCCAAATGCTATTGCGGGAAAGGATGGAAAGAGTGTAGACTTAATGTATAGTGAAGAGTAAAGATACATTACAAAATGAGAAAGGGCGTGATATCAGTATGAAGAAATCAAGCGGAATCAAAATAGTGGTTATCGGGGTTATATTGGCGGCGCTTGTGATTGGTTATTTTTATTATGTCGTAAATAAAGATGAAAAGCCACAGGAGGAAGTTGTGGAGTCTACACAAGTACAGACCGTCCTGATGCGTGATTTGGAGAAAAATTATCCGCCCTCGCCTAAGGAGGTTGTAAAGTATTTCAGCGAGATTTCCAAATGCTTTTACAATGAAAAGTATACGGAAGAGGAACTGAACGAGTTAGCCGTGCAGATTCAGGGCATTTATGATGACGAGCTGATTGCCAATAAGACACAGGAAGAGTACATAAAGGATTTAAAAAACGATATTGCGGAAATGAAAGCGAATGACCGTGCTATTTCCTCCTATGAAGTATCGGCAAGCACGGACGTTGAATTTTTTAATGATAACGGGGATTCGTGCGCAAGGCTTTATTGTATATACAATATCAGGCAGGGAACGAACATACTGCAAAGCAGGGTGGTATTTATTTTACGTCAGGACGAGAATAAACACTGGAAGATTTTGGGATGGGATTTAGACGATTAACCGTGCATTTGTGTCTTTCCGTCACAAAAAACGTTCCGGAATGGAGGATTAGATTGGAAAAAGAAGATGTGCTGATTCTGGCGGTGGAAACTTCTTGTGACGAGACAGCCGCCGCCGTGGTAAAAAACGGCAGGGAGGTTTTATCGAATATCATATCTTCGCAGATTGCGCTGCATACCGTTTACGGGGGCGTTGTTCCGGAAATCGCTTCCAGAAAGCATATTGAGAAAATCAATCAGGTCATGGAAGAGGCGTTATGCGAGGCAAAAGTGACATTGCGGGATATTACGGCAATCGCCGTTACCTATGGACCGGGGCTGGTCGGCGCGCTGTTAGTGGGCGTTTCCACAGCTAAGGCGGTCAGTCTTGCCGCAGACATTCCCTTAGTCGGAGTCCATCATATCGAGGGGCATATCAGCGCGAATTATATCGAGAATAAAGAGCTGGAGCCGCCTTTTATCTGTCTGGTGGTATCGGGCGGACATTCCCATCTTGTTAGGGTAAAAGATTACGGGGAATATGAAATTCTCGGACGAACGAGAGACGACGCGGCGGGAGAGGCTTTTGATAAAGTAGCAAGAGCAATCGGTTTAGGATATCCCGGAGGTCCCAAGATTGATAAGGTGGCAAAAGAGGGAAATGCGGATGCGATTGCCTTTCCCCGTGCAAAAGTGGCGGACGCCGTGTATGATTTTAGTTTCAGCGGCTTAAAATCGGCGGTTTTAAATTACTTAAATTCCTGTGAAATGAAAAAAATACCCGTCTGCCAGGCGGATGTAGCCGCTTCTTTCCAGAAAGCCGTCGTGGATGTGCTGGTGGAGCATTCCATGCAGGCGCTAGAAGAATACGGAATGGACAAGTTTGCGACTGCGGGCGGCGTCGCCTCCAATACGGCGTTACGAAAGGCGCTTGCCGATGCGTGCGGCGCGAGAAAAATAAAATTCTATCGTCCGTCGCCGGTTCTTTGTACCGATAACGCGGCAATGATAGGAACGGCGGGATATTATGAATATTGTAAGGGAATACGGCATGGATATGATTTGAACGCGGTGCCGAACTTACGTCTGGGAGAAAGATTATAAATGGAAAATTTGTTGAAAATAAATGAAAAAAATGTCGCCGTGGTTTTAGCCGCGGGACAGGGAAAGCGGATGCAAAGCAGCGTGCATAAGCAGTATCTTCTGCTGCATGATAAGCCCGTTCTCTATTATTCCTTAAAAGCGTTTCAGGACAGCTCTTTTATAGAAGAAATCATTCTGGTAGCGGGTAAAGGAGAAGAGGAATACTGCCGTACGGAAATTGTAAAAAAGTTCCATTTTACAAAGGTAACAAAAATCGTGGAGGGCGGCAGGGAACGTTATCATTCTGTGGCAAACGCTATGAAAGCGATAGAAGAGGATGCGGGATACGTTTTTATTCATGACGGCGCGCGTCCTTTTTTATCGGAAGAAATACTGATGCGCGCATATGACGCGGTAAAAGAGCATCACGCCTGTGTGGCGGGAATGCCGGTGAAAGACACGATTAAGGTGGTGGATGAAAACTGCTTTGCCAAGCATACGCCGGACAGAGAAACGCTTTGGCAGATACAGACGCCGCAGGTATTTACCATCGCATTGGCAAAAGAAGCCTATAAGCAGTTATTAATAAAAGAAGAAGAACTGAAAGCGCGGGGGATACAGATTACGGATGACGCGATGGTCGTGGAAACACTTTTGACCCATCCGGTCAAATTAATAGAAGGCTCCTACAGGAATATCAAGATAACGACGCCGGAGGATTTAATCATTGCGGATTCTTTTTTGATACAACATGATGCAAAAAAGATGCAAAAATGATGCAAGAATGATACATTCATGTTTTATAATATGGGAAAACGCAGAAAGTCCGACAAAGAAAATAGTGTGAAAAATCACACTGATGTGCTGATTTTTCACACGACTATTTGTTTCTGAGCGAAAACAAATAGCCCTGATGGCAGACGAGAGAATCACAATACTGCAAGCAGTATGCGAATTTCTCGTCGCCTCTTCGCGACAAGTCGCTCAGAAATGAGGATTAATATTTGCCGGAAAACGGGTGAGCAGGCATATGAGAAAGAAAAGACTGACAGGCTGGCTGGCGGCAGGGATTGTGGCGGCTCTGTTTCTGAGTCTGAATCTGAAAACGGGAACGCTGGAAGAACCGGAAGCGACGGAGGAAACTGCGGCTTTGGAGGAAACGCCGGAAACAGAACAAGAAGAGTCGCAGCAGGATTGGATTGTAGGAACATGGAAAACGAGAACAGATACGAGTGACTCTGCATTGGAAATGTGGATGCAAACCTATACCACATGTTTTTCTCCCGATGGTCAGGTGGTTCATTACGGGCACCGGAATGTGGACAGAGGCAGCTGGAGGCGGATAGACGAGAATACGGTAGTTGCCGATTTTGAACAGTGTATTTACAAGGGAATCGGAGGGGAAGAATATCCGATATACGAGTACAGTGTTACTTACTGGTTCAATGAGGACAAAACTTCATTAAGCCGCAGTATGAAATATGGTGGACAAAAGTATTTTAACGTCGGAGTGGAGAAAGAGGGGGAATGGGTATACTATCAGGCGTCGGACTTTGATAATTATGAAGAAATTTTACTGCGTGAAAGCGATGAATGTGAAATAGAGGAAGAATACGACACTATGGCGGTATTTCCGTATGAAGGAGAATTTTGCATTAAATTGGAAAAAAGATTGATAGGGATTGCGGAAGACTTGGCAAAGGGGCAGGAGGTAGAACTGGAAGAAATTGATTTGCCCTATGAGTTGGAGCAGGTGGCGTTTTACGACCTTACGGGTGACGGGAAAGA
>JAMPFF010000030.1 GCA_023664605.1 Clostridium sp.
TGTACAGTGACTTGTCGTCAGTTTCCTAACTTGACATTCGCTCCACGGAAAAACCTGCCACGCGGGCAGCAACCTCACGCTTCATCGCTATCATGCCACAGCACTTGATAGTATACATGATGTTTTGGGAAGATGCAAGCATTTTTTTAAAAAATTTTAGAATATCTGCTTTCTTCTTTCGTATCCGCCTCCATTTGCACCGCCTCTTGCAGTAAAGAAGTGAAAAATTCATCTATATACGCAAAGGAGTTATACATCCCCGCAGGCGGCCACTCTGTTTCAGGCGCAATCGTCATATTGGAATCATTGACCGTAAATTTCCCGGTGTCTTTGTCATCAAAACGCTCCTCAAAAGAAGCCGTGACATAGCGCACACAGCCTTGGATATCATAATCATCAAGCGTATAGCCCACAAATTCCGCCTGTATATGGTCTGTCAGTTTAAGGCCCACACAGACTCTGCATGTAAGATTCGGATATTCTTCCGGACTGATATGCCAAAGATAAGAATATAAGTATAATTCCCCCGAAGCATCCCCCTGTTCCTCCATGCGGTACCGTGCAAACTGCAATTCTGACGCCTGTGTCGGATAATTTTGTTCCACATACGAGGTAATTTTTTCTCTATAATCAGACCAGTCAGGGATGCCTGCCGAAAGTTCTTTTTTCTTATCCTGCACCAGACAGGCAACCGCTCCCTCTCCGGACATGACAAAATTACCAAACGCGTCTCCCGACTGCGCTATGCCGGTTGTCCAGCCGTAGGGTATATCCATTGCATATTTTCCCATCTGTATGCCGCCGGAGCGCATACCGTCTTCATGGGCATAACGGATATAGCCTGTTTTCGCTATTTTAAGATTCATTCCTGGATAAATCAAATCCGGATTTTCTATGATATCCCGATTGGCGTCCGCCAGTTCCACATAAGCATTCCCGTCTCCCAACTGCTCTTTTGCAATTTTCCAAAGACTGTCGCCGTCAAGCACCGTATAATCTTCCAAAACTTCCGTCAGGGTCATATACGCTCCGTCCTGTTCCTGTCCATCCGCATCTGCCTCATAGATAAAAGCATACTGCCCTGCCGCCAACGCATCCACACAGGGCGTTGCGCTTACCAGGATTGCCGCCCCCAGCAGCATCATCCCCGTTTTCTTTTTCAATCGTAATCCCATCCCCATACCGACGCTTGTTCTCCTAACCAGATATTCTCCGCTTTATTTTCGCATGGAAGCACTTCCCCTACAGATTCGGATTTTTCATATTTATCCCAAAAATCGCTCTGCTTTTTAAACGCTTCCAATTCCTCTACGCTAAAGCGCGTATAGATGCTGCGGTTTAAAGGCTCGTATGTAATAGCATAATCCAACACCGGGTCGAGCGCAATCCCGATGACGAAGTCCTTATCCTCTGTTATATAGAAGAAAGGGGTACAGAAATAATTTTCGTTGATTTCCTCATCCGATTGTAAAAACCAGGATAACACAAGGTCTATATTTTCATCATCCGCATATTCGGTATTTTCTTCATCACTAAGAAGTTTATCCCAAAATATGACAAAATCCCTGTTAATCTCTATAATATCTTCCAGCCGATAGCTTTGTCCGGTGAGCAAATCCACTGTAAGCGCCCTTTCCGTTCCGTTCGTCATCCATACGGGATTGCCGGCGCTGTAGTATTCCCGATAGTCCACGCTCATAAGGTACTGGCTGTGATAAGTCACCTCACAGTTGACGTCGCTGGCAAAAATAGAAAAATGTTCCTCCTGAAATGCCTTTACTTCATCGGACGGCTCTAAATGCCAATAGATTACCCTGTCCATGGCGGTATCATATAAAAGTTGGTTTAACGGGGTCTGCACCTCTTCGTCTATGCCGCTTATCTGCGGATATTCCACCGTCAAAACATCCCAGTAGTCGTACTCTTCCGAGTATTCAACGTAGTATTGTTCCTTTTGTACGGTGTAATCCTCATAGCCTTTCGGTGAAGAATGATAAAAGATGAGAGCTATGACGACGGCTGCCGCTGCCAGCAGTATGATTAAAAATATGATTAGAAATATTCGTTTTCTATTATTCTTGGGAGGTTCCGGTATCTGATGTTCGTATTCCTGTTGATATGTTTCTCTTTCGTCCATGTCAGGGGTCTCCTTTTGGTATGTGGCGATTGTACAGTCGGGGTTTACGAAATGTCTAAATGGAATAATGTATGGACAACATATACAATCCAACACGGGTCGCTTTCGCTACGGTTCAACCGTAACGGCGCATAAGACGCTAAAAAACAGCGTCTAAACGCCGACGGTCTCACAGTACCCGCTTATGGATTGTATATGTTGTCCAACGCCAAAGATTATCAAAGGCGTTTCGTAAATCCCGGCTGTAACAATCATCTATATTTTCGGATTCTTACTATTATATATAGTATACATGGGAAAAGCATCATTTTTGCATCATACTTGTATCATAGTTGCATCATTTTGGGCAGTTATCCTAATATTTTTGGTGAAAGGCATCAGAAAAGGACGCCTGATAAAGACGCCCTTAACTGAGAAAATTATTGAAGAAGCTGTAAAATCATTGCAGAGGACTGGTTTGCCTGACTCGACATACTTGCTCCCGCTTGTAATAAGATATTTTGATTGGAATATTCCACCATTGACTTTGCAATATCCGTATCACGGATAACGGATTCCGATGCGGTGGTATTTTCATACTTATTCTGATTATTATTATAAGCATGCTCCAAGCGGTTCTGCTCCGCACCCAGCGTCGTCCGGCATTTTGAAACATAAGACAGTGCATCTCTAATTATACGATTGCTGTCAGGTTCATAAACGACTGTGCGGATAATATCTCCCTCTCCCGGAGTCGGTCTGTTTCTATTGTATACCTTTTTCTGATAAGATGATGGGGGATGCACTTTCTCCTTTTCATTCGTTTCCCATTGCTGTTCCCATTTCACAAATTCACCGTTTTGATTAAAAATCGGTTTATTTGAAATCAATTTAGCTTCCCGAACGGTCTCCGTATATCCCGGAACATTTACAGTTTCATAATGGAAATCATTTTCCCATGCCTCCAAATCCGCCTTATAGGAATCACTATAGGATTCTTTCACGTTATAGCGCGCTACATCATATCCTGTAATGCCTAACATTTCTGTTGTCAGCAATGGTAAATCAATGGGAATCTTATCCGGCGACTGCGCGCTGCAGACAATCCATAACGGCTTCTCCATCTCCACTTCCGTTCCGGGTACCAGATAGGAATAGGGTATTTCAATATCGCATATGGCTGCAATATTCACCAAAGCATCCGCTCCATTAGAAGACAATTTTAACTGGTCACGATAATCATATACGATAATATCATATGCGCCGTCCGTAAGCGCCCTATCAAAATGGTCTTCATAAGCCGTCACGTTAGTAAGCATCCTATATGTCTGGACGCACAACTCTTTTGCAATTTTATCCGCCAACGCCAGCGTCTGGTCCTTTTTATCAGCATCATTCAACGCCGTATTTGTTTCATGCTCTTTCACTAATTCTTCAATCGCCTTAAAGCAATTCACTTTTTCTCCTGCGTCGTTCTCAACTTTCAAGTCAGAGACATTCAAGTAAGTGCCTATTTCAATCTCTTTGCCCTGACTGTTTATATAATGTTTCGGTTTTGCTGAAAAACCGTTGACTTGCCCGAAAAATCCTATCCCATAATATGTATCATCACAGGTGCCGCACGGTACTCCGACTGCACATCCTATTAAATTCATCACATTTTCATAAAGCGTTGCCGCATCGTCACACTTTGCCAATTCTGAAAAACTTATTTTTGCCGTCTGGTTGTCGTTCAGCGTATCTGTCCATGGACCTCCGTATGTATATACATCCCATAAAGTGCCTACATCCGCCGGACCGTAATATTCTCCTGCTGTGATATGTTCCTCGGCGTCAAACGCCGTTGCCTTATACATAAACCTGCTGGTATCCTGTGTCAATCCGGTATAGGAATGCAGCTCCAGTTTATCGTCGATTCCAGCCTTGAACCATTCCGGCACTTCACGCTCAATAGTCTCCTCCGTATACCCGGTATAAGTCATATCCGCCTCAATCTTTACCATTTCGGTCGGATTTCCTTTTAACAGCTTTATTTCATTAAAAGTAGTGGTGTCGGCAATTCTTTCGATTTCCTTAATCAGGTGCGTAACTTCTCCCTGAATATATTCCCTGTCTTCTTGTGTATTCGTATCATTATACGCTTTTACAGACAATTCATTTATGCGCTGTAAGATGTCAACAACTTCTCCTATTGCGCCGTCTGCCACCTGAACAAGTGAAATACCATCCTGAATATTGTCAGACCCTTGTTTCAATCCCCTAATCTGCCTGCGCATTTTTTCAGAAATAGCAAGACTTGCCGCATCATCCGCCGCACGATTAATCTTATAGCCGGACGAAAGTTTTTCTACATTTTTCGCATTCTTTCTTGTATTTACTTTATATTGTCTGCCGGCATTCCACGCGAGCATATTAGTTTGAACTGACATCATACCTGCATTCTCCATTTGTTTCTCAAGTTCTTCTTTCTGATTCTTATATCGTCCATATCATTCCAAAACTTTAGTTATAACTAATATTTTTTTGAAAAATTATTTGTAATACATCATTATTTTGAGAGAAATACAACATTAAAAAAAAGATGCCTCATAGAAACATCTTTTTCAAGGAAAACTATTGAATTGATAATTAAGACAGTAAACTTAAAATATATTGCTGACTTTGATTTGCCTGCACTAGCATTGACTGTCCCGCCTGTGCTAAAATACTTCCATTAGAAAACAAAACCATCTCCTTTGCCACATCAACATCACGGATACGTGATTCAGCATCAGTGGTATTTTCCGCAATATTTTCATTAATATTTATAGCATGTTCTAAGCGGTTCTGCTGTGCGCCAAAAACCGTACGATATTTGCTAATAGTTTCAAGTGCGCCTTTAATAGAATTAATTGCATTTCCTGCATTTTCCATAGAAGATACATCAAGATTGTCTATGCCAATCCCTTTTGCCGTAGCATTGACTAAATTAATGTACATGCCTACTCCTGGCTCGGTAGCCATGTGAATCCAGAGGTCAGACTGCATATTATTGTTTCCGGCATTTGCTGTTCCATCATTCGGCAGTTTAAAATATTCCGTATCATCAGACCTCACCCATCCACATCCACTACCATTTCCATCTGGACTTCTCCAATACCAAAACTCATCACAAGAATAGGAAACTACATGATGTAATTTAAAATAAATACTTCTATCTGTATCTATTGCCCAGTCCACTATTGATACTCCCCCATATCCATGTTTGGTGCTCTGGTTTTTTGCCTCACTCTCCAATACCTGTTTATCTAATTCCTCTAAACTACAATGTTGTCTTGAACCACTACCAATCCATGACCAGCCGCCTTTTCCCAGCTCTTCGCTTATATGCCAAATTACCATCTCAGGCCATGTTGAATTTGGGTCTAAATAAGCATCATACAGCATGTAGCTGCCTTTCACAGTATCACCTACATTATAGGTTACTCCATCCCAAATAATCGGTTGACCCGTTGTATTCACTACCGAGAATTTTCTTATCATCAGATATGGCGGCAACTTTGCATTCGCTATATCTTCAATTCCTCCAGTTTTAGTCGCCCCCAATAGCGGATAAATCTCCTCATTAAACGTCGTCTGATTCGCAATCCTGTCTACCTCTTCTGTCAGTGCATCTATCTCAGCCTGAATATACGACCTATCTTCCTGAGAATTTGTATCATTGCCTGCTTTCACAGATAATTCATTCATTCGTTGTAAAATGTCATGCACTTCATTCAATGCCCCATCCGCCACTTGGCATAATGATATGCCATCCTGAATATTTTCTGCCGCTTTTCGCAAACCTCTTATCTGCCTGCGCATCTTCTCTGCAATAGCCAAACCCGCTGCATCATCTGCGGCACGGTTTATTTTATAACCCGAAGATAATTTTTCCGTAGATTTAGCCTTTTTCCTATTGACAATATTAAACTGTCGATTAGCATTCATAGCAGATAAATTATGCGTTATAACATTCATCTTATAGTTTCCTCTTTCATTATTATTTTTAATTATCGTTTCCGACTCTTATATCGTCCATATTATTTCAAAACTTTAGTTATAACTAATATTTTAAACATTTTTATTTGCTATGCATCATTATTCTAAAAGAAATACAACATTAAAATTAGAACATACTATTAGAAAATTGCAGATGATTGCGAAATGGCTACCATAACACCTGGCATAGGGGTAACATATACACTCCATAAGCGGGTACTGTGAAACCGTCGGCGTTTAGACGCTGTCCTTTAGCGTCTTATGCGCCGCTACGGTTGAACTGTAACGAAAGTGGACCCGTGTTGGAGTGTATATGTTACCCACAAGCAGCTTTATTCAGCCGTTGCACAATCACTTAGCGAAAAATTGTAAAGAAAGGAGTCTCTGAATATATGAAAGATTTAGATTTCAAAGTAATCGGTTCCAAAATTAAAGAACGCAGAAAATCCCTTGGTATCACCCAGGAATTTATTGCGGAACAGTTAGACGTAAATCCCAGTCATATCAGTAATATTGAATGCGGCAGAGCCAATCCCTCCCTTACCGCGCTTATTAAAATTGCCAATACACTGCATTGCAGCGTTGACTGTTTTATCAGTGAAGAATATACCTATCAACTGAATACTGAAAAAAGAGACTCTATCGAGGATATGATTTTAGAAAAATTAAGATATTGTAATGCCGAAACCAAAAATAAAGTCCTACAGATTATCGATATTCTTTATAAGTAAGTATGAAACGCCAAAACATTAGCCGGGGGTAATATATACAGTATCCGCGTTGGATTGTATATGTTATCCCCAGCTAAACCTTATCCGATGTATTTTCTTTCATTTCACTCCCCGAAACCGCATCTCACAAAAGCATCCCCCCTGCGCGTTATTGGCAAAGCGGATTCTCCCGCCGTGCGCCAGTACGATTTTACGCACGATGCCAAGCCCTCTGATTTGCAGCTCGGCGTGTTCTTTTCTGCGGCTTTTCATCTGCGCAAGGACTTCTCCCGAATAGCCTGTGCCGTTATCTGAAAAGCTGACACAGCACCACCGCCTCTCTTTCCACATACAAAGGGAAATAATCGTCGTCTCCTGCTGCCTGCCGTGCTGGATGCTGTTATGGAACAGATTGTTAAACGCCCTGACAAGCAGTTTTTTGTCCGCCTTAATCCACATACCCTCCGCCTGTTCGGATATCTCCACCTCAATTTCCAGTTCCCCGTCTGCAGCGTCGCTTAAAAAAGCCGCCGCCGTTTCGCGCAGGACTGCTGCCGGACGCACTTTTTCCACGCGCAGAGCCTGCATGGAGTATTCCAATCTGGAAGTCAGGTTCAAATCCTCAATCAGTTCTTTCATTACCACGCTCTGGTGGCTGATAACCGTCATCTGCCGCCTTTCTTCCTCCGTCAGGTTTTCACTGCCGCGCAGCGCATCCGAATAGCCCATCACCATCGACAGCGGCGTACGGATATCATGCGAAATGCCCGCTATCCACTCCAGCCTTACCTGTTCCCTGCTTTTCGCCCACCGCCTCGTAAAGAAAACCGTCAATACCAGAATCGCCAGAAAATCAACCAGAACGAACCTATACCACACTCTTTTCATATAATCCATCCATGAAATCGGAAATTCCATCAAATATTTCCATGTAGAATACCTCGGAGTCCCCGTTACAATGATTTTTTCATCCCAGGCTCGTAAATAGACCGGATAATCTTCCAGATACCATCTGCTCATACCGGCAATTTCCGCCATACTGTATGAATCTTTTATCTCTGGCGGCTTGCGGTAACTCCATATGACGTCGCCATTTTCATCCAACAGCATCACCCACTGATCTACTTGCGTCAATCTGCGCTGCATGGACTCGCTTAACGCATAGCCCGTATCCGTCGCCGACAGTTCCTCCAGAATTTCCCCGCCCCCCGCATAATCCGTATTTTTTTTATCAAATTGTATTAAAATTGTGAAAAAAAACGCAAAGTTTACCATCAGCATCAGTCCTGCAATGATTGCCGCCGCTGCCCCATAATAAAATACCTTGCGTATTCCCGGCATATTCTTTCCCATTCTCATCATAATGATGCTCCTGTCCGCCATATATGTTCCTGATTCCTATGTCGCTGTCTTTTCTTATATTAACTTATAGCCAAGCCCGCGTACCGTCAGCAGATACTTAGGGTGGGAGGGGTCCACCTCTATTTTTTCCCGTAACCGCCTGATATGTACAATCAGCGTATTTTCATATCCATAGTTGCCCTCCTGCCAGACGGCTTCGCACAACGCGTCAATCGTTACAATCCGTCCCCTGTTGGCGGCAAGTTTCTTTAGAATGGCATATTCTTTCGCCGTCAACGCGCTTTCTGCGTCTTTTTGGCGCGCCGTTCCGCTTCCAAGGTCTACCTCGCACTCTCCCAGCATGATAACTTCGTTTTCTCCGTCTCTGTCTTTTATGCGGTATACCCTTTTTAAGACCGCCGTTACACGCAAAAGCAGTTCTTTCGGTAAAAAGGGCTTCGTGATATAATCGTCCGCCCCCAGACCAAGCCCGCGCAGTCTGTCCTCGTCCTCATCCCTTGCCGAGAGGAAAATAACCGGCACTTCCGACTCCTTGTGAAGTTCTTTTATTAAATCAAAGCCGTTTCCATCCGGCAGCATGACGTCCAGCAAAATCAGGTGCGGCATTTTCTCCCGATATGCCTGCCTTGCCTCCCTACAGCTTCCGGCAACCGTCACGTTGACAAAACCTTCTTTTATTAAAAAATCTTTCACCATTCTTCGCAGTTCCGGCTCGTCGTCCACTATCATGATTCTGTAGTCGTATATTCCCACAATGCCCTCCATTTCTGTGTAATCCGTCCGTTTGGGCGGCTTAAAAGCGGCTTATATATTATTTCAAATCATAGTCTACCATTTTCTTTTCTTACAGGAAAGGAAATTTACGCATTCTTAATGTAAATGTAAGGTAATCTTCATTTTCATGTAATCTATCATATTTATCCTTGAAACATAGGCTATGGATGATAGGCATTTCGCAATCACCCAAACGTACACCACAACGAAAGGAGCATCACTATGACTGCAAAAAATCTGATTGAAACCAATAACCTGACCAAACAATACGGCGGCATCCGCAGTGTCAACGCCCTGCATATGGAGGTTCCACAGGGTGTTGTCTATGGATTTTTAGGTCCCAACGGCGCCGGAAAATCCACGACGCTGAAAATGATTCTGGGGCTTGCCAGACCCACCGCCGGTTCCATTACGCTGTTCGGCATCCCCGTCAATGAAAAGAACCGTATGAAGCTGCTTGCCAATACCGGCTCTTTGATTGAATCGCCCAGCTATTACGGGCATCTGACGGGAGAAGAAAACCTGCATATCCTGCAGACGCTCAAAGGATGTCCCAAGAAAGATATCGACGAGGTTTTGCATATTGTGCGTTTAAGCGACGCCCGCCATAAGAAAGTCGCCCACTATTCGCTCGGCATGAAGCAGCGTTTGGGGCTGGCGGCGGCGTTACTCGGCTTTCCGAAACTGCTTATTTTAGACGAACCCACCAACGGGCTTGACCCTGCCGGTATACAGGAAATGCGCGAACTTATCTGCACGCTGCCGTCCACTTACGGCATGACGGTCGTGGTTTCCTCCCATCTTCTCAGTGAAATCGACCAGATGGCGGATTATGTCGGCATCATCCGTAAAGGCGAACTGGTCTATCAGGATACGCTGGAACTGCTTCATTCCCATGCAAAACAGCAGATTGCCCTGCGTACCGATAAACCGGCAACGGCTGTCGCGCTGCTTCATCAGGACGGCATCGAGGTGGAAAAGGAAGATGACTATCTGCTGATTCCGATGATAGAGGACTCCTATATCGCCCATCTTTGCAAACGGCTGATAGAACAGGATATTTCTTTATACCGTATTGAAAAAAGGGAAAACAGTCTGGAGGATATCTTCTTATCCCTGACCGGAAAGGAGACAAGTCTATGAAAACGTTGAAACTGGAATTTTATAAAATCAAAAGGCGGAAAGTCTGGCTTACCATGTTCGCGCTGTTAGGCGTACAGCTTTTATGGGGGCTTTGGGCATTCCGCAACCCCAAAGACTGGGAACTGGACTGCGGCTGGCTGTCACTGTTATATCATTTGTCACTTTTAGACTGCATCATGGTTCCAACTATGATGGCAGTGCTTGCCTCCCGTCTCGCCGACATTGAACACAAAGGAAACACCTACAAACAGCTTAAAACGCTTCGCAGCGCCGGAAGCCTCTATCATGCTAAAGCCGTATGCGGAATGCTTGTCATTATGCTTCTATTCGCCGTCCAGTTCGCCTTTTTTATCGCGCTGGGGCGTCATCTTGGCTATCATGGCAATCCGGATGTAAAGTATTATCTGCTTTCCTACTTATTAAAAATTGCCAGCAACTTTTCTTTATTCCTATTACAGCTTGCCCTGTCCATGCTCTTTGCCAACCAGATGGTTCCGCTTGTCGCAGGGCTTGGCGGCTCTATGGCGGCATTACTGATAATATATGTGGCAAGATACTCCCCGCTGCCGTGGGGCGGAAATTTAAGCGCCGCGCTGGTAATGTCCGACTGGGATGAAACCACCAGAATAAGCACTTACTATTACCGCGCCTTTTCGCCCGCGGAGACCGCCTGCGTCGTCTGCATCTTCGTCTGGATAGTTGTCTTTTATATCGCAGGCAGAATCTTATTTAAACACAGGGAAGCATAAGCACGAGGCAAAGAACAGCCATGAGCGGCTGTCTATCATAAAGGAGGAAAAACTATGAACCTGTCAATTTTTAAAACCATTACAGCCGAACGACTGAAACTGAAACGAAGTCCTGTCTGGCTCGCCTTTTTTGCACTGCCCATTCTCTCCGCCTTTTTCGGGACATTCAACTATATGGGCAATCGGGAAATTTTGCAAAATGAATGGTACAGCCTTTGGACACAGCATTCTCTTTTTCTATGTTACCTTTTCATGCCCGCTCTGATTGGCACTTACTGTTCCTATCTGTGGCGGCTGGAACATATGCGGAACAACTGGAACAGCTTTTTGACCGCTCCCGTACCGCTCTCCGCCCTCTATCTGGGAAAATTATTTCAGGCTCTCGTTATGATTATCACCGGTAATGCCTGGATTTTCCTGCTGTATTTTCTATGCGGCAAATTCTGCGGTTTCTCCGGCTATATACCGAAAGAGTCCGCAGAGTGGTTTTTATGCGGCGTTGTGGGCGGTATCGTTATCTGCTGCGTACAATTAGCGGTTTCCATGATAATCCGCTCTTTTGCCGTCCCTATCGGTGTCTCGCTTGCCGGCGGCATAGGCGGATTAGTCATGACAAATCAGGGCTGGGGGCTGTACTATCCCTATTCGCTCTACTCTTTGGGGATGCGCGCCAACAACCCCAAAAATGCGCTGGATATAAAAGTGTTTACGATTAGCAGCGTACTTTATATTGTGGTATTTTCCGTGATATCGGTATATGCCCTGAGAAAGCATTCTTCCTGAAACAATTTAGCCGCCGCGCCTGTACAAACACAAGAAAACATGCTATTCTTATGTCAATTCAGACTTACTATAGCGACAAACAAAACACACGGACACAAACCCGCGGGAAAGGCACGATGAGAATATGTGGATAGCTGACAACTGGAAAGATTATGAAGTAATAGACACCTCTTCGGGGGAAAAACTGGAGCGCTGGGGCGACTATCTGCTCGTCCGTCCGGACCCGCAAATCATCTGGAATACGCCGAAGAAGCATTCCGGCTGGAAAAAAAGAAACGGACACTATCATAGAAGCTCCAAAGGCGGCGGAGAATGGGAATTTTGGAATCTCCCTGATGAATGGAGCATACATTACGGGGAGCTGACTTTTCATCTAAAGCCGTTCAGCTTCAAGCATACCGGACTTTTCCCGGAACAGGCGGCTAACTGGGACTGGTTTTCTTCTATTATAAAGGACTCCGTACGCCCCGTCAAAGTCTTAAACCTGTTCGCCTACACCGGCGGCGCTACGATTGCCGCCGCCAAAGCGGGCGCGCAGGTAACGCATGTGGACGCTTCCAAGGGCATGGTGACATGGGCAAAAGAAAACGCCGCCGCTTCCGGACTTAGCGACGCTCCGATACGCTGGCTGGTGGACGACTGCGTGAAATTCGTCGAGCGCGAAATCCGCCGCGGCAATACCTACGACGCCATCATTATGGACCCGCCCTCTTACGGCAGGGGACCTAAGGGCGAAATCTGGAAAATAGAAGAAAGCATCTTTCCCTTTCTGGAGCTTACCGCTAAAATTTTATCGAAAGACGCTCTCTTTTTCCTGCTAAATTCCTATACGACCGGCTTACAGCCAGCCGTTTTATCCTATATGTTAAATACGGTTCTTATTCCCAAATTCGGCGGTCATGTAGAAGCGGACGAAATCGGGCTTCCGGTCAGCGAAAGTAAGCTGATACTGCCCTGCGGCGCTTCCGGGCGGTGGCAGTCGTAATCCGCCTTTACCGAAACAATAAAAATCACCCTATTATTGATGATACACTATACGCCGCAAAAGAAAATGCCGTCATAAAAACAATTACTACTTGAATTACCGCATAAATCAAAAATGCTTTAAAGAAATTAGACTTACTCTTTTTCTCCGTATTGCCAAATGCCCATACAAATATCATAATTAAGTTCACACACGGTATCATTGTAATCAAAAGACTAATCAGCCACTCGCCCATTTTCACCGGCTCTTCCAAATCAAGCGGAGCATTCTGCTGATATGGCATTTGATAATTTCCATTATTATAATAATTATTCTGATATGGCTGATAATTCGGATTCTGATAAGAATTTGCGTCATATGTGTTTTGATATCCATCCTGATTCTGATTATTGTTTCCGTTTTGATAATTCTCCGCCTCATTCTGATATCCGGAGTTATAATTATCCATATTGTTGTTGTCCATTTTTTATCCTCCCTGATAAGATTCTTTGATTTTCTACTTATTCTATCACATTATCTTTAATTCGTGTAGTATTTGCTCATAAAAAGGGAAAATTCTTGCCAAAACGTTCTGTGCCGTATATACATACGGCGGTCTTTCCGGGAAATAAAGCGCCATCCGCCAGACATAACAGGCAATCAATATCACGCAGGTGGCAATGATAAGCAGCTTCATCCCTTTTGCCTTTCTTCCCATTATGTAACGATTCCAACAAAAATAAAGAAAAAGTATGACAACCCAAATACCCGCCGGGTGCATCCGGACAGACTCGGCAAACCTCCCCGTTATCAAGTAAAATAACGCCCTTGTCATGCCGCATCCCGGACAGGGAAAGCCCGTCATAATCACCATCGGGCAAAAAGCCCGGAATATCAGATGCGAAAAGATGACATACAACGCAAGCGCTGCTGCCACTGCTTGTACGTTTTTAATATCCCGACATATGCGCAACATGATTTTTTTCACACTAAGCCTCCATTCCGGAACGTCACAAACTACAGTCCGAACTTGTTGCTCAGACTTTGAAAATACGCTACCCAAACATCCGCATTTTAACTCCATATAACAACAATAAATGAAGTGGATAAAACAGATAATAACATACCTTGGGAAGCTGTCTGCCTTTCCTTCTGTCATAAAAATAAATCAGGACGAATGCCGCCAATCCGTACAACTCACTCATGCCGGACTCTAAAAATATGGTTATGGGCAGACCCGCGCCAAGGTGTCTTACCATATAGACCAGCACAATGCCAAAATAAATGACGATACTGCCCATGAAACACTGTGCTGCAAAAGAACGCCTGTACAGATAGAATACGACAATTAATAAAACGCCCATGAACATATAGTCCGTTTTTAAAATTGCCGCGCCTACACAGCATAGCAGCGTACTGACAGCCTGCAAAAACCGATGCCCTTTTAGCTTTTTCAAAAAAACCAGCGCCGCAACCCCTAAAAACAAGGTAAAATATACGTTCTGCCCATCCGGTTCATATAATTTTCCATATATCGCCAAATCAAAGGGAATTTCCGAGATAAGGGCAAACAGGCCAAGGCGAAGCAGGTAATTTTTCCTGCTATGCGTATGTACAAAACCTTCCGCCGCCATAAAGGCAAACAAGACAAAAGCGATTCTGCCTATGGCCCTCCCTGTGGAATACCATTCGCTTTCCACCCCTACATCCAGCCCCTGCGTACTCTTCCACTGTATATAAGCCAGAAAAACAACAACGCTGAAATGGTCGATTAGCATGGAAAGGTACGCGATATGCTTCAAAACGGAACTGCTTATGGAATATTGCTTCATCCTTATCGTCATACCTCTTCCCCGGCTTTTGATGCTTTTTTGCTTCTACCCGTCTTATTATAAGATAACGTTTAGAGAAATACAATCCTTGACTTTACACAGGGGGCGGCGTAAGATTGAAGAAATACTGAATATAGCGTAAAAAACAAACAGGAAAGGATACGGTACTTCACATGGACACGATTTATCAATTAACAAGACGTATGATTACTTATGAAAAAGGAAACCCAAGACGCATCCAGCACTTTATCAAAGTCCACAGCTTTGCCAAATCCATCGGCATCGGTGAAAATCTGGACGCTGAAACGCTCTATGCATTGGAAATTGCTGCGATTGTGCATGATATTGGGATTCTCCCCGCTGAAAAAAAATACGGAAGCTGTGAAGGCAAATTGCAGGAACAGGAAGGCCCTGCCCCTGCAAGAGAAATGCTTTCCTCGCTTTCCATCTCGCCCGACGTCATCGACAGGGTCTGCTATCTGGTCGCCCACCATCACACCTATGAAAATGTGGATGGTATCGACTACCGCATTCTCTTAGAGGCGGACGCTTTGGTGAATCTCTACGAGGATAACTCGCCGCGCTCTGCTATCGACGCCATGTTAAAAAATGTTTTCCGTACGGAAACGGGAACGCGGATTTGCCGGGAAATGTTTTTCGGAGAGGATAAGGAAACGTAACTTTCTATGTAAGGCTTCCCTCTCCTCCCATCATCCTTGTCATTTCCTCTATCCTTTCCATCGGAAACGGCGGCTGGCTGACAGGGCGCATTGCAATAGAAATCAGTTTCATCGGGTTATCATCTGCCGCAATACGGTTGGAATGCAATGCGCCGCATCTTTTGCATCTATGAATAACCGCCCATTCTCCATTTTTCCTGACCCACACGGAAACAGGCTCCATATGTCCGCCGCAGTCAGACTTTCTGTCTCCCGGTTCGATATCGACATGCAGGCTGTACAGACAGTTCGGGCAATGATTTCTATGGCTGCCGCCCGCTCCCTCCGGCACAACGGTTCTGCCACAGTTTTTGCACACAAAAGTTTCGTAACAGGCATGTGTCTTATAATAACCCTTTTCATACTGCTTACGCTTATTTTCTCTATTCATTTATAAATCCTCCCCTATTATCGCCCTGTCCGGAGGATTCATGTGTATGTATGATTCCCTGAATTCTTTTTTCCGAAAGATAATACGCCGCGCTTAAGTCCGAAACCGATTCGCCCATATAGTAGCGGCTCACTATCTCCCGATTCCGCTTTGCCAGTTTGTCTCTGGCTCCGCTCTTTTCACCCCACGATAATGAATTTTCACCTTTACGCAGGATATAAATAATCTGCCCGTCAACATATTTTTGTATTTTCTTTACAAGATATTCGGGCAAAACGTTATCTGCATTCATATAGCCCATATGCTCCCTCCTGATTACTGCTTAGGATACAATGGCTATAGCATAGTTTGTATTTGCAATAGCCATCGCTATCGCACAATAAGATTATACTTCTTCAAACAACACCCTTTGAACCTTTCTTATTTTATTTTTTTCAGCATATCATGTATAAAATCTATTCGGCAACCTTATTCTTAATTATAGTCATTTTCAAGCCAGCGCCTCCATTAAATCCCTGCACAGCTCTTCCACCGCCTCTTTCGGTGTCGCCCAACTGGTACAGATGCGCACCGCGCTGTGGGTTTCATCAATCCGCTCCTGATAGCAGAAACAATACTTTTCTTCCAGTTTCTGCAAAACGGCATCCGGCAGAATCGGGAAAATCTGGTTGGTATGGCTCTCAGCCAGAAAAGGCACTTTCTTCCCATCCAAAACCTCCCTGATACGCTCCGCCAATTCGTCGGCATATTTCGACAACCGCCAGTATAAATCGTCTTCAAACAGTGTCAGGAATTGAATTCCTAACAATCTGCCTTTTGCCAGCATCGCTCCCTGCTGCTTGATAATATAGCGGAAATCCTCCTGCAAGGACGGATTGGAAATCACGACCGCCTCGCCAAAGAGCGCGCCGACTTTCGTGCCACCAATATAAAATACGTCGCACAGTCTTGCCAAATCCGCCAGCGTCATGTCATTATCCAACGCCGTAAGCCCATAACCCAGCCTTGCGCCATCCACATATAAAAACAATCTATATTTACGGCACACCTGCGAAACCGCCTCCAATTCGGCAAGGCTGTATAACGTTCCTAATTCGGTAGGCTGTGACAAATAGACCATTTTGGGCTGCACGGTATGTTCACGGCTTTCATCCGCCATATGCGCCTGATAGCATTTCTCTATCTGATTCACTGTCAGTTTTCCATTATCTGACGGTAGTGCAAGCACTTTATGTCCGCCGGCTTCCACCGCTCCGCTCTCATGCACGTTGATATGCGCCGTCCGCGCCGCCATCACGCCCTGATGGGGGCGCAGCGCAGCGGCGATAACCGTGGCGTTTGTCTGCGTGCCGCCTGTCAGGAAATGAACTGCCGCCGTCTTTGTCTCACATTTTTCCAAAATCAGCTCTTTTGCCCGCTCACAATATTTATCACATCCATAGCCTTGTGTCTGCTCCCTGTTCGTCTGCGCAAGCCGCTCCAATATCTTCTCATGCGCGCCCTCCTGATAATCACACTGAAATTGTATCATAGAGTTGTCTCCCCGTTATCATTTGCTTTCTGTAATCTCTGCACCTCAAAACTATCTTTTGGCAATCTCGGTTTCTATTGAATCTTTTCTAAAAACATATCGTTTACCGGCGTCGCAATCCCGTGTTTTTTCCCCAATTCGCAGATAGTTCCGGCAAAAAGCACGACTTCCGTTTTCCGCCCCGCTTTACTGTCCTGACGCATGGACGGCTCTCCGTCCGGATTTAACGTATCAATAATGGCAATCCAATCATTCAAATCTTGCTCTGTCAAATCCACGTCCTCGGCGTTTGCCACCAGAATGGTCTCCCGCATCGCCGCTTTCATCATCTCGCGCGCCTCGCCCTCTTTTTGCACAGTCCGATAAGTTCCGGCATAGAGCGATACAGTCTGATTGACGCCCACATTGCAAAGCAGCTTTGCCCACATCATATGCCGCATATCTTCCGGACAGGAATAAGTAAATCCCACCTCGTCAAAAAATGCCTTAACTGCCGCCAGATTTTCCTCTTTTCCGCCGTTTAACACACCAAGCGCAAGTTCGCCTTTATTCTTACAGGTTGCTATATTTTTCTCTTTCATGGCGTCCATCTTCTGGGCAATGCAGTGTATGACCTTTTCCGCGCCGAATTTTCTTCCTAAATCCTCTTCGCTGCGGATGCCGTTAAGGGCCGATAGTAAAATCGTATCTTGCCCGACTAAATGCGCCACTTCCTCCATTGCCGCTTCCAACGCGCCGTATTTTACCGTAAACAGTATTAATTCGGCAGGACGGCTTTCTTTCGCGGCGTCCAGATAATTAAAATCACATACTTGTCCGTTAAAGGTAATCGCGTCTTTTTGATACCGCTCGATTCTCGCAGCGTCCGCCAGTACCCGCACATGCTCCTTTCCAAGCTTTTTCGTAAAAAAATCCGCATACATGACGCCAAGCGCTCCCAGCCCGACAATATCGATGTTTTCAATTTTCTTTTTTGATGTGTCCATGACTCTTTCTCCATTCTTTTTAATGATTCTTTTTATTAATTTTTTTATCGATTTTTTTTATTAATTCTTTTTATTGACTCTTTTACCTAATTCGTTTTATTGATTCATTTTCTATTTTTTATATATCCTGCTTCCCATTATTTCGTTCCCAAGCGATTTCTTTCTCATGACTTCGGTGTATGCCGATATGCCCTATCCCCAGGATAATAACCGCTATGATAAGCGGCAGGTTTTTCCCATATACCCCCAGCAGGAAAAACGCCAGCACCGGAAGCGTCGCTCCGGCAAGCGGAACTCCCGCAAAACTGCAATAAAAATCCGCCATCGTCCTTTCGCTTTTAAAATACCGCACCCAGTAACCCTCATAAAAAAGCATACACACAAAAGAAACCGCCAGCCATAACGACCACGGTGACATTCCTTTTATATTAAAATCCGAAAATATCAAGGCAAAACAGCACACCAGAACTTCTCCGGCTCTTTCCAAGATAAGCAGTATTTTGTTTTCATGGATAACATATTTTTCATAATCTTTCGGCTGCTTTTTGGACCACATACTATTGGGGATAAAAAGCATCAGTAAATATAACAGTCCTATATAAGAAAAACCAAAATGTAACATCTGCCAGTGTCCTTTCCAGCATATACTATTCCATAGCCTGCTCATAACGCTTAAAAAGTTCCATTATCTCCTCTTTCTCCATCTTAACGTCCATAGGAAAGCCGTCCTCATCAAAGTTCTCCCCAAGATACGCTAAATCAGCGCTGCGCACGTCCACAAAGGAGTTTTCTTCCGGTATCAGCTGCCTTTTCAACTCCAAATATTCCTTTGATGAAACAGGAACCCACTCTTTGCCCGAATAACGCTGTGTAAGCAGGCAATCCTCCAGGACAGCGTCCTGCAAATACTCATCTTCGTTTTCATGCTGCACAAAATCGCCCGCATCGTCCGCTAATTCCGCATCTATAAGCTTATTAGCGGCTTCTTGGTCCACATCCAATTTTAAAATATCATATACGCAAGGAATATTTCCGTCACTTTTTATTTCCCTGACATATCCATAGGTTCCATTCTCATTCCCCGAAAGCAAATACATCTCTTTCAGCAAATAGGCTTTTTTCTGCTCATCATCTACAAGTATCTGTGTATAATTGGAGATTTGCTCCGGTTCGCCTCGCTCATCCAAAATCTTTGAAATGCCGTTTCCATCATAATAATAAAGAGTAAAATATCCTCCCGCCGAACCCCAGGAATCGTGCAAGACGCCTAACTCCGGTATATTGTCAAAGTTCATGTCGAATAAATAATATCCCCGAATCGTGTATAAAGAATCAGGGTCTATATCTTCATAAAGAAGAAATTTTGCATATGCTTTTACATATGCCGGCGCATCATCCCAAAACTCCGCATCCTCTTCGGCGGACAATATGGCAAAATTGTCCTGCATGAAGATATCCTGTATTGGGAGCGGGCAGAAAGTCAGAAATACGCACACTATGGTGTTTAGAATATGTATATATATATCGCTTTTCATAACTCATTCCCCATTCCATGATTCCTCATCCGTATATCATGCCTCTCTGTCTGTTTCTGACGGTTTATCGTGTATTTCACTATGTAATTCCTGCAGCGATTTTACTTTGCTTTTTTCATGCGTTCTCAGATAATGAATACCTTCGGCAGTTACCCTTGCCGCCGCAACCGTAGTAATATAAGGCGTTTTTGCCTTAATTGCCGCCTTTCGCAGATAACTGTCATCATGAATGCTGTCTTTTCCTATAGGCGAGTTAATGATAAGCGCAAAATCACCATTGGTAATCATATCCCCCACGTTAGGCCGTCCTTCATAAAGCTTCTTTGCTTTCTTCGCCGGGATTCCCGCTACTGTAATAAGGTTATAGGTTCCCTCTGTCGCTATAATTTCAAAACCATCTCCCGCAAGGCTTCCTGCAATTTCCACAACTTCATCCTTATCTTTCTTATTTACGGAGATTAACACCGTTCCTTCTAACGGAAGTTTTGACTGCACCGCTTCCTGCGCCTTGAAAAACGCCTCGCCATAGGAAGGGGACAGTCCAAGAACTTCTCCGGTAGAGCGCATTTCCGGTCCAAGAACGGGGTCCACCTCCGGGAACATATTGAAAGGAAAGACCGCCTCTTTTACTCCATAATAAGGAATCACTTTTTCCCTCAAATTCGGAACAGGTGAAGGATTCCCCGTAATTTCGGAAGTAATAATCTCTGTGGCAAGCGGCACCATACGAATATTGCATACTTTTGACACTAACGGCACCGTCCGCGACGCTCTTGGATTTGCTTCCAACACAAAAACCTTTCCGTTTTCAATGGCATACTGCATATTCATAAGTCCCTTAACGTGCATTTCCTCTGCGATTTTTCTCGTATACTCCTTGATTATCTCTACATTTTCAGGCTGAATATGTACAGACGGAATAATACATGCGGAGTCTCCCGAATGAATGCCTGCAAGTTCAATATGCTCCATAACGGCAGGTACAAAAGCATGGGTTCCGTCGCTGATAGCGTCCGCCTCACACTCTAACGCATGATTTAAAAAACGGTCAATCAAAATGGGACGATCCGGCGTCACGCCTACTGCCGCTTCCATATATTCTGTCATGCTCTCATCATCATAAACCACTTCCATCCCTCTGCCGCCAAGGACATAGGACGGACGAACCATAACCGGATATCCGATTTTCTTCGCTATGGAAAGCGCTTCTTTTACAGTAGTCGCCATGCCTGATTCCGGCATTGGAATCTCAAGTTTATCCATCATAGCGCGGAATTGGTCCCTATCTTCAGCCAAATCAATGACAGCAGGAGAAGTTCCCAAAATCCTGACGCCGTTCTTTTCCAGCTCCGACGCCAGATTCAACGGCGTCTGCCCGCCAAACTGCGCAATCACTCCAAGCGGCTTTTCCTTTTTATAAATACTCAATACATCTTCTAAAGTGAGCGGCTCAAAATATAGTTTATCGGAAGTATCATAATCCGTGGAAACCGTCTCCGGATTACAGTTGACAATGATAGTCTCAAATCCAAGCTGTTTTAATGCTATCGCGGCATGGACGCAGCAATAGTCAAACTCAATTCCCTGACCGATGCGGTTCGGACCTCCTCCAAGAATCATAATCTTTTGCTTATCTTCATGAACCGGATTTTTATCCGGCGCATTGTATGTGGAATAATAGTACGCGCTGTCTTTTGTACCGCTTACATGAACGCCTTCCCATGCTTCTTCCACGCCTAATTCTATACGACGCCTGCGGACAGCATCCTCCGGGATTTCCAAAATCAGACTTAAATATTTATCTGAAAATCCATCCTTTTTGGCGGTAATCAGCATTTCATCCGGCGGGAGAGCGCCTTTATATTTTGTGATTGCTTCTTCCTCTTCCACAAGTTCTTTCATCTGCTCAATAAAATACGTCTTAACCTTGGTTATTTCAAATATTTCATCAACGCCCGCACCCTTACGAAGCGCCTCATACATGAGAAAATGGCGTTCGCTGGACGGCGTTATCAAACGCCTTAGCAATTCTTCCTTTGACAAAGAACCATAATCTTTCACATGACCTAAGCCATAGCGCCCCGTTTCCAATGAGCGGATGGCTTTCTGAAAAGCCTCTTTGTAGGTCTTTCCGATGCTCATAACCTCACCGACCGCGCGCATCTGCGTTCCAAGTTTATCCTCTACCCCCTTAAACTTTTCAAAAGCCCAACGGGCAAACTTAATAACCACATAGTCGCCATCAGGCACATACTTATCCAAAGTGCCATACTTCCCGCATGGAATATCCTTTAGCGTCAATCCCGCCGCCAGCATGGCGGATACCAGCGCAATCGGGAATCCTGTCGCCTTGGAAGCCAGCGCCGAGGAACGCGACGTACGCGGGTTAATCTCAATAACGATAATGCGGTCCGTCACCGGGTCATGGGCGAACTGTACATTCGTTCCGCCAATTACCTTAACCGCTTCCACAATCTTGTATGCCTGTTCCTGTAATTTCTTCTGGCATTCTTCAGAAATGGTAAGCATCGGCGCCGAGCAGAAAGAATCTCCTGTATGGACACCCAAAGGGTCAATATTTTCAATAAAGCAAACTGTAATAATATTATTTTCCGCATCACGGACTACTTCCAGCTCCAATTCTTCCCAGCCCAGAACAGATTCTTCCACTAAAACCTGTCCCACCAGACTTGCCTGAAGCCCTCTGGCACAAACTACTTTCAATTCTTCTTTATTATAAACCAGACCGCCTCCTGCGCCGCCCATAGTGTAAGCAGGACGCAGAACTACCGGATATCCCAGTTTATCCGCAATGTCAAGCGCCTCGTCCACCGAATAAGCAACTTCGCTGCGCGCCATCTCAATGCCAAGCTGATTCATTGTCTTTTTAAATGCAATGCGGTCCTCTCCCCTCTCAATGGCGTCCACCTGCACACCAATCACTTTCACATGATATTTATCCAAAATACCAGCCTTATGTAACTCTGCGCACAAATTAAGCCCGGACTGTCCTCCCAAATTCGGAAGTAAAGCATCAGGGCGTTCTTTCTCAATAATCTGTTCTAATCGTTCTACATTAAGCGGTTCTATATAAGTCACATCCGCCGTCTCCGGATCGGTCATGATTGTTGCAGGATTGGAATTGACTAATACGATTTCATATCCCAGTTTCCTAAGCGCTTTACAAGCCTGAGTCCCCGAATAATCAAATTCGCACGCCTGCCCTATAATAATCGGACCTGAACCAATGATTAGCACCTTATGAATATCTGTTCTGCGCGGCATAAATATCCTCCATTCTAAAAACCGGGAATCTGCCCACCTCGCAAATTCCCTTATTTCTTCCGTGTATTTTCTTCTGTCTAATATTGTATCATTGCACGCGCCTTACTGTCAATTTGAACCTTTCATGCGGCAAAAAAACGAAATTTTTACAGTTCTTCATATGCTTTCATTCTATTATAAATTTCCAGCCCTCTCTTCCTGCCAAATGAATGCAGACAATTTAAATATATAACTTTAGGCGTTTTCTCTTTTTTCTTCATCAATGTTTGAATCTGTTCTGTCAATCCCTCATACTCCGTTCCGTCAAATAATCTTTTGATAATTGTTTTTATACGAATTTCTTCCGTATAATCGGTAAAGAATCCCCCAATCGTTAGATTCTCACGCTGTCGCTTTAAGTTCCTCATCCGTTCAGTATTTTCATTGCTGCTCATAATACCGTCTTCCACACAAGCAGCTAACAAGACTTTGCGCTTATGTGCTGCCCTTTTCTCCCAATAATCCCTCACTGCCTGAAATCCGTTATCATGACTGACGATCGCCGTTATTCCCTCGAATCCGCTGCCAAACAATTCGCCAAGCCTGGAAGCTATATAAAAATCCAATGCATTCTTTCCATTTTTACACAGCTTACATATTTCAAAAACGCATTCGGAATTTGCAATACTTTCTAAATGTCTACGCTCCATGTTCTTTTTTACATCACTGTAAAAAACAATCATATGATCTGAGGCATTCAAATAATGACAACCCTTCATGCCCATATTCCCAACATTCTCATAGTCCACCAGAAACAGCATATTCTGCCCCCTTTTCATAATGGTTAGCCGCGTGTTCTATTTTATCTGTAAAGTATACAGACATAGTGTAGCAGACCTGCTGTCCAAAAAAACGGACTTGTAATATTTTCGATACATTTATAAATGATAAGTAAAAAAAGACTGTTGCAAAAGTATCTAAATCTATTGGAGCAATGGCTCCCTCGATTTTACTGAATAAATAGTAATTACTCAATAATAGTAGCAACCTTGCCAAAATCAACAGTCCTACCACTCTCACGGTTTTCTGTTATGAAAATTATTGCGTTTTCTGGTGACTTTTTGCTTGATATGAGCCTTGTATCTGATGTTTTTTAAATTTTTGTTATCACAGAGCAAATTGCGGCAGATTGCCTAATCACTATTTAGGCAATTCGATACCTATAACTCCGTTTTAATCATCTTTTGGCAAATTCATAGAGATACGATAAACTATATTGTTGGTGTTTCCCTCTGCCACTATATATCTTGTATCTACAAGCATTTTAAAATATCTTCGCACTGTCGCAGCAGACTTTCTGGTGATCGTTTCAGCCTCTTTAGGAGTGATTTCTCCATGTTCTTCCATAAATCTAACAATTGTACTGACTTTATTATAATCTTTTTGTGCTAAAACTTCGCTCAAAACTTCGCTCAAACTTCGCTCATTTTTTTGAGCGAAGTTTGCATTCTCAGTTTCAAATTTTTCATGAATCCTTATTGTAGTAATCATATAGGTTCTGTCTGCATCCGTTTCAAACTCCGGCAATGGTGAACCATTTCTTTCCAATTCACGCAAAATTTTTGATATGCCTGTCGATTTCTTCTCAGACAGTTCAATTTCCTTGAAAAATTCTCCAATTTTAGGATTTCTGTATCTTCTTGCCCTGACTTTCCCCACCGCAAACTTTTCCATATCAATATAGCGATCCGGTCCGGGAAAATTGATAATTTGAATTTGGTCTAAATAAATTCGAATCTCTACCGGCACATCCTCTTTGTAGTTTTTGTGTAAAACCGCATTTACAAGTGCTTCTTCTAAAGCATTATACGGATAGTTGAAAAAACGGTCTGCTTCCGCTCTTCCATCAACCTTTACAACCTTTTCCTCAATCACAGTTGTTTTAATGTAATCTAATGCATCCCTTACCTGTTTCCATATCGGACCATTAAATGCTTTCTCTGTAAAATCAGATGCCTCCGCCTCCTTATCATAAAAACGCACCAGCTCAATCTTGCTTCCTGCAATCAACTTGTCCGGTCTTTCCCCAAACATAAGCAGTCCAATATTTTTAATTGCAATTCCCTCGTCTTTTTCTTCTGCCACTTCCTCGGATACTAATAAGTCCTCCAAAGAACGTACATTCAGTTCTTCTACCAATGAACTATTGCTTTCTCTAATAAAATCCTCAAGATATCCCCTGCGTATATGCTCCATAGATGCCAGATTATTAATGCGATCAACAAATGGTATAGACGCAAATTTTTCAAAAAGTTCCGCTATCTCGCTCTGTTTGGCTTCTACTGTAAGCGATGCCGGACGAATCCAATATTTCATTGTGCGGTCTTGCTCTTTTCCTGCTTCCTTTTTAGAATAAACATCCACAGGTGCTTGATACGGTCCTGCATCACCCGCTGCGCACTTCAAATATACCACATTCACCCCTTGATATTCCACAATCTCAATCTTTGGAATAAAACGAGGCTCAATTCTATTACAATATTGAAATATTTTCAGCTGAATGTCATCAAGTAATTCGTCTGGTACACCTACTGGCGGCAAAATCGGAATCCCGTTTTCTGTTTTTACTCCAATCACAAGATATCCGCCGTCCACCCCTGCGATATCATTCGCATATCCGCATATTGTATGCACAATTTCTGATGGATTAAAACCTTCTTTGTATTCTATTCGATTTTGTTCTATTTTGCGCCCTTCTAATAGGGTTTCTATTTTTACTGGGATCAATTCGCCACACTTCCTTTGCTGTGATTTAATAGCATCTACATAAACTTATGCAGTTCTTGCTTAAATCTTGTTATAATTTCAATTTTAAAACAAGACCTCTCTTGCTAAAACGTATCTTATCACCGATTCCAAACACAATTGTGTCGCCTCAGATCTATTCTTAAATTCCTAACTTGTCAAATAAAATTCTATTTCTCTTCTCAGAATCCTCAATAATTTTGTCATACGATAATATTTCTATATATGCATGTTTCTTATCATGATATTTATAGTATCCTCTTTTATCTGGTGTTTCCTTAAAATCTTCATCTTCTGCTACTTTTACCAAATTAGGTGTCAAATCACATATTGCATACAAATAAAACTGAGTATTATCACCCACTTTGATAATTCGCCCATATTTATCAGCAACCTTATTTGTAGATAACTTATTTACATAATCAACTAATTGAACAATCGGATTTTCTGCTCGACTATAATCATCTCTCATAGGACGCTTCAATTCAAAAATAACAATTGTTCCATACTCTCTTCCAATATTCTCTTCATCCGAAACAGCGACCGGATTATTAAGAAATAAAATATCTGTACGTTCTTCTTTTGGGTTATTATTAAATGGAATATCCGACGATATATATTCACTATACGCTAACCGTTCATCAATTAACCACAAATTATGTGCCTGATACTCAATCTCTCCCGATGTCCTGCGCATTGGATAAATCAAATTATGCAAATAAGATTCTTTATTAAATTTATCATCATTGTTTTTCTTAATTCCTTTTTTTAACAATTCTAAAATTATCTTTCTATGAGCTACATAATCTGCTAATGCCGACTTATTCGCATCACTAATTTTTTCAAACTGTTCTTCTAATTTTCCACTATATTCTTCATAATTTTCTGCACCAACATCCATTTTATCCATTATTTCCTTACTTGATTTTTTCAGCTCAACATCAAATTTTCTTTTTATTTTATATAATTCTTCATCTAACCCGCTATCTGTTATTGTTGGTTTGATTTTTTTAATTTCCTCTGGCATATACCTAAGCAAATGACCAAATTGAGGTGCTTGATCCGAAATATATTTTTTAATTCTTTCCTCTTTATTTTTTCTAACTTCATTAAGATATTCTGACAAATAATTTTCTATCTGCTCTTTTGCACACTCGATAATATCTTTCATCGAAATATCAGTATCCTCATTGTCCTCAGATATATCAAATGATGTTCTGCTCGTATCAACATTGTCATCCAGATATGTTCCTGATATAATACCAACATAAAAGTATCCTCTATTTGCATAGATTGCTTTATCTAAATCCACAATTTCCTTGTCTAAATTGATAGGTTTTACCATCCGATCATTCGCATAAAGAAAAAGCTTATTTCCATCAATAGATGCATCTTCAATCTTTATATTTAATAATTTAAAAGTTTGATCTTTCACAAATATATCAATCTCTTTTTCCTCACGTTTTGTTTTTTCCTTAAGCATCAAATTTAAGCAAAATCTTTCTTCGTCAAGCACATTAATTTGTGGACATTTGGGTGACATCAAATACATCATACAGTGCTGCATTAATTTCATCGCAATAGTTTCAGCTTTCTTATTTTTTACATGTTTACGATACACCGGCAAATAATTTACTAAGCTTATTCTTGTCATATTATCAGAAACATCACCTACTTTTTCTAACCCATCATCTATATCCAAATTATCTAATGAAAAGTCAAATGAGCGTTTCACCCATACCCCGTCATCTTTAAAAATACTTTCAACCTCTGTCTTTTGGAATGCTTTCAGCCATGAAAAGCGTCCGACTCCCTTGCCGCCCTTATCTGCACGATAGGCAGAATCCGACTGCAAGAATGAACGCATATTATTCTCATCTAATCCAATTCCGTTATCTATTATTGTAAACCCGATAATCTCATTTATGCTACTATCTATTCCATCAATACTTGCAACTTGTTGAGATTCCCTTACTATTTGAATATCAATACGCCCTTCAAAAGTTTCTTTACTTTGACGTTCCTCAATGGCATAAATAGAATTTACTACTGCCTCGTATAATGGAATCAATGGCTGCGTTTTGGGTAAATCAAAATTTTTAACTCTCCCTACTAAATCTATAGTAAACCCTGCCATAATGCTCTCCTTCCCACATCTATATTTGCCTATCTTTATGATTTTTAAATATATCGCACTATCTTTGATATGTTCAGCTAAAACTTCTCCTCCAACGGCACCCAACTATCATCTGACATATCATCCACATATTCTGTATTATTGATAAACAGTTCTTCCTGAGTGTCTCTCACGAATCCCCAATGTAGCTTATATTTTTCTGCATATTGCTTAAACGCATTGAATTTATTACCAATCTGCATGTCAATATTCTTACTGTGACCTGACACCTCGCCCCCCTTTGTTTCAATTATCCAATCCGTGCCATCTTTTAAATGTACAATATAATCCGGATAGAATAGCCATTGTTTCAAAAGGGCATCTGTATATACAACCGATAAATATTGCTGTCCAGTATCCCCATTTTTGTAAAACCATTCCACATTTTCATTTGACTCACAATAGCGCTCGAACAGTCTCTCCGGCAGGCTCCTTGTTTTGTCGGTACAAAATTCATTCGTATACTCTTTGTATGCATTCAAGCGAAACAACATTCGCTTTTTAACTTCACTATACTTGTACACTTCCATTTCAGGAATAGTAAACAATACTGTCTTAGGTTCCAACATAAATGACATCTGTGCTCCACCCATCTGTGCAGTAACATTTTTAAAATCTATCTTTAATTGTTTCGCATTATTTATTACAAACGCATAAAAATCTGCGTTATCCAATTCAATAAATTTATATTTTGTCTTCTTTCCCTTACTGAACATTCTCCGTAATATATTCTTTACCTTCTGTGCCTGCATTCCTGTTACTTTCTTAATTTCATCAACAGAATGCAACAAATAGATACCATGAGAATGGGTATTAACAGTGGTCTTTATACCAATTTGGTTCTTCTCTCCGCTTCCCGCCAAATCTTCTGTTGTCCGAAAAACACCTTGCAATATTTTGCTATCTATCTCATGACTAAAATTATATCCTCCTGCTTCCAGATTTTCTCGATTCACACTCGTATCACTTCCAAGACAATACTTATCCTTGAAATAATCGTATACCTTGATTAAAGTCTCGCGTTCCCCCAATCCATCAAAATCAAGATTACGCAACTCTTTTGTCAGAGTAAAGTCTTTCGCCTCATCCTTGAGAAATAGGCGACGTACCTGATACGCCTTATCCAGTGTAGAAAGTAAACCCATTTTATATTGCGTGTCCAAAGTATAAATATAACAGTAATCGAGCGTATTAATACCATAATGTTTGCGTTCCGGCATTCTCCTGATTCGTCCAATCGTCTGAATCTGGAAATCCTCACTTCCACCCTCGCGAAGCTTAACCAATATCTTTGCACGCGGACAATCCCAACCGGTGGAAATCGCTTGTTTCATAAGCAAAAATGCAGCAGAACCATCCAAATTTATAAGGTCATCTCCTACGATTTTTTCATCACTCATCCAGATATTGACCATACCATTATCGTAGGTATAACCCATACCCGCTAATTTTTCTTCTACCGCCTTAATCGTCTCCGGTTGTCCCATCGGAAACTGGATGAGAACAAGCGGACGGATATTAACCCCCATTAGCTTATACATTTCCGCCACTTCTTTCCGTTTTTCATCAGCCAAATCGAGCAAATAATCATAATCATTCTGAATCTCGCGGCTCTCATCTACACCCTCATTGACGTAGATAGCACGGGTAATCAGTCCTGCATTAATGACCTCTTCTTCTGGTATTTCATAATATTCCTGATGTGAAACCTTGTTTGCGGTAGCAGATACACGGATAATATTTTTTGCAGCAAATGCACTAATGACATCATCTGCCTTTTTCGTATTATTCAAATGCTCTTCATCAATAATAACAATAAATCGCACACCGTCTTTATGTGCTTCTGCAATCTTCTCAAACAGATTAGAGCGCTCACTATCCTTTAGCGCTGTATTGCCTTTTTTTGTCACCAACTCCCAGTTGATAAATGTAACGCTTCCCCCTTCAAACCCTGACAACATCGAATAAATCAGATTTCTGGTATCTCGTTGCGGCGTAAGGGCATCCATACTATCTTTACTCTGTTCTTCCAGATTCCCTTTACCCGGACAAAGCCATACAAATGCAGTATGACCATCTGTATTTTTCAAATATTCATCTATGTATTTGATAAGAATGACTGTTTTTCCTGCCCCAGTAGGCGCCTTTATGGTGATAATCTGCTTACTGCTTATATCAGATGTCTTATCTATCAAAAACTCCACGCAATCATCCTGAAATTCAAAATCATTGATGCCATTTACCATAATTCTCCTGCCTCCCGAAGTTCATCATCAAAATAACAATCCGGAATGATATAGGCATTTACATTCCGTAACATCTTTTCCTGTGAAGCGGAAAGCAAAACATCCTGATTAATAAAGACAGCTTGCAAATCCTTGTAATCAGCAAAACTCTTTTCAAAATCATCCATTTCCTCATCATTCATGATGATAACATACTTTTTATTGTCGATTTTGATGCCATATTTTAACTGTATCATTTCTTCAATATGTTCCAACAAATCATCGTAAATTTCTTCGCTATCTTTAGCGACAACATTTGTTTTGTAATATTTTAAATTAGCTGGTAATCCTTCAGAATACTCGCTACCATCTGCACGTTTTCCGGTTATAACCGTTTTCAAACGTTGATAGGTAACTTCTTCACAAATATTGTTTTCATTATTGGTGCAAAGGATAAAATGGCGGTTGCCACCATCTTCTTTATTTAGTTCTAAAACTGCTTGTCCAGTTGTACCTGAACCAGCAAAAAAATCTAGAATTATAGCATCAGTAGAAATACAACCAAGCCTTACTATAGCTTCAATTAATTTTGTAGGTTTAGGATTATCAAAAGGGCAAAAACCGGAAAATATAAGTTTAAGTTCATCCGTTGCATCTTGATTGCAACCAAACAATTCATTCGTCCACCAATTTGTCGCACACTGCCCCTGTTCTTGGATATCACTTGCATATATTTTTATTCGAGGAATTCCATTGCCATTTTTAGTCCAATGAACTCTGTTCTCGTTAAGAAATTTTTCAAACGTTTCTTTAGAGCCATACCAAGTTTCCGTTAATATACATCCTGTCGGAGTAGTTATAGAATATTCACATCCCCCACGACCTCGTGCAGCTTTCCAAGGATTTGAAGTCCAAGCTCCTCTATTATCATTATCAGGATTTGAAAAAGAACTGGTAGATTCAACTTTCCCTATTCCATACAATTTATGATATTCGCTATCTCTAGAATAAACAAGTATATGTTCTGCCACTATACCTATTAATTTCTTCTTATCATTTGGTTGATTATGTCTTCTCCTCCAATGAATATGACCTTCAAAATTATTTTCATTAAAGATTTCATCACATAGCATTCTAAGGGTATGTATTTCATTATCATCACAAGAAATAAAAAGACAACCTTCTTTAGCCAATAAACGATATGCTATTTTTAATCGCTTGTACATAAAGGATGCCCATTTTGAATGCTTATACAAATCAAACTTATCTACATATTTATCATTTTAAATAAAATCCTTTTCTTTATTATACGGCGGATCAATATAAATCACATCAATCTTCCCTCTATGTGTTTTCTCCAATAACTTCAAAGAATGCAGATTATCCCCTTCTAAAAGGAAGTTATATTCCTCACTATCCGGATTTCCAACAATCTCCCGCTCCTTTACTTCCGTAAATACCGGAATATGTGTCCTCATTTTTACATCCACTTCTTCCTCATGTTCTTCCCATACAAGACCATATTTCTTAGAAGTGAGTTCTTTTTCTATCTGATTAATTGCAATCAGAGATTCATCATCACTATGCTGCTCTTTCAGTTTCTCCAGAAAGCTTATCATCTGCTCTCTCTTAATCTGTGATAAATTTGCCATATTTTAATTTCCTCATTTGCTGATTTCTGAGTATTCCTTTTTACTAAGACATAAATAATTCAAATAACAAGCCGAACATTTTTCTTTGCTGCATTTTTTCTCCAAATGATTCGCCCTAATATTTTTTGCAGCTTCCTTTATTTCAGTTGCAACGTCATCCGTCAATCCTTCCGTAACACGAACTCTTTCATTCTCTGCATTATCCAAATTCAAAATTTCCAAATAGTCCGCCTTATGTCCTGTAAGTTCCTGATATCCCAATGCATATATGCGGAGCTGTTCTGCATTTACGCACTCCGTCACATCTCTATCTGCTGTTTTAAAATCAACAATTGTTGTTTTAACCTCTCCAGATAATTCCCGTCTTTTCACCAAATCAATACGACCATTTACCTTGATTCCGTTCCCCATATCAAGCTCAATATAAGCTTCTGCCATTTCTATATTCTTGAAATCAGCCTCATTTTTTACAAAGTAACTGTCTACCGATTTCTTTGCCCCAGCAAGCATATTCTCTGCCAGTTTTTCATTCGCGTAAGGCAAATAAAAGGTCTCATCAACAATCGACGCAACTTCCTCTCTTGTAAGTGTTCCGCCTTCTAGATACTTTCTATGAATATTTCTCACAATATTGTGCATAGCAATTCCATGCCCCATAGAAGCAGCAAGCGGCTGCACAAATCCATAAAACATAGAAAGTTTAAATCGGTAAGCACAGTCAAAATAATCCTGAAGTATCGAAAAATTGAGATTAATTGCTGCTTGTTCTTTATTCATAGGCGGAAGTTGTAAATCTGTATATTTCATTTGCGCATCATAAGTAAGCATATAAGGCGACTCTTTAGCTTCTATCAAAAATTGCGACACCAATTTATCTCTACCATGTGGCGCTCTTGTCAAATACAAATATTTCTTCGCCCTTGTTACCGCAACATAGAACAACTTCCTTTCCTCCTCTATGCCGCCTTTAAAACGCTCAGAATTGGCAATCCATGATTTATCAATCACATGCCATACACCCTTTCCACCTACCCCTGCCGCTGGAAAATTATTCTTACTTAGCTGTGGCACAAATACTGCCGTATATTCCAAACCTTTCGCCTGATGAACGGTCATAATATTGACGGCATCCGGTCTTATGTAGGTATTTGCAAGATATCCTTCCGGATAGTAACCACTTGCAGTATATTGAAGAAACTTGCAAAAACGCTCTAATTTATTTTTAGGTACCGTTGCAAAATTAATCGTTTCAAAGTCATGAATAACTTGGCTGAATTTTCCCAAATTGTACAGAATCACCTCCGCATGAATATTCCCACTATCTTCCGTAATATCTATCTTTCTTAAAAAATTGTGAAACACATCCTGCAGAATAAAATCTGCATAAAATTTCTTAGAATTAACATCTATTGTTGCCAAATATCCTATTGCATCCGTTAAATCCTTAAGGTCAAAATGATATTCTACCCCTTGCCATAATTTATACAAATCATTCATGCTGATACTTCCTTCAAGGTAGTTAAATATACCTTTTGCCGCTTTGCATTCTGCGGTTTCAAATAACGCATTCACTCCTTCTACAATATAAGGAATATCATATTCATCAAACTTCTTTGAAAAATCATCCCCAAACTTTTTCTTTCTAAGCAGAACAGCTATTTCCGAATAATTAATCCCAACCTCGTGTAAAGCTTTGATTCGTTGTGCAATAAAATCACATTCATCTTCTATATGCTCAAATTCCCGATAAACTGTATCGCCTTCTTCATACTTAAATCCAGTGCCAGATTTCATCTTTTTAGGAAGTCGTTTTATATTATTGACAATAACCCTATGTGCAATATCAACAATAGCCTCTGAGCTCCTATAGTCAGTATCCAAAACAATGTACTTCTCAATTCCATATCGCTCTTTGAATGTAAGAATATTATCAGCATCGCTTCCTCTAAACTGATAAATAGTTTGGTCATCATCTCCAACAATACACAAATTGCAACCCGCGTCTTTTATACACCTTATCAATCGCTCCTGAATTGGATTAATATCTTGATATTCATCTACAGTCAAATATTTCACTCTATCAGTAATGGTTTTGTAAAATTCTTCATTTTGCTGTATCTGTTCTAACATTTCCCTAAGAATCAGAGAATAATCGAAATAGTGCTTTTCGTAAAATAGACTCTTATATTTTTCAACCGCAGCTAATGTTTTCGCATCCCACTTAGTATGTTCATCCCAGCTTTCATTTAATATACTCATCGTAGATAAAAACAACGAAGTTTCAACATACATTTTAAGTCCAAAATCCTTCATCCCAGAATCGAAATAATTTTTGTCAATAAAAAGCTTCGTTTTTATCTCATCTAACACAGTAAAATTTTGATACTGAGGAAGAAATTCCTGTAGCATTCTCAAGCAAAAGCCGTGTATCGTTCCGACATACATATCCGCAAAACCAACCGTGCTTCCAAGTTCTTCTTTGGCATATTTATAAATACGGCTCTTTAATTCTTCAGCGGCTTTTTCTGTAAATGTAAAGGCAACAATATTTTTAGGTTGTATATCAGGTTTGCATTTTAAAACATTAATTATTCTTCTTGTAACTACACCCGTTTTTCCTGCCCCTGCGCAAGCAATTATCTCAAGATTTTCGTCAATTGTTTTGACCGCCTCTGCTTGTGCATCTGAGAGTTTATCCAATAACCCCATATTTTTCCTCTGCTTTCCAAAATATTTTATATCGACTACATAATTTTTTATTGTAGATTCGTTCTTACTTCTTATTTTACTCTTTTTCCTGTCCGTTTTTTCGTACTCTACGCGGATCTTCCGGTTTTTGGGCATCATTGGGAATAAACCAACGATTACCTACAAGTTCAGCTCCTTTTATACGCCCTTCTTTACACAAAATTGCAACTCTCCGCTGTGATATTTTCCATTCTTCTGCCTTGATAGATGATGGTACATAGTTCATTTATATCCATTCCTTTCGCTTCGCTCAAGGCACAAAACGTTATGAAAATGATTTCTGTACCGAGCATTTTGTGTTATAGTAAATTTAATAATTAGGCATCCCGGTATCAATGGCTGATGCACCACCCGTAAGTATTGATATGCAGATAACCCTTATCCAAAGGTGGGAATACCAAAAATCAAGTTCGCTTTGCGAGTCTTTTGTTGTGTCTCATAGGCAATTCTGGCGCAATTTACTATTTTTCAATCTTTGTTCCTCCATATACTCAAACAATTCCTCTTATATTATATTCTCTATAGCGAATATTTTCAATAATATTATACATGAAATAGGTCGATATCTCTCTTCCTGCTTTTGTCGGAAAGAAATTTCTCAACTATAATGTTATACATCTCAAGCAAAACCATTGTCCTTATCAATATATAAAGTGATTTAAAAATCCAAGAAAACTTTGCAGCATATTGTATTTCACTTCAAAAGATATGTTCGGTATATTGAAGAAGCAAAAGATTGCTGATTATTTCACCCTGCCAGTAACAAAGAACGCGTATGAGGATATAACAATACTACAAATATGAAACTTCGGCAAGTGGCTTCTCCTTTTGATTGCTATTACTTTCAGACATTAAGAAACCGCAACCCCTTGCTTTCTCAAAGGATTGCGGTACTTATTTCTTATATTTGGCTCTATATCAATGATTACTCAATGATAGACGCAACCCTGCCAGACCCAACAGTCCTACCACCCTCACGATACTTCAATAGCGTTTTTTATGGTATTTTCTATACTTTCTATT
>JAMPFF010000031.1 GCA_023664605.1 Clostridium sp.
TTTCTGTTTTTATATCCGGATATAATGGATGAAATGTCTTGTATATTTCTTTAATACTTTCTATTTCCTGTGAAGATATAACTTCATCTCCCATGTTTCTGAATAAATGAAATGATTTTCTCTTAAAAATCATTTCATATAAATCGCTATTTACAGTCATACTATCACCCCGTCAAACCGGAAGTTATCGCTTCACAATAAAATTAGCAACTTCCACATTTCCGTCTATCTCTTTGCTGTCAATGCAAAATCGGTATTTGTTGAATTGTCTAACGCTGTTATTTTACCACAATCGCGCTCGCACTTCCATTAATTTTTGCTTCATCTCCTTTTCCCTATTCCGTTCAACAGGCATTTGCGAAATGTCTCTGCTAGTGCTTGGTATAGAGTAACATATACATTCCGTAAGTGGGTACTGTGAAAGCGTCGGTGTTTACATGCGGTATTTTCGCATGTTATGCACCGCTACGCTTGAAGTGTAGCGCAAGCGTGCCCACGTTGGACTGTATATGTTACTCGTAACAATTCTATATAGGCGTTTCGCAATCGCCTAATTCCGTTCCAAGTTAAAAGGAAGGTAATTTCTACCTCCCCTGCACCTGATACCCCTTATACACCCGATACCCGATTCCGGCTAAAATAACCGCCGTCGCCAGATAGAAAACCGGCGCTGTCTGCAATATGGTGAACTGCTTTCCGAAAACATCAAATAACCGCTTATCCAAAAACGCAGTATCGTTAAAGAATCTCATCGGCATCAAAGTATATAACTGCGAAATGACGCCGTAACGAATCGGAACCGAAACAAATACGGTAAAAAGCGTCGCGCCGGACACAACGGAGAGCGCAGCAACTCCATTCCGGAAAAGTTCGGACAATAACATGGTAGACACACTGCATAACACCGCCGCCGCAAGGGAAAGCCAAAAGGAAATGACAATCGCGCCGCCAAGGCTTATCGGCAGAGCGCTCATCCATAAATAGAGCTGCAGCGGCAAAGCAAAGCCGCTCATTCCATAGATTGTCGCTATGACGGCAAACTGTACAAGATAAAATAAAACTGTTGCTCCCATGCCAAACGTAACGCCTGCCGCCATCTTCGCGAGATAGAGCGGCGTTTTTCCATTCTTACTGCATAAAATAAGCTGATCCGTCCTGCGGGTATGTTCCTCTCCGAAAAAATTCGCCAGTCCGATTGCTATAAAAGCAAGCCATAGACAGGTCAGCAGAATAAGACGCGCAAAAAACAGACACGCCCCGCTCTTATACTCATATACAAAAGGCTTTTCAATCGTACTTTCCTGCTCCTCCCAATACCTGATTTCTTCTTCGCTTAACTCCCAGTACTGATTTTCCTCATCGAGCGCATCCCGCCTGATTTGATACAGACTTTTCTCATCTATGGCAAGAACCTCTTCATAACCTGTATAATTGATAACATAATTATAAACTTCCTGATACGTCCACTGGTCTTTCCCCGTCACTTCGTCATTACGCATATCCGCATACGCCTTTTTCATCTCGCTAAGCAGGTTATCGTCAATCTTTCTTCCCGCTATCGCCTGCGCCGCCTCTTTTATCCCCATATCTTCCTCATATCCCGTCCGATAGGCGATATTGCCGTCCGCATCCGTATATCTGTATGAAATAAGCAGGCTGCATACATTCGCCGCTATTTCCAATACAAGCATAACCACGGCTGCCGCCCGGACGATTCTTTGATTCCATATTTTCTTACATTCAAATAAATATATCGTAGTAAAATGTTTCATCCTCATCCTCCATGTCAGAGCAACTTGTTGCGATGACACCGCGCCGAGAATCTCAAATTCTCGGCTGCGCTCAAGGCATATTTGAGGCTCTGACTCATAATTGCAGTCTGAACAAGTTCAGACTTTGAAAAAATAAGCTATCGAGCTTATTTTTCAATCTAATTCCCATTTCCTTTCTCTTATCTGCCGCTTACCTGATAGTTCCGATAAGCGCGCATCCCCAAATAGATAAAAAGCGTTCCAAGCAGAATATATAAAAGCGGCGCCGCCTGCCATATTGTAAGATAACCGCCGAAGAACGAAAGCAGCCTGAAGCCCAGAATCCTATCCGTATTAAGAAGTCCCCCCGGCAGATAGTCCCACAACTGCGCTGCGACCCGAAACTGTGCCGGAATACCCACAAAAAACGGAATCATGCTGATACCAAATACTGTGGCAAGCGTTGCCGCCGCATTGCCGAAAAACTCCGAAAGCATCATCACGAACGCCGCAGTCAGTAAAACGGCAAGAATCATCAGCGCATACATCATGATAACCGCCGTTCCTGCGCTTAGCTTTAACGGATAATCGACCGCATGTATCTGAACCGCAGCCCCAAAACCGTCCGCACCGTATATGCCTAACGCCGTAAGTATAATGATAACCGTCATTCCAAACGTACTAATCAGCGTAAAACTCATGCCCGCCGCCACTTTGGCAAAATAGAGCCGCCGCTTGCCAAAACGGCTGCTCAAAAGAAGCTGGTCGGTCCGCCAAATATGTTCTTTTGTAAAAATGTCGGATAAACATATTGCGCAAAAAAGTAACATCATAAACGCAATCGTCTGTGCGGAAGAAATCAGTTTCCAATACCCATCCGCATATGTAAAGACAAACGGCTTGGCAATCGCCTCCGCTTTTTTCCTCCAATACGCTTTCTCCCCCTCCGTCAAAAAAACGCTGTTATACGCCGCTTCCCTGGTTTTCTCAACAGCGTCATAGAACGCCTCTTCGTCCGCCTCCCACGCGCATATGTCCACGATATCGGATATATTAGAAAAGCGCATGACTTTTCGTACAATCTGAAATATCTGGCTATAGGGGCGGGCATAGGTTTGATATTCGTCCGTTAAACTGTAACGTGCTTCCTCCGTCGGCACTTTGGCGTATGCCGCCTGCATCTCTTCTATCAGTTCCAAATTGATTTCTCTGCCGTTTAGTTTCCTTGCATACTCCCTGTCCTTCTCCATCAAATGGTAATGGGTATCATAAACTACGCCGTCCACATAATATTTTCCGCTCACATCGGAAGTAACAGACATAAGGGAAAGCGCGAAGATAACCGCTCCCGCAATCCAGACTATTTTACGCCGCATTAACTTCTTCATCTCATAGCGGTATAACACACCAAAGTTATTCATTCGTCCGCCCTCCCGCTTTTTTTGCGTCGTCAGAGCGCTTTGTTTCCGATTGCGCCGTATCAAACTGCTCCAGATAAAACGCCTCCAAATCCTCATCGCTACCATCCCATTTATCATGATAAATCAAGCATCCGTCCTTCATTATCAAAATATCACTGTCCGCGATATGCTCAATATCCGATACGATATGGGTAGATAATAAGACAATGTTATCCTCTCCCAAATCCGTAATCAGATCCCTGAAACGCACCCTTTCTTTCGGGTCCAGCCCCGCCGTCGGCTCATCCAAAATCAAAAGGTCGGGTTCATTTAAAAGCGCCTGTGCGATACCGAGTCTTTGCTTCATACCGCCGGAATATGTCTTTATCTTCTTTTTCGCCGCATCCTGTAACGCTGTCAGTTCCAGCAGTTCTTTTGCTTTGCGTTTTGCATCCGCTCCGGAAAGTCCTTTTAACGCCGCCATATAGAGTAGAAAATCCATTCCCGTAAATTCGGGATAATAACCGAAATCCTGCGGCAGATACCCAAGTCTGGCGCGATATGCTTCTGTCGATACGTCCAGTCCGTCCAAAGTGATTGTGCCGCTTGTCGGTTTCAAAATACCGCATATCATCCGCATTAACGTTGTTTTTCCCGCGCCGTTTGCTCCCAAAAGTCCATGCACCCCCACGCCCAGATGCATCGATATACGGTCTACCGCTATCTTATTTTTATACTGTTTTGATACTCTGTCTATTGTAAGTTCCATGCTAACTCCTCCGTCTCCTTAATCGTCCGGCGCCACTCTGCACCGAATATAAAAATTAATAAGAAAAATCCTGCCGCCCACCATGAAAAATATCTCTCATGATACACAATACCGTTGCTTCCCAATATAAAAAAAGTAACGCTCACTAACGCCGCTATCCCCGCGCACACATAGCCGGACTCTTTTCCGTGAATGCGTCTTGCCGCCACAAGTCCCGGTATAACCGTCAAAAGATATGGCACTGTCAAATACACACCCGCCTGTAACGGTCCATACATTTGATTTCGCAGACTGACAGGTATCATGCAGCAAATCAGTAGAAAATGCACTCCCCCAAGAATCCCCATTCTGGCAAGCATAACGCTTCTTAAAGAAAATCTGGACGCCATCTCAAGTTCCTCCATGCCATATGCCGCCGACCTGATATTCTCCGTTGCGGCGGTAAGCGCGATAAAAGGCGTCAGCGCCGAAAAAACAACCAGTATATTTCTTTCCACAAACGCCGCCGCTTTTAATACAATGCCTAAAACTAAAACAGATACTATCCAGACCCATTTTTTCATATACACAGCCTGTAATAACATAAATTTCATATGGCTTATCTGCGCTTTGGGAAGTTTTTTTAAAAAGCCGTCTTTTCGCAGCGGTTCGGGCGCATCAAAGGCTGCCTGTATCATTTTTTTAATATCTTTACTGATTCCCATACAACCACTCCATTCCATAAAATTTAGTTTATCCTCATTCTTTTAGACACTCTTCCAGCTTTTTTAATGCCGTTTTCAATTTCCGATAAACGCTGAAACGGGAAAGTCCAAATATCCTGCAAATCATATAAATTGGTTCCTCATTTACATACCGCAGCATAAGAAGTTCCCTCTCCTCTTCCTCTAACTTCGCCAGCGCAAGCTTTAGCGAAACAGCGTTAAACATCTTTTCCTCCGCTCCGCTATCTTCTATCTGCTCTTCCTCCAATGCAAGTAACGGTTTCTTTTTTCGATACTCGTCAATGCATAAATTATGGGCAATCGTATACAGATACGGTAGAACATGTGCGGCATGAAGGTCATTTCCGTGGTTTAGGAAACGAAGAAACGTCTCCTGTGTAATATCTTCCGCCAGTTCTCTCTGCTGCAGTTTGCAATAGCAATAACGGTATATCTTATCATAATGTCCTGCCAAATCCGACCCCTGCCCGGAACCTTTGTCCGAAACGTTATTTATGGACACGCTTCAAGCCTCCTTTCACCTTGTATAACGGATGACGCCCCGCTTATGTGCGGGCTGTTATTATTTTAGCCAAAAAAACTTCGACGCCGATAACGCGCCGAAGTCTGGTATTTTTACTAATGATGCCTTTTTATGCCGATTCTATGCTGATTTCATACTAATTAATCTACGCCGAGTTTTTTTAGTTCCGCTCTCGCCTGTGCCTGATTTTCAAAGTGAATCGTATGAATGCCGAACGCTTCCGCCCCTTTCAGGTTTCTTTCCGTATCGTCCAGAAAAACGCATTCCTTCGGAATCAGATGATAACGATTTATCAGAATATCGTATATTTCCGGCATCGGCTTAATCACCTTTTCCCGGTATGATAAAATCCCGCCGTCCATATAAGGTAAAAAATCCAGTGCATCCGCGCAGTCTCTTTCCGCCTTGGTTCCGAAATTGGACAGATACAGCGTTTGATAGCCTTTTTGCTTTAATTCCTGTATCCAGGGAATCGCATAGTCATTCTTTACCACCATGCCCGTTACGTTAGCAAGGCATCTGCGGATATCCTCCCCTATCTCCGGGTCGTTTTTGATAAGCTCCTGCAGCACTTCCTCATCCGTAAGGACGCCCCTGTCAATCTCGTTCCACTTTTCGCTTCTGACCGTCGCGTCGGCAAGCCTTTCCAATATTTCGCCCGTATAGCCGAAACGCATATAGTGTTCTTTCCATTTAAAATCGGCCAGCACATTGCCGATATCAAAGATAATCGTCTTTATCATAGTTTCCATACTCCGTTTCTCTTTTTTCTTCTACTAATGCAAGCAAATTCCTTGCCGCGGCCGACATGGGATTTTTCTTATCCGTCACCACGCAGAAATGCCTCTTCGGTATAATCTTATTAAAGCGCAGTTCAAACAACTGCCCCGAATCCAGATATTCCCTTGCAAAATCCCTGACAACGCAGCCCACCCCCAGATTACGCAGGGCAAACTGAATAATCATATCGCTGGTGGCAAGTTCAAACTCCGGATGAATCGTTACCCGGTTTTTCTGTAAAAACTGGTTCATATTATTCCGCGTGCTTGTTGCGCCCTCTAAAAAGATGGTCGGTAGATTCTCCAGTTCCTGCAAATCCAACATCCTGTTCTTATAGGGAATAAACTTTCTGCCCGCCACAAAAACATCCTCTATCTCCCGCACAATGATTGACTGCATAAAAGGCTGCTCGTCAAAGGGCGTACTCACAACGCCGAAATCAATCTTGCCTTCCCTCAAATTATGCAGCGTTTCCGGCGTCGGCGCATTTGTGACGATAACTTTAATGTCCGGATACTGCTCATGAAAAGATTCCAAAAAGGGAAGCAGATAAAACTGCAATGTCATGTCGCTTGCACCAATCCGAATTTCTCCCAAATCCAGATTGAGCATCTGTTTTAGCTTTTTTTCACCCAATGCAATCTGCTCATACCCTTTGGCAACATAGTTAAAAAGCAAGGCTCCCTCCTGGGTTAAACGCACGCCCTTTGACGCCCTTGTGAACAGCTTCGTTCCAAGCGCCGTCTCAAGCTGCTTTAAAGACTGGCTGACCGCCGGCTGGGAAATCGCCAGTTCATCCGCCGCCGCAGTCAGGCTCTGGCTGCGCGCCACATGATAAAAGACCTTATAATATTCTAAATTATGAATCATACTATTCTCCATGTCAGAGCAGCTTGCTGCGATGACACCGCGCCGAGAATCTTAAATTCTCGGCTGCGCTCAAAGCATATTTGGGGCTCTGACCCAAATTGCCGATTGAGAAATAAGCTATCGAGCTTATTTTTCAATCTATTCTCCATGTCAGTTAATTAATTTTAAGATATGTCGGAGCGCATAGGCAATCCCGTCCTCGTCATGATGTTTTGTGATAAAATCGGCCGCCGCCTTACATGTCTCGGAAGCGTTTTCCATCGCTATCCCGCAACCCGCATACCGTAACATATCCACATCATTATCCGCGTCTCCAAACGCCGCCGTCTCCTCTCGGTTTATCCCTAACAGCTTGGTAATAAAGACAAGCCCCGCGCCCTTTCCGGCGTTTTTGTCGGCAATTTCCACGAGATGCTGTACAGATGATGTTATGTAAACTTCATCCGTCGCCTCCTGTACTTTCTGCCAGACTCTTTTTTTCATCTCTTCGCCATTTACGATAATATCCATGCTGTCCAGATGGCGCTTATGTTCTTTAATGAACTTCATAATATCATCCTGCATATGCCTCGTTGCTCTCACATATGTAAGTGTCTGCGGCGTCGCCCCGAACCGAAGCGGCTCCGCCAGATATCTTTTATCCGCATAGGCGACGCCGTCTATAAACGCCTCGTATGTCACATCTTCGCCTTTCGTCGCACGCATAACGGCTTCTATCGCCTGTTCGGAAAGCTGATAACGCTTCAGGCATTTCCCCGTCGGCAGATGATACATCGCCGCCCCGTTTCCAGTAATCGCGTATTCAATGCCGGGTAATGATAACATATCCTGCGGTAACGTATCAAGCGCGCGTCCGCTGGCAATCACAACATGAATCCCGGCCGCCATGGCTTTTTCCAACGCTTCTTTATTCTGCTTGGAAAGCCTACCCTCTTTATTTAATGTTGTCCTGTCTAAATCAAGCGCAATACATTTCACTGCCATCTCGCCGCAGCACCCTTTTCTCATCCTGTAAATTTATATCTGCTATCTGTTTCTTTTTCATGACTAAATATATCAAATTTTCCACTGTTTGCCTAGTCTTTTTGCTCCCTAAAAAAATCTTGACAAATATTTTCCATTCAGGCATAATATTTGTTGGAAAAGTCAGCAAGAAGCTGACCGTCAGCAGAAACCTGACAACCGGCAGGAAGCCGGCGGCTGATAAGGAATCAGCTGTGAACGCAGAAGCGTTCCGTTTATCTGAATCATATCTATTTCAATATTTATTGCGTTTTATGTTTTTACTAATTACATTTTTATTAATTTTGTTATGCGTATTTCATGTTATTTACATAATATATTGTGTGTATTAGTATATCAGGAAGGTATGCGTTTTCCCAGAAGGGAAAGGTCATACCTTTTTTCTGTTTTTTAGGAAAACTGCACCACAACGCACTTGATTTTTACAGGAGGTACACAATGAACGAAACTATGAAAGAAACGACTAAAAAATTGACATTATCCGCAATGTTTATTGCTATAGGGCTTATCCTGCCCATCTTCACCGGTCAAATCCCGCAGATTGGGAATATGCTGCTTCCCATGCATATCCCGGTATTTTTGTGCGGACTGATTTGCGGCTGGAAATATGGTGCGGCAGTCGGTTTTGTCCTTCCTTTGATGCGCTCTGTTATTTTCGGTATGCCCGTACTGTTTCCGACAGCGCTTGCCATGTCATTTGAACTTGCCACTTATGGTTTTGTTGCAGGTCTTCTCTATGGCATATCCCGCTGGCAGTGCATACGCGCTCTTTACCGTTCCATCATTATTGCCATGTTTGCAGGCCGCGCCGTATGGGGTGTTGTTCAGATTATTCTGCTCGGCATATCCGGCAGCGCTTTCACCTGGCAGATGTTTATGGCAGGCGCCTTTTTTAACGCCATCCCCGGCATTATCATACAGCTTGTCTTACTGCCCGCCGTTATGCTTGCGCTGCATCGTACCGGCCTCGTAAAATTTCGTAAGACGCCAAAGCAGACCGCCGCGGAAATAAATTAAAAACGCAGGAAACGGATATGATTTCGACAATCATCGAAGCAATTAAAGCTTTACCAAAAGAAAAACAACTGCAGCTTGTAGCTATCGAAGGCAGATGCGCTGCGGGGAAAACAACCCTTGCAGAGCGTCTGTCTAAAGAATTAAACTGCCCTGTTATTCACATGGACCATTTTTTTCTGCGCCCTGAACAGCGTACGAAAAAAAGGCTTTCCACACCGGGCGGCAACGTGGACTATGAACGCTTCCTGATGGAAGTCATGGCTCCACTGCGGATGGGTATGGGCGAAGATTTCCGCTACCGCCCCTATGACTGCCAGAAAAAAAGATGGGCAAAATCCATCCACATCATTCCGCAAGACTTGGTAATCGTAGAGGGTTCTTATAGCTGCCATCCTGCACTATGGGAAAACTATGACTTGAAAATCTTTCTGAATGTAGATAAAGAAAAACAGCTTAAAAGAATCGAGGAGCGCGGCGGCAAAGACGCACTCACAGCATTCCGCGAAAAATGGATTCCGTTAGAGGAGATGTATTTTTCCGTCTGCCGGATAGCGGAACACTGTGACTTGCACTTTCAGGTTTGAGATATTTTAGTAATTTGCTTCGCTGATTTCAAAATAACTCTGCGGATGCGCGCATACCGGACAAACCTCTGGCGCGTTTGTGCCGACAACGATATGTCCGCAGTTACGGCACTCCCAAACTTTCACTTCACTTTTGGCAAATACGGAAGCCGTTTCAATATTGTTTAATAATGCGCGGTAACGTTCTTCATGATGTTTCTCAATCGCACCAACCATACGGAATTTCTCCGCCAGCTCCGGGAAACCTTCCTCTTCCGCCGTCTTTGCAAATCCCTCATACATATCCGTCCATTCATGATTCTCGCCGTTAGCCGCCGCCGTAAGATTGTCGGTCGTCGTACCGATGCCCTGTAACTCTTTTAACCACATCTTGGCATGTTCTTTCTCATTCTCAGCGGTCTTTAAGAAAATGGATGATATCTGCTCATATCCCTCTTTCTTTGCCACGGAAGCAAAGTAAGTATACTTATTTCTTGCTCCCGATTCACCGGCAAAAGCCGCCTCCAAATTTTTCTCTGTCTGTGTTCCTGCGTATTTACTCATCTTATTGTACCTATCCTTTCTTTATTTATAAATCTTTTTTCTTATCGTTCTACTTAATTTCAGCCAGCTCATATTCCGTCGTGCCATAGCCAAGCTGCGCCGCCGCTTCAATCGTGTGCATACCGTGCCTTGATTCCACTCTCTCTAAGAAATGGTCGCGTCCGGGATCTTTTGACTGATAAATAAAATCCATACACGCCTTATCCAATGCCACCGGGTCAAGGGATGAGAGGATGCCGATATCTTTCATACACGGGTCCTCCGCTACGGCACAGCAGTCGCAGTCTACGGACAGATTGCACATCATATTGACAAACGCCGTATTTCCCTTAAAATATTTCATTACGCTCCCTGCCGCGTCCGCCATCGCCTCGCAAAAAGCGTCCTGCTTCGCCGTATGGCTCCATACCTCATTCTGGTCTTTCGTAAAACCGCCGGAATGAATATAGGACTTGCCTGCACTGGATGCACAGCCGATAGAAAGCTGCTTTAACGCGCCGCCGTAACCGCCCATCGGATGCCCTTTAAAATGCGAAAGCACCAGCATGGAATCATAGTTTGCGATATTTTTCCCTACATAATTTTCTTTTAAGACCTTGCCGTCTGCCACCGGCAGCGCCAAATCCGGTCCCTCGGCGTCCATCAGATCCACCTGAAAATATCTGCTCCATCCATGTTCCGCAATCAGGCGCACATGCTTGTCGGTCGTATTTCTTTCCCCGTCGTACGCCGTATTGCATTCCACAACCGTTCCGTTTACCGCCTCCACCATAGGGCGCATAAAATTCGGCCGCAGATAATTCTGGTTCCCCTTTTCACCGGAATGGACTTTAACAGCTACTTTTCCCGGCAGCTTTTTACCTAATGCTTCATACATTACGATTACCTTTTCGGGGGTAATCGCTTTTGTAAAATAGACTTTTGCTTTTTCCATCTTAATAACCATGCCTTTCTCTCCGGTTTTGTTTCTATATATTCTATCATTCTCTTTTTGCGCATACAAGCGTATATTTTATTTTTCTTTTTTTACCGGGTGGCGTATGACCGTTTTCAAACGCTCCGGCGCAACCTTTCTGGCATCGCTTAGATAGATTTCATGATGCAGCCTCTTTTGCGTAATATCCAGTCCGTACCCCTCTGCGCGCATAAACTCGTGCATCATCTCCACCGTTGCGGGTTCGTCGTCATAAGCGCCGATGTGCATACATTGTACGCACAATCCCTCGTCATAAGTCAAAAACTCCACTTTGGAAAAATCCTTTTGTTTTTTGTGGGAAGCCTCTTCTATCGCCCAGTCAAAATCCTCTTTCGTCACAAAATCAGGCAGCCGGATAACAGAAATAAACCTAAAATCCTCTTTTCGGGTATAATTGATGCCTGCCACGCCCTCCTGCCACCAGAATCCTTCCAACGGCGGCACTACATAATCAAAATATCCCGCAATCTGACGATTTCCTTTTTTACTCATTTTAATTGTAAAGGCGATAGCATAAAGCAGACCGATCGACTCTTTATACTCGCCGCCCTCCACATTCGGATTGCCTTTGCCGCGCACCGCAATATAATTCATCGGCGGCACCGTTACGATACAAGGCTTATTTTTCGGCATATAAAACTCTTTATATTCTTTTTTATAGTCAAACGCCATTTGTATACCCTCCCGTTTTTTCTGTTAAACCTCTTTCTATTATAGATAATCAGAAAATGCCTGTCCATGATTTTATCTTGAAAATTGTATCTAAACAATCATATTTAAAAAACAAAAAAAGAAATGACGGACAGCGCGGTTTGTGCTACAATACAAGCGGCGCTATATACCGCGGCGCAGAATTTGAGATTCTGCCCGCATCCTCAGCGTAAAACGCTTCAGAATGGAGAAAATAATGGACAATGCTGTTATTGTAAAAAATGAAAAAGGCTGTTTGAACAGGAACCAGATAAAATATATCGTGATTATCGCCATGCTAATCGACCATATCGCATGGGGATTTGTAGACGCCGTTAATCCGCTTTTGGGCGGATGTATGCACTTTATCGGACGCCTGACCGGTCCGACGATGGCATACTTTGTCGGCGAGGGTTACCGATATACAAGAGACGTCGGCAAATATCAGCAAAGGCTCGCTGTCTTTGCCCTTATCTCCTGGATACCGTTCGTATGGTTTGAATATGGCAGACTGCCGTTTTATTTTGAAGAGGGGCGGCTTATGTTCATCCCCGTACAAAGCGTTATCTTCACACTCTTTCTCGGTCTTACCGCCATCAGGCTGTATGAGAGCCGGAAAATAAACAAGCCTCTTAAAATCATCGGTATCATACTTCTTAGTCTGCTCGCCTGCATAGGCGACTGGCTGTTCATGGATGTGCTGGGCTGTTTGTTCGTCCATATCTACCATGATAAACCGAAAGCAAAATGGACTGCTTTCACGCTTACTTTCCTGCTGCCGAATGTCTTTATCGCGCTGCTGTCCGGTCTGGAATACACCTGGTTCCAGTTCGGCGTGCTGCTCGTACCCTTGATGCTGTATTTTCTCTATAACGGTCAGAGCGGCAGCAAGGCAAAAGTGCATAAATGGTTCTTTTACTTCTTTTATCCGGCACATTTGCTTGTGCTGGGGATATTAAGACAAATACTTCCCTAAAACGCTGATAAGCTGGTCGATATCAATCGGCTTGGCAATATGCGCGTTCATGCCGTTCTTTAAGGCTGCCTCCTTATCTTCCTCCATGGCGTTTGCTGTCATGGCGATAATCGGAAGCGTCTCCACATCCTTACGGTGCAGGGCGCGGATAGTACGCGTAGCCTCGTAACCATCCATAATCGGCATCTGCACATCCATCAAAACAGCATCATAGTAACCTTCCTCTGAATTGCTGACCATTTCCACCGCATCCGTGCCATCCGGCGCGCTTTCTACCACAAAACCGCTCTCCGTAAGAATATACTCCGCAATTTCTCTGTTAAGCTCGATATCTTCTACCAGCAAAATGCGTTTGCCGCCGAAATCAGCCTTTGTCCACGGCAGTTCAATTTCCTTTTCAACAAGATTGTTGGCGGACAGTAACGCGCTTTTTAAATCCGACATAAACAGCGGTTTCGCGCAAAAGGCTGTAACGCCTGCCTGCATAGCCTCTTCCTCAATATCCGTCCAATCATAGGCCGTCAGGATAATAATAGGACTTTCCGGGCCTACCGCAGCACGGATTCGTCTGGTCGTTTCAATACCGCTCATCTCCGGCATCTGCCAGTCGATAATATAAGTGTGATAAGAATCGCCCTCATTGTGTGCGCTTTTGGCACGGTAAACGGCCTCCCTTCCGGAAATCGTCCACTCGGAACGCATTCCAATCTGCGTAAGCATCCGGGTAACACTCTCGCAGCTATCACAATCATCATCCACCACAAGAGCGCGCAGACCTTGCAGTTCCTTGATGCCTGCCGCGTTTTTCTCAACGTCCTGCAGCTTTAAGCTTAATTCTACCCTAAACTCGCTGCCCTTGCCTTTTTCGCTTTGTACGGTAATGGTTCCGCCCATCATTTCTACGATATTTTTCGTAATCGCCATGCCCAATCCGGTTCCTTCGATACCTGTCCTTGTCGTGCTTTCCTCTCTCTCGAAAGGTTCAAAAATATGTTCCACAAAACCGGGCGTCATGCCGATACCGTTATCCTTGACGATAAATACATAGTCGCCGTATCCCCGATGGAACGTCGTCTGCTGCTGGATGCGGAAACTTACCGTTCCGCCCGCCGGCGTATATTTCACGGCATTGCTCAACAGGTTGACAAAAATCTGGCTCAATTTCAGGGAATCGGCAACGACGTCCTCGTTTGCCACATCAAATGTATCGATGAATAATTCCAACTGCTTTGCCTTTACCTGCGGCTGAATAATATTCACCAGATTGTGGGTCAGGTCTGAAATGTTGCATTCCTGCTCCTTAATCTGTAACTTGCCGCTCTCGATACGGCTCATGTCGAGAATATCATTAATCAGGCTGAGCAGATGATTACTGGACGACAACACTTTTTGCAGACAATCCAATACCTGCGACTTATTATCAATATGACTGACCGCAATCGTAGTAAAACCGATAATGGCATTCATAGGCGTACGGATATCGTGGGACATATTGGAAAGGAACGTCGTCTTGGCGTTGTTGGCGTGCTGCGCCTGCAATAAGGCGTCCTGTAACGCCTGCGTCTGCTCCCGCTGTTTCTGCACCTGCATTGTAATATCCCTGGATACTACCATAACCATAATATCGCCGTTCTGCTCGTCCCGCGTCATAATAAAGGACTGCCGCACACACATCGGCGCCATATCGGGCGCGCCGCCCCAGTAATCCACCGTAACTTCGGCTTCCCCCTGTTCAAAACGCTGTTTTAAATTTTCTATATTGACAACAGCGCTATATTCCTCTCTGGATTCCGCTAAAACAAATTCTTTCCATTTATCAAAACACGCCGAAGCCGCACACGGTGTGGATAAGCCTGTCTTTTCCAAAAGGGAGACCCTCTCTCCGTCTACCATGCGGACAATATCCTGCTCAATTAAATCCCGCGTCAGATTAAACTCGAATGTATTGAAAGCCGCGGAAGTAATGGCGATACGGTACTGCCTTTCCTTACGGTTCATCACGGCGCGTTCTTTTTCCTCCTGAAGTTCTTGTAACTTCAACTGCGTGTTATCCTGACGGACGAAAAGGATTTTAGACGCTTTGCCCTCTTCATTCCGGCTCAGACAGACGGTAATAAGAAGCTCCCATTTTTCCTCACCGCCCCGCATCACATGACACTCATAATTAAGGACGTCAGTTTTTTCAAAATTCTTAATCAGATTATTCACCTCAAAATAGCGGTGGAAATCCTCTTTGCCCTCTTCTTCAATAATATCAGCGCTGTGAATACACAGTATATCTTCAAACGTCCCCTCCATAGCCAGGTCTTTGCTTAACGGATGCTCGCCCGCCATATAGGAATAGCGGTTCGTCTCCAAGTCCACCGTAAGATAACGGGAGGAAAAAAGCGTATTCAATCCCTCCAGCACATAACTGAACTGGTCGTTCTGCTTTTCCAACACTGTCCGCGTCCGTCTTGCCCGAACCAGCAAAACCAGCATATAGCAGACAAACACAATTATCAAAATCGTCTGCAGAATCATACCGGTACGGTTTGCCTCCCGTACCATCATCTGCGTCACGTTCTTGGGAAAAGCCTGAATCAGAACATAATCCGTATCCGGCACATGCAAAGCGCACAGGTTGTCCGTCAGGCTGCTCTCATCACAAATAAAGCTTTTTTCATCCACATCGCCTCTAAATACCGCCCAGACATTTTCCGCAGTCGCAGCATCAATGACTCCGGCGTCCCGCAAAACGTCCGGCAGTAATTTATCGTATTTTTCCCCGTTGGAAGAAGCTATAACCTCGCCGTCCCGCGTACACAGATAGACATCCGCCTCCTCGCCAAAATAGCTTGTTTTCAATATCTCCTGCAGATAGTCCTCGGCAAGATAAAGCCCGAGCAGTACGCCGGCGATTCTATCGCCCTCCCGTACCGGAGCGTAAAACACCATCGTCGTCCTTCCCGTAACACGGGAATTTAATACCATCGAAGTGCCGCTCTCACCCTGCATTCCGGCAATAAAATAATCTCTGTCCGCACTGTCGGAAACCGTTCCTTCGGATGTCAGGTTAGCGCCCTTTTCATTGACAAAGCGCATGGAATCAAAATCCACATTGTTTTCCAGCTCTTTTAACATATCCGCGTCAACCTCCGACGCCCTCATTCCTACGCTTAAAAAATAGGCATAATTGCGCACCCGCCGCCCGGCATTCATAAACTCGTTGCCAATCCCTGCCGCGGTCTGATGGGCGGAGTCCATCGCATAATTTGAATTACGTTCTTCAATCTGACGCCTGTTGGAAACAGCGTACCATCGAAACAATATAATAACCGCCGCCAGCACAATCAATATGTACAACACATTCTGCCACGTCTTTTGGGCTGCACTTTTTGTCTCATTCATAAAACACAATCTCCTTTGTCAAAAAATTCCCCGATAAAGCTCTTTTCCACCCATTATATCACTGAATTTAAAGACTGACTATTCTTTTTGTCAGATTGTGTTTTCAAATTGTGTCTTTTATTTAAAAACCGTACACGCCATATCCTTTTGCAGAGAATCCCACACAGGCATGGAGACATTTGCAGACACTCCCGCTTTACTCCTGCGCAGTTCCTCCCACGCTTCGTCAAGCATCGTTATCTCGCTGAGCGCATGAGCGCAGTGGTCGGTAACCGCCAGACGCCCTAACGGCGTTTTGCACATCACAAACATCACCGCCCGCCAGAACATCCGCATTGCTTTACCTGTAAATAATCCCTCATCGTTTTCGGGTTTTATGGGATAGCCTAACGCTTTCAAAAATACGAATCCCTCCGCAGTGGCGTCCACCATTGCTTTCCGCTGGGCTTTTGATGCCTGTGGCAGCTTGCAGTCAACGGCATAGGAAACATAAGCAAGCGGAAGTATCTCCGCCATATGGCATTTCAGCCACGCATCCATCTGATTTTCCCATGTCAGGCTGCATCCCGATTTGGAAAATGCTCTGTATATGCGCTTCTTAAAGCCGGAGGACAGTTCCCCGTCCTTTCCTCCTACCGTGAGGTGCGCGCGGACATGGATGCTGATAACCTGCCCGTTCTCCCGTCTGCCTCCCGCCATCATAAAACCAAACGCGGCTTCTTTTTTGACCGGGGAACCAGACTGCGCCGCCGCTTCCGTTTTTTCCGCCCACGGATTATTGCCTATAAAAACCACATAGCGGCTCACATTCGCAGAAATTGCCGGCAATATATCCGCCACCTGGTCTGCCTGCATGACAACAAAAATAATATCATATTTATCAGCCGGAGCCAGACTGCCCGTAATTTTTATTTTATCTGTCGTCGTTTTTCTTTGCAGATAATGGCGTATGATAAGCCCTCTCTTTTCAAGGGTATCTTTCCACGCGCCTCTGGCAAGCAGAGTTACGTCGTTTCCGCCTTTCTTTAACACATGCGCCAGTTCGCAGCCAATTACGCCCGCGCCGTAAACAAGTATTTTCATTGGGTAAACCTCCTTTGGTTAGTAGTAACTAACTCATTTCTCCACTTCTCCTGTAAACATTTCATGCTATGTTTACAGATGTATGTTAGTATGGACTAACTCGTTTGTCAAGTGATTTATTGACATATTGCAGAACAAATGCTAGACTAAAGCCAGTTAGCAGTTGCTAACCGATTAAGGTAAAAAAGACGTTGCTTTTTAACAAAGCGAGGAGAAAAAGTATATTATGAATTTAATGGAGGCAAATATGCAGTATCGTATGCGCGTGAGATGAAAAAATTTTTTTCAGAGTCCGAATCCGGCATTCTGTGGGAAGCCGCTGAGAACGCGTTTCAGAATCTTCTAAAAGAGAATCCCGGACAGCCAAAAGCCGTTGCAAGGCACACGCACATCAGCATTTTTCCTGCGATAGCAGTCTATAAAACGATAGCGGCGAAATATCCGGATAAGGCAATGCTGATTTTAGAAAACGGCGCGGCAGCAATATCTAAGCCAGCCGGTGAAAAATATGCCAGACTTCTGAAATTTCCGGGGATAAAAATGATTTTTCTCAAGATTTTTTCCCAGGGCGTCAAGAAAGGGTTTGGTCCTGAAGCGGGATTTGCCCATGAGTTTATAACCGCTTCCAACAAGGCACTGGCATTCAATGTAAACAAGTGTCCTTACCAATATTACTGTGAAAAATATGGATGTCAGGAAATCGTTCACATATTTTGTAAAAATGACGAATATGCGTATGGGAATCTGCCACATATCCGTTTTATCAGGACGCAGACATTAGGAACCGGCGGAAACTACTGTGATTTTAGATTTGAGCGATGACTCTCGCCGCCTTAATCTGCTTCTTATTTTCATACATACGGGCGTCCGCCTGCTGATATACGTCCATCAGCATTTCGTTCTCATGAAGCTTGTCGTAGACCGCATAACCGCTGGCGATACTGATGCGAAATGGCTGTCCTTTCACAGAGTTATAGTCGTCCATTGCCTTTTTAAAGCAGTCGAGCGCCTGTTCGCAGCATCCTGCCATGTTCTCTCCGCTTAAAATACACGCGAACTCATCCCCGCCGATTCTGTAGCAGACGCCGCTTACGGATTCCGCCGCCGTCTTGATGATTTGGGCGCTGCACACTATCAGTTGGTCTCCCTTTTGATGACCCTGATTGTCGTTTATCAGCTTTAGGTCGTTTACATCAAACATGATAATAGCGATTCCGGGAAGCTGTTTCTTTTCTTTCTCCAGTTCCTCCAGCCGTTCTTGAAAAGCCGTCCGGTTTCCAACGCCGGTCAGTCCGTCCTGATAGGCAAGCTGGCTGACAAATTCCGACTGCACTCCAAGCTTTACCGTATTTATGATTTTTTCTAAGCTGGAGATTCCATAACACAATATGAACATCAACAGACCAATGCGCACAAACATAGCGTTGTCCTTGCCGCGGCCTTTATAATATCTTATAATATCTATCGCTCCGGCAAGGCCAAGTCCCACAAATCCAACGATACGCAATATGCTATAAACATTCCTGGTCTTGCTTTTCCACTCCCTAAACGCATTCGTCACGCTGGAATATATCAGTAAAATCAGCGAAATGGCAAGCACAACCATGGAAAAAGACAATGTCTCGTGGTAATCTTTCACCCCTGTGAAATGCAGAAGAGTACAAATAACAAACTCTGCCACAGACAGTCCGATGATAGCAGGCGCAATCACTTTACTTTTAAAGCCAAAAGCCGCATCCTGATAAAGCACTATCGGAATAGGAATCGTAATCAAAGAACAGCAGGACACAAGCTGAATAATCCTGCTGTCGTCCGTGTAAAACTGTAAAAGCCCCGTCTCCGCCAGACACCAGAGCGCAACACATATGGCAAACAGCCCGAGATAAAGCAGCTCGTGGCTTTTACGCATCTGCAGACTTGCCGGAACATCCGCCACAACTAACAGCAGTCCGACAAACAATATGAACAGGCAGGTAGAAAAAGACATCGACTTATCAATAATTGTAGCGGCAATCTCCCCGGATGCAAATCCCAGACGGAGATTATCCATACAGGCACGGCCGCTCTCATACACGGTATGAAAACGTACTTCCAGAATTTTTCCGGCATCCTTACTGTAAAGCGGAACATAATTCCACCTGTTTCCCAAGGATTTATTATAAATACGGCTCTCCCGACGCACCGGCTCATAACGCAGTTCGCCATCCACATATACCTGATAATCAATATTTTTTGAGCGGAAGCACAAGGAAAGCCCTTCCGCCAAATCGTCGGGCAAGCTGTGATAAACGCTCTGTTCCTGATAGGGCGCCACAGAGGGAATTTCATTCAAGTGACTTACATCCGCCGCGCTGCCATCCTCCAGATACCATCCCTCGTCAAAGGCAATATTGCTTTCAGAAAGCCGCTCCACCGGAGACTGTCCCCGGTTTGCCACCGCCACCCCTATGATGATAGCTAAAAAAAATGCAACCATAACGGCATACGCAATATGATAAATCCTGTTTTTTGTCCCTGATATGTTCATCGTCATTTCTCCGTTTCATCATTCGTCCGGAAATTTCAACCCTGACGCACTATCCAGCATAAAACCATACCCGATATTATCATATCAATGGAATCCTTATCAGTCAAATAAAACTTTCTGTTGTTCGTATATGCCGTGATTTAATTTCATCAACAGAAACAATCTTTAAAACGCAGTCATTCCTGCAGGATTCCCTGCTCCCGAAGTTTTCATATTTCTTTTTATGGGATTCCCGCGACCATTCCAGCCTGCCCTGCAGCTTTTTCCTGTCAAGGTACTTATCCGCAGTTCCTAATGCCTTACGGAATACCATATTGGCATACAGCCCATCCTTTAATAATTCATAATTCTCCTCCGGGGTTTGCAGGAACTTCCATAAAAGCATCCGTATAACTTCGCAGAAAAATTTTCTTTCATATATTCTCCCTTTATAATTTCCAACCTACAGCAAGCTTACGGGCATCAACAAAACGTCTGTAGATTCCATTCTGTTGCATCAAGTCTTCATGTCTGCCCTGCTCCACAATCCGCCCCCGGTCAACCACAAGAATCTGGTCGGCATTACGCACTGTTTTCAAACGATGGGCAATCATCAGAATCGTTTTCTCTCTGGTCAGCGCATCAATGGCTTCTACCAACTCCCTTTCATTTTCCGGGTCCACATTCGCAGTTGCCTCATCCAGAATAATAATCGGCGCGTCTTTCATAATGGCGCGGGCAATGGATATCCGCTGTTTTTCCCCACCGGAAAGACTGGCGCCTCCTTCTCCAATTTTCGTTTCGTACCCCTGGGGAAGCTGCATAATAAAATCATGGCAGCAGGCGGCTTTTGCCGCTTCAATTACCCGTTCCATACTCGCTTCCGGCTGTCCGAAACGGATATTGTTAGCTATGGTATCCTGGAACAAATAGACATTCTGGAATACGAAACTGAAATTTTTCATCAGACTGTCATAGCTGTAGTCTTTCACATCCATTCCGCCTAACTTTACGCTGCCCTCCTGCACGTCCCAAAATCGGGAAATCAGATGGCATAAAGTTGTCTTACCGCCGCCGCTTGGACCAACAATAGCCGTAGTCGTCTTCTCCGGGATATGTACGGAAATCCCATCAATAATCTTCCGTTCATCATAAGAAAAACTGATATTTTCCACATCAATGTCAAAATGCTGCGGCGCGGCTTCCTGTCCGCTGATATCCATCGGCTCTAAATCAAGAATTGCCTGCGCCTGGTCAACGCTTAAATCAACGGCACGCAGCAGGGAGGAATAATTTCCGGCGCTGTCAAGGCTGGAATAGATAAGAAAAGAACTAATCAACATTATAACACAGGTCAAAAGTTCCATGCTCCCGTCAAAATAAAAATACAGAGACAATACGCACATGACAACCCCTGTCATCTTCGTGACAAAGTTCTGCAGCGTCATATAAGGAATAAAACGAAACTCCATCCTTGTATTGACTGCCACGCTCTCATCAATGGCTTTTTTTAATTTCTCACTCTTATCCCCTATCAGGTTATAGGCTTTCACTTCCGAAATACCCTGAATGTATTCCAGTACCTTTTCCACCAGTCCCGCATCCGCAGCTATCTTTTTCGGCGCCATCTCTCCGGATGCCCTTTGCAGTCCGCTGTTTACAAGAAAAAACAGAAGAAGCCCCGCCAAGACTACCAAGCCGATACGCCAGTCATAAACAAGCAGCATCGCAGCAATTAAAACCGTAGTCAGGATTCCGGATGTGGTCATCATTACCACGCGGGTAGCGATATTGCCCAGATTCTCCATCGTGTTCGTCGTCACGGATGTAATATAACCAAGACTGTTATGATTAAAATATCCCATTGGCAGATAGCGGAGATGCTCTGCTATCTCGATTCTCTTGCCCGCACAGGTATCATAACCAGCTTCCGTCTGCAGCATGGTGGAACGGTATTTTACCACAGAACCGCCTGCAATGCTAAACAGCATGATACAAAAACTTGCTAAAATGACTTCGTTTGTCATGTGCCCCTCTATAACTGCCCCCAGCATAACTGTAATCGCCGGAATCTTTAAGGCTTCAAAAAAGGCAAGCAGTACACCGAATGCTATAGACAGATAAAATTTCTTTTTATTTTCACCGCCGCAAAAATCAAAAAATTTCTGTAATATTTTAAGCATTTACCACCCCTCCAATCTCTGTCTGACTATCCGTACTGTCTTTTACCGATATATGGGCTTCCCACATATCCCTGTACAGACCGTTTCCCGCCAAAAGTTCTTCATGAGTGCCCTGTGCGTTCAGTTTTCCATTTTTTACCACAAAAATCCGGTCAGAATCCGCTATGGTAGAAAGTCTATGGGCAATAACAATCTGTGTCTTTCCTTTTACCAGTTTTGCTACTGCGGCTTGTATCACCGCTTCATTCTCCGGGTCGGTATACGCAGTGGCTTCGTCCAGAATCACAATCGGCGCATCTTTCAACATCGCACGGGCAATGGCAATGCGCTGACGTTCCCCGCCGGACAGATGAGAGCCTGCTCCGCCCGCAATCGTATCATAACCCTTTTCCAGTCCCATAATAAACTCATGGCATCCGCTGCGTTTTGCAGCTTCCTCAACCTCTGCATCAGTCGCGCCCTTTTTTCCCATACGGATATTCTCCCGAATGGTATCGTCAAATAAATAATTATCCTGAGAAACATATGCTATCATCCGGTTATATTCTTCCAACGGAATTTCCCGAATATCCACACCTCCCACAAGGATACTCCCGCCGTCCACATCCCACAGGGACGCTATCAGTTTCGCCAACGTAGATTTTCCGGAACCGGAAGGACCTACAATAGCATTCACAGTACCCTCTCTGATATCCAGACTGACGCCATGAAGCACTTCCTTTTCATGGTAGCCGAAGCGGATATTTTCCACTTTGATGTCATAATGTTTAGGCAGTCTGCCTGCCTTTTCCGGTCTATGCAGTTCTTTCTGTGTCAGGATAGCAGCCACTTCGCCGATAATCGACTGCAGCGCGTGCAAATCATCGCTATAAGACATACATGTGATAAGCGGCGCAATCAATCCTACCGAAATCATGATAATCAAGATAAAATCAGCCGGGGAAAGACTTCCGTTTTTTATGAGCAGACCTCCGATTGGCAATACGGCAACCATCGTACTCGGCATGACTAACATACCTATCGTAAAAGGCACATTGCAGGTGCGCATCCAGTCCACAAAACAGGCGGAGCCTTCTTTTGCCGCTGTGACAAAACGCTCATAAGAATTCTTTGCCTTGCCAAACGCCTTGATTACCTCAATGCCGTTTATGTATTCCACTGCCACATCATTAAGCGCTTTTGTCTTGACAATGGTATTCTGATAGTATTTATCATAACCAATCATCATTCCCATATAGCAGAACATTCCAACAGGCACTGTCACAAGCGAGACAAGCGCCATACGCCAGTCAATGGCAAACAAATATATGACAAGCACTGCAGGCGCAAGCAGATTGGAAGTAAATTCCGGCAATATATGGGCAAGCGTTGTTTCTATGCTGTCTACCCGTTCCACAATCGTACTTTTCAGACCGCCGGACGGCGTATCCAGGACTGTTCCAAGCGGCAGCCTCGCCAATTTATCCAGCAGACGCTTGCGGATATTTCCCAGCACATAAAATGTCGCCTTATGGGAAAGCGATGTGGAAATTGCCTGAAATACCACTTTTCCCGTCCATAAAACAGCCATGAAAAGACAGTCCGTCATATAAGCGGACACCTCCCGGTTTCCTTCCACGAGTCTTTGAATCATATGACCCATAATCAAAAATGGCGCCACAGCGCACAACACTCCCATAGCAGCCGTTACCACACTGGCAATATACAATATCTTCCGCTCTGCTGCAAATTCAAATATCCAACTCCATGCGGAACGTGTTTTTTCTTTTTTCAATTCAACCACACTCCTCTACAATTTTATTTCCGCAAACAACGAGCATATTTGCTGATGTATCCATCTTGTAGTTATTGTAGTTAGTTTCAACTAACTATAAAGTATAATATCATTATATAGAGTTAGTGTCAACTAATTTATTACTATTGCTTACCGCCAAAATCACCGCCGACAGCACAAACGACAGAATATCGGAAACAGGCTGGACGATATACAGACCGAAATCCCCCATTACCGCTCCCAAAACAAACAGCAAAGGAATATAGAAAATCCCTTGTCTTGCTATGGAAATAACCAGCGCTGTCATGTATTTACCGCAATTTTGCATATACATACTCGATACCGCATAGAACGCCATAAACGGAAACGAGATGCACTGATACCTTAAAATGACGGCGCCTGTCCGTATTACCTCATCATCCGCCACAAAAACGCCGACAAGCGGCTTTGCAAATACCGCAAAGCACACTGCGGCTATTACCATAAGTCCGGTTCCTATGCCGACAGTAAGACGGAAAGCTTTGCTTACGCGGTCATATTTTTTCGCTCCATAATTCATTGCGCAGATTGGCTGAAAACCCTGTCCGAAGCCTATCATTATCATATATCCTAATGCCGCCACCCTTGACGAAACGGTAAATGCCGCAATCGTGGCTTCTCCGAAATCCGCCGCCGCGACATTGAGCAGAACGGACGCAATACTGGTTATCCCCTGACGGGAGAAATTCGGCGCACCGCCTGCAAGAATATGATACAGTCTGCCATCACTAAAATTACATCTGTTAAACCTCACAGGGATATTCCCGTGCCGATAAGAAAGAAACGCCAGCGCTACAGCGCCGATTATCTGTCCGATTAACGTCGCAAGTCCCGCGCCAAGCATTTCCATATGTAATAAAATGATTAATATCGGGTCTAAGATGATGTTTGTCAAAATTCCCACAAGCAGTCCAATCATTCCATCTTTCACATTTCCGCACAGCCTGAGCTGATTATAGACCGTTGTGGCAAATAAGGAGAACGGAATGGATACTAACATTACCCTGAGATATTGGACGGTATATTTCATAAGGTTCTTTGATGCGTTTCCGCCAAGAAGCGCGGCAAGCGGCTCTATCCATATCAGCATTGGTATCATCAGGGTTATTCCCGCAGCCAAAGCCATGACAACACCGTTAGAGGACACAATCTCCGCTTCTTGTCCGTTACTTTCTCCAAGCTTTCTGGACATAACATTACCGCTGCCATAACCGAACCAAAATCCTACTGCCTGAATAAAGGAAACAAACGCAAACACAATTCCAACGGCGGCGGTCATGCTTTTATTGTTCATTTTTCCTATCCAGAATGTATCGGTAAGATTGTATAATGTTGTCACCAGCATTCCGATGATTGTGGGAATTGCAGTTTTTATTAAGAGCGGCAAAAGCGGTGCGGTAATAATCCGCTCGCGGCGCTGCTGTCTTGTTTCCTTAGCCAACTTTCTCTACCTCTCCTTTGGAACCGTTGACGCGTATCATCTCACCGTCTTTATAACGGGTCGTTGCAAGTCCTACGCCCAGTACCGCCGGAATGCCATATTCCCGCGCTACGATAGCCGCGTGGGATAATGCCGCTCCCGTATCGGCAACTACCGCCGAAGCGACCTTAAAAAGCGGCGTCCACTCCGGGTCTGTATAAGGGCAGACAAGGATATCGCCCTTTTGTAGTTTGCCAAATTCTTCAGGATCGCGGACAATACATACTCTTCCTACCGCTTCGCCGCTGCTGCCGCCTACGCCCGTCAGCACATCGCCCGCTTTTCCACTCTCGAATACGCAGAGTTTGCTACGTTCCCAGACTTTTTGGGCAAGTGTGCGCTTCTCTTTCCGGCGGGCGATGATTTCTTTGTATTTATCAGAATATCCCTCTTTACACATTGCCGTGAACTCATCAAGAAACAGATAGGCTATGCTGTCCGCAAAATCTTTGCTGCCCGTACAGAGAACAGCGGCGCGTTCCAATATTCTTTTGGAATAATAGAAAACCGTTTCCCACTGATACTGGCTTTCCTCCCTCGCAACATGGAAAGCGCGGATGCAGTCTATCTGCTCTTTTACAGCAGGAAATTTCTTCTCGCCGCACACCTTGCGCACCTGCGCCATTAACGGAGCGAATTTCTCCTCATCCGGCGCGGCGGGAGTGGTTATTAACGGCTTTATGATGTGTAAAAGGCGGTCGGGATTCTCAATAAACGACTTCGCATAAATACAGTAACAGTTATAGTCGGACTTCATACCGTGTTTTTTCATAAATGCCCTAAACTCTATATCAATATCAGGGAAATCGCGGCAGATACGCTCATAACTGTCGCCGCACATTACCGCCGCGGTAAGCGCTTCGTCCGCACGGATTTTATCTGCAAGCGCCGCAATGTCACGGGTCACGATTACCGTTTTGTATTCAAGATTATAGTAAAGGTCGTATGCCGTAAGGTCAGGAGATATTTTCTTCAGTATTTTTTCAATACGCATATTGGCAAGAACTCCGGGGAAAAGCGCATACTTAAAACGCGCGTAAGCGATACGCTGAACAAGCCTGTACGCCTTATCTATGTACTCGCCGCATTGTTCCAAAGAAAGTTTGTCAAACGGCAGCTTCGCCATTTTATCTACGCTCTTCTGGTATTCCTTCAGATAGTGTTCGCACTTTTCCCGACAACCGGAAAGGTCTTTTAGTTCCTTAAGCAGACCAAATATCCTGCATATCTTAGCGTTTATTTTTTTATCGTTAGGCGGCAGAATCATGATTCCGTCGTCATCAATCTGCGGCTCCATGGAAATGATAAGACCGACTTCTGAAAAAATCTGCGCTTTCTGGTTGTTGACCGAACCGCAGAAGCTATGGTCGAGAGGCAGCTGCGAAACGGGCATTTTTTCAAGCAGGAACGCAAAGTTTTCACGCAGAGCGCCGGTTATCTTGTTTTTGCTGATGTATTTTTCTATTTCGGCTTCATCGACATTGTCCGCAAGCGTAGTGATTGCCCGCGCCTGTAAAATATAAACGTTTTCTCCGCGGATTGCCCACTCAATATCCATCGGACATCCATAGTAATTTTCCACTGCGACAGCCGTCTGGCAGAGTGTCCTGATTTCATTTTCTGACAGGCACAATGCATTGCTTTTCTCAGGGGAAACAGCTTCTTCCCTCGTGCCGTTTTCGGCATAAATAATCTCTATTTCCTTGCTGCCGATAACGCTGGACTTGATATTCCCGTCTTTATCGCAGATAAACGTGTCCGCCGTCACCTTGCCGGAAACGACAGCTTCGCCGAGTCCGTAGGAAGCGTTCAGTTGCATTTCGTCACGGTTGTTATTTACCGGATTTGCCGTAAAAAGCACGCCCGCTTTCTCACTCTCTACCATTTCCTGCACAACGACGGCAAGCGCAACGCTCTTCTGGTCATAGCCCGCAGTCTGGCGGTAGCTTACCGCGCGGTTTCCCCAGAGCGAAGCATAGCAGCGGATAATGTTTTCGCAAAGCGCATCGATTCCGACAACATTCAGATAGGTTTCCTGCTGTCCTGCAAAACTCGCGTCGGGTAAGTCCTCCGCCGTAGCGGAAGAACGCACCGCGACACGCAAAGCGTCGTTTCCCGCATTTTTGCAGAGAATGAGGTAGTTTTGGCTAACCTCCTCCCGCAAAGAAGCGGGCATACTTCCCGCTGTGATAAGCGCACGAATGTTTTCCGCCGCAGAGAATAGTTTCTGCTCATCTGCGCCCGCATCGTCAAGGAGTGCGGTTATTTTTTCATCGATATGATTTTCTGTAAGGAAACTGCGGTATGCGTCCGCCGTTACCACAAATCCGGATGGAACAGGAAGCCCCGCCCGGGTCATCTCACCAAGATTGGCGCCTTTACCGCCTGCAGTCATAACATCGTCTTTGCCAATTTCATTAAATGTACGAATCATTGTCTCCTCCATTCCGGAGCGTTTCCGCGACGGGGCGACGCAAATATCAGATTTGCGTCTGCCATCAAGGCATATTTGTGACGCTCCGGCACAAATTGCCGATTGAAAAATAAGCTATCAAGCTTATTTTTCAATCTTTATCTCCATTTCTACGCTGTCTGTATCAGCGTTTTTTATATATTTTTTCGCTCCTGCATCCAGAAACGCTCTGAATATTTCATCAAAATAAGTCCTGTCTATCATTTCATTATGAACAAACAGTACGAACGCTCCCGCCATAACGCCGCACATTCCTTCAATATCCACTTCGACAGGAATGCCTTGCTTCTCCCAAGAAGCGCTAACTCTTTCCATAAATCCGCGGAATAACGTTATGCTCCGCGCTCCGAGCTTCTCCTGCTGCTTCACCAGCATTTTAAATACCTCGGAATAAGCCTCGCGTGTGTCGGTTTTATGCTTCATATCAATCAGGTAATCAAACAACACCTTGCTCATCTGCGCGGCGGGGTCATCCGTCCACTGCAAAAACAATTTTTCCGCATCCGCTATTTTCTGTGCCGAGCGGTATCTCATCACATCCAGTACAAACTCGTCCTTATCCTTGTAAAAAGTATAAAATCCGCCCTGTGAAATACCGGCTCTTGCAGTCAGCTCCCGTATGTTTACCGCTTTTACCGAATTGTCATGAAACATTTCCGTACCTGTTTCCAGCAGTTTTTTTCTTATTTCCTGTTTTTCTTCGTCCGAAAATGCCTTTCCCATGGTTCCATCTCCTATGAACATTTTATAATTTGTTCATAGCTATATGTTAGTATATCCTAACTTACTTGTCAAGTGATTTGCAAAAATACTTATTTTCTATCCCCTCTCACAACACCAATGCCGATATCGGCAGCGATGTTGATATTTTGACCCAATACGGGTATAATACGGTTAATAAGGAGGGTAAAAACTATGGCACAGGCAACATTTAGTGTATGTATGGATGAAAAATTAAAAAAACAGTTTGACGATTTATGCTTAGATTTTGGAATGACTGCTTCTACAGCAATCAACGTGTTTGCAAGGGCAGTGGTGCGCGAGCGTAAAATTCCATTTGAAATCGTATCTACGGAACCCAAGATTACGAGAGAAAAAGCTATGCAGGCATTTATATCCATTAGGGAGCAGTCGGAAAGGAATTTTCCGCAAGGAATGACACTTGATGAGATAAATGAAGAAATTCATAAGGCAAGGTACGGCGAGGAGGACGCAAAATGATATGTTATGCAGTCATTGACACAAATGTACTTGTTTCTGCATTAATCTCCAATCATGCCGATGCCGCTACTGTGCAGCTTGTAGAAAGATTAATCAGTGGTGAAATCATTCCGGTTTATAGCGATGAAATCATGTGTGAATATCGAGAGGTACTTGGTCGAAAGAAATTCAAATTTGAACAGGACATGGTAAATTATATTCTGGCGGCAATAGAAAGATATGGTGTTATGATTGAACCCTCCGCAACAGGAGTAATTTTACCCGATATGAAAGATGTTCCGTTCTATGAGGTTGTTATGGAGAAAAGAGAAGATGGAGCATATTTGGTAACAGGTAACTTAAAGCATTTTCCGGCACAACCTTTTATTGTGACGGCACGAGAAATGCTCAATATTCTGGATGGAAAGGATTTTATGTGATTCATTTCCCAATAAATATACATATCCATGCAATAAACGCACAAACAAAAGGATAAACGATAATACGGATTATCTGGCTTTTTAAGTTAAAACCGTATTTGTGAAAACTCTCACATTCATCTACCTCCGGATAATATGTTTGAAAGAAATGTGAACGGGTCACAAGTAAAAAATCAAAGCAAATCATATCATACGCCTTATAAGCGTACAGCATGGTCAGGAATCTCACAAAAAACTGCCAGAACCCAAAACTGTTCTGCGCGCCGTTCCATACAGCAAAAAATGCAGCTGCTATGAGCATCAGCAGGCTTACAATTAAAAGCGCCCATCCAAGTAAATGCTGTCCTTTGAAGCGTTCCGGTTTGGGCTGTATCAATTTCTGGGCGTCCTTGGGCGCAGAGCCAAAAAAACGCTTATCCTGCACCAGCGCAACCGCCGAATACAGCATCAGAGTAATTCCGGCTATCACAAGTAATGCAAGTATAAATGTTACCATATATGTCCTCCTTCAAAATAAATGCCTCATTTTCCCGCTGCCTTATTAAATTACTGCAATGATAATCCCAACCAACACAGCCGGAATCAGCGCAAAAATAATGCCGGGAAACAGCATCCCTTTCACATGAAACCACTTTTGATGGTATTCCTTATCCATGTGTTCCGTTCCCTCCAGCCGAAAGCGCTTCATATTAGCGAAAAGAACCCAATCCAAAAAGAACGTATCATAAGCTCCAATCCAAACCATCAATCCAAAAGCGATACCGAAGCCTTCCACAAACTTTTCTGCACCTGCGGCATATGCGCATATCGTAAGGATTCCCGTAAAAATCAAAATCCCGATTGATTTTATAGCAATTACCCTGCCGCTTAACGGCTGTACCGCTATCCGCTTATGCGTCTTAAAATATTCTTCCTGTATTTCGGGTGGATAGTTATGTATCTGCAGCTTAGATTTCTTCCCTGTTGTCGCAAAACCTATAACTGTAAATAAAATACTGAATATTGCCATTTCCGCAATTATAATGCTTATACTCATTTTAATCCCCATATTCTCTCCTGTTTGTAGTTTGAACTCTACCTCTGGTTTCTATGCCACGGAATACATCGGTTTACCCGGCTGCAGTATTCTTCATATTCCCTGCCGTATAAGTTTTGCAGCCATTTTTCTTCCGTACCTTTCATCAACACGGTCATAAATATCCAATAAAAAAAGAATAAAGGCAGGAAAAACAGATTGCCCGCTATCACAAGCGCGCCTGTGCAAACAAACATAAAAGCCGAGTAAATTGGATTTCTCACCAGCGCATATACGCCTGTAGTGGCAAGATTATTCTCTATAATATGGCTGTCTATCTTAGACTGAAACATCGCTCCTGCCCACAGGTATACCCCAAGTAAAATCAGCCAAACTCCTATGATAAACAGCGGGATTTTCAAAAAATCAACCCTGCCTTTTGCAAACGCCGTACTTCTTCCCACAATAACGGCAATTACAGTTAAAGCAATGATTACCGCCACATAGACCGGTCCCACTCCCATCATCGGCAGATGTTTTTTCATAAATGTCTTTCTCCTCTCGTTATCAATCTCCATTCGCCTGTCTATTTCTTCTTCGTTACCAAAAGCAGTCCGCCAAACATCCAGAGATTCCCGAGGCTGATCCAGCCCGTTGCAAGCGCATTCAGAAGCGGCAGATTCGGAATCTTTAATACCACCGCCGCCAGCAGACCAAACAGAACCGAAAATATCCACGTCCATTTCGGAAGCGGCGTCACTCCTTTTGCAAAAGTTCTTATCTGCGTCACATTTAAGACAAAAAAGAAAATCAAAAACAGAACCGTTGCAGGCGCAAGGAAATAAGCCAGAAATTTCGTTGTCATTTCAAACGCCGTATCCGGGCTATACTCATACATTTTCTTTAGAAAATAAACCACTGCACAGCAGGGAACATGAACGCCGCAGCCTCCGAAAATCAGGCAGCCGAAAATCCCCGTGCGGTATGTATGCGCATATTTTTCACTTTTATAAGCTATCAGCCTATAAATCGCAAAATAACAGAGGCACTCCAACGGGATGCCTATCATCCCTAAAACTGCCGACCAAAATATTCTTCCATCCGATACGGTCAGATATCTTGCAAAAGTTATCGGAATACCGGACACTTCGGCATCCGCCGCCCCATAACCTAACAGCATATCTCCGGTCAGTACCATGATTGCCGCGACAAGCCCGATTTTCATAAGGTGCCGAATCCTTGGCATATCCAGTTCGCTGCTGATACCGATATTGTTAAAATGATTTTTTGTCTTTTCCATATGTAATCCCCTTTTTGTTTTAATAGGCAGATATCATTCTCCTCTGTCCTTATCTCCTATGAACCAATAATCACAGGTATCTGCTCCCTGTGCAACGGTGTGGTGGCGGATGAGTCTGGCGTGAAGCGCTTCTGCAGACTTAATATCGCTTGCACACAGCAGAGGCAGAATATCCGTATACCCGTGTTCTTTGGCAAAGTCTGCAATAGGACAGCCCACCAGCGTCACGGCAAGACCGTGGTCGTGACCTTCCGGATTGACCTGAATGCCCCAGGTATTGTTCCAATCTTTCCCCTTGTGGTCATTAATCTTTTTGCCAATCTTTTCCATCAGGCGATGGATGGGTTTTACAATCCACGGCTTATCTAAATAGTTAAAATTGACAAACCTGCCAATTTTTCGATAATGGCTCACCATTACCACATCCAGCATCTCATTAATCACATCAGCAGGAAGAGTTTTCCCTGACGCTTCATACAAGGCAAAAAACGGAAGCGCCATATCCAGATTGTTACTCATAATATTCTCTTTTCCGCCGATCGAAGGCGTCACGGCAAGAAAACGCTCGTAAATCGGTTCCATATCCCGCAAAAGCCTTTCCGTTTCGCGCTCGCCGCAGCGGCGCACCAGCACCGGACGAATCTGCCGTATCGCCTCAAAATATGCCTTATCATTTCTTTCCATCATACTAAATCCTCCTCTCAATCCCTGATTCAGTTCTTTCGCAGCACAGCTAATTTGTTTGAGATATTTTTTACCGCCGGTATCCATCCAAACAGCCGATACACGGGCATAATGATTTTCATGCCCTCCGCAAGGCTTTCATCATAAACCCATGTATATCCCGGAGCAATTTTTGCAAGCTCTTTTCCTGATTTCATTCCCCAACTGAACTTTGCCGACGTTTTATGAATGGATTTTTCCTTAAGGTTTTTTACAACCCAAGGATTCATAATCTCCATAATAATGTCCACAGAATGGAAACGCTTACTGATAATCGACAGTATTTTTTTCACGTCCGATTCGGACAGATACATAACCAAGCCTTCTATAATGACAAGAACCCTGCCCTTAGGTTCTTCGATAATATCCGCCCAGCTTTCGTCCATAGCGGACTTTGCAATCATGGAAATATGACCGTTTTCCGTAAGAAATCTGCGGCGGACTTCTATGGTTTCCGGAAGGTCGATATTATACCAGCGTACAGACTCGCTTATGTTCAGACGATACGCCCTTGTGTCCATTCCGCAGGCAATATTGATAACTGTACACTCAGGATTTTTTCGGATAAAATCACCTGCCATACGGTCAAGCAGTATTGTTCTGGCAATCACGCCTTTGGACATCGTCATATCTTTTTGAGCCAATGAAAAATCATAATCCATGCGGGATATAATCTTCTCCGCCCTGTCATCATGGAATTTCGCATTCTGCTGTCTGGAATATGCCGCACGCGCATATAGCGTCTGCAGCATTGTTTCCGGTACGCCCTGCATTTGTATTTTTTCCATTCTTCCTCTTCCCCCATTCCCTTTATCCTGGAAACGCTCTTCAATATTGCGCGGTCATAGTTAGCACTAACTAACTTCGCATCAAATAAAAACGGCTACATTCGTTAGTAGCCGCTAACTGTTTTTAGTATACTCCATACCGGTAAGGCTTGTCAATAGGGGGCGCTTACCCGTTCTACAGCTCTTGCGCATCCATAAAGTCGTTGATGATGTTCATAAAACCGTCGGTATCAAGCATCATGGCAAGATGCCCGCCGGGAATTTCCCGTACAACTGCCGGGTCTGTCATGGATTCTATCAATGACTCCTTGATATCTTCCGTAAATGTTTTATCGTCGTCCGGCTCAATAATCAGCACTCTTCCTTTCAGGTATGTAAAGTCATCTTTAGAATGCGTGCCGACATGGTTTCTCAAATCCCCCAGCAGACGCCCCATATGGCACAGATATTCATTCGTCAAATCGGGCTTCACCTGATTCAGTATCTCTTTTACAGCCTCCTGCCCTCCCGGATTATCTTTTAAATGCTTCTTGAAAGCAAGATTCATAAGCGCAGGCAAAAGAGAGAGCGGCAGCTTCTTAAATTTCCTGATATTTTTCTGCTCTTTCTCCTCGCCAAGCATCCTCACGAGACATTTCATCCCTTCAAAACGCAGACCGGGCGTCATACTTGCAGTCGAGGTAAGGATGAGTCCTTTTACCACATCCGGGTGCTTCCTGGCAATAATCTGGGCAAGCACGCCGCCATAGGACTGCCCCCAGAGGTATACATTTTCCGCCTCCAAAGTCCTGATAAGTTCCGCAATGGCGTCAGCCAGCCGTTCATTGTCCTTATACGCCGGCGGATAATTGAAGTTGATAAGCGAATACCTGTCCATAAAACGCCTGGCAAACGCCGCAAAGGCATCCCCTAACCCCGAACCGCCGGCAAGCATCAAAATAGTCGCATTGACCTTAGGCGACGGGTTTTTGTAATAACGGTACTTAAATTCCCCGCCAAGAATCTGCGCCGTCTTAACCGGAGCAGCTTCATTATAATATGCAAATTCCTTTTTCATATCCACAGATGCAAAATCCATACTAATAACCAACCTTTCTCAATTCTTACTCAATTTATTTTTCCATTTACGATGTATGCGGCAAGCGCATTGCAAAACACCCGGACAGCTTCCTCATACCCCGCCGCATTCATTTCATCGCGGTTAGCTTTCGCAAGCCCTAAAACATTGCACATACTGACAACAGCCTCCGGCTCTCCTTTACAGCCGCCTATTTTACTCATCAGCTCTACGGCAAAGTCCGCGCTGTCATTTTCGCTGTCTCCATCCGGGAGCCGCCTGAGAATCTGACGCATTTCCTCCGGTGTAAAGTAATCGTAAACCGTTTTCGTATTCATATATCTCTTAAAAAGGCAGTCCGCGATTTCACTGACAGACGCCCTTTCAGGTAACGCCCGCAGGGGGACTCTTGCCTGTTCCTTAATGTATTGCATGACCTTGTAGAAAAAAACTTCCTTAGACGGGAAGAAACTGTAAAAAGTTCCCTTAGCAACTCCGACTGCCATCGCTATTTCTTCAACGGATATATTCTTATAACGCTTACTCTCCAGTTTCTTTATACCGGCGTCCAATATCTTCTTTGTTAAAATATCCCTGTCTTTTTCTGAAAAAATTTTCGGCATAGTTAAACATCCTTAATGACTGTATTTGTTTCTTTAGTCATTTATTATAATGGATATCTTCTGCTTTGTCAACCATGTCGTTCCACCTCTTGACAATCCGTCCAATATATCGTAATATAGCAATGACCGTATTTAACAAAATCGGTCATTGCGAGGAAAACCATATGCCAGCCTCATTTACGAAAAAACAACAGAATAAAATACGGGAACAGCTTTTTCATGAGGGAATAAAGCTCTTTCGGACATATGGCGTACAGCGCACGACGGTTTCAAAACTGACTTCCGTCTGCGGAATCGCTAAGGGCAGTTTTTACAGCTTTTATGAATCAAAAGAAGCCTATATTCTTGCGCTTATCAAATGGGCTGAATCGAAAACCGAAGAAATGCTGAAAGAAAAACTTGCAGGCCGCAGCCGGATGTCTGCGCATGAATTTCTCGAATTTTTCAGGGAATATCTGTATTCCGAATATGACCTTATGAACGGTCTGACCATCGATGATTTTCTCTGGCTGAAAACACATATGGCGGACGCTGATTTATTCAACCCTGTAGACCAGATGGCGCAGGCAAAGATATGGCTTTCATTAATTTATGATGTACGGGATGGCATTGACTACGGCATAGTTGTCAATTTAATAAAATCCATATACGCTATGCGCGAGCATAGGGATACTTTGGTAGAGGCGTCCCTTGATAACAGCATCGACATTATGCTGCGGACACTGGAAATTTACATATCGGGAAAAGGAGAATTATTATGAACTGGTTAAGAACACTATTGGA
>JAMPFF010000032.1 GCA_023664605.1 Clostridium sp.
TAGAACGTAGGCCTCCGACGCCTTTGATGCAGGTTCGATTCCTGTCGGGTGCATTGGGCATCATCTTTTGGAGAAAGAAAGGTTGTAGATGAATGAAAAAAAAGTCAAATAATAATATCGGGGATATTCTTTTGGCGAAATTGGAAGCTTTTGGGAATTGGCTTGTAAAACATGCGAAAATTGTTATGCCGGTTGTTTTGATTGCCTGCGTGGCCGTGACCGTTATCGTATCCGTAAACGCCAACAGAAAGGTCGCTGACAGACAAGAGGATGTCGAGGCGAACTCCAATCTGGAGGGTACGGCGGATAATACATCTGTTGTTCCGCTGGTGCCGTTACAAAAGAATGAGAATCCCCAAATAGAGGAGTTAATTAATGCCTATTATACGGCAATGGTGAATAACGATATCGATACCATCCGTTCCCTTGTGGAAACCCTTGATGATTCCGAGGTTATACAGATTCAGGAAACCAGTAAATATACGGAATCCTATCCGGTACTCGATATTTATACAAAAGAGGGGCCGACCGATGATGCGGTTTTAGTTTATGTATGTCTGGAATTGAAATTTACTGATTTTGAAAAACCGATTCCGGGTATGAAATCGTTTTATGTCGATACTGATGAAAACGGCAGCTATCGTATTGGTGATGATAAGAAACTTCCCGAAAGCGAAAGGAATTATATTAGAATAGTCACCTTACAGGAAGATGTGGTCGATATGAATAACAGAGTTGTGGCGGCCTATAATGATTTGGTGGCGTCAGATCCTGACCTTGCGGAATTTCTTTTGGATTTAAGTAAGGAAATTGATAAAAACGTAGGTCAGGTTTTGGTGGAGACAGAAGAAAGTACGGATACTCCGGAGGAGAGTGCGGAAAATACCGAAGCGAATGAAGAGGGCGGCGATGCGCAGACCGAACAGGCGGCGGCAGCGGTCGTAACAAAAGTACGTGCGATTGATGTTGTCAATATCCGTTCTTCCGATAGCGAAACCGCCGATAAACTTGGCAAAGCGGCAATCGGGGATGAATTTAAACTCCTTGAGAAAATCGGCAACGGCTGGAGTAAAATCGAATACGAGGGTTCAGAAGCGTACATTAAGAGCGAGTTTTTAGAGGATGTTGAAACCGAAGAGGCGTCCGCGGCCGGTGAAGCGAATGCAAGCCAGGGAACGCCGGTATCAGGCGGAACCGTTACGGTAAAAGAGAATGTCCGTATCAGAAGCGGTGCGAGTGAAAACAGCGAAAAAATTGGCGTTGCTTACGCGGGCGATAAATTAGAGGCTGTAATGAAACGCGCGGACGGCTGGACGGAAATCAAGTATAACGGCAAGACCGCGTATGTCAAATCTGATTATGTGGAATAAAAGAAAGCTGTTTTTGGATTAAAACAGGCAGAATATGGCAATAGTAAAGAGTACAGGAAAATTTCTGTACTCTTTTTTGTTGGATGAGTAAGAATGGAGGCTAGATTGAACAATAAGCTCGATAGCTTATTGTTCAATCGGCAATTTGTGCCGGAGCGTCACAAATATGCCTTGATGGCAGACGCAAATTGGATATTTGCGTCGCCTTTCCGTCGCAAAAGCGCTCCGGAATGGAGGTAGTATGAAGCAGGATGATATTGCGATTTTAAGAGAGATTCAGAAAAATACACAGATGGCGATGACAACGATTGATACGCTTTTGGATAAGACGTCGGATGATGAATTTTGTATCAAACTTTCCAGACAATCCATTGAGTATGCGAAAATCCACAATGACGCGGTAGAACAGCTTGTGGAGGAAAACAGCGCAACCTACAGGAGCAATCAGATTACAGATATGATGCTGCGCGGCAGCGTCCATATGGGTACTCTGCTTAATATCAGTACGAGCCATTTGGCGGAGATGATGATAGAGGGCAGCAACAGAGGCTTGACAAGTATGTATAAGACAGTCAAACATAATACGCTGGCGCAGGACAGGTCGGTGGAGCTGGCGCAGGAATTGATGGATTTTGAGGAGAGGAGCATCGAGCAGATGAGGGAGTACTTGTAAAATGTTTGCGATAAATGAACAAAACGGGGTTCAGAAGAAAAGATTGTATACAATGATACCGGAATGTTTGTATCATTGTACAATTTGTATAAAAAATCAAACGAAATTTTTATATTTCCGTGTAGGAATCAGGCTTGTAGATTTTTCTGCAACATACTATAATGAAAAATGGATAAAAAAGGTATATTCAAACTAAAGGAGGATATAAAAATGTCATACGTTGATGAAGTCTATGAATTGGTAGTAGCTAAAAATCCCGCACAGCCGGAATTTCATCAGGCGGTAAAAGAGGTGTTGGAATCTCTTCGTGTAGTGATTGAAGCTGATGAGGCAGCATACAGAAAAGATGCTTTGCTGGAGAGGCTGACCGTTCCGGAAAGAATTATCCAGTTCCGTGTTCCGTGGGTGGATGACAAAGGACAGGTTCAGGTGAATAACGGTTTTCGTGTACAGTTTAACAGCGCAATCGGACCTTATAAGGGAGGATTAAGATTCCATCCGTCCGTAAACCTTGGTATCATTAAATTCCTTGGATTTGAGCAGATTTTCAAAAACTCCTTAACAGGGCTTCCGATTGGCGGCGGTAAAGGCGGTTCCGACTTTGACCCCAAGGGAAAATCAGACAGAGAAGTAATGGCGTTTTGCCAGAGCTTTATGACGGAACTTTGCAAACATATCGGTGCGGATACTGACGTACCGGCAGGCGATATCGGCGTAGGCGGACGTGAAATCGGTTTTATGTACGGACAGTATAAGAGAATCCGTAACCTTTACGAGGGCGTTTTGACCGGTAAAGGACTTACTTACGGCGGTTCCCTTGCAAGAACCGAGGCGACAGGATACGGCTTACTGTATCTGACGGCGGAAATGTTAAAATGCAACGGCAAGGATATCGCAGGCAAGACGATTGCCGTATCAGGCGCAGGAAACGTTGCTATCTATGCAATCCAGAAAGCGCAGCAGTTGGGCGCAAAACCTGTTACATGCTCTGATTCTACAGGCTGGATTTATGACCCGGACGGAATCGACGTTGCACTGTTAAAAGAGATAAAAGAAGTAAAGCGCGCACGTTTGACAGAATATGCGGCAGCAAGACCGAACGCGCAGTATCATGAGAAGAAAAATGGCGAACACGGCGTATGGACTGTAAAATGTGATGTAGCGCTTCCCTGTGCAACACAGAACGAGTTGGATTTGGAAGATGCAAAAGCGCTTGTTGCAAACGGCTGTTTCGCAGTAGCGGAGGGTGCAAATATGCCTACTACATTAGACGCAACAGAGTATTTCCAGAAAAACGGCGTACTGTTCTGCCCGGGTAAAGCTTCCAATGCAGGCGGCGTTGCTACATCCGCACTGGAGATGAGCCAGAACTCCGAGAGACTTTCCTGGACATTCGAGGAGGTTGACTCCAAGTTACAGGGAATCATGGTAAATATCTTCCACAATCTGGACGAGGCTTCCAAGAAATACGGCATGGCGGGTAACTATGTTGCGGGCGCAAATATCGCGGGATTCTTGAAAGTAGCCGAGGCTATGAAGGCACAGGGGATTGTGTAAGAAAGCAAAATGGAAAATGGAACAATTCCCCATGAGGCAATAAATTGGGATTAAAATGCAGAAAGATAGAAAACCGGGGCGAGTCGGGAATGACTTAGCCTCGGTTTTTGTATTTTAACTTTTTAAGCTGTCTTATGATTGTTCATTTTTACCGAAAGCAAATATAGATAAAAGTGAATATAGATAATTAGTATGAGATATGTAATTTGTTATTGATAATGAAACAACTGTTTCTAAAAGTTAAGTAATGAATAAAATGGAAAAAAATGTAAGATAATGGGTAAAATTGGGGGATGACAGAAAATATAAAAGTGAACTATAATTATAGTAAATGAATCGAAAAATGTAATATGTGGGAGTTGTGGGGGTGAAATATATTGAGTCAAACAGATAAGAAGTGTGAAGTGAAGTATAATGAAGAAATAGAAAAAAAAATCTTATCTTTTATGTCAAAAAAGAGAAAACAAGTAGTGGAAACTCTTTATGATAAGAAAAGACTTTCACAGGGGGAATTAGCGCAGACAGTACAAACGTCGGCGGCATCTTTAGCCAATATATTGCTAAATTTTGAAATGTACCAATATCAACTGTTGGATAGTGAAAGTGAAGGGAAACGCAGATATTATTTTTTAACGGATTTAGGTGAAGAGTTTGTTCGTAGCGCTTATAGAAACGGACAAAATTCTGAAATCGGAAATATAATATTACATGAATCTTTTCAAGATATACAAGGCGTCATATCTTGTTTGGAGGATGTTAAAAATAAATATGGGGATAAATGGGAAGCAGTGTTAGATGAAGTATTATATGCAGGTATTAAACAATGTAATATTCAGATTGAAGACGGTGAGGAAGAAATTGATGCTTTCTTGCATAGTATAGAAAAGTTGTTGTTAGATGATTATGAAAACTATTCTGTTAAAATAATGGAATTGATGTACCATAATAACATACTGCGTTGCCGATTGGAAGAGTTTCTTACAATATTTGACGTATATATACCTATATTAAAAATAGAGGAAAAACAACTGAATCCGTTGCAAATGATTGATTTTTTACAAAGTATAGTTGTATGTGATAAAGAAAGTAAGACAGAAGAATACATTCAGCAGTTACAGTGGAAAAACGAGGAATATGACCGATTATTGAAATTAATGCAGTATGTAATCAAGAATGCTGAAAAACAAAAGGAATTAGAAATTTATCAATATTTTAATCGTTTTTTTGCAGGTAAAAATATGTTGGGTGCTATTTTGGCAAAAGAAGTTTGCAGGGCATGTAAAATAATGAGAGAGAAGATTCGAGATGAAGAAATGTAAAGGGCAGTAGTGGAATAGGAATTATAATATAACAATGAACAGACCTATGTACAAGCTGCTGTATTTATAGTAATTTTGTGCATAGGTTTCTTTATATTCTGCGAAAAAGGAGGAATAGGTACAGAATGATAAAAGATATGTTAAAGAAATGTGGAAAGATAGGGATATGGATTGTCAGTTTTCTGGGAGTAGGAACAATGAGTGGTATAATATTGTTTTTATATCATGGATTTTTACAAGAACCTCAAATTCGATGTACTGTTGAAGCAGATGGAAAAATATTTTCTGTACAAAATAATTTCAGAAGTATTTCCATTAATTTACATCCGCAAATGCTGATTCAATTTGACAAAGAAAATATTTTGTCGGTTTATTTGAAAGGGTACTATGAAAAAGAGAAATTGTATTTTGGTAAAGAAAAAGAATGTAAGGCAATAATATGTCAGAGTGAATATGTGGAAAAATTGCAAAAATATATAAAAAATGAGGTTATTTCACAAGTATGTTTAAGAAATAGAGAGTTATCTATGGAGGAAATAGACGAAAGATTACATATTTATGTGAGTACATTGGGAGGGGTAAAGTATGAAACAGAACAAGGAAATGAAGAGAAAAGGTATTGTATTATAGAGCAGGATGGAATAGTTATAGATTATGATGAGCATGATGAGGAGATTTATAATAGATTATATGAAACAGAGTTGGTAATGAAAGATGATTTCACTGGTATGAAAGAGGATGAGAAAGTAAATAGCCTTATACAAGAAATTTCAGAAGAAATTATCCGTATTACCAAATAGAGGGAGAGTAACGGTAATGCGGGGAATGTTATATGACATGATTCATAGTGTTTGGGGAATGACCGCGTTAATTGCGGGTGGTTTTACTGTGTCATATTGCGTTTTCTATATAGGATTAGGACTGTATTATTGTTGGAACAAGTGTTGTCGAGAACGGACATTAAGGGGATTGAGAAATTTCCTTGTAAAAAATAAGCATGTTAGAAAAGAACATTGTATTATTATTAATATATTTTTGGGTGTATGTATTTTGGCATTTGTAATATTTATATTTAAGGATTGGAGAGTAGAGTCTCATAAGTACAATTATATACATACTTCAATGGCTGAACAGAAAAACTTGAACACGCTTTTTTCGGATGAAACGCAAGTGAGAATAGAAGAAAAAGAATATATAGGGAAATTACATATAGAATTACCGATAGTGGAAATAACAGAGGAGAGAATCAGCATGCGTGAGGCAGCGTTTGCAGAAATATATCGAGGTGGAACGTTGCAGCCTAATCTAAATGTTAAATCGGATTTGATGACAGAAGAAGATATGCAGAGAATCCGCTTGGCAGTAAATGAAATGAGGTCAATAACATTTGAGGAGTATCAGACAGAATATGAAGCTTGGTGTACATTATTTGAAAATATAGGATTGCCTTCAGATTTGTATCAAAGCAGTCGCGCAGCTAGAGATATGTTAGAGGTAGGGCGTTTGCAATGTGACGATACAGAGTTGTTGGAAATAGCAGCGGAAGCTGTATATAGAGGCGAGCAGTTTTTGAGTTATGAGAATCGGAATATTAATACAAAAGATGCGCCTGTTATTATAGAAGTAAAGGATATGCTTTTTTATAATGGAAAGGTTTTTTATCAGCTTTATTTGGAGACTGAAACAAGGGAAGAATTAAAGAAATATCAGAAAGATTTTATAGTAAATGCTTATGTGTGCATGGTTTTGGCAGAAAAAATGATGACAGAAGAAGATATCGAATATGCCAAAGTGAATTATTATATTGGCAATATAGGAGAAAAAATGCTGAATGAGATTTTAAGAGATAATTCAATTTATATACAAATTGCCAATGAGGCAAAGGCACATTATGAGACTGCATTAAGCAGTATGGAAAAGCGGGTAGATTATTATGATAAGGAAAGTAATATGGAAAAAAATTGTTATGATGGAATTACAACATTGGATGATCTTCTCCAATAGTTTGTCGATAAGAATAAATATTTTGAATAGTATTTTGTCGGTTTATGGTATATAATGATAACCGATTATATGCGATTGTGGAGGTTGGTAATGGAAGAATATACATTATATTTAGATGAGAGTAAAAATAGAGATAAAACTCTATTTATAATCAGCGGGATAGTAGTTAAAAATTCTGAGATTAATAAATTAGGCGTTGCTATCAATGATGCAAAGAAGTGTATTTGGGATGAAAATTATATAAATGATAATCATCCGGTTTTACATTGCGTTGAATTATCTACTATCAAAGATAGTCGTAATAACAAAAGATTTCTATCTACTTATTTTAGCTTACATACCAATTATTCAGTATTAGAGCGAAAAGATAGTACAGAAATCAAACAGATTTATGATAGTATTTATGACATCTGTTGCAAAGCTATAAAAAATGTCAAAGGTATTACTGTTGGCTGTGTGATTAATATAGAAAAATTTAAATATATTTATGGCAAGGATATATACCCGGGCGATGATTTGTTATTTGAAGTAGCTATGCAGGAAATTATAGAAAACTATGCACATTTTTTGTATATTAATAAAAGTGTTGGTAATATCGTTTATGAATCAAGAAATGACGATTTTGCACTTACTGAGAAATCTCCTGATTTTAAAATGTACAATAATTTTTGTAAGATAAAGGCTTGTAATAAAGGTGTTTCTTTTATTAATCAAGAAATTATTGCCAAGACAATTAGATATTTATATATGTATGGTAAATATGAGGATATTGCAGGATTACAGTTTGCAGATTTTATAGCATATAATATACTTCAAAGCGTAAATCGGACTAAAAATCAGTATACTGAATTTATGAAAAAAATTTCAGAACACTTATACAATGGAGGACATGATTTGTCTGATAGGGATTTGAGGGACTATTTTGGACTGAAGAAACTTCCTTACGATTTTCAAAGGATTCATAATTTAGAAGATGAAAATGCAACAATTAGAAAAGCTAATGATAATATCAAAATTGAAAGAAATAGTTTGATTAAAAAGAATAATTTATTGGCTGAAGGAAAAAGCAAATTAATTAAACAAAATGAATTTCTGAAAGACGAAGTTAAACGTCTTAAAACAGAATTAATGAACGTTAAAACGAATGTTGACAATTCAATATAATCTGCATATAATACTTGTAGATACAAAGATAATCATGTAAGGCATGTTGTTAAAGCAGTAGCTTAGACAGAGAATAGACATAGATGCTATTCCGTTATCGTATCTTATAGAGAAATTATATGTTACTTGTAGAAAAGATGATTGGAACATCTTAAGTGTATGTACCAATTATCTTTTTATTTGTGCATTAGAAACATAGAATTGATAGGTCACCGCCCCTCCATCCGCACATAGCACTCACCACACATATAACAGTCCTCCAAAGCCCTGTGTGCGCCGGAGGCGTCGATGCCGTAATGCGCGCAGATAGTGGCAAGTTTGTAGTTGGCAAGACCGGGCAGAGATTTTCTGGCGAGCGCTAAGGTGTCGGCGGTCTTGTTTTTGACTGCAGGCAGTCCGAGGTTTTGACAGGCTCTATTGAGAAAAAGAATGTCAAACGTCTTGATATTATGCCCGACAAGCTTGCAGTTTCCAATGAATTGCAGAAATTCCGGCAGTACGGTTTCGATAGAAGCGGCGTCTTGTAACATTTCGTTTGTGATGCCGGTGAGTTTGGTGATATTTCCGGGTACGATAGATGCGGGTTTCACCAGCTTATTGAACGTGGTTACTTCTTCGCCGTTATATTTGACGGCGGCAATTTCTATGATTTCATCCTGCTTATAGTTTAATCCGGTGGTTTCCAAATCAAAAACAATATAAGGGGCGGCGTTGGTTTTACGCGGCTGCCGGGGAGTCTTGGAAGCGGGGGCTTTATGGAACGTGCGCCCTCTTTTTTTCATGTCGGAAAGATAATCGGAGTGTACGATATACGTTTCGTTGTCCGCTGTAACGGCAATAGCCGCCCAGGTTTCAAAAGCGCAGTCATATCCGATTATTTCGCAGGCAATCGGGGTGTCGCTTTCCGGTTTATAATAATAAAAACCCGACAGGTCGCCGGAAGTTTCCGAAAGCAGTCTGTATTTTCTTAAAAACTCTATTTTTTCTGTATCGTTGTGAAATATGTTCATCTGTATTTTCCTCTTGTTCGTGTCATTTGTATAAAGCATAGGTTATAATATAAATGATAATAACATGAAAGCCTGGAAAGATACAACAATAATCTTGGCTATGACCGGCGCAGGGAGTATAATGATAGGAAAGAAATAACTGCCGTACGGCACGGGTGAAGATAAAAATGACGGAAAAAGCCGCGTAAAGGAGAAATAGTTATGCAGACACAGGATTACAAGGACAAGGGGCTTACCCTGTTAAAAAAAGGACAGAAAGGCATTATACACGCCATATTCAGCCGATTTGGATTGATTTTACTTATGCTTGTCATACAGGTTTTGATTCTTTTTAGCATTTTTCATTGGTTTGAAGAATTTTTGCCGCATGTATTTGGCGGTACGATATTATTCGGTTTTGTTATGGTCATTTATCTGCTTAATAGTAAAATCAATTCCACGGCGAAAGTGACATGGCTGATTGTGATTATGCTTCTGCCCGTATTTGGTCTGCTTTTATTTTTATATACGCAGAGTGATATCGGGCACCTTGCTTTGAAAAAACGCGTTCATGATATTATTACGGATACGGAAGAGAGTATACCACAGTCAGTGGAGGTTATGGATAGGTTTTCCAAAGAAAATCCCGGTGCGGCGGCTTTAGCGCACTATATGCACAGAAGCAGCTGTCATCCGGTATATGATAAAACGTCCGTTACCTTTTTTTCGCTGGGAGAAAATAAATTTGAAGAGATGCTAAAGCAGTTGGAAGAGGCAAAGCATTTTATTTTCATGGAATATTTTATTGTGGACGAGGGCTTTATGTGGGGTAAAATATTGGAGATACTTGCGCGCAAAGCCGCGGAGGGCGTGGATGTACGCGTTATGTATGACGGAACCTGCGAGTTTGCATTATTGCCGCGCGATTATCCAAAACGCTTAAAGTCGTTGGGGATTCGCTGCAAGGTGTTTGCCCATGTAACGCCGTTTGTTTCCACGAACTATAATTATAGAGACCATAGAAAAATCCTTGTCATTGACGGACACACGGCATTTAACGGCGGGGTCAATCTTGCGGATGAATATATTAACCGGAAAGAAAAATTCGGGCATTGGAAAGATACCGCTGTTATGATTAAAGGCGAAGCGGTCAAAAGTTTTACGCTGATGTTTCTGCAGATGTGGGGCATCGATGAAAAAGAAAAGGAGTCAGAGCGTTTTCTTGCCTATCCGTCATTTCCTGTGGAAAATGCAAAAGGCTATGTGATTCCTTACGGCGATTGTCCTTTGGATGATGATAAGCTGGGTGAGAGAGTTTATATGGATATTCTCAACCGTTCTTTGGAGTATGTGCATATCATGACGCCGTATCTGATTCTGGACGAAGAGTTAGCGGCGGCGTTGAAATTTGCGGCGGAAAGAGGCGTGGAAGTGGCATTGATACTGCCGGGCATTCCGGATAAAACGGTGCCTTATGCACTGGCGAAAACGCATTATAAATCGCTGTTAAAATCCGGTGTGAAAATTTATGAATATACGCCGGGATTTGTCCATGCAAAAGTGTGTGTCAGCGATACGAGGGAAGCCGTTGTCGGAACGATTAATCTGGATTATCGCAGTCTTTACCATCATTTTGAATGCGCTACTTATATGTACGGTACGGACTGCGTTCCCGAAATCGAGAAAGACTTTCAGGCTACGCTTGCCAAGTGCCGCCAGGTTTCGACGGAGACGCTGCGCAAAGAAAAGTGGACGCTGAAGCTTATAGGGTATTTGGCGAAAGTGGTTGCGCCGCTGTTGTGATGGGGGAGAAAAGTAAATGATTGATTTATGATAACGAATATGTTATCATATAAGGAAAAGGAAGATAAAAGTGTTTGATATTATATTTTATAAAGATGCTTCTGGAAAATCTGCAATAATAGATTATTTGGATGACTTACAGGAAAAAGCAAAGACAGATAAAAACGCGAGAATTAATCGTGAAAAAATTCTTTCTTATATGGCGGCATTAGCCGAATATGGAACGAGAATCGGTAAGCCAATAGTGAAGCATATTGATGGTAATTTGTGGGAATTAAGACCACTTGCAAATCGAATATTTTTCTTTTATTGGAAAGATAATAAATTTGTTATGGTCCATCATTATGTAAAAAAATCACAGAAAGCGCCTAAAAGGGAACTGGAACAGGCTAGAAAAAATATAAAAGATTATATAGAGAGGAATGGTGAATGATGAAAAAGGAAGTAAATACTTTTGCTGAATATATGGCGGATGAAGAAAGAGTAACTGACGCGGAGAGAGAGCAGATTAATTTTCAGGTAGCTTTAATTGGAAAAATGATAGAGGCAAGAGAGGAAAAAGGACTATCGCAAAGAGAACTTGCACGGTTATGCGGAGTAAAACAGCCTGCTATTGCAAGAATGGAAAGTATGAAATCAACGCCGCAAATTGATACATTATTCAAGATATTGGCACCATTAGGCTATACGCTTTCTATTACACCGATTCCTAAAAAAGGATAGCCGCCCTTGAAAGAAACGAAAATGGAGAAAATCAAAATGACAGAGTTACACAATCAAACGACAACCAATATACAGGAGAAATCCAATCTGATTTGGGCTATTGCGGATTTAATCAGAGAATATTATAAACCGCATGAATACGGAAAAGTCATTCTTCCCATGTGCGTCATCAAAAGATTCAACGATGTGCTTGCGCCGACAAGACAAGCAGTCTGGGATACTTATGAGAAAGTAAAACATTTAGAAGTGATTGACGGATTTTTGGAAACGGCGTCAGGATATAAGTTTTACAATATCAGTTCGTTTGATTTTCAAAAATTGTGTAATGACGCCACGCATATTGAGAAGAATTTCAGGGAATATCTTAATGGATTTTCCGATAATGTGCAGGATATTATTGAAAATTTCGAGTTTGACAGGGAGATTACCAAACTTGCCAACAACGGAATGCTGTTTCTGATTATCGAAGCATTTAATAAACCGGCGGCGTACATGGGAGCAGATAAAATTACCGCTGTTGATATGGGTTACATTTTTGAAGATTTAGTCCGCAGATTTTCAGAGTCTTATGACGAGCAGGCAAGCGCATTTTACATCAAGAGACATTATTTACCTGATGACAGATTTGCTTATTGCAGAAGATAAAGACACAATGATAGAAGAGGGCGTGGCAAAGACCGTTTATGATATGACTATGGGTACAAGCCAGATGCTTACCTGTATGACGGAAAGGCTTCTGGAACTGGATGTGGAAGCGGATGTAAAAGTGTTCGGGCAGGAATTAAATCCGGAGACATTCGCAATCGCAAAAGCAGATATGTTGATTCGCGGTGGTAACAGCGACAATATGCGTCAAGGGAATACTTTGTCAGACGATAAATTCAAAGGCTATACCTTCGATTATATTATCAGCAATCCACCGTTTGGTATCGAATGGAAAGTAGAAAAAAATGCGGTAGAAGCAGAGGCGCAGCTTGGCGACTTAGGAAGATTTTCCGTTGGTTTGCCTAAAATTAGCGATGGGCAGATGCTTTTTGATTTGAATGGCATTGCAAAGTTGAAAGAGGATGGAAGAATGGCTATTATTCATAATGGCTCTTCTTTGTTTACCGGAGCGGCGGAATCAGGGGAATCGGAAATCAGAAGATATATGATTGAAAATGACTGGCTGGACGCAATCGTCCAGCTGTCAACGGACGTCTTTTATAATACGGGTATTACTACATATATTTGGCTTATTTCTAAAAATAAACCGGAAAAAAGACAAGGAAAAGTACAGCTTATTGACGCTTCTAAAATGGTAGTGTCAAGAAGAAAGAATATCGGCAGCAAAAGGAATGATATTACGCAAGAATGCAGGGAAATTATTGTAACTGCCTATGGGGAGTTTAAGAATAAAATATATGAATTAGACGGCAAGGTTTGTGAAAGCAAGATTTTCAACAATGAAGATTTTGGATTTAACAGAATCCAGATTGAAAGCCCCGCTTATGATGAGGACGGAAAACCGATTACAAAAGGTAAGAAAAATCAACCTGTAGCAGACGCGTCAAAAAGAGATTTTGAGAATGTTCCGTTGATAGAGGATATTGACAGCTATTTTGCAAGAGAAGTAAAACCCTATAATCCTGAAGCGTGGATTGAAAAATCTAAAACAAAAGTTGGTTATGAGATTCCTTTTACAAGGTATTTCTATAAGTATGAAGCGCCGGAAAAAGCGGAAGTGATTGCGGAAAGAATTACAGCGCATGAAAAAGAGATTATGACCTCTTTAGAGAAATTGTTTGGTAAAGGGGGTACTGCGTAATGGCAAGACAGATGAAAGATTCCGGCGTGGAATGGATTGGGGAGATTCCGGAGGGGTGGGAAGTAAGAAAATTAAAAAGTATTATCACATGTAAAGATGGCGAAAGAGTACCTATTGATTCAGGTTTGAGAGAAGCAGGCCCATATCCATATTGGGGGGCTGGTAATATTACTGACCATGTGAATAATTATTTATTTGACGAAGAGTTGGTTTTATTGGGAGAAGATGGCGCACCATTTTTTGATAAAAAAAGAAATGTGGCATTTTTAGTTTGTGAGAAAATATGGGTAAATAATCATATTCATGTTTTAAAAGCAGATAAAGGTGTTATATCTCCATATTTAGTACATTTTTTAAATATTGTTGATTTTGGTAGTTATATTAACGGTAGTATTTTAAATAAGCTGACTCAATCCAATATGAATAGAATTAATGTCGCTTTTCCTGATGAAAATGAGCAACAAAAAATTGCAGATTTTCTTGATGAAAAAGTTGGAAAAATTGACTCTGTTATTGCAAAGACCAAAGAAACGATAGAAGATTATAAAAAGTATAAACAAGTGATTATTACTGATGCTGTGACAAAGGGATTGAATCCTGATGTGGAGATGAAAGAAAGTGGGGTGAAATGGATAGGAAAAATTCCTAGAAATTGGAATTGTATGAAACTTAGGCATGTTGTAGAAAAAATAGGCGATATAGATCATTATATGCCAGAAACGCAGCCACAGGGAATACCTTATGTAATGACAGGGGATTTACAAAATTTGACCAGTAATATTAATTTTGAAAAATGCAAGAAAGTTTCTTATGAAGATTTTCAAGAATTATCAAATAAGATACAAGTAAATTATGGAGATGTAATTTTAGCGAGGTATGCAACAATAGGAACAGTATCTTATGTAGATATAAATAAAAATTTTTTGGTTTCATATTCTTGCGTAATTATAAAACCAACATCTTTTTTGAAAGGAAAATTTTTATTCTATTATACAAAGACATCTTCTTTTATTGAAGAACTAAAGAAGTATACGAATGCAAATACTCAGGGAAATGTAGGCATTGATTCATTATATCAGGTAAAAATGCTTCTTCCCCCCATAAAAGAGCAAGAAGATATTATAGCTTATCTTGACGAAAAATGTTCTGAAATTGATAAATTGATTACTAAGAAAGAAGAATTACTTGCTGATTTGGAAAGTTATAAAAAGTCCTTTATTTATGAATATGTCACAGGAAAGAAAGAGGTAATACTATGATTCAAAAAGAATACTTCGGCGAGGGCAAAAATATAGAATTTAAAAGAGAAATTCCAAGTAATCACGAGCGGTTTCTGAAAGATATTATTGCCTTTTCAAATAGTACAGGTGGGAAGGTCATTCTTGGAATCGAAGAAGAGACAAATATTGTTTATGGGATTGGCGACGTTAGCCCTTTTAAGATGTCAGATAGTATATCTAATATGATTTCGGATGCCTGTGCACCGCAAATAGAACCGGATATTTCTATTCATACGGTAGAAGATAAAACATTGCTTGTAATAGATATAGCGCCGGGAAAATTCAGACCGTATTATATTGCCAGTAAGGGAAAAGAGAGCAGCGTCTATATCAGAATTAATGGAACAAGCAGACTGGCTGATGCAAGAAAAATACAGGAATTGGAGTTGGAAGGTCAAAATATTTCTTATGATTCTCTGCAGGAGATAGGGCAGGAATATGACGAAAAGAAAACTTTGGATTTATGCAAAAAAATGAGACAGATTGCTATTGATTCCTGTAAGACGGAAGATGAGAAAACGGCAATAAAAGAAATGACGCCGGAAAAATTGGAAGATTTTGGAATTTTGTGCAGAGTGGGAAGAACTCTTTATCCAACACATGCCTTTGACCTTTTGACCGATAATAAAAATAAATATGCGAAAATACAATGCGCACTGTTTAAGGGAATAACAAGGGATGTGTTTATTGATAAGAAAGAATTTAGCGAGTCTATCTATGAGCAAATAGAAGAAGCCTATCAATTTGTTTTAAGGCATATTGATATGGGAGCGGAGATTGACGGCATATATAGAAGTGATGCGTACGAACTCCCGATATCGGCAATTAGGGAAATGATTGCCAATGCTGTTATACACAGAAGTTATTTAGACAAATCCTGTATTCAAGTGAGTATTTTTGATGACCGATTAGAAGTATTATCGCCGGGAATGCTCTATAACGGATTGGATTTGGAAACGGCAAAAATGGGGAAATCAACTTGCAGAAATGAAGCTATTGCGGAGGCATTTCATTATATGCATATGATAGAGGCATGGGGAACCGGTATTCCGAGAATTATCAGTCGGTGTAAGGAATATGGATTAGGAACGCCGCTGTTTGAAGAATGTGGAAACGGATTTAAGGTTACAATTTTTAGAAAAGTAAGCAGTAGTGCCTTAAAAGTAAGCAATGCCTCTAAAAAAGTAAGCAATGCTTCTGAAAAAGTAAGCAATGCCTCTAAAAAAGTAAGCAATGCCTCTAAAAAAGTAAGCAATGCTTCTGAAAAAGTGAGCAATGCCTCTAAAAAAGTAAGCAATGCTCCTGAAAAAGTAAGCAATGCTTTTGAAAAATATGTTCCCCTATGTATGGATGCAGGAATTACGGAAAAATTTATAAAAAATATTGAAAAGGTCTATATAGCCAGCGATATCGGCGTACCATTTGGGCAGACAAATATAATGGAATGGCTAAACTGTTCCAAATCGAAGGCAACAAATATTATAAATGCGATGAAAGCAGCAAAAGTAATAAAGAAAGTAACGGGAGTAGGAGCAGGCAGATACAAGTTTGTAGAGTTATAGATGTGCTGCATTATATGAGGAAAGGAACACTTATGGACACAAAAGAAAAACGATTTGAATCCGACATAGAAAGTTATATGCTCTCTCAGGGCGGCTTCACCAAGGGAGACTTAAAAACTTATGACAGGGAAAAAGCGATTGATTTACCAAAGCTGATTGCATTTGTAAAGAAAACACAACCTAAACAGTGGCAGAAATACGAAAGAAATTACGGAACTGATGCGGAAAAGAAATTCTATAAGAGATTTCAGGAAAGCGTTGATACTTTCGGACTTTTGTATGTGTTAAGACATGGTTTTGAGGACAGAGGGGCTAAGATTGAAATTGTCGCTTTTAAAGAAAATAATAATTTAAGCCAGCAGGTTATGGATGATTACAATAGCAATATTGTTACCTGTACGAGGCAGTTTAAATATTCTGCGCAGAATGAAAACAGTATTGATATCGTGCTTTCCGTAAATGGCATTCCGGTTGTGGCATTGGAACTGAAAAATCAGTTGACAGGACAGTCTGTTGCGAATGCAAAAAAGCAGTTTATGTATGATAGAAACCCGAGGGAGTTGTGTTTTCAGTTTGATAAAAGATTTTTAGTTTATTTTGCGGTGGATTTGAATGAAATTGCCATGACAACGAAATTAGCAGGGAAAGAAACCTCTTTTCTTCCGTTTAATCAGGGTTCAAATGGAGCCGGAGAAGTCGGCGGAGCGGGCAATCCGCAAAACCCCAATGGATATACGACGTCTTATCTGTGGGAAAAGGTACTCACAAAAGATAATCTGCTGGAATTGATACATAAGTTTATACAGAGAGTGGAAGAGCAAAAAGTCGTTTATAAAAATGGAGTAGAGACGAAAAAGAAAAGCACTAAACTTATTTTCCCAAGGTATCATCAGTTAGACGTTGTCACGAAATTGATTGCGGACGTGAAAGAAAACGGGTCGGGTAAAAACTACCTGATTCAGCATAGTGCGGGTTCAGGAAAGAGTAATTCGATTGCATGGTTAGCATATGAATTATCGGAACTGCATGATAAAAATGATAACCCTGTTTTTACGTCTATCATTGTTATCAATGACAGAACTGTTTTGGACAGGCAGACGCAGAATACTATTTTTGGATTTGACCATATTATGGGAACTGTGGAAAAAATAGATGATGAAAAGCATTCTTCTGATTTAAAGCAGGCTATTAATGATGGGAAAAAGATTATTATTACCACATTACAAAAGTTCCCTTACATATATGATGAAATCAATGATACTACAGATAAGCGGTTTGCTGTTATCGTAGATGAAGCCCACAATTCCCAATCGGGAAGGTCGGCGCAAAAATTGAAAGCAGCGCTTGCCGATACAGAGGAGGCATTAAAAGAATTTGCCGAGATAGAGGAAAAAGAGGAAGAAGAAATCAAAGATGATGAGGATAAGTTGGTGGAACAGATGCTTACACATGGCAGACACAAAAATCTCTCATTTTTTGCTTTTACGGCAACTCCAAAAGAATCCACATTAGAGATGTTTGGTGAAAAGCTGCCTAACGGTAAATTCAGAGCGTTTCATATCTACAGTATGAAACAGGCGATTGAAGAGGGCTTTATTCTTGATGTATTAAAAAATTATATGACGTACAAGAACTGTTATAAGATTGCCAAAAATACGCCGGGAAATCCGGAAGTCCCGGCTACGCAGGCATTAAAGGCTGTGCAAAGGTATGAATCTTTGCATCCGCATAATCTGCAGCAAAAAACGGCAATTATTATTGAAACATTTAGAAGTGTAACAAGGAATAAAATTAACGGTAATGCAAAAGCAATGGTGGTGACCGCTTCCAGATTGCATGCTATCAGATATTATCATGAATTTAAAAGATATTTGGAATTAAAAGGCTATGATGATTTGGAGATTTTGGTTGCTTTTTCCGGTGTTGTAAAAGATGGGGAAGAAGAGTATACGGAAGAAGGCTTAAATAAGCGGAAAGATGGCACTACAATCAAAGAAAGTCAGCTGCCCGCTGAATTTAATAAGGACGAATATGCAATGTTGATTGTAGCGGAAAAATACCAGACAGGTTTTGACGAGCCATTACTTCATACTATGTTTGTTGATAAAAAGTTAAAAGGGGTAAAAGCGGTACAGACTTTATCAAGGCTTAACAGAACCTATCCGGGGAAAAACGATACGTTTGTTTTGGATTTTGTAAATACGGCGGAGGAAATCAAAGCGGCTTTTGAACCATATTTTGAGTGTACGGAATTAGACCAGGAAATCAATGTCAATTTGATTTATGATACCAGGACTATGCTTAGAAGTTATAGTTTATATAATGATGACGACATAGAAAAACTATTAAAAATCCTTTTTAAAAAATCTCCGCAAAACGATACTGATTTGGGGAAAATGGCGGGTGTGCTGACGCCTATTGTAAACAGATATAAAGAATTAGAAGAAGAGAGAAGACTTGAATATAAGAAGATAATTCATAACTTTAATAAGTGGTATTCCTATATCACGCAGATATCCAGAATGTTTGATATATCTTTGCAGAAAGAATACAACTTCACACAGTATTTGGAGAAGATGCTGCCGCCTGCGGCGGATGCAAAATCAGTGGATTTGGAAGATAAATTAAAGCTGGAATTTTATAAATTAGAGCAGACTTTTAAAGGAGATATTTCTTTAAATCCCACAGTGGAAACGTCAACGCTGCAAAATCCTAAGTCTTTGCGGGTTTCAGGGAAAGAGGACAACAAGGATGCGTTGTTAGATACCATTATTGATAAGATTAACGATAAGTATCAGGGAATTTTTCTTGAAAGCGACAGGGTCATTGTCGAGCAGCTTTATCATAGATGTATCAAGTATAATGAAAAAATTGAGATGCAGGCGAAGAAAAATGACGAAGAGGTTTTCAACCGTTCCATTTTTCCGGAGATTTTTAAGCAGGTGGCACAAAACTGTTATGTCGAGCAGATGAAAGCTTTTTCCAAATTGTTTGAGGACAAGCAGTTTTATCTTTCCGTACAGGAATCCATTGGGAAAGAGGCATATAAAAGTTTAAGAAGCAGATAGGTATTATTATTCCAAAATCCCCAGCCCCATTTCATCCAAATGCTCGTTGGTTTCTAATACCGATAAATGATTCTGCAAAGCAAAAAGGATGACACTTTCACGCTCTACTTTAGCGTATAGCTGCGGATAGCCGGAGGTGATAAGAAGCCTCTGGGTTTCCTCTATGGAAAGCTGCATGGATAAACAGAGAGCCAGTATTTTATCGCGGGCAGGTTTTTTCTTTCCTGATAAAATTTCATAGGCATACTTGCGGTCCAGACCGGAGCGTTTGATGACTTCGCTTTTTTTCAAGCATTTTTCTTTCAGCAGGGCATTGAGCGCGGTATGGGGTGCGCTTTTTTCAATAAAATTGTCTGATACGGAAGCGGCATAACTGGGGAAGTCGGGTGTTTTTTTCAAAATATCCAGTAATTCTCCGGTGCTTTTTTTCATATGGAAAGACTCCTTTGTATAGTGGAAAATTGCTATAATTACAGTAGGGTTCATGCGCAAGTTACTGGATTGCGCTTGCATAATAAAATTATAGGAATATACAGATAAAAGTCAATAGAAATTATATCAAAACGCGATAGCATGACACAAGGACAGGTTGTAAAAGTTATGGATAATAAACAACATAAAAAACAATATCTGGATGAGATATATGAAAACCTTGCGCCGCTTGGGATGCAGGAGGAAAGGAAAGATAAAGAGACTTCTGTTTTTCTAGCGCGCCATAAGCTGACAGGGAAAATTGCCGTAAAAAAGTATGTGGAAGCGGATAAAATTGCAGTTTATGAAAAATTGCAGCAGATAGACGATATTCATTTGGAAAAAGTATATGATTATGCGGCGGATGGAAAACAGGGAATCGTCCTTGTGGAGTATATCAGCGGCACATCTTTAGAGGAACTCATGCAGGAGAAAGGAACTTTTAGCGTACAAGAGGCGGTACTGTTAATCGAGGCGCTTGTTAAAACGCTTTTAAAAGTCCATGCAGAAGGGATTGTACATAGGGATATTAACCCCAATAATATCATGATTTCCGGCGACGGCGTTTTGAAATTAGTCGATTTTGGGATAGCCAGACAGACCAAGGAAAAAAAGACACAGGATACGGAAATATTGGGAACGCCCGGCTATGCCGCGCCAGAACAGTTCGGTTTTTTGCAGACCGATAAACGGGCGGATATCTATGCGGTGGGCGTGCTGCTTAATGTGCTTCTGACCGGATGCCTGCCGACAGAAAAGATTTATGATGGCTTTCCGTTTGTGAAAATCATACGGCGTTGTATGGAAATTGACGTCAAGCAAAGATATCAAAGTGATGAGGAACTTTTGAAAGATTTGCCCGGAGAAGAAAAAGAGTTATATGCGCGTACATGGATTCCGGGTTTTCGGACGGGCGTTGTATGGAAAAAAGTGACAGCGGTTGTTGGGTATTTTTTGATGTTTTTACTCACATTTATTATGCTGGAATCAGCGAAGCAGAGCTGGCATACGATTTTACTGGAACTGGCAGCAGTTATTTTGTATCTTTGGATTCCGTTTCTGCTTGCCGTGGATATCGGGTATTGGGAAAGAAGATGGATTTTTGCCAAACAGCCCCGCGTGGTTATGATAGCGGTGCGCATTATCCTCATTTTGATATCTTTTTATAATGGCGTGATGCTGGACGCCTATATTGGGTATAACTTTTTAGGAAAAATACAAAAATAATAGCGTTTTGTCGGCTGGCAGCAGACCAATTATAAATTGGCTTCGTATATAATGAATACGAAGTCAATTTTTTTGGCTGTGGTTTAAGATTGATTTCATGACAGATAGGATGAGGGCTTTTTCATCATCCGTGGCATGATTCCATAATAGCTGCATTTGTTTGTCGTCTGTGGAAGCGCCAGAGGGTAAAAAGTCTTTCAGCAGGTAGTCAACGCTTACATGAAAACACTCTGCAAGAAGAATGATTTTTTCCAAAGTAACGGAACGTTCTCCCCGTTCGATGAGTCCGATATATGCGGTTGAAACATTAATATACTCCGCGGTCTGTTCTTGTGTAAGACCGGAGCGGATGCGTTCTTCACGAAGCCGTTGTCCAAGAATTGCTCTGTCCATATGTTCTCCTGTTTTTTCTGGTTTCTTTTATTGTAAACATATGTCGGGAAAGTTATAATAAACTATTAGTATTGAAAACAATAACTGATAGTTGAAAATAGGGTGGATATTGGGTATAATAATAAATGAAAACATCAATGGTGGAGTATATTGATGCCTGTTGCTTGCAGCGAAAACTTTGACTTTGCATAAAAAGAGGAAAACAGTATGGAAGTTGTAGGAATTTTATCACTTATATTCGGAATTATAGGACTTGTATCGTCGGTATGGTATATAGGCATTTTACCATGCGTAGTAGGAATTGTATTGGGAATTATCGGGTTGACAGATTTTTTGTCGGATAAGAATTTTGCAACAACCGGATTGTTGATATCTATTTTAGGGGCAGTCGTTTCCATATATATGTTTGTATCGGATGTTGATTCGGGCAGGCTTATTGTACTGTATAATAACGGAAAAGTCCAGGGAGTAGAGGCAGCAAGTGAAATTTCAGATAATTCCGCACTAATGAGCAGCAGGCGAAATGCTGATACGGAAATGGTAATTAACAGCAAGGAAACTTATCCGGCGGTAGCAGGAAATAACGCGGTGGAAAAAAATGCGGCAGAAAACAATACGGCGGAAGTATCAACGCAGGAAGCATCGAAGAAAGAAGAAGCTTTTTCCATAACAAAAAGCCAACAGAACGCTTTGAAATCGGCACAGTCTTATTTGAATTTTATGCCATTTTCTTATGATGGTTTAGTCAGACAGTTAGAATTTGAAAAATACGCTCATGAAGATGCTGTCTATGCGGCAGACAATAGTGGTGCGGATTGGAACGAACAGGCGCTAAAGTCGGCAAAATCTTATTTGAATAATTCAGCATTTTCTTATGCTGGATTGATAAGACAGTTGGAATATGAGGGATTTACAAGCGGACAGTCATCTTATGCGGTAGATAATTGTGGCGCGGATTGGTACGAGCAGGCAGCTAAATCAGCTGCATCCTATTTATCGTTTTCTTCTTTTTCTCATGACGGATTAATAGACCAACTATTATATGAGGGATTTACAAACGAAGAAGCTGTTTATGGTGTTACAGCGAATGGATATTAAAAGCATAGGAGTAGTGATTATAGATAGTGGTGAAAACAATAATTGAATATTGTCCAGTTAAAAACGGCTGCTTTATTGTTTTAAAGAAATAAAAATAAATTTTGTAAAGGAGGATTACAAATGAAAACATGGAAACTTGTATCCGGAATACTATCGATGATTCTGTTTGTGTTTGTGGCATTTCAGTCATGCGCGGCGGGAGTAGTCAATACAATCGAAGAAAACGGAGAATCCAGTGGAAGCGGAGGTATTATTGTTGCCATTATGATGTTGGCGGGTGGTATTGTGTCTACCGCAACAAGGAAAAGTGAGGGAAACGGCGGCAATATCGCTTTAATAGTTCTTTTTGGCATCGCAGCATTAGTTGGATTTGCCTTAGCCGGAAATTTTGCTGATTTAAACATATGGGCGGCATGGTGTTTAGTAAATGCCATTCTTGCTGTGGTAGCGATGGTTAAGAAGAAAAAGGCTGAGTAGGGGAAATTGAATACTAGCTTTTGATATGTGATTAACAGGTGATTGTAGAGCTCTATTTTTAAAACAGGAGTTTGGCAATCACCTATTGTTTATAATAATGAAAATGTATATGTTGAATGATACACATAAAAACATTGACATATACACATTATATGCGTATAATAATGTGCGAAAGGAGGAATTTATATAAAAAATACAGTCATATAGTATGGAGGCAAAGTGATGAAGCAAAGAGAATTGGTTAAGAAGCTTGAAAATGCAGGCTTTGTCTTTGAAAGACATGGAAGTAATCATGATATATATGCCAGGGGCATGGAAAAGGAGGAAATACCACGGCATAAGGAAATTGATGAAAGACTGGCAAAAGCAATTATGAAAAGAAGAAATCTGTAATATACTATAGCTAAGATAATTTAGCAGAATTGTTTGATAATATTTTATAAATGATATGGAGAGATTAAAATGAAAAATGTGTATCCTGTGCTTTTTACAAAGACTAATACTATTATACTAGTAGAAGTACCGGATTTAGAAATCTTGACAGAGGGAAAGGATATGGCAGACGCTATTGAAATGGCTAGAGATGCTATAGAATTGAAATGTGTCTCAATGGAGGATGACGGAATGGAAATTCCGATGCCTTCAATGATTGATTCTTTAGATATTAATAAGGGAACTTTTGCAGAAGATGGTGAAACTGTGATATCATTAGTTGATATTGATTCAGGAGAATATCGAAGAAAAATTGATACAAAAGCGGTAAGGAAAAATGTCACCATTCCAAGCTGGCTTAATTATGAGGCTGAACATGCAGGAATTAACGTTTCCAGAGTATTACAGGATGCGTTGATGAAAGTATTGGATGTAAAGCGCAGTTATTAGTGCGGATAACTGAATAAGGTTTAAAAACCAGACCGGAGGCATTAACGGAGAATATCTGTTAATGCCTTTTGTGGTGATAAGAAAATGCTAAATGATTGATTTGAGGGTTTTCTTATAATATAATATTTTTAATGGAAAAAAATGATATTGATAGAACCGTAGAATTTATTTAGGAGGAAACAATATGCCACAGGCTATACAGAGTTATATGGAGCAATATGTAGTTGAAGTGAAAAAAATATATGGTTCACATTTACAAAAGATTATTTTGTATGGTTCATATGCCAGAGGTGATTTTAAGCAGGATTCGGATATTGATATTATGATTTTGCTGGATATGTCGGATTTGGATTTAAAGGCATATGGACAAAATTTGTCTTATATGACATATGATTTCAATTTGGACTATGGACTTGATATAAAGCCTATTGCAAAAAGTGATGCACATTTTAGAAAATGGGTTGAAAATTATCCTTTTTATGCAAATATTCAAAAAGAAGGAGTCATCTTATATGAAACAGCATGATGAAAGCATCGGAACAAAATTTGTATCTGCAAACAGGAGCAGCCATGAAGAAAAAACCCCCCAAACATCATAAACGCTTATTGCGTGGCAGAAAAAATGGCAGACGCTTTCGTTATGCGGCGGCTGCCGTGATAATAGCATTGCTTTATGTTGTCTTAACAGATAATGTCGAAATGCCTGTAATGTCGCAGCAGACGGTACTGACTTCCAATCAGGCTTCTAATATGGAGGTACATTTCATAGACGTAGGGCAGGGAGACTGTACACTGGTAAAATGCGGCGACAACGCCATGTTGATTGATACCGGAGACGATACTCAGGGAACAACCGTGCAGAACTATCTGCAAAAACAGGGAATCACAAAGTTAGATTATTTAATCCTGACACATCCTGACGCAGACCATATCGGGGCGGCTCCGGTTATCATTACAAAGTTTCAAATCAACACAGTTTTTGTATCAAACTATGAAAAAGATAATAAGACTTACCGGAAATTGATTCAGGCTTTAGATGATAAAAGGCTTTCTTATTCGACTCCCAAAGTCGGAGATTCTTATGCATTGGGAGACGCACAGTTTACCATACTGGCGCCAAATAAAACTTATGATTCCCCTAACAATGCTTCGATAGCGCTTCTTTTACAAAATGGAGATAACAAATTCCTTTTTTCGGGAGATGCAGAGGAAGAGGCGGAAAGCGATATTTTGAATAATGGTCTTTCGGTTTCGGCGGATGTATATCAGGTCGGGCATCATGGTTCAAGAACTTCATCTTCCCAGGCATTTTTAAATAAAGTAAAACCGACCTATGCGGTTATCAGTTGCGCGGAGGGCAATGATTATGGGCATCCGCACGCCCCAACTCTAAATACATTAAGAAGCATGGATATAAAGGTATTCCGCACCGACGAACAGGGAAGTATTATCGCGTATTCGGATGGAAAGAAAATCACATGGAACTGCGCGCCAAGCGAAACGTGGAAAGCGGGAGAAGCGGCGGAAAGGTAATTTTTAATAGGGAAATAGTGAAAAGTGTGATATACTATGAAGCAGTAAATAAAGTTCAGCCTGCCCTGGATGGGCAGAAAATGCAGATTTTAGCGAAGATATAATGAGAGGACGACTTTAATAGAATGAACGCATCTTTTTATTATGGAAATTAAAGAAATTTTAATTTCGGCAAGAAATAAAGTTTATCAAACAGCCAATTTTGCAATGGTAGAAGCCTATTGGAATATAGGAAAATCAATCATTGAAGAACAGGGCGGTAATGAAAAAGCAGAGTACGGTTTAGGTTTATTAAAGGAATTGTCAAAACAGATGACACAGGATTTTGGAAAAGGATTTACTGTTGCTAATTTGAAAAATATGCGGCAATTTTATTTAACCTTTCCAAATGGCTACGCACTGCGTAGCGAATTGAGTTGGACTCATTATCGACTTTTGATGCGTGTAGAAAATGATAATGCACGAGAATTTTATATGCAGGAAGCCATAAAAGCACAATGGAGTACCAGACAGCTTGAAAGGCAGATCAATTCTTTCTTTTATGAAAGATTATTATCCAGTAAGGAGAAAGAACAGGTTGCAGCAGAAGTTCAGGCATTGGAGCCTGCTAAGAAACCAGAAGACATTATCCGCGATCCGTATGTTTTGGAATTTCTTGGTTTGAGTTCAAATGATGATTTTTATGAAAGTGATTTGGAACAGGCATTGATTACGCACCTGCAGAAATTTCTTTTAGAGCTTGGAAGAGGATTTTCTTTTGTGGCTAGACAGAAACGTATTACATTTGATGGGCGGCATTTTAGAATTGACCTTGTATTCTATAATTATATTTTGAAATGTTTTGTTCTGATAGATTTAAAAGTTGGAGATTTAACACATCAGGATTGAGGGCAGATGCAGATGTATGTTCATTATTATGAGCGGGAACTTATGAACGAAGGGGATAATCCGCCGATTGGTATTGTATTATGTGCAGATAAAAGTGAATCTGTAGTTAAGTATACGCTGCCTGAGAATGAAACACAGATTTTTGCTTCAAAATATAAGTTATATCTTCCGAGTGAAGATGAATTATTGCGTGAATTAAATCGGGAATACCAAGCTTTAAAATCTGCTAAAGCAGAGGAAGAAAATATCACGAAAATGAAAAAAGATTAAATAGATTTTGGACTCACCGAGTCCAAAATTTAATCTTCTCAAATCTCTTTCCTCCACATCATTTATAATATTCTCATATTTTATAATTCCCCCTGCACCCAAATCCCCACCCCACATCATCTAATAAGCATAAGGAAAAGCGCTTACACTTACAATAACAAAAGATACTTAGGAGGGATGAGATGGAAACGCTGGTAAAAAAGGCAAAGCAAGGCGATGCGGAGAGTTTTATTGCCTTAATAGAAGAGTGCCGGATGACACTTAATAGAGTAGCGCTCGGCTATCTGGGCAATGAAGAGGACGCCGCTGACGCCATACAAGATACGATTTTGTCGGCATATGAACATATAGGAGAGTTAAAAAAAGCGGAGTATTTTAAGACGTGGCTCGTTAGAATTTTGATTAACCATTGTACGAAAATCTGGCGGAGCAATAAAAGAAAAGTGAGTCTGGAACAAGGATACGCACCGGACGCCGCCGGATGTGATATGCCGGAAGCGGACATAGAATTTCGGGAACTATTACTTAGTCTGCCGGAGGACAGCAGAGTTATTTTCCAGTTATATTTCGGAGAACGCTTCACGATAAGCGAAATAGCAAAGATTTTGAATATGAAAGAAAATACCGTAAAGAGCAGACTGCGCAGGGGAAGGGAAAAACTCCGCGTGGAATTGCAGAATGGATAATATACAGATACTTAGAGAAAGGAAGGGTGTTAAGATGAAACAGAATATTTCCGATGAAATATTATATGAAATATTAGGTACAGAATTGACAGATAGTGATATTATTGATAGTAAGATAGAACAGGCATATGCTGTTATTAGAAAACAGAATAAGAAAGCTGCGGGAAAAAGAGTGCGCGCCCATAAGAAAACAAAGTTTTTTATAGGGCTTGGCAGCGTGGCGGCGGTAATTTTATTATCATTTACATTTTGCATCATGAATCCCGTTATGGCGAGCGAACTGCCGATAGTGGGAAGTTTGTTTGCCAAAGTGGCGGATGTATTTCGGTTCGGAGAAATTCCGGAGAAAGAAACGGAAACTTTATATAAAGAAGAAGCAGAAATTCTACAGGAAGAGGACGCGAAAGTTTCAGGCAAAGAGGAAGCGAACAGCGTAGAGACGGAAAACATGGAGACGGGAAGCAATCAGTCCTATCAGGTGACGCAGGGGAATATTACCGTCACATTAGAGGAAGAATATATTTCCAATCAGGCGATTTTTATCGGCATCCGTATCGAAAATACGCAGGAGTTTCCTGAGATGGCGGCGTTTGTGGAAGGCGGCACACAGTGGCTTGATGTGCGGACAAAAGAGGACTATCCTTTCCGTCCTGAGCAGATTAGAACCCGCAGAAGGATAGAGGGGAAATTTGAGGACATCCACACTTTTATCGGTATCATGCGGATTGATTATTCGGACATTTCCGTGGATGACAGCAGATATAATAAAGCGATAGAGGAAGCGGAAGAAAAAGGAGAGGAATATCCTGAAATCAATAACCTGACAAGGGATGAATGGTTTGACTATTACGAGATACCGGATTCTTTTGACATGACGCTGGAGATAACGCAGATTATCGGCACGTTAAAAAATCCGACCCGTCCGGAGGGAATGAAGAGCGAGGAAGAGCTTGTTACCATGTCGGATGAAGAATTTTCTGAATACATGCTCAGTCTGCCGAAAGAGTGGGTAGGTTACCCCAATGTATACCAGCACTGGATTCAGGACGGAAGTTTTCGTTTTACGATTCCGATAACGCAGACGGATAGTGTGGCGAAAATCATTTCCGTAAATGAGGTCAATGAGGCGGGGCTTGGCGTCGAGAGTATCGAAATCTCCACGGTGGAACTGACGTTAAATACCATAGAAAAGACGACGGAGGCTATGTGGACGGTAGTATTTGACGCAGACGGAAAGGAAATCGAATTTGGCGGAGACAATAATGTCTATGTGACGGCAGGGCATGATATTTCTACGATATCCGTTTATATATGCAGGTTTGACGACTGGGAAGAGGCTAAAACGGAAAGAGAAAATACGGGCGATACGGAGAATTTCCGTAAGCAAATAGAGGCGTGCGCGCTCTTTGGAACACAAATTGATACGACAAAATAAATTTTTTTTAGATAGTTGAAACTTTTTCCCCGTTTGATTCGTATTATTAGTGAAAGGGATAGGCGGAGCCATAACGAAAGTTTGGACAGGGCAGATGGCATGAGAAGATAAATATGACAAGACAAGTATTTGAGACATATTTCAAAGAACAGTATTCTCTTGTATACCGTGTGGCTTTTATGCAGATGAAATCCCATGCGGATGCAGAGGACGTGGTGCAGGAAGTATTTGTAAGATTGTTAAAATATCAGCCGCAGTTTGAGGATAAAGAACATGAAAGGGCATGGTTTATCCGTACGGCAATCAATATCTGCAAAGATATTATAAAAAGCAAATGGCACAGCACGACCGTCAGTATCGACAAGATACCGGAAGCGGAAAAAGAGCATTTTCAACTGCCCCTTATGAAAGCGGACGAGACTCTCTGGAGTGTGTTGGAATTGCCGGAAAAGTATAGGGACTGCCTGTATTTTTTCTACTACGAGGATTATTCCGTAAAGGAAATCGCAGGGCTTTTGGGCATACCGGAGAATACGGTGAAAACAAATTTAAAGCGCGGCAGGGACGCATTGAAAAAAGCGCTTGATAGTTAGAAATCATGGAGGATAGTGTGAAAATGAACGTAAATGGAATTGGCAAACAAAATTATTACGAAAAAACAAATAGTGCAAAGGGAAATCCGAAAGCGGGCGGCAGCGGGTTTTATGAAAGTCTGTCTGAAAATCTAAGCGGGAAAGCCGGAGCGGAACAGAATAAGGAAAATGCGGCGGTTTCTAAAACGGCGGGCGCAACAGTTGGAGCAGGATATCCGTATCCGGGGGCAGCCACCAGGGCGGCGGGCGTATATGAAAGTGAAAAAGCGGCGGCAAGCGCCGTTTCGGAGTGTGAGGCGCGCGGCATTGTCTATCAGGAGAGCGACTATATGAAAGTGTATGCCACAGAGGGATTCCGCCTGATGGCGCAGGTGAATGTGGATAAACGCAGCGTCTACATAGAGCGGAAAAATGACGACGGCACGGTAAACGGCTATGAAGTGAATATGGATAAGCTGGATAAAGATACGACAGACCCTATTGAGCAGGCAGCGCTGGAGGCATGGGAAGCAAAGATAAGCGAAGAGGAAGCAGACGGTGAAAAGGAATTGGAGGAACTGACTTTCGAGGAAGCTTTGCTTAAATTCTACGAATATATTGAGGACAGAATTAAAAACGGACCGCCGAAATACTTAATAGGAAATTCCGAGTATTCTATCAAAGAGTGGGATAAGCTGATAGAGGGCGTAGACGGTCAGCTGGACGCTATCAAAGAGGAACTGCGGGAGCGTATCGAAAAAATGAAGGAGCAGATGATGAAAGCCGATGCTGCGAACGAGTTGCAAAGCGCACAGGATGATTTGCAGGACGCGGAAAACGAAGAGTTGGAAGAGAAACTGCTGATGTCTCTTTTTCAGGATATGAGTAAACAACTGTAAAAGGCGGATAGCAATAAAAAGGGCAAAAAAGGTAATGGACAGGAGGAAATATCATGGCGGTAACAGGAGTTTTACAAAGAAATGCGGCGGCTTACCAGCCGTACCGGCAAAGCAAAACGGCGGGAGAGGGAACGCCGTCCGGATTTGAGGAAGCGTATTTGGCAGAGAGCGCTCTGGTGCAGACAGGCACGGCGGCAAATCAGGACAGCGGTGTGACAGTGGATGACATCAACTTACATCTTAGCAACATGGTGTGTTACAGAGCCATAGAATTGCGTAGTGATTCAGATATCCTTGGCTTTGGCGCGATGGACGACGGTATGCAGTTTATCGCTAAATATGCGGACGACTCTACCGGTGAAAATCCGATTGTGCAGGTGCAGATGACGGATAAAGAGGGTAAGATAAAGACGGTCAGGGTTAAGGTAAATGAGGTCGATGTGACGAATGCGACACAGCTTGAAATGTTTGCCTATCTGACGAATATGGAGGCGCAGAAAACGCCGGAACATACCAATGTGATGGAAAGCTATAACGAACTGATTGCCCGAGCGCAAAACAGCGCAAACGGCGATTTGACATCCAAGAATATGCAGGACTTTACTTCATGGAGGCAGAACTGGCGCAGCCTGAAAGCTGCGTCATCAGAAGAATACAGTATGTCCGCCGAAGAAAAGATACGGCAGGCGCGCGAAGCGGCAAGCGACGGCGTACCGTATTCCTATCTGGCAAAGGACGGCATTATAGATTACAATGGCGTTATCTTTGTCTGCGATACGAAAAATAAGTCGCTGTGCCTTGGCGATACAAGCAATCCGAAAAACTGTATTACTATCGGACTTTCCGGTGGCGGTTCGCTGGTTGTCAACAGGGATAATCTTGGGGATTTGGCAAAAGCAATCGGTATGTTTTCACCGGAGGACGTCAACCTTATTTTACGGGCGATAGCAGAGGATGCGAAAATACAGCAGATGAAACAGCAGATTGACGATGAGACTTCCGGACTGGATATTGCTGAAAACACGGGAGAACAGGAAACGGATGAAGAAAGTTCCGAGGTGTCGCTTGCACAAACGCTGGTTGGAGAAAAGCGGACCGAAGAAAACGATAAGAAGTAACACGATAAGAAATAACATACTCCTGCGGATGAGAAATTGTCCGCAGGATTTTTTTGTTTGAAGCGTTCGACAATAAAATTGTGATGCAAATTTTGCGGATATAGATTATAATATAAAATAAGGGTTCTAGTGGGGAAAAATAATATAAAAGACTGTACGAAGAAAGGAAAAAGCGAAAATGAGCATTATCAGCAGCAAGGATGTTTACGAAATCATTAGAAAAACACTGGGCATCATCAATGCAAAGATTATGAATCATGGCGAGGTTACAGGATATATTTTATATAAGATGTTACAGTGTGAACAACAGTATACGGAACAGGAGTTAGTGGATTATACGATGCTTGGCATTCTGCATGACATCGGTTTGTATAAAGAGGATAATGTCAAAAACGTCTCGGATTTTGAGACGAAAAACTTATGGCCGCATTCCATTTATGGCTTTCTTTTTCTGAAATACCTTTCTCCGATGGATGATAAGGCGGAAATCGTCTTGTACCACCATCTGGATTATAACCGCTACGGATTGATTCAGAGCCGTTATAAGCACATTATCGAGATATTGAATCTGGCGGACAAGATGGATACCTTTTTACATTTGAAAGAGGAAAAGCTGGAAAAGGATTATTTCAGCCGCTACCGCGATATTAAATTTTCCGGCGCGTCATTGGATTTATTCCACAGGGCGGAAGCGAAATTCGGTATTACGGCAAAGCTTGTGAACGGGGAGTATAAAGAGGAGCTGGCGGAACTTTTGGCGAAAAGGGCGTTTTCCGAACAGTATAAAAAAGGCTTTCTGGAGATGCTTGTCTATACGATTGATTTTAGAAGCGAGCATACCGTGGTACATACGCTGGCGACCGTTAATTTTGGGCAGCAGATTGGGAGATTGATGCGTCTTACGGGGAAAGATTTGCGGGATTTATATTACGGCGCGCTTTTACATGATCTGGGCAAGATAGCGATTCCCCTGAATATTTTGGAGTCTACGGGCAGACTTTCCGATGAGGAAATGAAAGTAATGAAAGCGCATGTCAGAATCACGGAAATGATTCTGGAGGGCATTGTGGACGACGCGGTGTTACAGATTGCGGTCAGACACCATGAAAAGTTGGACGGAAGCGGTTATCATAAGGGACTGACGGGCGACCAGCTGACTCTGCCGCAGCAGATAGTGGCGGTAGCCGATATTTTAAGCGCCCTCTATGGAAAACGAAGCTATAAAGATTCTTTCAGCAGCGATTTAATCAAGAAGATTATGACGGAGGACGCGGAGAATAATAAAATCAATAAGACCGCCGTGGACACGTTGATAAGAAATTATGATAAGGTCATTGAGGAATTTGAAAAAGAAAAGGAAAATACGATAGGATTGTATTTGAAAATCAAGGAACAGTACGCGATTATCAGCGAGCGGTTCGAGGCGTTTAATTGACGGTTTAAGTGGAAAGGTGATATTTTATGGTTCGGACATTTGACACGCATAACATAAGAAAGCAAAAAGAATTGACAGGAAAGCTATGGCAGTTTACGCCGTGCGGCGGTGAATATGCGAAAGAGACATATGCGGTGGCAACGCCAAGCTGCTGGGAAACATATCCTGGTTTGGAAAATTACCGGGGAGAGGGCGTCTATAAAACGACTTTTCAGGCAGGAGGCAATCTTAGGCTGGAATGTAAAGGAGTAAGCCACACGGCGGCAGTTTATGTGGACGGCGAAAAGGCGGCGTCTCATTATAATGCCTATACGATGTTCGATACGGTTTTAACTGATGTGCCTAAGGGAGAGCATACGTTGGAAATCAGGGTTGATAACAGCTTCAGTGAAAAGAGCGCGCTGCATATTCCCAATGATTATATGACATACGGCGGTATTAACAGACCGGTAATATTGGAAGAAATACCGGATATTTATATAAAAAGGATGCACCTTACGCCGTTTAGAAAAGATGGTATCTGGCAGGTCAGGGTTGAGCTGACAGTACAAAATGTGAGCGGGGCGCCGCAATCGTGTACGGCAAAAGTGGCGATAGAAAAAGAGTGTGCCTGTTGGGAGGATGAGGCGATTGCCCCCGATGAGGAACGTACCTTGACGCAGGTGTTATCGTTGGCATACGCGGAGGAATGGAGCATGGAAAGCCCGAAACTCTACTATGTGAACGCTGTTTTGGAGCGTAATGGGCAGGCAATAGACGATTTGATTGACCGTTTCGGCTTTCGCAGTGTTGAAGTGTCCGGCAAAAATATTCTGATAAATGGAAAGGCGGTCCGCATCAAAGGATTTTGTCGCCACGAGGATCATCCGCAGTTTGGCTGCGCGCTTCCCTATGCGGCTATGGCGTCGGATTTGGCGATAATAAAACATCTGGGAGCCAATTCAGTGCGTACGTCGCATTATCCCAATGACGAAATATTTTTGGATTTATGCGACGAGCAGGGTATTCTTGTATGGGAGGAAAATCATGCCAGAGGACTTAGTCTGGAAGATATGAAAAATCCCAATTTTGAACCGCAGGCAGAGCAGGTAATTCATGAGATGATACAGGCGCATTATAACCATCCCTCCATTTATATATGGGGTATTTTAAACGAATGCGCCAGTGATACGGAATATGGGCGGGAGTGCTATGAAAAACAGCTTACGCTTATTAAAGAACTGGATAAAACAAGACCACATTCCTTTGCAAGCTGTAAATTCAAGACGGATATTTGTTTTGGTCTGCCCGATGTAGTTTCCTATAATATTTATCCGCAGTGGTATCATGACGCACAGGTGGACGAATATCTGGATGAATTATATCAATGGGTACAGAATGAGACGGACGGAAAAGGAAAACCGTTTTTGATTACGGAGACGGGAGCAGGCGGTATTTATGGCTATCGGAATGCCTGTCATTCTAAATGGACGGAAGAGTATCAGGCGGAAACGCTAAAAAAGCAGATAGAGACGATACTGTCTTATAAAGATTGCTGCGGCGTTTATATCTGGCAGTTTTGCGACGTCAGAGTCAGCGACGAGTGGTTTGCCAATCGTCCGCGCACCATGAATAACAAGGGTGTTGTGGACGAATACCGACGCCGAAAACTTTCTTATGATGTGGTGAAAAATATATTTGAATCATATGGTAATTACAGATAGCGGAAAGAGGTTTATTATGCAAAAACGTGTGTTAAAAGTAAAGTACGGAATGTTGATTCCGCTGCTGTGTTGCTTCTTATCCATCATAGTATTGGCAGGATGTGGCAGCGATACGAAAAGAGTGGATATTGAAGAAACGAACGCTTCTACGGCGGCGGAAAGCGAGGCGCTGCAGATAGTGTCACAGCAGGAAGAGCCACAGACAGAATCACGGCAGGATGTGGAGCAGCAAGAGGTGCAGGCAGTGCCGCAGCAGGAACCGCAGGCGCAGGAGGCAGGCGCGGAGAATGACGCACAGGAAACATCGGCGGAACATGAAATGCAAGAAGCCCATGTCCGTGAGACGGTGGAATACAGTTACGAAGATATTTATCTGTCCATCGATCTGTTACCAGGTTGGGAGTTTGAGATTGAGACGGCGGAAGAGTTGGAAAAAGAGGACGGGTCGTCGCTTTGTGCCATCGAGTTTTGGCAAAAAGATTATCCCGATACCGTTTTTTCATTCAGTTATGAGACGTGGTTCGGCATATGCGGTACGGGCGTTACGATAGAGGAGTTTACCCATGAGAACGGCATCAGAGGATATCGTTATACCGAAGAGATAGAAGATACGTTATGGCTGAATATGACTTTTCGTAATCCGAGTGAGAATGACGAAGAGGGCGTTTACAAAGGGGGAACTTACTGTATGATGGCGTCGCCTAAATTATCGGAATGGGATATGATTGAGGCGGAGTTTGAGGAAATTGTGCAGTCGGTATGGGTTGGCGCTCGTTAAGTATTTAGGAATCATTGGGTTCCCGCATTTATGCGGGAACTTTTTTGGTGGAATAGAAAAATACCAACAATCCATTGAAGTTTCCCTTAAAATATGCTAATATTTAAGGGAAAAGGACGGTGAATAGGGAAATGAGAAGATTTGATTATTCAGCCATTAAAGAGCAGAAATGGGATTCGGACATT
>JAMPFF010000033.1 GCA_023664605.1 Clostridium sp.
AGGAGGTGATTCTTATAAATGGCACGAATTAACTTAGGTCATGTAAAAGGCACTGGAATAAAAGCTGTTATTGAATACTTTGGTTTATCAAAAAGTAATACTACAGAGCCTACAAACTGGCAAACAACCTGTCCATTAATGACTGATAAAGATAAATATTTATGGAGTTATTCTATAATTCAATTTGACGATAATAAAACAGATGATATTCAAACAAATAAAAGGGTTATTGGAACTTATGGCGACCACGGCACTTTATGGTCTTATGGCACTTCTATCACTGGTTCAAGCAAGAATCCAACCGTATTCCCTGATTCTGGTATATCTTATGCTGTTTTGGGTGATGCATATGTGAACATTGAAACATGGGACGTATATGAGTGTGTTACTGGCGGTGATGCTAATACAGCAACATGGAGATATTTAAATAATATCAAGGGCGAAACTGGTGACAATGGCATTTCCGGAATTGAATATTATGAGAATGAACCTACAAGTATAATGAGTGGAATGACGTGGATTGGAAACTAAAGGAGGGAAACGATTATGTCACAATATGAACATGAGTTTAGTAGTTTTCCTTCCAAGAAAATTACCAGACATGATTTTAAAAATGTAGATGATAACATAGCAGATGTTATCAATCAAATCAATTCTCTTCGTTCACAGGGGTTATATAATCAGGCTTCTCGTATTATACAGAATAACTTTGATATACTCTCCCATTACATAGTTGACGCTATTACTTTTAGGACTTGGGAAGAAGAAATTTATAATACCCAGAAATATGCACGACAAGTACAGCAGTCTATTTACTTTGATGAATCTGAGGAAGATTTTGATGGTATAGAGGGTGATGTGTGGCTTGGGGGTGATAGTTAATGCTATGTAATCCTATGTCCTGCTATCCCTATAAGGTTGACCCTATGGTATTTTTTCAGGATAATAATCTTGAAAAAGTAGAAATCATGCAGCATTATAATGATTTAATTGCACAGGGTAAATATAGTGAAGCAAGCGATTATATTAATCAGCAGGAAGGCATTTATGGATTTTTTTCTGATTTTTTAAATCTTATAGAAAACCGTATTTATGCAACACAAGAATACTTGTTGAGTAAGCCACCTAAAAAGCAACCTTGTATCTATTATGATGAGGAAGAAAGGTTTTCTATCGGTGACTTACATATCTTTGATGATAATGATATAGAAGAAGATTTATCATCTGTCTCATTATTTTCAGATAATGACGAAGAAGAATCGTCTGATGGTCTTTGTATGTTTACAGGCGAAGAAGCACCGCCTCCTAATGCAGTCAAAGGAACTATCTGGATGTAAATAAAATAACAAATAATATTAAATATCAAGACACCTTTCGAGGTGTTTTTTTTGATGAAGAAAGGAAAAATTCATATGGCAATAAATGAACAAATTGTAACAGGAAGAAAGTGGAGAACACTTGTTGATGAAGCTACTAAACTATGGCAGAGAATTTCTTTTTGGACTAAGGCAAGTGATGTAGAGTTTGATGATGGACAAACTGCGGAAAATAAAATGGGCGCAATTAGCGGTATTACGTCTGATTTGAATGGTGAATCTGAAAATATTGCTGCTTCTATTAAGGCGGTTAATCAACTAAATAATCAATTAAACGGCTGTGATTTTAATCCAAAGGAAGATGGTTTATATGTAACTTATACTCTTCCGGGAGGTGCTGATTCAGTCACAAAAAAATTGGGTGAATATGAGGTTATATCTGGTCAATATACATTGTCATACACCAGTCAAATTCGCACTGTACCTGTTCCGCGTCGTCCGCGGTTAATACTGATAGATTGTATTTCAGGTCAGGGCGTAAACCTAAAAGGCGGTTTTTGGTCTGGAATAGAAAAAGCAAATAGTTCTCAAACAGTAAGCTGGTATGTAAAGTCTGTTTCAGACAGTCAAGTAGTTTTCGGAACACTTTGGGATACTACAATCACTTGGCAGTATTATATTCTATATTAACTTTTGTTAATTAAATGGTGAATCTGCAAACATATATGAATATCCGCTGTTTTCGTTTAAATCCATTTTTTTACCTTTTACAAGTTTACCATAATCGCTACTGCCGTTAGGAGATATACTTTTATAGTACACATTTTGCAATGCAGTGACCCACATATAGTTGCTTTCTCTTTCTCTATATAATTTAAGTAGTTTTATATCAAACAAATCAACATCTAAAGATGTATTTGAATTGACCGAGACAAATGTTTGTTTCAGTTCAGATTCATCAATAAAACTAAAAGATAACATAGTATCAATAATCCTATGGTAAACAGTTAATATTATAACTTTATCGAAACTACCCAATTTTTTTCGCACTGCATCAGCACCTACAATATAAAAATCTTTCCCGGACTGCTCAAAGGAGCAACCGTTTAATTGATTATTTAATGGAGTAAATTTTTTATTATATTACTAGTTACAAATGTAAAGATTTAATACTTTATATCGTATATTTATCATAATTTAATATTAATATTTTATGAGATGCCGATTTATTTTGACATCTCTTCTTTAGAAAGGAGAATTTATGAGTAAAATTATTTTTCTCAAAAATCCATCTTATATATATGATGCTGAATTCTATCAAATCGGACAGCATCAAATCAGATTAGTTTTTACAAACCAAATACCTAAAAATGATATTCTTTTATCAGGGTTACAATTAGTTAATGAATACAATGGATTTATTCAAACCAAACGTGAAGATTATAAGTATATTTACAGAAAATATGATGATAATCCATTAATGGTTGAATTATGTAATGATGACATTGAATATGTTGAGCCAGAACCAGTTGTTATTCCAGAACCAGAGCCTTATGTGCCTACATATAAAGAAGTTTTAACTAACAAAATTAATGAATTGTCTTATATCTGTCAAGCTACTATTGAGTCTGGTTTAGAGATTAATGGTTTACACTACTCTTATACCGAAAAAGACCAAATTAATTTGAATGATATTGTAAGTACTGTAAAACTTACAGGACTACCACTTGGGTATCATGCAGACAGTCAAAATTGTGCTGAATATACTGCTGAAGAATTAATGAGCATTTATATTAAACTTGCTATGAATAAATATTGTCAACAGACCTACTTCAATCAGTCAAGAGAATATTTAAAGTCTTTAGAAGAGTCAGATAAAAATAAGAAAATTATCGAATCGTATGCTTATGGCACACCATTAACAGGAAGTTACCTTGAAACTTACAATAATATGGTTAATTTATATAATGCTCAAATTCAAGCATTATTCCCTGATACAAAATAAATTATAAAAAATGCCTCGATTCAAACATATGTTCGTATTATAATAGTCTCTACATACACATTAAATTCATAAAGGAGGCTATTATAATATGACAATGCAAAAAATTGATAAGGATTATTTATTTAAGGTAACAGTGAGAATGATTGGTGATGAGATGCATTTTAATGATACACAAATGCAAAAATCAATTAATATTCTCACCAATGTTTTTTCTGAGGTTGATTTCGTTTCTTCTGAAAACATGCTGTCAATCAACAAATGTGGCAATAATACTATCATTAAAAATTTTGTAGGCTGTAAAAGGCTTGCAGGTATTAAAGACAGTAGTTTGGAACAATATGTAATAAGCGTTTCTTCTTTACTAAAATACTGTCCAAAAGATTTAATTCAAATTACTACCGACGATATTAGGCGATTTTTATTAAATTATGAGAAAACTGTATGTAAAACTACTGCTAATAATTGTAGAAGAAACTTAAATGTATTTTTTCAGTTTATGGAAGATGAAGAATATATACCTAAAAATCCCGTAAAGAAAATACCTAAAATAAAAGAAGGAAAGAAATATAAACGGTTTTATACGGATTTAGAAATTGAATCTATGCGAGATGCTTGTATTAATAAGCGTGAATTGGCATTGATAGACCTATTAATTTCTTCTGGTCTACGAGTCAGTGAAGTAAGTAACATTATGTTATCTGAGATAAATTGGGAATCAAGAACAATTATTATTCATGGTAAGGGTGACAAAGATAGGATTGTGCCATTTACGATACGATGTAAAAAACATTTACAGGAGTATTTATTAGAAAGAGGACTTATAAGCAATTATTTGTTTTGTGCCACAAAAAGTCCATATAATAAATTAGGTACGGGTACAATTAATAACATAGTTAAAACTGTTGGCGCAAGAATTGGGCTGCCTAATATTACTGTACATTGTTTTAGGCGATGGCTTGCAAGTGATTTAAATAAAAAGGGTGTTGACCCAACAATTATTCAAGAAATATTAGGTCATGCTTCTTTTGAAACCACCCAAAAACACTACTTATCAAAATCATATGATAAAATATCATATATACATAATGTATATGCAGGATAAAATTTGTAAGGATTATTACTCTGTTGAGTGGTAATCCTTATTTTTTACGATTTTACTCCATTAAATAATCAATTAAAGGGCTTTGACCCCGTACTTGATAAATCTGGCAAAATTACTGGATATAAAACCAGTATTGGAGGTGCAGATACAGTATTCCCTTTTAGTTCGTTTTATCTTCTAGAATCTGGTACCGCCACTGTTTATCCATGGGCAACGACTATATCACTTAAAAATAAAACCAAGCCTAAAGTCATCATTACGTACAGTGTTTCCAGTAATTATCATAACGCCGTATATTGGGAACCAGGCGCATATGGATTAGATGACAGACTAACAAACAACGACCATCTATTGCCATACGACGTAACCGATACATCATTTAAGATAAAAAGTGGAAATGAAGTCACATATACAGTCAATTACTGGTGTTTTGGTTAAATTAATACGCATATTTATAATGCCATCCTCTACTTTCATTGTTTAGTAATACAAAACGGTCATCGTAAACAGCTAACCAACCAGTAAAGTTGGAAAAAGTTGAGCTTTGTTTTCCACCATCGATATTGATATAGAAAAAGCCGTACCCATGCCATTCTGTTCCGATGATAATTTGAGGTCGAGCAGGAGTCTTAATTGTGACGTTATCGCCTGATGTATAGCCCTCAACCCATGTCAAATTAAGAAAAGGGATGAATGTATCAGCACCCCGCGCAGGGTCGGTGTTAAACCCATACTTGCCGTTCTGAACATCCGGACAGAATATAGTACCATCCGGGAACGATAATTGATTATTTAATGGAGTAAATATACAAATCTATCGTGTTATAATCTCATATAGTATTAAATAAGCGATAAAAATGTAATTATGAAAAATTATCGAATTTAATATTTTATTTGCCAAATAAAGCCGTTAGACGTGTTTATTAATGTGTTGTAGATTATTATATTGACTCTAATTTAAATATTTTTATTGACATTCATTAACATCAAATTCTATAGTATCGCCCTCTTGTATATCTTCCGTAAACCATCTTCTGGCAATATCTATAAGACTGCCATTATCAAGTTGACAATTTACTACCATGTCATCAATTCGCAAAATTGTAAGTTTCATAAAATAACACCCTTTCGCCATATCACATTGATTATATTGTAACATTAAAGAGATATTATTGCACTATTTTAAAAATATTGATATTATAGCAATTACTTTATTATATCCAATTAATTATTATCATATCAAAGCTCTTAAAATGGTGTAAATTTGGTGTAAAATAAGTTTATATCAGTATCAGATTGTTGATTTTACGGTATTTATCAAGGTTTGTAGTTACTTCCGAGTTGAACCACCCGCTCTGCACCGAAAATTCGCCCAGAACAAGCGCCGCCATCACGCTAAGAGGCGTGCTTAACATATTCGGCGTATTGATTGCCGCCAGCTTTAGTCCGTCGATGGCAAGTTCCAATAACAAAAACTGCGCAATGAGGGGTATATTGGACGGCTCTTTCACCATAATAAAGCTAAACGACTCCGGTATCCATTCAGGGTTCTGCATTAACAGTAAAAAAGTCGGCGTAATCAAATACGTTAAAATACCGATTAAAAAGCGCGAAAGCCGCAGATACGTTCCGGTAATGGGCGGGAAATAATAATCGTCCGCCTCCTCCACAATATCAAAAATGGAAGTCGGCACAATCATGGCAGAGGGCGAATTGTCCACCAGAATAATGATATCCCCCTCCAAAATCTGCGCAGACGCCGTATCCGGACGCTCCGTAAACTTGAATTTCGGAAACGGGTTAAACCAGTTTCTTTGATAAAGGCATTCCGCAAGGCTCTCCTGATTCATTGTCAGCGCATCCACCTTGATTTCTGAGATTCTTTTCTTAATCTTATCTAAAAACTTATGGTCCACCCGGTTATCCATATAGCATAGCACAATGTCTGTCTTGGAGCTTTTTCCTGCGTTCATCATCTCCATCCGAAGGTTAGTGCTTCTGATTCTGCGGCGGATTAACGCCGTATTAAAAACCACCGTTTCCACAAAACCATCCTTAGAACCTCGCAGCGTCTTGTCCTTCTCCGGTTCCTCCACCCCTCTTGCGGGATAGGTTCTGGAATCGATTAAAACGCATCTGTCATAACCTTCAATAAAAAGCGCAAAGACACCGGATAATATATTATAAAAAATATCATCCCATTTATCCTTTAAATCAATTTCCACATAAGGCGTGGCTTTTTTCGACATTTCATACGCGCTCTCCGGCATATCCTCCGGTTTGATGCTGATAAAATACTGTAACATTTTCATCATCAAATCGTCTTTGCAAAAACCATCTATAAAATAGATGCACGCCTGCTTGCCTCCTACTTCTATAACTCTGTATACAATATCAAAACTGACATCCGGCTGTAAGCGTTCTTTTAAATAACTCATGTTTTTTTCTAATGATGTTGTCATTTTTACTTCATTATTTTCGCTTTGCACAAATAAAAACTCCTTCCAAAACATTTTTTCTTAGTATGTCTTTGGAAGAAGCGTTTTATACAAATCATTGTGTTCCGGTGCTTCCATGCCCGCCCCGGTCCGCATTGCCAAGGCTTGCCACTTCATCAAAAACAAGCTTCGGCTGATTTTTCATGATGCGGAACTGACAGATTCTATCATTGACATGAATCTGCGTGTCACGAACCGCTAAAACCGGCATAAACCACTGGTCGTTATCCCCGCAGTAAGAGGCGTCGATAACCCCCTGATGGTTGGTCTGGATAATGCCAAAATTCTTAAAAGTCGAGCTTCTCGGCACAACATGCGCCTCATATCCCGCCGGCAGCTCCATCGCCACCCCCAGAGGAATCAGCTTAAACTCACCTTTTTGCAAGGTAACATCCTCTGCAGCGCGCAAATCAATCCAATCCGATTTGCCGTCTATGTATGTAAGCTTTTCTATTTTGTCCGTAAAATATTTAATCTTAATCGTTTTCATGCCCATTTATCATGCCTTTCTCTTAGATATTTGCGTCAAAACGTTATCAGTGTTGGCGCAAATTCGTGTGTGAAGTTTTAGAAGTTCTTAACAAAACAGCCTTTGCTATGTGAGTAAGACTTACTACACAAGTCAGAACTTCTCTTCATACTATTCACAATATAATACCGGAACGAAAGCGTCCTCTTTTTTTAAAGTTGCCTGCACATCAATTACCCGTTGGTTTTTACTTCCTTTCCAGCGTAGAGTCGTCTCTTTCTGCGCCGCAATAAACTCGCCGTCCACCAAAACGTCTATATACTTCATCGCGGCGTCCTGCATGATATTCTCCCACACATCCCCGGTATACATCCAGATGGTTTTCGCCGGATATTTCTGCTTAATCTCCGCCATCAGATTCCTGACCTCCGGCCTGTTCGCCGCATGAAACGGGTCGCCGCCCGAAAAGGTAATCCCTGAAATATAAGGCTTATCAAGCTGCTCATATATCTCCTTTTTAGCCTCTTCGTCAAACAACAGCCCGCCGTCGGGATCCCATGTCAGAGGATTCTGGCATTCCTTACAGCAATGGGAACAGCCCGCGACCCATAATACCACCCGCAGCCCATCTCCATTCAACATATCATCTTTCGTAATATTATGATACCTCATTCTCTATCTTTCCTATCCCTTGTTTTCCTATTTCTTGTTTTCCTATTCTTTGCCTTTACTTTCATTCTTCGACAGAATTGCGTTTTTGCAATTCTGTTCGGCGAAACTTAGGATTTCTTAGGCGATGTTCCAACGCCTTAGAAATCCTTTTCGACGTTTACATACTTTTTCGTTCCGCAATCTCCGCCATCTTAGCGTCGCTCAACCTCGTATCGCCATGCACGCGCGAATATGCCAAATACCCGTTCATTCTGTCGATTTTCGTCAGGTTGCGGCTGCCGCAGACCGGACATACATCCATTTCCAGTTCCTGATGCCCGCAGTCGTCGCAGTAGGCAAGCGAAAGATTGACACCCTCATAAAATCCCATATCCATCGCGCGCCTGATTAACGTCTTGATTGCCTCGACATTATAATCAATCGGATATTTCACATACTGAATCTTTCCGCCGTTTGCCAATTCCCAGAAACGATATTCCTTATCCTGCTTTTCTATCGGCGTAATATCCTCCGTCACATGACAATGGAAGCTGTTGGAGACATATTCCCTGTCGGAAACCCCCTCTATAATGCCGTATTTCGCACGGAACTGCTTTACCTGCAGACCGCAGAGATTCTCCGCGGGCGTTCCGTAAATCGCGTATAAATGCCCGTCCGCTTCTTTATACTCGTTAATCTTATTATTGATATGCTCTAGCACCTCAAGCGCAAACTGCCCGTCCTCCACCAGAGACTTCCCATTAAATAACTCCTGTAATTCATTAAATGCCGTAATGCCGAAACTTGCCGTTGCGGTCTTTAAAATCGGTTTAATCTTATCATGGAGCTGCAAATGCCCCCCGTAAAAACCGCCCTCACAATAGGCAAGCGGATTGGTAGACGCCCGCATCTCGCCCAGATACGCATAGGTTCTGATATGTAACTGGCGGATTAAATTCAAATAATAATCCAGTACGTCGTAAAAATCCTTTCCCTCCTGGCGCGACTTAGCCAAAATCATCGGTAAATGCAGGGAAACGACGCCGATATTAAATCTTCCCACAAAAACGGGCGCATCCTCGTCGTCGGCAGGATGCATACCGCCTCTTTCATACCAAGGCGACAAAAAAGCGCGGCATCCCATAGGGGAAATCACCTTTCCGTACTGCTTATACATGCTCGCAATATAGCCTTTGCCGGTAAGGCTTAACCAGTCCGGATACATTGTCTTTGCCGAACAGCGTACGCCCGCTTCAAAGACCTCTTCCAGTTCTTTACCCGGTCCATGCAGGTTCTCATCATAGAGAAAGACTATTTTGGGGAAAAGCACCGGCTTTTTACACTCTTTTTTACCCTGTCCTTTTCTGCGCACATTCAGCATGATAATCGTTGCCAGTTTCGCAAATCTTCCGGTTCCGATGCCTGCCGTTACGGTAATGAACGGATAATCGCCGCGGCTGCTCGCCACCGTATTAAATTTATACTCCCAGCCTTGGAAGCCCTGCTCAAATTCCCGTTCCACATCCGCTAACGCCTCCGCTTCGGCAGTCTCTTTATCCAATCCGAAACGGGCATACTTCGCCAGACTCTTCCGATAGGTCTTCTCCGCATACGGCTCTAATATTTTATCCACTTCCGGCACGGTAAAACCGCCATACTGCTGGCTTGCCGCACTTAAGACAATATCCCCGATAACGTCAAAGGCAACGTCTAACGTTTTCGGCTCGTTGTACCAGATATTGCCCATTTCAAAGCCGCCCTGTAATACTTCGGCAACATTAAAAAGACAGCAATTCATCGTATCTCTTCTTGCCGACATATCATGTACATACAGATAACCGTCTCGACACGCCTGAATCTCCTCCGTCGTCATAAAAAATTTCTGGTACAATTCTTTATTAAACTGATTAAAAATAAGGCTCCGCTTCGTGGAAACAAGCGCGCTGTCCGTATTAGCGTTCTCCTTGTCCCCGATATACATAATGGACTGGCTCTTTTTATAAACATCATCCATCATGCGTACGAAATCCTGTTTATAATTCCGATAATCCCTGTAACTTTTCGCTACAATGGGCTTTACCTCTTCCAACGCGCTTTCCACTACATTGTGCATAATCTGAATTGGAATCTGTTCTTCCTCCAATTCGTTTACCCGGTCCACTACCGTCTGACAGATATGCCTTTTTTCTTCTTCCGTAAACTTTGTCAAGGCACGGTAAGCGCTTTTCCCGACAGCATCGATGACTTTCTGAACGTTGAAGTTTTCCAGGCTGCCGTCTTTTTTGATGACCTTTACATCTTTTTGCGGCCTATATTCTGCTCCATAATTCGCATCCACTGCTCCCGTCTCTTCTAAAAGACTACTCATACCACTTCTCCCTCACTTATTATCTATACTACAAAATATAGTTCTTGTTGACATAACTTATCTATATTTTGTGGTTTAGAAATAGTATATGCTAATACCTATCCTGTGTCAATCTCTATCGGAAAATAAAATTGCCAAAAAAAAGGAATATGTTTTGTAACATATCCCAAAATTTTTCACTTCTTTATTGATAATTTTTAATGACATTACGCAGATAATCCCGATACTGCCCGACAATATCGGCCGGCGCTATCAGACATGCCCCGTCTCCCAACCCGGTAAGCCATCCGAAAAACTGACCGCTGACAGCCACCGTCACCCGGACGGAAAAATGTCCGTCATCCCTTTGGCGGATGGAAACATCCCTGCCGAACCTATCCATAACAACCCCTATTAAATGATTTTGGAATTGTATGGTAACGCTCTGCTCTATTCCACCAAACATACCGAATGTCTTATTCGCATAATCCGCAATGTCAAACCGTTCAAAAAGAGACGCTCCCTCTCTTTTCACCCCCGTCAATATCTGTATATTGCCCATCTTATCCACACGGAAATGCTTTATTTTATCTTCCTCTTTATCATGTGCAATCAGATAATAATTCTCATCCTTACAGGTAAGCGCCCACGGACTTATACGGTATAGTTTTCCCTCTTTGCGCGGAACAAGCTGTTTTTCCAAATTCCATTCCAGATATTGAAAGGAAATCTGCTCATTGTTCTGTATGGCCTTATGGATATCGTCCACAATATAATATATGCTTTCATTGGCGGTTTTAATGCGGTTTGCCACATATACCTGCCTCTGTAGCTGCTTTGCCTCTGATTTGGAAGCCAGTTTTTCAATTTTATCGATAAGCTCCCTTGATTTTTTCAGCGTAATAAATTTGGAGGACTGCACGACCTCCACCAAAAGCTTTAACTCCGCAAGCTCAAACTCCCTGCTCGCCAGATAATAACCTCCGTTTACTCTGGACTTCGTCAAAATAATATCATACCCAAAGTCCATTAACTGGTTCATATCGTCATAAATGCTCTTCCGTTCCGCTTTCACATCATACTTCGCCAGTTCCTCAATAAGCCTTTGCGCACTCATACAATGCTCTTCGTCCGTCTGCTCCGATAAAATTTTCAAGATATACAATAATTTCAATTTTTGGTTGGATGATTTCGGCATAAAATTCTCTCTATATTATGCATTATCATTTCCGGAAGCCGACTGCTCCACTTCGGCGCCGCCTGATACGGCCAGTTTCTGGTCTTTACTCTTGCGCCATTTTGCGCCAATAATGCAGGCAATAATAACAAGTGCGATAATCAGTACAAATAATAACAGATAAGAAAAAAAGGAATTCAAAAACAAAATTATATTATTCATCTGCTTGTCCTTTCCGGTATGCCCTTTATATGGCATCAATACCCCTTAATGTAATTTCATATGAAACAGGAATTTTCATACTACTTTTATTATTGTATCACTGTTTGCACCGTATCGTCAAGTAGCATCGTTCCATCCGCCGCGGTTGTCGCAAGCAGGTCGCATCTTTCGTTTTCAGGATGCCCGTCATGCCCTTTTACCCACTCAAAAGTTACCCGGTGTGGCTCTTTTGCTTTAAGTAAACGCTGCCATAAATCCACGTTTTTAACGGGCTTACTGCCCGCGGTTTTCCAATTTTTTGCAAGCCAGCCCTCAATCCAATGTTTATTAAACGCATCCGTCACATACTTGGAATCGGAAACAAGCGTTACCTCACAGGGCTTCGTCAAAGCCTCCAGCCCGATGATAACCGCCATAAGCTCCATGCGGTTATTGGTCGTTTTCTTATATCCCGCACAATATTCCCGCTCATGCAAAACCCCTTTCGGGTCTATATACTGCAAAATGGTTCCGTACCCGCCCGGTCCCTCCGGGTTCCCTCTTGCCGCGCCGTCCGTATAAATCGTCACTTTCATCATACCCCTTCTTTCCACTTCCCGGTCTGTAAAAATGTCTGCGCCATCTTCTCGGCGTCCTCTACCAGCCCTTTTTCATAACCGAGCATCTTTAACAGCGCAATCGCATTTCTGGAAACCGCAGCCCCTTTCTGCAGACGGTACGGGAAGAAAATATCGTCCTCTGCAATTTCTTCCTCAAAATGATAATTTTCATAGACGTCCGCCAACAGTTTTGTCAATTCCAAATCATGGGTCGCCGCAAAACAGATAACGTGCTTTCCCGATAAGGCGCGCAAAATCTGCGTAGACGCCGAAATCCGCTCTACCGTATTCGTTCCCCTAAGCACCTCGTCCACAAAACATAATACATATTGATTGTTTTTCTCCGCCTCCCGCACACGCTCCAAAATTCTGCGGATAGATTTTACCTCTACCATATAATAGCTGTCGCCGCTCTCCAAATCGTCCTTTAAGGACATGGAAGAGTATACTTGAAACATGGACGCCTTATAAGAATGCGCCGTGCAGGTGTGTATCGTCTGCGCCAAAATAACGTTTAACGCCGCCGCCCGCAGAAAAGTAGACTTTCCGGAGGCATTGGAGCCTGTTAAAAGAACGCCTCTTTCCACCATAATATCATTTTTTACCGGCTCATTTAATAACGGGTGATATAGCTGCTCTATCTCCAAATATGCCTTTCCCGCTTCCGTTTCCCGCACCCCATTCAAAACCGACGTCAATTCGGGAACGCAATACCCATTATGCAGGCTGGCGCGGTACTCTCCGACAACAACCGCGCTTTCCAACGCCCCTATCGTCGTAACCATATCGTCGATTTCATCCCTATGCGACCTCACCGCCCGCAGCATTTGATTGAATTTAATCAAATCCAGATAAAAAATCATCCTTATATAGTCAAACAGCAGTTCCAGTAAATTGCTGCTGGTGGAGATTCCGCCGCCGCCCGATAAAACGATAAAGGAATTGCGCCTGAAGCCATCCATTGCCTTATAACATTCGGAAAGCTTTTTTCTCTCATTTACAATTTCGTCTACCGGTTCTTTTGCCATACTGTCCGCGGCTTCCAAAAGCCTTGCAATATAACGGAAACTCGTAATATAAGGCTCTATTTCCTGCTGTTCTTTATAATAAAATATCATATTCCTGCACAAAAAAATCAATACCGCGCATATCCCTATCGGCACCGAATAAAACATCATACTGATACTTATCAGTATCAATATAATGGCAAGATAATAGCGGATGCTGTTACGCTCCCCCAAAGTCTCCAGATAGTCTAAATATTCATATAAAGAATATTTTCCCATCCTGCCAAGTTTCGCAAACTGCACCTGCATTGCCACCCGCTCGTTCTCATGCTCCATAAAATAGCGGATATGCTTTTCAAACGCTTGTGCCTCTTCTGTCGTCTGCATGGGCGTACGGAGCTTGTAATAGAGGTATTCATCCCCCGCCGCGCTGTGGGAATAATTGATGTTACGGTATACGTCGTCCAGATTTAAGTCGTTCCATGTAATATCGTCTATCTGATACGGCGCTTCATGCTTTTTATAATACATGGAAATATGCGCCTCCAGCTCGCCCGGTTTATATTCCCTTTCATTTGCCGCGCCGTATTCTTCATGCAGTTTTTTTATAAAGTCTTTCCGGCTGCGCTTACTGTCCAGATAGCCCTTTCCCATAATTAACAGAATAAAGAGAAACAGCGCGCCCGCCAAAATAAGATAATCCATGTTATTTTTTATCCCCTATCTGCTTTTTAATTTCGGCTGCCCTGGCATAGATACCGTCCTCGTCAATAAAATCTGCAAATTTTCCATCCTCATACAAAATCCGTCCGTTTATCATCGTCATCTTAATATTCTGTTTACTGCCGCTGTAGACAATATTTTTCGGAATATTATTGACGGGCTGCATATTGGGTTTATGCAAATCAATCATAATGATATCCGCCAGTTTCCCCGCCGCCAGAATATCCGTATCCGGCAGGCACATTGCCATGGAACCGTTTACGGTCGCCATCTTTAATACCTCCCAGGCATCCACTGCCGCGGCGTCATCTTCCCGCAGCTTGGCAAACCCCGTTACTAAAAACATCTCCCTGAACATATCCAGGCAGTTATTGCTGGCGGGTCCGTCCGTTCCGATTGCCACTTTAATGCCTCTTTTTAAATATTCCGAAATCGGGGCAATCCCGCTTGCCAGTTTGGCATTGGAAGCCGGATTTGTCACCACATAGAGTCCTTTTTCCTGAAAAATATCCATATCTTTTTTACTCATATGGACGCAGTGATAACCGCCCCCGCCATAGTCGAACATACCAAGCCTGTCCAAAAATACCGGCGGCGTCATGCCATAACGTGCCTTGCACTCTTCCACTTCCGAAACCGTTTCCGAAATATGCGCATAAACCGGCGCTTTATAGCGGTGGGACAAATCCGCTATCTGTTTTAACAACTCTTTAGAACAGGTATATTCCGCATGAAAGCCTAATTGATAACTGAGTAACGGATGTTTTCCATTGAGTTTCTGAAACATATCCTCTACCATCTCTACCGACTGGCTGAAATTATTCACTGCGCCTGTCTGCACGCAGCGCATTCCCATATCCACGCAGGCGTCAGCTATCGTTTCAGGCGTTAAATACATATCGAAAATAGCGGTAATCCCGCTTGTCAAGTATTCTAATATGGCAAGCTTTGTCAGATGGTATATCATATCGCCGTCCATTTTGGCTTCCACCGGGAACACCTGCTCGTTTAACCAGGACTGCAACGGCATATCATCCGCATAGGAACGTAATAATGTCATGGCGGAATGTGTGTGCGCATCCTTAAATCCCGGCATCAAAACATTGCCCGCACAGTCGATTTCCCTGTCCCAGGCAATACTCTGTAATTGCAGATTTTTAAAAACCTTGTCCGTGTCCGTCCCGTCTCCCGTATAGATAATCCGCTCGTTTTGAACCCAGACTTCCCCCTCCGTGATTTTATCATCTTTCATCGTCAGTATTCTGGCATTATACAATCTGATATTCATACAATCTTTCTATTCCTTTCTGCTTTGCCATATTTTCTCCGCATCATACTATCAGGCATCTGCGCTTTCTTTTGGTGCAGCATATGCCCTTAATCTGTTAAATTAGCCGCGCCAAACCCATCCGGCAGTAACGCATCCAAAGTTTTTACCTCATATTCCGTAACAGACTTCGCCACAATCACCTGAAATGAGCGCGGATCGCAAAATTCCATCATCACCTGGCGGCAGACGCCGCACGGATAGGCATACTGCGAGATGGGCGCGCCCTCCACGCCGCCCACAATGGCAATCGCGCAAAATTCCCGTTTTCCCTCGCTGAGAGCCTTAAAAAACGCCGTCCTCTCCGCGCAGTTTGTCGGCGAATAAGCCGCATTTTCTATATTACAGCCCGTATAAATACTGCCGTCTTTTGTTAAAAGCGCCGCCCCCACCTGATAATGCGAATACGGAGAATAGGAATATTCCCTTGCCCTAAGCGCTTCACCTATTAACTTTTCTATCACGTTTTTATCCATGGCAGACTCACTCCCTCTATCATCTGCTTTCATGAACAGAGCGCCCCAAACTTTTTCACGGATTCCGTCAATAATTTCTCGAATTTAGACGCGACGGCGTTTGCCGCCTCCTGCACCTCTTCATGGGTCAGCGGTGAACTGTTCATGCCCGCCGCAAGGTTGCTGACGCAGGATACGCCGCAGATTTTCATGCCCATATGGTTCGCCGCAATCGCTTCTACCACCGTACTCATGCCGACCGCGCTCGCGCCAAGCGTCTGTAACATCTTAATTTCCGCCGGAGACTCGAAAGACGGACCCGTAAGCTGCGCATATACGCCCTCAAACAGTTCGATGTCATTTTCTTTCGCCGTATTTACAATAATTTCCTGCAAATCCTCATCATATACATGCGTCATGTCGGGGAATCTGGTTCCCAGCTCGTCAATATTCGCTCCGATTAACGGATTGGGCGCAAAGCAGGAAATATGGTCCTTAATCAACATCAGGCTTCCTGCGTGGAACTTGGGATTGATGCCGCCCGACGCATTTGTTAAAAATAAAATTTTAGCCCCCATCATCTTCATTAAGCGCGCCGGAAGCACAACGTCCGTAATCGGATATCCCTCATAATAATGCACTCTTCCCTGCATTAGCACAACCGCTACGTTCCCGATATAGCCGAAAATAAATTTACCGGCATGTCCGGGTACGGTAGAAACCGGAAAGCCCTCTATCTCCGAATAAGGAAGCTCTGCTTTTACATCCACGGTTCTTGCGAAATTGCCAAGCCCCGAACCAAGCACAACCGCCACATCCGGCTTAAAATCTATCCTGCTCTTATAACACTCATAACATTTTAATAACTTTTCATATACTTCACCCATTACCAATACCTCCTGTTTTTTATGAATCTTTTAATACCTTTCTAGTATACCATTTATTGGCATAAGAAAAAAGAGATATCTTACGCGATATCCCTTTCTTTTTCATGTAATAAGAAATTGCTGTAATCGTAATCAAATGATAATGCACACCATGCCGCCGTTACTGTCGTTTACAATTTTTTGCATGGTTTCCTGCAATTTTACCTGACTTTCTTCATTTATCATCGCAATTTTGGTAGAAATTCCATCATTTACCAGTTGTTCTATCGTTTTTCCGAAAATATTGGTCTCCCAGATACCCTCGTCGCTTGTGCCGGTGTCCGATATATACTGGATTAAATCCTTCGCCTGCGCTTCCGTGCCGACAATCGGCGAAATTTCCGTTTCGATACTCGCCTTTATCATATGGATGCTCGGACTCTCCGCTTTAATTTTTACGCCGAATTTATTGCCCTGCTTGATAACTTCCGGTTTTTCCAGGACAATTTCCTCCTTATCCGGCATCACGACGCCGTATCCTTTATAGCGGACGGACTCCATCGCATGTAATACTTTCGTGTATTCCCTTTTCATCTTTGCCATCTCTTTTAACGTAGATAACATCTGATATTCACTGGTGATGGATTCCCCTACCAAATCGCTTATCATTTCATAATAATAGGTATCATCCAAATCCAGCACAATTTTGACGCTGCCCTCCGACATATTGATGCCGTCAAGCTTGCACTTTTTAATATATTCGCTTTCCAAATCAAAATTGGCTTTAGTGATATCCCTGACATTTGTCAGTTCTCCCATCAGCATCTTAATCCGGCTGATAATATCCTGTTTCATTTTATGCTCATAGGAAAGCATTTCCACCCATTTCGGCATATAAAACTCTATCATTGTCAGCGGAAATTCATATAGGATATTTTCCATGATACGGTTAATATCCTCTTTCTTTAACTGTTCGCAGTTGACAGGCATTACCGTAACCTGATATTTCTCATGTATTTCATCCGCTATCTGCCTTGTTTCCTCCGCATAAGGTTTCGCGGAATTTAAAAGCACCAGAAACGGCTTATGAATTTCCTGTAACTCCCTGATGGTTTTTTCCTCCGGCTCTAAGAAGCTGCTTCGCGGCAGTTCGCCGAAGCTTCCGTCGCAGGTTACGACAATCCCAATGGTAGAATGGTCTTTAATGACCTTGCGCGTTCCGATTTCCGCCGCTTGCGTAAACGGAATCTCCTCCGCAGACCACGGCGTTTTTACCATTCTTTCGGCGTCCTCTTCCATATGTCCCGTCGCGCCGTCCACCATATAGCCGACGCAGTCAATCAGCCTGACCTTAACGTCAATATCCGGCCCCAGTTGAATCCGCGCCGCCTCTTTCGGAATAAATTTCGGCTCCGTCGTCGTAATCGTCTTTCCACCTGCGCTTTGCGGTAATTCATCCTGTGCGCGCTCTTTCTCATGTTCGTTTTCCATAAACGGCAGAACCAATAAATCCATGAATCTTTTGATAAAAGTGGATTTTCCGCATCTTACAGGGCCTACAACGCCTATGTATATCTCTCCGCCCGTCCTATCCTGTATGTCCTTGTATACCGCATATTCATTTCTGTTATTAATGTCCATAAAAAAACCCCTTCCATACTTACTAAAATGTATGTAGAAGAGGTTTTGTTTATGACTTATTTCATATTTCGATTTTCTCCGTAAAGACCCATATTCTTTCTTGTCAGATTATCATACCATTCATCCCATATATCGTCTTCGTCAAAAAGCGCATTGATAATATATGACCTTGTCGGCGTCTCGCTCACCTCTAACATCATTAAAATCCAGCCCTCCTGAATGATATTATCCTGAATCAGCCTGAAAAAATATTTAGCGGCGTTCTCCACCGTGGGAACGACCGAATCAAACGGTTTACATTCATTTAGCAGCTTATCCTGGTACTGCTCCATAATCTCATCCATTTTCCGCTCGATATTGGCAAACGGCGTCATATCGCTCTGCGCGGAAATAACGCTTAAGATGATTTCCCACGTATGCGGATGCACCTCTCCGGGCTTATCGTCAATGATAATGTAATGATTCATATTCAGATAAAATTTAAATTTATACTGTCTGTACGCTTTTTCCATGCCGTATCTCCTGTTTTGAAGGTTTTTCCAATATTTTAAGCAGCAAATCCCGAATGCCGAATATAAAGAAGAAATCTTTCCTTACCGTATCTGTTACCATCTTGCGCTCTTCCGTAAAAGTCAGCGTCTTCCAACTGCTCTTTCTCTTAATGGAGTTGATAATGCCCGCAAAACGGACAAAGAAAGCAAACAGGTTGAAAATCGGCAGTATAAAAAGATAGAGCAGCTTTCTTGCATAATACCTGCGCAGCGACGGATAGCCTTTTAAAAACGATATAATATTCAAGTAGTATAAGAAAGAACTGAATACATAAAGTCCGTAAATCAAAAGGCAGGCTACCAGAACATTATGAAAATTATAATTCATGCAGCCTAACGCAATCAGGACAAAATACCAAATCATCCGCGGAAAAGCAAAGGTATGGTCGGTCATCAAAAGGCGGATGACAAAATCGTTAAAATACCCGGTCAGCGGTCTGTGGAGTTTATTTTTCAAAAACATATGGGAAACTTCCAGCTCGCCAATCTGCCATCTCTGCCGCTGCGTATAGAACTTATTCACACTTTCAATCGGGTCTACCATAAAGATAGCGTCGTTGCACAGATGCACTTTTTTCTTTAAAATAGCCCTGATTTGGAACGTCAAGTGCGTATCTTCGCATATTGTGTTCGTATTATATAAAAAGGTTTTCATCAATATGGATTTACGGAAAGACGAGAACGCGCCCGACAGCGTATAGATACTGTTAAACTGCGACTCAAAGTTTCTGCCCGCAAGGAATGCCTGTGCATATTCCATAAATTCAAGTTTTCTGAACTGTTTTAAGAAAAATCCCTTTGTCCGCTCAATCAGCGCTGGTTCAATTAAAATAACACCTGTCATACAATCGATATCGGGATACGTCTCAAACTGTCTGACAATATTCATCAGCGCGTGTTCATCCAATACGCCGTCACTGTCAATATTGATAATATATTTACCGTTACTGTTAAAAATCGCTTTATTTAACGCTTTCGACTTACCCTGCTTCGAGTGCATCCACCACATGGCAAGCTCCGGGAAGTCAATCTGCGCCCTCTGGAAGATAGAAAAACTGTCGTCTTTAGAACCGTTATCGACCAGCATAATTTCTATTAAATGGTTCGGATAAGTGGATTCATGGATAGACTGGATGCAGCGGTACAACGTCTGTCCCGAATTATAAACCGGAATCATCAAGGTGATATTCGGTAAATAGTCCAGTTTAATCTCCTTGCCTACCCTGACGCGTTTAAACAGCAGAATAAAGAAATTGCCTACCGCGGGGACAATCTCTATCAAAAGCGGAATAATAATCCATGCCGCCCAGAAAAATACTTCATTTGCCAGCTTCGTTATCATACCCAAACTCTCCTACCCGTTGTTTTCGTATCTGCGCCCTTGTAAATACATAAAAATATAAAATGATGGAAAGTGCATAGAATATCAGCCTTCCAACAATCGTATGCGCCACATAATAAGATTCATTTCCAAATTGGTTAATAATCACGCAGATGGAAAAGAGCCTGATAATATTTGCCACAATAATCCATACAATGCCGATTATCGATATGCCAAACTTCTCTTTTACATTATATACCGCAAAAAACCACACCAGGGAAATAAATACCAGAATCTCTATGACGCCGCCGCACTCAAAATCCACATATAAGGAAATCGGTCCATCCGCATTTTCCACGAAAAGGATGGAATGCGATGTATATGCCTTGAAAATGCCTAAAGCATTCCCCAAAATCCCTGTTAAGAAACAGGTTAAAGTAGTCAATATCTCCGTCAATACATTTCTAAGCAGAGCAAAAGAAAACAGAAACGTGCCGATACTTCCTGTCAGAAAGTAGAAAAACTCCAGTTTTCTCCTTTTGAATACGGTCAGAATATAAATCCAGGCAATGAATAACACAAGAAATAAAATAGCTGTCTTAACCATTTTTACCTCCTCCCGGCATAGTCTGCTCATATCTTCGCTGTACTCGTTCGCAATACTCGTCCACCATACCGTCCGGCGTCAGACTGAAAACATTGCCAATCATCGGTCTTTCCCCTACGCAGTAAGTGGATATCGGACTGTCACCCACCTCAAGAAGTAAAAGCCTCATCCCGTTTCTTGCAAAAATCGGTTTCAAATCCCCATAAAAAACCTCGCCCATATTCTCCAGCGTCGGTACCAGTTCCATAAAAGGAGCCAGTTCGTTTAAACGAATCCCCTGATAGTGCGCAAAATAACGTTCCAGAATCTTCTCGCTGCTTAAGAATATAGGGTGGTCGTCCTGCTCCTCTATGACATATATGCCCACACAAAATGTGTGGGCATGCATTTTCCTAGGGTCGTCTAAAACCAGATTATGCATCGCATTAAAAGTTACATGGTATAAATATGCTTCATGCCTCTCGCTCATGCAAATGCCATATCCTCCTTATTGTCCCTTTTCTTCAACCATACATAGCTTGCGGGAACCAGTAAAAATACTGCCGCCGCAAAAGGCTCTGCTCCGGTCGGGGAACCCGCCGCGGTGAGCCTGTCACGCATCAGGTTGGGGGTAAAGAACTGAACCATACTGAAATTATCCAGATTTACCGAACCATTCTGCGTCTGGAAAGCCTCCATCGGAATCTTTAATTCCAACGAATTATTCACTCCCGTTTCCGTTACATGATAGTAAGCGACAGCGCCGTCCACGAGACTGTAGGAGGGATCAAAATTTCCATGCCTTACATCTACCACATACGTTCCCGCCTCCGGCGTCCAGTTGGTAATCGGTTCGCCGTTACCCTGCTGCGTAACCTCGAATTTCGTATCTACGCCGTCAATATAAAAATTAAAATCATCTCCGTTGCCATGCGCCGCTTTTTCATTTTCTGACGGGCTGAATGCCCAGATGCCGCCGTAAATCGACGCATAAGTAATCTTCAAATAAACGTTATCGCCATCGCAGTATAACTGCATCGCATGACGGACAACATTATCATAGGTTCCCTGCTCGCATATATGCTGCTCGGTCTCTCCCGTTTCCTGATTGGTAATCCAGTAACCGTTTACCCAGCAGTTTCCGGAATCCTCATTATTCATTTCATAAACTAACGGGATATCATCCCATCCGCTGAATGTACCATCTACCGGCGGAGCGTCGCTGCTGCTTCCCATTTCCGCATCCAAGCCCAGCGCGTCTGCTATGGTCTCCAGAATACCGCCTTCTTTTTTCTCTGTATCCTCTGCCTCTGCCGCACCGGCTGCGCCCTGACAGATAATCATAATCAGGTTGCCGTTTTCATCCACATAGCTGTCCATAACCGTATCTTTTGCGTATGTATCGGAAAGCGCATACTGTTTGATAACATTCTCCACACCGTCGTAGCTGTCTGCGATTGTCGTATAATCCACGCCGACTAACGTAGAGGGAACAACTTCCTCTCCCGCCTGATTCACATATACTTTTTCAGACGTCTCCACAGCGTCCGTCTCCGCTCCATCCGCCGCCGCAATACCGTCGTCTGCCGTGCCGTCCGTGGTTTCGCCGTCTCCGGCTGCGCCATCCGTAACGTCGCCGCTGCCATCTGCAGTTCCGGTTCCATCTGTTGTCTGAGTCCCTGTTTCGTCCGTCGTCTGGGTTCCCGTTTCTGTTCCGGCTGCGCCGCTTTCTCCGGTAGTTTCTGTATTTCCATCTGTTACGGTCTGCTGTGCGGCATTTTCATCCGTTACGGCGCTCTCAACCGCCGTTTCCGCAGCCTCCTCTGTTTTTTCTGCCTGTTCCGTGTTGTCCGTGCTGTCAGCCGCCGTGACGTCTGCAGAAGTATTTACGGCGGACGCCGCTTCTCCTACCGGAATGTTACTATCCGACATTCCCATTTCCTCAGCGTATACGAAATTCATATTCATGCTGAGCATCGCAACTGACAACAGTAAGGTAAGCGCCAGTTTCTTTGTACGCTTTCTCATGGTGTATTCCTCCTTTTCTACCCTCTTACTGCTTTGTTTCATTATTTTCTAACAGAACATATATGGCAATCCACATAACGCATAGCATCACCAGACCCAGAATGCTGAGAAACATTCCAACTCTCTGTCCTGCATAAACAACCTTAAATATAGTATCTCCCTGATTCACCACCAGAAGATTTTCCTGCGTGGAAACGATTCTGTCCGCTTCCAGCGCGTCCACGCCCGCTATATTGCAATTTACCCTGTCCGCCTGCGTATGCACCGCAATCTGCGCCGCTTCCCTTTCTATCTGCACCGGCACAATGTCCGATACCGGCAGCTCTTGCGAGGAAAGCTGCAGCGCCTCGTCCAAAAAACGCTTTAAATCCTGATTATGCGTTGTCAGATAATAATATAACAGGTTAAATCCCATAAAAGTAACATTGGGGTCGTGGTTTTGTCCTAAATATACCAAATGGCTCTTATTTTCATAAACCGTCTCTTTTAAAACATCTTCGCAGCCGGATACATATACCGTGTCCCAGACGGCATAACCGCCCGCCTTAAAGTCCAGTTTGAATTGATTGCCGTTATCGTTCTCCAATACGGGAAAGTCCTCCGTAAACTGTACAAACTGCGCATATACGTCCATGAACTCGTTTTTACCCGTCAGGGCATTTATCGGTATATGCTGCATATCAATATACACTTCCGTTCCTTTCGTGGAAAGTTCCTTGAGCATATTTTCCGCTTTTTCCTTATCGCGGTATGTAAATCCCGATAAATACAGCTTATGATACTGTGACAGTTCCTCTATTGTATAATCCTCCAAACAGGTACTTGCTCCATACCCGAAAGACGGATAGATATAGGCAATATAAAACGCGTTCTCGCCGATTGCTAGATTTTCATACTGCGCTGCAACGCCATATGTGCCATTCACTGCCGATGCCTTTAGCACGATTGCCTTGTCGTTCTCCGCCTGTATGCCATAACCGTTACGGTTTGCCGCAGCAATCAGCGTATCATATGCGCCTTCTTCCAGCAGTTCTTTTAAAATAACAACTGTATCGTTACCATATAGCAAGGTTCTGTCAAACATATAGTCATAGAAGCCGTCCAGAAACGCTTCCTTTAAACTCATTTGATTCTGTATCGTCAGCGCATTTTCATAATTCCATCCGAACATAACATCCACATCCTGACGGGTAAAGTACCACTGTGGAAATGCGCCAAGCGTTGTCATATCCATAAGCGCCACTCTGTTATCCGTACAGGCCGCCGCTTCGTCCAACAGGTATTCCCCTATCAATTCCCTGTCTGTTTCCAGTATATGCGTTCCGTCCTCCATCGTCAAAAGCGCCGGGATATTGCTTCCCGTCATAACGACTAACGCAATCACCAGGAAAAGCGGTTTTAATTGTTCCCAGCAAAGCAGCGTAATTAACAAAACAACTGTTACGATTAGGGTATACCAGTAACTTTTCTGCAACACCGGAGACGATATCAGCTTCATAACCGGCTCCATCACGGAAAGTGATAAAACGCCTGCGATGACGGCCAGCAAAAAGCCGGCCACCCGGCTTCTGTTCGCGGTAATAAGACCAATAACGGCAACCGCGAATACCGGAATGCCAAAGGCAATCTCCGCACTTCCCTGCAAGTCATAATCGCGCGTCAAAAGCCCTCCCGATAACGCCGGATAAAGGAAATATCCCATAACAAGATAAAGCAGTCCAATATCAGCCAACGCCGCCAGCCCGTATTTCCATGTTCCGGAGGCTGTCATAAACAAAATCAGATAAACCAGCATAACAATGCCAAACGCTATCGACAGCACATAGTTTGATAAAATAAACAAACAATACAACGCCGAAAACGGTAGTAACGCCATCCTGCGGCCCCATCTGCAGAAATCATCCAAAAAATATAGTAAAAGCGGCATCAGCGCCAGCCCCATCACCATATCAAGAGAACCTTCCAATATCACAGCGGAAAAAGTAGCCGGCAACAACAAAAAAGTAAGTCCCGTAAAAAATGCCGCCGCCATTTTCTTGTGCCTGATACCGAATAAATAAAATCCCATCTGCGAAACAAACGTCATAATGCCGTAAAACACGCAGATAGCGATATAGCTGTCCGCACCGAATATGTAGGATATCGCCGCTGTCAAAAAATATGCGGCAGGCGCAGTACAGCGGAAAATCTCATAGCCATTATACCAGTCCGGCGCGTATAAGGGAAACATAACGCCCTCGTTCCATGAATCCGCAATGATATCCAATTTATACAACTGCCCGTATACGGCGCTTCCATACAGATAAATTCCGGAATGATACAGATAAAAGCCCACACATAAGGCAACAGCAGCAGCCAAAACAACCGCTATTATGCACCAAGCCAGCCAATATGTGATATGAATAGATTTTTTCTTCTGCATCTATCAATCTCCGGTTTCCCTGTAATAATACTTTTCCACAATAATACACTATTCTATTTATTCTATTAGGATATCACAAAGAGCCGCAAAAATCAATTATTTTTTCGTTTTTTCCCTACTTTGGAAGCTTATGGAAAATAATACAGTTCGGCTGCGGAACCTGTATCTCTTTTCCGTTCATAATCAGCAGACCTCTCTCTAAATCCACATTAAAGAAAGTCATTGTATTCGTCTCATGATTCAAGGAAACGAGATGCCTGTTATCCGGGAACAGATTTGCATCTTTCGGGTAATCCCCGCTGATAGGCAGGCAGAGCACCTTATCTAACAGTCCCGTCTCTTCGTCTATTTTATAAATGACCGCGCTGTTATCTCCCGCATTGGAGCTTACCAGATATTTAAAATCCGCGGAAATATTTAACGCGCTCGCCGCGGAACCGCCCGCATGGTAATCGTTTAACGTAGGAACCGTCTGGATTTTTTCAAATTCGGGATTGCCGTTTATCTCCTGATAGGTATAAACGTCAATGCAGTTTTTCAATTCATGCACGATATACAGATATCTGCCGTCCTTGGAAAACTTCAAATGCCTTGGCGCCGATTCCTGCTCGCTGCGAATCATATCAATCGGTCTTAACTTTCCGTTTACATGGTCGAGCCGGTAGACGTTCGTATGGTCCATTCCCAAATCCGCGGCGCATAAATACTTATTGTCCCTCGTCATTTTCACGCAGTTGACATGCGGCCTGAAATTACGCTCCGCAATGCTGCCCAGCCCTTTATGATAAATTTCCTCCGTAATTTCGCCGATGCCGCCATCCTCGCGCAGTCTTAACACCGTAATCTTACCGTCATGATAGCCGCCTACAAACAGGAATTTATCCTCATAGTCCGTGGAAAGATAGCACCCTCTCATGCCGTTGATGCTGCCGTCGTTTACTTTTTCCAAATCCCCCGTGGAAAGGATACGGTAGGCTTCCACCCCGAAATCCGTAATGGAATATAAAAATTTCTGGTTATGTGAAATGCTGATATAGGAGGAATTTGTAATTTCTACCTGATTTTTTTCCGTCATACGGCCGTTTTCCATATCCACATCATAAATTCTGATACCATATTTATCCTTATTGCCAATGGTATACGTAGAAACATATGCTACATATTTATCTTTGCTCATGGGCTATTTCCTCCGTTTATTTCATAAGCTGATTTTACCATAAATTTTAATACTTGTTAATTGTTTTTTTCTGATTTTATTGACATTTCCATTTTCATATGTATAATGAATACCACTTATCCCAATATTGGGCATAGGAGATAATAATCCAGGAGGATTTTTTCATGAAAAAAGAATTGATTAGACTGGAGCATATTTCAAAATCTTTTGACGGACAGATGGTGTTGGACGATTTGGAATTACATATTCATGAAAATGAGTTTGTCACTTTGCTTGGCCCCAGCGGGTGCGGAAAGACAACGACGCTGCGCATTCTGGGCGGTTTTGTCAATCCGGACGCCGGAAAGGTTATTTTTGACGGCAAAGATATTACGAATGTAGCGCCCAATAAACGGCATTTAAACACCGTATTCCAGAAATACGCCCTTTTTACACATATGACAATCGCAGACAATATCGCCTTTGGCTTAAAAATCAAGAAAAAATCCAAAAGCTATATCGACGATAAGATAAAATACGCCTTAAAATTAGTCAACTTAGAGGGCTATGAGAACCGGATGCCTGACTCTTTAAGCGGCGGACAGCAGCAGCGCATCGCCATTGCCAGGGCGATTGTAAATGAACCGAAAGTCCTTCTTTTGGATGAGCCGCTTGGCGCACTGGATTTAAAATTGCGCCAGGAAATGCAATATGAACTTATCCGCATGAAAAATGAGCTTGGCATCACATTTGTCTATGTCACGCACGACCAGGAAGAGGCGCTTACCATGTCCGATACGATTGTCGTTATGAACCAGGGCTATATCCAGCAAATCGGCACGCCGGAATCCATCTATAACGAACCGGAGAACGCTTTTGTTGCGGATTTTATCGGCGACAGCAATATTATTGCCGCTACAATGATTGAAGATAAGCTGGTGGAAATTCTAGGTGCAAGATTTGCCTGTGTCGATACCGGATTTGGCACCAATAAAGCCGTAGACGTCGTTATCCGTCCGGAAGATGTGGAACTGGTAGAGCCAAAGCAGGGTACGATACAAGGCGTTGTCACGCATTTGATTTTCAAAGGCGTGCATTATGAAATGGAAGTGCAGGCAAATGGCTTTGAATGGCTTGTACACTCCACTGCGCTTACGCCTGTCGGAACTCGTGTAGGCATCCAAGTGGACCCTTTTAACATACAGATTATGAACAAACCGGAATCCGAGGACGAGGAGGCGATACCCATTGAACTTTAAAAAGAAATTTCTTGCCGCCCCCTATATTGTATGGTCAGCTCTGTTTATTATCATACCGCTTTGTATGATATTATACTATGGCTTAACGGATAAAACCGGCGCGTTCACCTGGGCAAACGTCGCCGCCATTGCTTCTGTCGGACACGCAAAAGCGCTCTGGCGTTCCCTGTTTTTATCCATAGTCAGTACGGTTATATGCTTTATCCTCGCTTATCCGTTAGCTATGATACTATCGAATATGAAAGGGAACCAATACCGCTTTCTTATTTTAATATTTATCCTGCCCATGTGGATGAACTTTTTGCTGCGTACGCTCTCATGGCAGACTCTATTAGAGAAAACAGGTGTTATCAATAGTGTTCTCTCCTTTTTGGGGCTTCCGGCATTAAAGATTATCAACACCCCCTATGCCATTATTTTAGGCATGGTTTATAACTTTCTGCCTTTCATGGTGCTGCCGCTTTATAATGCGCTGTCCAAAATTGATGAAAATGTCATTAATGCGGCAAAGGATTTGGGAGCAAACGGCATCCAGACTTTCTTTCGCGTAACGCTGCCGCTTTCCGTTCCCGGCATTATCAGCGGAATTACGATGGTCTTTGTACCGGCTTTAACAACCTTTGTTATCAGTACGCTGCTTGGCGGCAGTAAGATTTTATTAATCGGAAATGTTATCGAGCAGGAATTTACGCAGGCGGGCAACTGGCATCTTGGCAGCGGCCTTTCTATTGTTTTAATGATTTTTATTTTGATAAATATGTTTGTAAGCGCCCTTTTGGAAAAGAAAGACGGAGGTGATTGACGCGGTGAAAATTGTAAAAAAAATTTATGTAGCGCTCATTTTTTTATTTTTATACGCGCCTATCGCAACTTTAATCGTCCTGTCTTTTAACGCCAGCAAGACAAGGTCAAAATGGGGCGGCTTTACGCTGAAATGGTATATTTCACTGGCACAGGATGAAACCATCTTAAAAGCGCTCGGCACAACGTTATTAATCGCGTTCCTTTCCTCGCTTGCCGCAGTCTTAATCGGCACGGTTGCCTGCATCGCCATGACGGGCATGAAACGGAAACCCAAAGCCGCCTTAATGGCCGTTACCAATATTCCCATGCTGAACGCGGATATCGTAACGGGCATCTCGCTGATGTTACTGTTCATCAGTTTAGGGCTGCGGTTCGGATTTGGCACGATTTTACTGTCTCACATTACATTTAACATTCCATATGTTATTTTATGTATCATGCCAAGGATGCAGCAGTTAAATCCAAGCGTCTATGAAGCCGCCCTGGATTTGGGAGCATCTCCCGTCAGCGCATTTTTTAAAGTGATGCTTCCGGATTTGGCTCCGGGTATTTTATCCGGCTTCCTAATGGCGTTTACAATGTCTCTGGATGATTTTATCATTACACATTTTACAAAGGGCGCGGGCATCGATACGTTATCCACCAAGATATATACGGAAGTCAAAAAGGGCATTAAACCGGAAATGTATGCCTTATCCGCCATTATCTTTCTGACGGTTCTGGTATTGCTCTTTTTAGTGAATGTTACGCCGGAGAAAAAATCGGCATCTGATAACAAAAACATGAAAAAAACAAAACATCCATTTTAAAACATTAGTGTAAGATTAGGAAGAAAAAGGGGTGACAGCATGAGAAAATTACCGGTAATCGCATTGTGCGCAATAACCGCTCTTCTGCTTGGCGGCTGCGGCGCGGATAGAAATGGAAACGACGTCGTTATCGTCTATAACTGGGGTGAATATGTAGACCCCGAAACGCTTGAACTTTTTGAGGAAGAAACGGGCATTCAGGTCGTGTATGATGAATTTGAGACAAACGAAACCATGTATACAAAAGTAGAGGCAGGCGCGGCTGAATATGACGTTGTCTGCCCTTCCGATTATATGATACATAAGCTGATAGAAAACAATTTGGTACAGGAACTTGATTACTCTCACATTCCCAATGCCAAGGCCAATATCGGAACCCAGTACTGGAAGCAGTCGCGGGAATTTGACGCTGAAAATAAATATTCTGTTCCCTACTGCTGGGGAACCGTGGGCATCCTCTACAATAAAACTCTGGTTGATGAACCTATCGTAAGCTGGGCGCAGCTTTGGGAGGAAAAATATAAAGACGAGATTTTGATGCAGGATTCCGTCAGAGACGCTTTTATGGTGGCAGAGAAACTATACGGCTATTCCCTCAATACGACAAATCCCGACGAACTGCAGAAAGCCAAAGACGCCCTGATTGCGCAAAAGCCTCTGGTACAGGCTTATGTCGTTGACCAGGTGCGCGATAAGATGATTGGAAACGAGGCCGCCATCGGCGTTATCTATTCCGGCGAAGCCATCTATACGCAGTATGAAAACCCTGACTTGGAATATGTTATTCCCAAGGAGGGAACAAACGTCTGGATTGATTCCTGGGTTATCTTAAAAGATGCGCCGCATAAAGAAAATGCAGAAAAATTTATTGATTTCATGTGCCGTGCGGATATCGCCCTGAAAAATTTCGAGTACATTACCTACTCGACGCCAAACGTGGCGGCGCAGGCATTGATTGGGGATGAAGCAGTCAAAAATTCACCGATTGCCTTTCCTGACCTTTCCGCCTATGACAATCTGGAAAGCTACAGCTATCTCGGGGAAGAGGGAGAAACTTTATATAACGAACTCTGGAAAGAAGTGAAGTCCTACTAAACAGCGGGACTTCCATATCATTTCTAATATAAATCATCATAATAATAGAGCGTCTACTTTAATAATTCTTCCTCCTATATCCCACCGTTCGCCTATCTTACCATAAATTTCTATCTTATCATAAGGATAGTCCTCATCCGCAACACCGATTGTCTCATAAGTGTAATCATAAGCGTCGTCTCTATAACCGTAATATGCACGAATCAATCTGTTCCTTTCATCAAATTGATTTTCTTGTGCGACAGATGAATCATACTCACTTACATTATCGGCTTCATCCCGCTCAAAGTATTTGTTCAGCTCTTTTATACAGTTTCCATTATCGTCATATTCATATTCCTTGCCATGTGTTTCAGAATATGTCATGGAGAAGCTGCTTACCAAGTAACCCTTTTCATTATATGTATACTCATATGTATATTCTCCAACGATGGGGTCACCGCTAACTCCCTCCACCTTTATCAAATGTCCGGCATCATCATAAGTAAATTTTTGGTATGTTGTTCCACTACTGCTTTCATAATCAAATCTGGTTATCTTTATCAGATTTCCGGAATCATCATATGTATTTTCATAACGCGAATATGGATAATAAGATACATAGGTATCGCATTCGTACCCCTCAAACAGATTAAGTTTTCCCTCCGCATCATATTCGACCGACAAAGTCTTATTTCCCATTTCGTCATATTCATATCTGTATTGCTCCGCAACATTTCCATCTGCGTCGAAGAGATACCTCATCTCCCATGACTGTTGTCCGGAATCGGCATATACGAAACATCTGTCCAAATTACCGTCATCACTATATTCCCGCAGCATCCTGCCTAACAATCTACCCGCCCCGTCATATGTATATTCTGTCTGCGTGTATAATCTCCTGTATGCTTCTCTCCATTCATCATCGCCATAATGCCAATCGGTTGCCCTGATTAAATTGCCGGCAGAATCATATTCATATTCCCATATGTGATTACGCATCGTGTTCAGATATCGAAGCATATGCCCTTCTTTATCATACTCATATTGTTCGCTGACTATACCACTCTGCGTTTTTACTGATGCTAAAAGCGCCGTATTGTCCGTTAAGGGCATTCCCGCTGCATTTAATGTTTCAGAATCACTTTCCGGCGTTTCTTCATCCATAATCTCTATTATTGCTTCGTCCGTTGTTGCTTCATCCATAATCTCTATTGTTGCTTCGTCCGGCGTTTCCAAAGCTGTATTATTCTCATTGTCCGGCAAGGCTTCCGGTTCTTTTTCTCCACAGCCTGTGAACATTCCCAAAACCATACAGAGACATAATATGATATAAGTTGACTTTGCTTTCATATATTATTTTCCTCTCTGCTTTTTACTACTTTCCAAGCGCCTGAAAAGAAGCGCTGACCGCATAGGCAACGTCTTTATCACTCATAATGAACAATATCAAATCCCCTATGTTTTCCACCAGAACGGTCTCTGCGCTGGTGCAGACCCACTTATTGACGTCGGCATTCGCCTTTAACTGCTCTTTTACCGTATCGACATCTTCCGGCTCCACCCGCAGCAGCACGCACTGATAAGGAATCGAAGATATCATTGGCACGGAATAAAGCCCCTCCGTATAAGGGATGTCCGCCACACCCAAAAGCGCCTGTTCATTTTCCGCTGTCAGGGTATCATAGACATAGTTCTGCATCGCCTCTTTCGTTTCGGCGTCCAGATTATCCAGCCCGGCATAGATTTGCGTGATAATATCCGGCAGTTCGCCCTCTATCACAGTTGTCTGCGCACTATCCGCATCCGTCTTTCCGCACGCACTGCAAAACATGGCGGCAGACATACATAATAATAAAATAACACTTATTATTCTTCGGTTCTTTTTCAGCATATTATCTGTCATAAACTATCCTCCTTAAATTTAATACTCTATAAGCACAATTCATATTGATACTCTAAACTATCTTCCGTGGCAGACCTGTTTCTTCGTCCACCCCACTCACCGGTCCGGCTCATGCCAAGTTTTTCCATAACCTTATAGGAAGCCGCATTCTCAGTATCACAATGCGCCAGAAAACGGTTTATTTTTATTTCTGTTTTTACATAATCAATCAGCGCTTTCGCCGCTTCATAAGCAAATCCATTTCCCCAATAATTCTTATTGATAATCCAGCCAAGTTCGCCCGTATCATTTTCAAAATACACACTGACAGCGCCAATATGGATATCATGATATATAATTGCAAATTCTAAAAATGTCGGTTTTTCCTTTTTCCATTCATCCTCAACATTTGTCAAAAATTCTTCTGCCTCTTCCACCGTTTCATCCGGCAAATGGCACATATATTTTGTATTTTCGTAATCCATCGCATATT
>JAMPFF010000034.1 GCA_023664605.1 Clostridium sp.
AGGTCAGCAATGCAAGAATGAACATTCCGAAAGACATAAGGTCTCTGAAACTAAACTTCATCCGCACCACCTCCCATCTTTTGTGATGAAAGGTCAACACCTTGCAGTGACGCGATTGTTCCCATACCTTAATCTTATCATACATCATATAATTTAGCAATTATTTATAATTGTTTTTCCGCTATCAATAGGCTGAATATGATAGCGCCGATAAATATTCCTCTATCTTTTCGCTTATTGTCTGATACTCATAATCATGGACGTAATGCGGGCAGTCCAATTCGACATATTTTCCGTCGGTCACTTGTGAAATATACTCTATTGGTATTTTCCTCCATGTTTCTTTATCAAATCCTGTTCCACCCGAACCGTCTGAAATAAACAGCAGCATCGAAAGCTGCGGAACTCCCATATTACGCACCTTTTTAGCGTTCTCCTTTACTGATTCCATTTCGTTTATCATTGTTACCGTTGCTGTCCGGCTGTAGAAAACGGCTTTGTAGATTTCTTTTTCACTGTCCGTCAGCGCGCCATATTTCACGGCGTCACTATCCGAAATACCCGGAATGAAACGGGTTATGCCCATATTGGCAGCCCAACTTGCAATGCGCATAAACGGCATATTTATGTTCATATTGTCATAATATTCCGGCACAGCCATATCAAGCCCGATAATTGCATATACCTCATCCGGATATTTCTGCGCCCAATATAAGGCTTCCAGTCCTGACATGGAATGCGGACAAAGAACATAAGGCGCAGTCAATCCGGCTCCGTTAAGCGCGGCTCTTGTATCTTCCAGTATGGAATCAATATCTCTGCTTTTATCGACAATATCGCTGAATCCATATCCGAATTTCTCTACCACGGCAATTTTATAGTTATCGCTCAAAAGTGAATAGAGCGATTTAAAATCCAATATGGGCGAACAAGTACCGCCGCCCGACATGAAAACAAGCGTCATATCCCCCGTTCCCTCAGTATAGACGCTCATATTGTGTCCATCGACTTCAACGGCTTGTCCAATCGGTGAACGCAGCTTTGCTTCTATTTTCAAGCGAACTTGATGGTTTATATACACAATCAGCAGTAATATAAGAAGTATTACTATAACAATACAAATTATTTTCATTATTTTTTTCCCTTTCATCATGCCAGCCTCTTTTCAACTTTCGATTTGTTCATATCATGATAACCTCATTTTAACGGTTACATCATTCTAAAAATGGAGTATAATGATTATAACATAAACCTGATTATCATAGAAACAGAAAGGACACCCACATGAACAAAAAATACGCACTCATCACCGGCGCGTCCCGCGGCATCGGCAAAGCAATCAGCGATGTGCTCGCGGCGGACGGCTACAACCTATACCTGACCTGCATTCATTCTAAGGAAGCGTTATACGCTTATGCCAAGGAACTTTCCGACAGATACGGCATATCCTGCACGCCTTTTATATGCGATATGGGCAATCCTGAGGATGTGGAAGTTCTTTTTGGGCAGATTCCTGACTTAGACGTTCTGATTAATAATGCAGGCATTTCTTATGTGGGTCTTTTACATGAAATGTCTGTAAACGATTGGCGAAATGTGATTGCCGTTAATGTAGACTCTGTATTTTATACAAGCAGACTGGCGATTCCGCTCATGCTGCATAAGCACAGCGGCAAAATTATCAATATTTCCTCTGTCTGGGGAAACGTCGGCGCATCCATGGAAGCTGCTTATTCCGCCTCCAAAGGCGCGGTCAACAGCCTGACGAAAGCGCTTGCCAAGGAACTTGCTCCCAGCCACATTCAGGTCAACGCCATTGCCTGCGGCGTCATCGATACGGATATGAACGCGCATCTGACGCCCGAAGAAATACAGACGCTTCGCGAAGAAATCCCCTGCGACCGCATCGGTACGCCGGCGGACGCCGCGCAGATGGTGAAATCACTTCTGAATGCTCCCGACTATTTGACCGGACAAGTCATTACAATGGATGGCGGCTGGACGTAAGCCTAACCGCCAATCTGACACTCCAAAGCGGTATGTTTTTCCACCGCTTCTTTTAATTTCTCCATTTTTCCATCCGGCAGCATGGGAACGCCGTGCATCGGATAGGGTCTGTTTAATCCCTCGTATTTTCCCTCGCCGTACTTATGGTAAGGCAGAAGATGAATCTGTGAGACGCCGGGAAGCGAATCCGCAAATGCCGCAATATCCAGAATCTCCTGTTCGCTGTCATTAAAGCCCGGAATGACCGGCACGCGGATAATCAGTTCGCACATGCGGCTTTCCGCAATCTTTTTCGCATTTTCCAGCATCTTTGTATTTTCTTTCCCCGTATATTCCTTGTGCTTCGCCGCGTTCATGTGCTTGATATCCATTAAGTAGGTATCCAGAAAAGGCAGTATCTTTTCAATCACCGGAAACTGCGCGTACCCCATGCTTTCCATCGCGGTACTGATTCCCATGTTTTTTGCCGCCATAAGAAGCGCCGCGGCAAATTCCGGCTGTAACAGGCTCTCGCCGCCGGAGAGGGTAAGCCCGCCGCCGGAGCGCCCATAATAAGGCATATCCCGGCGCACGACGTCCATAACCTCTTTTACCGTCACGTCACGCCCTATCGTCTTTGGTTTCCCATTGACTAACATGGTCTGTATCTCATACTCCTGCGATTCAGGATTACAGCACCATCTGCAGCGCAGCGCGCAGCCTTTTAAGAACACAATCGTGCGAATCCCGACGCCGTCATGGATAGAGTAACGTTGTATATCAAAAATCCTACCCGTAACATCTAAATAATCAGTCATACGAATTTCCTCCATACCGTGCGATGTTTGGGTTAGACGCTGCTGCGTCAACACAAACTCGCGGTTGAAAAATGCTAATTTTTCAACCTGTCATCTGTTGACCCCCTGCTCCGTCCTGCGGATAATATCATCCTGCAGCGATTTGGACAGCGTCGTAAACAATGCGGAATAGCCCGCTACCCTTACGACAAGCCCGCTGTATTTCTCCGGATGTTTCTGTGCGTCAAGTAAGGTCTCTCTGTCCACGACATTGAACTGCATATGCATACCTTTCTGGTCGAAATAGCCTTGCACCAGAGAAACAAAGCTTTCCAGTCCCTTTTCGCCCGCCATTGCCGTCGGGTGTATCTTCATATTAAACAGCGTGCCGTTGCTGGCGATGCCGTGGTCTAATCTCGCTACGGAATTGCATGCCGCCGTAGGTCCGTTGGTATCTTTGCCCGACGATGGGGAAACGCCGTCCGCAACCGGTGTATGCGCGAGTCTGCCGTCCGGCGTTGCGCCGGTCTGCGCGCCGAGCGGCACGTTTGCCGATACCGGATAAAGTCCCGCTTGGAAAATGCCGCCCCGCGGATTTTTATGTTTCTCTAACGGTCTTGTATAGGTATACGCCGCATCCCTTGCCAGCAAATCCACTTCGTCAATATCGTTTCCGTACTTCGGCAGTTCGTCTATCATCTCACGAATCTTTTCATAACGCGCCTTTTCCTGCTCCGGAAGCTGCATGGTAAGCACGTTCTGCACAATCAGAGAAATCATTTCACCGGTTACTTCCTGCCCTTTTGCCTGTAAGTTTCTTGCCGCCTGTAAGGCGATATTTTTTGCCGTAATCGCATCGAAGCCCTGTCCGAAATTCATCTCTAACGCTTTCTTTAGTTCGCCAATCGTCACTTTTTTCTCTTCATAGACAAGCTTTTTGACCGTGTATAAAGAGTCCGCTACGTTAGCGATGCCAAATCCCTGCGGTCCCGTAAAATTATAAACGGCGCCGCCCTCCTGCAAGCTTTTCCCTCTCTTGATACAGTCGTCCACCATACAGGATTCAAACGGCAGCGGGCAAAGCGTCCTGTGTGCGATGTCAATCGCATTATCCGCATTGACAAGCAGGGAAATGTTATAATCCATCTGCTTTTTATAAGCGTCATAAAATTCGTCAAATGTGGTAAAATTCTCCACATTTCCGGTTTGGATGCTTGCCTGTACACCATTGTCATAACCGTTGGAAAATACCATCTCTAACGGACGGCACATATTGAAAAACGCCGCGTCGTGCCAGCCTTCAGTCTTTCCCGCTTTCTGCGGTTCCACACAGCCGATGATATTGTAATCTCTTGCATCCTCTAACGTCAGCCCTCTATTGATTAACGCCGGAATGATAATTTCATCATTATAATAAGCCGGAAGCCCGATTCCCGTCCTTGTCAACATCGCCGCATGCAATAACAGTTCCTTGGGCGAACGGTTCCACACGCGGATGGAAAGCGACGGCTGCGGTAAAAATACATGATGCGAAGCCGTAATGCACATAAAGGACAAATCATTCGTCGCATCTTTTCCGTCTGTTGTCTGACCGCCGACAATGAGATTCTGGAATAAGGAGTAGCCCGCAAAGCCCTCCGCGCTCACCTCGTCGCGGCATTTATTTAAGTCATTTAATTTCACCCAGATACAGTCAATCAACTCCTGCGCATATTCCCGCGAAAGCTTCCCGCTTTCCCTGTCTTTTGCATAATATGGGTACATATACTGGTCGAATCTGCCCGGCGAAATGGAATGCCCGCTCGATTCAAGCTGTAAAAGCTGCTGTACGAACCAGAAAGACTGGCACGCCTCCTGAAAGCTTTCCGCGCCGTATTCCGGCACTTTCGTACATATTTCGGAAATGGTAAGCAGTTCTTTTTTTCTCTGCGCATTTTTCTCTTTGTCCGCCATTTCCTTTGCTAACACCGCATATCTTTTCGCATAGCCGACGACCGCGTCGCATGAAAGCATGACCGCCTCCAAAAAAAGACTCTTGGTCGTATAGTCCGCGTCCCCGAAATTACAGGAGTCCAATTCGTCCTGCGCCTCTTTTTTGATGCCCGCAAAACCGATTCTTAACACCTTATCATACTGTACGGTGACATGACCCACGCCGTTATAGAAATAATTGCCCGGCGTAAAGAAATTATGTTCCATCGCACGGTGCGTCTCCGGCGCCATATACTGATAAGCAAGCTCGCTTGTCGTCTTTCCTTTCCAATAGCGGTTCGCCTCTTTTAATCTGCGTTTCGTCTCCTCCGAAATATAGAAAGGGTCCGCCGCTCTATGTTCTACCGTATCAAACTCCGCCTCCAGCCATTCGTAGGAAAATTCCGGATAGGTCTGGCAGCCTCTCGGCGCAATCGTGGAACTTCCGACAATCAGCTCGCCGTCGCGTATAATAATCGGTATATTCGCCAAAATATGGGCAAAGGCTTTCGCCCTGCGCATCATAATCGGCTGCCCTTGCGTCTGCTTGTAGGACTCTGTAATCAGTTCCGCCCTCGCCGCTTCGATTTCCGGCATTTTGGCATACAAATCCGCTACCAGCTTTGGTATTCTCTCTGTTTTTTCAACCGATACGGTATCATATCCATTCATCGCCATGAAAATTTCCTCTCTTCCCTAAAAAAGACATATAATTCCCATCTTATCAAATATTTTTAACCAACTGTCATCCGGTTTTTTATCCATTACAATCACATCTATGCCGGAGAGTCCGCAGATTTCGGAAAGCGCGGTTTTTCCGAATTTAGAAGAATCCACCGCCAGATACGCTTTTTTCGCCGCCTGAATCATATTCTGCTTGATACCCGCGGTTTCGTCGTTGCCGTCCGTAACGCCGTTTTCCAAATCGATGCCTTTGCAGGAAAAAAAAACTTTATCGACATGATAAGAGCGGATGCTGTCCGCTGCTTTTTTCCCGAGTAACGACATGGAGCCCGCTTTTAATAACCCCCCGGCGGCGATAATATCCCACCCCGATACGTCCGATAATTCCAACAAAATCTCAATGGAATTGGTAACGACCGTCAGATGCCTTTTCTGCTTGATATTTTTGGCGATAAACACCGCCGTTGTGGAAGCGTCCAGCATAATGTGGTCGCCGTCCTCAATTTCTTCGCTGATAAGCTCGGCTATTCTCTGCTTTCCCTGCGGATTGGCTTTCCATCTGATGTTAAAGGGTAAATCGATGCTTCCCTTTTCATTTAAAATAGCGCCGCCGTAGCTTTTAATGACATGACCGTCCTCTTCCAGCTTATCCAAATCTCTTCTAATCGTCTCTTCCGAAACGTCATATTCTTTGCTCAGTTCACCGACGATAACTTTCTTATCCTCGTGGATTTTTTCTAAAATCAGGTTTCTTCTTTCTGCCGCTAACATATGGTATCCCCGTTAGAATATATATTTCAACAACTTATCAGAGGGTCTTGCAATCACGGAACTATCAAGGAACATCCCTTTATCGCCCGCTTCGTCCTTCGCCCTGTCGATTGCCGCCTGCACGGCGGAAACGCTTCCCGTAATCGTCATATAGCTCTTTCCGCACATTCCTTTTGCCAGCCGCAGTTCTATCAGTTCCACAAGCGCCGTCTTAGCCGCCATATCCGCCGCCACAATAAGCGCCGCCACATCATAAGTCTCTAAGACGCCGAGCGCATCTATTTTCTCCGGCTGTACCGTTCCGTAAATCGCAGGGAAAATCTGTTCGTGGGGATTGCCGAGCACAAAGGTGTCTATCACCTTATCCGCATACCGATTCGCCGCTCTGTCCACGGAAGCCCTTACCGCGCTCAGTTCTCCGGTCACCAGAATCACGAATTTCCCGGGGCAGGTCACTTCCGCCTGTAAAATCTCCACATCCGCCGCCTTTGCCATTTCATCTGCTGCCGTAAAGCCTGTAGATACTGTTGTTATTTCCACCATACCGATTGCTTTCGCCATTGTTGTAAACTGCTCCTTTCACATTCAGGAATGTACTACGATTTCTTTCTCGCTTACCTTTTCCACGACGCCGTCTATCGGGGAATGCACCGCCACGCTTAGCCCTTGCGCCGCATCCGCTAACTTCTGTCCTTTTTTCACCGTATCGTTTACCGCGACAATCGGTTGTGCCGGCGCCCCGATATGCTGGCTTGTTAAAACTCTGACGAGCTTAACCGGCGCTTCTTTATCGGTAAGCGGCGCGGGAACGTCATATGCCGACAGTCCCATTCGCGCTTTTAGTCTTGCTACGGGAACTTTTTTATACTCCCTGTCGGCGGACACCGCGGCGGGTTCTGCCTTTTCCACCCGGATGCCAGCCGCCCGCAGTCCGCTTTTAAATTCCGCTATCACGCTTCTTGGCGATAACCCCTGCGGACAGGCATAATTTTCACAGAGTCCGCAACTGCTGCAGTACGCCGCATTGGTATATACCGACAAATCCTCCGTGTCATGGTTCGCCACGGCGCGCATGATACGGTGGGGTTCTATCGGATGCCCCAGCGCGTGTCTCGGACACATTTCCGTACACGTCCTGCACTGACAGCAGGAAGAAGCCGCCCTTTTTCTCTCTATTTCCAGATTTTTATGAATACGCATTATCACCTTATGATTTTCGGGTAAAATGATAACCGCGTTTGTTGTCTTTGTTATAATCGTATTTTCCGTTCCCAGCCGTCCCATCATCGGTCCGCCTATCAGATACGCGGGATGTTCGGTCGTGATGCGTCCGGCTAAAGAAACGGCGTCTTTTAGAGTCGTTCCAATCGGAACGCTGACTGTCAACGGATGCTCCACCTCTCCGACGATAGATACCAGTTTATCGGTAACCGGTTTCTGTAAATGAACGGCGCGGTACAGATTGTACATTGTTTCCGTATTGTATACAACGACGTGTTCATCAATCGGAAGTCCTCCCGGTTTGATAACGCGTCCCGTCGCCTCATAAATTAAAACGACTTCATCGCCCATCGGATAGGCTGAACGCAATGCACAGATTCTTACATTGGGATATTCCCCGATAACCTCTTTTACGATTTGTATCGTATGTTTATGTTCACTCTTAATGCCGATAACCGCCTCTTTCGCCCCTAATGTATCCCTGACTTCGTCAAGCATCTGCACAATCTCTGCCGCGTTTCTTGCAAGGAGCTGTTTATGCAGTTGTAAAAGCGGCTCGCACTCCGCACAGTTTAAGATAACCGTGTCCGCCTTATCCGTCATTTTGGCATAAGCCGGGAAACCGGCGCCGCCGGCCCCCACTACGCCGTTTTGTCTTGCTATTTCTTTCAGTTCATCAATCAGCATGGCTATTTACTCCAATCCTGTCCTTCGTCAATGATGCCTACAATGGCGGCGTCAACAGGCGCGCCCGCCATATCGCAGCCGATTCTTGCCGCCGAGCCCTGCGCCACCAGAACATATTCACCGATTCCGGCGCCGATAATGTCGATTGCGACCAGACGTTCACCGCTTCCCCGCATCGTCTCCACCGGCTCCACTATCATGAATTTATTGCCAACTAATTTTTCACTTTTTCTGGTAGAAAATAAACTTCCTACAACTTTCCCTATTATCATAAAAATAACCACCCGTCTGCATATCTGCCATATAGTTTACATAACAATAGCGAAATCACCTTGTTTTACCTGACAGGCATTGGCTTCGTCCGTATCAATGTGCATTTCCAGTGAAAATGACTCATCCACACGGATTTTTACGTTGTCAAGCACCGCGCCTCTTTCATTTCCCATACGGACGGAAACATAATCCCCGTCTTTTAAGGAAGCGGCTGCCGCCTCTGTCGGCGTCATATGGATATGTCTTGCCGCCACGATACAGCCCTCTTTCAGATAGACGACGCCTTTAGGTCCGACCAGCGCTACAGGCGCCGAACCCGCTACGTCCCCCGACTGGCGAAGCGGCGCATTCACGCCGAGCGTACGCGCATCCGTTGCGGAAATCTCAACCTGCGATTTGCTTCTGACAGGTCCCAGAATCCGCACGTTCTCAATGGCGCGCAGCTTTAACCCGACGATGGTACACTGTTCGTTTGCCGCAAACTGACCGCCCATCAGCTCTTTTTTCTTCGTCAGTTCATAGCCTTTCCCAAACAGTGTTTCAACGTCTGCCTGCGTCAGGTGGATATGTCTTGCAGATACGCCTACCGGCACTGTCATCCTGCCTTTGTCTGCCTCCGCATTCTCCAGCGCGTCAAGCACCATTCTTGTAATTCGTTCTACGTCGTTGTAAGCGTCCACACTAACCCTCCATTCCTACTACTATTTTACTTTCGGTAAAATCATTTCCACGTCATTGTGCGGTCTAGGAATTACATGTGTCGCTATCAGCTCGCCAAGCGCGCCCGCGCTGTTTGCGCCCGCTTCTACAGAAGATTTTACTGCGCCTACGTCGCCGCGTACCATAACCGTTACGAGTCCGGAACCGATTTTCTCCGTTCCAATCAATGTTACGTTAGCCGCCTTGCACATTGCGTCCGCTGCCTCAATCGCCGCTACTAAACCTCTTGTTTCAACCATTCCTAATGCTTCCATCGATGCCATAATTACATCCTCCTTATTTTTTAATCTCATTGTTTATAAATGTTTATATATTTTACATATCATGTCTTAGAAGAATCGCAAAGCGATTCTTTCAGGTGAAACATAGAATTTCTTAATCTGTGTCCTTTACAGATTTAGAAGGTCTTTTCACCTTGGAACAAAATCCGGCGGGTCATCCCCTAACATTTTAGAATCCGATGACGGTTCTTCCTTACCTTTAAAGCGGCTTGCCGACAATTCCACAATCCTGACGATTTCCGGGTGGGGATTGGGAATAATGCCCATCGCCGCCGGTTTTTTAATCGCCTGTGTGGAACCTGCCTCTACAGCCTGTTTGACCGCCGCCACTTCTCCCTCTATAACCAGCGTTACCAGCCTTCCGCCAAGTTTACGCTCCCATGTGGCAAGCGTTACGTTGGCTGCCTTACACATAATATCAAGGGTATCAATCGCCGCCACAACACCAGTAATTTCTATGAATCCGTACGCATTACTCATGCCTTTCTCCTTCTTCATACTGCAACTCTTCCCATTTGAAAGAATGACCGCATTGCAGTGCATTCTTTCGGGCGTGAAAGGTTCGCCCCACGAACCGCAGAACTTCTTGGCGAAGCGTCCACTGGCGCGAGCCTTAGAAGTTCTTCACGCCCTATTTAAATTTCGGAAGAATCTTCTCCACATCATTATGCGGTCTCGGAATCACATGGGATGCTACCAGTTCTCCTAATTTGCCTGCCGCATTCGTGCCTGCCTCTACAGCCGCCTTTACCGCGCCTACGTCACCGCGTACCATAACCGTTACGAGTCCGGAACCGATTTTTTCCGTTCCGATTAAAACAACTTCCGCAGCTTTCGTCATGGCATCCGCAGCTTCGATTGCCGCCGTAAGCCCTCTTGTTTCTACCATTCCTAATGCTTCCTGTGACATTTTTTGTCCTCCTTTGCTAATATGCTTTGTTTTTGTTAATTTTTATCAAGTGCGCTGATTTTCAGCATTTTCTCTGTATCTTCCATAGGTCTTGGAATAATGTGTTTCGATACGATTCCCGTATTGGCGAGAGCGACCGCTTCCGCCGCTTTCATCGCTTCCTCCACATCCGCAACGCTGCCCCTGAACTTAATCGTGACTAAAAGCGGAACAGGCAGGGCGTCCGCATTGGCGGGTTTATTTTTATCAAATACCTCCAGACGGACATTTGCCGCTTTACACCCTGCGTCTGCGGCAAGGAAAGCGCATACAAGACCGAACACTTCCAATAATCCTACTGCCTCCGTTTCCTTATGAGCTGTCAATTCTTCCATTTTTTCGCAACCACGCTCCTTCTTAGTCCGCAAGTTTGGTTCTAACCGTTACTGCGTCAGTTTCATACTTGCACCATACATGAAATATTTATGTGAACATCCTACTTTTAAGGCTTGTTGACTATCGCAATTTTAAGCCCCGTCATTGCCAGATTGGTCTTTAACGCCTCGTTAATCTGTTCTAACGGATACTTGTGCGTAATCAGTTCTGCAAGCGGAAGTCCGATTCCTTTTGCCCTCTTTAAGAAATCAAACGTCGTAGCGTAGTCGCGCAGCGTATATACCCACGAACCTACTAACGTAATTTCTTTGGAGCACATATCGAAATGCGGGTTAATCGTCGCGTCACCGCCGTTTACGAAAAATCCCAGTTCGCAAAGTCCGCCGCCGTTACGGATAAACTTATAAATATTGGCATGTGCCGCGGGATTGCCCGTACACTGGAATGCAAAATCCGCCAGATGTCCGTCAAACGACGCCGCTACGCCGCCGGCAAGCGCTTCGATTCCCTGAAAATCTTTAAAGCTTACCGTATGGGAAGCGCCGAGTTTTTTCGCAAAATCCAGTCTCATCTGATTGCCGTCAACCGCCGTAATATTCTCTATTCCCATCGTACGAAGAACCGCAATGCAAATCAAGCCAATCGGTCCGCATCCCTGTACGACAACGCGGCTGTTGAAACGCAAAATTCCGGTTGTTTTAGCACGTTCCACCGCATGTACCAAAACCGCGCACGGCTCGATTAAAATTCTGGAATCCAAATCAAGGTCGCTTACATTAAAAACGGTGGAGCCGCCGCGAATCAGTATGTAATCGGAAAACCAGCCGTTCAAATGCACATCATCATCCGGCAAAAGTCCATATACGTCCGCCTCGCCGACGTTCTGCTTATTCAAATCATACATCGTGATATCCGGGTCGTCCTTAAAAATCATACAGGTAACGACTTTATCTCCCAGATGCAGGTCTTTACCGGCGCTGTCCTTTTTCACGTTTTTACCCATTTTAACGATTTCGCCGGTTCCCTCATGCCCAAGAGCTACCGGAATCAAGCTGAACGGGTCGCGCTTAAATTCGTGCGCGTCGGTTCCGCAGACGCCGCAGCCCTCTACTTTAACCAGTATATCATCATCTCCGACCGTCGGCATAGGGTATTCTTTTACTTCAAATTTCTCTAATTCCGTCAGCATCGCCACATGCGCAACAGCCGGAATGCCTGCGCTTCCCGACGCAGATGCAGCCGACGGCGCAGAGCCTATACTGCCGGACATCTGATGCAGAATTTGTTTTACAATCTGCTCCACTTCCTGCTCATTTACTGCCATCTTCTCTCCTCCTTGTTCAATTTCTCATTTTAACGGATACATAAGCTGTCCGACATTGTACAGCGTCTCCTCTTGGTAAATGTCTGTGCGCTCGTTAAGCCCTCTCCGGTTCTGGAAGCGATAGTGAAAGTACAGTATCCCTCGCCGCCGAATCCCAGCGCCGCATAACTCGGTCCGTTCTTTACCAGAATCGCCGTATCAATCGCCTTGGCGTATGTTGTAATGTTATCCACATTTTTGGAATGGATATGTGCGGAGTGACGGTTTCCATGCTCTAACCATACCGCCGTCTCTACGCCCTCTTCAAAGGTTTTGACCCTGACCATACCAAGAATCGGCATCATCAGTTCCGTTGCAATAAGCGGATGCTCTTTCGGTCCCTCAAATACAATACATCTGATTTCCGGTCCGACTTCCACGCCCACCATAGACAACAACGCCCTTGCGCTTCTTCCCACGCATTTTCTGTTCAGCGCGCCCTTGGGCGTAATCACGGTCTGCGTCAGTTTATCCTGAATCTCTTTGCTTGCCAGATAGCAGCCGTTTTCCTGAATCATGTAGTTCATCAATTCGTCAGCAATGCTGTCCAACGCCACAATCTCTTTTTCTGCGATACAGGGCAGATTATTGTCAAACGTACAACCGTTTACAATATCCTGCGCCGCTTTCCTTACATCTGCGGTATCGTCCACTAGTGCGGGCGGATTTCCCGCTCCTGCGCCGATTGCTCTCTTTCCGGAAGAAAGAACTGCCGTTACCACGCCCGGACCTCCCGTCGCCACTAAAAGCGGAATCGCCGGATGTTTCATCATAACCGCGCTGGAATCCATCGTCGGCGCTTCCACCGTCACGGCTACGTTATCGGGTCCGCCTGCTTCCAAAGAAGCCTCGTTAATCATATTAATTGTAAAAATTGTTGTTTTCTTCGCATTCGGATGGGGATTGAATACTACGGTATTGCCTCCCGCAATCATGCCGATGGAATTACAGATGACCGTTTCCGACGGGTTTGTCGCGGGCGTAATCGCGCCAATGACCCCGAAAGGTCCCATTTCCACCAGTGTCAGTCCTCTGTCCCCTGACCAGGCAATCGTACTCAAATCTTCCGTGCCGGGCGTTTTATCCGCAGTCAGATGATGCTTTAAAATCTTATCGCCCACATTTCCCATGCCGGTCTCATTGACGCCCATATTGGCAATGATTTCAGCATTTTCATGGGTTTTTCTCCGAATTGCGGAAATAATTTTTTCTCTCTGGTCCAGTGTCAGATTACGGACTATTTTCTGCGCTTCAATCGACGCCGCAATCGCATCGTTCATATCCTTGAATACGCCGTGCATTCCTTCCACCGAACCGGTTATCTGCATATTTGCCATGACTTTCTGCACAATGTCACGAACCATGCTCTCATCTACAGACACGTAATTACCTCCTTTAATATCATTTTGCCATAAGCCGCCAGTTCCGTATCCTGTGCCGCCGTGCCGCCGGATACGCCCAAGGCGCCTATCATGGTATTGCCGACCATTAACGGCTCGCCGCCGCCTAATATCATGACTTTGCCGTCGTTGGAAAATTGAAGCCCGTACAGTTCCTGCCCTGGTTGACATAACTTAGACAGTCTCGCGGTTGACATTTGAAATGCCGTTGCCGTGTAAGTTTTATTCACCGCTACGTCAAAGCTGCCGTGATAGGCATTGTCCATGCAGTGAACCGCAACCGGTCTGCCGGAGGCGTCCGATACGGCGATAACGACCCGCATGTCCATTTCCTCTGCCTTTTTTTCCACCGCTTCAATCAGTTTAACCGCCAGATTCAAAGACATCACTTCTTTGACAATGGCTTCTCCAACGAGGTTTTTGACTATTCGTTCCAGATTATAGTTATCCATAACAACTATACCTCTCTTAACTTGCAACATCTCTGGAAGAATGGCTCGCTAGAGACATTCTTCGGTGTGAAGGAGGTTTGCTCTGCAAACCGTAGAAGTTCTTGACGAAGCGCCCTATGCGCAAGTCTTAGAACTTCTCTTCACACTTCTATTTGCCAAGCTGCTCTAATACTTTCTTGGTGATTGCCGCTACAAGTTCCTGACTGTCCTGTGAACCGGCGGAAGAAGAGCAGGAACCGCAGTTGTGGCAGTTTGCTTTTCCTTTGTTCTGGCAAAGGTCAGCCGGATGACGTCCCGGAAGCCCCATCTGCCTTCTGATTTCATATAATCTCTGTACGTTTTCCGGGCTGAACTCTTTCGGACCGCCAAGCTGTCTTGCTTTATATAACAGTTCCGCATAAAATTCCACGGATTCCATCTTCATATATGCCGCTACGACGTCCGTAGACCATGTCAATGCGCCGTGGCTCTCCAACAGTACCGCGTCAAAATGCTCTAAGTAGGGTTCTACCGCGTCTGGAATCTCCATTGTGGAGGGTGTTCCGTAAGGTGCAATCGGCACGCAGCCAAGCGCGATAACCGCTTCTGGCATAATCGGCTGTGTCAGCGGGATTCCTGCGATTGCAAAGCTGGTCGCAAAAGTAGGATGCGCATGGACAACCGCGCCGACGTCCGGTCTTTTCTGATAGACGCGCATATGCATCTTGATTTCGGAAGAGGGTCTGAAGCCCTTGTTCGCCTGAAGCACATTGCCTTTCGCGTCTACTTTACAGATATATTCGGGGGTCATAAACCCTTTCGATACGCCTGTCGGTGTACATAAAAATTCATTGTCATTCAATTTTACGGAAATATTTCCGTCGTTCGCCGCAACCATGTTACGGTCATAGATTCTTTTGCCGATGTCGCAAATCTGTTTTTTGATTTCATACTCGTTTAATGCCATTGTGTTCTTCCTTTCTTTTTCTTATTTTTTATAACTTTATTTACAAATAGAATTTCCATTATGTGGAACTTCTATTGTCTTTCTCCTCTATTCATGTTTTCTTATATATCTTTGACAGAATCGTCTCACGATTCTGTCGGACAAAAAGGTTTGCTTTGCAAACCGTAGAATTTCTTAGTCAGTGTCTTTTACTGACTTAGAAATTGTTTTTGTCCTATCCCACGGTAAAATGTCGCCCGGTTCCCTCAAATATTCCAGAATATCGGCAACTCCCTCATTCGCTTTGGAATTGACAAAAAATATTTTTTTACAGCCGGTCAGCCTAAGCCACCGCTCTGCCTGCTCTATATCGGCGTCCTCCCTGTCTATCTTCGTAACGATGCCGATAACGTCCCTGTTTACCATGCAGGTGATATTGGGCGGATAAAGGGAGTACTGCTCGTTAGCCGCCAGCAAAAGCCCTACCACGTCCGCTTCATAGGAATAAAGCGCCAGCGCCCTTCCCAACTTCGCCGTCTGCGCGTATTCGCCCGGCGTATCAATAATCACGTCAAAGTAATTGACATACTGCGTTTTTTTATATGTAATCGTTTCGCCTCTTAACGCCTGTGTTAAAGTCGTTTTTCCCGCTTCGCTGCGTCCTATCAAAATCAGCTTTTTCATGTCTTTGTGATACCGCAGACGGTATAGCCGAGCGTTTCCTCCGTATAGGATAAAATCGCCTGTATCGCCGCTTCCACCTGCGATACCGTACCCGTGATAATGACGGAGCCGGAAAACCTGTCCACAAAGCCGAGTTCTGCGCCGGAAGCTTTCAGGGCAATGTCTGCAATGATAATAGCCGTTTCCGCCGGAGAGACCGTCAATACGCCGATTGCGGATTTAGAATACTCCACGGCGGGATTTAAGCCCAGTTTTTCATAGAGTACGGCGTCCGGATTCGCTATGATATGTGCAAGGGTAATCTGTTTGCCCGGCACAAGTTCCTGTATGATTCTCTGCTTTTGTTCCATGGCGTATCATACCTTCCTTACAAACTGCCTGTTGATATTGTATCTATTATAAGATATAATAGGTATGGAGTCAACACAAAACAACATATTTTGTTATGGTTTTTGTTGGTTTTTATAAAAAGCAGATTATACAATAAATTGGCAGATGACAGGGCAGAAAAAGATATGAAAACAGCGCATACGATTCCCATTTTAGTAGATATTCATACCCATTCCATTGCCAGCGGACACGGCAGCCGTGATACGATTACGGAAATGGCGCGTGCGGCGGCTAAAGCCTCTCTGACGGCGCTTGGCATTTCCGACCATGCCCCCGCGTCGCCGGGAAGCGCAGGAAGTTCTTATTTCAGGAGCCTGCGGCTTGCGGATAGAAAACTCTTTGGCGTCAATCTTTTATACGGGGTGGAATTAAATATTTTGAACGAAAACGGGGATGTGGATTTGGAAGATGAACTGATTCGCTCTCTGGACTATGCGTTTATCAGTATGCACCATCCCGTCTTTGCGGGCGGCGACGCTGATTCTAATACGACGGCTTATATCAATGCCATGAAGCATCCGGGCGTACGTTTTCTGGGGCATCCCGACGACGGCAGATTCCCGGTCGATTACGAGCGGCTTTTAGACGCCTGCGTAAAATATCAGGTATACCCGGAAATCAATAACGCCTCTCTGGCGCCGGATGCGTATAGAACGGACGGACAGCGCAACTGCTTAGAGATTCTTTCCCTCTGTAAAAAAAAGAATCTCCCGGTGCTTTTATCCAGCGACAGCCACGGCAGAGCGCATATCGGGGATATGTCCTACATTTTCCCGCTTCTGGAAGAATGCTCTTTTCCGCCGCAGCTTGTGATAAACAGCGATACGGGGCTGTTTTATCGGGTGTTGGGCTCATCATGACAGCAAAGCATCTATTTTTAACAATGTATTTATCAACACATTAACGCCTTTAACGCAGTTTTCCAGCGGCGTGTACTCCAATTCACAATGGCTGTGTCCTTTGTCGCTTGGTACGAAAATCATCGTCGCCGGAACCATTCCGCATACATACTGTGCGTCATGACCTGCTCCTGAATACATTCTTTTCGTTGTATAACCAAGTTCCTTTGCCGTTCTTTCCACAATATCGATAAAAGGAGCCTCAAATTCTACCGTATTCCTGCTCCATGCCGGTTCTACGGATACGCTGCATCCCGCAAGTTCCTTGGGGATATTTTCTATGATACGCACGACTTCTTTTAACACTTTTTCATCACGGTGCCGCGCATCAATGGTTATTCTGACTTCCTCCGGGATAACGGTATGGATGTTCGGACGTGCAAAAATCTTACCTGTCGTATACACCAGCTCACTGTCCAGCGTATCCAGATTTTCATGCAGATATTGCAGTCCTTTTGCCGCCGCCCACAGGGCGTCTTTTCGATACTGCATCGGCGTTGTTCCGGCATGGTCTGACTGTCCATGGAAAACAAATTCATAATTAACCATTCCCACTACGCCCTCAACTACACCGATATCTGTTTTTTCCATATCAAGCACCGGTCCCTGCTCCGCATGCAGTTCCACATACGCCGCACAGTTTTCAGGACTCATCCGGTTTTCTTCTTTCCCCTGAAACCCGCTCTCTTCCAATGCCTGTTGAAAAGTATAGCCGGGAATATCTTTCGCCTCGGAGGCAAGCATCTTATCCCTTTCAAACTTGCCGCATACTACACCGGAGGACATCATCGCCGGTTCAAATCTGGCTCCCTCTTCATTTGTCCATACGACTACCGTAATAGGGTGTTTATGCGGAATTTTTTCCCTCACAATCGTTTCCACCGCTTCCATTGCGGATAAAACGCCTAATATCCCGTCATAATTACCGCCTTGTCTGACGGAATCCATATGGGAACCGCTATAAATAGCCGCCGTATTTTCCGTTCCCGGAACCGTCGCATAGATATTCGCCATATCATCCGTCACAACTACCGCTCCGACAGCCTGCATCCGTCTGACAAATTCCTTTCTTGCCGCAACCGCTTCTTTCGATAATGACAATCTGGTAATGCCGCCATTGCCTGTATCTCCATATCTGCTGAATGTTTCTATCTTCTCTTTCATCCGCTGCCCGCTGCAACCAATCATATCTATAACCCTGTCCTTTCTCAATCCTTAAAAAACTTATACTTTACATACTGTTCTATCACATCCACACAGGCGTCTCTTCCTACGCGGTCGCTGTTCAGCGTCAAATCATAATTGACCGGATTGGTCCAATAGTTTCCGTTTGTATAGTATTTATAATAATCGGCGCGGTACTTATCCGTCTTGCGAATCAGCTTATGCGCCTCCTGCTCGGACACGCCCATTTTTTCCATAATGGATTTGACGCACGCAGCGCGGGGCGCTTCAATATAAAAACTCGCCACGTTAGGATAATCTTTCAAAACATAGTCCGCCGCTTTCCCCAGAATAATACACGAGGTCGTATCGGCAAGATTGCGTATGATTTTAGCCTGAATATTATATAAATTAATATCCGACTCAAACCGCTGTTCCTGCGGTTCGGCTACCGTATGAAAAGGAATCGTTTTCAACCGTTTGATGATGGAATTACCACGCAGTCTCTCATCCACCTGGCTGAACAGGCTTTCACTCAGTCCGCTTTCCTCCGAAGCAAGCTTTAATATCTGTCTTTCATAACATGGTATCCCCAAACGCCCGGCTAATTTTAAACCTATTTCTTTACCGCCGCTGCCAAATCCACGAGCAATCGTTATTACATATGTATTCATATCTGCCTCCCTTTCCCACCGCCTATACGCTTAAATATTCCGCACTGACCTCATCAGTCAATTCGTCAATCGTTCCCTGCTTTACAATAGAACCTTTCTGCATTATCAAAAAGCGTTCGCCCAATCTTCTTGCAAATCCTAAATTCTGCTCCACAACAATAATCGGAACCTGCTTCTCTTTATGATACCTGAGCAGAATATTGGAAATTTCCGTTACGATATTCGGCTGAATCCCCTCCGTAGGTTCGTCTAAAATCAGAATTTTAGGGTCACTCATCAACGCCCTTGCAATAGCAAGCTGCTGTTGCTGTCCTCCGGAAAGGACGCCGCCCTTTCTCTTTAAATGTTGTGTAAGAACGGGAAAATACTCAAAAATCTCCTCTGCTTTCTTATTAAAATCCACATGATGCGATATACTGCCCATTTCCAGATTTTCTTTCACGGTAAGCTGCGGTATAATCTCGCGTCCCTGCGGCACATAGGCAATACCGTTTCTGGAACGTTCATATGCCTTTAATTTGGAAATATCCTTTCCCTCCAGATAAAGCTTTCCTTCTTTTAAAGGCAATAGACCAATGATACTTTTTAAAAGCGTTGTCTTTCCTACGCCATTTCTTCCTAAAATAACCATTCTGTCATCCCGTTTCATCTCAAAGTCTACCTTTGTAACAACACGGCTTTTTCCATAATTGACAGATATATTCTCTGCTTTCAGCATATTTATTCCTCCCCGTCCGTTTTTAAATAAGCTCTGATTACTTCAGGATTAGACGTAATTTCCTCATAATTTCCTTCTGCAAGCACCTCGCCCTGATTCAACACCGTAATTTTCTGCGCAATCTGCTTTACAAAATCAATGTCGTGTTCAATGACAATAACGGTTTTTCCTTTCATAATCGTCTTAATCATTTCGCCCGTTTTATATGTCTCATCCGCGGTCATGCCCGACGTCGGCTCATCCAGCGTAATCACTTCCGGTTTCTGTGCGAGAACCATGCCAATCTCCAGCCATTGTCTTTGCCCGTGTGATAAATAAGTGGGCAGCATTTCTCTTTGTTCATACAAATTAATCTGACGCAGAATATCATCGATTTCTTTCCGAATTTCTTTATTTTTACGAAATATCAGCGTTTTTCCCAAAGAACTGTAACCGGACAGCGCCACTTCAATATTTTCATAGACATTCATATAGTCGAATACATTGGGACCCTGAAATTTCCGCCCTACCTTGAATTTATCCGCTATATGATACGGTTCCTTTCCCGCTATATTTTTACCGTTTAACAGTATAGCGCCATAAGTCGGCGCTGTTTTCCCTGTAATCATATCGATAATCGTTGTTTTGCCCGCTCCGTTGGGACCGATAATCACTCTGAGTTCGCCTTTTTCAATAGAAAGATTAACGTCGTTTACGGCGCGGAACCCGTTAAATTCAACCGTAAGCGATTTTAGTTCCAAATACGCCATCTATACCGCCTCCTCTTTCTTCTCCGCATCCAGCATCCTCGTAATACGGCTGTTATACTGTCTGTCCGCCAGCGTACCGATGATACCCTTAGGAAGTATGACAACAATAAGAACTAAAACCAGTCCCAATATCAGATGCCATGTATTGCCAAGTATACTGGAAAGTCTGCTCTGTAACAGGCTTACCACCAATGCTCCCAGCATAGCTCCCGTCAAATTTCCTCTTCCGCCTACAGCAAGCCAGATTAGAAGCATGGTGGAAAAAGAAACTCCTACATTCTCAATCGAAATAAACGACGTCATCGGAATATATAACGCTCCTGCAAATCCCGCCAGAGCGCTTGTAATACAAAAAAGCGCCATTTTAAATACTGCCGGATGATAACCCAAAAACTGCAGCCTGGTTTCATTATCCCTGATAGATTTAATCACCTTGCCAAACCGGCTCTCCGTAAGATATAAGCAAAGTATATAAACTAAAACAAGCGCCCCAAAAACAATATAATACCAGTTAATAATAGACAACGCGCTTCCAAACAAAGTGATTTGTGAAAGTCCTTTGGCAATTCCGTTAATACCGCTGGAACCTCCCGTATACGCCTGATTGGTTTGAATAAACAATTCAAACAATGCCGCAAAGGCAAGTGTAATCAAGTTATAGAAAACGCCCTTTATTTTACTGGTGAAAATAAAGCATCCCATAATAAGCGCCATAACTGCCGGTATGACAACCGCCATCAAAAAAGCGAAAGGGATATTAAGGAGCGGTTTATAAAGCTTCGGCACCTCTGTCAATCCACCGGACTGCATAAAAGCAGGCAGTCCATTCTGACAGGATAAACAAATACCGAAGATATATCCTCCCACGCCAAAAAATACCGCAAATCCAAGGTTCATCAAACCTCCATATCCCCATAAAACATCTAACGCCAGCGCCAGTATCATATAAGTGATAATCTTACCTATCAGTTTTACTGTATACAATCCGCAAAACGCCGGTACCAATGCAAGCGCCAAAATAAGGAATACCGCTATGTACTTATCAATCGTATATTTGCGTAACATTTTTCTACCTCCTGTCTTTCGGCGCAAAAAGCCCCTGTGGTTTAAAACGAATAATCACTATGATAATCAAAAAAATGAGCAGCTTAGCCGTTACAAGGCTCATACCCGTAGACATCGCCGCAATCGATTCTTCAATGACCGCTGAACCAAAGAAAGAACCCACTATGGAATTTAAGCCGCCCAAAATAACAACTAAGAAACTATCCACCACATATTCCGTTCCCATATCCGGCGTTACGCTTGCTATCGGCGCGACTAAAGCGCCCGCTAATCCGCCAAGCCCGCAGCCGTAGGCAAACGTTATTTTATCAATCTGCCTGCTGTTAATGCCAAGACATTGTGACATTTCCCTGTTTTGCGTAATGGAACGAAGCTTCATGCCGAATTTGGTTTTAAAAAACAGGCACAGCGTAGCCGCCAAAACCACAAAAGCCATAATAATCAGGAACAGATTATAATAGGGTATCGTTATTTTCCCAAAAGACAGACTTCCTTTAATCGGCACTTCCATATTCTGATTTTCAGGTCCGAAAATCAGCCGGATAATTTCAGGAAATATATAAGTCAATGCAAAAGTGCCCAGAAGCGTTTCCGCTACTTTTCCATACAATTTTCTAATCAACAACTGCTCTAACAGCATACCTGTCAGCGCCGTAACGGCAAAACTGAGCGCCAATGCCGCAGCAAAAGGGATATGCCATTTGGAAACACAAATACACGCACAATATGCCCCCAGCATAATAAACTCTCCATGAGCCATATTGACAACATCCAGCATACCAAATATAATCACAAGCCCGACTGCAACCAGAAACAGCCGCGCCGAGGCGCCGACGCCATTAACAAGCTGCGAAATAAATAATTCCATGTATCCACCACCTTTTATAACAGGGCTGCACGGTGGCAGCCCTGTTTATCTTTTAATCCACTACGGGTGCAATCAGTTCATCCGTCGAAGAAATAATATCGAACGTGAGATTCTCATTCACTTTTCCGATATAAATGTTTAAATACGCATGGTGATTATTCTCATCCATTTTAATCGTTCCTGACGGCGTATCCACCTTGATTCCCGCCGCTGCCGCGATGATATCCTGACTGTTTAAAGAACCCGCTTTCTCAATAGCCTCCGCCAGCATATATATTCCATGATAAGTAGCTTCCGCACTATTGTTCACGGTCGTGTCCGTTCCATATATATCTGCATATTTCTGGACAAATGCTTTATTTGCTTGCGTATCAATGGTATTAAAATAGCTAAAGCAGGAATAGGAGCCGACCGCCGCTTCTCCAATGCCTTTTACGGTGCCTTCATGGCACGCCACGGAACAAATCGGCGTATCTTCCTGATTCAATCCATACTGTGAACAGTCTGAATAAAAATAAACAGAGGAATTACCTGCTACTGCGGAAAAGATAACATCCGGCTCCGCTTCTTTAATCTTATTGACAATCGAAGAAAAATCTGTTTCTCCGGACGGCGCATATTCCTCTCCCACAATTTCTCCGCCAAGGCTTTCTACCAGATTTTTCGCATAGCTGATAGTATTCCTTGGAAATTCATAATCAGAGCCGACGAAAAATATCTTCGTTCCAAGATTCTCTATAATATAGGGAATAAACCCGTCTACCTGCTGACTGGGTACCGTGCCGGTGTATAAAAGGTTGTCGGACGGCGTCTCGCCTTCATAGAAAGTGTTATATACCAGCAAAGAATCATACTGCTCCACGATGGGTTCCACTGCCAGCCTCGTTGAACTGGAATTGGTACCTACAATCGCCGCCACTTTGTCATTCAAAATCAATTCCTCCGCTTTTTCGGCTGCCATGGACGGTTCCGAGCCATAGTCCATAAAGACCGCTTCAATCGGCACTCCTGCAATACCGCCAGCCTCATTAATCTCATTAATCGCCATTTCCGCGACATTGCGCATAGGCGTCTCCGATATGGAAAAATCTCCGGTCGTACTTAAAAGTACGCCGATTTTGATGCTGTCGGCATCGATACCGGCTGTGCCCGCCGTTTCCTGTCCGGCTTTTTCCTGTTCCTCGTTTTTTTCTGCGGTCTGCACATCACTTTCCGTCTGTTGTGCAGCTGCCTCCTGTACCGGCTCGCTTCCACATCCAATCAGCGCAAGCGCCATTGCCGCCGCCATCATCATTGCTGTTATTCTTTTTTTCATAGTTCTCCTCCTTTTGCAGCATATTTTTATAAACAAAAGGGGGCTTTTCTCATTGAAAAGACCCCTTTGTCTGCCGATTACCATAAGCTTTTATAAATATGAATAATATCCTCTCTGGAAACTTCTTTTATCGTATTGGCGGGGCTTCCGCTTTGTATCGCATCATCCGCCATTTTATCTATTAATTCATAAAATCTTTCTTTTTCTATTCCATATTCCTGCAGTGTCGGTACCGCCAGCCGCCTGCAGAGATTCTCCAACGCCTGTAAAAATTCTCCCGCCGCCAGTCTGTCGTCCGCATGAGCTGTAGCCGCCCCTATTGCCCTTGCAATAGCCGCAAACCTTTCATAACATCCGTCCAACGCAAAAGACATACACTCTTTTATCAGCATGGCATTGGAAATTCCATGCGGAACATGGAACAAGGCGCCTATCGGGCGGCTCATGCCATGAACAAGCGTAACGCTTGCATTATTGATACAGGCTCCCGCTTCAAACGCTGCAAATGCCATTTCCGACCTTGCTATTTTATTGCCGCTTTCCTCGTAGGCTATTGGCAGATACTTGAAGATTCTTTCTATGGCAGAAAGCGCATACATATCCGTCATTTCATTTCCTCTTTTAGAAGTATAAGCCTCTATAGCATGCGTCAGGGCGTCCATTCCGGTTGCCGCCGTCACACTCTGCGGCATGGAATATGTATAGGACGGGTCAACAATGGCAAGTTCCGGCAGTAAATCATCGCCCTTTAACAACATTTTAACATCTGTTTTGGTATCTGTAATAATGGTAAATTTTGTCGTTTCCGAACCTGTCCCCGCCGTAGTGGGAATCAGCGCCATCGGCGGAAAATCACCTGTAATCTCTTTCCCGGCAAGCTCTGCAATATTGCCGTTCAGTACAGACATCGCCGCAATCGCCTTTGCGCTGTCAAGCGGACTTCCGCCGCCCATTCCGATGATAAAATCGCACCGCTGCGCTCGGAATGCCTCTACGCCCGCCTCAATCATATCGACTGTCGGTTCCGAGATAATATCATTAAAAACATAATAGTTGATTCCCCATTTTTCCAAATAATCTGTCAGGTTTTTGATAATCCCGGACTTGGTTACTACTTTTCCGGTTACAATCAAAGCCTTTGTTCCAAGCTTTTGTATACATTCTCTACAGGCAGCCAGCGCATTTTCGCCAAATACCGTCCTGCCCGGCTGCGTAAACTGAAATGCCATTTTTATGCCTCCCGCCGTTATAGATAGTCCCTGTCAACAATATCCAGCACCTCGTCCAGCTTTTCCATTTCCTCCGCTAACTGCTCCTGCGTAATAATAAGCGGCGGCGCTATCAAAATCATATTTTCGTGTGAGTATGTCATAAACCGGCGTTCTTTCAACATAGCGACAATCTTACCCATTGTGCCGTCCGGGTCTTTTCCATATGGTACAAGCGCCTCTTTTGTCTTTTTGTTCTTTACAAGCTCAACCGCGGAAAACAAGCCGATATACCTGACATCTCCGACACAATCATGGTCTTTTTTCATCTGCTCCAGTATTTCTCCGAGAAGCGCGCCCGTCTTATTGACATTCCGGGCAATATCAGCCTCTTCATAATAATTGACGCATGCCACGCCCGCCGCACAGGCAAGCGGATGTCCGCTGTAGGTTAAGCCGCAGGACAATGTATTTTCTCCAAAATATTCCGCTATTGCAGAAGATACCGCAACGCCGCCAAGCGGAACGTAGCCGCAGGTAACGCCTTTGGCAAACGTAACAATATCCGGTTTCACGTCAAAGTTCATGAAAGCAAAGACTTTTCCCGTCCTGTACCAGCCCGCCATTACTTCATCACATATCATCAAAATACCATATTTATCACACAGCTTTCTGACGCCCGGCAGATATCCTTTCGGGGGTATAATGACGCCGTTGGAGCCTGTAATCGTCTCCATGACAATCGCTGCAACCGCATCCGCGCCCTCATATAATATCTGTTCCTCCAGTTTTTTCAGGTAATAATCCGCTGCCGCTTCTTCTGACTCAAAATCAATACACTCTCTGTATATATACGGGTCTGTAAACTTGATAAATCCCGGAATCCCCGGTTCCAGCGCATATCGTCTCGGTTCGCCGGTTAAGTTTCCCGCTCCGAAAGAAGAACCGTGGTAGCTGCGGTAGCGGCTGAAAATTTTATTTCTCCCCGTATACATCTTCGCAATTTTTACGGCGTTTTCATTGGCGTCGGCTCCTGCATTTGTGAAAAAAACTTTTCCAAAATTATCAGGCAGCAGACTGATAATTTTCTCCGCCAGCATCGAACGGGAAATATCCCCATAGGAAGGCGCTACAAAGCAATATTGTTCCATTTTTTCTTTGATTGCATTTGTAATAGCCTGATTGCCGAATCCCAGATTCATATTTACCAGTTGGGAGGACATATCCGTGTAACGGTTCCCCTCATAATCCCAGAAATAGATGCCATCCGCCTTTTCTACCGGAATCGGGTTAATATGATTTTGTTTACTCCATGATTGCAAATTATACTTTTTATGCGCCTGCTTAATTTCATTTCCTCTCATAATACATCCTCCTCGTACTGCAAAATCACATAAAAAAGCTTGGTCATTTGACCAAGCCTCTTTGCTCTTTCTCTTTGCTGTTTCTATTTACGAGTATTATATATCGGCGCAACACAAAGTGCAAGATTGGTATTGCACATTGTTATCTGTGCATTTGCACAATCGCTTATAGTAAATCCCGAATCTGTAAACCAATGACACAGCGCACTTTATTTTCTATCTTATTTAAATCATATCCTGTAATCGCTTCAACTTTCTTGATATTATTATTGACCGTATTCCGGTGAATAAACTGCTCTTTTGCTATTAACTGCGGGCTCCCGTCATTATGCACATAACTTTTCAAAAAGCTAAGGTAATCTGTCCCGTTTTCTTCGTCATAACTCTCCACTTTTCCTATAAAATCACTGTAAAAGTTCTTAAGAACGTCAGAATCGTCTATCGCCAGCAATAACTGATATATGCCTATTTTTTCATAGTATAATACCTTTTCTCCTAACTGCAGGGCAAGTTTAGCGCATTTTAACGCTCTGTGAAAGTTTTCTTCCTGCCTGTACACGCCTTGTTTCACCGCGCTGACGCCAAAATATATCTTATCAAAATAACTTCTGCCCTTTATGGACTGTAAAAGCCGCGACATATAATGTTTCACATCTTCTTCCACATACTCCGCCAGAACAAGAATCAGCATATCCTGAAACTCAAAATAAATGAAACGCTCATTAATCTCTTTTGCCACGCTCTCCGCGTCTCTTGCAAGCTGCTTTATATGCTGCGCATACATTTCATCATGCGTTTCATCCATCTTCAAGCAAATAAAACAAAAACTGGAATCTCTCAAATATCCATACCGTTCCATCTGCAAAATCTGTGTCTGCGCATCTCCAACATGAAATAAAATATTCTGTATACAGGACGAAATAGTATCCTCAACACGCTCCGCCTGAATGATGCTCTCGCAAAAATCTCTTGTCATATCCACCATTCTTGTCTCCCACGGAATGGTAAATAACGGGAAATTCTTCTCTTCACAAAAATCAATTACATCCTGCGATATTTCCCGGATATGAGGTCCTAAATTCACTACAAAAGCCTTTGCACCGGCTTCATAAAGAGATTTTGTAAAATCAATCAGCCAGTTTTCAGAAAAATTTCTAATACCCGCAGTAAAAACCAGCTCATTGCCATGAAGAAAATGTGTGGCATTTTCATCCTCAATGATATGCACCCAATTCACAAGATTATGGAGTCCGTCTTTTCCTGCAGTTAATTTCATTTTATATGACACGGCTGCATTTTCATATAATTTTTTTATTGATACCGACACTGTAGCTTTCTCCTTTTACCAAGGAATCATCTGTTAAAAATAATACACCGGCATATCATCCCCTAAGCCAAATATCTCATTCGGCATAGCGTCGCGCTCCAACATACCGCTGCTTGTCTGGTACACAATCTGCTCCAAAACCTCTTTTGACGGAGCCGCAATCGTTTCAGCCGCCGCAACCGTTTTTCCCGCCGCTTTTTTAGCGGACGTGGCAGACTTTTTCTCTGCTGCCGACGGCTTTACATCCTGCATTACTGCTTTTTCCGCCGCCTTTGCTGTTGTCTTACTGCCCTGTCCCGCCGCTTTCGCCGCTCTTGCCATACTGCCTTTACCTACTGCCATAATGAATGACCTCCTCTGTCAGTTTTTTAAATTCTGTCGCACTTCTTGCCGACTTTTTATAGGCGGCTACAGGCTTAGACGCATCCTGCGCCCATTCCACCGCCGAATCCACATGAATAAACGAATCAAACACATGAATTTCCTTATAATCCGCTAAAATCTCCCTTGCCTGTCGGTAATAGTTTTTCCGTTCGTCTACTTTTGTAATCAGCACACCCATAATCCGGGCGTCCGTCATATCCTGAATATTGTTTAGAAAATCAAACATATTGGCAAGCCCGAAAAAACCCCACGGCGACGCTTCCACCGGCACAATCACATAATCGGACGCGCAAAGGATATTGATAACCCATGTGCCGAGCGTCGGCGGCGCGTCAATCAGGATATAATCATACCGATTGGATTCCTTGACGCCCTGCAAGCATTTTTTTAAAATCCATTCCCGCTGCATCATCGTAAACAACTCGTATTCCACCTGACTCATCAAGGTGGAGGAGGGAATCAGGTCCAGATTTTCATAGTCCGTCGCAACAATATACTCCTGCAGGTCTTTTTTATGGCGGACAGCGTCATACAGATTTTTCTCATTCTCCGCCATCGCAAGCACCCTGTCCTCGTCAAAAAAGGATAAAGACAGATTCAACTGCATATCGCCGTCTATCATGAGAACCCTTTTGCCCGCCGCCGATAACTCGTAGCCGAGATTGGCGCAGCAGGTCGATTTGCCGCTTCCGCCTTTATTATTGGTAAAACATATCGTGACGGTAGGATGTTTTCTTTTCATCATCACTGCCCTTTCTTTGTGCTTCTATTGGTATATTTTGATTGCAAAAGAGTCTGCCACGCACTTTCTCGCCTGCGTCAAATCCGCAAATTCCCCGTCCTGAATCATCTGCGTCAAAATATTGCCGATAGCCGTAGCCTCTCCCGGTCCCGCATAAACCGGAACGCCCGTATATTTTGCCGTCAGTTCGTTTAAGTATACGGCGTTGGAACCGCCGCCGATAATATGGATTCTGTCATATTTTTGACCGGTTAAGCTTTCGATTTCTTTCAGTTTATCCTGATAGCACTTGGCAAGGCTGTTATAAATAACCGACGCCAGCTCCGGCAGCGTCTCCGGTACGGTCAGGGAAGCTTTCCTGCAATAATCTTTCACCGCTTCCACCATATCGTCCGGGGAAAGGAAGCTCTCATCCTGACAGTCAACCAATGTCTGAATGGTTTCTTTTGACGCCTGTTCGCACAGCTCGCCATAAGACATATCCGGCGCTAACTGATTGCGTACTGACTGAATCATCCAAAGCCCCATAATGTTGGCAAGATAGGTAATCCGCCCCTCATAACCGCCTTCGTTTGTGAAATTCGCCGCCCTGCTCTTAGGTGAACAGTCCGCGTCATCCCGTTCCACGCCCATTAACGACCATGTGCCGGAACTGATATAGCATACGTTCTTATCATTGGACGGAACTGCCATAACCGCGGACGCCGTATCATGCGTAGGCGGCAGTACAACCTGGCAGTCATAGCCGACCATATTTTTGACTTCTTCGGTCAATCCACCGATAGCCGCGCCCGGCATTTCCATTTTCTGGAACATATCCTTGTTAAAACCGAGCATTTCAATCAATTCATAGTCCCAGTCCCTTGTCTGCGGGTTCACCAACTGCCCCGTTGTGGCATTGGTATATTCCTGCACTTTTTTCCCGCAGAGCCTATAATGGAAATAATCGGGAATCATCAAAAGCGCCGCCGCTTTCTCCATATATTCGGGGTTCTGCTTTTTCACTGCCATAAGCTGATAAACCGTATTGAAAATCTGCTTCTGGATGCCCGTTCTGGCATACAAATCATCTTCACTGATAATACGGTAAACTTCCTCGTCCATGCCGTCCGTTCTGTGGTCCCTGTAGCCCACCGCCTGTCCGAGCATCTTATCGTCCTTATCTAAAAGCACATAGTCAACGCCCCAGGTGTCTATGCCGACACTGACCGGGATTTTCCCGATTTCACGACATTTTTTCATGCCCTCTATAATTTCATGAAACAATCTGTCCACATCCCAGCAGAGCGTACCGTCTTTATCGTCCATGCCGTTCCAGAAACGATGGATTTCCTCCAGTACAATTTTGCCGTTCTCCAAACTGCCCAGAATATGCCTGCCGCTGGACGCCCCGATATCAATCGCTAAAAAATATTTCCCCATATGTAAAAATCCATCCTTTCTCAAATTTCGTTATATCTAATCTTACCGTGCATAACCGCTCCGTGTCAATGGCTTAGACGCATCATTCTTCTAATGGAACCGCACCAAAGCCGGTATACAATACCCTAAATTCTTGTCTATATAAAGATAATACTTCGGTTCATTCCCATTATTATCATAGATATAATACTCATAAGCGCTCCCATGCGTAACATATCCTTTCTTATAAACGATTCTTCCCAGTTCGTCATAATAACTGCTCATGCTGCAATCCGTCGTCTCCCATACCATGCTGTTGTGGTGGTAAACCCGATAATATAACGTTCCATCATCACGGTAAATATAGTTGATTTCCAAAAGCGTGTCTTTCTCTGTTTTCTCTTCCGGCCCAATCCAGTCAACGAACGCCATGGATTTATAATAGTCTAATTTCCCATCTTCCGTATATTCGATGATTTCCTCATATTCCCGTACATCTTCTTCCCTTGTACTGCCGGTCACAGCCGTTACATCATAGGGGTCTGCCGCTTTCCACTCCCCTTGATATAGAGCGTCAAAGACAAAACCATAGATAGACGCCTCTTTTCCCAGCTGGTAGGTATAGTTGTATTGATATAGCAGTCCGCAGCCTTTCTGCGCCGCTTCGTCCAGAAACAGCTCTAACTGCAGATTGCCGCAGCTGTCATAATATTGATAATAAGGCTCCTTATCCGCAAAGCCAAAATCCGCAAGGAAATCCTGTCGGTTCTCATATTCCGCAGTATGACCGGTATTGCCGAACACTTCCTCTTGCGCCCACTCAAAGCCGCTCTGCTCCCCTGCCTCTTTGTCCGTTTCGACAACCCAGACCGGAATCGGCTCATCCTCAGACGCCTCATTAAAATGGTACAAATTATCCAGCAAAAGAGATTGATAGTACTCTTCATTTACCAGACTGCCATCTTCCTGCAAGGAAACCTGCCCCGTAAAAATGCTTTTGTTGTCCAGACAGTCCCATATTTCCAACGTATTATTCTCTTTTTGCAAAGTATAACGGCGGAACGGCTCTGCTTTACCCCGGTTTATCTGATAATAAGTCGTTGTCTTATATTCTTCATTTTCATCAACCACCAGAAAGCCATCATGCGTACTTTCCTCATATAGTGGAATTTCTATTGGCTCATAAAACAATTTTCTCTCATCTTTACCCAAATCAGCCACAAAAAGCAATCCGCTCTGCGAACCGGATGAAAAAATTTCCAAATCAACCCATGAATCGGCGTAATTTAGATTATCAAAAGAAATACTGATAGGTTCTCTCAGTTCCCCGCACGGAAACTGCTGTACCAGTTTCTTATCTTTATTATAAAGATGAAGTTCATACGTTCCCGCAGACTCATCCGTACATACCAGGATAAGCGTATAGCCATCATATTCTCCTCCGGACGTCCAAGTAGAGTCAAAATCTATGATAATGCCCTCGGGTATGAATTTCCCTGCCGATGCTGCCGAGGCAGTCTCCGAGGCGTCCGCTGTCTCTCCGTCCGCCGACTCTGCCTCCACAGCATCCGCCATCGCTTCTTCGTCCATTGAAGTCACCGCTGTCTCATCCGATGCCGCTTCTTCACCCACCGAAACTGTTTCCGCCCCATCTGACAAAACTTCCGCTTCTTTCGCGCCGCACGCTGTTACCAACATAAATGCTGTCAAACATAACGCTGTCGGCATTATTATCTTTTGTATCGCTATTTTCATACAAGTTTCCTCTCTTTTGCGTTCTGGTATTCCTCCAGCGTAATGCCGATAATTTCACATGCTCTGGTAAGTTCAACTTGCAAATTCTTCATAACCGATTCGATACTTTTGACGATTCGCGCAGCGTCTCCCTCCATATGTCCTTCTGCCTTACCCTCTGTTCTTCCATCCGCTATTAACTCCTCTATCGCTCTGCACATATCCGCTCTTCCTCCTTCTTCTGCCGATGTTTTATCTTTTAGTTTCTCTGTATTGATATTTAACATTTCCCCTAACGCCCAGACTGTCTCTTCGTCTATCTGTCTGCA
>JAMPFF010000035.1 GCA_023664605.1 Clostridium sp.
TTTTGGATGGTTCCGATATCTTCTAAAACAGAAAAATATAAGGCATTATATGAGGAAAAGAAAAAGAGATACAAGGAATATGATGGTTTACGATTTGGATATGTTAATGGAAAATATAGGGCATTCTTGATTCAGAATGTTTGTCCTGTAAGTGAAGAATATATTGATTGCCAGTATATGATTGAAAATAATACGGTTCCGGTAACTATAAATGACAGGCTGGCGGCAGAGATTAATGGAATTGTGCGAAAGGTAGTCAGATTAAATAAGAGAGGAATCAAAATTGTTTTATCAAACATTAATTATATTTTGAGCGAGTTGGATAAGACTAAATGAGATGAGAAAACAGCATGAATAATTCGAGTATTGCTCCATTTGTGAAATGGGCTGGTGGGAAACGTCAGTTGTTGCCACAGATAAAGGAGCGAATGCCTGAAAAATATGAACCCTTTGTAGGCGGTGGCGCAGTGGTATTTGGCATACAACCAGAGAAAGCATTCATTAATGATATTAATAGTGCACTGATGAATGCATATAGACAAATATGCAATGAACCGGAGCCTTTTTTAAAAGAAGTATCTAAACTTGATATGGAGATGGAAAGGCAAACGACCGAAGAATTTGGGAAAAAATACTATTATTCTCTTAGAGAACATTACAATGATAAGTTGATGCAAGCAGAGTTTGATGTGGAATTGGCGGCTTTGTTTGTGTTTATTAATAAGCATTGCTTTAACGGATTGTATCGAGTGAATGCTAAGGGGCTTTTCAACGTGCCATACAACAATAGCCGCAGAGTATCTGTAGATAAAAAGGCTATTATGAAAACTTCATAATATCTTCAGAGTGTGACTATTCGTGATGGCGATTTTGCAACAGTCTGCCAGGATGCCGGGAAAGGTGATTTTGTATTTTTAGATAGTCCGTATGCGCCGTTACATCCTACATCTTTTGAGGCATATACAAAAGAGGGTTTCGATATAGAAAGTCATAAGCGTTTGGCACGAGTCTATGATGAATTAACGGCACGAGGATGTTATTGTATGCTTACAAACCATAATACTGATTTGATAAATGAGTTGTATAGTAATAAAGGTTACAAGATAGATGTTGTAAGTGTAAAGCGTATGATTAATTCTGACGCATCCAACAGAGTTGGAGAAGAAGTGATTATATGCAATTATTAGAGGAGTCGAAGTGATGGAGAACTTATTTGTAAAGAAAGTGCCATTATATTTCGAGACAGAAAGAGTGCATTTGGTATTAGGTGATTCTTTCAAAATTCTTACAAAAATGCAGTCAGAATCGATAGATATGATATTTGCAGATCCTCCGTACTTTTTAAGTAATGATGGTATTACCTGCCAAGGAGGAAAGATGGTTTCGGTAAATAAAGGATCGTGGGATAAGCTTTCGGAAAGTGAAACTGGCATCGAAGAAAAACACAAGTTTAATAGAAAGTGGATTAGGTTATGTAAAAGAGTATTAAAGCCAAGCGGTACGATTTGGATATCAGGAACATTACACAATATATATTCGATTGGTATGGCATTGGAACAAGAAGGTTTCAAGATAATCAATAATATAACTTGGCAGAAAACGAACCCACCACCAAACTTAGCATGCCGATGCTTCACACATTCTACGGAAACCATTTTATGGGCAAAGAAGAATGATAAGAAAGCACGGCATTTTTTTGATTATCAGAGAATGAAAGAGGAAAATGGCGGCAAACAGATGAAAGATGTGTGGACAGGTGCATTAACGAAGCTTTCAGAAAAAGCAGAAGGAAAGCATCCGACACAAAAACCAGAATATTTACTGAAAAGAATTGTATTATCTTCTACGGAAAAAGGACAAGTTATATTGGATCCGTTTTGCGGTTCGGGAACGACAGGAGTAGCGGCTGTGCAATTTGGACGAAAGTTTATAGGAATTGATGTAAGCGAAGAATACTTGGAGATATCCAAGAAGAGATTGGAGAAAGTAACGGCAGATGCGGAAGGATATTGAAATCTCGGAAGAGAAGATGAAATTGAAATTGTAATAAGGGAGCGATAGTAAATGAGAGATTTTGATGAATGACTGGGTAAATTCAGACCAAGTATATCAAGTTACGATTATTACATAGATTTTGAAAAGGTTGTAAGAAATGTAGAAGAAATTAAGGTGGAATTGAATATTTTGAATACTTTGATTGGCTCGAAGAACATTGAGGCAGATTTTGAAAAAATAGTGACAAAGTATCCTGAAACATTGCAATGTGTTCCGTTGTTGCTCGCTGTAAGAGGGTATGAAATTTATGCACAGGATGAAGAAGGTTCTTTTTTGTATAATTTTCAGAAGATGAATTACAGTATAGAGCAGTACAAGGTGTTTATGCGTAAGACCGGATTGTTTGATATGATTGCCAATCACTTGGTAAATAATCTTGTAGATTATGCTTTGGGTATTGAAACCGGATTGGATTCCAATGGTCGTAAGAATCGTGGCGGTCACCAGATGGAAGATTTGGTTGAGAAGTATATTATTGCAGCCGGATTTAAAAAGAATGTAAACTACTTTAAGGAAATGTACTTAAAGGATATTGAAGAAAAATGGAATATTGATTTATCTGCACTTTCTAATCAAGGAAAGGCTGCGAAACGATTTGATTTTGTAATCAAGACGGATAGCCAGATTTACGGTATTGAAACCAATTTCTATGGTGGCGGTGGTTCAAAGCTTAATGAAACGGCGAGAAGTTACAAAATGCTTTCACAGGAGGCTGATACGATAGATGGATTTACTTTTGTATGGTTTACGGATGGAATTGGCTGGAAGAGTGCCAGAGGTAATTTAAGAGAGACATTTGAGGTTATGGATGCAATTTATAGTATTGATGATATGGAGAATGGAGTTATGACAGTAGTCTTTAGGTAGCCAAAATCGAGAGCCGCGGGGGATTATAAATATGATTCGATATGCAGATGAACAAGATTTTGATATATTGAAAAAATATGATAAACATATTGAGGCAGTAGAATTGCAAAAAAGCATCACTGACAAAAAAAGTATTAATCATGTTCAATGATACATTTAATGGATGGCTGCGGTACAATTTATTCTGGGATAGTATACCGTTTATGAATATGCTATATTTACTCGAAGATTTCAGGGGAAAGGGATATGGTAAACAATTAGTTGATTTTTGGGAAAGGGAAATGCAGAGCAGACAATATAAAATGGTGATGACTTCAACACAGTCGGACGAACAGGCACAATTCTTTTACCGGAAAATGGGATATGTTGATAGCGGCGCTCTGCTGCTGCCCAATGAGCCGCTGGAAATTATTTTGTCAAAAAAGTTATTGACTAAATGATACGATTAAAAAATTAATTTTTGTAGGGAATGGGTTTACTCGTTCCCGATTTTTTTGCTTAAAATCAGTTATAACCAAAATATATAACCCAACATAAATTATCCATACCCCCTCATTCCATAAAATAATATTGTATTTCTCAATTTTCAGTGTTAATATACCTATATAACCTACAGGAATAGTAGGAAAAGAAAGGCGAATGATATGACACTGCAACAGTTATTGTACTGCGTTAAAATTGCGGAAACAAAGTCCATGAATAAAGCGGCGGCGGAATTATTTATATCACAGCCGGCGCTTTCGAGCGCTATCCATGAATTAGAGGATGAACTGCAAACGACAATCTTTATCAGAAACCAGCGCGGCGTTATTGTGACGGCCGAGGGGGAAAGTTTTTTAAGCTACGCAAGACAGATGATTGAAATGAGTGATATGATAAAGGAGCGGTTTTCATCGGGAGAAAACAGAACGAATAAGTTCAGCGTGTCTATGCAGCATTACTCTTTTGCCGTCGAGGCGTTTATGAAATTAGCCGAAGAATTAAAACTCTATGATTACGAGCTTGCAGTGCATGAAACAAAGACTTTCGAGGTCATTGAAAACGTTGAGAAATTCAGAAGCGAACTCGGTATTATATATCAGAGCGGTTTCAATGAAAAGGCTGTCAATAAAATCCTGCTGGATAAAGGACTGGAATTTATACCGCTTTTTTTATGCGATGTATATGTATATCTAAGTTCCAATCATCCGTTGGCGGCTAAAGAGCGCATTGATTTTGAGGATTTGGAAGAGTACCCGTGCATGAGCTTTGAACAGGGAGAAAATAATTCGTTTTATTATGCGGAGGAAATGTTTCCGACACATAAATACAACCGCGTGATAAAAGCCGACGACAGGGCGACCATGCTAAATCTTATGACGGGAATGAACGGTTTCACTTTATGCTCAGGCATTATATGCGAGAAACTGAACGGAGACGGTTATGCTGCCATACCGCTTAATACGGAGGAAAAGATGACAATCGGCTATGTGAAGAAAAAGAATATGCCGCTCAGTCTGCTGGGCGAACGGTATGTTTCCATATTAAAGGAATATGCGGGATGAAAATTGATTTTTGCGGGAATAAGAACGGACAGACAGTACAAGAGAAAATGAAAGAGGGAAAATAAATGGAACTAAAGTTTGCAACCAGATGTATCTACGGAGATAAAGAAAAATTTGAAACTGAGTCTACGGGAGCGATTAGCTTTCCCATCTATCAGACCGCAACATATGCCCACCCGGCAGTGGGGCAGAGTACCGGATTTGACTATTCCAGACTCCAGAACCCGACCAGACAGCAGCTTGAAAAGGTAGTTGCCAGCCTGGAAAAAGGCATTGACGCACTGGCGTTTTCAAGCGGAATGGCGGCAATTACCGCATTGATGGAGATATTTGAACCGGGAGACCACCTCATTACCGATACAGACCTTTACGGCGGCAGCATCCGTCTGTTTAACCATATCAGTAAAAAGAACGGACTGACATTCTCCCATATTAACTGTTGGCAGGATGATGTAGAAAGTTATGTAAACCAAAATACAAAAGCCATATACATTGAGACGCCGACCAATCCCATGATGCGCATCATTGATATTGAAAAAATGGCGGATATTGCCAGGCGGCGGCATCTGCTTTTAATTGTAGATAACACATTCTTATCGCCTTATTTTCAAAATCCGTTGGAGTTAGGAGCGGATATCGTTATCCATAGCGGAACGAAATTTCTCGGCGGGCATAACGATACGCTTTCGGGTTTTATCGTTACGAACTCGGAAGAAATATCCGAAAAAATGAGATTTATCATCAAAACCGTGGGTTCGGGGCTTGCGCCGATGGACTGTTGGCTCATCTTACGCGGCATCAAGACGCTGCCGATCCGCATGGAGAAAGCACAGGAAAATGCCAGGGCTATCGTGGATTATCTTCTATCAGAACCCAGGGTGAAAAACGTTTACTATCCCGGCATAGAAAAAAGCGAGGGCTATGAGATATGTAAGCGGCAGGCAAGAGGCTTTGGCTCTATGCTGACCTTTGAACTGGAAAGCAGGGAACTGGCGCAGCATATCTTAAAAAGTACGAGGATTATCCCGTTTGCCGAAAGCCTTGGCGGGGTTGAGACATTGCTTACATACCCGTGTACACAGACCCATGCGGACGTTCCGGAGGCGGTGCGGATTGCCAACGGCATAACCGACTGCGTACTCCGTATGTCGGCGGGAATTGAGGATAAAGCAGATTTGCTTGCGGATATCAAATATGCTATCGACTCTTATAACAAATAAAATATGACAGATGAAACGACGGGGAGGTATCAGATGCCTGAAAAGAATATTTATTTTGATGAAGTGGTAAACAGAAAAAATACGGACTGCCTGAAATATGATTTTGCAGTCAAAAGAGGAATGCCGGCAGACGTGCTTCCACTTTGGGTGGCGGATATGGATTTTAAGACCTCCAGCCTGATACTGGATAAAATCAAAGACAGAGTGGAGCATGGGATTTTCGGTTATACGGAAAGCGGAGACGCTTATTTTAAGGCGGTTTCCGGCTGGATGAAAAAACACCACAGCCTTACTATTAAAGAAGAATGGATTGTCAAGACGCCGGGCGTGGTATTTGCGCTTGCTATGGCGGTTAAGGCGTTCACCCAAAGAGGTGACTGCGTTTTGATACAACAGCCGGTTTACTATCCTTTTAGCGAAGTGATTACGGATAACGGCAGAAAAGTGGTAAGTAACGATTTAATTTTGCATGAGGATGGCAGATATGGCATTGATTTTGATGATTTTGAAAAAAAGATAGTAAAAAACCACATTAAACTTTTTCTGTTATGCAGCCCCCATAATCCCGTAGGGCGCGTATGGACGAAAGAAGAACTGCTAAGAATTGCCGATATCTGTATCAAATATCATGTGATAGTGGTCAGTGATGAGATACATGAGGATTTTGTCTATGAGGGATTTTGTCATACGCCGTTTTTAAATATAGATGAGAGAGTAAAGGATATCTGCATTACCTGTACATCTCCGGCTAAGACGTTTAATTTGGCGGGACTTCAGGTCTCCAATATTATCATTCCCGATAACGGACTGCGAAATGCTTTGAAAAAACAAATTGACGCGGCAGGCTACAGCCAGTTAAACACCATCGGACTTACCGCCTGTGAGGCGGCTTATACGGACGGAGAGGAATGGTACGGGGCGCTGATGAAATATCTGCAGGGCAATCTGGACTTTGTAAGAGAGTACCTGCAAAAAGAACTGCCGCAGATAAAGTTGATAGAGCCGGAGGGAACTTATCTGGTATGGCTGGATTTTAGAAGACTTGGTTTATGTGAAAAAGAGCTGGAAGATTTGATTGTCCATAAGGCGAAGCTTTGGCTGGACAGCGGCGCAATATTCGGCAGAAGCGGAAGCGGCTTCCAGAGAATCAATATCGCCGCAAGCAGGAGCATCATAAAAGAGGCGTTGGAACGTATACAACAGGCTGTTATAAGCAATCAAAGAGAAATACAATAAAAGCGGTACGGACAGTTATAAGAAAAATTTATAAGCGCCTATAAAAAATGCTGATTAGACAGCCCCGGGATAATATGATAACATTTCTTTACACATAAAACCTATCAAAATACTAGGATATGGAAAGAGGAGATTACATTATGAGAAAAAGATTAGGGAAACTATTATCACTAACGACGGCTGCGGCGCTTCTTATCGGTTCGCTTGCCGGCTGCGGCGCACAGGAAAGTACAGATACGCAGAGTCATGGAAGTTTAAGCGTTTCTTATCCGACAGGGAATATTCGTGTAGCGATTAATATACTGGCGTTAGAGAAAGGGTATTTTAAAGAGGAGGGCGTCGAGGTGACGCCGGTGGCAATCGGAGGTAATGACGCGCTGACGGCGATTAACGAGGATGGCGGTGCGTTGGATATTCTGACGGCGGGCTTTGTTGCCGACGTACAGTCGATTGGCGCAGGATACGACCTTACATTCATAGCAGGAACGGCGGTTGAGGGCGGCGCGGTTATCGCCCGGAAAGGAAATGCGGAAAAATACCGGGGAACGGATAAATTGCTTGACCTGGATGCGGTGACCTCGGCGAAGATAGGTTTTGTAAGAAATGAAGCGTCATGGGTCATTACCAGGCAATATCTGATAGATAACGGCGTGGAGGAAAGCGTTATTGCTAAGGTAGAGGACGAGGCGGCAGGAAACATTTCCTATTATGCAGAGGCTACAAAAACTGCGTTAGCTGTTCAAAAAGGAGAGATTGAACTGGGATTTCTGCCCATGGAATATGCCCTGCTTTATGCGGACGCTTACGACCTTGAAGTCGTTGTGGCGGCGGGAGAGCTTTCACCTGATTATGTATGCTGCCGCGAGGTGACTTCCGCCAAACGATATCAGGAAAAGTTTGACGCCTTTGTCGCCTATGAAAAAGCGAGAATCAGGGCGTTTGAATATTACAAATCGGGTGAAACGGACGAGGCTGTAAAAGAGGACGTTGTCAAGACCGTGGCGGAATATGCCGGTAAGGAAAAAGATTATGTGGAAACTTATCTTTACGGCGGCGTAACCAAATTCAGCGTTGACCCTAACACAAAGGGAATTGAGCATTATGTGGAAGCGGCGAATAATACAGGCGTTTTCACGGGAAGTGCGGTGGACTTTGGTACATATGACATCAAGCAGAATGTCGATGCGTCGGCTTATAAGAAAGCGTTGGATGATTTGATAGATAAAAATCCGGATAACACACTTTATAAAGGGCTTCTTGAGGAGTATAGCGCAGCAAACTAGATTCTGCTCGCATCCTCAGCGAAAATCGCTTCGGAATGGAGGAAAAATGGGAAAAATTTACGAAAATATTCTCGAATTGGTCGGGAATACGCCAATGGTTCATTTAAGCAAAATAGAGGCGCATGAAAAGACTGTGGCGAACCTGTATGCCAAGGTTGAGGGATTCAATCCGGCAGGCAGCGTAAAGGACAGAGCCGCGCTTCATATGATAGAAGCCGCCGAACAGGAGGGGAAATTAAAACCCGGCGCGGTCATAGTGGAGGGAACTTCCGGCAATACGGGAATCGGTCTGGCAATGGTTTCGGCGGTGAAAGGCTATCGCGCCATCATCTGTATGGCGGAGGGCGCAGGCAGAGAAAAAATAAAACTGTTGAAAGCTTACGGCGCGGAAGTGGAACTTACTCCGAAAAAGAACGGTTTCGGCGGCGGTGGCAGCAGGGCGCAGGAAATTGCGGAAAGCCATCCGGGCGCGTTTCGTCCGGCACAGGGCGAAAACTCGCACCACCCGGAAACGCATTATTTGACGACCGGACCGGAGATATGGAACGCGCTTAACGGAAAGGTGGACATTTTTGTGGCGACGGTGGGAACCAGCGGCACATCCGGCGGCATCGGTAAATTTTTGAAAGAAAAAAATCCTGATGTGGAAATATACGGCGTCGAACCCGCCGGATGCCCGGTGTTAAACGGCGGAGAACCCGGTCCGCATAAGATTCAGGGAATAGGGGGCGGCGCTGTCTGTCCGATTACAGATTTAAGCCTGTATAAAAAAATCCTTTTATGTACGGATGAAAACGCCTACAAATACGCAAGGCTTTGTCCCAAAAAAGAAGGACTTTTGATAGGAATAAGCGCGGGCGCGGCGCTCTGGGCAGCGGTGGAAATCGGTAAGGCGCCGGAAAATAAGGATAAAAACATCGTCGTTCTTTTTCCGGACGGCGGAGGGAAGTATTTATCATCGGATTTATTTGACGAATAAAAATAATATGATTATGGAGGAAATGAATATGAGCTGCGGTAATAGTGAATACAAAGACATAGTTATCAATGAATATACGGATGAAGAAGCCGAAAAACACGCAAAGGAAGTGGGAGCGGCTCCAAGACCGAAAGAGACGATAAGTGAAATTGACGAAAGGGGCGCTTTTATCCGCCAGCCGAATGCCTTTATCAAACCGTTTGGTAGCGGCGCCGACGATTTAAAAGCGGAGGCGAACCGTTTTGCAATATACTGGGCGCATGGCTGCCACTGGTCGAACAGACCGGTCATTGCAAGGGATATTTTGGGACTGACGGATGTGATTGCGGACGTACATACGACACACAGCGGGCAAACGAATGTATACGGTCACGGATTTGCAGATTATCCGGGGCATAAGGACCCGCTTGCGGGAGCTTATTTTCTCAGTGAGTTTTATAAAAATGGAAATCCTGAATATCAGGGCAGGGCAACAACGCCCGCTTTTGTGGATGTAAAAGAAAGAAAAACGGTAAATAACGATTATCATAGGCTCACTAATTATATTGAAGTGCAGTTTAGGGCTTTTCAGCCGGTCGATGCGCCGGATTTGTATCCGGTAAAGTATCGGAAAGAAATTGATGAATTTAATGACTGGCTGTTCCCGCATATCAATAACGGACATTACCGCATGGCGTTTTGCCAGTCGTGGGAAGCTTATGATGAAGCCTATGAGGATTTTTTTGATTCCCTGGAAAAGCTGGATAAGAGACTGGAGGATAACAGATTTATCTTCGGCGATTATATTACGGATTCGGATATCCGCTTGTATGTCACTCTGGTTCGCTGGGAGACAAGCTATTACCGTAATGTGGGACCTATGAAAAAGAGGATTACGGAGTATCCGAACATCTGGGGATATGTAAAGGATTTGTACAGCATACCGGTATTTAAGAAGTATACATTTTTTGAATTTCCCAAAGAAGGCGGCGCAGAACTCTTTAGGAGCTATGCCTATAGAATCGCCCCGCAGGTTCCCTATGATAAGCTGTGGACGTCGGACGGGGAAAGAGGACGGCTCAGTAAAACGCCGGATGAAGTGTATTTAAGGCATCCTGACGGGGAAAGCGTGGAGGATTATCAGTCGGTCATCTCAACAACGATTTGGAATTCCTCCAAGTGGAGCGACCGCAATCCGGCAAACGGCGTTTTATCGGTGGACGCATCCATTAATCCGATTGCGTCGAAGCTTAGAGATTAAAAGGAGAATAGCTGCATGAAAGTAGTAGAAAATGTTTCGCAGTTAATAGGAAACACACCATTATTAAAACTGAACGGATTTGATACATTACATAAGTTGCATGCAACTATTCTCGCCAAGCTGGAGTATTTTAATCCGGGAGGGAGCGTTAAGGACAGAATCGGGCTCTATATGATTCAGGACGCAGAGCAAAAAGGGTTACTAAGAAAGGATTCCGTCATTATTGAACCGACAAGCGGCAACACGGGAATCGGACTGGCGGCGGCAGCGGCGGAAAAGGGATATAGAAGCATCATTGTCATGCCTGACAGTATGAGCGTGGAGCGCAGGAATATTTTGAAAGCTTACGGTGCGGAAATTGTGCTTACGCCCGGAGAACTTGGAATGAAAGCCGCCATAGCGAAAACGAAAGAACTTGCAGAGCAGATACCGCATAGCTTTATCCCGGGACAGTTTACGAACGACGCTAACCCAAGAGTGCATTATGAGACAACTGGACCGGAGATATGGAAAGATACGTCGGGCAGAATCGATATTTTGGCAGCGGGAGTCGGTACGGGAGGAACGCTTTCCGGCGCGGGAAAATATTTAAAGGAAATGAATCCGGATATCAGGGTGATAGCTGTGGAACCTAAAGATTCACCGGTGCTGTCGGAGGGCAGAGCCGGTTCGCACCAGATTCAGGGATTGGGAGCGGGATTTGTTCCGTATACGCTGGATATGGAAATTTATGATGAGGTCATTGCGGTTTCGACGGACGACGCTATGGAAGCGGCAGCGGAACTTGCAAAAGCGGACGGCGTACTGGCGGGCATCTCATCGGGCGCGGCGCTTTATGCTGCTAAGAGCGTGGCACAAAGAGCAGAAAACAAGAGAAAAAATATAGTCGTTATTTTTCCGGACAGTGGGGATAGATATCTTTCCACAAAGCTTTACGAATCATGACGGCTGGCGGCAGGAGTACGGGAATGAATAGAAATAGTGACAGAGATTTAACAGATAAGTCGTATAAAATTGAAATAAAAGATGTTTCTTTTGATTATACGGATAATAAAAAACGGTATACGGCATTAAAAAACGTGAACCTGAATATCCGCACGGGAGAGTTTGTGTGTATTCTCGGACCTTCCGGCTGCGGCAAATCGACCCTGTTAAATCTTTTAAACGGCATTAACCGTGTGCATCAGGGTCAGATTTTGGTGGATGGAAAGCCGATAAGCGGACCGGGAATTGACAGGGCGGTAGTTTTTCAACAGTATTCCCTGTTTCCGTGGCTTACGGTGAAAGGCAATATTTTATTCGGAATTAAGCAGAATGGGAAAAAGTACAGTAAAAAGAGGCGAGATGAACTGGCGGAAAAATATATCGAAAGCGTCGGGCTTACGAGCGCTAAAGGACGCTATGCCAATCAGTTGTCAGGCGGTATGAAACAGAGAGTTGCGGTAGCCAGGGCATTGGCGTTAGAATCGGATATTCTTTTGCTGGATGAGCCGTTTGGCGCGATTGACCCGAAGCTGCGCTTTGAACTTCAGGAGTTGGTGTCAAAGTTATGTGTGGAAAATAATAAGACGGTGGTTTTTATCACCCACGACATTGATGAGGCAATTTTATTAGCGGACAGGGTGGTAGTGATGGAACCGGGCAGGATTCGTAATATTTTGAAAGTAAATCTGCCGCATCCCAGAGTGCGGAACGAACTGGTAAGAACCGATGAATATGAGAGGCTCCACCGCCAGCTTATTATGTCGTTTTATGAGCATGTGGAGGAGAATATCGGCGTGGGGGTGGCGTTATGAAGAAATTTTTTAAGCTGGAAAAAAAGATGTATGTGGAATTTGCCATTGCGACGATATTATTGATTCTTAACGTAATTTTTACCCTTGCGCTTCCTTATTTTACGGAGCATAAAGCCTATTATGAAAGCGGCGCGTTTATAGCGGCGTTAGTGATTTCATACGGACTTTATGTTATCTGTCTATTCTCGATGAAAAAGAAAAGCGCCTCCGATATAGCGGTGCTGTTGTTTGGTTTTTTCCTATTATGGGAAGTATCATATAAGCTCGGCTGGGTGCATAACGATTTGCTGATTCCCTCGCCGGAAGGACTGTTTTATGTTTTTCCGGAAAAAGCGCCGGAAATACTTGCCGATGTATGGGGGTCTTTACAGCTTTTGGTAATCGGCTTCTTATTGGCGGCGGTACTTGGAACGCTGCTGGGGCTTTTGGCTGGCTGGGTTCCGAGAGTCCGGGAAGTGCTTTTGCCCGTTGCCAATGTAATTACGCTGATTCCGCCGCTTATGTTTTCTGCATATCTGATAATGATATTATCGACGTTCAGGCAGGCTGCAACAGGGGTGATTTTTTTCGCCGTGTTCTGGCCGACATTTCAGGGAACGGTTGCAAGGGTCGGACAGATTGATGCACAGATTATCGCGGCGGCGAGAACCATGGGAGTCGGAACGATAGGAATGCTTTTTAAAGTGATATTCCCCTATTGCCTTCCGGGCATTATAAGCAGTATTTCCAAGAGCCTCAGGGGCGCGTTTATGTGTCTTGCCGGAGCGGAGATGCTGGGCGTTAATCTTGGAATCGGGTATTTTATTGAAAAATATAAAAGCTTTGCGGACTATAGATGCGTACTGGCGGGGATTTTGACGGTGGGAATCATCACGACGCTGTTGGACATTTTAGTGAATAAGGTTGAAAAAACATTGATTAAATGGCAATATTAGATTGAAAGAGGGATTGTAGGATGAAAGCTGTGAGGGCAACGGATACATGGGCAAGAGCCGGAGTATATTATGTAAGGACAGAGGCGATGGTCTGTGGATTCCATATCGCCTTGGAGGGTGAATTTGATACGGATACGCCGGAATCGGAATATATATTGGTGATGGATGATGCGGGAATGCCTGTTAGTACATGCCGTATCCATGCAGTGTCCGAAGATGGGTATGCGAAAATAGAAAGAGTGGCAACGGTGTCAACAGCGAGAAAATGCGGCGCCGGACGGCTAGCGATTGCAGAGGCGGAAAAGTGGATTTTGGAAAAGAACATCCATAAGATAATTATTACCAGCCGCGACGAAGCGGTGGGGTTTTATGAAAAATTAGGGTATACGGCGGACTATACGAAAGACTGCAGGACACTCTTCCCATCGCCCCGCGCGGATAAAAAGAAAGAAAAAAGCAGTCCGCAGTTTACGATCGTTTATATGGAAAAGAAAATCTAAAAAGGCACATAAAAAATGCCGGAAAGGATAACAATGGATAAATTAATATATCTGGATAATGCGGCGACAACGAAAGTAGACCATGAGGTATATGAAGCGATGCGGCCGTATTTTGAAGAAGTATACGCAAATGCGTCAAGTATTTACACTTTTGCCGGAACGGCGAAAAAAGCGATAGAAGAGGCAAGAAAAACGATTGCCGCATACCTTGGGGCAAATCCGAGGGAGATTTATTTTACCGGCGGAGGAAGCGAGTCGGACAACTGGGCTTTGAAAGCGGCTGTATTTGCGCAAAAAGAAAAAGGAAAGCATATTATTACCTCTAAAATTGAGCATCATGCGGTACTCCGTACCTGTGAGTATCTTGAAAAATCGGGATATGAGGTGACATATCTTAATGTGGACGGGAACGGTATCATCAAACTGGACGAATTGAAAAAAGCAATTCGTGAAGATACGGTTCTTATTTCCGTTATGTTTGCCAATAATGAGATTGGCACAATCGAACCGATAAAGGAAATCGGCGCGATTGCGCATGAACACGGCATTCTGTTCCATACGGACGCGGTACAGGCATACGGGCATCTGCCAATCGATGTAGACGAACTGCATATTGATATGTTAAGCGCCAGCGCGCATAAAATTAACGGACCAAAGGGAGTCGGCATGATGTATCTGAGAGAGGGCGTTAAAATCGGCGCTTTTATCCATGGCGGCGTGCAGGAGAGAAGCAGGAGAGCCGGAACCTACAATACGCCCGGTATCGTGGGATTTGGAAAGGCGACGGAAATCGCCGTGCGCAAGTTAGAAACCAGACGGGAGTATGAAAGCGGGCTTAGGGACTACCTGATTGACAGAGTGCTGACAGAGATTCCGTATACGAGGTTAAACGGCGATAAAAGCGCGAGGCTTTCCAATAATGCTAACTTCAGCTTTCAGTTTATTGAGGGCGAATCTCTGCTTATCCTGTTAGATCAGAAAGGAATATGCGCGTCAAGCGGTTCCGCCTGTACCTCCGGTTCGCTTGATCCCTCGCATGTGCTGCTTGCCATCGGTCTGCCGCATGAAATAGCGCATGGTTCGCTTAGACTAACTCTTTCGGACGAAACGACGAAAGAGGAAATAGATTATGTGGTGGAGCAGTTAAAGCAGATAGTGGACAGGTTAAGAAGCATGTCGCCACTGTATGAGGATTTTATCAAGAAGCAGGAATCCGCGAATTAAAAGAAAGGCAGGGCAGTTAATATGAGTCAGGTACTTGAATATAGCGAAAAGGTGATGGATCATTTTACAAATCCAAGAAATGTGGGCGAGATTGAAAACGCCGCCGGAACAGGCACGGTAGGAAACGCCAAATGCGGCGATATCATGAGAATTTATCTGGATATCCAGGACGGCGTCATCAAAGACGCCAAGTTTAAAACGTTCGGCTGCGGCGCAGCCGTTGCGACAAGCAGCATGGCGACGGAGCTGATTATCGGGAAAACAGTGCAAGAAGCGCTGCTCGTAACGAATAAAGCCGTCATGGAAGCCTTGGACGGTCTGCCGAAAGTGAAAGTGCATTGTTCGCTTTTGGCGGAAGAGGCGATTCATGCGGCACTCTGGGATTACGCCCAAAAGAATCATATTACAATCGAGGGGCTGAAACCGCCGGTGGAGGATATTGAGGAGAAAGAGGAGTTTGGGGAAATGTAAATAGTTTGAAAGAACAAATGTTCGCACTTGTGCTTGCAATTATTTACAAAAATAGATATAATAATATTTATAAAGTAAAATGCCAGAGAAATTAATTATTGTAGGCGAGGTGCTTTAAGATGTTAAGTAATAAAAAATTAACATATATAAGTTTGTTTAGCTGTGCAGGAGTCGGTTGCTTTGGATTTAAGAAAGCAGGATTTGAGTGTATTGCCTCAAATGAGATAATTGAGAGAAGAATGAATGTACAGAAATTCAATCATAAATGTAAATTTGAGTCGGGATATATTTGTGCCGATATTACTCTTGGTGAAACGAAAGATAAGATTTATACGGAAATAAAAAGATGGGAAAAACTGGGAAACGACAGAGTTGACGTTCTCATTGCCACGCCGCCGTGTCAGGGAATGTCTGTAGCAAATCATAAAAAAGTAGAGAATGAAATAATAAGAAATAGTTTAGTAGTGGAATCGATTTACCTGATTCAAAATATAAAGCCAAGATTTTTTATTTTTGAAAATGTTGCAGCTTTTATGAAAACGGGATGTACCGCACCGGACGGAACGGTTAAGGAAATCGGAGACGTCATATATGAAGAGTTAAGCGGGAAATATATTATTACAAGCAGAATATTAAATTTTAAGAATTATGGTTCCAATTCATCAAGAACCCGTACCGTAGTAATTGGTGTTAGCAGGGATATGGCAGAGTATATTACGCCGATAGAATTATATCCTGCATATGTGGAAGAAGTAACTTTGAAGCAGGTTATAGGCGATATGTCTGAACTTGAATGGGGAGAAATATGCCCGAAAGATTTTTATCATGCTTTTAGGACATATCCTGAAGAGATGCGTTGTTGGATTCATGATTTGAAAGAAGGGGAAAGCGCATTTGATAATGAGGATGAATTAAAACGACCGCATAAGATGGTTAATGGTAAGATTGTACCCAATATTCAGAAGAATGGAGATAAATATACACGTCAATACTGGAATAAGGTTGCGCCGTGTATACATACAAGAAACGACCAGCTTGCAAGCCAGAATACAGTTCATCCTGCAGAGGATAGAGTATTTTCTATTCGTGAACTTATGAAAATGATGACTATTCCGGATGACTTTAGATGGATTGATAGTTCTTTAGAAGAACTTAACGCATTACCTGAAAAAAGTAAAATTGCCTTATTAAAAAAAGAGGAAATTAAAATCCGGCAAAGTATTGGCGAAGCTGTTCCTACAGAAATATTTTTTCAGATTGCATGTCATATAAAAGAGTTCATGGGGCAAAGACATTTTACAAGTACGGCAATTCATAACGCTATAGAGGAGTATATGCTGCTGCAAGTGGAAAATCTTATGAAATTTATATTGGAGAATCCGCTTAATTTAGGTGTGGCTTCCTTAGCAAGAATAGCGGAGCTGACAAATTTTAAGAGAGAAAATAATGCGGCATATTATACCAATAAATTTATTGTGAATGAGATTTATAAACAACTTCCTGATTTTGAAAAAGAGGAAATTAATATATTAGAACCATCTGTGGGGGTGGGGAATTTTCTGCCTTTTATCTTTAAGCGGTATGAGGACGTGAAGCGGGTAAATATTGATGTCGTGGATATTGATAAAAAAAATCTGCAAATCCTTGAATTATTATTACAAAAACAGAAAATACCATCAAATGTCAAATTAAATTATATTCTTGCAGATGCTTTGTTATTCAATTTTGATAAAAGATATGATTTAGTTATTGGTAATCCGCCGTTTTCAAAATTAAAGGCAAAAGAAGCTGCGAAATATTTGAAAAATAATGTAAATAAGGATACAACAAATACTTCGGAATTTTTTTTGGAAAAAGCTATATTAATAGCGGATTATGTTGTAATGATAATGCCGAAAGCCGTGCTGAATACTCCGGAATTTACTATTACGAGAGAACTCTTGTCTGATAGAAAAATAGATTGTATTCAGGATTATGGAGAAAATGGCTTTAAGGGCGTTTTAGTTGAGACAATTTGTCTGTTTATTGACACAGCGAATAAACCTCATAATACAAAAGTTGAATCCATAACATTGAAAAGAAGTATGATACAAAAACAGAAATATATAACTGATAAAACATACCCGTATTGGATAATTTACAGAGACGGCTTCTTTGATTGCATTTCTCAAAGATTGGATTTTGATAAATTTACTGTTTTTAGAGACAGGCAGATTACAAACTCTAATACGACACAAAAGCATGAAAAAGATTGTTTGCGGGTAATTAAATCCAGAAATATCAGCGATGATGGAAAAAAAATTATTGATATACCGGGATATGATTCTTATATAAAAAAGACTACGGCAGAGGTGTTGAACGCTTATAAATATGTTGGAAACCAGAAAGTATATTTAACGCCCAATATGACCTATAAGCCGCGGGTGATGAGAAATGCCGAAAATATAGTGGTAAATGGTTCAGTTGCTGTATTGATACCAAAGGAAGATATAGAATTAACAGAAGAACAGATGGAATATTTTTCTACGGATGAGTATAGACAATTTTATCAGATTGCAAGAAATTACCAGACACGTTCTTTGAATGTAGACGCAGCAAGTGTATTTTTTTATGGAGTGTTAAAGGAGCATGATAATGGATGATGCAGCGATACAAAGATTTTTAGATGAACATGATTATGATGTAAGAAAAACGCATAATGGACGCTGGATAGACCAAAAATGCACAATGGATGTTGTATGTCTGGTATCGGACTGTATTGTGGAATATACAAATAACAAATCAGATAAAACATTTACAGTTAATGATATTTGGTATAACGACTATACTGTAAAAAATGTTCAGCAAATTTTCAGTAAACCGAATCCAGCCCAAAAAGCTTTTAATGAATATGATAAATACTTCGGTCAGCCTATTAAGCTATTGGATGCTGCCGGAATTATCCGGGGAGAAAAAAGCGGAAGAGGTTATATTTATTCTCTTATCAATCAGGAACTATTAGAGTATATAAGTTTTAGAGAAAGAAACAGCTACCATTTTTTGTGCCTTTATATTGAAAAAGTGCTTAAAGATAGCGGTATTTATGCGGTGTTTGAGCAATTTTTCAGAATGCAGGATAAAGCCAGTTTTCAAGAGCTAAAGGATAGCTATACTGATTTTACAATCCAGAATACACCGATAAACGGAATTACAGAGTGTGGGCGTATTTTTACTAAAGTATTAAATCCGCTGGCTTGCAAGTATAAAAAATGCGGTACTGAAAAAGGTCATATTTCCAAGGATATCATTACGCAGGACATGATTATGTATAATCAGAAAAACTGGCGGGATATTTTGGTAGAAAAGCCAAAGGAAATGACCAGAGTAGAGTATGAAATTACGCTGCCTCAGCCTGATGATGACTATATAGCGGCATATCGTATTAATCGCGCCAAGAAAAATCTGCGTAAATTTAACGATTTGTATCGTGATGGGAAAACGGAGCTGTTTGACGAGAGACATATTCTTGATCCGGCAACACAGATTCATCATATCTTTCCGGCTGGTGAATTTCCGGCGATTGCAGATTATTTAGAGAATTTGATTGCCTTGACGCCGACACAGCATTACGTATATGCGCATCCGAATAATAATACACAGTATATAGACAAAGATTATCAGTATTTGTGCCTTATAGCCAAGACAGGGATGATTAGAGACAATTTATTGGGAAAAATAGGAGAAACAGTTATCTATGACTTTTCTTTGTATCAGACAGTATTAAATACGGGTTTGCATACGGAAGAATTTTTCGAGGTTCAGAAGATGGATTTTACAGGATTGTTGAACAGACTTGAAAAATATTATATATAGGAATAAAGTAGTTTATAGAATTTAAATGAATCATACAAGATAATGTAAATTAGAGGAGGAGTATCTATGGCACAGTTAGATTGGGGTACTGGTATAGGATTGCACTTTGATAATGATGCAGAATATTATGAAACATTAGGATATTTAACAAAGCGTCCGGCATTAGTAGATATATATACTCATGATAATGATAAGAGCGGGGCTTGGGCTGGGCAAGGAAAATTACAAGTACGAGTTGATAAAAGTAAACTACCAGATGGATTGAGAAGATCATTCAAGCAATCTGGTGATGATAGGCTAAGTGTGACTGATTATGTAAAAAATTTAGTATTAAACCATGCGTTTACTCAATTTTATGATCCTACAGGAAATTATTATACATTTTATCGATTTCCGGCTTCAATGGTGGATGTTAAACAAACAGTACCCCAATCATTTTGGGTAGATTTTGATAGAGGATATAGGTGGTAATAAGCTTTATAAGTTTAACGAGATTAGATTTTGTTGATAATGATATTTTTAAAAATGTATTAACGATAAGTAGGCAGTAGAGTAAGGAGAGAAAAGAATGCAGGAGATTATGAGTACATTATTAGTATCGTGTATTCCGGCGATTATTACAGGTATTGTTACATATATGACAGCAAGAAAGAATGCAAGAACACAGATTATATCATTGGAAGAAAGTAATAAACATGAGATTGAGAAGTTGATGCGACAGCATGAAGTGGATATTGAATCATTAAAAGAAAAATATCAATTAGAAGCAGAAAGAAGTGAACAGGAACATCGTCATAAAGTGGAAATTATGGAGATAGAGCATAAAAATGCATTAGAAAGTAGAGAAAAAGAACAGAGTAATGCAGCTATGTTTGGTGCGATAACAGATATTATAAAGGATCCTAGTAAATTACAGGGTTTAATAGAACTTGCAAATAATCCTGCATTAAGAAAAAATTAGTTATAGTTTTTGGAAAAAGGTGTGTGTGAAAGAATAACCAACAGTGAAGCGAAAATAAGACAGCATAGGAAATAGTACATGAAAATCTTTAAAAACCTATCCTTCTTAGGAAAAATTTTTGTAGGAATGACCGTGACAGCGATTATACCAATGCTGAGCGGTTATCTTTTATTGGTGCAGATATTGAATATGGTCTACCAGAACCATCTGGACAGAGAAGCGGAAAGTACGTTAAGCATGGCGAAAGACTCTCTGGACGGCGCGTTTTCGGAGATTTACAACGCGATAGGCATATTGTGCGAAGATGAGGAGATTACCGCGTTTTTAGAAACGGAAAACGATGCTTCTACGGGAAGTGTTTACCGGAAACTTTATACGGCGGCAGGAGAATGCGCAAGCTATGCCAGTATTTCGCTTTATGATAAGGACGGAGTCCGCAGGATGACGGTAGCGGATAATAAATATATCAACAATAAATTATCGCTAAACTGGAATATATTATATAAGGCGGCGAGACATCCGGAGGAATTTGTCGTCTGCAATGCGAGGTTGTATGAGGGGGAAAAGCGAATCGAATATCTGCGCGTGGGGCGTGCGGTACAGGCAGAGGACGGCACGGTGGAAGGCTATGTCATAGCGACGATTATCAAAGATAACTTTGATAATATGCTCAAAGGCTTCGGACAGGAGAACGAGGGCGTTTTGTATGTGATGGACAATTTTCGGGAAATTGTATATTTTTCGGGAGAGAGCTATTCCGGGGAGATTGTCAGCGCGAAAAACGAACTTTTTACGATGGAACCGCCTTGCATGAGCATGAGAAAAGACAGCGTTTATTATATGGATTATCATGAGGGCTGTCAGCTTTATATTATGTACAGGCAGCCGACGGCGCTTTTAAACCATATGAAAGGGTATGTGCTGGGCATTGCGTTGATATCAGTCATCCTGACGATATTTGCCTGTCTGCTTTTATCCTATTATGTCAGCCGCCTGATTTACAAACCGATTCAACGGATGCAGTATGCCATCGGGGAAATCAAAGAGGGAAATTATGACATCCATATTGAAGTAAGCAGCGAGGATGAGCTGGGGCAGCTTTCGGAGAGTTTTAACGCCATGTCCAGGCATCTTGCGGATAATACCAAACGCCTTATCCAGCGGGAGAGAGAACTTAGCAGCGCCAATATTAAAATGATGCAGGCGCAGCTAAATCCGCATTTTCTGTATAATACATTGGATACGATGAAATGGATTGCGAAAGCAAACGGCTTGCAGGAAATTGTCTCCCTTTCTTCCAATCTGGCGCAGATTCTGCGTATGAGTATTTCGGCAAGACCGACAATCCGCCTGTCGGAAGAGATTGCGCTGGTAACGGCGTATACGGAGATACAGGAAATCCGTTTCGAGGATAAATTTGAATTGTTGGTGGAAGTGCCGGAGCCGCTGATGGATTGTATGGTTCCCAAACTGATATTACAGCCGATTGTAGAGAACTCCATTATTCATGGATTTGCAGAGCGGGAAAAAGGAACGGTGTGGATATCGGCTTATGAAGCGGGAGAAAATAAGTTTCAGATTGTCGTGCAGGATGACGGCGTGGGCATACCGCAGGATAAGTTGGAGCAGCTTAACTGCGGAAAACTGCTTCCGCATGAGGAAGAGTCCGGGCATGTGCGTATCGGTTTTTACAATGTAAATGCGATTATCAGGCTGCATTACGGGGAGCAGTACGGTCTTTATGCGGAATCGGAAAAAGGCGTCGGAACGAGGGTTTATATAACTCTTCCTAAAATAGGCAAGATGCTCTGGGATGGAGGATAGATTGAAAAATAAGCTCGATAGCTTATTTTTCAATCGGCAATTTGTGTCGGAGCGTCACAAATATGCCTTGATGGCAGACGCAAATTTGAGATTTGCGTCGCCCCGTCGCGCAAACGCTCCGGAATGGAGATTATCATGTATAAAGTAGTAGTAGTGGAAGATGAAAAACGCGTCCGTCAGGGAATTGTGATGGGAACGGACTGGTCAAAAATTAACTGTATCGTGATGGGAGAGGCCTCAAACGGCGAAGAGGGCATTGAAATTATCCGTAAATGCAGGCCGGATATTGTGATTACGGATATCCGGATGCCAAAGATGACGGGGCTTGAAATGATTCAGAAAGTACAGGAGTATGAATTGCAGCCCTTTGTTATCTTTCTTACGGCATATGATGATTTTGCCTATGCGCAGCAGGCGCTTAAGTTAGGTGCGGTGGATTATCTGCTGAAACCCTTTAAAGACGGGGAGTTGGAGGAGGCGGTTTCGCATGTCATTACGAAAAATAAGAAAGAGGAAAAGCGAAGAGAGCAGCAGGATAATGAAATTCCGGACGAACTTCGGGGAGAACTTCGCGGAGAGCTTCGTCTGGACAGGGGCGATAAGAGTAAATACATTATGAATGCAATCGCTTACGTGGAGGAAAATTATGCCAATCCTAACATTTCCGTAGGAGCGGTGGCGGACAGCCTGGGTATCAGCGAAGGACATTTAAGCTTTCTGTTCCGGAAAGAAACGGATTCCACTTTGATGTCATATGTGACAAAGTGTAGGATGCGCGCCGCTATGAATATGTTAAAAAATTATCAATATAAGGTCTATGAAGTTGCGGAACAGGTTGGCTACCGCGATATTACCTATTTCAGTAAAACCTTTAAAAAGTGCGTGGGCATATCCCCGTCGGAATACCAGAACCGGTATAGCCCGGAATGATTTTGGTAATATTTTGTAAAAAAATGTTGGAATTGTTAAACATATAAGTGTATTGTCCAGTATACTTTTTTGTGCATTTTGTATATAATTCTATTAGCGGTGAAATAAAAGTTGCAGTATTTCACTGATATATGGCGGAGGATAACCCCATATGATAAATATGCAGCGAGAAGAATAAGGAGGAAGAAATTTATGAGAAAGAATGTCATGAAAAAAGTGTCAGCAGCGATTCTGGCAGCAGCAATGACGTTATCATTAGTCGGCTGCGGCAATTCCGGAAGCTCAACCGGCGCTGATGCAAGCGCGCCACAGGCTGACACGTCGGCAGCAAGCACAGACCAGACGGCGGCTGCGGACACGACACAGACAAGTGATGCCACAGGAGGAGACGCCTCCGGTATGGATGAGTTGATTGCGGCGGCACAGGCAGAAGGTTCCCTGACAGTATATGGTTCCTGCGAAGAAGCATACCTTTCTGCAGCTTGTCAGAAATTTGAAGAACTGTACGGCATCAAAGTCGCTTATCAGAGACTTTCTACAGGTGAAGTGTATACGAAGATTGAAGAGGAGGCCGGAAATCCGTCCGGAGACGTATGGTTCGGCGGTACGACAGACCCTTATAATGAGGCAGTGGCAGCAGGTTTGTTAGAGCCTTATGCAGCGCAGAACGCTTCCCATCTGATTAGCGATGCTTATAAAGATGCAGACGGTAACTGGTACGGCATTTACAAAGGTATTCTTGGATTCATGGTAAATAAAGAGGAACTTGACCGCTTAGGATTAGATGTTCCGCAGGATTGGGATGACTTATTAAAACCTGAATATCAGGGATTGATTGGTATGTCCAATCCGTCTACGGCAGGTACGGCAAAACTCGTTATCAACACGATGGTTCAGACAAAAGGACATGACGAGGCAATGAAGTACTTCCAGGAACTGGACAAAAACGTATATCAGTACACCAAGAGCGGTTCCGGTCCTTCTAAGATGGTAGGCCCTGGCGAATGTGTTATCGGTATCGGATTCTTACATGACGGCATTACACAGATTCTTTCCGGTTATGATAACATTGAACTGGTAATTCCTGCATCGGGAACAAGCTTTGAAATCGGCGCAACGGCTATTTTCAAAGGCTGCAAAAACCCCAATGCGGCAAAACTCTGGATTGAGTATGCTCTTTCCCCTGACTGTGTAGATATTGCAAAAGAGAACGAGTCTTATCAGTTCCTTGTAATTGACAACGCAACACAGCCGGAAGAGGCGACACAGTTCGGTCTGGACCCTGACAACGTAATTGACTATGATTTTGAGGATGCAAAACAAAATACCGCAACTTATGTGGAAGACTTCTTTGCAGCGGTAACAAACGGTTCTGCGGATTCTGCCGACAGCAGCAGATTCCTGACAGAATAATAGGCAGTATGTTTATAAGGCGGGAGATGGCATTCGTGCCATCTCCCGTCTTAACATAAGAAAGGAGGTATTCGGGGATGGCAAAAAGCAGGAGTGCGCAGTTGGACCGTAAGAAATTATTTTCCGATCCGGTCACAGTGGGGATGATTGTTATACTTCTTGTTTTTCTTGTTTTGTTTATCTGCTACCCGTTATTTGTATTATTGATAGACAGCGTCTATACGGAAGGGCAGGTAACGCTTGGCGTTTTTCAGCGTGTGCTGAATATGCAGCGGTTTCGTACCGCATTTGGCAATACTGTAGTATTGGGATTTTTGACGAGTATTTTGTCTACGTTAATAGGGCTTTTGTTTGCCTATGTGGACGTCTATGTGAAAGTAAGAAGCAGAGTGGTAGAGCGGCTGTTTCAGGTGGTATCTTTGCTGCCGGTCGTTTCGCCGCCGTTTGTATTATCTTTATCGACGATTATGTTATTTGGGCGAAGCGGTATCATCACCCGCTCGTTATTACATATTTATGATTCCAACGTATATGGTTTAAAGGGAATTGTGGTGGTACAGACGCTAACCTTTTTCCCTGTATGTTATATGATGTTAAAAGGACTTTTGAAAAATATCGACCCGTCGTTAGAGGAAGCCGCAAGAGATATCGGCGCTTCCCGGATGAAAGTATTTTCCACGGTAACGCTGCCGCTGCTCTTACCGGGGCTTGGCAATGCCTTTTTAGTTACTTTTATCGAATCCGTGGCGGATTTTGCCAATCCGATGCTAATCGGCGGCGATTATGATACACTGGCAACCACTATTTACTTACAGGTAACCGGTTCTTATGACTCCACCGGTGCGGCGGCAATGTCGGTAGTGCTGTTGTCGCTTACGTTGATTCTGTTTTTTATCCAGAAATATTATCTGGAAAAGAAAACCGCGGCAACCTTAACCGGTAAGGCGTCCAGAGCCAGAATGCTGATTGAAGAAAAAAGCGTGACGATACCGCTTACGATTTTCTGCTCTTTGGTAGCGGCATTTGTTATTATCATGTATATCATGATTCCGTTTGGCGCGCTGTTTAAACTGTGGGGGCGTGATTATTCGCTTTCCTTAAAATGGTTTGATTACTTATTTAAGTACAGCGGATTTAAGGCGTTTAAGGATTCGTTTTTGCTTTCCATTATCGCCGCGCCCATTACGGCGCTATTATCCATGGTGATTTCCTATCTGGTTGTAAAGAAGAAATTTAAGTCCAAGGGATTTATCGAGTTTGTATCCATGCTTGCCATGGCGGTTCCCGGAACGGTGCTTGGTATCGGTTATATCCGCGGCTACGCCAACGGTATTTTCCATACGGGCATTATGAGCGGTCTGTACGGAACCGGACTGATACTGATTATCGTATTCATCATCCGCAGCCTTCCGGTCGGCACAAGAAGCGGTATCTCGGCGCTTCGCCAGATTGATAAATCCATTGAAGAGTCGGCTTATAATCTGGGTGCGGGAAGCGGCAAGGTCTTTATGACGGTGACGCTGCCGCTTATCAAGGATTCTTTCTTTAGCGGCCTTGTAACCTCTTTTGTCAGGAGCATTACGGCAATCAGCGCGATTATTCTGCTGGTAACGCCGCAGTTCTTACTGATTACCTGTCAGATTAACGAGTTTGCAGAGAAAGGATATTACGGCGTGGCATGTGCCTATGCAACCATTTTGATTTTAATTGTTTATATTTCGGTACTGTTAATGAACCTGTTTATCCGTTTCTTTGGAACGAGCAAGAAGATTAAGGAGGAAAAATAATATGGCAGAATCAAAAGGAATCCGTCTGGAACATATTTCAAAAATATATCAGGACCCGAAAACGGGAAAGGACTTTAAAGCCGTAGACGATACGAATCTTGTCATTGAACCCGGAAGTTTTGTGACGCTTCTTGGCCCGTCGGGATGCGGTAAGACAACGACGTTAAGAATGATTGCGGGCTTTGAGAGTCCGGATGAAGGGGAAATCTATATCGGAGACGAGGCGGTCAATGAACTGACGCCCAATAAGCGCGATACGGCAATGGTATTTCAAAGTTACGCGTTATTTCCGCACTATAATGTATTTGATAATGTGGCATATGGCTTAAAACTGCGTAAAATGGATAATAATACGATTCGTGAAAAAGTCATGTCCATTCTGGAACTGGTGGAGTTAGGCGGCATGGAGGGACGTATGACAAACCAGCTTTCCGGCGGGCAGCAGCAGAGGGTCGCGCTTGCCAGGGCGCTTGTCGTAGAGCCGAGCGTGCTGTTATTTGACGAGCCGTTATCCAATCTGGACGCTAAACTGCGTGTGTCCATGCGTACCGAAATCCGTAATATCCAGCAGAGAGTCGGTATTACCGCGGTATATGTAACGCATGACCAGAGCGAGGCTATGGCGCTTTCCGACCGGATTATCATTATGAATAAAGGCGTGGTGGCGCAGATTGGAACGCCGCAGGAGATTTACTATCGTCCGCATGATGCTTTTGTGGCGAATTTTATTGGCGAGGCGAATTTCTTAAAAGGGCAGTTGACTTCTAAGAACGGGGATAAAGGCGTTATGAATATCAATGACTGTAAGGTGGATGTAGAGAATGTGGAAAATTTTGCAGTGAATGATAATTGTGTGCTGGTACTGCGTCCGGAATCCGCAGTTCTGGATACGACGGGGCAGCTTCCCTGTCAGGTTACGATGAGCTGCTTTATGGGTTCCTACCAGCATTATCATGTAAAAGTAGGAGATTCCACCGTGCAGATTATGGACTTTAATCCGAAGCACAAACGGATTTTTAATGTCGGGGAAAATGCGTTTATCAAATTTGACGCTTGTGACAGCCATATCCTGGCTGAAAATTAGAACTTAGAGGGGGCGGCGGTATGCAGGGATTTCTCATGGCAGGCAGCGCGGAAACCGAAATATTATTGGCTTTATCCATTATACTTTTTGCCGGTTTTATTATGACAAGGCTCACAAATACCCTGAATCTTCCCAAGGTCAGCGGTTATATTTTGGCGGGCATTTTAATAGGTCCCTGCGGGCTGGATATGATACCCCAGGATATGATAAACGATATGGGGTTTATCAGCGATTTGGCGCTGGCGTTTATTGCTTTCGGCGTGGGAAAATTTTTCAAAAAAGAAGTGATTGTCAAAACCGGGAGCAAAGTGCTGATAGTCACATTTTTTGAGGCATTGACGGCGGGGGTTTTGGTTACGCTGTTTTCCCGTATGGTTTTCGGGCTTGATTTGGATTTTGCGCTTATTTTGGGCGCGATAGCGACGGCAACAGCGCCGGCAAGCACCATGATGACGATTAACCAGTATAAGGCGAAAGGCGAATTTGTCAATACGCTGTTACAGATTGTGGCGTTGGATGATGTGGTCTGCCTGCTGACGTTCAGTATCATATCGGCGATTGCCGGGGCTGCCGATGGCGGCGCGCTGACGGCAGGGGAAATTATGCTGCCGCTTGTCTATAATATTTTCGCGCTGCTGTTAGGCTTTTTCTGCGGTTATTTTTTGAGCAGACTCTTAATCCCTACCAGGAGCAAGGATAACAGGCTGATTCTTGCTATCGCCATGCTGACCGGCATTTCGGGAATCTGCACCGCGCTGGATATTTCCCCGTTACTTTCCTGTATGGTATTTGGCATGTCCTACATAAACTTAACAAGGGATAAAAAGCTTTATAGACAGCTTAACAACTTTTCACCGCCCGTCATGTCCTTATTTTTCATTGTTTCCGGTATGAAACTGGATATTAATGCGTTGAAAACAGTAGGGGTGATTGGCATTGCCTATTTTACGGTGCGTATCATTGGAAAATATGTGGGAACTTATGTCGGCTGCCTTGTTACCGGCATGAGCAAGGAAGCGCGGAATTACATGGGGCTGGCGTTAGTGCCGCAGGCTGGCGTGGCGATTGGTCTTGCCTTTTTGGGAGAGCGGCTTCTGCCCGGCGAGCGCGGACAGCTTCTTCTTACGATTATTCTTTCTTCCTCCGTTTTATACGAGATGGTAGGACCCGTCTGCGCGAAACTGGCGCTGATTTTTTCCGGCTGTATTTCCCCTGAAAAAGTGGCGGAGGCGGAAGCGGACGCCGCAGCGGGAGAGCAGATGGCGGTCGATTTACTGAGCGGAGACATGGAGGCGCACGAAGAAATCGGCGAAAACCCTGTTATGCGAACGGAAAGCATGGATGCAGAAAGCATGGAAACGGAAAGCGTTCTTATGGAAACAGACGATAGGGAAGAAATGGACGAACCGAAAGACGCCATAGAGGGCGGTAAGGACGGCGCTTTAGCACCGGAAGAAGTATCTTTGGTGGAACATCTGGAAGAACTTGAAATGGGCGTGGAAAATCAGGAGACTTTTGATATTGAAAGGGAAGTCGCGCCGGATAAAAAAGAAGCGGTTCCCGAAAAGAAAACGCATGATAACAAGTCTGTTAAGCATAAAAAGAAGAAGTCTAGGAGAAAGCGGTAGGAGGAAACGCTGCAATGGCAGAGAAAAAGGCGATAAATGGAGCAGATGCGGCAGGAACAGTATTTGTAACGCAATTAGTATACGCAACAGGCAACGCCGCGAAACTGGCGGCTATGCAGACGCGTTTGGAACCGCTTAGCATTACGGTAACAGGATTACGGGATGTCATGAATGAAAATCCTGACATTGCGGAGCGGATAAAGAATCTGCATATAGAAGAAGATGGGAATACGCCGCTGGAAAATGCCGAAAAGAAAGCATCAGCATATTATCAGGTATTAAAAAGACCACTGTTTTCCTGCGATTCGGGTCTGTATATGGAAAATATACCGGATGATGAACAGCCGGGCGTCCATGTCAGGACAGTTCATGGGAAGTATTTAAGCGATGAGGAAATGCTGGCGTATTATACGGGGCTTGCAAAGAAGTACGGCGATTTAAAGGCGCGCTACCGAAATGCCATCTGTTTTATAGAAGATGAGGCGCATATTTACAGCGCGATGGAAGAAAATATGGCGAGCGAGCCGTTTCTTATCACATCGAAGCCGCATAAAAACGGCATTATGGCAAAGGGCTTTCCACTGGATTGTCTTTCTATTAATATTAAGACAGGAAAATACTATTACGATTCGGATGAGGACGAGTTGGAACAGCTTGCGGTGGAGGATGGATTTTTGGAGTTTTTTCAGAGGTGTTTGCGATTATCAGGGAGTTGTCGGTTTTGACAACTCCCGTCATGTTTATTAGTTTACTGCATCCATCCACACCCGCATCTGGTTCTCACCGCGGTTGCCCCATGCGTAATAGGGAACAGCCACAGCTTTACAAGGCTTTTCGCTAGGAACCTCGTCAGAATCAAAATACAGTTTGTTCTTGTTGGTATCTTCTCTGCGATATGCGTCTGCTGTTATGGTCACACATCCGTTTAAAAGGGTTTTCTCATACTCTGACACAACAAGGTTTCCATTCCGTTTCAAAGAAAGCGACAGGATATCGTTTTCATTATCCACTCCCTCAAAACAGTATACAAGCGGACCGCGTCGTATCGCCGTTTTGCCGGTAAGAGCCGGAACTTTGGAAGAAGCGTACTGGAAACGGGGCGTATCGTCCAGAGTCAGTTCCAGAGTATCGCCGTCCGCCACTGTGATATAGAGATACCCTTTTTGGAGTTGGCAATCCAGAATTTCATTGTTTTTACTCATCTGCCATGTCTTACTCCATGCAGGAATCCTGACGGCGAGTTTTCCGCCTTTTTCTATCTGATAAGTAATGGTAAAGTCATAGGGATAGCCGGTTTGGCAAGTGAATTTCATGCCATTTTTTAAGACTACTTCGCCGTCCGCAAACATATGGCAGAATGCCGTATCGCTGTTTTCCCCATAAGCATATTTTCCAAAAGAGGAGATAAGACGTGCCACGTTTGGCGGGCAGCAGGCGCAGGCATACCACTTCGGACGCACAGGCAGGTCGTGTTTGTGAGTTACGGCGACGCCGGAGATGCCCGGAATCACTTCTAACGGGTTCACATAGAAGAAACGTCTGCCGTCTAACTGCATCCCTGCAAGCACGGTATTATAAAAGGCGCGTTCACAGACGTCGCCGTATTCGCCGTCCACCTCGTTTTCCAACATCCGGGAGGCAAAGAACATCAGCCCGATAGAGGCGCAGGTTTCGGCATAGGCGGTATCGTTCGGCAGGTCATAATCGACGGTAAAAGCCTCGCCGATTCCGGTAGAGCCGATTCCGCCGGTCAGATACATACGCCGTTTCGTAATGCTTTCCCACAGTCTGCGGCATACATTTAGAAGTGCTGCGTCATCAGTGGAAGAGGCGAGGTCTGCCATAGCCGTGTAGAGATAGACCGCGCGCACGGCATGACCGACGGCGTCTTTTTGCTCGAGGAGAGGCTTAGACGCCTGTAGATAGTCCGTATCGGATGGGTCTGCGTTCCATACGCTCCAGCCGCGTTTTTCTTTTTCCTCCTCATAAAAGTGAGGATTGACGCCGCGTGTGTTAATAAAGTGTTCGGCAAGTTCCAGACAGTGCCTGTTATTCGTGAGGCGGTACATTTTAAGCAGAGCCAGTTCTACTTCAGGATGCCCCGGACAGCCTTCATGACCTTCGGTAATAAAATGATGATAAATATGTTCCGCGTTTTTCTGCATGACCTGTAACAGTTTTTCTTTGCCGACCGCCTCATAATAGGCGCACGCCGCCTCCATCATATGGCCGGAGCAGTACAGTTCATGTCCTTCCTGTAGATTTGTCCAGCGTTTATCTTTATCTTTAATCGTATAATAAGTGTTTAAATAACCATCGCTGTCCTGCGCGTCGGCAATGATGTCGATTAATTCGTCTACCGTTTTTTCCAGTTCCTTATCCGGGAAAAGGGAAAGAGAATACGCCGCTGCCTCAATCCATTTAGCGGCGTCGCTGTCCTGAAAGACCATGCCGTAAAAGCCGTCGCCGGTATCTTCACCGCGGATAGCGCGTCCCGCATTGATAAAATTCTGGACAACATGGCTTTTCTCAGTATCGGGCGCGTTATCACAAAGAACGCTGTACTGATAGGGAATGACGACGTCTTTGATAAGACGCTGGTATCTGCCGATAAATCCTCCGGCTTTGTAAGATTTAATAGAGGTCTGGTTCTGCACTTTCATATGGGATTCCTTTCGTGGCTGTTGTGTTCGTTTCTTTATAGGAATATTATAAACGGAACAGGCAAAAAAGGATAGAGAAAAATTTATCACGGAAATTAATTTTCAGTTATTATGCGCTTTTGAGTCGGCAGGACAGTCATAAATCCCTTGTCGGTGTGCTTTCGCTTCGTGAAAAACGAAGCGGTACTAAGTTCAAAAGCCGCGCTGCGCCTTTTTCACTAACTACCGTCGTTTTTCAAGAACCTTCGCGGGATTCATGCCTGCC
>JAMPFF010000036.1 GCA_023664605.1 Clostridium sp.
TCCCATATTCATGTAAATCCTTTGCAAATTATAACATTTATTTTGTGTTTTTCCATCAGGTACAAAAAATAAAAAAATGGTGTAGTAATGGTGTAGTAGAGACTAAAACACCTGTTATTTTAAAATTACAGAGTCCGCAAACCCACATAAACACTGGGTTTGCAAAATTTTAATAAAATTGTTAGCACTCACCTCTTGACAGTGCTAACAATATGCAGTATTGTTATATTGTTAATAGAACAAATAAAGCGCATATTTGGCATAAGAAAGCGCTGGCGAGGAGGCAGGAATTATGAATTTAACAAAATTTACGCAAAAATCCATACAATCTGTAGAACAGTGTGAAAAACTTGCCTACGAATACGGCAACCAGGAAATAGAACAGGAGCATCTTCTCTATAGTCTGCTTACAATAGAGGACAGCCTGATTTTGAAGCTGATTGAAAAAATGGATATTCAAAAAGAATATTTCTTAAACCGTGCGGAACAGGCATTGCAGAAGCGCGTGAAAGTACAGGGCGGACAGATTTATATCGGGGCGGATTTAAACAAGGCGTTAATTGCGGCGGAGGACGAGGCGAAACAGTTAGGCGACGAATATGTTTCCGTGGAGCATCTTTTCCTTGCCATGTTAAAGCAGCCTAATAAAGAGATTAAGGAGATTTTCAGGGAATTTGGCATCACGAGGGAGCGGTTTTTACAGGCGTTGTCCACAGTCCGTGGCAATCAGCGCGTAACTTCCGACAACCCGGAGGCGACATATGATACGTTGGAAAAATACGGGCAGGATTTGGTGGAAAAAGCCAGGGAGCAGAAGTTAGACCCCGTTATCGGCAGGGACAACGAAATCCGTAACGTCATCCGTATTCTGTCCAGAAAAACGAAGAACAATCCGGTTTTAATCGGTGAACCCGGCGTGGGCAAAACGGCGGTTGCGGAAGGACTGGCGCAGCGTATCGTGCGCGGGGATGTGCCGGAGGGGTTAAAGGATAAAAAGATTTTTGCGCTGGATATGGGCGCGCTTGTGGCGGGTGCGAAATACCGCGGGGAATTTGAAGAACGTCTGAAAGCGGTGCTGGATGATGTGAAAAACAGCGACGGACAGATTATTTTATTCATAGATGAACTGCATACGATTGTCGGTGCGGGAAAAACGGACGGTGCGCTGGATGCGGGCAATATGTTAAAACCCATGCTGGCAAGAGGGGAACTGCACTGTATCGGCGCGACCACGCTGGACGAATACCGTCAGTATATTGAAAAGGACGCTGCCCTGGAGCGCCGTTTCCAGCCGGTTATGGTGGAGGAGCCGACGGTGGAGGATACGATTTCCATTCTGCGTGGGTTAAAAGAGCGTTATGAGGTTTATCACGGCGTGAAAATTATGGATAATGCGCTGGTGAGCGCGGCGGTGCTTTCCCACCGCTATATTTCCGACAGGTTTTTACCGGATAAGGCAATCGACTTAGTGGATGAAGCCTGCGCCTTGATTAAGACGGAACTGGATTCCATGCCGACGGAACTGGATGAACTGCGGCGTAAGGTGATGCAGTTGGAAATTGAAGAAACGGCTTTGAAAAAAGAAGATGACCGATTGAGTCAGGAACGGTTGGAGAATTTGCAAAGAGAACTGGCGGAGTTAAAGGCGGAACTGGATAACAGGATGGCGCAGTGGGAAAATGAGAAAGCCAGCGTGGAAAAGCTTTCCAAAATCAGAGAGGAAATCGATGAAACGAACAGCCAGATACAGGTTGCGCAGCGTGAGGGAGACTATGAAAAGGCGGCGGAACTCAGTTACGGCAAGCTTCCGGCATTGAAGCAGCAGTTGGAAATTGAAGAGGAAAAAGTGAAAAATCAGGACCTTTCGCTTGTTCATGAGAGCGTATCGGATGAGGAAATCGCAAGAATCATTTCCAGATGGACGGGTATTCCTGTGGCAAAGCTGACGGAGAGCGAGCGCAATAAGACGCTGCATTTGGATGAGGAGCTCCATAAACGCGTCATCGGGCAGGAAGAGGGCGTAACGAAAGTGACGGAGGCAATTATCCGTTCCAAGGCGGGTATCAAAGACCCGACTAAACCAATCGGGTCATTCCTGTTTTTAGGACCGACCGGCGTTGGTAAGACGGAACTTGCCAAAGCGCTTGCCGCTTCTTTATTCGATGATGAAAATAACATGGTTCGTATCGATATGAGCGAGTATATGGAGAAATACTCGGTATCCAGACTGATTGGAGCGCCTCCCGGATATGTCGGCTATGAAGAGGGCGGGCAGTTGACCGAAGCGGTCAGAAGAAAACCTTATTCAGTCGTCCTTTTTGATGAGATTGAAAAGGCGCACCCCGACGTATTCAACGTATTACTGCAGGTGTTGGATGACGGGCGTATTACGGATTCACAGGGCAGAACGGTGGATTTTAAAAATACGATTCTGATTATGACGTCCAATATCGGCGCGGACTATCTGTTGGACGGTATCGATGAAAACGGCAATATCAAAGCGGAGGCGGAAGAGATGGTGCTTGGCGATTTGCGAAACCATTTCCGCCCGGAGTTTTTGAACCGTCTGGACGAGACGATATTGTTCAAACCATTGACTAAAGGAGTCATAGGAGGAATCATAGGGCTTATCATAGCGGATTTAAACAGGCGTTTGTCCGACAGGGAACTTTGCATAGAGTTGACAGAAACCGCCAGGCAGTTTATCGTAGAAAACGCTTACGACCCCGTCTATGGCGCAAGACCGTTAAAACGCTATATCCAGAAATATGTGGAAACGCTGTCCGCGAAGCTGATTCTGGCGGACGAGGTAGCAGCCAAAGATACGATTCTGATTGACGTAGCGGATAATAAATTGACAGCGCGGAGAAAGTAAGAAAATCACTATTCGTTTCATTCCTTAACCGGAAACACAACCGTCAGAATCCATTTGAAATTCTCCGGCGCATATACGGCATGGGGGATTTTGGCAGGCATGACCAATACCTCGCCCGCCCGTGCCGTGTGTTCCACGCCTCCTACCGTAAATCTGCCCGTACCTTCCAGCACATGGACAAAAGCATCACCCTCGGAATCATGTGTGCTGATTTCTTCGCCCTTTGAAAAAGCAAACAGAGTAACGCTGACTGCACTGTTTTGTGCCAGCGTCTTGCTGACTATCTGTCCCGGTTGAACACTGATTTCATCAACCAGCTTTAAGACTTTTTCATGTTCTATGTTTTTAATATAACTCATTATGATATCTCCTCTCTATCTGTCTGATATGTTCCTTTAACCGTCAGCAGCCTGCCATTTGCACCAATATATCATATAAAGTGGAAAATGGCAAATTGAAGCGGCAGGAAAGAGATAAATCCCTTGTCGGTACGCTTTCGGGATTCATCTCTTCCCCGCCGACTCTAAACTAAAGTGATAACTGAAAATTGATTTCCGTGGGAATGACAAAGAAGATGTTTCTGCAGATTAGAAATTGTGATAGAATAGGATGAAAAATAAATTTTCACAGAAAATGTATTTGCCTTGCGAGTTTGCTGCTTAAGCGCTTTCAGCGCTGCACAAACATTGCAGGCTGATAAGGTGCAGAAATAGAAAGGACAAGGTGAAATAAGATGAGATACCCTGAATTTTTGACTTCCGGCGGAACAATCGGTTTTGTCGCGCCCTCTTTTGGATGCGCAACGGAGCCGTACAAGAGCGGATTTCAACATGCGCAGGAAAAGTGGACTGCGGATGGTTATAAGCTGCAGTTAGGTGAAAACTGTTATGCGCAGGAGGGCGTCGGTATCAGTAATACGCCCTATAAATGCGCAAAAGAGTTACAGGAGTCCTATTGCGGTACGGAAAACGACGTGATTATTTCCTGCGGCGGCGGTGAATTGATGTGTGAAATTTTAGACGACGTCGATTTCGAGAAAATAAAACAGGCGAAACCCAAATGGTATATGGGATATTCGGATAATACAAATATGACGTTCCTGCTCACGACATTGTGTGATACAGCGTCAATTTACGGACCCTGTGCGGCGGAGTTTGGCATGGAGCCGTGGCATCCGTCTTTATATGATGCAATGGATGTTTTATGCGGCAGGAATTTTACTTTTTCCGGCTATGATAAATGGGAAAGAGACAAGTTGAAAGACGAAGAACACCCGCTTTTACCTTATAATGTCACCAACCCTACTGTCATATATAAATTTCCTGACAAAGAACTGGATTTTTCGGGCAGGCTCTTAGGAGGATGTATGGACTGTCTGGTGAATCTTTTAGGCACGAAATATGATAAAGTGTGCGATTTTACAAAGCGTTATCAAGAGGACGGCGTCATCTGGTTCTTAGAGGCGTGTGACTTAAATGTTATGAGTATTCGCCGCGCGATGTGGCAGATGGAACATGCAGGATGGTTTGCGCACTGTAAAGGCTTTTTGATTGGCAGACCGGTCTGCTGTGGTGATGAGATGATGGGACTCGACCAGTATCAAGCCGTATATGAAGTCATTAAAAAGTATAACGTGCCTGTTATTATGGATGTGGATATCGGTCATCTGAAACCAATGATGCCGATTGTCTGCGGCAGTATGGCGAATGTGCATGCAGAGGGGAATGACTATCGGGTGCAGATGGAGATGCGGTAGAGTGCAGAATGACTTCAAAGGCAGTTCTATTATCTACAGGAGAGAAGAAAGGATGGAGGATTACTATGATACCGAACGACCCGGCGATGTTACTTAGTTATGTAAACTTAAAACTGCGTGATTTTTATAAGGACTTACAGGACTTCTGCGACGATATGGATATCAGCGAAACAGAAATTACGGAAAAATTAGCTTCTATTGATTATTATTATGACAAGGAGAAAAACCAGTTTGTCTGAGTATATTCAAGCCACAATAATAGTGAGCGAATCGGTCAAAAAAAATGTGACACATGATACAAGTGAGACATTGATGTCAACGCTGTTAAAAAATAATCTGATTTCCGAGAATTTCTGTGGCGGGACGGGAAAGTGCGGGCGGTGCCGGGTGCAGTTTTTACAGGCGGCGCCATTGCCTGTGGCTACGGAAAGAACGCTGTTTTCAGCAGATGAATTGCGGAGCGGTTATCGGCTCGCTTGTATGGCAAGACCGAAAAACAACTGTGTCATTCGGTTAGATTTGATAAAGTCCTCTCCGATAGACGTTGTAACGGATGTGATGGAAGTGTCAGAAGATTTTGACTCTAGAAGTCAAGCTAAAGATACACGGACAATTCAGCAGTTCCGGGGAAAGAGGACAGCCGCGGAAAGTTCGGCAGTCGAACGCGCTGATTTTGTCATCGCCGTGGATTTGGGAACGACGACTATCGCTATGCAGTTGACGGATATGGAGACGGGAGCCGTAGTCGATACCTATTGCGCTTTAAATCCGCAGAGGCGCTATGGCGCGGATGTATTGTCCAGAATTAAGGCGGCAGGACCGGCAGATTCAGAGTATGCCAAAGATATGCGAAACAGCGTATGGGAAGTGATATGGGACGGCGTGGAACAATTCAGCCGCACGCTGCAAGGTCTGCCGGATGTGCCTGTTTCAGAAACGGCTTCGGTATCGGAGGCAGTGTTGGTATCATCTGCTGAAAAGCGTATACGCTGTATCTGTATCGCGGGCAACACGACGATGGAACATTTATTGATGGGGCTGTCCACGGAAAGTCTCGGACACAGCCCCTTTACGCCGGTTGAGCTGGGCTTACAGCAATGTAGATTACCGAAGCGGCAGAGCGGTACAGACAGTGCGATAGGCGCTGACGGCGTCGTGGGCGGTACGTCAGATTTATTGACTATTCCGGTCTATATATTGCCGGGCGTCAGTGCCTTTGTGGGCGGCGACATTGTGGCGGGGCTTTATTACTGCGGATTGTTAAACGGTGAACAGGACGGCGGCATGGATATCATTGGGTGCGGCGGCGCCGTTTTATTCATAGACCTTGGCACGAACGGGGAAGTGGCGATAACGGACGGTTCGCGTATGATTGTGACGGCGACGGCGGCAGGACCGGCTTTTGAGGGCGGCGCGGGTGCGGCGGTGCAGGGAAGCGATATGATTGCGCTGACGGCTTCTTTGCTTGCGCAGAATATCATAGATGAAACAGGACTTTTGGCAGAACCTTATTTTGATGACGGCGTCACGGTTCCTGTTTCGGGTATTACGGATTCCGCCTCAGAGGTGGCGTTTCCTGTTTCGGACATGACGGTTCAAGCTTCGGACGGCGCGGATAAAGATGCGCAGATTCATTTGACGCAGGAAGATATCAGGGATTTGCAGATGGCGAAAGCGGCGGTTCGCGCAGGTATTGAGATTTTATGGAAGAAAATGAACTGCCCCAAGATAGCAAAAGTCTGTCTGGCGGGTGGGTTCGGCTATTATCTGGATGTGGACGCAGCGGCGGCGATTGGGCTTTTACTGGAGAATATGCGGGGATGTACACAGGCCGTAGGTAATACGTCGTTAGCCGGAGCCTTTCAAATAGGAAGAGACTTGATAAACGGGCGGCTGGATAAAGCGTCGCTGGAGTGGAAGCTTGGGCATATAGAGAGCATTAATCTGGCGAAGGAGGAGGATTTTGAGACCTTGTACCTTTCCTATCTGAACTTTCCTAAATCATTCTGATAGATTCCGAATGCAAAATAAGGTTATGTTAAGGTTTGAGTGGTTTTCCTTTAAGAATGAGATGCTAGTCTGGTTGTAACAGAAAGCAGACAAAAGGAGAATAAAACTATGTGGACCAGAAAAGAAGTCAAGGAAAGGGCGAAAGAAGCGTTAAGCAGAAATTATTGGAAAGCGGTAGCGGTATCGTTTCTGATTTTTCTGCTGATGGGGAGCAGAGGCGGTCCGACGGCGTCAGTGCATCATGAGCAGGAAACGGAAGCTGTCGCTGTGACGGAGGCTGTCGCCGTGGAAGATGGCAGTATGGAAGATGCCGTGGCGGCGGTCGGCGAAGATAGTGTGATAGAAGATACGGAATACACGCTTTCACCGCAGATGGAAGCGCATATTGACGCGGCGGCAGCTGAAATTGCGGAGTCGCTGAAAGCGGCAGCGGCGGAATTGGAGCAGCTTGAGCCTATTACATGGGTTATTTTCGGTATTGTCTTTATGATAATATTTCTTATCATACTGGCGGTTGTGATTGCAATATATGTGTTATTGGTGAACCCGCTTTCGGTCGGCATACACCGCTTTATGCTAAAGAGTGTGGACGGCACGGGCAAGGCGGCGGAACTCGGCTATACATTCGACCATAATTATAAAAACGGCGTCAGAACGACGTTCGTTTATTCCCTGTATATTGCGATAGGATGCCTACTGTTTGTGGTTCCCGGTATCTATACAATGTACCAGTATTATATGGTGAAATATATTCTGGCTGAAAATCCGGATATGCCGTGCCGTGAAGTATTAGAGCGCAGTAAAAAGATGATGGACGGTCACAAATGGGATACGTTTCTACTGGATTTATCTTTTATCCCATGGCAGATATTAAAAGTTGTTACGGCAGGAATAGCATGGATATTCTATGGCCTGCCCTACCTGGAACTGACACGCGCGTCACTTTATCGAACACTACAGGAAAAAGAAAGCTGAAGAGGAGCGGAAAAGATGGGTTACAAAATACTAATTGTCGATGACGAGCCGGAAATCCGCGACCTGTTGCGCCTTTATCTGGAAAAGGACGGATATGACGTGATAGAGGCGGCGGACGGTGAACAGGCGCTATCCGCCTTACAGGACGCCGCCTTGCGAAACGCGGGGGTAGATTTGGTGATGTTGGATATTATGATGCCTGGCATAGACGGATACCGGGTACTGCGGGGTATCAGGGGAAACAGTAATATTCCGGTTATCATGCTTTCGGCGAAAGGTGCGGACGCCGATAAGATATTAGGGCTTGATTTGGGGGCGGACGACTATATTACGAAGCCTTTCCAGCCGTTGGAAGCCGTGGCAAGGGTCAATTCCAATATCCGCAGGTTTTACGCGCTGGGCGCGGGAAAGCAAAAACAGGTGGAAGAGTTGTCGCTGCGGGATTTAAAACTGGATTTAAACTCCTGCCAGCTCTATCAAGGACTAAGACGCATCGAGCTGACGTCGGTGGAATTTAAAATTATGAAACTTTTCATGGAAAATCCGGGCAAAGTTTTTACGAAACAGCAGCTTTTTGAGGAGGGCTGGGGCGACGACTATCTGGTATCGGATAACAATATTATGGTGTGTATCAGCAAGCTTCGCGCCAAATTAAGCGAGGACGCTGCCGCCTATATCAAGACTATCCGCGGGCTGGGTTATCGGCTGGAGAAATAAAGCCCCAGCGTCACGAATGCCCCTGATTGCAGAATGAAATTTGAGATTCTCCTGCATTCTCACCGCAAAACGCTCCGAAATGAGGACAAATATGAAAACACAAAATGCCCGGATGGGCGTAAAATCACTGAAATGGTTTTTGATACAGCGTTTTTTGCTGATTATGCTGTTTATTTATGTCAGCGGGGAACTGTTAAGCATGGCATATCGGCTTGCGTTCATTCCCTTTTTAACAGAAGTTTTGCATATTGAGGGGCTTTCCTTTACCACACAGGACGGGAGCCTGATACTTTTTATCCTGCAGATGATTCTGTTTTCGCTGACGGCACTATTGCCGAGGGGAATTGCAGGCTGGGTACAAAACGCCATCAGCAGTAAAATGGGAAGCGGCGTCAGGCTGCAGATTGCCTCCCCGGCGTTGGAAAAAATAAACAGTCCGTGGCTGGTACAGCTTTATCGGTTTGCTGTTGTTTTTATATTTTTGGTGATGCTTTTTATTGCGCTCTTGCCGTATCTGCTTTCGGCGTACTACTATTACCGCGCCGTATCGCGTAAGATGGAGGAACTTTTGCAGGAACAAAGAGAGCAGAAAGAGGAATACGACAGGCAGAGAAACCTTATGCTTTCCGATATCGCGCATGACATCAAGACGCCCGTTACAACAGTTGTCGGCTATGCGAGGGCGCTTTGTGACGGTATGGTAGAAGACGAGGAAAAAAAGCAAGAATATTTACAGGCAATCTATGCACAGTCCATGCGTATGGACGAGTTAATTACTTTATTGTTTGAATATGTGAAGCTGGACAGTGAAAATTTTACGCTGCATAAAGAAAAGACCGATTTGGGGGAGCTTTTACGGGAAAATGCCGCCCTGCTTTATGCGGATTTTGAAGAAAACGGCATGGAACTAAACATTGACATACCGGAACAGGATTTTATCTGTGAAATCGACAAAGTACAGGTGGGGCGTGCCGTCACAAACATATTGACTAATACAGTCAAATATAATCCGGCGGGAACGAAAGTACTTGTCAGTCTTAATGAGGATTATCAAATCCGTATCGCGGACAGCGGCGCAGAGATAGAGGACGAACTGGCGGAGCATATTTTCGAGCCTTTTTCCAGAGGGGATAAGGCGCGCAGCACCAGGGGCGGCAGCGGGTTAGGACTTAGCATCTGCGCGAAAATCATTCGTATGCACGGCGGGAACATAGAGCTAAAGAGACGGTGCGCGGACGGATATACGAAAGCGTTTGTGATTCATCTTCCTGTCTGAAGCGCCGCCGCACCGCGTCATTGATTTGTTATCCTAAACGGCATTTTTGCCGCATATATATAATTGAATAGTTCATAAGGAGCAGGTTCATGTTCGTTCAGAAAAAGCGTATTTTTTTCTTTTCTGTCATACTGATAGTGAGTCTGCTTTTCTATTTTCTGGGCAGAAAACATGAAAAAGAGCCGGAAATGAAAATTACCGCGCAGAAAATCGAGGAAGATAACAGCATTACGGTGGAAAAGGTGTTGGAAGAACGGGAGGAAAACGAGACCTGCAAGATTGCACTCACTTTTGATGACGGACCACATCCGTACTATACGGAACAGCTTTTGGACGGATTAAAGGAGCGCGGCGTGGCGGTTACATTTTTTGTGACCGGAGAACACGCGCAACTGCATCCGGATATCATTAAGCGTATGCAGGAGGAGGGACATCTTATCGGCAACCATACCTACAGCCATATGCAGCTTCAAAAAGGGCATATAGACGATTTTAAAGAAGAACTTGTCAGGACGAATGAAGTCATAAGCGGCATTACGGGGGAGGAAGTCCTTTTTGTGCGCCCGCCCTACGGTACATGGGAAAAGTCGTTGGAATCGGAGCTAAATATGTTCCCGGTACTCTGGACAATCGACCCGTTGGATTGGTGTTCCAGTGACGCGGATAACATTGTCAGAAAAATTTTAGTAAAAGCGGAGGAAAATGCGATTATTTTAATGCATGACAGCTATGCGCCCACGGTGGCGGCTGCGCTTCGTGTCATTGATGAACTGCAAAAGGAAGGATATGAGTTTGTCACGGTGGATGAAATTTTATTTGATTAAAAGAAAATAAATTTTAAATTATTTTAGCTAAAAAACAGTTTAAAGAAAGAAAAAAGTATGCTATCCTTACTATAACGGAAGTGAAAAACGATATTCACTGATAAAAGGCAGGAGGAAAACAGCCATATGATAGCGTATAACGAAAAAGAAAGGGTTTTTAAGCTGGATACGCCGCATACAAGCTATATGATAGGCATTGTGGATGCGGAAAATTTCATCGGACATATTTATTACGGAAAACGGTTAAAAGACGCGGACGCCGCTTATTTATTGCGGACGGAGGAACCGCCTTTTGTACCCTCCCAAAACAATAGGGAGCGTTGTTCGTTCTACGACTGTTTTCCCTTTGAATATCCTGCAGGAGGGTTGGGCGATTATAGAGAAAGCTGCCTTTCTGTCAGGACGGCGGGCGGACATGCCGGTGCAATGCTTTCTTATGTATCGCATGAAATTTTGGAGGGAAAGCCAAAACTGACAGGACTGCCGGCAACTTTTGGAACGGAAAAAGACTGTACTACCTTGAAAATTGTCTGTGAGGATAAATGCGCGGGACTACAGGTGGAACTGCTCTATACGGCATTTAATGACATAGATGTCATAACAAGAAGCGTAAATGTCACTAATGTCGGAAAAGAATACTTATACCTGACAAAGGTGTTTTCTGCCTGTATTGATATGGATAATAAGGACTTCGATATGATTTCCCTGAATGGAAGCTGGGGCAGGGAGCGTTATATACAGAGAAAGGCGCTTGGATACGGCATTCAGAGCGTTAGTTCATTTAGAGGAAAGTCCAGTCATCAAAATCATCCTTTTATAGCGTTGGCGGATAAAAATACGACACAGGAGCATGGAGAAGTATATGCGATGAATTTTGTCTATTCCGGCAACTTCCGCGCGCAGGCGGAAAGTTCGCAGTTTGACTATGTGCGTATATCGATGGGGATTCATCCGGAGAATTTCTGCTGGAAATTAGAGCCCGGCGAAAGTTTTCAGGCGCCGGAAGTTGTAATGGTCTATACGGATAAAGGGTTTGACGCCATGACGGCCACGTTTCACAAGTTATATAGAAAACATCTGCTGCGTGGAAAATATAAAGATAAAAAACGCCCAATTTTAATTAATAATTGGGAGGCCACTTACTTTAATTTTAATACGGACAAGCTTTTGGCAATCGCTAAAGAGGCTGCCTCGCTTGGTATCGAGATGCTTGTCATGGACGACGGATGGTTTGGAAAAAGAAATAATGACGACTGCGCGCTCGGCGACTGGGTCGTAAACGAGGATAAGCTAAACGGCGGCTTAAAATATCTGGTGGACGAGGTCAATAAGCTGGGCATGAAGTTCGGCATCTGGTTCGAGCCGGAGATGATTTCGCCGGATTCCGACCTTTACCGGGCGCACCCGGACTGGGCGATTGCGATTCCGGGCAGGGAGGCGGCGCAGTCCAGGCAGCAGTATGTCTTGGATTTATCGAGAAAAGAGGTCGTAGATTATATTTATGAAAAGATAGCCTCCGTTTTAAGAAGCGCAAATATTGAATATGTCAAGTGGGATATGAATCGCGAACTTTCAGATATCGGAAGCGTGAAACTGCCCGCGGACAGACAGGGCGAGCTGTATCATAGATATGTGCTGGCGGTGTATGAGATGCAGGAGAGGCTGACGCGGGAGTTTCCGGATTTGCTGTTAGAGAACTGCTCCGGCGGCGGCGCGCGCTTTGACCCGGGTATGCTGTATTTTAGCCCGCAAATCTGGTGTTCGGATGATGCGGACGCCATAGAACGTCTAAAGATTCAGGAGGGAACGGCGCTTATCTACCCGCTTTCCACAATGGGCGCGCATGTATCGGACTGCCCGAACCATACAGTGGGCAGGGTCACGCCGTTTGAGACGAGGGGAATCGTTGCGCTGGCGGGAACATTCGGCTATGAACTGGACGTAACGAAGATACCACCGGAGGACAGGGCAAAAATACCGGAACAGGTGACGATGTACCATCAATACAACGACCTTGTGCGGGAGGGCGACTACTACCGTATTGCCTCTTATGCCATGAATCATGAGTATGACTGCTGGCAGGTAGTCAGCGAAGATAGAAAAGAGTCGCTTGTGACTTTCGTGCAGGTGTTAAACCGTCCGAATTTTAAATCACGACGGATATTATTAAAAGGTCTGTCGGAAGATATGCGCTATGAAGTGCGTTTTATGGAAGATGGAAAAGCAGAGGATAAAGTGGGCGAAGCAAAGGTATACAGCGGCGATACGCTTATGAAAGCGGGTATTTTGATACCCAGCCTGTCCGGGGATTTCCGGGCGATGCTGATACATCTGACTGCAATTTAAAAAATGTGCAGGACAAGAAAGGGATAACATGAAAAGAATGGTGAAAACAGTAAGGCTTGCGGATATCGCGCAAAGAGCGGGCGTCAGCGTCGTGACCGTATCAAAGGCGCTATCGGGACAAAAGGGCGTTAGTGAAGAAATGCGGGCGAAAATCAAGGCGATTGCCGATGAGATGGGATATACGCCCGTTCATGCACTGCAGGGCGAAAAGTCAAAATTATATACGATTGGCGTTATCACATTTGACCGCTATTTTAAGCAAATCGCCTCTTTTTATTGGAAAATGTATCAGGAGTTGACAACGCAGGCTGCAGGACAGAACTGCTTTCCTATGTTGGAAGTCGTGGCAAATTCGGACGAGGAGCATCTGATACAGCCGAAGCTGTTGACGTCAGGGCTTGTGGATGGCATTATTGTCATAGGAAAGCCGAAGAAAGAGTATTTAAAGATGCTCTATCAGAATAGAAAAGTACCAATGGTCTTTTTAGATTTTTATGATGATGAAGTTGTTGTGGATTCCGTGATATCGGCAAGTTATTATGGGATGTACAGGATGACGGAATATCTGATAAAAAACGGGCATACCAATATTGCTTTTGTGGGAACCCTTATGTATACGGAAAGCATTACGGACCGATATTTTGGATATTGCAAAGCGCTTATGGAACACGGTATTGAGAAACGCCCTGAATGGGTCATAGACGACAGAGATTATGTGGACGGCGTGATTGGAATGGATTATAAATTTTCTTTTTCAGAGGATGCTGTGCCGACCGCGTTTGTCTGCAACAATGACGTTACGGCATACGCGCTTATGAAGCAGTTGGAAGAAAAAGGATACCGCGTACCGGAAGATATTTCACTGGTCGGCTACGACGATTATTTACTTCCGGAGTATGGGGATTCCTGTATCACGACTTATTCCGTTGATATGGGCGCAATGACAAAAGTGGCATTGACTTATATAGTCAAAAGAATTGAAAATTTTGAAATGAGCGCCTATGTGCATGTGGTAAGCGGAAAATTAATTGAGCGCAGCAGCGTTAAAAAAATATAAAAGATTTTCGGGCTATGGAATCGGTGTTTCCCTGCGGTAAGTGAGCGGGGTAACGCCGGTTTTTTCTTTAAAAAGACGAATAAAATGGTTTGTATTTTCGATACCTACGATTTGCCCGATGACGTTTATCTTTTCATCCGAATGTAACAGCAAATCTTTTGCCTTTTCGATTCTGACCTTGTTTAAGTATTGAATTGGTGTATCTTCATAATATTTTGCAAATTCCCTGCATAATCTGAATTTATTGATATGATATTTGGCAGCAAGCGCGTCTAAGGAATATTGCTCATGACAGGCAGTATCAAAATTTTTTTTCATATCTGCAATATAAGAGGGTACATGATAAAGAGATACGGTATGTGAGAGATATAACGCCGTATATAATGCAATCAGTTTTCCGGAACGCATAAGCGTATGTACTTCATCATCTTCTTTTATCTTTAGTAAATTTTCCCACAAAGTAAAGACATCGGAAGCGGTATTCAGATGGAAAATGCAGCCGCCTAAAGATTCCAATTTCTGATAATAATAACAGCTTATGGGGGATGTAACAAAGCAGATAGTATATTCCCAGCTGCGCAGACAACTCAGTTTATAATGCCTGCGGCAGTCTATAAAGGCAAGCGAGTCTTTTCGTAACTCATAGGCTGCGGCATTTTTGCCGGTATCATAATAGAACAGCTTCCCTGCGCCGCCTGTCGTATGGAGCAGGCAGAAAGCGTTCAAATTTGCCGCTTCGTAATAAAAAGGGGCAGTGACGGATATATCAGAATGGCTGAGCAGACAGGGAAGAATGCTGGAGAAATCATAGGTTCCGCTATAAGTATTCTGAAAGTAATCGGAAAAGGAAAAACGATTATTTGTCTCTGATGTCATTAATGAGTTAAAAAATTCTGATATAAATATTTGTTCTGACATATTCGCGCCTCCTTTCGTAGTTGATTATAAATGTGAAAAGTAAAATAAGCAATATTTTTAACTTAATTTAATTTGAAATAAAGTAATATTTATTAAAAATGAATAAAAAATGGAATTAATTATTGTGAAAATAGATGAAATACCGAAAAATATCAATAATTGGATATAAATATCAATTTTAAGTAGTGACTTAATGATTAAGTTAAATTAAACTAAACATAAAGTAAATAATAAGTTAATAAAAATTAAAAATTTATTAACGCACATTAAAAAGGAGGTTTTATTATGAAGTTCAAAAAGTTTTTGGCGCTAGGAATGGCGGCAGCAATGACATTGTCCTTGACGGCATGCGGGGGAGGTTCAGGAGATTCTTCATCATCTTCAAGTACAGGAGATTCCTCATCTTCTGCAAGTACAGGTGATTCCGGTACAAGCGCGGCGGCTGACAATACGGCGTCAAGCGCAGATGCAGACACAGCTTCAGGCACAGTGCCTACATACGCATCTATTAAGTTAGGCGAGGATTATAAGGATTTAACGGCATCCATTAAGTTTATCCATCATAAGACAGACCGTGAAGAGGACGGAACGATTGCGGCATACATTGAAGCGTTTAACAAGGTTTATCCGAATATCACGGTAGAGACAGAGGGCATTACGGATTACGCCGAAACGGCTCTTTTAAGGCTCCCGACAGGTACATGGGGAGATATCATGTTTATTCCGGCGATTGATATGGTAGATCTTCCGGAGTACTTCATTCCTTACGGAACGGTAAGCGAGATGTCCGAACTCATTAATTTCGCGGAGCAGTGGAAATATGAGGATAACTGCTACGGTATCGGTTATATGGCAAACGCGCAGGGGCTTATGTACAACAAGGCGGTATTTGAAGAAGCAGGCGTCACAGAGATTCCTAAGACGCCGGATGAGTTTATCGCGGCTTTACAGGCAATCAAGGATAACACAGACGCAATTCCGCTTTATACAAACTACGCGGCGGGCTGGACAATGGGCGGACAGTGGGACGCTTATCTGGGAGCAATCACCACAGGCGATACGGAGTGGTTAAATCATAAATTTATACATTCGGCAGAACCGTTCGCGAATAACGGCGACGGCACGGGCGCATATGCGCTTTACAAAATTCTTTATGACGCAGTTGCAAACGGTTTGATTGAGGATGACTATACAACGACTGACTGGGAAGGCTGCAAAGGTATGATTAACAGAGGAGAAATCGGTACGATGGTACTTGGTTCCTGGGCGGTAGCGCAGATGAAAGCTGCGGGAGACAAACCGGATGATATTGCTTATATGCCGTTCCCGATTACCGTAAACGGTCAACAGTACGCTACGGCGGGACCTGATTATTGTTACGGTATCAATGCCAAAGCATCCGATGAGAACAAGACGGCGGCTATGGTATTTGTCAAATGGATGGTGGAAGAATCCGGCTGGTGCGATTTTGAAGGCGGTTATCCGGTTTCCAAGACGGCTCCTACATCTTTCTCCTTTGAAGGCGTTAATATTGTTGAAAACACGCCTTCGGATGAAACAGAAGCGGATTTGATGAACAAAATGAACGCTGAAAGCGAGTTGAACTTCAACAATGGCGGCGACTCAAAGGTTATGGCTATCGTAGAGGACGCAGCGGCAGGCATTCCTTACGACGACATTATGACGGAGTGGACGGCGACATGGAATGCCGCACAGGATAGTCTGGGTGTGGAAGTAACATATTAAGCTGATAGAAAGCGAAATTGAAGTAAAAAAAGAATAGCATTTGGTCTGTGGGCTGTATAAACCCGCAGACCAAAAATTCTAAAGGGCAGCGAAAAACAAATTGATTGAAGGAGGAGATTATCTTATGGCGAAAGAATCTTTCAGTTTTGGAAAATGGGCAAAGAGCAGAAAAGGGCAGCAGGCTCTTGTTATTGTTGTATTTTCCATAGTTCCCCTGCTTCTTCTGTTTACTTTTACCTATTATCCGTTCGCGGAAATGTTCAAGTTCAGCTTTTATGACAGGAACTATTATAAAGTAAGGGAATTTGTAGGATTTAAAAATTATATCGATGTATTTAAGAGAGACGATTGTTTCAGGGCGTTATGGTTATCGCTTTACTATATGGGCGGCGCGGTAGTACAGCTGGCACTGGCGTTGTATCTGGCTACCATCCTCAGTTTTAAGGTAAAAGGCGGGAACTTCTTTAAGGGATGTATGTTTTTCCCGTATTTGATAAATGGTATTGCGATTGGTTTCATTTTTAAATTTTTCTATACGAGAGGCTTTGTACTTGATACGGTGCTTCAATGGATTGGTTTTGATTTGGAAAATCTTCCCTACTGGCTGCGTGATACGAGCATTAACAACATTTCTCTGGTAGCGACCAGCGTGTGGAAGTATTTTGGACAGAATATGGTATTGTTTGTAGGCGCTATGATGTCCGTAGACGCTACGTTATATGAAGCGGCGGAGTTGGACGGCGCCAATAAATGGCAGCAATTTAAATATATCATGCTGCCGAGCATTAAGACGATTGTCATGTTGAATCTGATTATGTCCATCACGGGTTCTTTAAGCGCATTCGAGCCGCCCTACGTTATTATGTCCGGCGGTGGAAACGGAACGGCGACTTATTTTGTAAAAATGCACGAAATAGCCCATACCAGCCAGAAAGTAGGTCTGGCGAGCGCGATGGCGATTGTGCTGTTGTTGATTATTTTTGCGGCGACCATCATACAAAAACTGCTGTTTAAATATGTGTTCAGGAATGCAGAGGACGAAGATATCGCGGCAGCGACGGCGCGTGAAAGAAAACTTGCAAAAGCAAGAGCGAAGAGGAGGGCATAATCATGACAGCTTTAGATAAAGTAAAAAAGTATTTATGGATTTTTGTAAAATATTTTTCCATGATATTCTTTTCATTTGTAGCGATTTTACCCATTGTATCCTGCGTTATCACAGCTTTTAAGACGGACGAAGAATATCAGGCAACTAACGTAATGACGCCGCCGGAAAACTGGCTGAACTTCCAAAACTTCATAGACGCGTTCCAAAAAGCCGATATGGGGCGTGCGTTTCTTAATTCGGCAATCGTCGTTGTGTTTGTTGTACTGGGTTCGGTTATGATTGGCTCCATGCTTGCCTATGTGCTGAACCGCTTTAAATTCCCCGGAAACGGGCTGATTCGGAATCTGTTTTTATTTGCAACGCTGCTTCCGGGTATCGCTATGCAGGTTTCTACATACCAGTTAATGTACTCCATCGGCTTTATCGACCATTTATACGGCTATATTATTCTGATGATGGGGACGGACGTTATTTCGATATATATTTTTATCCAGTTTTTCGAGAATATATCCGTTTCGCTGGACGAATCGGCATATATGGACGGGGCGAATTACTTTACGATTTTTTTCAAAATCCTCTTTCCTTTGTTGAAACCCGCGATTGTTACCTGTATGATATTGAAAGGGGTAGGCGTATATAACGAATACTACAGCGCGCAGCTTTATTTGATGGATAAAAAACTCCAGACGGTCGCTATGTCTTTATACACCTTTACGGGACCGCTTGGGAGTAAATATAACCTGATTTGCGCAGGCGTTATCATCAGTCTGATACCGGCGCTTGTCATCTTCTTAGCATTCCAGAAGCAGATTTACTCAGGTTTAACATCAGGCGCGGTCAAAGGATAAAAAATCGAAAAAAGGAGAATAACGCAATGAGCAGAGTAAAAATTTACGGGATTTCCGCACCGAATGTGCCTTGGCAGGAGAAGCCGGAGGGGTTAAAAAACGCGCCGGTATGGAGATATAAAGAAAATCCGATTATCGGAAGAAACCCGTCGAAAGGAATCGCAAGAATCTTTAACAGCGCGGTAATGCCTTATGAGGGCGCATTTATCGGCGTATTCCGCGGGGAACAGACAAACGGAATACCGTACATATATCTTGGCAGAAGCAAAGACGCCATCCACTGGGAATTTGATGAAGAAAAGATTCCGTTCAAGGACGAGGCGGGCAACGACTTTATGCCGAAATACGCATATGACCCGAGGCTTGTAAAAGTAGAAGATACTTATTATATCATCTGGTGCCAGGATTTTTACGGCGCGTCAATCGGTATCGCGAAAACGACGGACTTTAAGACTTTTACCAGAATTGAAAATCCGTTTTTACCGTTTAACAGAAACGCCGTGCTGTTTCCGAGGAAAGTAAACGGCAGATTCTTAATGCTTTCCCGCCCGAGCGACAGCGGACATACGCCTTTTGGCGATATCTTTCTTTCGGAAAGCCCGGATATGGTTTACTGGGGAAAACACCGCCATGTGATGGGAAAAGGCAGCGAATGGTGGGAGAATGTCAAAATCGGCGGCGGCGCGGCTCCGATTGAAACAAGCGAGGGCTGGCTTTTGTTCTATCACGGCGTAACCGGAACCTGCAACGGCTATGTATACAGCATCGGCGGCGCCATCCTCGATATCGATAATCCGTCCGTTGTAAAATACCGCTGCGAAACGTTCCTGCTGACCCCGGAAGAGTGGTACGAGGAACGCGGCTTTGTGCCGAACGTTACTTTCCCGTGCGCCACCATTCAGGACGTGGGAACAGGAAGAATCGCCATTTACTACGGCGCGGCGGATACCTATGTAGGGCTTGCTTTCACGCAGGTGGATGAAATTGTGGATTATATCAAGGAACACAGCGTTGTCAACGAGGCGGATACGGAGGCAGGCATCAGGTAGAAAGGAGCATAGAAAAATGTTTGACGCAGAAATAAAAGCGCATTTGCAAAACGACATCATTCCGTTCTGGCAGCGTTTACGCGATGAAGAATACGGGGGCTTTTACGGATATATGGACTATGATTTGACGCTTCATAAAACCGCTGTCAAGGGATGTATTTTAAATAGCAGAATCCTCTGGTTTTTCTCAAACGCTTACTTACTTTTAAAAGACGAGCGGTTATTAGAGGACGCCGGATGCGCGTTCCGCTTTCTGGAACAATACTGTCTGGATAAGGAAAACGGCGGCGTTTACTGGTCGCTTAGCTTTGACGGGAAACCGGAAGATACGACGAAACATACTTACAATCAGGCATTTGCCATCTATGCGCTTTCTTCTTACTATGACGCGTCCAAAGATGAAAAGGCGCTTGCCATCGCCGAAAAGCTTTACAAAATAGTCGAAACGAAATGCAAAGACGAATATGGTTACTTAGAATCGTTTAATATCCGCTTCGAGCCGGAGGATAACGATAAATTATCGGAAAACGGAGTGATGGCTCAAAAAACGATGAATACGCTGCTGCACGTTTTTGAAGCGTATACGGAACTGTACCGCGTCACCCATGACAGTCAGGTGGCGGACAATATCAGGTATATGCTGGACTTGGTGGCGGATAAAGTATATAACAGCCAAATCGGACGCCAGGAGGTCTTTTTTGACAGGACATGGCATCCCCTGATAGATTTGTACTCCTACGGGCATGACATTGAGGCAGCATGGCTGATTGACAGAGGGTTGGAAGTGTTAAAAGACGACGCTTATACGGCGAAACTTTCCCCGATAACAAAGACCATTACGGAAAATATTTATAAAAGGGCGTACCAAAATCATTCGCTTGTCAATGAAGCGGAAAACGGCGTTGTCGATACGACCCGCATCTGGTGGGTGCAGGCGGAGGCGGTCGTCGGATTTTTAAACGGTTATCAGAAATCGCCCGCGCATAAAGAATATCTGGAGGCGGCGCAGGATATCTGGGGCTATATCAGGGATTATCTGATAGATAAAAGATGCGGAGAGTGGCATTGGGCTTTGGACGAAAACCGAACCCCTTTAAAAAAGCCCGTCGTGGAGCCGTGGAAATGCCCATACCATAACGGCAGGATGTGTTTTGAGGTGATAAGGAGGATAGGTTGAGAGAAAGGCGGATGGATTAGGATGATACATAAACAATATTATGTGGAAAAAGCCAAGGTGGATAAGCTGGTTGCGGCAAAAAACAGAAAAAGTGACTATTATAACGGCATCTACGACAGATATGAACTTCCGGTGCTGACTCGTGAGTTTGCGCCCGTCCACTGGCGCTATGATTTGAATAAGGAAACCAATCCTTATTTTATGGAGCGGCTTGGCATTAACGCGGTCATGAACTCCGGCGCAATTTACATGGACGGAAAATACCATCTGGTAGTCAGGGTGGAAGGAAACGACAGGAAGTCCTTTTTCGCCGTAGCGGAGAGCGAAAGCGGCATCGACGGCTTTCATTTCTGGGATTATCCGGTGGAACTGCCGGACACCTGCCCGGATGAGACCAACGTATACGATATGCGCCTGACGAAACATGAGGACGGCTGGATTTACGGCGTATTCTGTTCGGAAAGCAAAGATAAGGAAAACGCAGACCTTTCCGCGGCGGTAGCGGAGGCGGGCATTGTCAGGACCAAGGATTTGAAAACATGGGAGCGTCTGGATAATTTAAAGACCTTACAGTCGCCGCAGCAGAGAAACGTGGCGCTGCACCCGGAATTTGTAAACGGGAAATACGCTTTTTATACAAGACCGATGGACGGCTTTATCGAGACGGGAAGCGGAGGCGGCATCGGCTTCGGGCTGTGTGACGACATTGCCAATGCCGTCATTGACGAGGAAAAAATTATCAGCAGAAGAATATACCATACGCTGACGGAAGCTAAAAACGGCGCCGGAGCGGTACCTATCAAAGGAAAGAAATGCTGGATTCATTTTGCGCACGGCGTACGCAATACGGCGGCGGGACTGCGCTATGTGCTGTATGCTTTCGCGACGGACTTAAACGACCCGTCGAAAGTGATAGCGGAGCCGTCGGGCGTATTCTTAGCGCCGCTTGGCCAAGAACGCGTCGGGGACGTTTCCAACGTTGTCTTTACGAACGGCGCGATAGCAAGGGAAAACGGCGATATTTACCTGTATTATGCTTCCTGCGATACGAGAATGCACGTTGCGACCACGACGATTGATAAGATGGAGGATTATTTATTCAATACGCCGCGCGACCCGCACCGCTCGCCGGACTGCGTAAAGCAAAGATGCGAATTTATCAGGAAAAATCTGACATTACTGTCATGTGCAGATTGAGAGAAAGGCATGGCTCTTCTATGAAAGTGGAACTGGATGACGGAAAACTTGTATACAGCGGCAGGATTGATATGAGAAACCCGAAGAAGCCGGAATTTATCTTTCCGGCTACCTCCTTAACATTTCGCTTTTATGGCAAAAGCGCGTATCTTCGCGTCACAAACCGCCGCGCCTACTGGAACAATACGCTGGGGGCGGTTGTGGACGGCGCGCAGAAGCGGTTTGATTTACAGGAAAGCGGGGAAACCGTCCTTAACCTTTTGGAAGAGGAAAAAGAGGATGAACATATTGTAACGGTCTTTAAACGGATGGATAGCTGCCATGAAGTGGTTTTGGAGGAACTTATTTTATCCGATGAAAGCCGTCTGCTTGCCGCACCGTGCCGGCCAAAGCGCAGGATAGAAGTATACGGCGATTCCGTATCGGCGGGAGAAGTGGCGGAGGCGGTGCATTATCTGGGAAAAGCAGACCCCGAACATAACGGGGAGTTTTCCAACAGCTGGTACTCTTATGCGTGGATAACGGCGAGAAAGCTAAACGCCGAACTGCATGATATCGCGCAGGGGGGAATTGCCCTGACAGACGGTATCGGATACTTTAACGAACCTGACTATATCGGCATGGAAAATGTATGGGATAAAGTGCATTACAATCCGGCGTTCGGTGCGGCGACAGAGTGGGATTTTACGCGCTATACGCCGCAGGTCGTGATTGTGGCGGTCGGACAAAACGACGCGCATCCCGAAGATTTCATGAAAGAGGACTATCGCGGGGAAAAAGCCGTGCGCTGGCGGCAGAAATACGCTGAATTTCTGGATAATCTGCGCGCTAAATATAAGACGGCGCATATTGTCTGCATAACGACGCTGCTAAACCATGATAAGGCATGGGATGAGGCGATAGAGGAAGTCTGCGCGCAGACGGCGGATAAGAGGATAACGCACTATGTATTTCGCAGGAACGGACGCGCAACGCCGGGACATCTTAGGATTCCCGAAGCGGAAGAGATGGCGGAGGAATTGGCGGCTTATATAGAAAGCCTGCATATGGAGGAGTGGAACTAGCGATGTATCAGGTTGACATAACAAGACTACAAAGCTGTATGCAAAGGGCGGCAAAAGGAGAGGAGCTGACTATCGGATTTTTGGGCGGCTCCATCACACAGGGAAGCCTTGCGAGTAAGGAGCAGAATACCTATGCTTACCGGGTATTTCGCTGGTGGGAAAAAACGTTTCCGGACGCCCGATTCCACTATGTGAACGGCGGTATCGGCGGAACGACTTCCCACTACGGCGTATCCCGCGCCGTAACGGATGTGTTGATGTACCAGCCGGACTTTGTGGTCGTGGATTTTAGCGTCAATGACGAGGCGGATGATTTTTTCCAAGAGACATATGAGGGCGTGGTGAGAAAAATTTTAGGCTGGCAGTCCGCGCCCGCACTTTTACTCTTACATAATGTCTATTATGATACCGGTCTGAATGCGCAGGAATATCACAATGCCGTCGGAGAGTGGTACCAAGTGCCGTATGTGAGCGTGAAAGATACGATATACCGGGACATGAAAAAGGGCGTTTATACGAGAGAAGAACTGACGCCCGACGGACTGCATCCGAATGATAAAGGGCATGAACTGGTGGCGGGGGAGATTATTAAGTATCTGGAGAGCGTGAGGACGCAGATATCGCAGACAAGTGAGGTATCTGCCGAAGCGGCAGCGGGCTTGCCTGCGTCGGCACCGGCTGGAAGCGTATTCCGTGCGGCGTCCATACTGCCTGCGCCGATGACGAAGAATGCTTACGAGAACGCCAAACGGCTCACTATCCGCGAAATTTCACCCACACTTGCCGGTTTCCATGCCGATACGGAGGAAAAGACAGGGCATCTGGATCATTTTAAGAACGGCTGGATTGGCAAAGCGGCGGGAGACGCCGTTACTTTTACGGTAGAAGCATCCTGTATCGCGGTGCAGTACCGAAAGACCATCCATAAGCCCGCCATGCGCGCAGAGCTGATTCTGGATGGTGATATGGCGCATAAAATCATGCTCGATGGCAATTTTGACGAGGACTGGGGAGACTGCCTGTATCTGGAGCCGATTCTCCACCACGGCGAAAGGATGGAGCATACGGTGGAAATTGTTATCCCTAAGGACGAGGAGAGTGGAAAAACGCCGTTTTATCTGATGGCGCTTATTATTGCATGAAAACGATTGCGCGAAAATAACAGGGATTGTACCGATATCGGAATGGAGAATAGATTATGAGTATTTTAAAATTAAAACCGAGCTGCAAAGACTACATCTGGGGCGGACAACGGCTGGCGAAAGAATACGGCAAGGAATATGACGGTTCCGTTCTGGCGGAATCATGGGAGCTGTCCTGCCATCCTGACGGTCCGTCAACGATTATGAACGGCGCTTGTGCGGGAAAAACGCTGCGCCAATATATAGAGGAACAGGGAAAAAACGTGTTGGGAGAACATTGCAAACGATTCGAGGATTTTCCGATTTTAATTAAGTTTATCGATGCCGCGGACAATCTTTCGATTCAGGTACACCCCGATAACGAATATGCTCTGCAAAACGAAGGTCAGTACGGAAAGACAGAGATGTGGTATGTGATGGACGCAGGAAAGGAGGCCTTTTTATATTATGGCTTCCGGGAAAAAATCAGCAAAGAGGAGTTTGCCAAAAGGATTAGGGAAGATACCCTCTTAGAAGTGTTAAACGCCGTGCCGGTGCAAAAAGGCGATGTATTTTTCATAGAATCCGGAACGATTCATGCTATCGGCAAGGATATTCTGATTGCGGAAATTCAGCAGAACTCCAACGTGACATACCGCGTCTATGATTACGGCAGAGTGGATAAAGACGGAAAAAAGCGGGATTTGCATATCGATAAGGCGCTTGCCGTAACCAACAGAGCGCCGGTTGTAAAAGATACCAGCCACTATCCGCATATAGCCGATTGCGATTATTTTACGGTGGATAAGTTAAATCTCGACGGTAAAACAATGAAAAAAATGGAGGGGTTCGTCTCCGATATTTCTTTTGAAAGCATTCTTATACTAGAGGGCGGCGGAACGATTTTTAATCAGGGCGAAACGGTGGAATATAAAAAAGGCGACAGCCTCTTTTTACCCGCAGGAAGCGGTCTTTATCAGATGGAGGGCGTGTGCGACGCGCTGATTACGACGATCCGGTAGGGGAAGATGCTGATTCTAAATCAAACGCGATGTTATGTTTGACCAGCAGAGACTTTAAATAAGCGTTTTGGGAAGTTAATTGATTAATCTGCGGCAGATAATATTCAGCCTCCTCCTTTTTGGTGCGTTCAATGATTTCCGCGGAACTGGTACCAAATAAATTTAAAAGTCCTTCACAAACCATCATAGTGTTGTCTCCTTTCGCTTTGGTGTTGGCGGTCGATATCTGGTGTAAATATTTAATATAAATTTCCTGTTCCTGATGTAGTTTATAATCATCTGCAAGGCGGCTGATAAGAGCGGCATCCTGTAGATTGTCGGTGAGACAGTGCAAATATAAATTATCTTCATAAGAGAGTTCTTTTGTGACGATAATTTGTATAAGAAAAGTCTCTTTATTGATATAATACACCCCATTGGAGATTTTTGCAACAGGTAAATTTCGTTCCTGTATAAGATGCTTCATGAGTTTTCTCGGATAATGGCAGCTTAAAAATGTCAGGCTGACGTCAAGTCTGGAATGCTGCGTTTTGTATAAGGCATTCTTTGATTTTCCCATCTGCGCAATCAAAAGCCCTGCGTATCCGATTGTTTTATAATAGGAATCAATATTGACGGAAGAGCCTACGCCTTTAATTTCAAGCAGATTGAATGTTCTGAAAATTTGTGCGATATTTTTAACAATCATTTCGTCCGTCAGTTTTTTAATAACAAGCAGGTCAATCCGATAGCTGTTTTTGCCGAGCGGATATTCGGAAATGTATTCCAAGATATGGGAATAGTCTTTGAGTTCGATTTGGAAAGCGCAGGAAGCGGCTTCGTGCCAGTTGACACGCGGTTTAGAAGTAAGAGACATAACAGAACCTTTCGTAAGAAAAAGCCTTATAATTTTGACTTATTGAGATGCTGTAAGATATTACTGGCTTGATGATAAATAGATTATACCGGAAATATCTATATAGGCAGCAGATAACATATCAGATAAACTATTTATAGCATAAATGAGAAACTGGTACAAATATTTTTTTCATGTGATATGTAGAAAAAATACTCTTCAAATGCTGCCACATATTTTATTGCTTTCAAGATGTGGAATGATTCCAAAATTATTTTACAAAATGAATACAAAATATAGTATTGTGCATTTTTTAGTTGCAACAGAATAATAGCAAGCGACAAAATTGCCACCTCCCGGTGGTGGTTCATTAAATGCGGATTTGCTATAATAATATTCATGGCGTGATATGGTAAAAGCATATTACACAGAAAAAGACGCGAAAATCACAGAGGGAGGCATTATCATGGAATTATGGGACAGATTACAGCAGCTTAGAAAACAAAACGGCTTATCACAGGAGGAACTTGCAGATAAAATCGGGATTGCCAGACAGACAATCAGCAAATGGGAAAACGGACAGGCTGTGCCGGAATTAAATGGTCTGATTGCGTTAAGCAGACTTTACGGCATCACTATAGACAGCATGGTAAAGGGTGACGACGGCTGTACACTTTCCCTAACGCATAAGGCGGAGTGCGGCGATGAGCGGATAATAGATTTTCTGATTCTGGCGAAAAGAAATACCTATGCGGCGAAAAAGAATCAGGTGGAATCCTGCCGGACGGCGTCCTGTGATTTTTATTATAAAGATGATAACGGTTATGAATACTATGACACCTATTTAGGGGGAGAGCGTTTTGTCGGGGAGGAAGCGGTGTGGTTCCAGCGTGCGCCTGTCTGGGGGATGAATTACGCCGGACGCGTTATCGGGCAGCATTTTGACGGGGATTTCTTAAAAGATGCGCTTTTATCGATGCCTTATCATTATCCTTTCCGCGGGGCAGAAATTTACAGGAGGGGAAGTTATTGCTATCATTGCAAAGTAGACGGCACATTTGGCTGGTTTCAAGGGTATGAGGATATTTTCTATCAGGATGATAAAATATATGAATGCCATTTCCACGGAGGCGAGGTTTGTTTGTGAAGAGAGGAGTTTAAATAATCATTGATTTTGTCGGGCTATACGAATATAATCATACTAATAGAATTATTACTAATAGTAATATAAAAATTATTGTGAATACTCGGTATGGAGAAAAGAGATGATGATAAAAATGAAACCGTTCCGTTTGGATAATTCACCGATTGTCTATTATAAATCAGACAAAAAATGTGCAGAGTGGCTTCTTTTTCTACACGCCGCTTTCGTCAATCATGAAATGTTTCAAAAGCAGGTTGACTATTTTGCGGGTAAGTATAATATTCTTCTGCCGGATATCATTGGACACGGACGCTCCACCGATACGACAAAAGGCGACAGCCTGGAGAGTATGTCGGACTGGATACATGATATCTTAAAAAAAGAAAAAATTGAAAAAATACATATTGTCGGCATTTCATTGGGCGCAGTTCTGGCACAGGATTTTGCAAACCGCTATCCGGAAAGCGTACGGTCGCTTGCCTGTTTTGGCGGATACGATATCAACAATTTTGATAAAACGATGCAGGGAAAAAACACCGCCGCACAGATGCTTATGATGTTTAAGGCGTTATTTTCCATTAAATGGTTCGCACAGGTGAATAAAAAGATATCGGCGTATTCCGCGCAGGCGCAGAATGATTTTTATGATATGAATATCCGGTTTCCGAAAAAGTCATTTATGTATCTTGCGTCGTTAAATGGCATGGTGAATGCGCATCAGACAAAGGACTATCCGCTGCTCATCGGATGCGGCGCGCATGATATACCGATGGAATTGCAGGCTGTAGAAATGTGGAAAAAGAGCGAGCCTGATTGTGAAGTGATTATTTTTGATAATGCGGGACACTGTGTCAATATGGATGTGCCGCAGGAGTTTAACAAAGCGATGGAAACATTCTGGACGGGCATAGAACGCCGCTAAAATGCTTGCTTTTCCGTTATAGATAACAGATTTTCATACCACTCTATATTAAATTTCATGAAATCCCGTCCATAACGCGCCGCCGCAAGCTGATAGGTGAGAATATCTTTATGTTCCGGGAAGATGGCGATATTTTCTGCCTCATCACATATGATTTGCAGAGCATGATACTGTTCCTGTAAATAGAGCAAATGCTTTCTGATGTTTTTGGAGCGGTTTTTCTCATCCGAAAATCCCATAAAATAAATCTTTGCCAGTTCCGGGTTTTTCGCGTCCTGCTGTTCCATGGGCGCGTTTATCCATTCCGAAAAATACTGCCGTCCGGCGTCGGTAATAGAGTAAATTTTTTTATATTTTCCATTCTCAACAGTTTCTTTATAGTCTATATATTCATGCCGTAAAAGTTTTTTGATGGCTGCCTGTATACTGCCCATACTGCTGCTGTACATTAACTGCAGCCCCTTGTCAATCCGTTCCCGCAGTTGATAGATTGTCCTGCTTTGTAAAAGTAAAAGACCGAGAATAATATTGTCCATTGTCTGTTTTCCTGCCCTTCTGTGCGGCTTCCCTAAATTGCCGTTTTGTCTGATTTGCCGCTGGTGTTTCAGCTTTTTTTTAAGTTGATATTTTAATGTCTGTTGCTTATTGTGGTTGTCTGTAGGAAATCATATGACATCTGCTCCATAGTTCATTTTTGTACGGAAATACATCTTTCGAGATACCCTCCATTGTAAATCCTGCTTTTTCATAACAGGACTTCGCGGCGGCGTTCACCTCAAAGACATTTAGTCGCACCAATGCCGCGCCCGTGATATGAAAAGCGTACCGTAAAGCAAGCTGGAGCATCTGACGTCCATATCCTGCGCCGCGCATTTGGTTATCGATAATAATACATTTGAGAAAGCCTGCGTTGTCATTCGTATTGACAGAATAAATAAAAAAGCCGACCGCTTTTCCACTATCATCCGTCGCCACATATGCGCTGTCCGCCCATTCCACCGCGCCTTTTTCCAGAAAATCATGCAGATTTTGCCTTGTAAGAGGATACGGCATGAGGTTGGCGCACCACAAGGCGTGAGTTCTTTCGTTGTCAATCCATTTTTCTATGGATTCGTAGTCTCTTGTTTCTATGTAGGGTCTGATTCGCATGGATTTTCTTTTCTCCTTTTTTGGTTGACCTAGCTGGTGGGTTGGCAGGCTCATAGGTTCAGTAAGATTATAACATAGGCGCGTGGGGATTGGTATGGGGTAAAATTTGTCGGAAATAGGGAAAAATTTGCAAGGCGGGGTGGGGAGGAGGGGAGTATAATGGAATAATAAGAAATTAGATGATGATGTGGAATTTGATGGATAATCTCTTATTATTTATCTTCGGGAATGGATGAGGAGAGAAAGATATGAAGTATGAATATATTGACGATATTATTAAGGAACTGTTAAGTAGAACTTTTTCTGTTTTTTGCGGTGCTGGAGCTGACATTGATGCGACAGGGGCAGGATGGGAAAAAATATTTACAGATGAAACACAACAGTTTTATCAAAGTAACTACTCTTCAGATATATATTTCCTTGCCGATTTGGAGAAACGCTATATTAATCATGATTGTTTTTTGTCAGATATTCATGCAAAACTTTTAAAATATTCAGATTTAGAATCCGAACATATAAATAATATTGTAAATTTGAATATCAATCAAATATGGACAACAAATTTTGATTGTATCATTGAAAATACAGTTAAAAGGAAATTAGGGATTGACCCGAAAGTTATAGAAAAATCTACCGATGTACTTGAAAATGGTTTAAATTTTCCCTATACAATTTATAAATTAAATGGTTCTATCGGTTCTTTGGATGAAAACAATTCAATGGTTCTAACCAAGGCGGATTATTTTGATTATTTTGAAAAACAGCGTTTACTATTTGAAATGTTAAAAAGACAACTTGTATTGGATACCTTTTTATTTATAGGATATAGTTTTACTGACGATTTAGTACTAAGCGCCCTCAGGGAAATTAAAAAAATCTTTCCTCAAAGGGGTAAGATTCATTATCGTTTTTTACAGGAGACCAGTGACCCGTTAAGAAAAAAATATGATGAATTTGAAAGTAAATATTACGACGAAGAATATAATATTAGAACAATATATATTAAGGAATTTACAGACATAGATATATATTTATCCGAACTTTATCGAAGATTTTGTAATCATAATGTTTTCATAGCAGGTTCGTTCAGACAATTAGAAAACAATGATAAAAGGATATATATTGAACAGCTGGTTCGTTCTATTATTTTGAAGCTGACTGGTAATAATTTTAATATTTATTCCGGTAATGGCAGGGGTTTAGGAGAAATAGTTGTTGCTCAAATTAATGATATTGGTACAGAGAATCAGTTTGTAAATAGACCTTTAATTTTTAGTGGAGATGATGAGGCACAAAAGGAACGCAAAAATCAATTAATTATGCGGGACTGCGATACTATGATTATTATATGCGGTCAGGGTAATAGTTTGGGAGTAAGTGATAATGTTATAAATCAATTTTCAACTTTTATGAAACATGATGAGAATGGAAAGTGTCCATTAGTTATTCCAATACCCGCGACTGGTTATGCGGCAGAAAAAATATATAAGTCAGAAGAATTTAGAAAAAGCGCTGTGTATTTATCTAATCAACAGGCATTTGATGCGTTATCCACAGATAATATTGAAATAATAACCAATATTGTTGGAAATTTGATTCTATCTTATAAAAGCGAAAATTCATAAACTATAATATTTTCCATGATTTGTAGTTCTCTTTTTTCGTCAATCAGAATTTCCAGACAGTTTTGATGATATATAAAATTCATTGTTTTATAGTGAAAATAATTAATAGTATTTTGATAGGATATTATCATATATAAAGAAAACAAAAATGCTATTCGCATATTATAATTTGTTTTCTTTATATTTTGATACTCCACAGTTAGTCGGTAAGGCAGACTTTCTCTATTTTTATATTGTAATTCGATATCTTTAATTGTTTGATACTTTAACGATTCTAGTTCATCAGAAGTTATTTTGGCAATGATATGTAAGCAAAGAGCGGAAAAATCACTTTGGTTTGTTATCTGTTTATATACTAATGTTTTACAGATGTCAAATTTGTTATCTATTTGTTCTGGGATATTGGAAATGAATACAGGAAAAAGAAAAACTTCATTTTTGTTATAACGATTCACTAATATTTCATATTCCTCTAAACATATATTACCATTTCTAAAATTGTCGGAATAGAATATAATGGCATAGTTTACATTTGGATTTTGCGCGCCATTGGTTATATTGGCGCTATTTCGATTATCGCCCAAATATATATTTCTTCTATCATACCAAATATCAATCCCAAAATTTGATAAGAAATGATAAAAATCATTAATCAGTGGGATTCTATCTTTAACAGAAAAACATAAAAAAATCATATCTTTCTCTCCTCATCCATTCCCAAAGA
>JAMPFF010000037.1 GCA_023664605.1 Clostridium sp.
ACACCGCAGAGAAGCTGGCAAAAATAAAAGGCGCTAAAACCTCTTTTGCAGATGCCTATAAAAATCTGGAAACGGAAAGCTATACTTCACAGGAAAATGTAGGACAAAAAATGATAACACTTGCACAGACATGGAGAAACGCCTATCAGGATTCTATAATAGACAAGCATAATCCAAATAATTCAAAATAGCGATTGGAGGATAAGAATTTGAATATTAATTTTAATTCAACAAATTTAGCGTCAAGATATAATCTGATGTCGCAACTGTTTGGATTGAAGAAAAGCCAAAGCAATGGATTATTAAATCTATCAGATGTAATCAATGCTAAAAACCAGAAAGGTTTAGGCATGGCAAATAAGTCTGTAAAGTCGGATAAAGAAATTGAAGAAATGCTTTATGAAAGCGGTGTTTGTGTAAGAGGGATGATTATAAACGGCAAAAGCGAATCAGAATGGCATAAGATGATAGATGTTTCGGAAGAATACAGACAGAAAATGTTTGACATGGTAAAAGAAGAATTTATCAGAGAAAAGGGAGTTTCAAATGGAGATACGACAAGGCGTTCAGATGTTTTCCGTGCATATCAGTTAAGCATCAAAGAGGATGACCGCTTAAAAGGTACATGGTCGTTGGAACAGTATGAGAAGCAATATCATGCTGCTCTTGCAACAGCGGTAAGAGCGGCTAATCCGAATTGGACATACGGAGATTCCTTTGATTCAAGTATTTTTAACAGTATTACCCGTGAGTCTGTTGAAAGCACGCTTATGGTAAGCGGCGATACGCTTGTGAAACGCTTGTCTGTTTCGGGAAGTTCATTAGATATAAGCATATAAAATTGATTGCCATATTTTTTTAAAAGAGTGGTTTACAAAACCACTCTTTTGTTATATTATGGTAATGGAAAACGATTTCCGGAAAACCTTTTCCAAAATATAATTCATCATATGGGAAAAGGTTGTAACTGCAGCGGTCAGAAGGAAAAACGATGGTATCAATCAAAGACGTAGCGAAACAGGCGGGCGTAGCGATTTCTACAGTATCGAAAGTGTTGAATCACTATCCCAATGTCAGCGAAGAGACGAAGAAAAAAGTAAATGAGGCGGTGGAAGAACTTGGTTTTGTGCCAAACTCCGTAGCGGCGGCGCTTTCTTCCAAACAGTCCGGCAGAGTGGCGATTTTATTAAATCTGGAGAACGTCTCTCAGGCAGTGGATGAAATTAATATGCAGTATCTTACCGGAGCCATCCACCGGGCGGTGGAACTCAATTTGGATGTGATTACGCTTTTTTACTCTATGATTAGGAAGATGACGCTGGAGGAGATTATCCGCTATTTACAGTCGCAGAGCATCACCGGACTCATTATTTTCGGGATGTCTAAGGACGATAAGACGCTGCATTCCTTGGTTGCGTTGGAGATATTCAAAATCGTTACCGTAGACGCGCCGCTGGTCAATGAAGCGACGTCCTGCGTCTGGATAGACCAGGCGAAAGCGCAGTACGAGGTGGCAAAGAAAACGGTGCAGGATAATAACAGTAAGAGCATCCTGTATCTGTCGGGGAAAAAGAACGGCTATGTGACCAAGGAACGCTTAACGGGCATTCAGAAACTGGCGCAGGAGATGAATCTTCCCCTCCTGATACGAAACGGCGGTTTTTCCGAGCTGGAGGCGAGAAAACTGACTTTCAAATATGCGAAAAATAAGGATGCGATAATATGCGCTTCCGATTTAATGGCAATCGGCGCAATGAAAGCGTTGATAGAAATGGATATTTTCAGACCAGTCTGCGGTTTTGACGGCATTACCCTGATGGGTTACGCCGGCAAGCAGATGAATACAGTGTGCCAGAACTTTTCCGGCATTGCGGCCGAGGCGGTTATGGAGTTAAAGAGGCTTTTGGACGGCAAAACGGGAGAAGAGATTGTTCTGGGGTATGAACTGGTGCGGATGCAGTATCTGGATATTATCTGCTAGAATATCCGCGGCAGAATATGATAATGAAAATCCGACGCTTATATCAAGCGTTGTAATAGCAGAGGCGTTTCGCATGAAAGGCGCCTTTGCAGCAAATACTAAAAACAAAGAAAAGCGAAATGCAGGAGGTATTTTTATGGCACAGGCAAGTAACCTGAAAAGAGACGTGTTGGTGATGAATCTGGAAAAAGAATTGGAAGAGCAAACATCCTCAACTTATGGCAAGAGCATTGCTCAGTGCAGCAATGAGGAGCTGTACTATAGTCTGCTGTTGTTATCCAAGAAACTGATGAAAGTTTCCGAACCGATTGAGGGAGAAAAGAAAATCTATTATATCTCCGCGGAATTTCTGATTGGAAAACTGCTGTCGAATAACCTGATAAATCTTGGCATTTATGATAAGTTGAACGACATTTTAAGCAAAAACGGGAAAAAACTGAGTGAGATTGAGGAAGTGGAGCCGGAACCGTCGTTGGGAAACGGCGGACTGGGACGTCTGGCGGCATGTTTTCTGGACTCCATTGCCACGCTGGATTTACCGGGCGACGGCATCGGCTTAAATTACCATTTCGGTCTGTTTAAACAGGTATTTACGGATAAACTGCAGCATGCGGAGAAAAATGACTGGATAGAAGATAAGTCATGGCTGACGAAAACGGATGTGACATTCGACGTTCATTTTGGCAAGAAAAAAGTGACTTCCAGATTATATGACATTGACGTCATTGGATATGACAGTGGTGTCAATAAGCTACATCTGTTTGATATTGAGACGGTGGACGAAAGCCTTGTGAAAAAGGGCATTGACTTTGATAAAGAGGACATTGAAAAGAACCTGACGCTGTTCTTATATCCCGATGATTCCGACGAGGCAGGCAACCTGCTCCGTATTTACCAGCAGTATTTTATGGTAAGCAATGCGGCGCAGCTTATTTTAAAAGAGATGAAAGAGAAAAATTACGATCTGCGCCAGATGTACGACCATGCGGTTATTCAGATTAACGACACGCACCCGACCATGGTAATTCCGGAATTAATCAGAATCCTTGTGGATGAGAAGGCATTTACGATGGACGAGGCGATTGAGGTGGTAAGCAAGACCTGCGCTTATACAAACCATACGATTTTAGCGGAAGCGTTGGAAAAATGGCCTTTAAAATATCTGGAGAAAGTCGTGCCGCAGTTAGTGCCGATTATCAAGGAGCTGGATAAGAGAGTGGCGGCGCAGTATAAAGACCCTGAAGTACAGATTATCGATAAGGATAAGAGAGTGCATATGGCGCATATCGATATCCATTATGGATTTTCCGTCAACGGCGTTGCCGCAATCCATACGGAGATTTTGAAAAATACGGAGTTGAATGCGTTCTACAAACTCTATCCTGAGAAATTCAATAACAAGACAAACGGCATTACCTTTAGAAGATGGCTGTTGTCCTGTAACCATGAACTGGCGTCATTTTTATCTGAGACAATCGGCGACGGTTATAAGAAAGACGCGGATAAACTGGAGAAATTATTGGAATTTAAGAATAGCGATAAGGTGCTGGAAAGACTGGCGGAGATTAAGATGAACCGTAAAAAAGACCTTGCTGCTTATGTGAAAGAGGCAGAGGGTGTAACGCTAAATCCCGATTCCATTTTCGATATCCAGTCCAAGAGACTGCATGAGTATAAGCGTCAGCAGATGAACGCGCTCTATATTATCCATAAATATCTGGAAATTAAAGCAGGTAAGAAACCGGCAAGACCGATGACCTTTATCTTTGGGGCGAAAGCGGCTCCGGCATATGTTATCGCGCAGGATATCATTCATCTGCTGCTGGTATTGCAGGAAATTGTCAATAATGACCCGGACGTAAGCCCTTACATGACGGTGCTGATGGTGGAAAACTACAACGTTTCCTACGCGGAGAAGATGATTCCCGCCTGCGATATCTCCGAGCAGATTTCCCTGGCTTCCAAGGAGGCTTCCGGAACCGGCAATATGAAGTTCATGTTAAACGGAGCCGTAACGCTTGGCACTTCCGACGGCGCGAATGTGGAAATCCATGAACTGGTCGGCGACGATAACATCTATATTTTCGGGGAAAAATCCGAGCAGGTTATCGCGCATTATGAAAACGCGGATTATGTTTCCAAAGATTATTATAAAAAGAGTCCGGTCATCAAAGAGGCGGTGGACTTCATTGTCAGCAAGGAAGCGTTAAAAGTCGGACATAAGAAGAATCTGGAAAGACTGCATAAGGAGCTATTAAATAAAGACTGGTTCATGACGCTGCTCGATTTGGAGGATTATATCAAGACCAAAGATAAGATGATGGCGGATTACGAGGATCAGAACAAGTGGAGGAAGATGATGCTTGTCAACATTGCAAAGGCAGGATTTTTCTCATCTGACAGGACGATTGCGGAATATAACAGGGATATCTGGAAATTAAAATAAGATTTTTAGCAATATAATGATCCGGAGGATGCGGCATGGATTTGGGGCAGGTCTTTACGAAAAATAATATTGCGGACTATATGGCCTCTTTATTTACGGTTGGAAAAGAAGCGAGAATATTAGACCCTTGTTTTGGCGGCGGCGTTTTTTTAGCATCGCTTAAAAAAAGGGGATATCGGAATGTAACGGGCTATGAGATAGACGAGACCTTGTTTTCCATGACAAAAACGCATTTTCCGGATTATTGTTTGTATAGGGCGGATTTTTTGAAAGCGGATGAGAGCGTAAAATATGACGGCATTATTATGAATCCGCCGTATGTGCGGCAGGAGAAAATTGACGATTTGGAAAGATACGGCATAACGAAACAGAAGCTTAGGAAAAACGCTCTTTTCCAGGGGCTTCCGTCAACGGCCAACCTATATATGTATTTTATTATGAAAACAATTAAACTGCTTGCCGATAACGGTGAGCTGATTGTTATTTTTCCGGAAAGCTGGCTGAAAGCAAGAAGCGGAGAGAAATTCAAAAGCGAACTGCAAAAACAGTGCCGGGTACAGGAAGAAATATATGTGTCGGGAAATGTTTTTGAAGAAAAAGCGCTGGTGGAAGTTCTTATCTTAAAACTGAAAAAAAATAGGCAAAAAACCGATAAAATAACAAAGAAGCTGGTCGCCGGTGAGAACGGATTGCAGGAACTGTCTTTACAGGAAACGCCGTTGCAGGGGATGGCGTCCATTGAATTAGGGTTTCAGACTTCTTTTCGGGAAATAGCAAGGGTACATAGGGGGCTTTCCACGGGATGGAACAGCTTTTTTATCAATCCGGACGTGGAAGATAATACGCATAAACAAGCTATTTTATCCACACCGAAAGCAGTACCCGGCTATCGGACCAAGGACGCTGCATATGATACGCTCTTTGTAGTGGAGGAAGATAAAAAGCTTTCGGGCGGCTGGCTGGCATATATAGAGGCGGCGCAGAAAGAGATGGCCGAAAAGAAATCGCCCAAGACCCTGTATGAAAAATACAGTAACGGGGCAGCGTGGTATAAACTGCATCCGGTTGACAGCAGGGGGATTTTGTTCAGTTATTTCGTGCGAAATGACATGAAATTTATTATGAACGATACGCAGTGTCCGGCACGGGATAATTTTTATATCATCCAGCCTAAAAATGAAAACGATATTATATTACTTTTTGCACTGTTAAACAATATATATACTTATATCCAGTTGGAACTGGCAGGGAAAAAATACGGCGCGGGCTTATTAAAACTGCAGCGCTATGATATGGAAAATATCAGGTTTCCCACGCTGGCGGCGATTGCTGACGCTGATAAAAAGAAGCTGGCAGACTATGCCGAAAAGCTGATGGAAACCGGCGACAGACGCTGCATTGCGGATATAACGAAAGTATTGGAAAAATATGCCGCCGTAAAGGCGGAGAATATTACGAGAGAATATGATACGGTAAAGACGGCTCGATTAGGAGAAAAACATGGGAAAAAGTGTGATTAGCCTGTTTTCGGGCGGCGGCGGTTTGGACCTCGGTTTTATAAACGCGGGGTATCATATTTTATGGGCGATAGATAATGACGCCAATGCCGTTACAACATACAGGGAAAATATAGGCGATCATATTATATGCGCCGATATCAATACAATAGACGAAGACGCCATTCCCCATGCGGATGTTGTCATAGGCGGGCCGCCGTGTCAGTCTTTTTCGCTGGCGGGAAACAGGCATGTGGAAGATGCAAGAGGACAACTGGTATGGAAATATATCCATATTATTGAAAAGGTCAAACCAAAGGCCTTTGTATTTGAAAACGTTACCGGCCTATTGTCCGCCAGAAATGCGGATGGGGAAAAGATTGTCGGACTTTTAAAGGCGGCGTTTGAAGAGATTGGCTATCATGCTTCGATGCAGGTCGTCAATGCGGCGGATTATGGTGTGCCGCAGCGAAGGAAGCGGGTATTTATCGTCGGATTAAAAAACGGCAAAGAATTTACGTTTCCCGAGGCGACGCATAACGAAGATGGAGACGGACTGAAAAAATATGTCAGCGTAACAGAGGCTCTGGGAGATTTACCGGCGGCAATCGATGATGAAAACGGGAAAGTGGAGTATGCGTCGCCGCCGCAAAACGAGTATCAGAAGAAAATGGAACGCGCCGGCATGGTGACGGAACATTTTATTCCGCAGATGAGTGAACTGGATAAATACATATGTTCCCATGTAAAACCGGGCGGAAATTACATGGATATCCCTGCGGATGTGAAGTCCGCAAGAATACAGCGCCTGCAGCGGGAGGGCGGACACACCACCTGTTATGGCAGGATGGCGCCGGATAAGCCCGCCTATACGGTCAATACCTATTTTAACAGGCCCAATGTAGGGTGTAATATCCATTACCGGGAAGATAGGCTGATAACGGTGCGGGAAGCATTGCGGCTGCAATCGTTTCCGGATGACTATGTCATTGTTTCTTCCAGTAAAAAAGGAAGAAACCTGATTGTGGGAAACGCAGTTCCTCCGTTGTTGGCCGAGACGCTGGCGAGGGAATTGAGAAAATATATATGATAGAGGATAATTTATGATTTCTTATAGTGACGCAGAAGTGCAGGTATTCCATCCGGCGTGTGAAAGGGCGTTAAACGGCGCGCTTACGGCGACCGGAAACGATACGCAGTATGAGGTAAAACACCATCAGCATATCGGTACACTGGAAATGGATTTTGTGATAAAAAATAAGGTGACAGGCAAGTGCCTGTGCGTGGTCGAGGTAAAAAGAACGCCTGCGGACGTCAACAGCATCCGTTATCAATATCAGGCAATGTCCTACGTACAGCATATGAGTGCGGCCGAAATAGAAAGACCTTTTTATGTCATAACCAATCTGGAAAGGGCGATAGCATTCCGATACGATACGGCAAGGCAAAAACCCTTTCAGCAGATGCTGACGCCGGGCTTAGTAAGCATCGGCGATTTTTTGTCTTTTGGAACAGAGGATGATTTAATAAACGAATTGACGAAGTATTTTATAGGAATCATTGATACATTTCTGCGGAATAATTATGAATACTTTTTGACCTTGGATGATTTTGCGCAGATGATGGAAAATATGTTGGGGAACCGGCGGCGGTGGAAGAGTTCGCTGGCGGTTATGCTGTATGAATATATCAGGGGCGCGTTTCAACAGGTAAGCAGAGGAAACGACTTACAGGATGTCCGTATTTTTCATCATAATGTGCAGCAAATTTGCGAGGAAGCGTCAAGAATAGATTTTCAGGGGATTTTTGCCTATAACGAAGATGTGTACGAGCCTGTGGCGGATGTTCCGGCGCAGCTTTTAGCCGATTTATTTGACTATGGGCGCAGCAATGTCACAGGGGATGCCATAGCGGATATCCTGCATCAGATCGTATCGGATGGAAAAGAACACGACGGAGAGGTTCCAACGGATTTGGAGCTTGCCCGTCTGGCGGCAGTATTAGCGCATGAGGCCAGCGGAGATTTGGAGGATGGGGAGTATATCTGCGATCCCGCCGCGGGCAGCGGCAATCTGATAAGCTCGGCGGTTGACATATATCATTTACAGCCCGGGCAGATTAAGGCCAATGACTGCAATGAAAATCTGCTGGAATTATTGTCGCTGCGCCTGGGAATGTGTTATGTAAACCGGATATGCCCGGACAATGCACCGCAGATTACCTGTGAGGATATTACGGACATGGCGGCAGATGGTTTGGCCGATGTTAAAGTGATTGTGATGAATCCGCCGTTTGTGGCAGGGATTTATTGTGTGGAAAGGAAGCTTCCGTTTTTCAGGCGTATCAGGGAACTGACAGGCGCAGGGCCGTTGACGCAGATGGGGCAGATGCCGTTAGAAGCGGCATTTTTGGAACTGGTATGCGAACTGGCGCCGGAAGGATGCGTGATTGCCTGCATTTTTCCGAAAGCACATTTAACGGCAAGGGGAGAGGAAGCTCAGTTAATCAGGCAGCTTCTGCTGGGAAAATTCGGGTTAAAGACGATATTTACCTATCCCGGGAACGGTATTTTTGAAAGAGTTACCAAAGATACATGCGTCATTGTAGGAACGGTAAAGCAGACGAACGAGACGATTAACGTTATTGCAAGCTATGAAGAGATAAAGGACATTGACTTTGCACGCTTTGAAAGGGCTGATAAAAGTGCAATGACGCAGGCATTTTCGGAGATAATACCGGGGATTAAGGGCAGAGTCATAGGATATGATAGTCTGTGGCTGAGTATCGAAGACGGATGGCGAAAGCTGGATGCAATGATGATTGACGCATTGGACTATGTCAATAATTATTTGGCAGAATCCACCAAACTGACGCAGCTAAGCAGTCATAGCTATCCGATAAAAAGAGGAACGGCAGCCAATAAGGGCGGCAGCGATTTGGTATTTTTGGATTCCAAAGAAGAATTATACCGCGAGTTTACAGGACGGGTCAGAGTATGCGCGGGAATGAGAAACGCCAAAACAATCAATACCATGGATATCGGAGAAGGCGACAGTAAATTCTTGGATATATCTCTAAATGATAACAGCATAATTGACGATATTATTAATAAGTATATGCTCTTACGAAGGACGGCCATGGAAGAGGCCGCAGTAGAAAAACAGGAGAAACAGGAAAAGACGCACGACGAATGGAGGGCTGTTTTGGAATATGAGCGCAGGAACGGATTTGCGCCGGGTTCTGTGTTGATTCCAAGAGCGATAAGAACGGACGGAAGGGCGTTTTTTGCTTCATGCCGGGTGTTTGTTTCGACTAACTTCGTGGTCTGGACGCTGCCGGATGAGACTAGGGCGTTACTGGCGGCAACGTGGATGACGACCGTATTCTATCAGCTTATCTGCGAGGTTTCCTCCTCGGACAGGGAGGGGATGCGGAAAATGGAGGTTACGGATATCAAGCACACCTGGGTTCCTGATTTTGAGCAGATATCGGCGGAAACCATACGCAGGCTGGAGGCGGCAAAAGATAACGTTACGTTTCTACAGCTCAATGCGCCGGTTGCCCGCAATATTGATAGTATCTGGGCAGAGGAACTGTTCGGAGAGGATGCGGAGAGGTATTTACAAGAGGCGCTTAGATTACTAAGATACCTGGCGAATAAGAGAAACGGATAAGATATCATAAATGAAGGAGGAAACAACATGAAAGACAATAACTGCGGCTACTGCCAGGGTGGGGAACTGCTGGCAAAATTCGGCATTAAAATCTGCGATTTGGACGTGAGCCAGTTGATTTTATTTAAGGAACAGAGCAAACCGGGAAGATGTATCGTGGCATATAAGGACCATGTCAGTGAGATTGTGGATATCAGCGAAGAGGAAAGAAATCGTTTCTTTGCGGATGTGACGAAAGCAGCCAAGGCGATTCACGCGGCATTTGCACCGGATAAGTTAAATTACGGCGCGTACGGCGATACGGGCTGCCATCTGCATATCCATTTAGTGCCGAAATATAAAGACGGGGATGAGTGGGGCGGCACGTTCCAGATGAACCCCGATAAGAAATATCTGGATGACGCGCAGTATGAAGAAATGATTGCCAAAATCAAGGCGAATCTGTAAGAAAACCGAAAAACAGGGGGAATTGCTATGTCTAATATTAAAAAGAGCGCGGCGGAGTTAATCGGACATACGCCGCTTATGGAAGCAGTGAATTTCGAGAAAGCCAATCAGGTTGAGGCGACTATTCTGGTAAAGCTGGAATATTTGAATCCGGCGGGTTCCGTAAAGGACAGAGTTGCCTTAAATATGATTGAAGACGCGGAAAAAAAGGGCATTTTAAAACCGGGCGCAACCATCATCGAGCCGACATCCGGCAATACCGGCATCGGTCTGGCGGCGGTCGCGGCGGCGAAAGGCTATCAGGCCGTTTTGACGCTTCCGGAGACGATGAGCATAGAAAGAAGAAAACTGTTACAGGCATACGGTGCAAAGCTCGTGCTGACAGACGGCAGCAAGGGCATGAAAGGCGCGATTGAAAAGGCGGAGCAGTTACGGGATGCCACGCCGGGTTCCGTGATTTTAGGACAGTTTGAGAATCCCGCCAATCCCGCGGTGCATAAGGCAACGACGGGACCTGAAATCTGGAACGATACGGACGGCAAAGTGGATATCTTTGTGGCCGGGGTCGGTACGGGCGGTACGGTTACCGGCGTAGGCGCATATTTGAAAGAAAAGAATCCTAATGTGAAAGTGGTCGCGGTAGAACCTGCGGACAGCCCAATCTTATCGGGCGGCGCGCCGGGGGCGCATAAAATACAGGGAATTGGCGCGGGCTTTGTGCCAAAGGCTCTGGATACGGGTATTTATGACGAGATTATTCAGGTATCGAATGAGGACGCCTTTGCGGCGGGCAGGGAAATCGCAGTAAGAGAGGGCGTGCTGGTAGGAATATCTTCCGGCGCGGCGCTTTATGCGGCGCTGCAGCTTGCCAGACGTCCGGAGAATAAAGGGAAAGTCATTGTAGCCTTGTTGCCGGATTCAGGTGACAGGTACTTGTCTACACCGCTTTTTGGTGAGAATGTATAGTTGATTTTGAGTCTTTTAGGGTCGAAAATGGAACTGGACGGCTGCCGGGGATTGGTATTATAATGTATTTGTGAGAAAAGCAGCTATTTTATTAAATCAGTCATAAAATATAAGAAATGATACGGGGGGGGTAGAGCGTGAGTATCAATATTGTGGCGCATAATCTGATGGCGATGAACGCCCAGCGCATGACTGGCATTAATACAGGGAGAAAAGCGAAAGCTTCGGAGAAACTTTCTTCGGGGTATCGTATTAACCGTGCTGCGGATGATGCGGCAGGGCTTGCCATTTCCGAGGGAATGCGCAGGATGATAAGAGGTTTAAATCAGGGAACGGAGAATGCGAAAGCCGGTATTTCCTGGGTGAAAATAGGCGACGGCTCGTTAAATGAGGCGCATGATATTCTGCACAGGATGACGGAGTTGACTGTGAAATCGTTAAATGAGACATACAGCGATGACGACAGGGCGTTGATGCAGGTGGAGTTTGAGCAGCTGCAGTCGGAAATCGACAGACTGACGGATACCACGATTTATAATGAGAAGCATATTTTTGCGGAACATGAGCCTACCTATTATCAGTTCGAGGGGAATAAGAAGTGGCTGCAGGACGAAAAGCATGACGTTGAGGCCGGCGCCAATGATTTGATTGTTACTTACCAGATAGATGAAGATTCGCCTGTGGAGGAGGCAACGATTACGGTGCCGCCGGGAGAATATACAACACAGGAACTGATTGATGAGATTGATACGGCGATAGAACAGAGCGGACTAAAAGACACAGGGATAGTCCTTGAATATACAAAAGACGGATTCTGCAACCTGAATCTGGAGGGCGGAATCAGTCTGGAAAACGTTACCGGCGGACTGGAATATCTGATACATGATATGTACGAGGGCGGCAGTACGGGTGCGCTTATTGGAACGACCGTTTTTTATACGGACTCGACATTGCCTATTTATAAAGGAGTAAACGATTTTTTGTCCTTCGATATCGTCAGCCTGGACGGCACGACGACGCATAAAGATATTACGCTTTCGTCGAATGGGAACGGGTATTCCCAGGAGGACTTGATTAAAGAGTTAAATAATGCCTTAAGCGGCACAACGGTTCATGCAACGACAACAAAAGACGGCATGAGCATCAAGCTGGAAAGTGACGACAGCATTATTACGAACTTAAAAGGTAATATGTTTAAGGTCGATTATGCGGATAAGGGCGATACGGTTGCAACATCCGTCTTTTATGATAATGTCGGGTATGGAACTGTTGTGCCTTATGCGGGAAGCTTCACGGGAGGCGCCGTTTTGACGACCAATTCCATAGATGCCGAGCATATGTATTTTCATATCGATGCGTCTAACGATACGTTGCGGATACAGCCAAATGGCAGTGCAACCGCAGAAACACTTACGCTTACGCATGGCGATTATACTGCGGAGCAGATGCGTGATGAGTTAAATACCTTTTTTACATCCAAAAATATGAATCTGAAAACGGAGGTTTATTCAGTTTCGGCAGGCTCCGGCATTTACTATAGGGGGCTTAAGATTACATCCGGCGAAAAAGGACCGGACAGTAAAGTCGGAATCGATGCTACCAGCAGCGCGTATAAGACGCTGTTTGTAACGCGCGCCTATAATCAGGAAGAAATAAGGGAAACTTATAACAATGACAAAAATAATGATGTAGCCCCTTATTTATTGGGTGGTAAATCATTTGTATCATCAGATACAATAGAAGCGCTTCCCTTAACGATTGAGGCAGGAACGAACGATAAATTCAAGTTAAAGGTCGGTTTGGAAACCGGAACCGGTACGACGTCTGTCACGGACTACAAAGAGTATGAAATCACCTTGGATGCGGGGAAATACGATACTTTTGCCGATATTGTCAGTGCGGTTTCGGATGCAATTCAAAAAGCAGCGGATGCGTTACCGGACGGAAAAGAGAAGACAGCGTTACAGAGCATAAAGGTAAATGATAATAGTAACAGGCTGTATTTGACAACGGACAGTAAGGAAATAAATAAGCTGGACGCTTCTGCCGTTGCAAATAATACAGGGTATGAAGACCTTTTTACAACCTATACAAGCTATAAATATATAACGTCATCATGCGCAGGCGGTGTATCAGAGTTGAATACGCCGATAACAAACTATCCGGTGGAAATTACCACAGTGAATCAGAATATGACTATCACGCTTAATGGAAGCAATAAGCCGATAACGATTGCAACAGGTACTTATGCCGATAAGGATGCGCTGTTATAGGCGATAAACGATGCGCTTCCCACGGCGGGAACAACTTATGTCAATAATACTTTTAACGCGACTCCCGGAACGGGAGCTGATAAGACAACGGGAACAGGCGGAGGAAAAGGAACGACCACGCCTCCGTCTGCAAGTAATCCGATAAAATATGACAAGGTGGGCGATAGTAACGCGGGACAGGGCGATACGAAACCGCCAACCAAGAGTACGCCGGCGGTAGTAAACATTACGACGCAGAATAATCAATTTCCTTTGACAATTACGGATAGTAATAATGTATTAAAGATAAAGGTCAATAACGGCGAAGAGAAAACCATTACGATTGATAAGGGAGAGTATGCATCGATAAGCAAACTGGCTGAAAATCTCCAGAAAAAGCTGGATGCGGAATATGGAAAAAGTTTTGGCGGCATTACGGTAACTAGTTCTTCTAACAGTACCAGCAGTACCCTTACGCTGACTGCGAATATCAAAAATGCCAACGGCGTTTTGCAGGATGGAAAAAAGACGAGAATCGAGTGCAGTACGGCGGATTCCTCATTCCTTTATGGGTTAAATACGACCAGGACTCCGGCGTCGGTACAGCTGAATAAGACGTTGAAAAATTCTATTACGCTGAATAATGATACGTTTAGTTTTTCATTCAAAAAACCGGGAGACAGTACAGCGCAGACGATTACGGCGACGAATCTGACCGGAACATATAGTGCGCAGCAATTTTGTAATGAATTAAACAAGCAGTTGGAGTCAAAGGGCGTTAAGGCTACGGTTGCTGGAAGTTATTCTAGTCAATATTTGGTATTAACTGCGACAACGCCGGGAGAAGGATATGAAATTAGTTATGACTTGACCAACATTGGAACTTGTGCAGAAAAGGTATTTAATAACGTAAACGCATCACCGAAACCTGCATCAACAACGTTGGATAGGGCGATACCGGAGAAGTTTACGCCGGAGACGGGGAAAGAGAATTTTACGTTTTATATTAATAACCAGCCGAAAACGGTAAAATTGACGCCGAATCAGGAATATACCCGTGAGAAATTTTTGAAAGCGATAAATGATCAGTTTGGCAGCGAGGTTACGGCTACTTTAAATTCTTCCAATCAGTTAGTGCTAACCACAAAGGCGACGGGTACAAGTACGACTATCCGTGTGTCATATGATAGCAGTTCGACAAGCGCCATGCCTGCGATATTTGGGAAAACGCCTGTTGATCATAATGGGGTGAAAGCTGATTTTACAAATGATGGTAAATTAAAGCTGACGGTTATTAATAAAGACGGTAAAACGGTGACAAATAACACGGTAACTGTCTCTTCCAAAACCGGCAGTATTTTCCAAACCGGCAAAATTCCGGAGAAAAAGGTAAATGCAGCTACTTCCCCTACGGGATATCATTCCAAAATTTATTCTTCCATTAACGGCGCGCCGTTACAGGGAAACAGCGTTACGATTGATAAGTGGAATAAGGATTTGAATTTTTATTACTGTTATAATCCATATGGCATGTATTCTTCTTCCTATAATACCAAACGGACATTTCTGTCTGTGTCATTGGAAGAAAAGACTTATAGTTTTTCGGAACTGCAAACGGCATTGCAGCAGAAATTGGATGATGCGGCAGGCCAGGGAGTGATGAATGTGCAAGTCGATTCCAATGGGGTAAAGATTATGATGGGAACTCCGGGGAACAAATACTTCTTTTCAAGCGGGTCTTATTCTTCGGGAGGCAAGACTTATCCATCCGGCGGCTTTTACTATAACGTACTGCGCCGTTCGCCTGAAAAGAAAGTGGAGACGAAACCGGAAGTGCAGAACGGTTATTATGACGCTACGGTCTATTCGATGGGAAGACAGGACGTCCGCAATAACGGGGCGGAGATTACACAGGGTATCAATGATACGCTGACGATGGATTTTACATACGGAAACACGGTAGTGCCGATTACGCTCAAAATTACGCCGGGAACATACAGCGGCAGCGGGCTGGTAAAAGAATTACAGGATAAATTGAACGAGCAGCTTGTCGCGAACAATCTGCCGAAGAACCTGATTGAGGTAGGACTCGGTGCAGAAGGCATTACGCTGCCGAAAGATTTGGTCGGATATAATAATGACTCTTTGCTGTTCAGGTTGTCAAAGACGATAAAACTGCCGCAGGAGAATGTGGAATACAAGATAGACGGCGTCGGCGGAAACGCGGCGTTCAGTATCTTCTATCAGACGGACGGCGATATGCGGATTGCGTATTCGCGGGGAACGAAAAATATTACGGGCGGCGTTACCATACCTGAGGACAGTACACTTTCATTTGATGTGGACGGCGTAAACTATGAGGTAGAGGTTGCGCAGGGAGAATATTCATCGGATGAGATTTTACAGATGTTAAACGATACGTTTAAAGATAAGGATGTTCCCGTAACGGCGCATATTGAAAAGGGTAATTTACAGCTAATGCATACGAAGTATGGCAAGCACCAGATTACGAATGTAAATGGTAACGCCAGACGCTATCTTTTCTTCGAGGAAAATGGGGAAAAGGATGCTGATAGGGATATCTGGATCCGTCTAAGCGGTGTGGACGGCGACGGCATTACGATAGAAAGGCCGGTTGTGAATACGGTATCGTTAGGGATTAACTCCATTACGATTTCCAAGACCAAGTATGGTGAAAAGGCGCTTTCCCGTTTAAAATCGGCAACGGTAGAGGTATCGAGCATCAGGATGATGTTTGGTACGATGCAGAACCGCCTGGAACATAAGGTGAGCAGTAATGATAATGCCGCCGAAAACACACAGGCGGCGGAGTCGCTGATTCGTGACGCGGATATTTCCAAGGAGGTTTTGGAAGAGTCTGTTAATCGGATATTGGAGCAGGTGGCGCATTCCATGCTGGCGCAGGCCAACTCGCAGCATGATATGGTACTGCGGTTATTACAGTAATAATGCGGAGGAAAATCAATGGCGCTTCAATTTTATTTTGGCGGTTCAGGCGCCGGGAAGAGCAGACAGCTTCATGAAGATATCATCGCGCAGGCTATGCGGGAGCCGGAACGTAATTTTCTGTTGATTGTGCCGGACCAGTTTACGATGCAGACGCAGATGGACTTGGTGTTAGAGCATCCCAACAGGGGCATTATGAATATTGACGTTCTCAGTTTTGGCAGATTAACGCACAGGATACTGGAAGAAGTAGGGCGGGAAGATACGCCGGTTTTAGATGATACGGGCAAGAGCCTTATCCTGCGCAAAGTAGCGGAAAAAGAGCGGGAAAATCTGACCGTGATGGGCAAACATCTGCAAAAACAAGGCTATATCCATGAGGTAAAATCCGCCATTTCGGAGTTTATGCAGTATGGCATCGGGATGGAAGAACTTGCCAAGCTGGCGGACTATGCCAAAACAAGGGGCGCGCTGTATTATAAACTGAAAGACTTGGAAATACTGTATGGCAGTTTTTTGGCATATATGCAGGAAAAATTTATTACGACGGAGGAAACGTTGGACAGATTGTGTGCGGCGCTGCCAAAGTCAAAGATTATTAAGGATTGTGTGATAGCGTTTGACGGTTTTACCGGATTTACGCCGATACAAAACCATGTCATACGGGAACTTATGAAATTGACCCAAAGAGTCATTGTGACGATTACCATTGATACGCGCGAAAATCCTTTTGAAATGGATGGAGAGCAGAAGCTTTTTCATTTGAGTAAAAAAACAACAGCGGATTTAAAAAAATTGGCGGAAGAAGCGAATACAACGCTTCTTCCAGCTGTTATATGCGAAAAAAAGATAGCGGGAAGGCTGCCCAGATTTGCCGATAATCCGGAGCTGGCGCATTTAGAGCAATGTCTGTTCCGCTATCCGGTGTGGACGTATGATAAGGATGTGGAACATATCCATGTGGTAGAAGCCTCTACGTCCAAAGAAGAAGTCAGGCAAACCTGTATAGAGATTCACAGGCTGTTACAAAGCGGCCTGTATTACCGGGATATTGCCGTGGTAACGGGCAGCATGGAGATGTATGGGGATGATTTGGAGGAGGAGTTTGCCGGGTTTGGGATTCCGATATATATGGACAGGACCAGGGGGATTTTGAGCAATCCCTTTACGGAATATATCCGCAGTGCATTACAGATTGTGCTGCAGGATTTTAGCAGGGAGGCAGTTTTTCACTATTTGCGGACGGGTCTGTGCGGTTTTGCGAGAGAAGATATTGACAGGCTGGAAAATTATGTCCGCAGATTTGGCATCCGCGGGAAAAAACAGTGGAGCAGCCTTTTTATTTATAAGGAAGATACAGGCGAGGAGGGGATTGCCCTGCTGGCCTGTTATAATGATATGAGAAATATGCTGACAGAGCAGCTTGCGCCGCTGTTTGCACCGTGCCGGACGGCGGGGGAGCTGGTACATGCCTTGTATGAATTTCTGGTAAAAAACGAACTGCAGAAGAAGTTGAGCGGTTATGAGCAGAAGTTTCAAAAAGAGGGAGATTTGGCGAGGGCGAAAGAGTATGGGCAGATTTACGGGCTTGTCATCGACCTGTTGGACCAGATAGAAGGGCTTTTGCGGGAAGAAGAAATGAGTTTTCAGGAATTTACAGAGATTCTGGACGCGGGCTTTGCAGAAATTACGGTCGGCACGATTCCGCAGAACGTGGACAGAGTCGTTATCGGCGATATTGAAAGAACGCGGTTAAAACAGGTCAAGGCTCTTTTTTTCCTGGGCGTAAATGACGGAAACATTCCCAAGGGAAGCTCTAAAGGCGGTATTATATCGGATATTGACAGGGAGTTTTTGCAGGGGTCGGAATGGGAACTTGCGCCGACGCCCAGACAGCAGATGTATATTCAGCGGCTGTATCTGTATTTGAATATGACGAAGCCGTTGGAGAAACTGTATGTATCGTATGCCAGAATAGGAAACGACGGCAAAAGCAGGCGTCCGGCCTATTTAATCGATACGCTGCAAAGGCTTTTTCCGAAACTTGCCATAGAGCGTCCGGAGATTCTTCCTGTGGAAGAGCAGTTGACAAATGCCGAAGACGGTATCGGCTTTTTTACGGATCTGCTGCGGGAATACGCGGCGGGTAGGCTTGGGAAAGAGCGGGAGAAAACGCTTTTTACTTTTTATCATACCTATCATAAAAATCCCGTCTGGCAGGAACAGGTGGACGCTCTGATTGATACGGCCTTTTACCATTACAGGCACTCGCCTTTATCCAAGCGGGTGACAATGGCATTGTATGGAAGCATTTTGCAAAACAGCGTCAGCCGTCTGGAAAGGTATGCGGCGTGTGCCTATGCGCATTTTTTACAGTACGGATTGTCCTTGAAAGAGCGTGGGGAGTACAGTTTTGAAAACGTGGATATGGGAAATTTCTTCCATGGGGTGTTGGAGCTGTTTGCGGATAAGCTGGTAGAACGGCATTATACATGGTTTGATTTTCCGAGGGAAGCCGGAGAGAAGTTGTTAGATGAGGCGATAGAGGAATATGCCGTAAACTATGGGGAGACGATTTTGTACAGCAATGCCAGGAACCAGTATTTACTGCGGCGGCTTAAGCGGATTTTAAGCCGTACGGTTGCCACGCTGCAGATGCAGCTGCAAAGAGGGGCTTTTTTGCCGGAGCATTTTGAGATGTCTTTTTCCATGCTGGAGGATTTGGATGCGGTAAACATTGCGCTGACCGGTGAGGAAAAAATGAAACTGCGCGGCAGAATCGACAGAATCGATACCTGTGAGGCGGATGATGTTATCTATGTGAAAGTCATAGATTATAAATCGGGGAGCCGTAAATTTGATTTGGCGGCGTTATATTACGGATTGCAGTTACAGTTAGTCGTCTATATGAACGCGGCGGTGGAAATGGAGCAGAAAAAGCATCCGGGGAAAGAGGTTGTACCTGCCGCAATGCTCTATTATCATATTTCGGACCCGATGATAGAAGACGGACAGATGCTGACGCCGGAACAGTTAAACCAGAAGCTTTTGCAGGAACTTAAAATGACCGGGGTAGTCAGTGAAAATGACAAGGCCATCACTTTATTGGATAAAGAGTTTACGGATAAATCGGATATTTTACCGATAGAGCGGAAAAAAGACGGAACTTTTTCCGCTTATTCCAGTGTCATAAAAGAAGAGGACATGCGGACAGTGTCGAATTATGTAAACCGCAAAATCAAGGAACTGGGAAGCGGCATTTTGCAGGGAAACATTTCGGTCAATCCCTGCGAGCAGAACGGCGAGAACGCATGTACATACTGCGCTTATAAAAGCATCTGCGGATATGATGCGGAAATCGCGGGCTATGAAATGAGAAAGTTGAAGAAACTGTCAAAAGAAGAAGCGGTTATGCTGATGGAAAAGGAAGCAGGGGAGTAAAGATTCGATGAGTGTTTCTTATACGGTGGAACAACAGAGGGTAATTGATACGCATGGTTGTAACCTGCTGGTATCGGCGGCGGCGGGTTCGGGGAAGACGGCCGTTTTGGTAGAGCGCATTGTGAAGATGATAAGCGATGAGGCGCATCCGGTGGATATTGACAGGCTGCTGGTCGTGACGTTTACCAATGCAGCGGCGGCGCAGATGCGGGAAAGAATCAGCGCAGCAATCGGGGAAAGGCTGACTAAGGAACCGGATAATGAGCATTTGCAGCGGCAGGCTGCGCTTTTGCATAATGCGCAGATTACGACAATCGACAGTTTTTGTCTGTTTGTTATCCGCAATCATTTTCATACGATTGGGCTTGACCCCGGTTTTCGCATTGCGGATGAGGGGGAATTAAAATTACTGCGAAATGATGTGCTGGGCGAGGTGCTGGAGGACTGTTACCAAAAGGAAGATGACGCCTTTTTGTATGCCATGGAATATTTCAGCACCGGCAGCAGGGATAATGCCGTGGAAGAAGCGGTCTTGAAGCTGTATGATTTTGCAATGAGCAATCCTTTTCCGGAAGAGTGGCTAAACGAGCGCAGGAAAGATTATGCGCTCACGATTGATGGTGCCGTCACGGATGACGGCGAAGCGGAACCGGCGGCATTGATGGAGTTAGACTGGATTGGGGAACTGATGGGGAAAATCTCCTTATCGCTGGAAAGCCTTCTTGACCAAATCAGTCATTGCATAAAATTGTGCGAGGAGCCGGACGGCCCCTATATGTACGGGGAACTGTTAGAGCAGGAAAAAGAGCAGTTGGAAAAGCTTTGCGCGGCGAAAAATTACGAGGAATGCGCGCTTTTATTTTCGGCGCTTTCTTTCGGAAGATTATCTTCCAAAAAGGATGATTCGGTATCTGTGGCCAAGCGGGAACTGGTAAAGGGGGTTCGTACAAGAGTAAAGGAGCGGCTGCAGGAGATTGGCAAAAATTATTTTGCGCAGTCCGCGGCGGAAGTGATTCGCCAGATGGACGTATGTAGGGAAGCGGTTTGCGCGCTTGTGGATATTACCCTGCTTTTTAAGGAGACGTTTGATAGAACGAAACGGGAGAAAAATCTGCTCGATTTTGACGATATCGAACATTTTGCGCTTTCCATTTTACTGCGGCGTACGGACGAAGGGCAGGCAGAGCCTACGGAAACCGCCTTGGAATATCGGGATTATTTTACGGAGATTCTCATCGACGAATACCAGGACAGTAATCTTGTGCAGGAGTATTTGTTGTCCGCTATTTCGGGAGAGAGCCGGGGGCAGTTTAACCGTTTCATGGTAGGGGATGTAAAGCAGAGCATCTATAAGTTCCGCCTCGCCAGACCGGAACTTTTTATGGAGAAATATCATACGTATGCCGATGCCGGAAGCGGGGAAAGCGTTGATGCTGCCGACGCCGGTGTGTCAGACGTTGATGTAACGGACGTTGACACGGCGCAGCGCAGCGCGGCGCGGATTGATTTACACCAGAACTTCCGCAGCAGGGAGGAAGTGTTAAGCAGTACGAATGCAGTTTTCTCGCAGGTCATGAGTAAGCAGCTTGGCGGCATAGCCTATGATGAAAAGGCCGCGCTCTATCCGGGGGCGTCGTATCCAGAATCGGCGGACAATGACAACGATACGGAAGTTCTTCTTTTTACCAATGAGAGTATAGAGCAGGGGGCGGAAAAAGAGCAGACGCAGCCCGAGGCGGAAGTCAGTATGAGGCAGCAGGAAGCATATGGAATCGCGGGAAAAATCAAACGGCTGGTGACGACGTTTCAGGTGACGGACGCTCAAACGGGGCAGCTTCGTAAGGCTTCCTATAGGGATATTGTGATTTTACTGCGGACAACGTCGGGCTGGGATGAAGAGTTTAAACAGGTATTGGAAAGTGAGGGCATTCCCGTGCATGTCACTTCCAAGACGGGCTATTTTGCCGCGGCGGAAATTCAGGAACTGCTTCATTTTCTGCGGATATTGGATAATCCGATGCAGGATATCCCGTTATACGGAGTGCTGCATTCGTATTTCGGCGGGTTTTCGGAGGAAGAGATTGCGTCCGTAAAGGCGGCGTTTCCCGGGAAAAGATATCTTTACGACGCCGTGAAAGCGTATGCGGCGGGGAAAAGTGCGGATAATGGTACGGGAGCGGAAAGAGATATGGATACGGGCGGCAATGCGGCTGGCGGAAATGACGCTTCCGACGCGGTTATGGATAGCGGGTTACAGTGTAAGTTGCAGAACTTTCTGGATAATATGGAAAGATACCGCGACATGGCGGTCTATATGCCCGTGCATGAACTGCTGCAGACGATTATCCGCGAATACTCCTACTTTTCTTATGTGGCAGCGAAGCCGGGGGGAGACAGGCGGCGCGCTAATGTGGAGATGCTGCTTGTCAGGGCGTCGGATTATGAAAAAATCAGTTATTATGGCCTCTATCATTTTCTGCGTTATATGGAGGAGTTGGAAAAATATGATGTGGATTACGGGGAGGCCAATTTACAGGATGAAAACGCGGACGTTGTGCGGATTATGAGCATTCATAAAAGTAAAGGCCTGGAGTTTCCCATCTGTTTCGTGGCAGGGATTGCGAAAAGTTTCAATATGCGGGATGCTGCCGAGCATCTGGTGATGGACGTAGAGAAGGGAATCGGCGTGGATTATGTGGATGCGGGGCTTCGGGTAACCAGCCGGAATCTGCGGCGTAATTATATCGCGCTGGCATTGCGGCAGGACAATCTGGCCGAGGAACTGCGTATCCTGTATGTAGCGATGACAAGGGCAAAAGAGAAACTGATTTTGACGGGAACGGTTAAGAAACCGAAAAAGAAAATGGATTCGCTGACGTTATTACAGGGTGTCTATGAGAGAGTTTTTTCCTATGACATGCTGATGCAGATGAATAGTTTTCTGGATGTGATTTTCTATGCGGTGGCAAGAAATAAAAGTTTTGATGATATCTGGCGGCTATATGATATTGAGCCAAACAGTCAAAACCCTTTTTATGAAGAGAATATCAGAATAAAACTTTCGGTTTTATCATGGGAAGACACCTTGGGAGAGAAGATGGAAGAGACGGTCAGAAGAGAGGATGATAGAAGAAAGCTGTTACTGTTAGACGCGGCAGATGGGATTGACCGGGTGGATAAGAAATTGATGACGGTTATGTCAGAGAAATTTTCCTATCAATATCCATATGCGAATTTGCAGGACTTATATACAAAGACTACCGTGTCAGAACTGAAAAAAGCGGGGATGCAGGAGGAAATGGATTTTTCGTTCCCCTTATATGAGGAAGAGCAGATTGTTCCCTATCTGCCAAAGTTTATGAGACAGGAAGAGGAGGTCAGCGGAACGGACAGAGGAAGCGCCTTTCATAAAGTCATGGAACTGCTGGATTTTAGCATATTGACCGATTTGGATAATGAAAATAAAAGCATGGCATCGACGGAGAGCGCAGTGCAGGAAGAGTTAAAGCGGATGCTGGCGGAGGGAAAGCTGCCGCAGGCGTATTATGACGCGGTTTCCATACCCAAGATTGCCGCCTTTTTGGAAAGCGGTATCGCAAGGCGTATGGCGGCGGCGGACGCGGCAGGAAAGCTGTACAGAGAGCAGCCTTTTGTATTGGGGCTTCCCGCCAATCGTTTGAATGAGGCATTTCCGGCACAGGAAACCGTTTTGATTCAGGGTATTATCGACGTTTTCTTCGAGGAGGAGGGCAGTTATGTCGTGGTGGATTATAAAACGGATGTCGTGCAGACGCCGGAAGAACTGGTGAAGCGATACCGGACGCAGCTCGATTATTACGCGGAGGCATTAGAGCAACTATCCGGATATAAGCAAACGGGCAAGGGAATGCGCACGGCGCAGAAGGTGATTTATTCTTTTAAGCTGGGGCAGGAGATAAGTTTGATGTAAGGAGACGCATATGAGTAAATTATGGGATGATAAACCGGCTGTGGAGTGGGAAGAAGCATTCCCTATAGGGAATGGAAAGATAGGAGCGATGATATTTGGCGCTCCCGCAAGCGAGCATTTGCAGTTAAACGAGGAAAGTATCTGGTATGGCGGACCCGTGGACAGGCTGAATCCGGATATGAAAGAAAATCTTCCTAAAATCAGGGAATTGATTTTTGACGGAAAGATTGCGGAGGCCGAGAAACTGATGTGGCTTACCATGTCCGGCTGTCCGAACGGTCAGCATCCCTATCAGACCTTGGGAGATATGACGATAGATTTTAATGCTTTTGGAAAGATGGGGGAATTTACGGACTATCATAGGGAATTGGATTTGGAAAAGGCTTTGCACCGGGTTTTTTTCTGCCAAAACGGAGTGAGATATCAAAGAGAGACTATCTGTTTTTACCCGGTGAATGTGCTTGTTATGCACATTACGGCGCAGGACGGGGGAAAGATTGGCTTTTTGGCAGGTTTAAACAGAGGGAAGTTTTTTGACGGCATAGAAAAAACCGCTGCAAATGAGATTTATCTATATGGGAATCTGGGCAGAGGGGGCTATGAATTTGCCATGAAACTGCGGGCAAAGACCCGAGGCGGCAGCGTGCGGACTGTGGGGGAGCGTCTGATAGTGGAAGACGCCGAAGAAGTGACGCTGTATTTTACGGCGGATACTACTTATCATTATACAAAGGAAGAAAAACAGGCGGCGCTTGATAAGTTCTTGGGTCAGCTTCCGGCAGACCGGGAAAGCTGCCCTATGGATAGAAAAAACCGCTCATCCTATGAGGAAGAGGAATGGTGGGTGCAGAAAGGACTGCAAAGACTTTTGTGCGTCCATATGGATGAACGCTTGGATATTGCGCAGGGAATGGGCTGGGAAAATCTGCTTGATGCCCATGTGGAGGATTACCGAAGCCTGTATGGAAAAGTGGAACTTCATTTGGAGAAAGAGGAAGCGGGAGACAGTCTTCCTACCTGTAAAAGGGTGCAGCAGGCGGCGGAGCAGACTGCAGATGTCGGACTGGGCAAGCTGTATTTTGATTATGGAAGATATCTGTTAATTTCATGCAGCAGAAAGGGAACTTTGCCGGCAACCCTGCAGGGATTGTGGAACAAGGACATGACGCCGCCCTGGGATTGTAAATATACCATCAACATCAATACGGAGATGAACTATTGGCTGGCGGAAAGCTGCGCTCTTTCGCAGTGTCATCTTCCGCTGTTTGAGCTGTTGAAAAAAATGGCGCCTGACGGCAGGCGGACTGCGCGGGATATGTACGGATGCAGGGGGTGGGTATGCCACCATAATACGGATATTCACGGCGATACCGTACCGCAGGACCTCTGGATTCCGGGAACTTATTGGGTCATGGGGGCGGCATGGCTGTGTACGCATCAGTGGACGCATTATCAGTATACGAAAGATATAGACTTTTTACAGGAACAATTTCCCATCATGTGTGAGGCGGCGTTGTTTTTTCAGGATTTTCTGGTGGAACATGAGGGTTATCTGGTGACTTGCCCCTCCGTTTCTCCGGAGAATACTTACATACTGCCTAATGGGGAAAAAGGAGCAAACAGCTATGGCGTGACTATGGACAATCAGATTCTGCGTGACTTGTTCGGTCAATGTGAGGCGGCATATCAGGAGCTTATACAGGCGGATGCCTTGACAGAGAAAGTAAAAAAGGCATTGAAAGAAGCGCAGATTGATGATGTGGAGCGGTTCGTTGAAATTCTTAGGCATATGCGGGAGCGGTTAAAACCTACACAGATAGGAGCTAGAGGAACGATTTTGGAATGGCAAAAGGATTACGAGGAGTGGGAGCCGGGTCATCGTCATATTTCCCATCTTTACGGGCTGCATCCCTCTGAGCAGATTACGGTAGACGCTACACCGGAACTTGCCGCGGCAGCCAGAAAGACGTTAGAGTTTCGATTATCTCACGGCGGCGGACATACAGGATGGAGCAGAGCATGGATTATCAACCATTATGCGAAGCTGTGGGATGGGGAAGCCGCCTACTATCATTTATGTCAGCTTTTTGCCAATTCCACTTATCCGAACCTGTTTGATAAGCATCCGCCGTTTCAGATTGACGGTAATTTTGGGGCGGCAGCGGCAATCGCTGAAATGCTGGTACAGAATACAAAAGAGCGGATTGTGCTTTTGCCTGCGCTACCGTCTGCATGGAAAAAGGGCAGTATAAGGGGGCTTAGGCTAAAAGGCGGCGCTTCCATTGATTTGTTATGGGAAGACGGAAAGTTATGCAGATGTGAGATTACCGCTGACAAAGATTTTCACAGCAGACTTGTGTATGGGGAAAAGCAGAAAGAAATAAGGCTGCAGGCAGGAGAGAGCGTTGTGCTGGACAAAAAAGGAGCATCACTCATAACTAGAATTTAGTTATTTTGAGATACATGAGGAGAATTATTGAAATTGAATATTGTTTTGTCTAAGCAGAGCTTTCAGATAGTCATTTTGGGAAGATAACTGCTCGTTAGAAGAAGACAACTGCTCAATTTTATTGTTTAATGTATCGAATAATGTTGCATAATGAGTTGAATAATAAGTTTTATAATAAGCATCTGCTTCCTGTTTTGCGCGTTCCATCATTTCTTCAAACATAGGTGATTCTCCTTTCGCGTCTGAATTGGCATTTGTTAGTTGATTCATATATTTGCTATAAATTTCCTGTGTCTTATGATGTTGATAATCGTTAATAAGCCGGTTGAGAAGTTTGGCGTCATTCAGCTTATCCGTCAGACAGTGTAAGTAGAGATTATCTTCCGGCGGAAGTTCTTTCGTAACGATAATTTGAACATTAAATATCTCATTAATGATATGATAAACCCCATTGGAGAATTTTTCAACAGTTAATTTTCTATCTTTTTGCAAATGCCTCATTAAACTCTTTGGATAGTGAAAGCAAAGGAAAGATAAGCTGATATCCAGTGCGGTATATTGATTCTTTTTCTCGCTCTGGTCAATGAGAAGACCCGCATATCCTATCGTTTTATAATAAGCGTCGGTATTGATGCTCGAACCAATGCCCTTTATCTCAAATAAGTTGTAAGTTTTAAAAATACAGGCGATATTTTTAGGGATAGATTCTTCACACAATTTTTTGATGATAAGCAGGTCGATGCGGTAATTGTTTTTGCCGAGAATATATTCAGATTGAAAATCCAGCAGATGTTTATATTCCTGTAATTCAATTTGTATGGCACAGGCAGCGGCTTCGTGCCAGTTGGTATTATGTTTTCTGCGGGGCGCAGCTTTTGAAGAGTTGGTTTGCTGACGTGGCATAAGAAATTCCTTTCGTAGAGTAAATAGAATATTGAGATATGAAAATATGATATATTTATATCATGCACAGAAATAAAATGCAAAGGGTTTTGTGCGGTTAGCATGTAGAAAAAATATATTCGGAATTTCAATAATTGATTTTACGTGTGCAGATATGGTGGAAAATATTTTTATTGTGGTTATAAAATACTAAATATGGTATTGTGCATTTTTTATTTCCATGGCTGCAGAGACGGTTTCATTGACTGGACTGAATCATACAGCTATAATGAAGAAAACTAACATTCTAAATCATTTTGTGTTTAGAAAACGAAAGGAAGGATATAGATGAAATTAGAGTATAAAGGGAAAAAATGGGATAAAGAAATTGCTAGAATTCAAGAATATCTTAAAGAAGTAAAAGGAGTATTCAAAAATCAAGAAGCAAAAGAAATATTCAAAAATAATGAATTGGTTACAATTAATGAATTTTCAAATTCAAAAGTAAAAGATTATCTAAGGTTATATAATTGCTTGTCCAATGATTATGAACGTTTGGCAGCCCATAATTATTTAAATGATATTACTTGTCATGAAATAATAAAATATACATATTTTTCCGGATATGCAATGCTTATTACAAAGTGTTTATATGAACAAGGGGTACGAACAGAGTATAATATAATTATTGAAAATGCTATTGAACGTAAAATGGATTATTCCTTATTTCAGCTTATCGCTGTAGATGAAATTGAAAATCCGTATATAAAAAGCTTAGACAATAATTTAATTATGCTAATGTATTATCAAAAATATGAGCAGGCGAAAGCGATTTTAAACCAGCTGCCTGATGAACCGGATGAATCCAGAGAGGTTTATTATGTCAGACCGGAATGTTTAAAAAAGATATATATGGCAATCATTGAGCATGATGAAAAAAGCTTCAATGAGGAATTGGCAAAACGGATTAAGAAATACAGAAGAAATATGGTAGGTTATTCAACAATAATAGATATCGTATCCATAGCGCTGATTAAAATGGCAGAACAGGAAGGGATTCACTGCACGGTAGATGTCATTGAAATACCAAAACAATTTTTTGATGGAACATGTAAGATTGATAAAGATAAGGATAAATTGCCATTTTATGATGAGTTGTTAGAATTAAAAATAATTTAGAATGTCGGGAGAAAACCTATACACAGAGTACAGATATCAAAAATAGGACTATCCTGTAAGAACTAAATATCTGATTTGCCAAACTAATCATTGCCGCAATTACAACAAAATTTATTGTAAATGAGAGCAGTCTTTTGTATAATAAAAGAAAACGGCTAAAGCCGTTATCTTTAATAAAGGCAGCTGTTTCTAAGGAATACGAGGTGATAAGAGTGCAGAATGGACTAAAGTCCATAGAAACGACACAGGCAACATCTACGCAGGAAGTAAAGGCAAAGCGTACAGCGAAA
>JAMPFF010000038.1 GCA_023664605.1 Clostridium sp.
CGAGACGAGATGTGAAAAAATATCAGAAATATGCAGTTTATAATGTTGTAGTAAGAACATGGACAAAAGCGCATCTGGAATGGTACTGGCTGGAGAGCTGGAAGCTGAAACTGTGCAAGGTGGAGGACAATACTTTCCGGTTTGAAGAGGAGTGATTTGTAAAGCTGCGATATATTTATGATGCGCACAGCTATTTGTTTCTGAGTGAAAGCAAATAGCCCCTGATGGCAGACGAGAAATCACATTCGCGAATTTCTCGTCACTTCTTCGCGACAAGTCGCTCAGAAATGGAGATTAAAATGAATCAGAAAAGAATTTGGAACGTACCGATTGCCAGAATCGGCATGACGGCAGCAGTGCTTTTGGCGCTTATATTGGTGCGAACGGCCGCTATCCGATGTAGCATAAAAACAGAATTAAAACCGATACCCATAAGCGCGGGCGTATGCTTGGAAGAAGTGCAGATGCCTGCGCCGGATTACAGACATACGTATGTTCTGCATTTTTTCCCGGATGAGGAAAAAGAGGATAAAGCTGCCATGGAAAAGGCCGCAGGCGCTGCGGCAGGACATGCTGTTGTAACAGGCGTAAAACGATATGAGGATGACATTTTGGCAGAGGCAGCAAAATATGATGAGGCGGGTCGTGAAATAGAGACAATCTACTATTTTAATGATGGCAGCATCGATGAGTGGTTTGAAAACAGATATGATAGTATGGGCAACCATATATTACATAGACGACGTGAAAGTAACGGTGATATCTGGTATCAGAATGAGTATGAATATGATAATAACGGCAGGATAGTAAGAAGCATTGCAGAAAGTGAGCTGTTATGTAGAGAATATAAGTATGATGAGATGGGAAATATGGTGAAGCAGACAAGCTATCAGCTTGACGGCAGTCTTTATATGTGGAGCGAATTTATATATAATGAGTTAGGGTATCAGATAAAATCAATACGCTACTTTGCAGATGGCAGTATATATGATATGGATGAATATGAATATGATGAAAGTGGAAATATCATAAACCAGGTAAGCTATGATGGAAACGGCAGCATAAGCTATATGAATGAATATGAGTATGATAAGGCCGGAAATTGCACGAAACAGATACACTATAATGAATCCGGCATAGTAGGTTATTGGACAGAAGGGGAATGGAATGAGGCTGGAAAGATTACAAAGTCTACGGAAGGAGAAATTCTTGGCGAAGTATTGCGCCAATCCGAGTATACATATGATGAGATGGGCAATAAGATAAAATATATATTTTATAATCAGGGGATTATGGTGAAGTGGGAAGAATATGAGTATGACGAAAAAGGGAATAAAATAAAGCAAATATCTTATCATGAAGACGGCAGTATAGAGAAATGGACCGAGTGGGAAGAAAGTGCGGCTAAAAAAAGCGTTACGTTTTATAAGGCGGATGGCAGTATCGACTACCGGAAAGAATATATATATGATAAAATGGGATATCTGGTTATGGAGAAACAGCTATTATGTGCGGAGAGCTACAGTATTGCCATATTGGGAGAAGTATTTGAGCTTAAGACAATGAAAACATCCGACATAACTGAATATGAGTACGAGTATGCGTATAATTGAACTTTTCCGCACTTTATGATACAATGAGCGTTAGCGGGAAGAATGAGTTTACTCATTCGGCGAGCGGCGAATGTCAATTATGAATCGCGGATTCATGATATAATGGCAGCGGGAGAGATTGCAATATGGGACTTTTTAAACAGGCGGGAAAGAAAAAGAAAAAAGAACAAGCCGATTATGCGGATACATTGAACATGGAAGAGACAGGGCGGCTCTCTTTTGAAGATGATGAGCCGGAAAACGAGGAAATGGAGAAAATTATGTTCCTTTCACCGGAAGAAAGGTATCCATCCAAGGAAGATGACGGTTACTTTGACCCGGAGGACGGGGAGGATGCCTTGGGCGATTCTGACGGCAGAACCGTTCAGGGGGAGCCGATTATCATAAACGGTCCGGACTATCTTTTACGCATCAATGAAACGCGGATGGAGGCAATGCTTACGCTGTACCGCCGTTTTACACAGGATGAGATTTACGCGCTGTTAGAGGAAAACGGGGTTATTTACGGCGTCAGGGAAGAAACGGCAGCGGAGCTTGCTAAGGGGAACCGGAATTATGAGGAAACGCTTGTAGCCAGAGGCACTGCGCCAAAGGATGGGCGAGACGGTTTTTTTGAGTATCATTTCAATCCGCATCCGGCGACGGGACCGATTGTATTAGCGGACGGTTCGGTCGATTATAATGTGTTAGGCAAAATGGAACTGGTAAAAGAAGGACAGCTCCTTGTGACCTATCATGCCGCCCGTCCGGTTGTGTTCGGAACGGATGTGCTGGGAAACAGCATGGACGCCTATGAGGGAAAAGAGCTGCCGCCGTTACAGTGCAAACGCTGTGAACTGGACGAGGGCAGCGGCCAGTATTATGCTTCCGTAGAGGGAAATGTTACGATTGAGGGGAAAGCGTTGGTGGTAACGCCCTTATATGTGATAGACGGCAATCTGGACGCGGCTACCGGCAATGTGGACTTTCACGGGGATGTGCTGGTGCAGGGGAACGTATTTGCCGGCGTTACGGTGAAGACAACCGGCAGCATTACCATAAACGGACATGTGGAAACGGCAAGCCTGTTTGCTGGAAAAGATGTGATACTCACAAATGGTATGCAGGGTTCGGGAAACGGCGTCATCCGTGCAGGACATAACGTAATGGCTCGCTTTTTGGAGCAGACACAGGTTTTTGCAGGAAATGAAATTAATACGGGCGCGATATTAAACTGCGAGGTGGAATCGGGCCAGAGCGTGATAGTGGCGGGAAGAGGCACGATTATCGGCGGCAGGGTGACGGCGGTAGAGCAGATTGCGGCGGCTTCCATCGGCAACCATGCCGGCGTTAATACGCAGTTGGTTATTGGTCTGGACTGTGAATTTAAAACGAAGATGGCGGAAATCGACCGTTTGATGGAGGAATACCAGAATAACATGACGGACGCGGCGCGCGCCCTCGATAGAATCGCCTACCAGCTAAGGTCACAGCCCACCACGCCGGAATTAAACCAGCAGAAAGCGGAGCAGATGCGCCAGAAGATTCATTATCAGTTGAAATTAAAGGAGACCGCAACGAAAAGAGAGCAGATGATTGACATTAATAAGCGTTCCGCGGGCGGCAAGATTGTAGTCAGCGGCATTGCCAATGTTGGGTGCGTTATTATTATTAACGGTGTCCGGGAAGTACTGCATTCGGAGTATCGTGACATTACCTTTAAAAAGAGCGGTCAGGAAATCAGAATCGTATCGAACAGGCAGTAGCGGGTACTGCCCGTTACTTACCAATGCTCGTTATATTTTTCCTCGCAGTATTTACAGCGGTAAATCTCCGCCTCCTCGTCGGCCAGGACGAAGATGTGGGGAAGTTCCTGCTCAATAGAGGTAATACATCTGGGGTTCTTGCATTTGATAATGTTTTTAATTTCTTTGGGGAGTGTCAGTTCTTTTTTATCGACCAGCTCGCCGTCCTTAATCACATTGACGGTAATGTTATGGTCTATGAAAGCCAGCACGTCCAAATCCAGCGTATTGATATCGCATTCCACTTTCAGGATATCCTTTTTTCCCATCTTATTGCTGCGGGCATTTTTGATAATGGCAACCATGCAGTCCAGTTTGTCCAACTGCAGATGATGATAGATAGAGAGGCTTTTGCCTGCCGGAATATGGTCGAGAACGTAGCCCTCTTCGATTTTTCCTACATTTAACATAATTTTTCTCCTTTACACGGTAATTTCCAATAACGTTAAGATTAATGCCATCCTGACGTATACGCCGTACTGCACTTGTTTGAAATAAACGGCGCGCGCATCGTCGTCCACTTCCACGGATATTTCGTTGACGCGGGGGAGCGGGTGGAGAACCAGCATATCCTCTTTTGCCAGCGCCATCTTTTCCATATTCAGGATATAAAAATCTTTCAGACGGACGTAATCCTCTTCATTAAAGAAACGCTCTCTCTGTACGCGCGTCATATAGAGCATATCCAACTGCGGCATACATTCCTCCAGGCGGATGACCTCTTCGTAGGAAATGCCTTTTTCCTTTAACATATCCGTAATGTAGTCGGGAACCTTTAATTCCGGCGGGGAAATAAAGATAAAGTGGATATTCTGATAGCGTACGAGCGCGTTAATCAAGGAGTGTACGGTTCTGCCGAATTTCAAATCGCCGCACAGGCCAATGGTGAAGTTATTCAGCCTCCCTTTCAGGGAGCGGATGGTTAATAAGTCCGTCAACGTCTGCGTCGGATGCTGGTGGCCGCCGTCGCCCGCATTGATGACCGGAATGCCCGACTTACCCGCCGCTACCATGGGCGCGCCCTCCTTGGGATGGCGCATGGCGCAGATATCGGCGAAACAGGAAATGACCCGAATCGTATCGGAAACGCTTTCGCCCTTGGAAGCGGAGGAGGAAGCGGCGTCCGAAAAGCCCAAAACCTGCCCGCCGAGACTTAACATGGCCGATTCAAAACTGAGCCTTGTGCGGGTACTCGGTTCATAAAAACAGGTGGCAAGCTTTTTGCCCTCGCACGCATGGGCGTACTTATCGGGATGCTTTTCGATATCGTTGGCAAGGTCGAAGAGCGCGTCCAGCTCCTCTACCGAAAAATCCAGAGGATTCATTAAATGTTTCATTGTATATCTCCTTTCGGTTTAGGTACTCAAAAAAATAGAAGAGAAATCTCCCTTCTATTTTTATACTATGATTGAAATGATAATAATTCCTCCGCCACTTTTCTCTTCGGGGCAAGAGGAGCTTCATCCGGATAACCGATAGGAATTAAAGCAACGAGTTCCCTGTCCTCCGGCAGCTTTAAAAGAGACTCGATTTTGTCCCGGTCGAAAATACCTAAAATAACGGAACCTACGCCTTTTTCATAAGCGGCAAGACAAAATGTCTGGGAGGCAACGCCTGCGTCGTACATCTGCCAGGTATCCTTGCGCGGCGTTGTAAAAGAGCCGTCTCTTTCATAACCACATCTGTTCTTGATGACAGTAACGGCGATTAACATGGGTGCGTTCGCAATAATACTTCCGTTGTTAGGAAACGGCGTTGTTCCCTCTGTGGCAATTTTATCCTTTAATTCGCCTTCTACCGCGATGTAGCGGGTAATCTGTGTGTTTTTCCAGCTTGGAGCATAGGAAGCCGTTTCAATGATTTCCGATAATAACGTATGATCTATTTTATCCGGTTTGAATTTGCGGATGCTCCTGCGCCCTTTGATACATTCCTGCACTGTCATAAGAATCCCTCCTTGTGGTTTGATGTACTTGTGATTGTGATGTGTGTCATAAGACTTACTATATTTTGTATATCATACCATAAAGGAAAACATGTTGCAATAAGCATAGCTCAAAAATCATTTTTGAAATGAAAATCATTTTTCTGGGCGACATAAGTTGTGGATTGCTTGTAAATGTGGTATATTATTAAATAAGAAGTAAATACAAAAGGAAGTTGAGGCCTAACATGTCATATCAGGAAAGAAAAAGATGGCTCTTTTTGGGTCTGCCGTTTACTTTTACCAAGTATACGGTACAGGAAAATGTGATTACCATTAACAGCGGTCTTTTCAATACGCGTGAAAACGACTGCTATATGTATAAGGTACAGGATGTGGAACTGGAAGCCAGCCTGGCGGAGCGTATTTTTGGACTCGGTACGGTTGTCTGCTATACGGGAGATACGACGCATCCGAAACTTTTATTAGAGCATATTAAACATGCCAAAGAGGTAAAGGATTATATATTACAGGAATCGGAAGAGGCGCGCAGAAAGCGCCGTACGCTGACAACGCTTGATATCGGTTCCGTATCCCTTGATGATATGGATGACGCAGATTAGTTTTGATTTAATCTGTCGCTTTCCAAAAGCAGCCGTTCAAATAGCAGACCTGTGAAAAACCAGCAGGGCGCATAGTCTAAACGGATGACTTTGGCGATATTCCATCTGGAGCGTTCATAGTTCCACGGACAGAGTCCTTTTTTACGAAGAAGGAGTCCGGAACTAAATTCGCCGAGAAAGATGATGCCGCTGTAGACAAAACCGCGGAATATGAAATTTTTGCCTTTGAGCATACGGGCAATGGGAGCTAAAAAGGCGGCCATTCCATAGATGGGAAACATCCAGATGGAGGTAATTCCGGATAGGCTCATCTGTCTTTTGCGAAAAGAATGGAAAGCGGTAAATATGATTTCCAAACACCAGCCGAGCAGCCCGCAGTGGATGAAGTTGTGAATAAAATTTTTCATATTATTAGGATGCCCCGAAATGACACAGATTATACATAAGAAAAGGAAGTCCGCTTGTGATGAACTATAAAGAAGCAATGCAGTATGTGGAATCCATGCAGCGTTACGGCAGCGTATACGGGTTAGAGAATATGCGTACATTGTGCGGATATCTGGATCATCCTCAGGATAAGTTGAAATTTGTGCATATTGCGGGAACGAACGGGAAAGGCTCTGTGCTTGCATATATTTCGACCGTGTTATGGACGGCGGGGTATAAGGTGGGAAGATACATTTCGCCGACGATTACAGATTACCGGGAACGTTTCCAGATAAATGGCAGGATGATTTCACAGGCGGCTTTGTGCAGATATTTGGAACAGGTGAAAGAGGCGGTAGAACGGATGGAGGAAGAAACTTCCGCTCATCCTACGATTTTTGAAATAGAGACGGCATTGGCATTTCTTTATTTTCTGGATAAAAAATGCGATATTGTAGTGTTGGAGACGGGACTTGGCGGCAGGATGGATGCGACCAATATCATAAAGACCCCGGTATGCACGGTCTTTTCTTCCATCAGTATGGATCATATGGCGGTTTTGGGCAAATCATTGGAAGAAATCGCCATGCAGAAAGCCGGCATTATCAAAGATAATTGTCCGGTAGTGACTTGCAGCCAGAAACCGGAAGTCATGCAGATATTAAAAAAGACGGCCCAGCAGCACGGATGCACATTTACGGCTGTCGATATGGACAATGCCGGACATATCAGATACGGAATTAAAAAACAGTCGTTTTCTTATAAGACAAAGGAAAACGGTATTTATAAAAAACTGGAAATCACCATGGCCGGGCAGTATCAGATAGAGAATGCCATACTGGCAGTGGAAGCGCTGGAAACCTTGAAAAAGTCCGGATTTGCGATATCGGAGAAGCAGTTGCAGAAAGGGCTTATACAGACCGACTGGCCCGGGCGGTTCCAAATCATAGGACAAAAGCCGCTTTTTATTGCGGACGGCGCGCATAATGAGGATGCCGCATTAAAATTAGCACAGTCCATAAGATTTTATTTTACAAATAAGAGAATCCTATATATAATAGGAATGTTGGCGGATAAGGAATATGATAGGGTGCTGGAATTGACATCTTCCTTTGCGGAGCATATGATTACAGTAACACCACCGCGAAACGCGCGGGCAATGAGCGCATATGAACTGGCGCAGGCGGCGAGGGCGTACCATGAGCGGGTGACGGTTGCGGACAGTCTGCAGGAGGCGGTGGAACTTTCCTATTTGCTGGCGGGTCAGGATAAGGATACGATAATTATCGCATTCGGGTCCCTTTCCTTTTTGGGTGAATTAATAGATATTGTAAAACACAGAGATACAATCAGGAGAGATTCTCATGGTAAATCAGCAGAAAATTAAAGAAGCGGCAGCATTGTTTTTGGAAGGCATCGGGGAGGATATCACCAGAGAAGGGCTTCGGGAGACACCGGAACGGATAGCGCGTATGTGTACGGAACTTTTTGAGGGCATGGAAAAGGACGCGGCGCAGCATTTATCCAAAACATTTTCGATAGAAAACAGTGAAATGGTAGTAGAAAAGGATATTGGTTTTTATTCCCTGTGCGAACATCATTTACTGCCTTTTTACGGAAAAGTGCATATTGCTTATATACCGGACGGCAGCGTCGTCGGACTGAGCAAACTTGCACGCACGGTAGAAGTCTATGCCAGACGTTTACAGATACAGGAGCAGATGACAGTGCAGATTGCAGATGCAATAATGCGGTGTTTGAAGCCGCAGGGCGTCATGGTTATGATAGAGGCGGAGCATATGTGTATGACTATGCGTGGAGTTAAAAAGCCGGGAAGTAAAACAGTAACAATAGCTAAAAGGGGATGTTTCAAAGATAACACGCGGTTGCAAAACGACTTTTTTCAGATGGTTGGCAGCCGGTAAACGTGACAGCAATGAAGATGAGAGAGGAGAATGGTCAAGATGGAAATTGGAGCAAGAGAGTTTAAAATGAAAGGCCACACATATGTTATGGGGATTTTAAATGTAACACCGGATTCCTTTTCAGATGGTGGGAAATATAATCAGATGGATGCAGCCCTTTTCCGAGTGGAGGAAATGATAAAAGAGGGTATGGATGTTGTAGATATCGGCGGTGAATCCACCAGGCCGGGATATGAAATGATACCGGAATCCGAGGAAATAGAAAGAGTCGTACCGGTGATTGAAAAAGTTAAGTCAAGATTTGATATTCCGATATCATTAGATACTTATAAAAGCCAGGTTGCGCAGGCGGGAATCGACGCAGGCGCGGATATGATTAATGATGTATCGGGATTGAAATATGACGGAAATCTTGCAAAAGTGATAGCGGACGCCGATATTCCCTGTTGTCTGGTACACAGTAGGAAAGAAGCCGGCTATACCAATTTTATGCAGGATGTCCTTGCAGACCTCTCAGATACGGCGCAGCTTGCTTATCAGGCGGGAATCGAGGGCGAAAAGATTATGATAGACCCGGGTATCGGATTTGGTAAGACGTATGAAAACAATCTGGAAATTATTAATAAAATGGAAATCCTGCACAGTTTTGGCTATCCTTTATTGCTTGGAGCGAGCAGGAAATCCGTCATTGGAACGGCGTTGGATTTGCCGCCGGCGGAACGTGTGGAAGGAACGCTGGCAACAACCGTCTTCGGCGTCATGAAAGGCGTTATGTTTGTACGCGTGCATGATGTAAAGGAAAACGTAAGAATTATCCGAATGACGGAAGCAATTATGCAGGGGCGTTAGACAGCCGGATAAAAAAATCATGATTTAACCGGCGAGATGGCATAAAAGGGAGCGTGAATGCAGATGGATGAAATCAGAATCGAGAATTTACAGGTATATGCATACCATGGAGTTTATAAAGAAGAGAATGAAAAGGGACAGAATTTTTATGTGAATGCAGTCCTGTATACGAATACGGCAATGGCGGCCAAAGAGGATAAAAAGGAGGCGACCACCAGTTATGGGGAGGTATGCCAGTTTATCCATGATTTTATCAGTACGCACATGTATCAGTTGATTGAAACGGTAGCGGAGAGGACGGCGGAAGCGGTTCTTGCCGAGTTTTCGTTGTTGGAGGGCATCACTTTGGAAGTCCGCAAACCGGAAGCGCCCATTGAACTGGAATTTGAGTCCGTATCCGTTAAGATTACCCGTATGTGGCATACGGTATGCCTGGCGGTCGGTTCCAATGTCGGTAACAGGCCGGGGCATATTCAGGCGGCGGTTGACGCGTTGAATGAGGATGCAAAGTGCAGGGTAATCAAGTCTTCCGAACTGGTTCGGACAACGGCTTACGGCGGCGTGGAGCAGAATGAGTTTTTCAACGGCGCGCTTATGATAGAGACGCTGTATACGCCGGAAGAATTATTGGAGAAGATTCACGAGATAGAAAAGGCTTCCGGGCGAGAGTGGAAACAGCATTGGGGACCAAGAACGCTGGATTTGGATATTATTTTCTATGATGATTTGATTATGTATACGGATGCTTTGCAGATTCCACATGTGGATATGCAGAACAGGGATTTTGTATTGGAGCCGCTTTCCCAGCTTGTGCCGTATAAAATACACCCGTTATTAGGAAAGACTGTTTTACAGTTATACGACGAGGTGCAGAAGATTGGAGAAAAACATGTTATCGAGCCTGTCTATATACAGTAAAAGACTTTCGATAGAAGAAGCGCGGGCGGTCTATATCGGACATGCGCACAGAGATTTTCCAAGTGATGAGTTAAAGCCTTTTTCCATGATAGAAAAATTGTACAGTAACGGATGTTATGAATGCTGCGGCTTTTACCGGGAAGAAGATGACGGATTATGCGCTTATGCTTTTTTGATGGCGGACGCTGATACGAACATGTTACTGCTGGATTATTTCGCCGTCTGTGAAGAACTTCGCGGAAAAGGCTATGGAACGATAGTTTTAGAAATATTAAAACAGGATTATATAACCCAAAATGGCATTATTTTCGAGGTAGAAGATGACGAAACGACGGATTCGGAAGAGGAGAGAAGAAACCGTAAAAGAAGAATTGCTTTTTATGAAAAGAATGGCGTTATGATGACGAACGAAAAGAGCCATGCGTTTGGCGTAGACTATAAATTGATGGTGATGCCGCTGGCCGATAAAGCGGCGCAGAAAAGAGTGGGAGAAAAAATAACATCTGTTTATGAAAAGATGCTGCCGAAGAAAATCTTCCGGGAAATGTTCCGATTGCGGTAAAATATAATATTAAAACAGGATTTAACCATATTTAACCAATCCAATATTTCAAAAGTACAGCAAATTGCAGCGCAGGCCATCAGGCCCTGCGCTTATTTTTTGATATTCTGTGCTGCCGCAGTGCTGGCGGCATTAAATGGCGTGACGTTGACAGGCCCGGTAGTGCTTGTTCTAAAGACCGGAACGGATGCGCCGTATTGATTGAAATATACGTACTGTGAGGTAATATTAATGTTTTCATAGACGCCGCTTGCCACGATTTCCGGATTGCTGCCGTCGATATTCATTCTCTTTAGGGCAGGTTCCGTCTGGGAACTCTTTTGATAATAGATGTAATTATAATATACATTAAAGAAATCGACGCGGTCGTTTGTCAATACTTCAATCACATTCTGTGACAGAGAATAGCGGCATAAGCGGTAGTCATTCGCCACATCCATATAATAGACATAACCGTCCATATAGATAGGGTTCCAGATATTGCCCTCCCATAGGGAAGCAATGGAATCGTTGGCCGTGTTTAACGTATACAGCGCGTGGTCATCCTGCGTGCCGTTAAAATAGATATAACCGTTGGCATAGGAAGCCGGATTGATAACATAATCGGCAATCGTAACCTTATCGGATTTGTCAATTTTAATTTTTGTGAGCTGCGTGCCGGTTTTATTGCTATAGTCCTGATAGTAGATGTAGTTGCCGCATAGCTGCATTGTAACCGCATAGGTTCTGTCCAGACATTTTGTCTTTTTGCCGTTTTTTAAGCTGCGGTAAATACCGGCTGTACGCCCCATATAACCCAAACCTTCGCCGCCGTCCGAGCCGCCGCTTTCCATATAATAATATAAATAATCGCCGCCGGCATTGATGGAGGCAACGGAATTAACGCCTATTTTCTGTATATCCGTTTCGTCGGGATTCATAGAATAAAGGGTGTTATTGTCATAAGCATTGGCAAAGTATACCCGCCCGTCCGATTCACAGAACAGGCCTCCGTTATTCAGGTTGCCCGCGGTATTGCCCACCGTATAGTCGTTGTTCATAGGCATCTGGCTGGTTATGATAAGGACGGTGACAATAATGGCCAGAATGGCAAAGATGCTGGATATAATGATTATATTTTTGGTTTTTGCAGTCATATTTTATCTCTCCTGATTTTCAAAATGATAGTGACAGGTATTTTTTCCTGTTAATTATAGTATAGTCGCAAACCTGCTTGCTATCAAGTAGGATTTGTTATAAGATGTAAAGATAAGGAAGAAAAAGCGGAAGGAAAAGTATACTATATGGACTTATTGGAATTGAGAAAACAGATTGATGAAATCGACGAACAGATTGTAGCATTATATGAGCGGCGGATGGATATTTCTTCGCAGGTGGCGGATTATAAAATAGAGACCGGCAAAAAAGTTTTTGATAAAGAGAGGGAAATGGAAAAATTAAGTAAGGTAAAATCCCTGACGCATAATGAATTTAACGCATACGGCATTCAGGAGCTGTTTGAACAGATTATGTCGATGAGCAGGAAACTGCAATACAGAAAGCTTACACAGAAAGAGGGTGCGGGCAGGCTGCCTTTTATCAGGATGGACGGACTGGATATGCAAAACGCAAGGGTCGTTTTTCAGGGGGCGGAGGGCGCCTATTCGCAGATGGCGATGCAGAGTTTTTTCGGGGATAAGATAGACTGCTTCCATGTGGACACCTTTCGGGATGCCATGTGCGCTATTGAAGAGGGAAGCGCGGATTTTGCGGTGCTGCCGATTGAAAACTCCACGGCGGGCATTGTGAATGAGATTTATGATTTGCTGGTGGAATTTGAAAATTATATCGTAGGCGAGCAGATTATCCGTATTGAGCATTGCCTGATGACTTTGCCCGGCGTGAAAAAAGAGGAGATACAGACCGTCTATTCCCATCCGCAGTCCTTGATGCAGAGCGCACGTTATTTAAATGACCATGCTTCCTGGAAACAGGTTAGTATGCAGAACAATGCGTTTGCCGCAAGAAAGGTGAAAGAGGACGGCGATAAAAGCCAGGCGGCCATTGCAAGCGAACAGGCCGCGAAAATATACGGACTGGAGATTCTGGAAAGAGGCGTCAATCATTCCCAGACCAACTCCACCAGATTCATCATTGTGACGAACCAGAAAATATTTATGGAAAATGCGGACAAGGTTAGTATTTGTTTTGAAGTGCCGCATGAGAGCGGCTCCCTGTATCATATGCTTTCGCATTTTATCTATAATAATCTGAATATGAGCAAGATTGAGAGCAGGCCGTTGGAAGACAGGAACTGGGAATACCGCTTTTTTATTGATTTTGACGGAAATCTTGCAGACAGTGCAGTAAAAAATGCATTGCGGGGACTGCGGGAGGAAGCCAGAAATATGAAAATTCTCGGCAACTATCAGGCTGCGAAAATCAGATAATAGCAGGATAGCGCAAATGGCGAAATGATAATATAAATAACGCATGTAATGTAAAGAGGACAAAAGAATGAGAATAGAAGAACTTGTTATCTATAAAAATTTGAAACATGAGGATATCCTGCAGGATATGGTGCGTCTGATGGAGTCTTTTCAGGAGGAGAAGGACAGGACGCTTTGCTATGATTGTATGAACAGGCTGTTGGAATTTTCGGCGGCGCATGGATTTTACGGAAACCTCTGGCATACCTTTTTGGCCAACCTGCTGGTGAATCATGAAAACAGCTACAGTATGGCCTGCGAAATACGGGGCGGCATCGAGGGAACCATCAATCAGTTGGTACTGCATGATATCCGGATTTTTAAGGAATTATATGATTATGACTTTACGGATATGATGGAGACGCTGCAGATTCCGGAGTTTGCCATGATATTATCCTATGACAGCCCATCCAAGGTAAGCAAGGTCTATAATACGCGTATCCGTGACAGAATCTGCCATCTTGCCGAGCGGTTTAATGCGGACGATACGCCGGAGGCGATGAAAGAGACGCTGACAGAGTTCTACAGAGACTATGGCGTGGGAAAATTCGGGCTGCATAAGGCTTTCCGTATACGGCATGGGGATGAGGGTGCGGCGATTGAGCCGATTTTAAATATAGCCCATGTGCATCTGGACGATTTAGTGGGATATGAGATTCCCAAGCAAAAGTTAATTGATAATACGGAGGCTTTCGTAAGTGGACGGCGGGCAAACAACTGTCTGTTGTTTGGGGATGCCGGAACCGGGAAATCCTCCAGTATCAAAGCGATTGCCAACCAATATTATGACAGGGGACTTCGTATTATTGAAATATATAAGCATCAGTTTCAGGATTTAAATGACGTCATTTCCCAGATTAAGAACCGGAACTATAAATTTATTCTCTATATGGACGATTTAAGTTTTGAGGATTTTGAGACGGAATATAAATATTTAAAGGCGGTTATCGAGGGCGGTCTGGAGAAAAAGCCGGAGAATATTTTAATTTACGCGACCTCCAACAGAAGACATCTGATACGGGAGAAATTCAGCGATAAGGAAGACAGGCGTGACGATTTACACGCGGGCGATACCGTGCAGGAGAAATTATCGCTTGCCGCGCGCTTTGGTGTTACGATTTTCTTTAGCGCGCCGGATAAAAAGCAGTTCCAGGAGATTGTAACGACGCTTGCCAAACGTTACGACGTGGAAATGGAAGAAGAAGAGCTTCTTTTGGAAGCGAATAAGTGGGAGCTTGCGCACGGCGGACTATCCGGAAGGACGGCGCAGCAGTTTATGGATTATCTGTTAGGAAAGGAATCATTATGAAGACATTTGCGGCCATTGATGTAGGGTCATATGAACTGTCAATGAAAATATTTGAAGTTTCCAGGCAAAACGGTCTGCGGGAGATAGACTGCGTCAGACATCGTATTGATTTGGGAACGGACACGTTTGCCACGGGGAAAATCAGCTATGCCAGAGTGGATGAGTTATGCCGCGTACTGCGTGAGTACAGAGAAATTATGGAAAGCTATCACGCGGACGCTTATCAGGCGTACGGAACGAGCGCAATCCGTGAAACGGATAATACGATTATCATTTTAGACCAGATTGAGCAAAGAACAGGCATTAAGATAGAGGTTTTAAGCAATTCCGAGCAAAGATTTCTGGATTATAAATCCATTGCTTCCAAAGGCAAGGTCTTTAATAAGGTCATTGAAAAGGAAACGGCCATTTTGGATATCGGCGGCGGCAGCATTCAGATTTCCCTTTTTGTAAAGGATTCTTTGGTAACGACGCAGAATCTGCGGCTGGGCATTTTGCGTTTGCAGGATAATATGGGGCATCTGAACTTAAAGCCAAGCCAGTATGAGAATATTATTGATGAATTTATCAGTTCCCAGTTTGCCGTTTTCAAGAAACTCTATTTAAAGGATAGGAAGATTGAAAATATCATTGTTGTGGACGATTATATTTCGGCGGTAGTGGAACGGAAGATGGCAAAAGTGGCGGACGACTGCATCGAGGCGTCCGAGATGGATATATTCATGGAGAAAATACGTTCCAAATCCGTGATTGAGGCGGCAAAAATACTGGATATGCCGGAGGAGAACATTCCTTTATTGTATATTTCCAGCGTATTGTTAAACCGTGCGGTCAAGGTTATGGGCGCACGGATGATTTGGGTGCCGGGCGTCACTTTATGCGACGGCATTGCATATGAATATGGGGAAAAAAGTAAGATTATCAAGGCAAACCATGATTTTGAGCAGGATATCATTGCCTGCGCGCAGAATATCAGTAAACGGTATATGGGCAGCAAGCGCAGAAGCGAGACGTTAGAGCATATTGCGCTTACTATCTTCGACAGCATGAAAAAGGTGCATGGACTCGGAAAGAGAGAGAGGCTTCTTTTACAGCTTGCGACTATTTTACATGACTGCGGCAAATATATCAGCCTGATGAATCTGGGAGAATGTTCCTATAATATTATTATGTCAACCGAAATGATAGGACTCTCGCATCTGGAAAGAGAAATTGTGGCAAATACTGTCAAGTATAATCATATGGATTTTGATTATTATGAAGTGATAGGGCAGACGGTGCATCTGGATAAGGAAGCTTATTTAAAAATTGCGAAGCTGACGGCGATTTTGAAAGTAGCAAACGGCCTTGACAGAAGCCATAAACAGAAATTTAAAGATATTAAAACGACGCTGCAGGAGGAAGAGTTAATCATTACCATTGACACGCCGGTGGACATTACGTTGGAAAAAGGGTTGTTTTACAGAAGGGCGGAATTTTTTGAGGAGGTGTTTAGCGTAACACCTGTTATCAAACAAAAGAAAGGAAATATTAATTAGGGGAAACGGAAAGGAATAAAAACGATATGGCAGAAACATTGGATTTTTCGCAGGCGGAAAATTATACAAACAGGGAGTTAAGCTGGCTTCTCTTTGACAAAAGGGTATTGAGCGAGGCGCAGGATGTAGAAATACCGTTGTTTGAGCGTTTAAAATTCTTAAGCATTTCGGCGTCTAATTTGGATGAGTTTTTTATGGTCAGGGTCGCTTCGTTAAAGGATATGGTAAATGCGGGCTACCATAAAACGGATATTGCAGGGCTGACGCCGCAAAAGCAGCTTGTCATGTTGAATGCGGAGACGCATAGACTGGTAGAAGAGCAGTATATTACATATCATGCGCTGATATCAGAGCTTATGGAGAATGCGCTCCGCCTGATAGGGCAGCATGAGGAACTGACGAGACAGGAAGCGGCGTATGTGGACCAGTATTTTGAGGATAACGTCTATCCGGTTTTAACGCCGATGGCGGTGGATTCGTCCAGGCCTTTCCCGTTAATCCGCAATAAATCCTTAAATATCGGCGCACTTGTGAAGAAAAAGGGCGGAGACGGTGAACTGGAATTTGCAACCGTACAGGTTCCGAGCGTATTGCCAAGAATTGTGTCCCTCCCGTCGGTTGAAGAAAAAACGGTGATTTTATTAGAGGAAGTCATTGAAAGAAATATTCATAAACTCTTTTTGAATTATGACATCGTATGCGCTTACCCGTTTCGTATTATGCGTAATGCCGATTTATCCATCGAAGAAGAAGAGACTGCGGATTTATTGCAGGAAATCGAAAAGCAGTTGAAAAAAAGGCAGTGGGGGCAGGCCATTCGTCTGGAAGTGGAAGCAGGTATGGACGAAAGGCTTTTAAAAATCATTCAGGACGAGCTGAACATAGGAAAAGAAGATATCTATCCGATTAACGGACCGCTCGATATGACATTTTTGATGAAAATGTACGGTCTGGACGGTTTCGAGGCATTAAAGGAAAACCATTACCCGAAACCGCAGCCGGTCGCAGGGCTGCCGGAAGACGCCGATATTTTTGAATGTATACGGGAAAACGATATTCTAATGCACCATCCATATCAGACCTTTGAACCGGTTGTGCGCTTTATCAGGCAGGCGGCCAAAGACCCTGACGTCCTTGCTATCAAGCAGACGCTTTACCGTGTCAGCGGCAATTCTCCGATTATCGCGGCATTAGAGCAGGCGGCGGATAATGGGAAGCAGGTTTCCGTGCTGGTGGAACTAAAGGCGAGGTTTGATGAAGAGAACAATATCGTATGGGCAAGAAGGCTGGAAAAAGCCGGCTGCCATGTTATTTACGGGCTTTTGGGATTAAAGACGCATAGTAAAATAACACTTGTTGTCAGAAGAGAGGCGGACGGTATCCGCCGTTATGTGCATTTGGGAACCGGCAACTATAACGATTCCACGGCGAAACTTTATACGGATTTGGGGCTTTTGACCTGTTCGGAGGTAATCGGGGAGGACGCTACGGCGGTCTTTAACATGCTTTCCGGCTATTCGGAGCCGCGCTCATGGAATAAACTTTCCCTGGCGCCGCTCTGGTTAAAAGACAGACTGATTTATCTGATTCAGAGAGAAAAGGAAAACGCCATGCAGGGCAGGCCGGCACACATTATTGCCAAGATGAACGCCCTGTGCGATAAAAACATTATTGAAGCTTTATATGAAGCGGGCGCGGCGGGCGTTAAAATTGAGCTGATTATCCGCGGCATCTGCTGTTTAAAAACCGGGCTTGACGGCATTGGAGACAATATCAGCGTCCGTTCCATTGTTGGCAACTATCTGGAACATGCCAGAATCTTTTATTTTGAAAACGACGGCAGGGCGGAATATTACTGCGCCAGTGCGGACTGGATGCCCAGAAATCTGGACAGACGCGTGGAAATTATGTTTCCGATTGAAAGACCGGCATTACAGGAAAAAATCATGCATATTCTCGAATATCAGTTAAAGGATACCATAAAGGCGCATATACTGCTTTCGGACGGCACGTATCAAAAAATAGACAGGCGCAAAGATGAGGGATTTAACTCCCAGTTAATGTTTGGCATGGAAGCAAAACAAGAGGCGAAAAAGAAAGAAGAGATTGTGGATAAACGCGTCTTTATTCCGGAAACGCGCCATATCTGAAAGATATTCTGCGGTGAAACGATGGATGAAAGAAAGGAATTGGAAAGATGAAAATCATACTGGCATCAGCTTCTCCAAGAAGAAAAGAGCTTTTAAAACAGGTCGGGCTTTCCTTTAAGACTATGCCTAGCGATAAAGAAGAAAAAATTACGAAAGACAGACCGGAAGAAATCGTGGAGGAACTTTCCTATCAAAAGGCGGTCGATATCTGCGGACGTTTATCGGAAACGATGAAAGAAGATTTTGTAGTCATTGGCGCGGATACGGTCGTTTCCTGCTGGGATAAAATCATGGGCAAGCCGGAAGATAAGGAGGATGCGTTTTCGATGCTGTGGGAATTGCAGGGAAAAAGCCATCAGGTCTATACCGGCGTTACGCTTGCCTGGAAATATAAAGATACGTCCGCTATGTTTTATACGTTTCATGAGTGTACGGACGTTACCGTATTTCCCATGACCGAAGAGGAGATAGAAGCCTATATTGATTCCGGAGAGCCGATGGATAAGGCCGGAGCCTATGCAATTCAGGGGCGTTTTGCCGCCTATATACAGGGAATCTGCGGCGATTATACAAATGTGGTGGGGCTGCCCGTAGGCAGGCTGTGCCAGGAAATGAAAAAGAGGAATTTGATATAGGCAGACGGAATATGAATCATAAACAGGAGGGAAAGAATATGTTTGATGATGCGGTATTAAGATGTTTTTTGGAAAAGCAGGAACAGTTGTTTCCTGAAAATGTGGTGGAAACGCTGGAGGAGGCGGATGATTTTTTAGAGGAATGCATGGCCGTCGTAGTGGATTCCGTACAGGAGGTATGGGAATATTTCGATGCGGAGGGCATCGATATGGAGGGCGCCGACGAAGAAGAGATACTGGAAGCCGACGAGGTTTTTGATATTGGAGACGGACGGTATCTGATTGTGGAGGGCTAATGTAAGACTGACTGCATGAAAATGGCGAGACCGTCGTTGTCGTTATCGTATTCGGTAATGGCATCGGCGGCTTTTTTGACCTCATCAGCGGCATTTTTCATGGCGATGCCGCAGCCTGCGGCTTCTATCATGGAAATATCGTTAGCGGCGTCTCCTGCCGCATAGGCGTCATGCAGCGGAATATGGAAATAGTCACAGACCCAGCGGACGGCATTTCCTTTTCCTGCATCTTTCACAAACAGTTCCAGATAATATTCGTTTGAGAACATACATTGGATTTTATCTGCGGCCCAGCCGGCAATGCTTTCGCAAAATCCGTTTATTTTGCTGCGGCCGTCTAACTGGATAGCCAGCATTTTAAAAGGGCCTTTTTCTAAGGCGGAGGAATAATCATCCGCAAGAATTAACGGCTGATGGACTTTTCTGCGGTAAAATATGATTTCCTCATCTTCTGTGGCAGTGACAACGGCGTCGTCGGTATAGGTCTGGATATGTAAGTTATGCGCCTTTGCCTGTGTTTGTAAATACGACACATAGGGAAGGGGCATTCGTTTCTCCAAAAGAGAACACTTGTTATCGCAGTCATAAACAAGCGTTCCGTTACTGGCAATAATGAGGACGCCGGGATAGTGAATATGCGCCTGCTCCTTTACTTCAAGAATGCTGCCTAAAGGTCTTCCCGAAGAGAGAACCAGTTTATTCCCCGCATGGGTAAAATCATCCAGAAACGCTTTGGTTTTTTCTGAAATAATGCTTTCGTTATTCAGTAATGTGCCGTCTAAATCCGTAAATAATATTTTCATGACGCGTTATCGGGCCTTTCCTTTTTTATATTGTCTAACATTTCTTCCGGCACAAAAAGCTTTCCGTAGCCACAGCCCAAATCCAGCCCCGGTTTATTGGCGCCGTGAAAATCGGAGCCGCCGCTTGGAAGCAGGTCATACTCTTTCGCCAGCCGGAACATATCCCGTTGTTCCTGGGAACTGTAAGAACTGTAGAGCGTTTCAATGCCCATAAGCCCGTCTTCTTTTAACTTTTTAACCAGATTGTCCAGACGTTCTTTGCCCATATGATAAAGGGGCGGGTGCGCCAGAATCGAAATGCCGCCCGCACTGTGGATTAGGGCAATGGCCTGTGAGGGCGTCACCTTTTCCCTAGGTACGAAATACGGGCTGTTATCGCCAAGATACCTGGCAAACGCTTCATTGCGGCTGGCAACGTAGCCGTATTTTGTCAGGTATGCGGCATAGTGCGCCCTCGTAATGACGGCATTCGGGTTTTCCAAACATAATTTTTCATAGGTAATGTCAATGCCGGCCTGTTGTAAATTGCGGCACATCTGGACATTGCGCCGGGTGCGGGAGTCTACAAAGGATTGCAGCTCATCACGAAAACCGGGCGCATCATAGCGGATATAAAGGCCGACCACATGCACATCTTTTTTCTCATATTTCGTAGAAAATTCGATGCCCGGAACCACTTCCACCGGTTTGTCCTTTGCATAGGCAATCGCTTCCTCCAGACCATCTATTGAGTCGTGGTCTGTCAAGGCAAATGCGGCCAGATTTTTTTGCAGGGCATAGTCAACCAGCTCTTTTGGGGTATAGGTTCCGTCCGATTTTGTGGAATGCACATGCAAATCGATTTGTCTCATCAGTCTTCCTCGTCCGTTGCGGTGCTTGTATAAACCGTACGCTTTCTTGCCATTTCATCATTTTCCAGATACTCGTCGTAAGTCGTAATTTTATCAATTAACGTGCCGTCGGGGAGGATTTCCATAATGCGGTTTGCCGTTGTCTGTACGACCTGGTGGTCGTGGCAGGAGAATAACTCCACGCCTTTAAACTTCATCATTCCCTCGTTGAGGGCGGTAATGGCTTCCATGTCCAAATGGTTGGTCGGCTCGTCGAAAATCAGACAGTTTGCGCCGCTGATCATCATTTTGGAGAGCAGGCAGCGGACTTTTTCGCCACCGGATAGGACCTTGACTTTTTTTACGCCGTCGTCGCCCGCAAAGAGCATACGTCCCAAAAAGCCGCGGACATAGGTAATGTCCTTGACGGGGGAGTAGCCCATCAGCCAGTCCGTAATCGTATAATCGTTGTCAAATTCGGCGGTATTGTCCTTCGGGAAATACGCCTGCGACGTGGTGACGCCCCATTTATAGCTGCCCTCGTCGGGTTCCATTTCTCCCGTCAGAATCTTAAACAGTGTAGTTTTTGCAAGCTCGTTGCCGCCGACGAATGCAATTTTATCGTCATGTCCGACAATAAAGGAAATGTTGTCGAGAACTTTTTCCCCGTTTATCGTTTTGCTGATATTTTCCACGGTCAAAACTTCGTTGCCAATTTCGCGTTCCGGTCTGAAATCAATATAAGGATATTTTCTGCTGGAGGGCTTGATATCGTCGAGTTCGATTTTCTCCAAAGCCCTTTTACGGGAGGTCGCCTGCTTGGATTTGGAGGCGTTGGCGGAAAAACGCGATATAAATTCCTGCAGTTCCTTAATCTGTTCTTCTTTTTTCTTATTGGCTTCTTTACGCTGTTTGATAATAAGCTGGCTGGATTCGTACCAGAAATCGTAGTTTCCGGCAAATAACTGAATCTTGCCGTAGTCGATATCCGCCGTATGCGTACATACTTTATTTAAAAAGTAACGGTCATGGGAAACGACGATAACGGTATTGTCAAAGTTGATTAAAAACTCCTCCAGCCATGCAATCGCGTCCAAATCCAAGTGGTTGGTCGGCTCATCCAAAAGCAGGATATCGGGGTTGCCAAAGAGCGCTTTCGCAAGCAGTACCTTGACTTTTTCATTACCGTTTAAGTCGCTCATCATGTTGTAATGTAAATCCGTCTCGATGCCGAGACCGTTTAGGAGCATGGCAGCGTTTGATTCTGCATCCCAGCCATCCATTTCCGCAAATTCTGCTTCCAGTTCACTTGCACGGATGCCGTCCTCATCGGAAAAATCCTCCTTGGCGTAGATGGCGTCCTTTTCTTTCATAATCTGGTACAGGCGTTCATTTCCCATAATGACGACGTCCAGAACCGGATAGGCGTCATATTTGAAATGGTCCTGTTCCAGAACCGAAAGACGCTGTCCGGGTGTAATGGAAATATCGCCGTTTGTGGTTTCCAATGCGCCGGAAAGAATTTTTAAAAAGGTCGATTTGCCCGCGCCGTTGGCGCCAATCAGACCATAGCAGTTGCCTTCCGTAAATTTGATATTGACATCCTCAAATAAGGCTTTCTTGCCTACTCTGTAAGTTACGTTGTTTGCACTAATCATCTCAAAAACCTCTTATTTCTTATTCTTAATATTTCTTAATATGCGGCTTACTTAATATGCAGTTTACTGAATGTGTAGCCGCTTCTTTTTATTATACATAAATTCTTTTACTTTTCAAGGATGGAGAAAAGGTTTCGGGTATTTTGCGGACGGAAACAGGATAAGGGCTTGCAGTTTTTGATTTTTTCATTATAATCTAAAGTGGAAAGAAAGAAGTTGGAGGCACAAAGTTTTACTATGATGATACAAAGAACAGCTATGGTAATGACAGGAAGCGGCGCTGTTATTTTACTGTATTTATTTATGATTATGCCGCGTATTTTCAAGAAACCGGACCGTCTGCCCTATATGGGCGTGATGTATGCGCACAGAGGTCTGTATGATAATACGACCGCGGCGCCGGAAAATTCCATGCAGGCGTTTAGGAATGCGGTGGACGCCGGATATGGCATCGAACTGGATGTGCAGTTGACAAAGGACGGCGTTCCGGTTATTTTTCATGATTTTACATTGGAGCGTATGTGCGGCGTGTCGGGCAGAATCGATACGCTGACTTATGAACAGTTACAACAACTCTTCCTGATGCAGACAACGGAAAAAATACCGACCTTAAAAGAATTTCTGGATATGGTAGCGGGCAGGGTGCCGCTTATCGTGGAACTGAAAATAGAGTGGATGAATCTGGCGTTATGTCCTGCCGTACAAAAGATGCTTGCCGGATATAAGGGAGTCTATTGCATCGAATCTTTTAATCCGCTGGCGCTGTTATGGTACAGACGGCACCATAAAGAGGTGATGCGGGGACAGTTGTCCACGAATTTCAGAAGGGAGAGCAACAGTAAAAATCTGTTTCACTTTCTTTTGAGCCATCTTTTGATGAACTGGGTGACAAGCCCTGATTTTGTCGCTTATAACTGCCGGTTCAAAGAAGAACCGGGACGCCGTATCTGCCGGAAACTGTATAAAAATCTTGCCGTTGCGTGGACGGTGCAGAGCCAGAAACAACTGGAAAGCATAAAAAAAGACTTCGATTTATTTATTTTCGACAGTTTTGTACCCAAAGATACAAAAACTTTTACTGAAAATAAAGAAAAAATTGGTGCGTGACCGTATGGGATATGCTATGATTAAAAAAAGCATTTTGAGGAACAATGTTGTTGCAGGCTGAGAAAGGAGCATGGCTATCATAATGGAGAAATGGGTGTATTTGTTTGAAGAGGGAAACGCTGATATGCGGAATTTATTAGGAGGAAAAGGTGCGAATCTTGCAGAGATGACAAACCTTGGACTGCCGATTCCGCAGGGATTTACCGTAACGACGGAGGCGTGTACGGACTATTACAATAACGGGAAACAGATTTCACAGGAAATACAGAAACAGATTTTTGACGCTTTAGAGATTCTGGAAAAGAAACAGGAGAAAAAATTCGGGGATACGCAGAACCCGCTTTTGGTTTCCGTCCGTTCCGGCGCAAGGGCGTCCATGCCGGGTATGATGGATACCATTTTAAATCTCGGGCTGACGGATATCGCGGTGGAGGGATTTGCCCAAAAGACGGGCAATCCGCGGTTTGCCTATGATTCCTACAGAAGGTTCATCCAGATGTTTTCCGATGTGGTTATGGAAATTCCCAAGTCTTACTTTGAAAGGATTCTGGACGAGATTAAGGAGTCGAAAGGCGTTAAGTTTGATACTGAGCTGACGGCGGACGATATGAAAGAGATTATTGTCAGATTTAAGGCAATCTATAAGGAAAATAAAGGGGAGGAGTTCCCGCAGGAACCGAGAGTGCAGTTGATGGAGGCGGTAAAAGCCGTTTTCCGTTCCTGGGATAATGAAAGAGCCATTGTATATAGAAGAATGAACGATATCCCCGGCGACTGGGGAACTGCCGTAAACGTACAGGCGATGGTATTCGGCAATATGGGAGATACATCCGGCACGGGAGTTGCTTTTACCAGAAATCCCTCTACCGGAGCAAAAGGCATTTACGGGGAATATCTGATTAACGCGCAGGGCGAGGACGTGGTAGCGGGTATTCGTACGCCGCAGCCGATTACGAAGCTGGAAGAGGATTTGCCGGAATGCTATAAGCAGTTTATGGAAATTGCGAACAAACTGGAAAATCATTACCGCGATATGCAGGATATGGAGTTTACGATTGAAAACGGGAAACTTTTCTTTTTACAGACGCGTAATGGAAAAAGAACCGCGCCTGCGGCGATCCAGATTGCCTGCGACCTTGTGGACGAGGGTAAGATTACGCCCGAAGAGGCGGTGCTTAGAATCGAAGCAAAATCATTGGATCAGTTATTGCACCCGACGTTTGATACAGACGCTTTAAAAGCCGGACAGGTTATCGGGCAGGCGCTTCCGGCGTCTCCGGGCGCGGCGGCAGGTAAAGTGTATTTTACCGCGCAGGAAGCGAAAGAGGCGCATGAAAAGGGGGAAAGAGTCGTACTCGTCCGTCTGGAGACCTCCCCGGAGGATATCGAGGGAATGCACGCGGCGGAAGGTATCTTAACTGTCCGCGGCGGTATGACGAGCCATGCGGCGGTTGTAGCGCGCGGCATGGGTACGGCGTGCGTATCAGGCTGCGGCGAGATTGCGATTAACGAGATAGACAAAGTGTTTGAGTTGGGCGGCGAGGTGTTCCACGAGGGAGACTATATTTCTCTGGACGGTTCTACCGGTAAGATTTATAAAGGCGATATTAAGACGGTAGAGGCGTCTGTCAGCGGTAATTTCGGACGTATTATGGAATGGGCGGATAAATACCGTAAACTGCAGGTGCGTACCAATGCGGATACGCCCGCGGACGCCGCAAATGCCGTTAAATACGGCGCGGAGGGTATCGGACTGTGCCGTACGGAGCATATGTTCTTTGAACCTGACAGGATTCCGAAAATCCGCCAGATGATTCTGGCAAGAACCGTTGAGCAGAGGGAAAAAGCGTTAAATGCGCTGATTCCTTTCCAGAAAGGCGATTTTAAGGCGTTATATGAAGTCATGGAGGGGAGACCGGTTACGATTCGTTTCTTAGACCCGCCGCTGCATGAGTTTGTGCCGACAGAGCAGGACGATATCGACGACTTGGCGGTTGAAATGATGATGACGGCGGAGGAGGTACAGGAAATCTGTGATTCTTTGCATGAATTTAACCCGATGATGGGTCACCGCGGCTGCCGTCTTGCCGTAACCTATCCGGAAATTGCCAGAATGCAGACAAGAGCGGTTATGGAAGCGGCTATCGAGGTGAAAAATGAAAAAGGTTTCGATATCGTTCCCGAAATCATGATTCCGCTGGTAGGCGAAAAGAAAGAATTAAAATTTGTAAAAGACGTTGTCGTCGAAGTGGCGGAGCAGGTAAAGAAAGAGAAAAATTCGGATATTAAGTATCATGTCGGTACGATGATTGAGATTCCAAGAGCGGCGCTTCTTGCCAATGAAATCGCCGAGGAGGCGGAGTTTTTCTCATTCGGCACAAACGATTTGACGCAGATGACCTTTGGCTTTTCGCGTGACGATGCGGGCAAGTTCTTAGGCGACTATTATAAGAATAAAATATATGAATCAGACCCGTTTGCAAGACTCGACCAAAACGGCGTCGGGCAGTTGGTGCAGATGGCGGCGCAAAAAGGCCGCGCGGTCAGACCGGATATCAAGCTTGGTATCTGCGGCGAACACGGCGGCGACCCGTCCTCCGTGGAGTTCTGTCATAAGGTTGGTCTGACGTATGTGTCCTGTTCACCGTTTAGAGTACCGATTGCCAGATTGGCGGCGGCACAGGCGGCGCTGCGGGATTGATGCGATGAGAAACAGTTGTTTTTGCAAAAAATCTTTTTGCAGAAAGCAGATTATAAATTATCCTGAGTTCATAGCAAGAAACTGAATGAAAAATTGAATCGAGGACCTTGTAGGAATCGCATCTTACAAGGTCCTCTTCCTTTCTTTCCACTCCCCCAATCCTCTTCAATCCCTAT
>JAMPFF010000039.1 GCA_023664605.1 Clostridium sp.
ATTCTTTCAGATTATCTATCATGGGAACATTAACTACCTTAAACAGTTCCGTTTCCTGATTGAGATATGTAAATGCGGTATCTATCTTGTTAAATAAAGCAATTTGTCCATCAACGAAACGATAGCGAAATGCCTCTATTTCATTTGCACATTTACAGACTGCATATACCATTGCTAACGTGAAAGAAACTCCCTGTTCCTTAACCATACTCTTAAATTTTGTAATATCCGCTTCAAAAGTCACACAAAAAGCTGGTTCTACACTGTTTCTAAAAATCATACAGTGCATCGCTCTGTTCCATGTTTTTTCATCAATTACTTTATAATGATTTGCCATACGTTCAATCCTCCATAAATCCCGATTGTCTTTATAAATTTTATAATATATCATATTATATTTTACTGCTTATTTCAAGGTATAGAAAATAGTCGGATGTATTTTTATTCATTAAAAATGTATATTTATAGGTTTGGATTTAGTGGGTACACAATTCCGAAAAGGGAGTTTTTTTATGTTGGAAAAAAATAATTTGGCATGATGTAGTTGACATAATGTACCAATCAATGGTACATTAATTATGTTGACATAATATGGTAAGCGTACGGAAGCGAAAGGATTTAGAGACGAATGAGAAAAACCGGTCGTACCAGACATCATATCAAATATATATCTTGTATCATGGCGCTGATATTGGGGATTTTGCAGCCGTGTGCAGTGGTGGCGGTAGAAGAGAGCGAAGCGTCGGTCAGCGACTCTGACAATAAAGAAACGGAAAGTACAGAAAACGAAGTTATATATATTACGGCGTTTGAACCTCTGGCGGAGGAAGATTCTTATTTTCCCTGTATGTATAAACCTGCTTTGGAAGAACTGGCGATTATTTTTCCGGAAACGCTTTCTGTATGGATAGAGGGAGAGGAATCCGCCACAGAGATAGAAGTAGAATGGGAGAGCGAAGAAGATTTTGACGAGACGGCGCAGGAGGTTTATCTTTTTTATCCCCAATGGGATGAAACGCTGTATGCGATTGCGGACTCCGTAAAAGATGATATAGAGATTCCGGTTATTACGGTGGAAGTACCGGCGGACAGCAACATGATACATGACCTGGAGGAAGCGCAGGAAGCTCTTCAGGATATTTCTGAGGATAAAAGCATTCTTGCCTTGGTCTATTTATGCGATGAATATGAGGTAAAAGACACAGCCGGTCAGGACGGCGAAACGGTTTGCACAGTGGCAAGCGGGCAGTCTGTACAGATTGTGGATGCCGCTCTTGATGAATACGGAGCTGTCTGGTATCAGGTCATTTTATATCGAGGTGAAAAGGAATATAAAGGGTACATAGAGAGGGAGTATCTTGCCACATCCGACGAAGATTTTGCGGGATGGGAAGATACCTATATTGATTTGTCGGCAGTTCCTATGCTGATGACATTAGATGCCGGTTATTCTGATGTGGACCAGTTTCCGGATTCTTATCAGAACGCGCTTTATAGTTTGAAAGAAAAGCATCCTGACTGGATTTTTGTCAGAATGGACACAGGTGTTGATTGGAATATCGCCATTGCAAAAGAAATGGGCGATAAGAGCCTGATTTCCTCCAGCAGGCCGGCTTCCTGGCAGAAGGGTGCATACGGGCAGAAAGGCTGGAGTTATGCTTCCGAGGGAATTTTAAAATACTATATGGATCCGAGGAATTTTTTAACGGATTCGTCTATTTTTCAATTTGAACAGCTAACTTATAATAAATCTTATCATACGACAGATGCGGTTCAAGGAATTATAAAAAGTTCCTTTATGTCATCTGCGATTCCGGATGATAATCAGACTTATGCACAGGCTTTTACGGCAATAGGAGAAAAAATAGGCGTAAGTCCTTTTCATCTTGCATCCAGAGTATTGCAGGAACAGGGAGCGCAGGGAACTTCTCCGCTGATATCAGGGAATTATTCAGGATATGCGGGATATTATAACTACTTTAATGTAGGCGCTTCCGGCAAATCGGATAAAGAAGTGATTGAAAATGGTTTGGAAGAGGCTAAGACAAGAGGCTGGAATACAAGGTATAAATCATTAGAGGGCGGCGCGGCTGTTATTGGCGCAAATTATATTTTAAGAGGACAGGATACCCTCTATCTGGAAAAATTCAATGTTACCAATGGTTTTACACATCAATATATGCAGAATATTGAAGCTCCTAATGCGGAAGCCTCCAATATCCGTAAGGCGTATGAAAGGACAGGCGCATTAGAAAACAGTTTTGTATTTAAAATTCCGGTATATAAAAATATGCCAGCTTCCGCTTGCTCCAAACCGGATATAACTGACAGCATTACGTTAAATAAAACATCGATAAGCAGCCTGGAAGTAAATAAAACGATAACGATAATTCCTTATGTAAATGGTTCTAAAGTTGATTATATCAGCAATATGACTTTTAGTAGCAATAATACCTCTGTGGCAACAGTAGACAGTGCAGGAAAAATTACGGCAGTCTCACCGGGAACTGCAACCATCAGTTGCACCAGAAGCGGAGCCAATACGGCAACCTGTACAGTGACGGTAGTAAAAGCAAATCCGCAAGTAACCACGCCGACGTTGTCTCCCGTTACCTATCGGGAGGGATTGAAATTGTCGGATATTTCCCTGCCGGACGGATGGGCATGGGTAAAAGGAAATACAGAAATAGCAGTAGGAACATATTCTTATGAAGCGGTATATACTCCGTCCGATACGATAAAATATAATACGCTTACAAAGGAAGTCAGTTTTACCGTGACAAAAGCTATTCCGGAATGTAAGATGCCGGAAAAATTAGAGGCGCAGACAGGTTCGGTATTGGGAGATATTATGCTTCCTGACGGTTTTTCATGGGAGAGCAACCCGGAAATTGAATTGAAAGAACCGGGTGAGTATACATTTTATGTATCGTATAATCCGGATGAAGAAAATTATCATGCGGTAAATCATCTTCCGGTCGTAGTGCAGGTAACCGGGGAGGCATTGAGTTCTCCTTCCGATGGCGATAATGTATCTTCGGGAAGTACGTCAGGCGGCGGCACGTCTGGTGACAATGATAAGCCAAGTACAAGTGCAGACACAACGTCCGGTGGCAGCAGCACATCAGGCACGAGTACAAGTACAACGTCCGGCAGCGGAAGTATGTCCGGCGGTAATGGCAAGCCAAGTACAAGTGCAGACACGACATCCGGTGATGGTATATCCGGTGGCAACAGCAGCAACGGTACATCAGGTACAGGAACGGGAACCAGCACAACGTCTGGCGGCAGCAGTACGACCGACGGCAGTAGCACATCAGGTACGAGTACGGGAACAACATCCAGCAGCGGAAGTACATCCGGCGGCAATGACAGGCCAAGTACAAGTGCAGACACAACGTCCGGTGGCAGCAGCACATCAGGCACGAGTACAAGTACAACGTCCGGCAGCGGAAGTATGTCCGGCGGTAATGGCAAGCCAAGTACAAGTGCAGATACAACATCCGGTGGAACGACATCCGGGGATGGTATATCCGGTGGCAACGGCAGCAACGGTACATCAGGTACAGGAACGGGAACCAGCACAACGTCCGGTGGCAGCAGCACATCAGGTACGAGTACGGGAACAACATCCAGCAGCGGAAGTACATCCGGAGGCAATGACAAGCCAAGTACGAGTGCAAATACAACGTCCAATGAAAGTACATCTGTCACAAGTACGGAAGCAACACCAAGTAATAGTACTTCAACAGACAATACGCCTGCGACAAGCACAAATGAAACATCAAACAATAATACGTCGCAGCCTGATACGTCGAACAATAATATATCGCAGGCAGATGCGTCGAATAATAGTAATGGTACGACGCAACCCCCTGCTTCGGGAAATAGTAATACATCAAATAATAACGCGGGAACAGGCGTATCCGAATCAAGCAGCGGCGCGTCGTTGATAAGTATACCTGAAAACACAGCGCCGACAGAAAATAAGCCGAACAATACTTCGTCGGACGGCAGTACGCTGATTAATCCGCCGACAACCGTGGTGGATGAAAGCGGGATGCAAGCGCAGGAGTCAGGGCAAGAAGAGGTCTTTTTCAGACCATCCGTAACGATTGCCATGGAAGATACTACCATATTGACGCCTGAGGAATTGCAGATGGCGAAAGAACAGAACTTCAATGTTGTGCTGGATATGGGAAATTATGCTACATGGAATATTGATATTGATGCAGTGGATATAGATGCCATGGCGGCAACTGATATGGGTATTACATTAGGAACGAAAAATATACCGACAGAACTGATAGCAGCCATTTTGAACGGAAATAAATATCTGGAATTCACATTGGCGCATGATGGTGAATTTGGCTTTAGTCCGGTTCTGTGCATAGCCCTGGACCCGATACACAGTGGCCGGTATGCAAATTTGTTTTACTATAATCCGGAGACGGAATTGTTAGAATTTATTTGTGATACTATTATTGACGCCAATGGAGTCGCGACATTTGATATAGAGCATGCATCCAGTTATGTGATTATTGTGAGTGATACCTCTATGTCAGGCGTGTTGATTTCTGATGATTCAGCAAATCATATGACACGCTGGATTATTATAGGAGTACTCATCTGTATGGCAGCGATCGTCATCGGATATGGAATTTTCTTTTACCGGAAAAAAATGCAGGAAACAGAAGAAGATGACGAGGACGAAGAGGAAGATGGCGACGAGGATGAAGGAGAAGAGGAGGACGAAGAAGAAAATAACGATATGGACGATGCAGAGAATGATATCGTTATAGAAGATATAAAAATAGAGGATATAAGAGAAGCGGATGAACCAAAGAAAGAAGTTGAAAAAACATCCATAAAAAAAGAAGCGAAAATCAAGCTGCCGGAACTGACGAAGAAGCCGGAAACAATCAAACAGGAAATGCCGGACACAGAGACAGAGGAATCAGAAGAAGAGGACGACTGGATAGAAGATAAAGACTGGCACGAACCGGAAACTCCGAAAGAAACATCAAAAGACAGATTTGCCGACGACCATGCAGAGGACGATTGGATAGATGACGACGAGTGGAACATCGAAAACGACTGGATGGACGATGCGGAATGGGAAAAGAAAAATTCCCGCTAATAAAATTTTTTGCAAGAAAAGTATAGAAAAAGTAATTTCCTCTATACTTTTCTTTTTTTTGTGGTATACTAGTATAGAATGTATGTTCGAGAAAAGAAAATTCTGGTATTGATACAATCGCACAGGAGGAAACTTACATGGACCACTTTGAATTAGTATCGCCATATCAACCTACCGGCGACCAACCGCAGGCAATCGCGGAGCTGGTGGACGGTTTCAAGGCGGGCAATCAGTTTCAAACTCTTCTCGGCGTTACAGGTTCCGGCAAGACGTTTACGATGGCAAATATTATCCAGCAGTTAAATAAGCCGACACTTGTGATAGCGCATAATAAAACACTGGCGGCTCAGTTATATGGAGAATTTAAAGAGTTTTTCCCGCATAACGCCGTGGAATATTTTGTCTCTTACTATGATTATTACCAGCCGGAGGCATATGTTCCGTCTACCGATACTTATATTGCAAAAGATTCCGCTATCAATGATGAAATTGATAAGCTGCGCCTGTCTGCAACCGCTTCTTTGACAGAGCGGAAAGATGTGGTAGTCGTGGCAAGCGTTTCCTGCATTTACGGTCTGGGTAGTCCGGACGACTATACGGAAATGACTGTTTCCCTGCGCCCCGGCATGACAAAAGACAGAGACCAGGTTATCAGAGAATTGATTGATATTCAATATAACAGGAACGATATGGATTTGGAGCGAAGTTGTTTTCGCGTGCGCGGGGATGTGCTGGAAGTATATCCGGCGGAGGGCGGCGACTATCTGATTCGCATTGAATTTTTCGGGGATGAGATAGACCGGATTGCGCAGGTTGACCCGTTGACGGGACAGGTACACGCCACACTGGAGCATATCGCCATTTTTCCGGCGTCCCATTATGTCGTACCGCAGGAGAAAATCAATGCGGCATGTAAAAATATTGAGATAGAATTAGAGGAACAGATAAGATATTTTAAGGGTGAGGATAAGCTCTTAGAGGCACAGAGGATTGCGGAACGGACTAATTTTGACATTGAGATGATGCGGGAAACCGGCTTTTGTTCCGGCGTCGAGAATTATTCCAGACATCTGAGCGGCATGGCGCCGGGAGAGGCGCCGCATGCGCTGATGGACTATTTTAAAGACGACTATCTGATTATTATAGACGAATCGCATATGACAATACCGCAGATTCGGGGTATGTATGCGGGCGACCGTTCACGGAAAACGACTTTGGTAGACTATGGATTCCGTCTGCCCTCGGCGTTAGATAACAGACCGCTGAACTTTGAAGAATTTGAGCAGCATATCGATCAGATGTTGTTTGTATCGGCAACGCCTTCTGACTATGAGGCGGAACATGAACTGCTGCGCACGGAGCAGATTATCCGTCCGACAGGACTATTGGACCCGGAAGTAGATGTGAGACCTGTAGAGGGACAGATTGACGATTTGATTGCCGAAGTGAATAAGGAAGTTGAGAAGAAACATAAAATACTGGTTACCACATTGACAAAACGTATGGCGGAGGACTTAACGGAATACATGAACGATGTGGGAATCCGTGTAAAGTATCTGCATTCGGATATTGATACGCTGGAACGCGCCGAGATTATCCGGGATATGAGGCTGGATGTATTCGACGTTCTGGTTGGTATTAATCTTTTAAGAGAGGGACTTGATATTCCGGAAATTTCTCTGGTGGCGATTCTGGATGCGGATAAGGAGGGTTTTTTGCGGTCAGAAACTTCTTTAATACAGACAATCGGGCGTGCCGCAAGAAATGTGGACGGTCATGTTATCATGTATGCCGACCAGATGACAGACTCCATGAAAAACGCGATATCCGAGACAAACAGGCGGCGTGAGATTCAGCAGAAATATAATGAGGAACATCATATTACGCCGCAGTCCATTAGAAAAGCAGTTCGTGACCTAATCAGTATTTCCAAAGTGATCGCCAAAGAAGAAGTACGCTTTGAGAAAGACCCTGAATCCATGAACGCTCAGGAATTAGAGAAGTTAATTAAAGATGTGGAAAAGAAGATGAAGAAAGCCGCGGCGGATTTGAACTTTGAAGCGGCGGCGGAACTGCGCGACCAGATGGTGAACTTAAAGAAAATGCTAAGAGATATAGAGAAAGGGGCATAACGATAAAATGGCAGATACAGTAAAAATGCGGCATAGAGAGTACATTAAAATCAGAGGAGCAAATGAACATAATTTAAAAAGCATCAACGTAGATATTCCGAGAAATGAATTTGTTGTTTTAACGGGACTTTCGGGTTCAGGAAAATCTTCTCTGGCGTTTGATACTATTTATGCGGAGGGACAGAGGCGGTATATGGAGTCGCTTTCGTCTTACGCCAGACAATTTTTAGGGCAGATGGAGAAACCGAACGTAGAGAAAATAGAAGGTCTTTCTCCCGCGATATCAATCGACCAGAAATCCACGAATCGGAACCCGCGTTCTACGGTCGGCACGGTTACGGAGATTTATGACTATTTTCGTCTGCTTTATGCCAGAATCGGGATACCGCATTGCCCTAACTGCGGAAAAGAAATCAAAAGACAGAGCGTGGACCAGATGACGGACCAGATTCTTGCCATGCCGGAGGGAACGAAGATTCAGCTTTTAGCGCCGGTTGTCAGAGGGCGCAAGGGCGAGCACGCCAAGGTATTTGACAGGGCAAAGAAAAGCGGTTACGTCAGAGTCCGGGTGGATGGCAATCTTTATGAACTGTCGGAAGAAATCAAACTGGATAAAAATATTAAACATAACATCGAGATTATCGTAGACAGGCTGGTGGTAAAAGAGGGTATTGAAAGACGTCTTACGGATTCTATTGAAAACGTACTGGCGTTGACGGACGGTCTGTTGATTCTGGATGTAATCGGCGGCGAACCGATTACATTTAGTGAAAGCTTTTCCTGCCCGGACTGCGGTATCAGCATCGGAGAGATTGAGCCGCGAAGCTTTTCGTTTAACAATCCGTTTGGAGCCTGCCCGGAATGCTTTGGCTTGGGATATAAGATGGAATTTGACGAGGATTTGATGATTCCTGATAAAAGCGTGAGTCTGCGGGACGGCGCGATTGTTGTCTTGGGATGGCAGTCGAGCGGCAGCGACGGCAGTTTTACCAATGCCATTTTACAGGCGCTTGCGAAAGAGTATGGTTTCAGTCTGGATACGCCGTTTGGGGAGCTGCCTGATTCCATACAGGATATGCTGATTCACGGAACGAACGGCAGAAAGGTAAACGTGCATTATAAAGGACAGCGCGGCGAGGGCGTATATCCGATTGCGTTTGAAGGTCTGATTAAAAATGTGGAGCGAAGATACAGGGAAACCGCTTCGGATATTACGAAACAGGAATATGAAACTTTTATGCGCATTACGCCGTGCAGGGAATGTAAGGGAATGCGTTTGAAAAAAGAGTCGCTTGCCGTAACGGTATGCGATAAGAACATACATGAGATTACTTCTTTTTCCATTAAGAATCTGCATGAATTTATTGGCAATATGAACCTGACGAAACAACAGGAGTTGATAGGAAAGCAGATTTTAAAAGAGATACGGGCGAGAGTCGGATTTTTGATAGAAGTCGGTCTGGAATATTTATCCTTATCCAGAGCGACCGGAACCTTATCCGGCGGAGAAGCGCAGAGAATCCGTCTTGCCACGCAGATTGGTTCCGGTCTGGTCGGCGTGTGCTATATTTTGGACGAGCCCAGTATCGGACTTCATCAGCGGGATAATGACAAGCTGATAGCGGCGCTTAAAAATCTAAAAGATATGGGCAATACGCTTATTGTTGTAGAGCATGATGAGGATACGATGCTTGCGGCGGACCATATTGTGGATATCGGTCCGGGTGCGGGGTCTCATGGCGGCGAAGTCGTTGCACAGGGAACTGCGGAAGAAATCATGCAGGTGGAAGAATCCATCACAGGACAGTATTTAAGCGGGAAAATGCAGATTATGGTTCCAAAGAGCAGAAGAAAGCCGCAGGGATATCTTACCATCAAGGGCGCGGAGGAAAATAATTTAAAGAAAATAAATGTGAAACTTCCGTTAAGCGTAATGACGTGTGTAACAGGCGTTTCCGGTTCGGGGAAAAGTTCTTTGATTAACGAGATTCTTTATAAAAGGCTGGCAAGGGATTTGAACAGAGCCAGAACCATACCGGGCAAACATCAGAATATTCTGGGAATAGAACAGCTTGATAAGGTAATCGCTATCGACCAGTCGCCAATCGGCAGGACGCCCCGTTCCAATCCGGCGACTTATACGGGCGTTTTCGACCAGATTAGAGATTTGTTTGCATCGACAGCGGACGCCAAGGCGAGAGGCTATAAAAAAGGCAGATTCAGTTTTAATGTGAAAGGCGGACGATGCGAGGCGTGCAGCGGAGACGGCATTTTAAAAATCGAAATGCACTTTCTGCCGGACGTTTATGTACCCTGTGAAGTCTGCGGCGGGAAGCGGTATAACAGAGAAACGCTGGAAGTCAAATATAAAGGTAAAAGCATTTATGATGTGCTGGATATGACGGTGGAAGAGGCGCTTCCATTCTTTGAAAATCTTCCCTCCATCCGCCGCAAGATAGAGACGCTGTATGATGTAGGTCTTTCCTATGTAAAATTAGGACAGCCCTCCACAACTTTATCCGGCGGCGAGGCGCAGCGTATCAAACTGGCGACGGAGTTAAGCAGGCGCAGCACCGGGAAAACCATTTATATACTGGACGAGCCGACAACAGGTCTGCATTTTGCGGATGTCAGTAAGTTGGTAGATATTCTGCATAAACTGACGGACGGAGGAAATACCGTGGTCGTCATCGAACATAACCTTGATGTGATTAAGACTGCGGATTATATTATCGACTTAGGACCCGAGGGCGGCGACGGCGGCGGAACGGTCATTGCAGAGGGAACGCCGGAGCAGATTGCAAAAAATCCCGGCTCCTATACCGGGGTCTATGTGAAAAAAATGTTGGAAAGGGCGAAAAAATATTAATAAAAATAAAAAATAGGGGTTAAGGAAACCGGGAAACATGCCGATATAACCCTTAAGCATGGATGCTGAAACCAGAACAGACGGAGCTGTTCTGGTTTTTGTACCTTAAATTTGTAAAAAATTTGTGAAATCACTTTGAAAAACTCTTTCTTTAGGTTATAATGTATGCAGCGAATTATGCAATTCGATTTGATTGCCCGATTTGGATGTTTAGTTTAATGACAAATGGAAATTATGTAATATAGGGAGATACCGGAAGAAAGGGGTTAAAATAAATGCAGTATACAGACATAGGGATTGATTTGGGAACAGCCAGTATTTTGGTTTATATAAGAGGGAAAGGTGTTGTTTTAAAAGAACCTTCCGTTGTAGCGTTTGACAGAGATACGAATAAAATTAAAGCAATCGGGGAAGATGCCAGGCTGATGCTCGGAAGAACGCCGGGAAATATTGTAGCGGTCAGACCTCTTCGCCAGGGCGTTATTTCCGATTATCAGGTTACAGAGAAAATGATGAAGTATTTCATCCAGAAAGCGCTGGGAAAAAAGACGTTCCGCAAGCCGCGTATTGCAGTGTGTGTGCCAAGCGGCGTTACGGAAGTTGAGAAGAAAGCCGTAGAGGATGCTACTTATCAGGCGGGTGCTAGAGAAGTTTCTATTATAGAGGAACCGATTGCGGCGGCTATCGGCGCAGGAATTGATATAGCGAAACCGTGCGGCAATATGATTGTAGATATCGGTGGCGGCACATCCGATATTGCGGTTATTTCTTTGGGAGGCACGGTTGTCAGTGCATCCATTAAAATAGCCGGTGATGATTTTGATGAAGCGATTGTACGTTATATGCGTAAAAAACATAATTTATTGATTGGTGAAAGAACGGCGGAGGATTTAAAGATTAGAATCGGTTCCGCTTTTCGGAGACCGGAAGTGGATTATATGGACGTAAGGGGACGTAATCTGGTAACGGGTCTGCCGCGGACCGTCAAGGTATCTTCAGAGGAAACGGAAGAGGCTTTACATGAAACAACGGTACAGATTGTAGAGACGATTCACAGCGTACTGGAGAAGACGCCGCCGGAACTGGCAGCGGATATTGCGGACAGAGGAATCGTTTTAACCGGAGGCGGCAGTCTGCTTCGCGGTTTGGAAGATTTAATCGCGGCCAAAACGGGAATCAATACTATGACGGCCGAAGACCCTATGACGGCAGTAGCAATCGGAACGGGTAAATATGTAGAATTTCTTGCAGGATATCGGGAGGAATAGGAAAAATGCTAAAAGGTTTATACACTGCGTATACGGGCATGATTCATGAACAGCACAGAATGGATGTTATGACGAATAACTTGGCGAATGCCAATACGAACGGTTTTAAGAAAGAGGGCGCGACAAGCCAGTCTTTTGACAGCGTGCTGGCTTATAAGATAAAAGATACTTCACAGGCGGGAAATCTGCCGAAGCGTATCGGCGATATGACATTAGGCGTGAAAATCGGTGAAAATTATGTGGACTATTCCGAAGGTCCGCTGAAAGAGACCGGTAACGTGCTGGATTTGGCATTGTCCTCTAACGGATTTTTCAGGGTGGAATTTACGAACAAGGCCGGGGATGTTTCCGAGAAGTATACGCGAGACGGTAATTTCACCATGACGGATCAGGGATATCTGGTGACGCAGGACGGGGATTTTGTATTAAGCGATACCGGAAGACGAATTCGTCTGGACACGACATTGGATGTCGGTATTGACAGAATGGGCAATATTTATCAGGATGGCGGATTGGTAGCAACGCTTGGCGTAACGGATTTTGAGGATTATAATTATCTGGAACGCTACGGTGAGAATTATTTTGAAGCAATAGACGGAGCCAGACGGGCAGAGGCGGAAACGGAAGTCTATTCGGGATATCTGGAACTGGCTAATATGTCCGTTGTAACGGAAATGGTAAATATGATTGCGATTCAAAGACATTATGATGCGAACCAGAAAGTTATTACAACATATGATGATACTTTGGATGATGCGGTAAACCAGACAGGTAGAGTAGGATAGTTTGAAAAATAAATTTTTCAAACTCGCAGATTACTAATATTAAGGGAGGAAAGATAAAATGGTTAGGAGTTTATGGTCGGCAGCAACAGGCATGAATGCGCAGCAGACGAATGTAGATACAATCGCAAACAATCTTGCAAACGTCAATTCAGCCGGATATAAGGCGCAGAAAGCACAGTTTAAGTCTTTGCTTTATCAAACTTTGCAGACAACGACAACAACGGCGAACGGAGACCCGAAACCGACAACATCACAGGTTGGACTTGGTGTGCGGACGGCTTCCATTAATAATATTTATACGCAGGGAAGTTTATTAGAATCGGCAAGCGATACCGCCTTTGCGATTGAAGGCGATGGATTCTTCGCGGTACAGGGTGAAGACGGTATGACTTATTATACAAGAAACGGTGATTTTACATGGGCGATTGGAACGAACGGCGGCATGACGCTGACTAATCAGGACGGGCTTCCGGTGCTGAATACGGCAGGCAGAGCCATTACGTTGAACCGTACATATATTGCCAGCAGAATTTCCATTTCTCAGGATGGAGAGGTTATGTATCCGGATGAAGATAACAATCCGCAGCCTATCGGAATCACTATCGGCGTATACCAGTTCAGTAATCCCGGTGGTTTGGAAAGACACGGCGATACGCTTCTGGCAGTGACGGATGCAAGTGGTAATGCCATTAATGAAGCCAGAAATGACAATGTAAGGAAAAGCAGGATTATCCAGGGTTATTTGGAGGGTTCCAATGTATCCGTAGCGGATGAAATGGTAAATTTGATTGTTGCACAGCGTGCTTACGAGATGAATTCTAAAGCGATTACAACGTCCGATTCCATGATGGAAACGGCTAACAACTTAAAACGTTAATAAACTGAACAATTAGGATTTTTCAGATGCAAGTTTGAGCAATAGTAAGGAGAGTAATAAATCATGGATATTGCAGGAATGTCAGGGTTGACAAATTATTTGGTGGATTCCAATAAAAATTCAACGGAAGCGTTAGAGAAACAATTAAACAGCGCGGCAAAGTCGGAAGCGGCAGACGAAGAACTGTTGGACGCGTGTAAACAGTTTGAGGCATACTTGTGGGAGCAGGTTTTGAAAGAAATGGAGAAAACCACGAAACTGTTTGGCAGTGATGACGAAGAAGAAGGGTATGCGGGAAATATGGTAGATACCTTTAAGGATACTTTTATACAGGAAATTGCCACGCAGTTGACCGAGAGTGGACAGGGCGCTAATTCTCTTGCACAGACGCTGTATGAGCAGATGAAGAGAACTTACAGCGCGGAAAATCTGTAAATAGAAATTAATCTTTTAATAGATTGTAATAGAAAAGGATAAGTAGGCTGCTGGTTCCGGCAGCCTATTTGTGTACCGGAATATGGCAGAGACGATAAAAGGATATATTGAACATATTATATATCGGAATACAGATAACGGATATACGGTTTTGAATTTGATTTCCGGAGAAGAGGAGATTACCTGCGTCGGTTTTTTCAGAACGATAGACCAGGGGGAGACGATAGAGGCCGAGGGCAGCTATACCGCGCATCCCGTTTATGGAGAGCAGTTTAAGATAGAGCATTATCAGGTGATAACGCCGGAAGATGCGTTAAGTATGGAACGTTATCTTGGTTCGGGAGCCATCAAAGGCGTAGGAGAAGCGCTGGCGGCAAGAATCGTGAAAAAATTCGGAAACAATACATTCCGCATTATAGAAGAAGAACCCGAACGTCTCGCGGAGGTAAAAGGAATCAGCGAGCGGAAAGCGAAAGAGATTGCCATACAGGTGTATGAAAAAAAAGACGCCAGAGAAGCGATGATTTTCCTGCAAAAATATGGCATTTCCAATGTTCTGGCAATTCGTATTTATGAAGCATACGGCATGAATCTGTATGGCATTATGAAAGAAAATCCATATAAGCTCGCGGAGGATATTGATGGCATCGGCTTTCGGATTGCGGACGGTATTGCTTCCAGAATAGGCATTCACACGGATTCCGATTACCGTATCAGAAGCGGACTGCTATATACTTTGCAGCAGGCCGGTTCAGAAGGAAACTGCTATCTGCCGGAGAGTATTTTGCTGCAAAGGGCGGGGGAATTATTGGAACTGGAACCCTCTCTTATGGAGCCGCAGCTTCAGAATATGGCTATGGATAAAAAAATTGTCATTAAAATGCCGGACGCCGGAGAGAGTGAGCGGAAAGTGTATGCCGCGGTTTATTATTTTGCCGAATTAAACTGCGCCAAAATGCTGCATGACTTGAATATTTCCATACAGGATGAGAGTTATCTTTCGTTGCAGGAACCTAAGGTTTTAGAAAAAATAGAAAATCTGGAAAAAGAATTACAGATAGAATTGGACGATTTGCAAAAAAAAGCCGTTACAGAGAGCGTTAAAAATGGTATTATGATATTATCAGGCGGGCCGGGTACGGGAAAGACAACGACAATTAATATGATTATCCGGTATTTTCTGGCGGAGGAAATGGACATTTTTTTGGCGGCGCCTACGGGACGCGCTGCCAAGCGGATGACGGAAACAACGGGATATGAAGCAAGAACCATCCACCGTTTGCTGGAACTGAGCAGCGCGGTTTCATCGGAAACAAAATCCGCACGGTTTGAGAGGAATGAAGAAAACCCGCTGGAAGCGGATGTCATTATTATTGACGAAATGTCAATGGTAGATATTTTTCTGTTCCAGTCGCTTTTAAAAGCGGTAGCGGTCGGCACAAGATTAATTATGGTAGGAGACGTCAATCAGCTTCCTTCCGTCGGACCGGGGCAGATTTTACAGGATTTATTAAGAAGCGGGCGCTTTCCGGTTGTTATGCTGGAAAAAATTTTCAGACAGGCAAAAGAAAGCGATATCGTTTTAAATGCCCACAGGATTCATGCGGGGCAGGATATTGTATTGGATAATAAGAGTAGGGATTTCTTTTTCCTGGAAAGAAATAATGCTGATGTTATCTATAAACATATGATACAGTTGATTTTGGAAAAACTTCCGCCTTATGTTGGAGCGCAGCCCTATGATATACAGGTGTTGACGCCGATGCGAAAAGGCAGGCTTGGCGTGGAAACGTTAAACGGTATTTTGCAAAGGTATCTGAATCCGCCGTCAGAGCAGAAAAAAGAATATACGAACGGCGATGTTTTATTCCGGGAAAAAGATAAAGTGATGCAGATTAAAAATAATTATCAGTTGGAATGGGAAGTGGTAAGCCGCTATGGAATACCGATTGATAAGGGGCTGGGCGTTTTTAACGGAGATATCGGCATTATTGTGGAAATCAGCGAATATGCCCGCAGCATGGTGATAGAATTTGATGAACATAGAAGAGTCACCTATTCTTTTGACCAGTTGGACGAAATAGAACTTGCCTATGCGGTCACGATACATAAATCGCAGGGAAGCGAATATCCGGCGGTTATCATGCCGCTTTTATCCGGACCGAAAATGCTGTTTAACAGGAATCTGCTCTATACGGGCGTTACCAGGGCAAGAAACTGTGTTACGATTTTGGGAAGCAGTGAAACCGTTCAGGAAATGATTGATAATAATTACCAAAACAGACGTTATACCGGTCTGGCGGACAGGATAAAAGAGTTATTTAGCGCAGTTGACGTCTGATTTGCGCCGCCGCAGGCGGCATGGAGGTTTATGTGAAAAATCCGTTCAAGTTTTTCTATGGGATGCTTCTGGATTTGGTTTATCCGAGAAGATGTCCTGTCTGCGATAAGGCGGTAAAACCGTTCGGCAGTCTTATCTGTGAAGAGTGTACGAAAAAAATAAAATATGTAAACGCGCCGTATTGTCAGAAGTGCGGAAAAGAATTAAAAGATAAAAGAGCATTTTTTTGTCATGACTGCGCGCATAAAGAGCATAAATATGACAGAGGAATGGCGCTTTTTTCCTATCTTGATGTGGCGGATTCCCTATACCGCTTCAAGTATCAGAAAAGACAGGAGTATGCGGCATATTACGCGGAGAGAATGGCATGTGTTTTAGGTGAAAAGATTTTAGCTTTGCATCCGGATGCGTTAGTGCCGGTTCCGATTCATCCTGCGAAAAAAAGAGCGAGAGGATATAATCAGGCACAAGTCCTTGCCGAAGAACTCGGGCGGATTTTGAACATCCCGGTAAATGCAAAAATCATCAAAAGAGTGCGCAAAACCGTTCCAATGAAGGAATTATCCGTAACGCAAAGACAAAATAATTTGAAAAAGGCTTTTAAAATCTGCCATAATGATGTAAAATTAAGTACGATTGTAATTATTGATGATATTTATACGACAGGAAGTACAATCGATGCTATGGCGCACGAGCTGCGTCAGGCAGGCATTAAGCATATTTACTTTGCAACATTAGCTATAGGAAATGGAGTATGATTGGAGGAAACGCTATGAATGTACGAAATTGTAAAAAATGCGGCAAGATTTTTAACTATGTATCAGGACCGCCGATTTGTATGCAGTGTAGGGAAAAGTTAGAAGAAAAGTTTCAGGAAGTCAAGAAATATATTGAGGAGAACCATCATGCGTCTATTCCGCAGGTTGCGGAAGCATGTGAGGTTTCCACGAACCAGATTCATCAATGGCTGCGAGATGAACGTTTGCAGCTTGCGGAAGGATCAGGCATTGCGCTGCTTTGCGAGAACTGTGATGCGCCGATTCTTTCAGGACGTTTTTGCGAAAAATGCAAAAATACGATGGCGAATAAATTAAGTGACAGCATTAAGAAACCGGAAGCGCCGAAACCAAAGTTGAAAAAGGATACCAAAGAGAATCCAAAGATGCGCTTCTTGAACTAGCTGTAGACGGGAGATTTCCATGCTGAACGAAGAGCGTGTGGTCTTGATGACCAAATTGGCCTCTTATGAAACGAATGAAGGCAGGAAGAATGTAGCGATTGGAAATTATTTTCGCAGCGATTATATCGGCTGGCAGGTATTAAAATCCATTATAAGTGCAACTATTGCATTTATAGTGGTTTTTGCCATGTATATTTTTTATGATTTTGAAATCTTTATGATGGATATCTATAAAATGGATTTGCTGGAATTTGGCAAAAACGTGCTGCTGGCATATGCCGCTGTAGTGGGTTCCTATGCTGTAATTTCTTATATTGTTTATGCCTGCCGTTACAGCCGGGCGCGCAAGAGCTTGAGGCTGTACTATATGAATTTGCGGAAACTGGCGGGTATGTACGCCCATAAACAATCATGATACATTTTGAGAGGAAAAACCATGACAACGTTACTTGTTGTGAAACAGTACATGAAGCTGTTTTACAGTAAATATGAGATTTATATTACGCCTTTTTTGAAATTTATGCTGGCATTTATTGCTCTTTTGCTGATTAATTCGCATTTGGGGTATATGGCGGGAATCGACAGGCTGCCCGTTGTTTTAATTGTGGCGCTGATGTGTTCTTTTATGCCGACGAATTTCATAGTGATTATGGCGGCTCTTTTTATACTGCTGCATTTATATGCTTTTAGTCTGGAATGCACGGTTGTCATAGGAGCGGCATTTTTGCTCATGTTTTTACTGTATTTCAGATTTTCACCGAAAGATACGGTGGTAGTTGTGCTGACGCCGATTTGTTTTTTAATGAAAATTCCATATGTGATTCCCATTTCCATGGGGCTGTTAGGAACACCGGCATCCGCGGTATCCGTTGCCTGTGGCGTTATCGCATACTATATGCTTCATTATGTCAATGAAAATGTAACGATACTAAGCGGTATGGCAGATGAAGAAACCGCGGCGAAGTTTAAAATCGTAATCGACGGCATTCTGAATAATAAGGAAATGGTGGTAACGATTGTAGCTTTTGCGGTTACACTGATATTAGTTTATGTCATCAGAAGACTCAGCATTGATTATGCCTGGACAATCGCCATGGCGGCGGGAGCCTTTGTGAATATTATGGTTATCCTGATTGGCGATTTGATGTTTGATACGCAGGTTTCGCTATTGGGAGCGATTGTCGGAACAATTATTTCTTTCCTGTTGACTCTGGTACTGCAGTTTTTCGTATTTCATGTGGATTACAGCAGGACGGAGAAAGTACAATTTGAGGATGATGAATATTATTATTATGTGAAAGCAGTACCGAAAGTGACTGTGGCAAGACCGGAAAAACAGGTAAAGCACATTGCCGGACAGCCGAAGAGCAGAAATATAAAATAAAGATAAGTGGGAATCGTTATGCAGCAGATTAATATCTTAATTGAAAAATATTTATCTAAATTGCATATACCGTCCATTGTCTGGACAGATGTGGCGGAAATTTTTATTATTGCATTCATACTGTATCATATATTGCTCTGGATTAAGAGTACAAGGGCATGGGCGCTTTTAAAAGGCGTTCTGGTAATCGGCGCTTTTATACTGATTGCGGTTATTTTTGACATGAACACGATTTTATGGATTGTCACGAATCTGTTCAGTATCGCGGCGATTGCCATTGTGGTCGTATTGCAGCCGGAGCTGCGCAAGGCGTTGGAGGAATTGGGAAGAAAGAATCTGCTTTCTTCCATTTTGCCGTTTGATTCACCCAAATCGGACAGCGGTCATTTATCCGACCGTACCATTAATGAAATTGTAAAAGCTTCCGTAGAAATGGGTAAGGCGAAGACGGGCGCTTTGATTGTTATACAAAACGAACAGCCGTTAAATGAATATGAACGAACCGGCATTGACGTGGATGCTATTGTTTCCAGTCAGCTTCTTATCAATATTTTTGAGCATAATACACCGTTGCATGACGGTGCGGTTATTGTAAAAGACAACCGTGTCAGCGCGGCAACCTGCTATCTGCCGTTATCGGATAATATGGCGCTGAGTAAGGAACTTGGAACAAGGCATCGTGCGGGGGTCGGTATTTCAGAGGCAACGGATTCCATGACGGTCATTGTTTCAGAAGAAAACGGAAAAATAAGCGTTGCCTATCACGGTTCACTGGAACGCGGGCTGGATGCGGAACGTTTGCGGGAGATTCTCCATAGCATTCAGGATAAACCAGTAGAAGAGAAAAAGCGGAAGTTATGGAAAGGCAGGTCCAGAAATGAAGAATAGTTTATTGCGAAACTGGGGATTGAAACTTTCTTCATTCCTGGTAGCGGTTATTCTATGGCTGATTGTAACAAATATTAATGACCCTGTTGGAACATTCAGGGCATACAATGTACCCGTTAAGATTCAAAACGCCGACCTGATTACGAATAACGGGCAGGTTTATGAAGTGCTGGACGGTACGGACGTTATTGATACCGTTACGATACAGGCGAAGCGTTCTATTCTTGATTCTTTGAATGAAAGCAATATTGTTGCCGTTGCGGATATGAACGATTTAACAAGGCTGAATACGATTAACATCCGTCTGTCAACGAATAAATATAATGATAAACTGGAAAGTATCAAAGGAAATATAGACAGCGTTAAATTAAATATTGAGAATGAAAAGACGAAGACATTACAGCTTAGAACGGAGACAACGGGCGAGGTAAAAGAAGGATATATCGTGGGCGATATGACCGCAGAGCAGAACCTGATAGCGATATCCGGACCGGAATCCGTTATTTCACAGGTGAAAAGAGCGGTTGCATCGGTGGATATTTCCGGATTTACCAATAATATCGGAACGGATGCGGAAATCCGCCTGTATGATGAAAACGACAGATTAATTACATCCAACACGATTGTTAAAAATATCAGCAAGGTGCGTGTAACCGTGGAAATTTTAGAGACGAAGACGGTTGCAATCAACTGGAAAACAACCGGTGTTCCGGCGAGAGGATATGAGGCGACGGGAGAAATTTCCGCAACGAGAAACAGCGTTGTCATTGCCGGGCGTTCTAAGCTGATAGCAAGTATTGACGCGCTTGAGATTCCTGAGGCGGTGTTGGATATTACCGGAGTAACGGAAAATCTTGAGACGATTATAGATTTGCATGATTATCTTCCTGACGGCGTTATTCTTGCGGAGGATGATTTTGAAGGAAAAGTCCGCGTGGACGTTATGGTGGAACCGGTCGAGGAAAGAACCATCACGATACCCGCAAACAGGATTCATATCACCAATATGCCGGAAGGCTTTGTATATGAGCTTGCAGATGACGAGGATGCATATGAAGTGACGCTGGTTGGACTGACGCGGGATTTGGATGAACTGGATATCAGCACATTACAGGCAACGGTCGATATAGCGGCGTTTATGGAGGAACGAGAGATGGAAGAGATGAGCGCCGGTCATTATACAGTTGCGCTTACACTCAATCTGGAAGAAGATAAAATAACGCAGAAAAATACGACACATATAAGGCTGAATATAACGGAAAGAGGATAAGTAAGAATGGAGGATGATGATGAGCAGATTGTTTGGTACGGATGGCGTCAGGGGCGTGGCAAATGAGGAGTTGACTCCGCAGCTTGCAATGCAGTTAGGGCAGGCGGGAGCTTACGTGCTTTCCAAAGAAAATGAGCATAAACCGACGATTATGGTGGGATGCGATACCAGAATTTCAGGCGATATGCTGGCGAACGCGCTGATGGCAGGAGCCTGTTCCGTAGGAGCAAATGCAGTTTATGTAGGTGTGGTTCCTACCCCGGCAGTCGCTTATCTGACAAGGAAGTATAAAGTAGATGCGGGCGTTGTTATTTCGGCCTCCCATAATACGGTGGAATTTAATGGCATTAAGTTTTTTGACGGCAACGGCTATAAGCTTCCGGATTCCTTGGAAGACGAGATAGAATCCCTTATCCGTAACGGTATGCAGGGCATTAAATTTCCGATTGGCGCAGGCATCGGTAAAATCAAATATCGTACCGACGCCCGGGAAGAATATATTAACCATGCAATTCAGGCTGTTAAAGTGGAACTGCAGGGCATGAAAATTGTAGTGGATTGTGCGGAGGGCGCGTCTTTTTATACTTCCGTAGAGGCTTTGAAAGAATCAGGCGCAGAGATTGTTGCCATTCATAATAACCCGGACGGCACGAATATCAACGCGAACTGTGGTTCCACGCATATGCAGGAACTACAGGCGAGGGTTGTATATGAAAAAGCCGATTTAGGGCTTGCCTTTGACGGAGATGCCGACCGGCTGCTGGCAGTGGATGAAAACGGCAAGATTGTAGACGGCGACCAGATTATGGCGATTGTCGGCTGCCATATGAAAGAGCAGGGAAAATTAAAGCAGGACACTATCGTGGCAACCGTAATGAGTAACCTCGGATTTTTCCTGATGGGTGAAAAGAATCATATCCATATCGAGCAGACGAAAGTCGGCGACAGATATGTGTTAGAGAGAATGCGTGAAATCGGAGCAAGTTTAGGCGGCGAGCAGTCGGGGCATGTTATTTTCCTGGATGAAAATACGACGGGAGACGGACTTCTTAGCGCGCTTCATTTGCTGCAGGTTGTTGTGGAAACGAAAAAGCCGCTTTCCGAACTGGCGCAGGTAATGGAAGTGATGCCGCAGGCGCTTGTCAATGCGAAAGTGCCTAACCATAAAAAAGAGCATTATATGGATTATCCTGAAATTGCGGATGCAATCGCCGCGCTTGATAAGAAATTTGCAGGGGAAGGCCGCGTATTAATCAGACCGTCGGGAACCGAACCGCTAGTGCGTGTTATGATAGAAGGTAAAGACCAGAAGATGATTGAGGCGGAAGCAAAGAAACTGGCGGAGTTGATACAGAACTGTATGCTTTAAAAATCCGGGCTTTACCCTGTATGATAAGAATTGCGTTGCAATTATGTAAGAGATTATGTATAATAGAAAAAGGATTATGAATTGGAGGGGATGAGGGTATGGTAAGTCAAAAGGTAGTCATCAAGAACCCGACAGGGCTACATCTAAGACCAGCAGGTATCCTATGCAAGGAAGCGATGAAATTTAAATCATTGATTACCTTTTCATTCAAGGAAAATACAGCGAATGCGAAAAGCGTATTGAGCGTGTTGGGTGCGTGTGTCAAGAGCGGAGATGAGATTGAGTTTGTATGTGATGGGGAAGATGAAGAAGAAGCTTTAAAATCTCTTATCAGCGCTATTGAAAGTGGTCTCGGTGAATAATACTATCCAATAAGCCCGTTGTATTGACGGGCTTTTTTATTTTTAATCAAATGAAGTAAGGGAAAGGATGATTATCAAATGTTAAATTATCAAAGATATAGAAAAAATCCGGTGGTGGATTATCCGGAAAGAGAATGGCCGAACAAGGAAATTACAAAAGCTCCCGTCTGGTGCAGTGTGGATTTGCGAGACGGAAACCAGGCGTTGATTGACCCGATGATTGTACAGGAGAAAATTGAATTTTTTAATTATCTGATTAAACTTGGGTTTAAGGAAATTGAAATCGGTTTTCCGGCGGCGAGCCAGATTGAATATGATTTTCTGCGCCAGCTTATCGACCGTAAAATGATACCGGATGATGTGGTCGTACAGGTATTAACGCAGTGCCGTGAAGAACTGATTGACAGGACGTTTGAGTCGATTGAGGGCTGTAAACAGGCGGTTGTTCATATTTACAATTCCACATCTACATTACAAAGAGATGTGGTATTTAATATGAATAGGGAGCAGATTATCAATATCGCCGTAGAAGGCACGAAGATGGTAAAAGAGCGCGCGAAGAATTTTCCCGGTAAAATTATACTGGAATATTCGCCGGAGAGCTTTACCGGAACGGAATTAGACTTTGCGCTGGAAATATGCACCGCGGTACAGGAAGTCTGGGGGCCGACCAAAGAAGAGCCGATGATTATCAATCTGCCCTCCACGGTGGAAATGAATACGCCGAATGTCTATGCCGACCAGATTGAATGGATGAATAAACATTTCAAAAACCGCGAGACCATTATTTTGAGCGTACACCCGCACAATGACAGGGGAACCGGCGTAGCAAGCGCGGAACTGGCGTTGTTAGCCGGAGCGGAGCGCGTCGAGGGAACGCTGTTTGGAAACGGGGAAAGAACCGGCAACGTGGATATTTTAAATATCGCTTATAATATGTTTTCACAGGGAATCAATCCCGAACTGAGCATCGAGCATATCAATGAAAGCATTGAAATTTATGAAAGATGCTGTAAGCTGCCGATTCATCCCAGACACCCTTACGCGGGGAAAATGGTCTTTACGGCATTTTCCGGTTCCCATCAGGACGCTATCAATAAGGGTGTAAAAGCGATGAAAGAACGCAACAGCCAGATATGGCAGGTTCCTTATCTGCCGATTGACCCGGCGGATATCGGCAAAGAGTACGAGCCGATTGTCAGAATCAACTCCCAGTCGGGAAAAGGCGGCGTTGCCTTTATTATGGATACTTATTTCGGTTTCAAACTGCCGAAAGGTATGCACAAAGAGTTTGCGAATGTCATTCAGGAAATTTCCGAAAAACAGGGCGAGGTTTCCCCCGACCAGATTATGGACTGCTTTAGGGAGGAATATTTAAACCGCAAAGAACCGATTCATTTCCGCAAACTGCGTGTGGATGATTTGAGCGGCGAGACGAAATCGGAGTTTGATACCAAGGTAACCGTTACCTATACGAACCGTGGCGTGGAAAAAGTATACGAGGCAATAGGAAACGGTCCGATTGACGCGGCGAAGAGAGGGTTAAAAGAGGAACTTTCCATTGACGTCAAGATTCTGGATTATGAAGAACACGCGCTGCAGAGCGGTTCCAATTCGCAGGCGGCGGCGTATATCCATCTGCTTGATGTAGACAGCGGCAGGGTTACTTATGGCGTCGGCGTAAGTTCCAATATTACAAGGGCGTCCGTCAGAGCGATTTTCTCGGCGGTGAACCGTTTGGAACTCGGCTAAATGTTTCGCTCAAAAGAGGCGCGTTAAAGCGCAGAAAAGGAGAATGATGATGGAAAAGCAGATAGAAGAGTTAAAGAAAATCATAGATGAAAGTAATAACATTGTATTTTTCGGGGGAGCGGGCGTATCCACGGAGAGCGGCATACCGGATTTTCGCAGCGTGGACGGTTTGTATAACCAGAAATATGATTATCCGCCGGAGACTATTTTAAGCCATAGCTTTTATCGGCAGAAAACAGCGGAGTTTTACCGTTTCTACCGAGATAAGATGCTGTGTCTGGATGCCAAGCCCAATGCGGCGCATTTAAAACTTGCCGAGTGGGAAAAACGGGGCAAATTAAAAGCGGTTATTACACAGAATATAGACGGACTGCATCAGGCGGCGGGCAGTAAGGTTGTTTTGGAACTGCACGGTTCCGTGCTGCGTAACTACTGCGAAGACTGCGGTAAGTCCTATGATGCAGAATATATCCTGCATTCCGAAGGTGTACCGACATGTACATGCGGCGGCTCTATCAAACCGGATGTTGTCTTGTATGAAGAGGGCTTGAACCAGAAGACGTTAGAGGATGCTGTGCGTTATATCAGTGAAGCGGACGTTCTGATTATCGGAGGCACGTCTCTGGCGGTCTACCCGGCGGCGGGATTGATTGATTATTACCGTGGCAATAAGCTGATATTGATTAATAAAACACCGACGCCCCGCGACAGGTCGGCGGATTTGGTCGTACAGGGAAGTATTGGGGAGATTTTCTCGCAATTATAAAAGATGAAAAATTAAAAATTTTTCACCTGCAAGTTTGCACTGACATATAAACTTGTAAGTTGAGAGAAAGGCAGAATGATAAAATGGATATTCAAGTAGGCGATATCGTGAAATTGAAGAAACAGCATCCCTGCGGCTCAAAGGAGTGGGAAGTGCTGCGGATAGGCGCGGATTTTAGGTTAAAATGCCAAGGGTGCGGGCATCAGATTATGATTGCGCGCAGGCAGGTGGAGAAAAATATAAAAGAATGTATAAGAGAGTAATCATAGCTGCTGCAACCGTTATTGCTTCACTCTGTATTTTTACAGGCTGCATTCCCAATGACTATACCAAAGAAGAAGAAAAGGCGCTTGTAAAAAAAGCAGAGAAAATCGCAGCGGATTATTTGGAATCTGCATACGACGGTGCAGTGATTAAAGAAATTAATGCGGAGACATGCGCAAAGGATATGGTAAATGTATTGACAGAATTTGCCAGAGGGTGGTTTAGCTGGCAGGAACAGACCTATGCCTTTGTGGTCAGTGTCGAAACGGGGGAGGTCTATACTTCAGTCTGTCTGAATGAGATACAAAAGGGGTTAAAAGAAGCGCTCATACAGGAGTTGGGAATTGACAGCCGCGAGGTGGAAGTAATAAATTATGAGATTTATTATCGGAAAGGATTAAAGGAAAAAAATGTTGAAAGAA
>JAMPFF010000003.1 GCA_023664605.1 Clostridium sp.
AGCAGAGGACTGAAAATCCTCGTGTCACTGGTTCGATTCCGGTTCTGGGCATTTAACTTTCTTTTTATTCACAATGCGGCGGAATTATTTATGATTCTGCTCACGCTAATTTGCAAAGTGGATTTTGTTTGATACAGAATATGGGCCACTAGCTCAGGTGGTAGAGCACTTGACTTTTAATCAAGTTGTCTGGGGTTCGAATCCCCAGTGGCTCATTAGAACAATTCTTAAATTCAAGGAATCACATAATCCGTCCAATTAAAAAGCTCAATTAGAAAAGAGGCAATTATGTCGCCTAATAAGCTAATTGGATTAGAATCTATGCCGGAAGCTAAAGTTATTGCAATAGTGATGGGTATGCAAAATAACGCACACATAAAATCGAGTAACAGCAATTCTTTTAACGATTCTTTTACATCATGATTTTTTTCCATAAATAGTTTAACAATGCGAATAAGATATATGATAATAACGCATGTTGGAATAGAAAATAGTAGAAAGGGAATGCCGATGCGTCCTTTGTCATTATATTCCCTTACACAACCTGTTCCAAAACCGGCAAAATTATGCCATATCACTTCTATAAAGAAGCCTATTTCCAGAGAAGTCAAAAAAACAAGTAATATAAAATTTTTGATTATTCGTTGTTTTTTCATATAATCCGTTAAACCTTTCCGGCTTTCAACGCTTTCTTATTCTCATACATTAAGATATCCGCCCTGCACCTTGTCTGGTCGAGGTCGCTGTCCTCTTTGGGATTATAGCGGGCGTAACCCGAAGCAATCTGCATAAAGACAGTTTTTGATTTCTCGTTGTATAGGTTTTCCTCCTCACGAAGCTGCCTAATCAGTCCGTTTATTTCTTCATCTGAAGTATTTTCCATAATGACGCAGAATTCGTCGCCGCCGATACGGTATACCCTGCCGTAATTGCTGAATATTTTTTTGATGAGTTTGGCGGAGTCGGTCAGATAGCGGTCGCCCTCCATATGACCCAGCGTATCGTTGCATTTTTTCAGATTATTTAAATCCAGCATCACAATATAGATATTCTGCTCGGAAGAGTGTTTCTGTACCGCGTCGTTATAGGCGTTCCGATTGAAGCATTGCGTCAGGATATCTTTTTCGGCAAGTTCCTTGTAGATTTCCGCTTTTCGTATTTCGGCAATTTTATCATAAGCATTGGAGCCGACTTCCAAGCCAAGGATAATGATATAAGTGAGGAGCCCGAGCATACCAATCAGCTGCGCATTTCCAAGGTGCGTATAATAAGCGTATAACTCGAATCCTACGGATGCGGTTAAGACCAGCAGACCGATGAAGTTGAGGTTGACATTCTTTTTCCCTTTTCTTTTGCGCGTTTTATCCACGATGCAGAATAGGAAAGTGATCAGGTCGCAGACAAGAACAATATGGACAATCAATACGGTCTCTTTAAAGTCCGCGATATGAAAAGCCTGAAGAAGCATCATAAAAGGCATACTTCCAAAGCTGAGAAACAGCATAAATTTATGTATTAAGCGTTCCTTTGCAACAAGGTAGTATTTGATAAAGAGCATAAAAGTCACGCCTATCAGCATAAGCAGGATATAGGTAATATAAGAAGCGTATACCCGGTTGCTGAACATAATCATGATTATTTGTTCTTCTAAAAATGCCCAAGCGCCTATCAAAAGCGCTAAAATTCCCATATAGAGCAGTTCTTTTGCAATCTGCGCTTTCTGGCAGAATACCAGCCAGTATAAAATGATGCAAACACCGGATAAAACGAGAATCAGGCATATGAACATGGAGAAAAAGGAATTATGAAGCAGTTCACGCAGTATAGCGACGCCGTTTCCCTGATAAAAAGTATGTTCATCTCCCCACCCCGACGGATAAATAGGCTTTATCGTTACTATGATTTCGGATGTATCAGAAGGAAATTCCACCAGATTCCAGACCGCGCCGGTAGTATGTCCGAAAACGGAGTCCGCTTTTGTCCGCGTATAAATAACTTCACCGTTGGCGGACACGGAAACCTCCTGATGATTTGTGTAAAACATCAAATAGGAGTTCATCCGCGTATTATCAATGGAAAAAATATATTGCTGTATCTCCTCTTCGCCGTTGGAAGTAACGTCGTGCTGTATAGGCGTAATTTCGGCATAGGAATTTTGCTCACCGAGATTAAACTTGTTTTCCTTAATAGAAAATCCGGCAATCACAAGTAAGACAATATGAATACATAAAAATATAATATACACATTTTGAAGGCTTATGGTCTTTTTCATCTTTTAATTCCGATTTCCCTTTTTATTTTTAAACTTCTTCCGGCGGAACCTGCTCTTGTTAATTCTGAGTATCCGTATCATTTAATAATCCATTTAGTATTTGCTTACCATTTTGGTGCGTAGAACGGGCTTCCCGAAGCATATTCCGGTAAAAAGAGGTAGCGGCCGAACGCCGTTTCTTTGCAATTTCTTCTGCCCGCTCGGTGAAAAATCCGGTGTATATCAGTTCCAATTTATTTTTATATTCCTGAAAAAAAGAAGGATTGGTGTCTTTTAAACCATTGGATATTTCGCCGTTCGGTAAAATGGTATACAGCGGTTCGCCCTGTTCTCCTTTAGATAATAAAATGCGGGCAATGCCGATAGTGCCGGATACGTCAAGCTTAACCGCATCAAACAGAATTTCGGCTTCTTTGCTCTCTGGAAGGATACCTGCCCGAAAGCTGTGTGAACGGATACAGTCGCTTACATGCTTGGAAAATTCTTCGGAAAATTGATTATCCAGTAAAAAGCGATATGCGTCGTTCGCGCCTGTTTCCGCATGCGGCAGAAAAAGTCCCATTGAGGGGTCTTCTTGTCCGATATCGTGCAGCAAGCAGGCAGCGATTAAAACGTCATGATCCACGTCCGATTCTGTCTGTGCAATGTCCAGGGCAGCGTATAATACCCGGTAAACATGCTGTATGTCACGCGTACGTCCTTCCATACGGACATTCATATAATCTTCCAGTAATTGATATGTATCTTTTGTCATAAAGATAAAAGTCTCCTTTTCTTATGTGGTATAAATTATTCATATAAATAAAATGCCAGTATAACATGCTGTCATATAAAATATATCATACTTTTAAATGAGACGAAAGACTTAAAAAATAATAGTTGACAGGGAAAAGATGCAGTGATAATATAAAACAGCAGTATTAAAACATATGTTTTAATACAAATGTTTTCAAACATCAACCAAGGCAGTTCCATGAAGCTGTCCATAAAGTAAAAAGAAAGGAAAGAATATGCCGCCAAGAGCAAAATTTACAAAGGAAGAAATTGTCGCTGCCGCATTGAAAATAACGAGAGAAAAAGGCATAGAAGCGGTCACGGCAAGAGAGATAGGGAAAACGTTAAACAGTTCGGCAAGACCGATTTTTACCGTATTCCAAAATATGGAAGAAGTCCTACAGGCGCTTATAGAAGAGGCGAAAGCGGTTTATAAAGGTTATATTGAGGAGGGCTTACAAGAAGAAATCGCGTTTAAGGGCGTCGGGATGGCATATATTAGATTTGCCATCAAAGAGGATAAATTATTCCAGCTTTTGTTTATGAAAGAGCAGGGACGGACAGAGGATATCGGGCATGTACTGCCGGCGATAGACGATAATTTTGAGACTATCATACAATCAGTCATAACTTCGTATGCGTTGGACAGAGAAGATGCACTGCGGCTCTATCAAAACATCTGGATTTATACGCATGGCATTGCGACGTTATGCGCAACAAAAGTATGCCGTTTTACGCCGGAGGAAATCAGCGAAAGGGAAACGGATGTTTTTACAGGACTGTTAAAGAAGTTGAAAGAGGAGAAAGGTTGAACCTGATGACACAAACATCGCAGACAAAGAAAGGAGCGTAATTATAAAATGATAAAAGCGGAAAATATTGTAAAGTCATATGGAAATAAGGATAACAGGATTCCTGTTTTAAAAGGAATTTCCCTGTGCGTGGAGGATGGAGATTATGTTGTCTTGTTAGGGGCGTCCGGATCCGGAAAATCGACGCTGTTAAATATTTTGTCCGGGTTGGAAAAACCGGATGAGGGGGCGATTGCCTATGATGGCGTAAGCATCGGGAAACTTTCAGAGGAAGAGCTGACGAAATTCAGGAAAGAGCAGGTGGGATTTATTTTTCAGCAGTATTATCTGCTTCCGAATCTGAATGTGGAGAAGAATGTAAAGATGGGAGCTGACCTGGCAGGAAATAGAAATTACCGTGAAATTATTCAGGCGGTAGGCTTGGAAAAGAAGTTACATAAATATCCGCATGAATTAAGCGGCGGCGAGCAGCAGAGAGTATCGGTTGCAAGAGCGCTTGCTAAAAATCCGAAAGTTCTTTTCTTGGACGAGCCGACCGGCGCATTGGATGAGGAGACGGGGCGTCAGGTATTGGACTATATCTCCAGACTGCAAAAGGAATATCGCTTCTCTATCTGCATGGTAACGCATAATAATAACATTGCGGATATGGCGAAGACGGTAATCAAAATGAATTCGGGCAAAATTATAGATACCTATACGAATCCGGTACAGAAAACGGCATACGAAATCGGATGGTAGAAAATCGGGATTGAGAGAAAGGCAGGGAGATTAGTATGATAGTTGGCATAAAGGACGGAATAAAATTATTTGCCATTTCCATTATGGCGTGCTGCGCCGTTTTTGTCTGTACCATGTTTATCAATTACAATATGGATTTGACGGGCGTACGGGAACAGGTTACAGGCGGCGCGGCGCTGGTACTGTATGACGCTTATGTTTCCATGGGAAAGGTTATCAGCGCGGTGGCGGGCGGCTGTTTGCTTGTCACTTCCGGCATTATGCTGCTTTTTTATATTAAGAATTACATAGATACGCATAAAAAAGAGTTGGGTATTTTAAAGGCATTGGGGTATTCCAATCTGCGGATAGCGAGAGATTTTTGGATTTTTGCCGTCAGCATTTTAACAGGTGCATTGCTTGGATTTGGAGGCGCATTTCTAATCATGCCGACTTTCTACCGAACACAGAATGAGGAGGGATTGTTTCCGGACTTCGGGGTGCAGTTTCATCCGTCGCTTATGATTGCGCTGGTGGTAATACCGACGCTTATATTCGGCATTTTGGCAATTTTGTACGCCTGTCTGCAGTTAAGGCGTCCTACGATAGATTTATTAAAAGAAAAGATGCAATATCGGGTAAAATCCATCAAGGAAAAAAAGAAAGAGCGGGAGGGTGCGGAAACTGCCTTTCTAAAAGATGTGCAGAGCGCCACGCTGCGGGGTAAGAAAGCGTTGTTGTTTTTTGTCATTTTCGGTTCTTTCTGTTATTCCTCCATGATGCAGATGTCGGCAAGTATGGACGAGCTGGCAAGCGAAATGTTTGCGATTATCATGTTTGTGATTGGCGTAACGCTTGCGGGCATCACGCTTTTTCTGGCAATTACGACGGTCGTGCATGGCAATACGAAGACGATTTCCATGATGAGAGTATTCGGCTATACGTCGAAAGAGTGCGAAAGAGCAGTGCTTGGCGGCTATCGGATTCCGGCATACATAGGGTTTGCGATAGGAACGGTATATCAATATGGGCTGTTAAAGATGATGCTTACTGTCATCTTTAAGGATTGGGAGGACATACCGGAGTATACGTTTGACGTACAGACCTGTATCATCGTATTAATTTCTTTTATCATACTCTATGAATTGATTATGCGCGGGTATGCGGCGCACATTAAAAAGATATCGATAAAAGAGGTCATGATTGAATAGGGTGCAAGAATTACATGAAGAGAATCTGCGTAAAGGCAGGTTCTTTTTTTCGTTTTTATATAGGCATTTTCTTTAAAATGTGATAACATAAAATCAGATTCAGGGAAAAGATTAGAGGACAGGCATTCATATGAAGAAAATAATGCTTTTTGAAGGCGATATTGAGACACAGGGATATTTTTCCATACAACTGGCACAGGCCTTTCAAAAGATGGGGCATCAGACCTTTATATTTGATTTGAGCAGGCCGTGGAACAGTACGGAGCGGTTTTTTGGTTTTTTTGAAAAGGACAACACGGTACTTGTAAACTTTAATTTCCACGGAATGAGCGGGGAAGAGATTTTTCTGGATGAGAACGACAGGATGATGTGGGATGCGCTGCGGATACCAAGTTATAATATCGTAGTGGACCATCCGATGTACTATCATCATTTTCTGGAAAAACATCCGAAGGATTACCATCATATCAGCATTGACAGGAATCATGAAAAATATATGCAGCGGTTTTTTCCGGATATTAAAAGAGGACCGTTTTTACCGCTTGCAGGAACGCAGCTATATCCTAATCGTTCTTATGTGCCGGCGCAGTACCGCAGATATGATGTGACAATGGTGGGCAATTATACGCCGCCGTCACAGTTTGAAAAATACATTACCAGAATTGACGACGAGTACACGGCGTTTTACTATGGCATGATTGACGATTTGCTGGCGCATCCGATGCGGACGCTTGAGGATGTGGCGCAGGAACATATCCGCCGGGAAATTCCCGAAGTAACGGAGGAAGAATTAAAGAATGTCATGAGTAAGCTGACGTTTATCGACCTGTACGTTCGTTTTATGACGAGAGGACAGGCGGTTGCCGCGCTTGCGGACGCGGGGATAAAGGTGCATGTGTTTGGCGGCGGCTGGGAAAAACTGGAGTGTAAAAAACCGGAGAATATCATCAACGGAAATAGTCTGGATTCCGAGGGATGTTTGAAGAAGCTGTGTCAAAGTAAGATTTCCTTAAACGTAATGCCTTGGTTTCGAGACGGCGCACATGACAGAATTTTTAATTCCATGCTCAACGGCGCGTTGTGCCTGACGGACAGCAGCGTTTATCTGGATGAAATTTTGCAGGATGACGAAAACTGCAAAATATATTCCACGGCGCATATAAAAGAACTGCCGGATATGGTGCATAGATTATTATCCGACCCGCCTAAATTGCAGGAAATTATTGATAATGGATATGAAATGGCTAAAAAAGGGCATACATGGGAACACCGTGCGGTTCTTTTGCATGAGATAATAGAAAAATAAAGATGTGTGGAGAGGGAAAATGGAGGTTCGTAAAAAAATTTCGGATAAGGTGAAACAATATCGGATGGAGCGTTTTAAAAAGAGTTACGAACGTTACCGCAGGATTCATCAACTGCTAAAACAATATGGCGACGATATTATCTGTTCCGATAATTTCCGGAAGACAAAGTCACATATCCAGCATGGAAACATGACGGTCAATGACCATTGCATGAGCGTTGCAAGATACAGTTTGATTCTAAATAAAAAGCTGGGGCTGCATTGCAATAAAAGGGATTTGATACGCGGTTCTTTGCTGCATGATTATTTCCTTTACGATTGGCATGATAAGGAATATCTGGCCGAGAGACAGAGGCTGCATGGCTTTCATCATCCGAAGATTGCCTTACAGAACGCAGATAAAGAGTATGAGTTGACAGATGTGCAGAGAGATATTATCAAAAAGCATATGTGGCCGTTGTGCGTGATACCGCCGGTATACAGGGAAGCCTGGGTAGTTACCGGTGCAGATAAATATTGTTCTTTGATGGAAACGTTCGGATTTCATAAAGGACATGGGAAACGTAGGGAATCAGCATGAAAAGCGTAGAGCAAAAAGGGCAAAACCGGCAGCAGTCATTGTATGATAAGCTTGCCGCATATGGACAGAGCGATTTTTATCCGTACCACATGCCGGGGCATAAGCGAAGCCATATCATAGCTGAATTGGCGGATATTTATAAGTTGGATATTACGGAAATAGATGGATTTGATAATCTGCATCACCCGGAAGGCATATTGGAGCAGGCGCAGAAGAAAGCGGCGAAACTGTATGGCGCAGAGGAGACGTTTTTTTTGGTGAACGGCAGTACATGTGGGATTTTAGCCGCTGTTTCGGCGGTGACGGACAGACAGGACAGTATTTTACTTGCAAGAAACTGTCATAGGTCGGTTTACCATGCGGCATTTTTACAGGAACTGGATATACACTATCTGTATCCAAGGCAGATTGCGGAGGTGGGAATACAGGGAGCAGTCTGCCAGGCGGATGTAGAGGCTGCGTTGAAAGAACATCCGGAGTGCAAAGCGGTGGTGATAACTTCTCCTACATATGAGGGGATTATATCGGATATCGGTGCAATCAGCAGCATCGTTCATAGAGAGGATAAAATTTTAATTGTAGATGAAGCGCACGGAGCGCATCTGGGGCTGGCGGGCAATGTAGCGGATAACGCTGTTAAACAGGGTGCGGACATTGTGATACACAGCCTGCATAAGATGCTGCCCGCCATGACACAGACGGCGCTTTTGCACGTAAACGGCAAACGTGTTGACCGCAGGAAGTTACGCAGATATTTGAGTATTTATCAATCCAGCAGTCCGTCTTATGTGTTGATGGCGAGTATGGACGCCTGCATTTCCTATTTGGAGGAGAATGCCGCCGAATGTTTTCAGAATCTGGAAAAAAATTACAAAAGTTTTATGAGACAGGTAAAAAAATGCCGGTATGTCCGCGTGGGAAGACCGGATATGATAGCCAAAAGACGGCGTCGGTTTGCGGCGTGGGATATCTGCAAACTTGTTATTTTTGTACAACTTTCAGATGACAGACGAATGAACGGCCGGTATCTGTATGATATGCTGCGGGATGAATTTCATTTGCAGATGGAGATGGCGGCGGATAATTATGTGTTGGCTATTATGACGATTGCGGATGAAAAAGTGGGCTGGCAGAGATTGGCTGATGCATTATTGCAGATTGATGATAGGATAGAAGAGGAAGCCGTATGTAAAGAAAAGTTCAGCGCATTGGAAGCGGACGGCGCACAGGAAAGCCGGGATGTACAGAATCTAAAGCCGGTTACGAAAATGACGATGGCGGCGGCATATTATGTCGCGCAGGACGGCAGAGAAGTATTGCTTTCGGAGGCGGCAGGAGAGGTTGCGGGAGACTTTATCAGTCTCTATCCGCCGGGAACGCCGCTTGTTATTCCGGGGGAAGAGATAGATGCCGCTATGATTAAACGGATACAGGCATATCGGGAGCAGGGATTGCAGGTGCAGGGCATATCGGAGTCCGGAACGGTGATAATTTGCTGAAATTGTTGAATAAATTTGAAATTCCTATAGAAATATGGCATTATAATAATGTGGGAAGCGCATCTAATCACTCGCAGCAGGGGATGTTTCGCGAAGAAGTTTAAGTCTCACATGGAAGAAATATATGACGATAGAGGAAGGCATATTATTCATATGGGGAAAATAGTGTGCCTGATGGGTAAAAGTTCATCAGGGAAAGATACCGTTTATAAAAAACTCTTGGAACAGGACAGAGTCAGATTACGGAAAATTATACCGTATACGACGCGTCCAATCCGCGCGGGAGAGCAGGACGGCGTAGAATATCATTTTATAGAGGAAGCGGATTACCCCAAATTTGCAGCAGGCGGCAACATGATTGAAGCGAGGATATATCATACCTGTCACGGCATATGGCGGTATTTTACCGTTGCGGATAAGGGAATTGATTTGACAAAGAACTCTTATTTGATGATAGGAACGTTGGAAGCCTACGAGCAGATAAGAAAGTTTTATGGTGAGGATAAAGTGCTTCCAGTGATGATTGAACTGGATGACGGCGTACGATTGCAGAGGGCGTTAGACAGAGAGAAAATGCAGAGCGCGCCCCGTTATGAAGAGATGTGCAGACGCTTTTTGGCGGATGCAGAGGATTTTTCACCGGAGAAGATGGCGGCGGCGGGCATTGTCCAAACATTTTATAACGACGAGTTGGAACAGTGTCTGTCAAAAATTATTGTATATTTGAAAGAGTGCGGCGCATAAGGGCGCATGGAGGATGTAAGTGGATATTAAGGTAAATCAGGTGCAGCAGGCGGCGCCGGTAGAACAAACGCAGCAGGTACAGGAAACAGACGGTACATTTAAATTTACATTGGTCAGCAGAATCGAGGAACAGGATTTACAGAACGCGCTGACGCAGATGATGGAGGAGATTACCAGACAGGGGGAGAAACTCGCCAAACATCGGGATATCAAGGATATGAAAAGGTACCGGACGCTGGTAAAAGATTTTATGAATGAAATCGTCAACCGTTCCCATGCTTTTTCCAGAGAAAATTTCCTGGACAGGAAAGGACGACACCGCGTTTATGGCATTATCCGTCTGGTGGACCAGAATTTGGATGAATTGGCGCAGGAACTTGTAAAAGACGAGCAGGATAATCTGGCTATTTTAAGTAAAATCGGAGAGATAAGGGGACTGCTTCTGGATATTTTCACATAGAGGGGGTTATCAGGATGGCAAAATTTACGGATATTATCGGGCAGGAACAATTAAAAGAGCATTTACAGAATGCTATTTCCATGAATAAAGTATCGCATGCGTATATTATCAATGGCGAGAGAAGTTCCGGGAAAGAATTTATTGCAAAAGTGTTTGCGACAGCCTTACAGTGTGAAAAAGGCGGTGTGGAACCGTGCGGGGAATGCCATTCCTGCAAGCAGGCGGCAAGCGGCAACCAGCCGGATATTATCTTTGTATCGCATGATAAGCCGAATACGATTGGCGTGGAGGATATCAGAACACAGATTAACGGCGATATTGCCATCAAACCTTATAGCAGCCCCCGGAAAGTTTATATTATGAACGAGGGCGAGAAAATGACGGTACAGGCGCAGAATGCGCTTTTAAAGACATTGGAAGAGCCGCCGGAGTATGCGGTTATTTTAATTCTGACGGCAAATGTGGATTCTCTTTTGCCGACTGTTTTAAGCCGGTGCGTTGTTTTGAATATGAAACCGGTTCCGGATAATCAGGTGAAAAAGTATCTGATGGAGGAACTTGCGGTTCCCGATTATAAAGCGAATATCTGCGTTGCTTTTGCCAGAGGAAATATCGGCAAAGCGAAGATGCTTGCGACCAGCGAGGAGTTTGAGAAAGTCAAGGAAGAAGCGGTTACGCTGGTAAAATATATTAACGACATGGAAATCAGCGAAATTGTAAAAGCGATTAAGAAAATTTCCGAATATAAATTCGACGTTACGGATTATCTGGATATTCTGTCTGTCTGGTATCGGGATGTATTGTTATTTAAGGCGACCAAGGACGCTAACAGCCTGATTTTTAAAGATGAACTGCAATATATCCGTAAGGTGGCGGACAGAAGCACTTACGAGGGGATTGAAACGATTGTGAAAGCATTGCAGCAGGCGAAGAGAAGACTGGATGCAAATGTTAATTTTGATTTGACAATGGAGCTTTTACTTCTGACGATTCAGGAGAATTAGGCATAGAAATGCCCCGAAATGGGGACGAAAGTTAGGCAAAGAGAAAGGCATGGTAATTATATTATGATAAAAGTAATAGGTGTGCGTTTTCGTACTGCGGGGAAAATATATTATTTTGACCCCGGTACATTAGAAATAAAGAAAGGCGACCATGTTATCGTCGAAACGGCGAGAGGCATCGAGTATGGCACCGTTGTGGGAGAGCCGAGGGAGGTTGCCGACGAAAAGGTGGTACAGCCTTTAAAAGCGGTTTTGCGTGTGGCGACGCCAAAAGATGATGAGCAGGAGGCAGCCAATAAGGAGAAAGAAAAAGACGCTTTCCAGATATGCCTGGAGAAAATCAAAAAGCATGAACTGCCGATGAAATTAATTGACGCGGAGTATACGTTTGATAATAATAAGGTGCTGTTTTATTTTACGGCGGACGGGCGTATTGATTTCCGGGAACTGGTAAAAGATTTGGCGTCGGTTTTTAAAACCCGTATTGAACTTCGTCAGATTGGCGTCCGTGATGAGACGAAAATTGTGGGCGGCATTGGTATCTGCGGCAGGCCGCTTTGCTGCCATACGCATTTGTCCGAGTTTATTCCGGTATCCATTAAGATGGCGAAAGAGCAGAATCTGTCTTTGAATCCGACGAAGATTTCAGGAGTGTGCGGCAGGCTGATGTGCTGCTTAAACCACGAAGAGGAGACTTATGAAGAATTGAACCGAAAACTGCCGAATGTGGGTGACTTTGTAACGACGGCGGATGGTTTAAAAGGTGAAGTGCATAGCGTGAATGTACTGCGCCAGTTAGTGAAAGTCATTGTCGATGTGGATGACGAAAAAGAGATTCAGGAATATAAGGTGGACGAGCTTCGCTTTAAGAAAAAGCACCATAAAAACCATAAAATGGAAGTGAATGAAGAGGAATTAAAAGAACTGGAAAAACTGGAGGACAATACGTCCAAGCTGGATGATAATTAAAATAATTGACTTGAAAGAATCGTATGGGTGTCAGTAGAATGGAAGCAGGCAGAGCGATTACGCTGAATGAGAATGAGAGAATAGACAACTTGCAACGCAATGGCTATCAGATTATCCAGAATCCGGATAAATTCTGTTTCGGCATGGATGCGGTTCTGCTTTCCGGCTTTGCCAGAGCCAAAAAGGGAAATGTTGTCCTGGATATGGGAACCGGTACGGGTATCATTCCGATTTTGATGGAGGCCAAGACAGAGGCAGCTCATTTTACAGGGTTGGAAATTCAGGAAGAAAGCGCGCAGATGGCGAGGCGCAGCGTTTTATTAAATCATCTGGAAGATAAAATTACGATTGTAACGGGAGATATCAAAGAGGCAGAGAGGTTGTTTGACGCTGCTTCTTTTGATGTTATTACTTCTAATCCGCCGTATATGATAGAACGTCACGGACTGGTAAATCCGGAAGACGCCAAGGCGGTTGCAAGGCATGAAATCTTATGCACGCTGGAGGATGTAGTTGAAAAAGCGGCATATTTGTTAAAACCGGGCGGAAATTTTTTTATGGTACACAGACCGTTTAGGCTGGCGGAGATTATGACGCTTTTGCGGGATTATAAATTGGAGCCGAAGCGGATGCGCATGGTCTATCCTTTTATCGATAAAGAACCCAATATGGTGTTAATCGAGGCGAACCGTGGCGGAAAACCCCGTATGACGGTAGAACGTCCGCTTATTATATACAAAGAGCCGGGGATATATATGCAGGAGATTTATGACATTTATGGTTATTAAGATGACAAGCCGTATCATAAAAAAACAAAAAATACTCTGCCTGTTTATCTGTTTTCTTTTGGCCGGGTGCGGCAGGAAAGCAGAGGAGGCAATGTCAGAAAGCGTTTTTGCCGTCGGGATAGAGACAGACCCCAATATGGTGATACAAAACCCGGAAGAACTTCTCATAAAAAAGCCGGTTAAGGTGAAAGGAATCTATGTAACGGGAGCAGTTGCCGGAACGGAAAGAATGGACGAACTGATTGCCCTTGTGGAAGAGACCGAATTAAACGCCATGGTGATTGATATCAAAAATGATGAGGGCGTGGTTACATACAAAATGCAGAGCGATACGGTGTTAGAGATTGAATCTGGAGTACGCTATATCCGGGATATTGACGAACTGGTGGCAAAGCTGCATGAAAAAGATATTTATCTGATTGCCCGGATTGTGGCATTTAAAGACCCTTATCTTGCCGAGAAAAAACCGGAACTGAGTTTAAAGACAAAATCGGGCGCGGTTTTTCGGGATAAGAACAAAGAGGCATGGGTGAACCCGTATAGGAAAGAGGTATGGGATTATCTGATAGAGATTGGAACACAGGCGGCGGAAGCGGGATTTGACGAGGTACAGTTTGACTATATCCGTTTTTCCACGGATGTTAATGCGGATGACATCGACTATGGAAAAGAGGCGGAAACGAAAACAAAAGAAGAGGTCATAACGGAATTTACGCAGTATGCTTATGATGCGCTGCACCCGCTGGGCGTAGTGGTTTCAGCAGATGTATTTGGCACGATTATGGATAATGAGAGCGATAGGGAAATTGTAGGACAGAACTATCGGGATATGGCGGCTCATTTAGACTATATCTGTCCAATGGTATATCCCTCGCATTACAATAATGGCGTATACAATATAGAAGTTCCTGACAAAGCGCCATATGATACGGTCTATCAGGCGATGAATATTTCCAGGGATAAGTTGGAGCAGACGGACGGCGGGGAAGAACCGGCAGACAGCGGGGAAGCGCAGACAGACGATGCGGAAGCGAAAGGATCTGAAACAGAGGAACATATCGCGGACGTGAGGGTGTGGATTCAGGATTTTACCGCCACATGGCTAAGGGACTATATTCCGTATGGAGCGGAGGAAGTCAGGGCGCAGATTCAGGCGGTCTACGACGCGGGATATGAAGAGTGGATACTCTGGAACGCCCGCATGAACTATACGAAGGAGGCGCTGCTTCCTTATTGGACGGAAAAAGGGCCGCAGCCTATAGATGAGGGCGAAGGAGAAATAGAAGAGGCTGGTATGCAGGAAGAACCGGAGGAGGAATGATGATGACGGGAACTTTATACCTGTGCGCAACGCCGATAGGGAATCTAAGCGATATGACGCCGCGTGTCATAGAGACGTTAAAGGCGGCGGATATCATTGCCGCGGAAGATACGCGTAACAGTATCAAACTGTTAAATCATTTTGAAATAAAAACGTCTATGACCAGCTATCATGAATATAATAAGGTGGAAAAAGCCGACTATCTGGTGGAACAGCTTATGCAGGGGAAAAATGTTGCGCTTATCACCGACGCGGGAACGCCCGCCATTTCCGACCCCGGAGAAGTACTGGTGCAGAAATGTATGCAGGCGGGCATTACGGTAACCTCCCTGCCGGGCGCGGCGGCGTGTATTACGGCGTTGACGTTGTCGGGGCTTAGTACCAGGCGGTTTTGCTTTGAAGGGTTTCTGCCGTTCGATAAAAAGGAAAGGGAAGAAATACTGGAGGAATTGAAAGAGGAATCCAGAACGATAATTATTTACGAAGCGCCGCATCATCTTGTGAAAACATTAACACAGTTACAGGAGGCGATAGGAAACAGAAAGGTCACGTTGTGCAGAGAGCTGACGAAAAAGTTTGAAACAATTTTTCCGACGACCTTTGCGGATGCGCTTGTTTTTTATGAAAACGAAGAACCCCGCGGGGAATATGTGTTAGTCGTCGAAGGGAAAAGCCGCCGCGCAAAGAAAGAAGAGGAAAAGCAGGCGTGGCAGAGCCTTTCCATTGAAGAACATGTGGCATATTATGAAAAGGAGGGTATGGATAAAAAAGACGCCATGAAGCGGGCTGCAAAGGACAGAGGCATAACAAAAAGAGATATTTATCAATATTTATTAAAGAAGTGAATTGACAAAACTGGTAAAATCCGTAAAATAAGATTGACAAACATATTAGCAAAGAATATACTTTGAATATCAAACTATTTTTTGCTGGGAAAATTTCTATAAGGGAAAAGGAGATTAAGAAAATGTTAGAAAGAGTAAAAGAGATTATTCAGGAGCAGTTAAACTTGGATGGTATTGAGATTACAGAGGAATCTTCCTTTAAAGATGATTTGGGAGCGGACTCTTTGGATTTATTTGAATTGGTTATGGCTTTTGAAGAGGAATACGGCATAGAGATTCCGTCAGAGGATTTGGAGCAGATTACAACGGTAGGCGCTGTGATTGAATATATGAAGAATAAAGGCGTCGAGTAAATTTAAAAATGAGGACGAATATGAAAACGAAGATTACAGAACTTCTTGGAATCGAATATCCGATTATCCAGGGCGGTATGGCATGGGTTGCGGAATACCATCTTGCAGCCGCCGTATCGGAGGCGGGAGGTCTCGGCATTATCGGCGCGGGCGGCGCACCGGCGTCTTTCGTGAGAGAACAGATTCAGAAAGCCAAGGAAATCACAAAGAAGCCTTTTGGCGTAAATGTTATGCTGATGAATCCGGAAGCTGATGAAATCGCACAGGTTGTCGTAGACGAGGGCGTCAGGGTAGTGACGACAGGCGCGGGCAATCCCGGCAAATATATGGCGATGTGGAAAGAAGCGGGTATTAAAGTCATTCCCGTCGTGGCGAGCGTGGCTCTTGCCAGGATGATGGAGCGCGCGGGCGCGGACGCCGTCGTTGCTGAGGGTACGGAGTCCGGCGGTCATATCGGAGAAGCGACAACAATGACGCTTGTGCCGCAGGTAGTGGACGCCGTGAATATTCCCGTTATTGCGGCGGGCGGCATTGCAGACGGCAGAGGTTTTGCGGCGGCGATGATGTTAGGCGCACAGGCGGTACAGATGGGAACAAGATTTGTCGTTGCCAAAGAGTCGATTGTACATGAAAATTACAAACAGAAAGTTGTTGCGGCAAAAGATATTGACTCTGAAGTAACGGGAAGGTCTACGGGACATCCGGTTCGCTGCATCCGCAATAAGATGACCAGAGAATATCTGAAAATGGAAAAAGAAGGCGCGTCTTTGGAAGAACTGGAGCGGATGACGCTGGGGTCTTTAAGAAAAGCGGTAGTGGAAGGCGACGTCATTGACGGTACGCTGATGGCGGGTCAGATAGCAGGTCTTGTAAAGAAAGAACAGAGCTGTGCGGAAATGATTCAGGAAATCATGGCACAGGCAGAAAGCTTATTAAAAGTATGAAAGGTATAGTGTAATGATTAAACAGGTGCAGGCTGACAGGCTTGCGCGGTCTGGCTGGGCGCGAGCTGCTGGGCTTGCGCTTTTTATTTAGACAAATACTTTGAATATCAAAATATTATAAAGAGAGGAAAAGATTCGTATGGGTAAGACAGCATTTATGTTTCCGGGACAGGGAGCGCAGTATGTAGGAATGGGGAAGGATTTTTATGAACAGATTCCTGTTTGTAAAAAGATGTTTGAACTGGCGGGAAAGGCAAGCGGTTTGGACGTCGCAGCATTATGCTTTGAAGAAAACGAACAGATTAACATTACGGAGTATACGCAGATTGCAATGTTAGCGGCGGAAGTTGCCATGTTAAAGGCGGTAGAGGAAAAAGGCGTGAAACCGGATGTAACGGCGGGTCTTAGCCTGGGAGAATACGGCGCGCTTGCAGCAAGCGGCGTGATGACGCCGGAGGATGTGTTTAAAATCGTCAGAAAAAGAGGTATCTATATGCAGGAGGCTGTTCCGAGCGGCGGCGGTATGGCGGCAGTTCTCGGATTAGATACTGAAATCATAGAAAAGATATGCGGCGGGATATCCGGTATGGTGACGGTTGCAAATTATAATTGTCCCGGTCAGATAGTAATTACCGGAGAAGAGGGCGCGATTCAGGAAGCCATTTCCAAATTGAGCGAAGCGGGAGCTAAAAGATGTGTGCCGTTAAAAGTAAGCGGACCGTTCCATTCCCCGATGTTAGCCGGCGCGGGAGAAAAGCTTGCCAGGGAATTGGAAAAAGTAACGATTCAGGAAATTCAAATTCCTTATATCGCGAATGTAACGGCTGACTATGTTACGAAAAAAGAAGATGTAAAACCGTTGTTGGAAAAACAGGTTTCTTCTTCCGTAAAATGGCAGCAGACAATCGAGAGAATGCTCGCAGACGGCGTCGATACGTTTATTGAAATCGGACCGGGCAAAACGCTGTCAGGATTTATGCGCAAAATCAACCGTGACGTAAAGGTTTTGAATATAGAAAAGATAGAAGATTTAGAGAAACTTGTTTAAAAAAGAAGAAATGTAACGGTAAATTAAGAGAGGAGCGGGAAAGCAGTATGTTAGCAGGAAAAGTTGCACTTGTGACAGGAGCAGGACGCGGAATCGGACGCCAGATTGCATTGACGCTTGCCGGATATGGCGCGGACGTCATCGTCAATTATAACGGCTCCAAAGAAAAAGCGGAGGAAGTCGTCCGGGAAATAGAGAACATGGGCAGAAAAGCCGTCTGCGTGCAGTGTTCGGTAGCCGATTTTGAGGCGTGCGGAAAGATGATAACCGATATGCTTGCCGAGTTCGGACATATTGATATTTTAGTCAATAATGCAGGCATTACCAAAGATAATCTTATGATGAAAATGACGGAGGAAGATTTTGACGCGGTTATCGCCACGAATCTGAAAGGCACTTTTAATACGATGAAACATATGTACCGCCCTTTCTTAAAACAAAAGGCGGGCAGAGTGGTAAACCTTTCCTCCGTTTCAGGCGTTCTTGGAAACGCAGGACAGGCAAATTACGCCGCGTCCAAAGCGGGCGTTATCGGTCTTACCAAATCCATGGCAAGGGAATTGGCAAGCCGCAGCATTACGGTCAATGCCGTTGCGCCCGGTTACATCGACACCGATATGACGCAGGCAATGACGGATGCGGCAAAAGAAGCGACATTGCAGCAGATTCCGTTAAAAAGAGTCGGAACGCCCGAAGATATCGCGGAGACGGTTGCTTTTCTGGCAAGCGATAGAGCGTCCTATATTACGGGACAGGTTATCTCCGTGGACGGCGGCATGGCGATTTAAGAAAGAGTAACGAATAAACAGGTGACGCCTGGCGGGTTCGGCGCACAGGCTGAGGAAGGAGCATGGTTATACAATGAGCAGAAGAGTAGTAGTAACGGGTATGGGTGCGATTACCCCCATTGGATTAAGCGTAGAAGAATTTTGGAACGGCGTCAAAGAGGGAAAAACAGGATTTGGCGGGATTACCAAATTTGACGCGTCGGAATATAAATGTAAACTTGCGGCGGAAGTCAAAGGCTTTGACGGCAAAAATTATATGGATTTTAAGGCGGCAAAAAGAATGGAGTTATTCTGCCAGTATGCGGTGGCGGCGACAAAAGAAGCCATGGAGGACGCAGGTCTTGATATGGAAAAAGAGGACGCTTTCCGCGTGGGCGTTTCCGTCGGCTCCGGCATCGGCTCTTTACAGGCGATGGAAAGAGCGCATTCCAAATTACTGGAAAAAGGTCCTTCCAGAGTGGAACCTTTATTAGTGCCGCTTATGATTTGCAATATGGCGGCGGGAAACGTATCCATTCAGTTTGGTTTAAAAGGTAAAAATATTAACGTCGTAACGGCGTGTGCAACGGGAACAAACTCTATCGGAGAAGCATACCGCACGATTCAGTACGGGGATGCGGAAGTGATGATTGCCGGAGGAACGGAAAGCAGCGTAACGCCCATCGGTATTGCGGGCTTTACTTCCCTGACCGCGCTTACTTCATCTGACGACCCGGCAAGATGCTCCATTCCTTTTGATAAGGAGAGAAGCGGATTTGTCATGGGAGAGGGTTCGGCGGTCGTTGTTCTTGAAGAACTGGAACACGCGAAAAAAAGAGGCGCACAAATCTATGCGGAAGTAGTCGGATACGGCTGTACGGCGGACGCATACCACATTACATCTCCTGCGGAGGACGGCTCCGGCGCGGCAAAAGCGATGGAATATGCGGTCGCGGATGCGGGCGTTAGTATGAATGATATTATGTATATTAATGCGCATGGAACCAGTACGCATCATAACGATTTATTTGAAACAAGAGCGATTAAGCTTGCTTTCGGCGAACACGCGAAAGAAATGAAGATTAACTCCACCAAGTCTATGGTAGGGCATCTTCTTGGCGCGGCGGGCGCGGTTGAGTTTGTTACCTGCGTAAAGGAATTACAGGAGGGCTATCTGCACCAGACGGTCGGCTATCAGGTGCCGGACGAGGAGTGCGATTTAGATTACTGCATCAAACCGGCGCATGGTGATTATATGTATGCGTTGTCTAATTCATTAGGATTCGGCGGACATAACGCCAGCATTCTTATCAAAAAATACACGGATTAGAAATGGAGTCAGGAGAGAATAGATTGAAAAATAAGCTCGGTAGCTTATTTTTCAATCGGCAATTTGTGCCGGAGCGTCACAAATATGCCTTGATGGCAGACGCAAATCTGATATTTGCGTCGCCCCGTCGTGTAAACGCTCCGGAATGGAGGTTAATATGTCAGTTTTAAGCGCGAAAGAAATTATGGAGATTATTCCGCACAGGCAGCCGTTTATGCTGCTTGATACCATTGAAGAGTTAGAGCCGGGTGTAAAGGCGGTAGCGAAAAAATGCGTTTCCTATAATGAGCCTTATTTTGCAGGACATTTTCCCACAGAACCCGTTATGCCGGGCGTATTGATTATCGAAGCGCTGGCGCAGACCGGCGCGGTAGCGATTTTAAGCCAGCCGGAATTTAAAGGCAAAACTGCTTATTTTGCGGCGATTAATTCCGCTAAATTCAAAGGAAAGGTAACGCCGGGAGACGTGCTGACGTTAGAGACGGAAATTATCAAAGTCAAAGGACCTATCGGCGTAGGCAGCGCGAAAGCATATGTAGACGGGAAACTGGTAACAACAGCGGAACTCACTTTCGCAATCGGAAATGAGTAGTTGCGAAGAGTTTGCTAAAATGGAGTATAGATTGAAAAATAAGCTCGATAGCTTATTTTATCAATCGGCTATTTGTTTCTGAGCGAAAACAAATAGCCCTGATGGCAGACGAGAAATCGCATTCGCGAATTTCTCATCGCCTCTTCGCGACAAGTCGCTCAGAAATGAGGATTATTATGAAAATAAAACCTCTTGTCATTGGTGATTTAACTGCAAAAATACCCGTCATGCAAGGCGGCATGGGCGTCGGTATAAGCCTCTCCAATCTGGCGGGCGCGGTGGCGGCACAGGGCGGTATCGGTATTTTGTCAGCCGCGCAGATTGGCTATCGGGACGCGGATTTTGACAACGATCCGATTGCCTGTAATTTAAGGGCAATCAGGACGGAAACTGACAAGGCGCGTAAGATTGCAAACGGCGGCATTATCGGTATCAATATCATGGTGGCGACCAAATACTATGAGGAATATGTCAAAGCGGCGCTGGAGGCGGGAGTCGATTTAATCGTTTCAGGAGCCGGACTGCCGATGAATCTGCCGGAGTTAGCCAAAAATACGAAAACCAAACTGGTACCAATCGTTTCCAGCGTAAAATCGCTGCATGTGATTGTCAAGTATTGGATGAAAAAATATGCCAGACTGCCGGACGCAGTCGTTATAGAAGGACCGCTTGCGGGCGGGCATCTCGGCTTTACGAAAGAGCAGTTAGCGGATATAGACGCGCTGCACTATGATGAGGAAGTAAAGAATATAATAGAAAAAGCGCACGATATCGAAAAGGAATATGATGTTTCCATGCCGGTTATTATGGCGGGCGGTATTTATACAAGACAGGACATGGAACATTACATGGAAATGGGAGCGGCGGGCGTGCAGATGGCGACCAGATTTGTTACGACTTATGAATGCGACGCGGACGACGCCTATAAACAAAGTTATATCAAGGCGAAAAAAGAGGACATTGTTATCGTCAAAAGTCCGGTCGGTATGCCGGGAAGAGCCATCTTCAATCCATTTATGCAAAGGGCGAAACAGGGAAAAATTCCGCACGGGAAATGTCATTTATGTATCAGCACATGTAAACCTACAGAGACGCCTTATTGTATTACGGACGCGCTTGTCAACGCCGCGAAAGGAAATGTGGACAACGCTTTATTATTTTGCGGAGCCAACGCATACCGCGCTGCGAAGTTAGAGTATGTAAAAGATATTATGGAAGAGTTTAAGCCTTGAAAATATACGAAGCTATAAAGAAAAGATAATAAAGGAAGCAGGATAGAAAAGGGATTGACGCAAAGATGAAAACAAGAATTATAGGAACCGGAAGCTGTCTGCCGGAAACGGTTGTGACAAATGACGATTTATCAAAAATCATGGACACGTCGGACGAGTGGATTAGCAGCCGTACCGGAATCAGGGAACGCAGACTGGCAAAGGAGGAAACAACAACTTCCATGTCTGTAACGGCGGCCAAAAGAGCGATGGAAAATGCAGGCGTTATGGCGGATGAGATTGACTTAATCATTGTTGGTACGATTACGGGCGATTATGTAACACCTTCTACCGCGTGTGAGATACAGGCGGCAATCGGAGCCGATAAAGCGGTCGCGTTTGATATTAACGCCGCTTGTTCCGGCTTTATGTTTGCCCTGCATACGGCGGACGCTTATTTAAAGGCGGGCGTCTATAAAACCGCGCTTATTTTAGGGGCTGAAACATTGTCAAAGATAATGGATTGGAGCGACAGAAGCACCTGTGTTTTATTTGGAGACGGCGCGGGCGCGGCAGTAGTGCGCGCTGACAAAACGGGGCTGCTTGCATACGACCAGGGCTGCGACGGCGCGCGTGGTAAGGTATTGGCATGTCAAAACAGAAAAAATAATAATCCTTTGGTGGAAAATTCCATGGATTTGCAGTATACTCATATGGATGGACAAGAAGTCTATAAATTTGCGGTTACGACAGTACCCGCCTCCATTAAAAAAGTAGTGGAGGAGGCAGGACTTACCATAGAGGACATTGATTATTTTGCATTGCATCAGGCAAACATCAGAATCATACAATCCGTTGCGAAACGGTTAAAGGCGCCGGAGGAAAAATTCCCGACCAGTTTAGACCATTGTGGAAACATTTCCGCGGCGAGCGTTCCGATTCTGCTGGATGAAATGAATCAAAAAGGCCTGTTAAAACCCGGCATGAGAATTGTCCTGTCAGGGTTCGGGGCAGGGCTTACCTGGGGGTCCGCGCTCATTGAGTGGTGATGGAAGGAGTAGAATAACAGAATGAATCAGACGAATAAAATTGCTTTCCCAAAAGAGACAATATGGAATGCTTGTTTATTGGCAGTCTGCATTTTATTCTATTTGCTTTTCCCTTTATGTGACGGGCCTGTGTGGTGCGTGGATTCTGCAAGCTATGTTACAATGGACATTTCCAGAGAACCGTTGTATCCGACATTTCTTGCGCTTATGAGAATGTGTACGGGTCAGTCAAAGACGCATAGCCTGATGGCGGCGGTGATAGTACAAAGCCTGCTTGCCGGATTCAGTGCTTGGTACGCCGGATTTGTGATTAAGAGAATGAAAAACCAAAACGTATGCTTACAGCTTGCCGCAATCATATTTCAGTTTGCAGTAGCCTTGCTTTGTAGATTTGCGGCTATCAGAGGTTCCGTATACACGGACTGCATTATGACGGAAGGGCTTGGATTGTCTCTTTTTGTCCTTTTTACGCTGGAATTATATCTTTATGTGAATACAGACAGAAAACGCCATCTTATATGGACGCTGTTTCTGTCTTTTTTGTTAATCAATCTTAGAAAACAGATGTTGATCACCCTGCTTATCATGGGCGTTGTTTTAGGGTGGTATTATGTGATACGCAGTAAAAAAATCCGAAAGTTCTGTTGTATAGCGGCGTTGATGATAGCCGTGTTTTTCTCCTGTAAGCTGACGGACAGGATATATAATTATGTTGTCCGTGATGCCTGGATAGAGCATTGCCATAATTCCATGGGCTTTTTATGTACGCTTTTGTATTCCTCTGATGTGGAAAAAGATAAGGATTTATTTAAGGACGAAGAGATAAGAAAACTGTATCTGGAAATTATGGAGCAGGCGGATGAACAGCAGATTCTCTATTCATATGCAGAGCAGGGATGGCTTTCCGTCTGTGTACATTATGCGGACAGTTATGACGCGATTGGCTATGGCATTATCAATCCGATAGTGGAAGACTATATTGCACAGAGTTTTCAAATGACGCAAATAGAAGCGGCGTTACAATATGATAAAATCTGTGGGGAAATGACGAAAACCCTGTTAAAGCAAAGCCTTATGCCGATGGGAAAGGTCTGGCTCTATAATATCGGCAGGGGATTTGTCAATTCCATTGCCAGAGCGACTAAGACTTTGAGCGCTTATGCGGTGGCGGCTTATCTTGCGATGGGAGCGGCAGCAGGAATCCTTATCAGGCAGAAGCAAAAAAGCCGGAAAGATACAACCGGCTTGGAGCAGATAGATAAAAGCCTTTCTTTTGCCTTTATTGTCATGGTGTGTATCGCAGTCAATTCTTTCGTGGTCGGTTTGACAATTTTTACGCAGCCCCGGTATATGATATACAGCATGGGAGTCTTTTATACCGCGGGGTGCATGATGCTGTATGATATGCGGCATGTTGTAAAATACCGATAGCGTTACAATTCCTCCAGCTCGATATTGGTTGCTTTTTCAAAATTCTTTGCCCATTCATCACTGCAGAAAAAGATAATTGCGCCCTGTCCGCCATCGCCCGTGGCATAGAAACACTCTGCGCTGCCGGTATCTTGTAACAGGTCGTTATAAATACTTAACACATCCTCGTCAATCCAGTCATTGTACACTTTCATTGGATAATTTAGCGTTTTGCCGTTATAATCCAGCAGGACGGTGAGCGTGCCGCGTCCTTTTTCCCAGTCCACCTTTGCAGTATCAACGCGGATATTTTCTACACCATCTACCGCGCTTCCTTTGGCAAGCGCCGCCATCCCTTCTAAGATGTGGATATAGTCTGTTTCCAAATCCCAGCTCTCAAAGTCAAACCAGAAAACTTCTTCCGAATAACCAATGATTTCAAAGTTTTCGTCATATTCCGGCGAACCCAAACTCATTAACAGCCATGTATAGGTATAGGGGAAGCTTTCTATCGCGTTCCGGAAAATATCTCCCTGTGCGCCGTCTGCTTGAACCAATCCGTCTACTGCTTCATCCGGCACGGTCAGTCCGAGCAAGCGGAGCGTTTCCGCCTGCACTTCCAAAGGAACGGAGTCGGCAGCAGCGGGAAAGTCGGTTGTTATCGAAGAATCAGCGGCAGCCGGGAAGTCAGTGGAAACCGAAGAACCGGATACAGCCGGAGTGGAGTTTCGATACCCATGCCATATACCTGATACAAAGAAGAGACAGAAAACAAAGGCAAGCAGAACATAAAAAAGCGGAGCAGGCATATATTTCGGCGGTTTTACCTGAACCGGCGTCAGTCCTTTCGTCTGGCAGTATTGCAGCCAATTTTGCGCTTGTTCATAATCGGACAGACAGCTTTTGGGTACAGGGATAAAACGGCGGTTGTCTTTATGTATGCAATAGAAAGCGTGTTCTGTTTCCGCTGTCAATGTAAATTCGCTCCATGGCAGGGATGAGTTTCTTTTCTGTGCAACCGTATAAGAAATGCCGGAAGCTGTGAAGCGGATATTCCAGTCGCCCAGCATATTTCCCTGCGGGGTAGTTTTTTGCAGATTTTTTCTGATAGCTTTCTCCGGGTTCATCTTACGGCGCAGAAAAATTAATATGGTTAAAAAAAACGCGGCAATAGCAGAAAATATGTTCACAACCCCCAACACATTAAAAAACCAGAGACCGATTATAAAAATCGGGAAAGTATCAGTTTGGAATTATGGCGGTTGATATCATATAAAACAGAGCGGGATTCCGTTGCAATCTGACACCATTTATCCTCATCCACAAAAAAGGAAAAATGAAAATCTTCGGGTTCATGGATAGTCTCCGCAGGAATATAAACGGCATTTTTCAGATTTTGTATAAAAGCATACTGTTCCGCTGCAGAGGAAAAGGCACGCGTGGGAATAATGAACCATGAGAACTGCTTCTTATTTTGCAAAATGCCAAGCATCAAAAGGTGTTTACTTTCCCTGATGTTGCTGATTTGACTGCATGGCGTTTCATGATAGACGGACGCGCTGCGGCTGATAAATACTCCGTTTTCTATCCAGACGGAGTATTCCTGAAATGACAGTTCTTTTTGGCTTCTGTAATAGAGGATGCCAATTTCGACCAAAAATACGATACCGAACAGTATGAGAATTTCGTAGGGGAAACGCTTTAAGATGTCTGCATAGATAATCAAAAATCCCGCAAAGATAATTAAGGTAAGCGGACGTCCGCGCCGCATATCCCACCATGCTCTGGTGCAAAACTCCCAAATTTCTTTTTTCGTATAGGTAAAAGTATATTTGTCCGTGTTCATAACCGTGTCCTTTCTCAGGCTGTAATATAATTTGTTTTTTATTGTACCATAAAATAAACCATAAGTAAAAAGAATACGCTTGGGCTGTGATACAGGGTTGACTTTTGTCTGGCGGTAAGAGATAATGACGAGTAGATTCTGACGGAGGATAAGGAGCAAAGAAGCATTATGGAGATGCTAAGATTCGGATACCGGTATTTTAAGAAAAATATGCCTGTGGCAATTTTGGCAGAAGCCTTAAGCTTTATAGGGATTCTGGCGGAATTTCTTTTACCTCTTTTGTCCGGAATTTTAATTGATTTTGTCATCCAAAAAGGAGAAGTGAAAGAGGACAGCGGCGGTATTTTCCACTTTCTTTTGAGCGGGCGTTTCGGGCAGCCCCGCACCTTGCAGCTATTTTTTGCTATTGCAGTAGCTTATGGGATATTGGTATTTTTGCGGATTGTATTGATTTATATCCGTGATTTGCTGCAGGAGTGGATTGGGTTAAAACTGGAGACGGAACTTCGCTATAGAACATATGAAAAATTAATGGAGTTGGATTCCGCTACGATTGCCGACTATAATTCCGGAGAACTGCTGCAGATATTAAACAGCGATACGATTATGTTCAAGGAAATGTTTTCCCATATGATAGCATATCTGGGAGATTCAATATTCATGCTGGTGACGACGTTAGTACTGATTACAACGATTGACGTTTCTTTTTTGGTCGTTCCGCTTCTTTTGATGCCTTTTCTGGTGAAAGCGGTGCTTACGTTCAAAAGCAGGGCACGAGAAAATTTCAAAAAAATCCGTGAGAAAAGTTCGGAGATGAATCTGGTTACGCAGGAAAATATTGCCGCAGTCCGTATTGTCCGTTCTTTTCATAACGAGGAACTGGAAAAAGAAAAATTCGGAAAGGCAAATACCAATTTTTTGGAGGCGCGGCTAAAGCAGATATGGCTTTCTTCAAAATTTGATTTAACCATTAACACGATTCGCCAGACGGCATTTGTCAGTACGATTATGATAGGGGCGGTTTTAGTCATACAGGGGCAGCTGACGGTCGGGTATATTCTTGCCTCTTCTACATATGTTATGCGGTTTATGAGTAATATTACAAGCATTAACAACTATATTTTCAATATGCAGCAGCAGTTTATAGCCGGGCTGGCGCTCAAGAATTTCATGGAAAAAGAAAGCCGGGTACCGGAGGATAAAGCTGCGACGCTTCACTGCGATACGCCGGACATTGAACTGCAGGACGTCTGCGTGGAGTTGGACGGACAGGAAATATTAAAACATATCGATATCAGCATTCCTTATGGGAAAAAGCTGGGAATCGTGGGAGAGACCGGTTCGGGAAAGAGTATGCTGTTAAAAACCTTGGTGCGAAACAGGGATATCACCTCCGGACAGATTACGATAAGCGGACACGATATCAAGGAATTCAGTTTGGATAATCTGCGGAAAATGTATTCTTATGTATTTCAGGATGTGTTTTTGTTTTCCAATACCATTGAGTCCAATATTGCTTTCAGCCAGGCGGATATCAATGAGCGTATGGTAGTCAGGGCGGCTACGGATGCAAAAGCGTCCGAATTTATCGACGCGATGCCGGAGCGTTATAAAACAATCGTGGGAGAACGGGGGCTGGGGATATCCGGCGGACAGAAACAGCGGATTTCCATTGCCAGAGCATTTTTAAAAAATGCGCCCGTCTTTGTATTGGACGATTCCACGTCTGCGCTGGATGTAAATACGGAACATGCAGTACTAAAGAATATTTATGAACATTTCGAGGAAAAGACATTGATTATTACGGCACACCGCTTTTCTTCCGTAGTGGACTGTGATGAGATTCTCTATATGAAAGACGGTGTGGTTACGGAGCGGGGAACCTTTGAGGAACTGATGGAACTGGAGGGAAGTTTTGCGCATATCTACCGGGTGCAACAAGAGCAGCAGGCGGACAGGGTTCAGATGGACAATTTTGCGTAAAAATGGAGAAAGAAAGCAATGGCGAAACGAAATACTTTTTTTGAAGATGAACAAATAGAAAGAAAAGTTGATATACGGCAGCTGGGACGGACGCTTGCATATATCCTTCCTTATAAGCGGCTTCTTTTTCTGGTCAGTTGTATGATGTTAGCGGCGGCAGTTGCCTCTTTGTTTCCTCCCCGGCTGTTAAAGCTGATTGTGGACGAGGTTGTAGTCAATCAGGATTACCGTCAGTTGGCGCTGGTGGGCGGAGGATTGGCGCTGCTGGCGGCGGTAGAGATATTGTCAACCTTTATACAGGCAAGATGTATGGGACGGATGGGCTTTCGTATCATTACTCAAATCCGGACGGACATTTTTGAGAGGCTGCAGTTACTTTCTTTTGATTATTTTGACAATCGTCCGGACGGAAAGATAGTTGTAAGGGTGACGGAATACATCAACGGTCTGGCGGATTTTTTTTCCAATTATGTCATGATGTTTGCCATCTATATCGTCAAACTGGTGGTGGTGACCATATTTATGCTTTCTTTGAGTCCGATGTTGACTCTGATTGTGTTTGCGGCAGTAGTGCCTATGATGACTGTTATTTTCCTGCTGCGTTCTTATCTAAGGAAAAAGTATGCGCTCCACCGTGCGAAAAACTCCAACCGGACTGCGTTTCTGGTGGAATCCATTATGGGGGAGCAGATTGTCAAGAACTATAACAGAATTGGAATTAACAAGGAAACATACCGTCAAATCCATGAAGACAGCGTGGATATGTGGTGGAGCATTGTAAAACGTTCCCGCCTGAACGGTCCTGTGGTTCAGTTTTTCTGGCATATAGGAACGCTGTGTATCTTTGGTGTTGCACTTGCGCTGATTCTGGGTGGAAATGCCGGAATCACGGCGGGCGTGGTAGTTACGTTTACCAGTTATATGGGAGCCTTTCAGGAGCCGCTGGCGCAGTTATCCACGATTATTCAGGAGTTGGCGCAGGTAAGTTCTAATCTGGAGCAGGTGTTTGATACCATTGATTATCCAGTAGACATTCAGGATAAGGAAAATCCGGTCATTCTTAAAAATGTCAAAGGCAGGGTGGATTTTCAGGATGTTACTTTCTGTTATGAGGAGGAGGAAAATATTCTGGAGCATTTTACGCTGCATGTAAGACCGGGAGAGACTATCGCTTTAGTGGGGCCTACGGGGACGGGAAAGACAACCGTAATCAGTATGCTGACCCGGTTCTACGACGTCAGGGAGGGCAGCGTCAGAATTGATGATGTGGATGTGCGGGACGCAAGCTTGTTTTCTCTGCGTTCCGAGGTAGGTGTGTTGATGCAGGACCCGTTTATTTTCAAGGGTACTATTTTGGACAATATCCGCTACGGGAGATGGGATGCTACGGACGAGGAGTGCAGGGAAGCGGCGCGAAAGATTTATGCGGATAAGTTTATTATGCGGTTAAGCGGCGGGTATGAGCATATGCTGGAAGAACGGGGCGGAAGTCTGTCAGCGGGAGAAAAACAGTTGATTAGTTTTGCCAGAATCATCCTGAAAAATCCCTCCATTGTAATTTTGGATGAAGCCACCAGCGCCATCGATACGGAGACGGAGTTGTTGATTCAGAAAGCGTTGGAGACTTTGCTGAAAGGCAAGACGGCTTTTGTTGTGGCGCATCGTCTGTCTACCATCCGCAATGCGGACCGCATTCTTTATATCAGTAATCAGGGTATTGCGGAAGAGGGAACGCACGAGCAGTTGATGGCGAAGAAAGGGCTTTATTACGAATTGGCAAGCTGTTCATAAGAAAGTCTTTTTGGAAAGTTAAGAAATAATTTGCTAGAATATTTCATAAACTCTATATAAGAATAACAGGAAACAGCACACATATGATTTTTTATGTAAGAGAAAATTATCGGTGTGCTTTTTTTGATTTATGTTAAATTATATTTGGGCTTTTATGATTTTGATAGGAGTAGTTTTCGGTGCATTTACCGGCAATATGGAGGAAGTGTCGAAAGCGGCGCTTGATTCGGCGGGTGAAGCCGTGTCGCTATGTATTACCATGATAGGGGTGATGTCTCTATGGGTGGGACTCATGGAGATTGCCCAAAAATCGGGGCTGATTGCGAAGCTGACGAAAGGGCTTTCCCCTTTTATCACATTTCTCTTTCCTAAAATTCCGCGAGACCATCCGGCGCGGGGATATATTTCCACGAACTTGATTGCGAATATATTGGGGCTTGGTTGGGCGTGTACACCGGCGGGCTTAAAAGCCATGGAGGAACTTGCCAAGCTGGAGGCAGAGCGGGGGAATCCGGAGTATCTGGCAGAGGGAATGGCATTTGATAAGAAGCGGTCTGCGGACGGCAGCGGCGTGGGAAAGAGAGAAGGCGTTTTTGGAAAAAGGGAGCGCACCGCGTCGAAAGAGATGTGCGATTTTCTGATATTAAATATTTCATCTTTACAGCTTATTCCAGTCAATATGATTGTATACCGGCAGCAGTACGGCAGCGTGAACCCTACCGCCGTGATTGCGCCTGCGATTGTGGCGACGTTTATCAGTACGGCGGTGGCGGTGGTGTTTTGTAAGGTGAGGAGTGGAGGCTGGAAAAGATAAGAGTCGTTTGTTTTAATATATTAATGAAAATTTTGTTGATAAAGTGCATATTGAACGCATTTTTATAAAATGATATTATAATTATAGAGAAATAATGTATATGTTAAATTTCCCGCACGGATTTGAGATTTTGCGGAGCGGAATTATGGCGGTTAGTATGAAAAATTATGATATATAGGAGTTTATAATATGTCGCCAACAATCGAAAATATTCTAAAAAAAGATGGATTATCTTTAAAAACACTGGAAAAATTATCATATCATTCAAGTATGAATATCAATTTGAAAAAGAATTTACACTATTTTGATAAAGAAGTATTATTTAATGAATTGAAGAAAATAAATCAATGGTATGATAAATGCGAATATCTTCATGATTTTGCAACTGACTATAGGATAAAAAGTATACAATCAGCTTTTCTGAAGTATGCTCGCTATTATCCGAATCATCAGACTGGAAAAGTATTTAATGATATGTTGGGGTTTCGGACACTTTGTGATAATTATGAAAGTGTATTATTATTAAAAGGCTGTAACCAGATACGAATTGCAGATATGTCCAGAGGAAAAGCTCATGATGATGGTTATAGAGGAGTTCATGTATATTATCAATTAGATAATTTTCATTATCCAATTGAAATACAATATAATACTTATTATGATAGACAAATGAATAATTGGCTCCATAAATATATCTATAAAAAATCGTATGATAACAACATTGGGCAGCATTTAAGGTATGCATACGAAAATGCTGAAATTAGAAATGAAAATGAGTTTAAGGAGGAATTAAAGAATGTGCTACTTAATTGCAAAGAAATTTGATGATACAGGCTGTTTTGCCTTGCAGACTACACATGGTTCACATTTAGTTGATTTTAAAGAACATCTTATACAAGAAATTGGAGATGAACAGATTCAGTTAGTAACTATAAGCAGACCTTCTGCATATGGAGAATATGAACCATACCATTTTGTAGATACAGAACAAGAATTTGAACAGGCAGTAAAAAATATGTAAATATAAAAACTTTCAGTTGTGAAATTGCAGAGAATTGTGAAAGCAGGAACTCATGAAACGGAGATATCCTGCTTTTATTATATAGATTTTTGTTTTTGGCGGTAGAAATGAGTAAATTCAAGGACAATGTGCAGTATATGTAATTGACAAAATATGATGAAAAGTGATATATTTATCACATATCAATCAACAGGGCAGTTATGTCAAATCTCAAACAGTATGACAATAGGCTGAATACATATGGAGAAAGGAACGGATGGTAATGGGAACATTTGCGGATTTGTATCAGGAAAATGGAACAAGCATTCCAAACGAGAAGATAGAAGAATTTAAAAAGAGGATTGAGATATTGTATCAGGCAGGCGGCATGATGGAATTAGAGAGGGTATCTTTGTTTGGAAAAACGATAGCTACAATTCGTAAGGCGGCAATGCATGAATACGGTATGGACTTTTATTATAATTACTTTGAAGATGACTTCTGGGAAAATGCGGGATTTAATATAAAAGATAATCGCGTTTGGAGCGGAAAAATTGGCTGGAGACAGTTTCATAGAGCCGTTGTGGCGGCTTATGTGTTGGAAGAGCTATATATAGATGGAACGGCAATCGCAATGGTAGATGCTGAACCGGTAACGATTCATGCATATACAGGATGGATTAATTATCTGTTTCAAGAGAAATATTATTTTAAAAACAGGGACCCATGGAAATTATTTGAAATCATGCACAAGGATGAGAATGATTATTATATAGAAAGAACGGATTGGCAGGATTTTATTCAGGAAGAGTATGGAGTGCTGGGGCATATTGAGATTTATGCTGTTTTGAATGGTACAGAGGCAGCGATTGCATATATGGAGGATTTAATCAATGACTGTGAGGAAAAAGAGGATGAGGGTGAACAACAGGGGCATTTTAGTATTCTGAATTGTGCCAAAGCTGTGAAAAAAGCAATAGAGGAGTTTAAAAAGGCGAGTTCTTTGACAGAAAAAGAGGCAGCATTTTTTCTGGTAGAAATGTTAAAAAAATATTATGAGCAGGATTCCATGGCGCTTTCCATAGGGGATGAATATGACGATAAGATTTTGCGAAAGATTCTATTATTCACAGCAGTATCAGATATTCCGGCATATGTGTTTAAAGCGATAGCAGAGATCTTTGAAATGGATTTTTGGGAATTATGGGAGCGGTTCAGTGGCGTTGCACGAAGAAGGATATCAGAAAAACAGGAAGAATATAATCATATTGTGAAAGAGATAACAACTATGGAATTATTTAATCAGTCACCTGATGATATGATACCATATTGGAAGCCGGACGGTAGAATTAAGTTTTCTGAAGAGCTGCAAAGTTGGTTTCAGAAAATAAAGAAACAGTTTGATGCGTTGATGCAAGAAGAAATACAGATTGCTAATCCATTGCGGTGGATTATTGATTTGATGGTGTATGCGGATGAAGAGTATTATCATATCTATACATTTGCCGATTTCTTTGAGGAAACGACAGAAAACTTAATGGATAAAAGATACATTGTTTTGTGGAAGATTTATGATGATATGCTTCACAGACCGGAACTTGAAGAAGCCGGAAGCGTGATATTTGTTCCGGAAGGCAGTGAACATGAACACGAGGGTCTCCATTATCTGGGAGAGCAGCTCCGTCGTCGTCTGGTAAAAAGCTGGGGTATTATGGAGCGGGATAAGCGTTATAATAAAGCGAGAGTAACGCTGCGCAGATATATGGCATTGGCAGCAAATAAGGAATTGAGGAAAGAAGTATTTGGATTTTGAAGCAATCTAATATCTGGAGAAACACATGGCAGAAATGATTACAAGAATAAAGGCATACAGGGAAAGGTTGTCTATGAGCCAAAAGCAGTTGGCAGAGAAAGTAGGAGTAAGGCGGGAGACTATTGTGAGACTGGAGAATGGGCAGTATAATCCATCCCTGAAATTGGCTATGGATATTGCAAAAGAATTTGGAGTAACAGTTGAAGATGTATTTATTTTTATTGAAGATGAGGCGGTTTTGGTAGAAAGAATAAAAGAGTAAAAGCTGGCTTGTAATTTATAAAATACATGGTTATACTGGAAAAACAAGGAACTTATGAAATACGAGAAAAGTGAAGCGGCAGAATGTATTCTGAAAAGAGAAAACCTGACAAAAGAGGTAAAAAATTCATAGATATGTTGTATGACTTAGTCGTTTCATGATAAAATATTAGCATAGAAGAAATCGTAAATGAAAAAGCTTGAGGTATAAGAATATGGAAGAAAGAATAAAGAATATTACAACTGAGATAAATGAAGAATTGATAAAATTATTTGGTGACAAGATTGAACGTATTATTTTGTATGGTTCTTATGCTCGCGGAGATTTTAATTTAGAATCAGATGTTGATATTATGATTTTATTAAACTGCGAGCAAAAGGAAATAACGGAAAAGCGCAAAGACATCAGTCGTATTGCAAGCCGTGTGGGTTTGCGAAATGATATTATGGTTTCACTTCTTGCACGCAATCATAAGGAGTATGAAAATAATATACCATATCAGACATTTTATCAAAATATAGAGAGGGAAGGCATGAGAATTTATGGATAAGGCAAGGGCGGATTTAGCGATATATCGGTTAAAATTATGCGTAAGAAATATGTAATATAGGTTTGAGGAACGGAAAAAGTGGACAGGAGAAATAGTATGCCAACAAAAGAAACCGGCATTTTACTCTATGAAAACCCCCTATCTTGCGAAGCGGATATCAAAGGCTTCGTGCTGGAAGGTCAGGCGCGCATCACATTTGAAAATAAACGGATGCGCATGGAGAATGCGATAGATGCAGAGCAGGGGCAGAAAGCAAATTATGTGTTGTGGTGTCCGGAGGAATTTCCTGCGGATATTGTTATCGAATGGGATTTTTGGCCGATAAAGGAGCCCGGACTTTGCATTTTATTTTTTGCGGCAAAAGGAAAAAACGGAGAGGATATTTTCGACGAAAGACTCCAGGCGCGGACGGGGGAATATCCTTTATATCACCATGGGGATATCAACGCTTTCCATGTATCATATTATAGAAGAAAAGAACCGGACGAAAGAGCGTTTCATACTTGCAATTTAAGAAAAAGTTACGGGTTTCATCTGGTGGCGCAGGGAGGCGACCCGATTCCTGATGCGGACGAGGCGAAAGGACCTTATCGGCTTGCCTTGTTAAAGAAAGGCGGCAGGATAATTTTTTCGATTAACGGATTGGAAATTTTCCGCTTTGATGACGACGGGGAGCGCTACGGGAAGCTGCTTGGCGGAGGCAAAATCGGTTTCAGACAGCTTGCGCCGCTCATTGGCGAGTATGCGAATCTGAGGGTTTATGCCGCCAGAAAATAGAATCATGTAATTTTGTACAAATAATATATAAAGAGCTGTTGTTTTTATGGTTGAAATCATAAAAAGACAGTTCTGTTTTTTTGGAATAATATACAATATTACTTGACATGGGGGGGGCATAAACGGTAAAATATTAATAATTTATAAAACATCTATAAAATGATTGGGGAAGATAAAAACTGTGGATATTTTCCGCAAGATGGAGAGGTGGTTCAGGTTTATGGCGGGTAAGCGCAAAAAAAATGAAGTTACGTTATCAAATGGCAAAACAATCACGGTCAACAGGATGAGTACAGGGCGGTACATATTACAGCATAAATGGCTGTATTTGATGCTGCTTCCGGGCGCCCTTTATTTCATTTTGTTCCGTTACATACCGATGGGCGGTCTTGTGATTGCCTTTAAAGAGTATAGTCCGTTTAAGGGAATTTGGGGAAGTGACTGGGTAGGGTTTACGCAGTTTAAAAAATTTTTTACGACCAACGACTTTCCAAGGCTTTTAACGAATACGCTGGGTATCAGCGTCTTGCAGTTAGTGCTGTATTTCCCGGCGCCGATTATTCTTTCTTTATTCTTAAATGAAGTCCGTCATAACGGTTATAAACGTGTGGTACAGACGCTCGTATATATTCCCCACTTTGTTTCGTGGGTTATCGTGGCAAGCCTTACCTATCAGTTGTTTAATGTTACGGACGGTGTATTCAATGTAATTTATAAGGCGATATCGGGCGGTCAGACATTTGATATTCTTTCTAAACCGTCTACGTTCTGGGGCTTGATTGTCGGTCAGGATATCTGGCGTGAGACAGGTTATGGAACGATTGTATTCTTAGCGGCTCTTTCCGGCGTGGATCAGGAACTTTATGAAGCGGCGCGCGTGGATGGCGCGGGCAGATGGCGGCTTATGTGGCATATTACGCTTCCGGCAATCCGCGGCACGATTATTATGATGTTGATTATGCGTGTGGGAAGTATTCTGAATACGGGATATGACCAGATTTTCCTTATGAGAAACGATTTAAACCTTGCTAAAGCGGAAGTATTTGATACATACATTTATATGAAAGGTATCAGGAGCGGGCAGTATTCGTTCTCGGCGGCGGCGGGTATGTTTAAGTCCATTGTAGGAATGATTCTGGTATTGGTTTCCGACCGGATAGCGAAGCTGTGCGGCGAGAGCGGATTATATTAGGGGGTGTGCGAAATGGCGAAAGAGCATAAGGTGAAAGAGGGCGCCAAAGTAAGAAAAAGTACGGGCGACCGCATCGTGGACGTTATTATATATGTTGTGCTTGGACTCATTGCACTGAGTACGGTACTTCCCTTTTTGTATGTGCTTGCAGGTTCCTTTGCAACAGAGAAAGAGTTGACGGAGAAAGCGTTTTTCATTATTCCCAGCGAATGGTCTATCAACGCGTACCGTTATGCCATCGAGACGGCTAATATTCTGCGCGGGCTGCGCAATTCCATTTTGTTGACGGCGCTTGGTACGGTAATGTGTATGCTGTTTTCCCTGACCTTTGCTTATCCGTTGTCCAAAACCCATTTCAGGGGGCGCAACTGGATGATGAATCTGGTAATTGTAACAATGCTTTTCAGCGGCGGTATGATTCCTACTTATATTGTAGTGCAGACGTACGGTCTGCTGGATTCCTGGTGGGCATTGGTTTTACCGGCATTGATTAACCCTTTTAATATGATTATTATTAAGAAATTCTTTTCGGGACTTCCGGTGGAACTGGACGAAGCTTCTTATATGGACGGGGCGAACGACTTGCAGATTTTCCTGAAAGTGGCTCTGCCGTTATCAAAGCCCGTAATAGCGTCTATATCGTTGTTTTACGGCGTAGGTTTCTGGAACGATTATTTCAATGCCATGATTTACTTGCAGGATTCCAGTAAGTTCCCAATTCAGATTCAGTTAAGGGCGATTATTTTACAGACCTCAAAGATTGCCGATACGCTGATAGATTATGATTTGAACGGCGCGCCGCCGGATAAAGCTGTAAAAATGGCTTGTACGGTTATCGCAACGGTTCCGATTTTGCTTATTTATCCTTTTGTACAGAAATATTTCACCAAGGGCGTTATGGTTGGCGCAGTGAAAGGCTGATATAGTGATTTCGGCGTAGTTACGTCTTAATCAATAGATAAAAATAAAATTAACAGGAGAGTGAAAAGCGATGAAAAGAAAGACTTTAAAGAAAGTAAGCGCGGTTGCGCTGGCGCTTACAATGGCTTGCAGTCTGGCGGCATGCGGCAGCGGCGGCGGAAATTCTGCGTCGGATAGCGCTCCGGCTGCAGATAACAGCAGCGCGGCAGCAACAGACACTACGGCGGCGGCAGACACGAACACGGCGGCGGCAGACACGAACACGGCGGCGGCGGATAACAGCGCGGCTGAAAGCGCTCCGGCAGAGCGTCAGACAATCAGCATCAGCGTTATCGACGTAAATGCAGGTATGAACAACGTAGGTGATGATGCAGCTGATATTTTACAGCAGATGGAAGACTATACCGGCGTAGATATGGATTTACAGTGGGTGGCAAATGATACGCTGGCAGAGAAGAACTCTCTGTATCTGACAAGTCCTTCCACAATGCCCCAGATTATCTCATGGGGCGGCACGGTTACAGGTGATGTGGTAAATGCGGCAAAGAACGGCGCATTCGTAGATTTGAACGACTATATCTGGGATGCGGAAAAATACCCGAATCTTTCTGCTATGTCAAAAGATGTTGCAGCTAACTTGACAGTAGACGGCAAACTGATTGCGATTCCCCGTTCCCGTGTAGTTGGACGTTACGGTTTGTGCTATCGTCAGGACTGGGCGGAGAAATTAGGCGTTGAACTTGGACCCAACGCAACACCGGATGATGTGTATGATATGCTTTACGCATTTACATACAATGACCCTGACGGCAACGGCGTAGACGATACGATTGGTATGGAAATGACACTGTATACAGGTCCTTTCGATATTATCCAGACATGGTTCGGATGCGGTAACGGATGGGCGGATGTAAATGGACAGCTCGTTCCGGTATGGATGCAGGATGAATATTTCGAGGCAGTTGAATATATCAAGAAACTGTATGACGACGGTTTGATGCCGCAAGACTGGGCAACAAGACCTACCGATACATGGTCCGACGGCGTTAAGAAAGGTGAAAACGGCGTTTACATCGACGTAATGGACAGCGGTAAGAGAATCTGGAACTACTTTGTAGCAGAAGATACTTACACACCTTCCGTAGTAAATCCGGATGAATCCGCAACAATGATTTTGTACGGTGCAGTAAACGGTCATACTATGGCAACAGCAGGATATAACGGTTTCTTTACTCTGTCTGCAACAACGCTTGATTCAGAAGAAAAGATTGAAGCAGCATTGACTTTGTTAGATAAACTGAACGATACGGAAATGTTGATTCTTACACAGTACGGTCTGGAAGGCAAAAACTATGAGATGAACAATGGTTATCTTGTAGATTTGGATTTGGAAGATGATAAACTGGCAAACAACTATAAAGGTTTGAACCAGCTCTTAGCGTTCCTGCCTTCAACAGAGGAGACAGACGAAAGAATCCCGATTGAAAGAAACGAGCGCGACCAGGCACAGGTAGACGCATATGCGGAAGCATTGAATTATGCGGTACTGAATCCGGCATTGTCTTACCTTGTAAATTCCGAGACCTATTCTATCGACGGTGCGACGCTTGATACGGAGGCAACGGCTTTAAGGTCACAGTATATCTGCGGCACTATCAGCAAGGATGAATTTACATCGGGTCTTGACAGCCTTAGAACAAGAGGATACGACCAGATTATTCAGGAAGTAAACGAGCAGTATCAGGCAAATAAATAATAAAGTATAGTATATTGATATCGGGCAGGGTACGCTTTTGTTTCCTGCCCGATTTTTCGGATTTGAGGATGTAATTTCTACAAGGTTTTGTGATTTGGAGAAAGTCATGTATATAGATTTATCAGGCATATGGAGCATTACATTAGATACGGAGAATGGCATACAGGCAGGGGATATCAGCATTCCGGGTATCCTGCAGGCGCAAGGGTACGGAAACGACATTACATATGATACGCCGTGGGTAAGCGGCTTGCACGATAGCTGCTGGTTTGAGCGAGAGGAGTATCGGGTTTCGGGTGAGCGGGGTGTGGAGGTTTCTTTTTTATCCCGGCCGCCGAAGCATTTTTTGGGAAAAGCATATTATAGACGGACATTTGAGATAAAAGATAAAACAATAGAATATGAAACAGCCAAAGAAAAAGACTGGCTGTTAGTGATAGAATTGACGCACTGGAGAACGAAAGCGTTTATAGACGGCGTGGAAACGGGAGGAGACTGCTCGCTTTGCACACCGCATCAGATACCATGCGGGAAACTGGCGGCGGGAGTCCATGAAATCATGGTGGAGGTGGATAACTCCATGCAGTATCCCTACCGCCCTGACGGGCATGGAGTATCGGACGCCTTAGGAGCGACATGGAACGGCATGGCGGGGGAAGTGGCGCTCATGACAGCGGATGAACTGCATAAGCGTGATGAGAAAAAGAAAGCATATGCCGCGAAGCATCCAAGGCAGATAGAGATAAAAAACGGTATGTTTTATGTGGACGGCATTCCTGAATATTTCAGGGGTACACATTTTGGGGGAGATTATCCCCTGACCGGTTATCCGCAGACGGACAGGGCGTGGTGGGATAGAATCTGTGATACCATAAAAGAGTGGGGGTTTAATTTCATACGCTGTCATTCTTACTGTCCGCCGGAAGCGGCGTTTGCGGCGGCGGACGAGGCGGGAATTTATTTACAGCCAGAGTGCGGTATGTGGAATCATTTTGAAGATGGAATTTTGATGCTTGACGTTTTAAAAGAGGAAACCAAAAGAATTTTGCGCTGTTTCGGACACCATCCCTCTTTTGTGTTGTTTTCACCGACAAATGAGCCGTCGGGGGAATGGTACCATCCGCTGCGGCAGTGGGTGGAGGAAACGAGAGCATATGATAAAGAATTAGGATACGAAGGACGCAGGCTTTATACGGCGCAGTCGGGATGGTTTTATGATGCGGAGCCAAAAGAGATTACGGGTACGGATTATCTGTATTTCCACCGCTCGGCGTTTGGTCCTTACCATGGCGGCATGATACGCGGCGGGGAGGGCTGGAAAGGAAAAGATTACAGTCCGAGTTTAGAGGGAGCGAAACTCCCGGTTATCTGCCATGAAATGGGGCAGTGGTGTTCCTATCCTGATTTTACACTCATAAACAAGTTTACGGGATATTTGCAGCCGTCCAATTACAGGGTATTTCGGGAAAATTGTAAAAGGGCGGGTTTGTTGGGGAAAAACGAAGAATTTGTTTATGCGTCCGGCAGAAATCAGGTGCGATTGTATAAAGAAGATATAGAAGCGAATTTCAGGACAAAAGAACTTTATGGTTTTGAAATGCTGGACTTACATGATTATTTAGGGCAGGGAACGGCGCTTGTGGGAGTGCTGGATGCGTTTTGGGAGGAAAAAGGATATGTAAAACCAGCGGAATTTAGGCAGTTTTGTAATAAGACGGTACTGCTGGCAAGGTTTTCTTCCTATATATATGAGTGTCCAGACGATAAGGCGAAAAACCCGGCGGTACCCGTGGAAGTCTGTCATTTCGGCGACAGGGATTTGGAAAACTGTGTGATAAAATGGCAGTTAAGCGATTTGGAGAAAAAAACGAACGGGACATTGGCAGTATTGGCGTGCAGGGAGCTGGAGGTGGAGAAGATAGGAAGCGGGCGCAATACCTTTGCCGGAAATATCAGCCTGCCGTTTGACGGTTTGCAGAAAAACAGCAGACTGCAACTGTCGCTTTCACTTTATCAGGATGATGCAGATGAGGAGATTACTTCCAATCAGTGGGAATTGTATGTATATTGCAGATTGAAAAAAGGGCATGGTGATAAAAATGACATAAATTACGATACGGCGGACGTGGTGTATACGCGCCTTTGGAAAGAAGCGGCAGCAGCGCTTGCAAAAGGAAAGAGGGTAATCTTTTCCCCAAGACTGTCGGATTTATCCTATGAATGTCCGCCTGTATCAATCAAAAATGTATTTTGGAATGCGCAGATGGGAGCGAGATGGGGCAGGAGTATGGGGATGCTCGTCGATACGTCGTGTCCGCTTTTTCAAGATTTTCCTACCGACAGGATGGGAGGCTGGCAATGGGAGGGGATTCTTGCCCGCGCAAGGGCTTTCGATATCAGGGGATTCGGGCGTTCGGACGAAAATCCGGAGGGCGTGGAGCCGATTGTCAGAATAATCGACGACTGGAACAGGAATTTACCGCTTGCGTTGATTTTTGAAGTAAAAGTGGATGAGGGAAGTCTTTTAGTAATTCCTATAGATTTTGAGACACGGACAGAAAGGCATACGGAATCGGAACCCGCGGTGCGGGCGTTGAAAAAAGCGTTATTTCGCTATGCGGCGTCGGATAAGTTTTGTCCTAAAGTACGGATGAGCGGAGCGGAAATGGAAAAACAGATGCAGAAATGCTTGTTTCCGACTTATCGGATGCGGCAGATGGTTAGTGATATCCGTTATCCTGCACAGGCAAATGTGCAAGGCGGCGCGGAGTTAATATCGGCAAATCCGGAGAAAGCGGTGATGATACGGACGCAGTCCTTTCCGGTCTCTGTTACTTTGGAATTTCAAAGAGAAATTACCGTATGCGGACTGTTGTATGTGCCGGACCAGACGGCACGCCAGCGCAGAGGTTTTGTCAGGGAATATCTTTTGCGGATAAAAGAGACGTCTACGGACAGAGTGCAGGAAATACATGGCGGCTTAAAAAATACAAGCCTTTCACAGGAAATAAAAATCGCGCCGATATTGACAAAGGAACTGGAATTTTCGGTTCTATCCGTATACGGAGAGAAAGATACCGAAGAATGGGTAGAGGAGAGAGACGGCTATTATAAAGTCAGGCGAAAAGAGGCGGCAGAGGTCATCATAGGGGGGCTGCACGTTATTTGTGAAGAAAACGGGGAATATGAAGAAGTATTCCTCATGCCCTCTGAGAAAAACCAGGCGGCATATCAGAAAGCGGATATTGAAAATTAGATGAAAATGAACGACGGGATGAGAGAAAGGAGAGCGGTGATTATGATGGAATTACATAATTTACGAAAAACAAAACCCATAGGAAATACAACATGGGGATGTATATGGAAGCAGGGGGAATGCAGTAAGGCGACCTCCTATGTCTGCACGGGCGAATCCGGCGGGGAAGTGGAGATGCAGACAAGGATAACCGCATACTGGCCGGACGGTTCCGTCAAGTGGACGTCGCATACCGCGGACGCCGCGACGCTGGGAAACCGCATTACGGTAAGAGCGGAAAAAGGCGAAACGGCGGAAAACAAAGAGACAGATACAGGGATTGTATTGACGGAAACCGAGGAGAATATTACGATTGACACAGGCTGTTTTGTTATGTATATTACGAAAAATAGTTCCAGACTCTTTGACCGCGTGGAAGCGGATAAAAAGATAGCGTTGGAAAATGCGGAGCCTGTATTGGAATTGGAACAGCCTCTTACGCAGGAGTCGGATGGATATAAACAGGCGCCGTCTGTTCTGTGCGCAGCGGCGGTAAAGAAATACCGGGGAGCGGTTGAGAAAGTCACGCTGGAAGAAGTGGGAAAACTTCAGGTCATTGTAAAATACGAGGGCATACACCGTGCCTTGGACGGTGAGGAAAAGATTCCGTTTATCATCCGCATGACATTAGGCAGGAATCAAAAAGAGATTAAGTTTATGCACACCTTTTTATATGATGGGGATGAAAACAGGGATTTTTTAAAGGGAATCGGCATCCGCTTTGAGAAACCGATGGAGGGCGCGTTCTATAACAGACATATCAAAGTAATGGGAGACCATGGCGTATTCCATGAGACGGCGCTGCCTATGATTTCATGGCGTCCGAAAGTCCCCGCAGGTTTGTATGAACGGCAGATGCAGGGAGAACTATTGCAGCTAGAGGGACAGGAAAAAGAAGTGGCGGAGTGTATTATAAAGGATGCGCCCCATTGGAATGAGTATAATATTTGTCAGGATTCCCCCAGCCATTTTTTAATCAGCAAGAAACTGAAAGGAGAAAATCTGTGCGAGATAGACTGCCTGCACGGCGTTCGGACAAGCGGCGGAATCGCCGTCGGCGCGGAGAACGGCAGCGTCATGATGGCGGTACGGGATTTTTGGGAAAAATATCCGGCTGGCTATCGTATCAAGGGTCTGGATGATGCTAAGGCGGAGTGTACCATATGGTTTTATTCGCCGAAAGCGCAGGCATATGATTTTCGGCACTACGCCGAAAGAGGATATAATCAGGTCTGCTATGAGGGCTATGATTATAAGGGCGCTGACCCGGTGGGAATCGCCTGTACCGGCGAGTGCGCGGTTTTGCTTTGTTCAGAACTGATACCGGAGGATGAAGCCATCGCTCTTTTATGCGATAATGTCAACCATCCCGCGCTCTATGTGGGAGACCCGGCATTTTACCATGAACGCCGGGCGTTCGGATTCTGGTCGCTGCCCTCCGGGGAAACGCCGATGGAACGCTGGTTGGAAGAACAGATGGAGAACGCCTTTACTTTTTATAAAAATGAAGTGGAACAACGAAACTGGTATGGTATTATGAATTATGGGGATTTCATGCATACCTATGACGGTGTGCGTCATCAATGGCGATATGATATCGGCGGGTACGCATGGGATAATACCGAGCTTGTACCAACATTATGGCTCTGGCTGTACTTTATGCGCAGCGGCAGGGAGGATGTTTTTACACTGGCAGAGAAACTTTCGCGCCATGCGTCGGAAGTCGATGTATATCATTTTGGAAAATACAAAGGACTTGGTTCGCGCCATAACGTCCGTCACTGGGGATGCCCTTGTAAAGAGGCAAGAATTGCGATGGCGGCGCATCACAGGTTTTTGTATTATCTGACAGACGACAGGCGTTTAGAGGATATTTTTGACGAGTTAAAAGACAATGAACTCAGCTTCCTGAACAGAGACCCGTTAGGGGATTTTTATAATAAATCCGAGATGGTCTATCCGAGCCATGCGCGCAGCGGGCCGGACTGGTCGTCGCTTTGCTCTAACTGGATGACGGAATGGGAGAGAACGGAAAATATTGAGTACCGCCAAAAGATTGTTACGGGGTTGGAAGATATTAAGGCTGCGCCGCTAAAGCTTTCCTCCGGACCTGATTTTGAGTTTGACCCGCATTCTCTGCATTTGCGCTATATAGGAGAATGCACGACGGGCGGCTGTCATCTGCAGATTTGTATGGGCGCGCCGCAAATCTGGCTGGAACTGGCGGACTGGCTGGAGGATGAAGAATTTAAGGATATGCTGGCGCAGCACGGGCGTTTTTATTATCTTTCCCATGAGGAACAGCTTGCGGAATCGGGAGGCATCATCGGGAACAGGGAGTCTACGCTTCCTTTTATGAATGCGGCGTTGGGGGCATACGGCGCGCAGCGTTTGAAACTGCCGCAGCTTGCGGAAAAGACATGGGAGATTTTATTACAGACATTGATTTTTGAGAATAACAGCGAGGGTTTTGCCGTAAAAGGCCTGAAAGACTGCGGCAATCACGAACTTTTATCGGAAATACCATGGATATCGACTAATTTTACGGCGCAGTGGTGTTTGAATGTGATAATGACGCTGGAATTTATACGCGATTTTCTTCCCGAAACCGTAGAAGAAGTGATGCAGTTGGTAAAAGACGGGAAACAGGAATTATTTAGAAAAGCATAGGAGCCGGAGCGTCGCAAATGCTCTGGAATGGAGGTTAGAATGAAAATAAGGGAAATAGCTGACGACAGCGTTACCGTGGAATGGCAGTCCATAGACGGGGTAAAAGTCTACGGGGTTTATTGGGCGGACGCGGATACGCCCATGATGGCGTATAAGAAAATGGCGGAGACGGTGGACTGCGCTTATACGCTGCATAAAGCAACGCACGTTCCGCATTATTTTAAGCTTTCCTATACGAAAGACGGTAAAGAAAATATGTTGGATGAGGTGTTTAAAACGCCGATACATAAAGTATTTCATCCCCAGCTTGAAAAATTAAGCCGAGGGTTAATTGCGGTTCCGGCAAAAGAAGGTATCTTTTTAAGCTGGCGTCTGTTTGTAGACGAGGTAACGGGATATTGCGCGACGGGGCTTACCGGAACGGACTTTTCCGTCTATCGGAACGGGAAGAAACTGGCGGTTGTTACGGACAGCACGAATTATCTGGACAGGGAAGGAAAAGGCGCGGACAGATATTTTGTGATACCGGTTGTGGATGGGAATGAGCAGACGAAGGAGGCGTCGGAGGAAGTGACGCCGTGGGAACATCCGTATCTGGATATACCGCTTAAGAAACCGTCGGACGGCGTAACGCCTGCGGGAGAGCATTACGAATACAGCGCAAACGATATGAGCGTTGCGGATGTGGACGGCGACGGGGAGTATGAGTATCTGGTGAAATGGGATCCGTCCAATTCCCATGATGTTTCCATAAAGGGATATACGGGAAAGTGTTATATTGACTGTTATAAACTGGATGGTACGCTGCTCTGGCGGTTGGATATGGGCGTCAATATCAGGGCGGGTGCGCATTATACGCAGTTTATGGCATACGATTTTAACGGCGACGGGAAAGCGGAGATGGCGGTCAAAACCGCTCCGGGAACGAAGATGATACGGTATCGTGCGGACGGAAGCGTGGAAGCGGAACAGTATATTACCATGCCGAAAGAGGAGAAGGAAGCGGGATATTCCCACGAGGATAATTATGTCTGCTCCGCCGAAGATTACCGGGAACATATGATAACGGTATTCATGAAATGGCATGAATATGAGGAGGTAAAAAACGGTCACTGGCCGGCGTCTTTGGAGGAATGCTTTGGAATCGAAAAAGAGTATGACTATCCGTTAAGCAGACAGGATGCGGAAAAACTGACAGATTATTTTATCAGGGAATATGCGCCGAAAAGAAGTCCTAAGAATCAGCTTTGGCAGTTTGAGGGATTCATCTATGAGGGTCCTGAATATTTGACCATGTTTGCGGGAGACGGTGCGGAGTTGGAAACCATCCGTTTCCGCATGGACAGAGTGGATGACGGTTTGCTGTGGGGCGATTATGCGTTTCCGAGGATAGAGCCATGCAACCGTGTGGACAGGTTTTTATCGGGCGTTGCGTATCTGGACGGCGAAAGGCCGTATTTAATCATATGCAGGGGTTATTATACAAGAACGACCATTGTGGCGTATGATTTTTTTGAAAATAAATTTCGCGAAAAGTTTGTAGTGGACAGCGGTTTTGTGCCGATGAAAAATCCGTTTAATGACTGTGAAATCCATGATATCGTGGGAACCGACCCGGTATACGGCAGGATTGCGGGACAGGGAAACCACAGTCTGGCGACTGCGGATGTGGACGGCGACGGTTTTATGGAAATTATATACGGCGGCTGCGTTATCGACCATGACGGAAGCGTGCTTTACAGCAGTTACGGTTACAGACCCGATAAAGTATATGCCAAGTTCGGTCACGGCGACGCGATGCACGTTGCAAAAATCAATCCTGACAGACCGGGGCTGCAGATTTTTAATGTATTTGAGGGCGGCGCGGCGGTGCCGTACGGATACGCGCTGCGCGACGCCGAGACGGGAGAGGCGATTTTCGGGGAATATGCCACGCAGGATTTGGGACGCTGTATGATAGGAAAAATTGATAATCATACGAGGGGACTGCAGGTATGGGTTAAGGAAACCTTTGACTGCAACGGCAATAAACTGGATGTGCCGTTACTTGGCACGAACCAGAGTATTCACTATGCGCCCGATTTGACGACACAGATTACGGACGGAATCGATTATGTCAATGGAAAACATACGGGAGTCGTAAACGATAATATCCATGGCGTGATGCTTACCCCGGAGGATACGCTTACTAATAACGGCACGAAGGGCAATCCCTGTCTGGTCGCTAATATATTTGGAGATTTCAGGGAGGAACTTTTGCTGCGGACAACGGACAGCCGCGCGGTCAGAATCTATGTCAATACGGATATTACGAACCATAAGCTGTTTACCTTAATGCACGATACGCAGTACCGGTGCGGGGTGGCATGGCAGAATAACTGCTACAACCAGCCGGGGTATACAAGTTTTTATTATGCAAGCGATATGGATTTTAAGTATGTGCTGCCGGGGCAGGGAAATTAGTATAAGTTAGCAATCGGGTAAGGAGAAAATTTTATGGAAATGACATTACGTTGGTACGGGAGCAAATCTGATTCCGTGACATTACAACAGATTAGGCAGATTCCGGGCGTGAAAGGCGTAATTACGACCTTGTATGAGACTGCGCCCGGAGACGAGTGGAGCATGGATGAAATCCGCGCCCTTAAAGCGGAGGTGGAAGCGGCAGGCTTACATATCGCCGGTATTGAAAGTGTGAATATCCACGACGCTATTAAGATAGGACTGCCGGAGAGAGATAAATATATTGAAAATTATATTAAGACGTTAGAGAAACTCGGACAGGAAGATATCCATATGGTATGCTATAATTTCATGCCGGTGTTTGATTGGACAAGGACGGAACTTGCCAGAAAGCGTCCGGACGGTTCGACCGTGCTTGCATATCATCAGGAGACCGTAGACAATTTGAACCCTGAAAAAATGTTTGATTCCATCGCGAGCGATACGAACGGTTTCGTTATGCCGGGATGGGAACCGGAGCGCATGGAAAAAATCAAGGAACTGTTCGGTTTATATCAGGACGTGGACGAAGAGAAGCTGTTTGCAAACTTAAAATATTTTCTGGAAGCGATTATGCCGGTATGCGATAAATACGATATCAATATGGCGATTCACCCGGACGACCCGGCGTGGAGCGTATTCGGACTGCCGCGTATCATTACGAATCTGTCCAATATTCAGCGTATGATGAAGATGGTGGATAATAAGCACAACGGCGTTACGTTTTGTTCCGGCTCCTATGGAACCAATCCGGATAACGATTTGCCGGGCATGATTCGCGCTTTAAAGGGACGCGTTCATTTTGCCCATGTAAGAAATTTGCAGCATAACTACCCCGGCGACTTTGAGGAGGCGGCGCATCTGTCCGCCGACGGTAGCTTCGATATGTATGAAATTATGAAAGCGTTATATGATATCGGATTTGACGGTCCTATCCGTCCCGACCATGGGCGTATGATTTGGGGAGAAGTGGCGATGCCGGGTTACGGCTTATATGACAGGGCGTTGGGAGCGACATATTTAAACGGGCTTTGGGAAGCGATTGAGAAGTCCAACAGAAAATAAGCAAGCCTGAAAACGCAGAGTGAGAAAGGAGCATGATTAGAAAGATGAAATTAGACAGAGAGGGATTATATGACAGCGGCGCATGGAAAGCGGCGGGGTATCATGTTCCGAATTATGACAGAGAAAAATTGGCGCAGAATACGAAAGAAAAACCACAGTGGATTCATTTTGGCGCGGGCAATATTTTCCGTGCTTTTCAGGCAAACCTGATGCAGCAGTTGATGGAAACGGGAAAAAGCGATACCGGACTTATTGCGGCAGAGGGATTCGACTATGAGATTATTAAGAAGATGTATCGTCCTCATGATAATTACAGTATTCTGGTTACGTTAAAAAGTAACGGCGAAGTGGAAAAAACAGTTATCGGCAGTATTGTGGAATCTTTGATTCTGGATAGCGAAAATGAGAAAGAATTTTCCCGTTTAAAAGACATTTTTGCCGCACCGTCGCTGCAGATGGCAAGCTTTACGATTACGGAAAAAGGATATGCGCTCACGGACGGCAAAGGGAATGTGTTACCGGCGATTCAGAGGGATTTTCAAAACGGACCCGGTAAACCGGAAAGCTATCTGGGCAAAGTGTGCGCATTGGTGTACGAACGCTATTTACAGGGCGCGCTGCCGCTTGCGCTTGTCAGTATGGATAACTGTTCGCATAACGGCGATAAGGTGAAAGCCGCGGTCACCGCTTTTGCAAAAGCGTGGATAGAGGCAGGCAAGGCGGAAAAAACGTTCATGGATTATGTGAATGACGAAACGAAACTTTCTTTTCCGTGGAGTATGATTGATAAGATTACGCCCCGTCCCGACCCGAAAGTGGAGGCGATTTTGGAGGCGGATAAGATAGAGGGATTGGAAAAATCGGTAACCTCTAAAAACACATGGGTCGCGCCTTTCGTCAATGCGGAGGAGTGCCAGTATCTTGTTATTGAGGACGCTTTCCCGAATGGCAGACCCGCGCTGGAAGAAGCGGGAGTCATGTTTACGACGAGGCAGACCGTAGATAAAGTGGAAAAAATGAAAGTATGCACCTGCTTAAATCCTTTGCATACCGCGCTTGCCGTGTTCGGGTGCCTGCTCGGATATGAATTGATATCCGAGGAAATGAAAAACCCTGTTTTGAAAAAACTGGTGGAAAAAATCGGCTATCAGGAAGGATTACCGGTAGTTGTCAATCCGGGCATACTGGAGCCGAAAAAGTTTATTGATGAAGTTCTCGGACTGCGCATTCCGAATCCGTTTATGCCAGATACGCCACAGAGGATTGCGACCGATACCTCCCAGAAACTTTCTATTCGTTTTGGAGAGACGATTAAGGCATATGACGCGGCAAAAGAATTGTCCGTGGATTCTCTGGAGGGCATTCCGCTCGTCTTTGCGGGATGGTTGCGCTATCTGATGGGCGTGGATGATAAAGGAAACGTGTTTACGCCAAGTCCTGACCCGATGTTAGAAACCCTGACGCCGATGCTTGCCTCTGTTAAGCTGGGAGAGGAGTGCGACACAAAGGCATTGATAACGCCGATATTGAAACGGTCGGATATTTTCGGCGTGGATTTGACGCAGTATACGTTAGGCGAAAAGGTGAGTGCGCTATTTACGGAGATGATTCAGGGAACGGGAGCAGTGGAGCGGACGTTGGAAAAGGAACTGTTAGGGATAATTTGAAATGAAGCTATATGAAAAAAAGCAGATAAATTGGGAAAATATTTTGTTTAACAACAGAACATTATTTTTGCTACTTTTGCCGATAGTCATAGAACAGTTTTTAAATTCCCTGATGGGAATGGTGGATACTATGATGGTTTCGACTATTGGAAGCGTAGCAATATCGTCAGTATCACTTGTGGACGCTATTAATAATCTTGTTATACAAATATTTTCGGCAATGGCATCAGGTGCAACAATTATCTGCTCACAGTATATTGGCAGTGGAAATAAAAAAGAAAGTAACAGGGCGGCGGAACAGGTCGTGCTTACAGTGTTTGCAATTTCGCTTTTAATAACAGTGTTTTGTACTTTGGGCGGAGAGAGACTTCTACAGTTGATATTTGGTACGGTGGAAGACTCTGTTATGGAAAATGCGTTGGTTTATTTTATGATAACGGCTATCTCCTACCCGTTTTTAGCATTGTTCAGTGCAGGGGCGGCTTTTTACAGAGCGTCGGGTAATTCAAAATTCCCAACAAAAGTATCTGTTGTTTCCAATGTCATAAATGTTACGGGAAACGCAGTATTTATTTATGGTTTTAAATGGGGCGTGGCGGGGGCTGCCTTTGCAACGCTTTTATCAAGGGTGTTTTGTACAGTTGTGATTTTTTACTGTTTAAGAAAACCAAGACAGACGCTTATAGTAAAAAATTATTTAAAAATCCGTCCTGATATATCACTTATATTAGCGATAATGGCAATAGGCGTTCCAGCGGGTATTGAGAATGGAATGTTTCAGTTTGGGAAGCTTGCTGTTCAGTCCACAGTTTCGACAATGGGAACAATAGCAATGTCTGCACAGGCAATGACAAATATTTTGGAGAATGTAAATGGCATCTTCGGCAATAGTGTGGGAATCGGGCTTATGACGGTAGTTGGTCAGTGTATTGGCGCGGACAGGAAAGAAGAGGCAAAATATTATATTGTGAAGCTGATGCGCATAGCAGGGATTGGAACATTAGTTTCATGTCTTTTGGTACTTGCAATCACAAAGCCTGTAACATGGCTTGCCGGTATGGAGACTGAGGCAGCACAGATTTGTTTTGAACTGGTTGCCGCCATGACGATTATAAAGCCATTAGTATGGGTAGGTGCATTTGGTCTGCCGTATGGACTTCGGGCGGCAGGCGATGTAAAATTTTCAATGATAGCTTCTGTCAGTATTATGTGGGGCTGCCGCGTAGCGCTCGGCATTTTCCTTGTAAGAGTGTTTCACATGGGGCTTATGGCAATGTGGATTGGAATGTTTACCGACTGGATTGTCAGGGCAATTATATTTACAACACGATTTATAAACGGAAAATGGCTGCACTTCAAAATGTCTTGAAATTAGAGCATTAGCTGCAAAAAAAGACCGGGAATCTTAAAAAGTTTCCCGGTTTATTTATTCAGGTTGTCTGTTCTGCTTTCAGTTTTTTTACTTCATCAAGGGAAAGTCCGGAAATACCTGCAATTTCCTCTAATGCATATTTTCCGGCAGCCAGCATACGAAGTGCAACTTCTTTCAAAGATTCATTTCTCATATCTTCCATAATTCGACACATCTCATTCACTCCTTTTGGATTTTCAGCCGTTAGCTACCTTTTAATATCATAATTCATATTCATCAGGTTGCGGATGGTCTCCACATCATCCGTAATATTTGCGTCTCCACGGATAGTATGTTTAATCGCGCTGCTTGCTACTGCAAAGTTGGCAATATCCATCGGCTTGTAGCCGTGCATGATGGCATAGATGAGTCCGCTTGCAAAAGCGTCGCCGCCGCCGACGCGGTCTAAAATATTGAAAGTAAACAGTTTGCTTTCAAAAGTATGGTCTTCATACCATAAGAATGCTTTCAGGCTGTTTTCACTGCCGCTGTGGGCGTATCTGACATGGCGCGCGATACATTTTAAGTTTGGATATCTGGCAATAAACGCCTGGAAGATTTCGTCCTCCTGTTCGTAGCTTGGTTGTAACGGTATGCCGTCTTTTACGTCTCCTTTAGAATGGTCGTTTTCATCCCTCCAAAGATGATACGGTTCAATGCCGAGCAGGACATCTACATAGGGAAGACATTCAGTGCAGAAATCCCTTGCCTCCTCCCAGCTCCAAAGCTTGCTTCTAAAGTTGCCGTCAAAGCTGACCGTAATGCCTTTTTCTTTGGCAACCTTTAAACAGTTCATAATCAGTTCGCGGCAGTTTTGCGAAAGCGCCGGGGTGATACCGCTTAAATGAAGCCATGTAAATCCATCAAGGAGGGCATTTAAATCCACCGTACTAAAATCAAATTCCGTGATGGCGCTGTGCTTTCTGTCGTATGTAACTTTGCTGGCGCGGATGCCATATCCGGTCTCTAAATAGTAGCTTCCAAGGCGGTGCGTAGGAGTCTGCTCCGGCGTGCTTAAAATAACCGGCGTACAGTGGACGTCGTTGCTGCGCAGCATACGGATAGCGCTCTTGCCGATACTGTTATTCGGCACAACGCTGAAAAAGGTACTGTCAACACCCAGATTTGCCAAGGCCAGCGCGATATTTGCTTCGCTGCCGCCATAGCTTGCCTCAAACGTGGCAGCCATACGGATTTTTTCATAATTGGGCGGCGTTAGTCGGAGCATAATTTCACCGATAGTAATAAATTTGTGTGTAGTGTCGATATTGGATAATAATGGATTTGAATGCTGCATCGCAAAACCTCCTTTTAGGCGAATAGTGTGAAATAATCCTATTTTTATTCTATGCTACTTGTAGGATGATTTCAATATAAATTCTTTTTCAGTATTGTTTTTAGTGGATAAACGTGATACATTGAATAAAATTGCGGAGGTTAGTATGGGTAATTTTAGGGATAAAGATATAACGGATTTTCTTTTGAAAAGATTTACAATAGAGAAGAAGAAATTTGATAGAAGCGGTATCTATGCGTACACACAGCGTTTGCTTGCGTATAATTCTAATAAGATTGAGGGAAGTACGCTTACGGAAGAACAGACGGCTTCTTTATTTGATAATGGAGTACTGCCTCAATCAGATAACTATTACAGAGCTAAAGATGTTGAGGAAATGAACGGGCATTTTTTGATGTTTAATAAAATGCTCGATACAATAGAAGAATCGTTGTCACAGGAATTGATACGGCAATTTCATTTTGAGCTAAAATCGGGCGTATTTGAAGACCGCGCGAACGGATATGCTATTGGAGATTATAAAAAGCGTCCGAACATGATTGGGATGTATCAGACAGTAAAACCGGAAGATGTTGAATCTGAAATGAACGGGCTTATGAAGTGGTATGATACCTGTCGGATTGAGATTTCGACGTTGGCGGAATTTCATGCAAGATATGAGAGTATTCATCCTTTTCAAGATGGTAACGGCAGAACCGGCAGATTAATTCTTTTTAGAGAGTGTCTAAAAAATGAAATTGTGCCAATAGTGATTGAGGATATCAATAGAGATAGATATTTGGAGGCGTTGAAAGAATATAGGGAGAATCAAACTCTTACAAAGCTAGTGGAACTTTTTATAGAAGAGCAGGAAGTTTATCGGGAAAAGTGCGCATATTTCATGTAGGCGGATTTCCCATATCTCAATTTGCAACTATTTCGCTTTGACCTCATTTTCTATTTTATCCCTAATCAAACTCATTGATTTCATAGCGTATTATAGTTCCTTTGTCATAGTCCTTTTGTATAATATAAAAAAAGATTGAGAATATCCCCGATTCCACTTATAATAAATATAGTTTGATAGTTTAGGCGACGCAAACTTCATCAGATGATTGCGCAATGCCAAACAGCTTTATCAATAGGAAGGAGAAGGAATCATGAATGAGGTATTAACAAAAATTCAAAAACTGGGGATTGTTCCGGTAGTGGTTTTAAACAATGTGGAAGAGGCTGAACCGCTTGCAAAAGCGCTTTGCGAGGGCGGGCTTCCGGTGGCGGAGGTAACTTTCCGTACAGAGGCGGCGGAAGAATCCATCCGCATTATGAAACAGAAGTTTCCGAAAATGTTAGTCGGCGCAGGAACCGTACTGACGACAGAACAAGTAGACCGCGCGGTCAATGCGGGCGCGGAATTTATCGTAAGTCCCGGTCTTAATGCAACGGTAGTAGAGTATTGTATTAAAAAGGGCGTGCCGGTAGCTCCGGGATGCAGCTGCCCGTCAGATATGGAAAAAGCTTTGGAACTGGGATTGGAAGTGGTTAAGTTTTTCCCGGCGGAAGCATCCGGCGGTTTAAAGGCAATCAAGGCTATGGCTGCGCCTTATGTGAATTTGAAATTCATGCCGACAGGCGGAATTAATGCAAAAAATATCAATGAGTATCTTGCTTTCCCGAGAATTATCGCCTGCGGCGGAAGCTGGATGGTAAGCAGCGATTTAGTAAAGAATAAAGAGTTTGACAAGATTACGGAACTGACGAAAGAAGCGGTTATGACGGTACATGGTTTTGAGTTAAGGCATGTCGGCATCAACTGTGAGAATGAAGCGGAAGCGAATAAGACGACGGATATGTTTGATAAGGTTTTCGGTTTTACGAAAAAGCCGGGTAACAGCTCCATTTTCGCGGGAACCTACATAGAGGCTATGAAGACTCCGTATTTGGGGGCAAAAGGACATATCGCCATCGGAACTAATAATATTGAGCGTTCCATCGCTTATTTGGAAGCGCTTGGCATTGAGGTGGATATGGAGACAGCAAGCCGTAAAGAGGGCGTGCTTCGCGCTGTATACTTAAAAGAGGAAGTATCGGGCTTTGCGCTGCACTTGTTACAGAAGTAAAGGAAAACAGACAGTATGAATTGGTTTAAAACGGCAGAGGAAAGAAAACAACTGTTGTTTACCTATCTGGCATTTATGCTGAACGGTGTGCTGGCATTGTCTATCGGTTCTCTTCTGCCGTTTATTCGGGAATCAAAAGGGTTGAATTATGCTTTTGCCGGCATGATTGTCAGCCTGCATTCCGTGGGAAATTTAATTTCCAGTTTTGCGTCGGGAACTTTGTCGGTATGGATAGGCAGAAAAAGGAGCATTTTATTATTTAATGCGTGTTATGCGCTTGCGTATGTCCTGATTATTTATGGAAATAGTAATTTTACATTAGCGCTTGCTTTTTTCATGACCGGACTTTCGCGGGGTGCATCCAGTAATTTTGGAAATTATACCGTTAATAGTCTGGCGCCGGGAAAAGCGGGATTTTTGAACGGGCTGCATGCGATGTTTTCGATAGGGGCGTTTTCTTTTCCTATTTTCTTAACGGTTTTAACGCGTACCGATTCCGGGAAATGGATATATGCCGCCTATTTTATGATTGTTATGGGTATTTTAAGCTGGCTTCTTTATTTCATGATTCCGGTTTCCGCAGATGCAGACAGGAAGAAAGAACGGGAAAGCGCAGACAGCAGCTTTGGTTTTTTGAAAGAGCCATTATTTTATCTCTGTACATTGACAATGTTTTTCTATTTGTGCGTAGAACAGGGCGTTATTGGATGGCTGATTACCTATTTTGTCGATACGGGGCTTTTGAGTAATTCTCTGTCACAGCTTATGGCTAGCGTACTCTGGATTATGATGCTGGCGGGGCGTCTTACTGCTGCAGGTATGTCAGAAAGGGTAAAAAAAGAAAAGATGCTGCTTTTTATGGGTATTGGTTTTGCGGGATTCTTTTTCCTGCTGCTGTTTAGTAAAAATACGGCGCCAATCATTATTGGCATTATGGGGTTTGGTTATAGTATGGCAGGAATCTATCCGACGACCGTATCGTTTTGCGGCAGATTGATTCAAAAATATTCTGTGGCGTGGAGTTTTATTTTGACAACGGCGAGTCTGGGGTCTGTTTTAATGCCGATGATTATTGGAAGAATTGCACAAAGCGCTGGTATTGTTTACGGTATGAGTTCTATTGTAGTAGTGGTGCTGATTGATTTGGCGCTGATTATAGCATTGAATGTATATGTAAGACAGATTGCGGAGAACGAAAATGCAAAATAAAAAGCTGTAGGCTGCCGTGGGAGAAGCCTTATGGAAATTGCACAAAAACACAGCTTGAAATTCGGCGAAAAAAGAGAATGTTATATATACAACGGGAAAGATGCTTGACTTAATCGGCAAATTTAGTATAATTAGAAGCAAATTTTGCGTTATGGAGATTTACAGTCTGTAACGCATACACTGACGTTTTTTAATATCAGTGAGGGGGGAAAGGGAACTTTCCTAACATAATTTAGGAGGAAAAAGAATGAAGGCAAAAAGAGTATTATCAACATTGGTAGCGGCGGTTACTACAGCGGCTATACTGGCAGGATGTGGAAGTGCAGGCGCAGGCGGCTCATCCACAGATTTCTCTAATCAGTCTGTTACATGTATCGTGCCTTACGATGCGGGCGGCGGTACGGATACGGTTATGAGAGCATGGGCGGATGCGGCGAAAGGTTCTTTCAAGAACATTACCGTAGAGAACCGTTCAGGTGCGGGCGGTGCAACAGGTATGCTGGCAGGCGCGACGGCAAAGGCAGATGGAACAACCATTACCATGATTACGGTTGAGCTTACAACGCTGGAAGCTATGGGAACTAACGCAGGTCTTACATATTCCATGTTTAAGCCGATTATGATGGTCAACAGCGCATGTTCTGCAATTACGGTAAAAGCAGATGACAGCCGCTTTGAAACATTGGAAGATTTGATTGCGTACAGCAAGAGTAATGAGTTACAGATGGGTAATTCTGGTAACGGCGCAATCTGGCATCTTGCAGCAGCAGGTCTTGCTGAAACAGCAGGCACAGACTTCAAACACGTTGCATATGACGGCGCAGCAGGTGCGATTACTGACTTGTTAGGCGGACATATTGATGCGGTAGCCGTTTCTTATGCGGAAGTTGCAAGCTATGTAGAGAGCGGAGATTTAAAAGTATTGGCAGTTATGAGCGACAACAGACTGGAATCTATTCCGGATGTACCGACTTGTAAAGAGTGCGGCTATGACGCAGTGCTTGGTACATGGAGAGGTATCGGCGTTCCTGCTGACACATCGGACGAAGTAGTAGACGCATTGTACCAAATCTTCTCCGATGCGGCAAATTCTACTGAGTTTAAAGAGTTTATGGCTAACTCCAATAACGTAATTGAAATCATGGACGGCAAGACATTTGAAGAACGTATCAAAAAGGATTTGGATATTTACACAGGTCTTGTTGAGAATCTTGGATTGAAAGTGCAGTAAGCGTTACAGGATAAGAAATAATAAGTTCAACAACATGATATGTAGTTACGAGCTAAACGGTTTGTGGAATCAGCGAGGAAGCTTCAGTTTGCTTCTTCGCTGATTTTGTTTAAAGAATTGATTGGAGGAAAGAGAATGAAAAAAGGAAATATTATTACTTCCATTCTTGTTATTGCCCTGAGTATTTATGTAATTATCGTATGCGCAGGCTATCCAACGGCGGAAGCGTACGGTACGGGCGTGCCGGGACCGGGTTTGTGGCCTATGGCGGTAGCGATTCTGATGCTTATCGCGGCGGTTATACTTTTGATTAAATCCATCAGAATGAAACCGGAGGAAGATACTTCCATTAATATGTGGACGGATGGAACGAAAAGGGTTTATATCTCTATGGGCATTCTGATTGCTTATGTGGCGTTGTTAGGAGTTCTTGGGTTTATTATCTCCACAGCGGTTATGCTTTTTGTTTTCATGCAGTGGTTTTCAAAGAAAAATCCACTGATTACGATGATAATTTCGATAGTCTGTACAATGGCTATTTATTCAGTATTCAGATTCTTACTGAATGTACCTGTAAACTTTGGACTATTCTATATTTAGGAGGTGGCGCACTATGTTATTAGAAGTAATACAATCAGCTTTTAACCCCATTGTTCTTTTATATATGATTGCCGGTGTTGCTGCCGGTATCTGTATCGGGGCTTTACCGGGACTGACCGCAACAATGGGTGTTGCACTTTTGCTCCCGCTTACATTTGGTATGGATGCAACATCAGGAATTCTGATGCTGCTGGGTATTTATGTTGGAGCCATTTACGGCGGTTCCATTTCTGCTATTTTACTGCATACACCGGGTACGCCGGCTTCTGCGGCTACAGCGATTGACGGTTATCAATTTTCCAAGAGAGGCGAAGCGGGGCGTGCGCTTGGCATTGCAACGTTGGGAAGTTATGTAGGCGGCGTTGTAAGCTGTCTGTGTTTATGGCTGATTAGCCCGCAGCTTGCAAAACTTGCTTTGAAATTCAGTTCCGCTGAATTTTTCCTGCTTGCGTTATTTGGTCTGTGCATCATTTCCAACGTTTCCGGTAAAGAGATGGAAAAGGGTATGATTTGCGGATTCCTTGGTATTTTAACGGCAACGATTGGTATTGACAGCGTTACGAGCTATATCCGTTTCTCTAATAATATCAATCTCTTATCAGGCGTACAGTATATCGCTGTTATGATTGGTCTGTTCGCTATGAGTCAGGCGTTTGAATCTATCGAGGACATTTTCTCAAAAGACGAAGTAGATACGAAAGTAACGCGGCTTTTGCCAACCAAAGAAGATTTGAAAACTATTTTAAGAACTTCTCCTATTACGGGACTGATTGGAACCTTTATCGGTATTGTACCCGGTGCGGGCGCGGATATCGGTTCTTTCGTAGGCTATAATGCGGCGAGAGGATTTTCCAAACATCCGGAAGAATTTGGAAAGGGCGCTCCGGATGCGGTAGCTGCTTCCGAGGGCGGTAACAATGGCGTAACCGGCGGCGCATTGATTCCAATGTTGACGCTGGGTGTTCCCGGTGATGCGGTAGCGGCCATTATGATTGGTGCGCTGACGATTCAGGGACTTACGCCCGGACCCATGCTTTTTGAGAACAATAAAGTACTTGTTTATACGATTTTCTTAGGTATGTTCGTGGCAAATACCATTATGGTGCTGCTCGGTTTTAGCTGTATCAGGCTGTTTACCAAGGTATTGAGTGTACCGAAGACTATTCTGGTACCGATTATCTTTGCACTTTGCGTTATCGGCAGCTATGCGATGCGTAATAACCTTTTTGATGTAGGCATTATGTTATTCGCAGGTATTGTCGGATATTTCCTTGGAAAAGTAAAAATTCCTACTTCTCCGGCAATCCTTGGTTTGATTCTTGGACCGATGGCTGAAAAGAATTTCCGTACCGCATTGTTAAAATCAGGCGGAAGCCCGGATGTATTCTTTAACACGGTAATCTGCTGGTTCTTCATTATTTTGATTGTTGTCTCCTTGTTTGGCGGTAAGATTAAACAGGCAGGTATGAAAGTTCTGAAGAAAGAAAAATAAAAAATAGAGGTTAATATGTCGGAAATTATAACCATCGGAGAAACAATGGCGGCGTTTACGCCAAAAAGCACGGGATATCTGCATTATATCAAAGACTATGAACTGCGGATTGCAGGCGCGGAAAGCAATCTTGCCATCGGCGTATGTAAGCTGGGGCATAGTGCGTCCTGGGTCAGCAGGCTTGGAAAAGATGAATTTGGATATTTTGTAAATAACAGCATTCGTGCAGAGGGCGTGGATACCCGTTATGTATGTTTTGATGAGAAGCATCGTACCGGAGTAATGTTTAAACAGGTTCTACAGGGAAAAGAAACAAGCGTGTTTTACTATCGGGAAAATTCTGCAGCGAGTTTTATGCAGCCAAAAGATTTGCAGCCGGAGATGTTCACGGGAGGAAAAATACTGCATTTAACCGGTATTACGCCGGTATTATCGCCGGACTGTGAAAAAGTAACGGAGCAAGCGGTTTGTATGGGGAGCGAAGCGGGCTTAAAATTAAGCTTCGATCCCAACATCCGGCGCAAGCTGTGGAAAGATAAAGACTATACAGGTTTGCTGCGTAAAATAATGGACAAAACCGCAATACTTATGCTTGGGCTGGAAGAAGCGGAGGCGCTCTATCATACAACGGAGAAAGAGCGTATTGCGGAGGCGTTTTTTGCGCAGGACTGCGCCGAGTATCTTGCCATAAAAGATGGCGCTAACGGAGCCTATGTTGCGGACAGGGAACAGGGATATGATATTTTGCCCTATCCCTGTAAGCCGATAGACCCGATTGGGGCGGGAGATGCTTTTAATGCGGGCTTTTTATGCGCGCTGTTAGAAAAGCGTTCCGTGAAAGAGGCGGGCAAAATGGCGGCGGTTGCGGGCGCTTTGGCAACGGAGAGCTACGGAGATATTGAGGGATATCCGACTGCTGAAAGTATGAGAAATATCCTGGACAGTATGGACGGGAAAGCTGTGGATACGCAGATATACCGTTAGATAAAAGGGCGCGGAATCAAAGGAAAGCTGCAGCATCAAAAGAAAGGCATGGTTGGAATTATGGCGGAAACGGGAATAAAAAAAATACTGCAGAATAATCGGATTTGCGCCATTATGCGTAATGTGCCGACACAGAAGGCGGTTTTTTATGCAGAGGCGGCTTATCGGGGCGGCGTTAAGATGTTTGAAGTGGCAATGAATACCGAAGAAGGCGCAAAACAGATAGCAATGCTGCGGAAAGAATTTGGCGATGACGCCTATGTGGGAGCCGGTACCGTGATTAATGCGGAACGCTGCAAAATCGCAGAGGAAGCCGGAGCGCAGTTTTTTTTGACGCCTAATACAGCCGAGGTTACGCTGCAATACTGTAAGGAACGGGATATTTCGCTTCTGCCGGGCGTGTTTACACCGACGGATGTAGGGATTTGCTTAGATTACGGATATTCCGTCATGAAGCTTTTTCCTGCCGGAGATATGCCGATGTCTTATATAAAGAGTTTACAGGGACCTTTCGACGGAACGGAGTATGTCGCGGTAGGCGGCGTAAAATTAGAAAATATCGCGGCGTTTATCAAAGCCGGATATATCGGTGCGGGAATTGGCAGTAATCTGATTCCGAAAGAGATGGCAGAGGCGGACGATTGGGACGCGGCTACTTTATATGTGAAAAAGTTTTATGAACAAATTGAAAATATATAAAAAGTTTTGCTGAAAAAAGTTTTCTGGCGAAAACTGAAAAAGTGATTGTGAATATTGCCAATCCAACTTATAATAGATATAAGCAGTCTAAAAATTTGCTGTTATGATAAAAATAGCATAGACAGATGCGGAGAACAGGAGGGTATTTTTACATGAATTTGAACTTGAAAAAAGAGAGTGAATGCAAATTTGACGCGGTATCTTTGGGGGAAGTTATGCTGAGACTGGACCCGGGCGAGGGAAGAATCCGTACGGCAAGGTCTTTTAAGGCATGGGAAGGCGGCGGAGAATATAATGTTATCCGTGGCTTACGCAAATGCTTTAAGATGAATACGGCGGTTATTACCGCATTCGCTGACAACGAAGTGGGTATGCTGATGGAGGACTTTATTAATCAGGGCGGTGTGGACACTTCTTTGATTAAATGGATGAAAACAGACGGTATCGGACGTATCTGCCGTAACGGTCTGAACTTTACGGAACGCGGCTTCGGCATCCGTGGTGCGGTGGGATGCTCCGACCGTGCGAACACGGCTATTTCCAAAGCGACGCCGGAGGACTTTGATTTTGATTACATATTCGGCGAATTAGGCGCACGCTGGCTGCATACGGGTGGAATCTATGCGGCTTTGTCCGAGCAGTCCTGCGAAACGGTATTAGCGGCGATTAAGACGGCGAAAAAATACGGTACGGTTGTATCATACGACTTAAACTACCGTCCTTCCATGTGGAGCGCAATCGGCGGACAGGCAAAGGCACAGGAAGTTAATAAGGAAATTGCGAAGTATGTAGACGTTATGATTGGTAACGAGGAGGACTTCACGGCATGTCTCGGCTTTGAAATCGAAGGAAATGACGAGAACTTAAAGACGCTGAATCTGGACGGCTATAAGAAGATGATTAACGAAGCGGCAAAGACATATCCGAACTTCAAGGCGGTTGCGACAACGCTTCGTCAGGTAAAAACAGCTACCGTAAACGACTGGAGCGCAATCTGCTGGGCGGACGGTGAGATTTATAAGGCAAAAGATTATAACGGATTGGAAATTATGGACCGTGTCGGCGGCGGCGATTCTTTTGCATCCGGACTTATTTATGGTTTGATGACAACAGAAGATGCGGAACTGGCTGTCAACTACGGTGCAGCGCACGGCGCACTGGCAATGACGACGCCCGGCGATACGACCATGGCAAGCAAAAAAGAAGTAGAAGCTATTATGGGCGGCGCGGGCGCACGCGTACAAAGGTAAAAATCATAGATTTGTTGCGTGTTGAGAATAAGTATTATCAGGAAAGGAACAGGTTATTAATATGAGCAGTATAACAGACAGCATGAAAAGTTCTATTATCGTACCGGTAGTGGTTATCGAGGACGCAAAAGATGCAGTTCCGACAGCGAAAGCATTACTGGCGGGCGGTATTAACGTTATGGAGATTACGCTTCGTACCGCGGCTGCGCTTGACAGCATCCGCAACGTGGCAAAAGAATGTCCGGACATGATAGTCGGCGTTGGTACGGTATTAAATCTGGAGCAGGCAAAACAGGCGGTTGAGGCTGGCGCAAAATTCATCGTATCACCGGGATTTGATGAAGAGACCGTGAAATGGTGTATTGAGCAGAAAATTGATGTAGCGCCGGGCTGCGTTACGCCGACAGAGATTATGGCGGCTCGCAAACTTGGACTTCGGGTGGTTAAATTCTTCCCGGCTAACGTATACGGCGGCTTGAAAGCTATCACAAACCTTGCGGCTCCGTTCACGGATATGCAGTTTATCCCTACCGGCGGCGTCAACACGGAAAATATAGCAGAATTTGTTGCGAATCCGGCAATTTTTGCAGTAGGCGGAAGCTGGGTATGTAAGAAAGCTGATATTTCCGCAGGAAACTTCGATAAGATTACACAGCTTTGCAAAGAAGCGCGTAAGAATGCAGGGGCATAAGAAATAAATAAAAAGGAGTTGCGGTCAGCAACTCCTTTTTAAATTTGTAGAATATTTTCTATCCCAAAACTTTCTTCACTGCATCCGCAATCGCATTATCCTGGCAGTTCGCAAAGAAATACTCGGAGAAATGCTCGCCGCTTAATGCGCCTTTTACAAGTTCCTGGTCTAAGTTTGCAAGAATGGAAACCATGTCGTTATGCGTTACTTTCTTTACCTCGTCCAGAATCTTCTTGTTGCGCTGCTCCGGTACGACTCTCTCTTTCGGATATCCGCCGCCGCCCGGTGCGCAGAATAATTTCTCAAAGATATAAGTAAGGTTTAACTCGCCGCCCCAGCCGAAGTTTTCCGCGAAAGGAAGAGCGATACAGTTTCCGTCGTTTACCTGTGAGAACAGATAAGCGTCCAGCGGAGACTCAATATGTCCGCACAATACCTGCGGGAAAGAGTTGCAGGCAAGCATCGCGCCCTCACCGGTTCCGCAGCCTGTGATAACATAATCGGCCGCTTTTGAGTTCAACAATACAGCGGCAAGAATACCATTCTGCACATAAGTGAGCTGGTGTTCATCCTCTGCGGAATACATACCGTAATTGAATACTTCGTGTCCCATCGGTTCTACGACTGACTTTAAGGTATTGCAGACCATTTCATTTTTAGCAGCCTGGCTGTTTTCGTTGATTAATGCAATTTTCATTTTTCAATAACACTCCTTATTTTATTTTTTGATTTAGAGCAAATCCTTCATAGCGCAGTTGTCCATATCGTCGAAATCCTGATTTTCTCCTACCATACCCCAGATAAAAGTATAAGCCTGTGTACCGCAGCCACAGTGGATAGACCAGCTCGGGGAGATGACAGCCTGCTCATTTCTCATGACAATATGGCGGGTTTCCGTAGGTTCTCCCATGTAGTGCATAAGAATTGCATCTTCCGGCATATCGAAATACAGATATACCTCCATACGTCTGTCATGTGTATGGCATGGCATAGAATTCCATACACTGCCCGGCTCGAGTTTCGTCATACCCATCTCTAACTGACAGCTTTCTACCTGACCCGGCAGAATGTACTTGCAGATAGTTCTGTGATTGGAAGATTCCGCAGAACCCAGTTCAACTTTATTGGAATCTTTTACGATGACAACGCCCTCAGCGGCTTCTCCCTCCGGTTTGATTAAAACGGTAGGACACGTTCTATGCGCCGGTGCGCTGTTTAAATAGAACTTAGCGGGAGCGGACGGATTTACGCTCTCGAAGATAATCTCTTTGGAACCCATTCCGATGTACATACCTTCTTTATGCCCTACCTCATATACCTTGCCGTCGATTGTGATTTTACCGGGATTGCCGATATTGATAACGCCCAGCTCGCGTCTTTCGCAGAAATACTGTGCGCGAAGCTCGTCTCCCGCGGTAAGCTGTAACGGTTTTACCGGTACGGCGGAACCCGTAATAATACGGTCGATGTGGCTGTATACCAGCTTAATCTCATCCGGTTTGAATAAATCGTCGATGAGAAATTCCTCTCTCAAACGCTCTGTGGTGTAGTATTTGACGTCTTTCGGTGATGCAGCGGTTCTTAATTCCATTTTGTTATCATCCTTTCTTTATAAATGTAATTCGTTATAATATTGTAATAGTATATTACTTTTAATAACATACGTTATCATTCAAAGCTTACGCCTGCGGTTTTAAATCAAAACCAAAATATTTGACTGCGTTATTGTAGCAGATTCCCTTGACGATTTCAGCAAGCGTATCGTCGTCGTCAGGATATTCCCCGTTTTCCACCCATGTGCCGAGCAGATTACAGAGGATTCTGCGGAAATAATCATGTCTCGTATAGGAAAGGAAACTGCGGGAGTCTGTCAGCATACCGACAAATCCTGAAAGGTTTCCAAGGTTGGCAAGAGAAATCATCTGATCCTGCATACCGGTCTTATGGTCGTTGAACCACCATGCGGAACCCTGCTGGATTTTCGCAACCGCGGTGGAATCCTGGAAGCATCCGAGAATGGTTCCGATTGCCTGATTGTCGTTAGGGTTCAAGCTGTAGATAATCGTCTTGGGAAGTTCGTCTGTCCGAATCAAAGCGTTTAAGTAATCCGCCATTTCGGAGGACGGAGCATAATTATTGATGCAGTCATATCCGGTATCGGGACCGAGTTTGTCAAACATCAACGTATTGTTATCGCGTTTGCATCCGTAGTGAAGCTGCATTACCCAGTTGCGCTTTGCATATTCCCTGCCGACAAAGAGCATGAAAGCGGTCTTGAATTTCAATTCCTCTTCACGCGTAACATCGCTGCCGGAAAGCCGTTTTGCGAAAATCGCCTCAATTTCACTTTCGGAAGCGGGAGCATACATCACATATTCCAGCGCATGGTCGGAAACGGAGCAGCCCATGGAAGCAAAGAAATCCATACGTACGGATAACGCTTTTTGTAAATCGGCAACCGTATTGATTGCCACGCCTGATACCTTGGACAATGTATCCAAATATTCTTTATAAGTAGGCTTTTCAATATTCATTGCCTTGTCCGGGCGCCATGCAGGAAGAACCTGTACGTCAAAGGAATCGTCCGCGGCAAGTTTTTTGTGCCATTCCAGAGAATCCACGGGGTCGTCCGTTGTACAGATTAAAGTAACGTTAGACTGCTTAATCAGATTACGGACGGACATGGACGGCTCGGCAAGCTTTTTATTGCAGATGTTCCATACCTCTTCGGCTGTTTTCTTATTTAATACGCCGTGATAACCGAAATACTTCTGCAATTCTAAATGTGACCAGTGAAATAACGGATTGCCGATTGCTTTTCCAAGGCATTCCGCCCATTTTAAGAATTTTTCCTTATCAGGCGCGCCTCCCGTTATGTAATACTCGTCCACGCCGCAGGAACGCATAAAGCGCCATTTGTAATGGTCGCCGCCCAGCCATACCTGCGTAATATTTTCAAACTGGCGGTCCTCACAGATTTCCTGCGGGTTGATATGACAATGATAGTCCAGAACCGGAGTATCTGCCGCGTAGTTGAAATACAATTTCTGCGCAGTGTCGTTGGATAGTAAAAAGTTTTTGTCCATAAATTGTTTCATGAGTGTACCCCTTTCTTGATTATTTATATAGTTATATATTTTCATTCTCAATATATATTCTCATTTTCAAAAACGTGTGGTACTGCGTTTCACGAGTTTGCCGGAGAAAATAACTTTATTCGGAACCTCCTCGCCGGCGATAACGTGAAGAAGTGTCTGCACAAGCTGGTGCGTCTGCATCTCCAGACAGTTGTCCACAGAGGTCAGCTCCGGGCTGCAGCAGCCGGTCAGCACGGAGTTGTTGTAGCCGATAACGGAAATATCATCCGGAATCGCAAGCCCTTGGCGCTGTGCATATTTCATGGCGCCGATGGCAAGACAGTCGTCCGCGGCGATGATGCCGTGGATGGGAACGCCTTTTGCCGCGGTTTTTGCTACAAAGTCAGCGATATCTTCTATGGAATCGGGTTTTCCGGTATAATGACATATGTTATTTGAAAAGTCGCGGGGAATCCCTTCTTTCCAGGCATCCTGAAAACCTTTCAGTTTTTTCATGCCGCTGTAGGATTCGGAGTTATATAAATATAAGATATCCGAAATGCCGGAATCTATCATGGAAGAGGTTGTCTCATACATTGCATTGTAATCGTCGCAGAGGATGCTGTATACATTGGGATGGTTATAGGAGGCGTTAAGAAGCATAATGGGAACCTGCGCCGCCGCCTCAGCAATGTATTCGTTTTCTAACTGGCTGGGCGCGATAAAGTTGGAACCCACCAGAATGATGCTGTCTACTTTCTTAGACAAAATAAGATTCAGATAATTTTTCTTGACGCCAAGATTATATCCGGTACAGCATAGAAGCGCTTCATATCCGTTCGCCTGAAGTTCCTGTTCTAACAGGTAGATAGCTTTGGCTGCAAATAAATCGGAGGAGTCGGCGCATAAAATACCGACGGTCTGCAAGGAGCGCAGACCCATGCCCCGTGCGAATGCGTTCGGGATATAGTCATATTTTTCAATAACAGCCATCACTTTCTTTTGTGTAGATGGACTGACGTTGCCGCTGCCGTTTAAAACGCGGGAAACCGTTGCGGTTGATACGCCGGCTTTTTGGGAAATATCATAAATCGTCAGAGCCATTTGAATAACCATGCCTTTCTTTGACTAAACTTGCCATTTCAGGAAATGTAAACGCTTACATTCCAATCCAGATTATCGTATTCTATTATATATGATACGGAATTAGAAAGCAATATAAAATCCATGAAAAACACTTGTGAAATTGTAAAAAAATATTAAAATTATTTCAATTTATATATTGACTAATTGGGAAAAATGTGAAAAAATAGTAACATGAAACTGCTTACATTATAAAAAATGTACGAAAGACGCAGGGTATGTGGAACGGGTTATGAAAAATGGGTGTAGAGAAAGGAGATTTTTCAGCTAATGGAACTTTTGAGCAAACAGAAAACAGGAAAAGTGGAAAGACCGGTAAAGGTGCTGCAATTCGGGGAGGGCAACTTCTTACGCGCATTTGTTGATTATATGATTGATATCGCAAATGAGAAGGGCGAGTTTAACGGCGATATCGTTTTGGTGAAACCGATTGAGTTTGGAACATTAGAGCGGTTCCATGACCAGGAATGTCAGTATACGGTGCAGTTAAGAGGCATTTCAGACGGTGAGCCGAGAAAAATCAATCGTATCGTAACAAGTGTTACTGATGTAGTGGATGCCTATGGGGAATACGAGAAATACGCTGATTTTGCGAAACTCGACACGCTGCGTTTCATCGTTTCCAACACAACGGAAGCGGGTATTGTTTATGACGATACGGATAAGTTTGAAATGAATCCGCCGAAAACCTATCCCGGCAAACTGACGAAATTTTTATATGAAAGATTTAAACATTTTAACGGCGCACAGGACAAAGGTTTGGTAATGCTGCCGGTGGAATTGATTGACGATAACGGCATTCACCTGAAAGAATGCGTATTGAAATTTGCGAAACTGTGGAATCTGGGCGACGACTTTACGGCATGGATAAACGATGCCTGCGTCTTTACTTCCACGCTGGTTGACAGAATCGTTACAGGATATCCGCGGGATGAAGCGGAAGAACTTTGTAGGGAATTTGGCTATCAGGATAACCTGATTGTTACGGGCGAACCGTTTGCGCTCTGGGTTATCGAAAGCGCGAAAGATATCAGCGACGAGTTTCCGCTGCCGAAAGCTGGGCTTCCCGTTATCTTTACGGATAACCAGAAACCGTATAAACAGAGAAAGGTTCGTATTTTAAACGGCGCGCATACATCTTTCGTACTTGCATCTTATCTGTGCGGAAACGATATCGTATTGGAATCCATGAATGATAAACTCATTTTGGATTTCATTAAAGCGACAATTTTTGACGAGGTAATTCCGACCTTGACGCTGCCGAAGAAAGAACTGGATGAATTTGCGGACGCGGTGCTGACAAGATTTAACAATCCGTATGTAAAACACGCGCATTTATCTATCTCCTTAAACTCCGTTTCCAAGTGGAGGGCAAGATGTATGCCGAGCTTCCTCGGATACATAGAAAAAGAAGGAAAGATACCGACACATTTAACATTCTCGCTTGCAGCTTTGATGGCGTTCTATACCGGAACGGAAATCAGAGACAAGGCGTTAATCGGACACCGTGACGGTCAGGAATATAACATTATGGACGACGCGGCAGTGCTGGAGTTCTTCGCGGCAAACAGCAGCAAGGAGCCGAAAGAGTTCGCACATGCGGTACTTGCCAATACAGACTTCTGGGGTCAGGATTTAAGCGCGCTTGCAGGGGTAGAGGATGCAATCGTTTCCTATTTGACAGACATTCGTGCAATGGGAATGCGTAAGACAATGGAAAAAGTCTTTATGTGATGGGGGTAACATGAAAGATTATATTAAAATTCACGAAAATGATAACGTAATCGTCGCGATTAAGGAAATTGCGGCGGGCGATACGGTAACGGTCGGGGATTTACAGGTAACGGCGAAAGAAACCATTCCCGCGGGGCATAAGATGGCGCTTTGCGACATTGCGCAGGACGGGGACGTCACCAAATACGGATGCCGTATCGGAAACGCCAAGGAAAACATAGCGGCAGGACAGTGGATACATACGCATAATGTCAAGACGGCATTAGGAGATTTGTTGGAATACAGTTATGAGCCGGTGGAGATACAGGAAAAATCCACGCCGGACGAGACTTTCATGGGATATAACCGTCCGGACGGCAAGGTGGGCGTGCGCAACGAGGTATGGGTTGTGCCGACGGTAGGCTGTGTGAATAATATTGCCACGGCGCTTGCCAAATCCGCCAATGCGCGGTTAAAAGGCACGGTAGAGGAAGTTATCGCTTTTCCGCATCCTTACGGCTGTTCCCAGATGGGCGACGACCAGGAGCATACAAGAACGATTCTCGCGGATTTAATCAACCATCCGAACGCGGGCGGCGTGCTGGTACTCGGCTTAGGGTGTGAAAACAGCAATATCGACGTATTGAAACCGTATATTGGCGAGGTGAATCCCGACAGAGTGAAGTTTCTCGTTTGTCAGGAGACGGAAGATGAAATGGAGACCGGCGGGAAACTGTTGGATGAATTAATTTCCTATGCCGCTTCGTTTAAACGGGAGCCAATAAGCGTTTCCAAGCTTATCATTGGCATGAAGTGCGGCGGCAGCGACGGATTTTCCGGCATCACGGCGAATCCGCTGGTTGGAAAGTTCTCCGATTTGCTGATAAGCAAAAAGGGAACGACGATTCTGACGGAAGTGCCGGAGATGTTCGGCGCCGAAACGATTTTGATGAACAGATGCGAGAATCGGGAAGTGTTTGAGGAAACTGTAAAGTTAATTAATGATTTCAAACAGTATTTCAAGGATAATAACCAGACGATTTACGAGAATCCGTCGCCGGGCAATAAAAAAGGCGGTATTTCCACGCTTGAGGATAAATCCCTTGGATGTACGCAGAAGTCCGGAAGCGCACCGGTAAAAGGCGTACTTGCCTATGGACAGCGTGTGGAGAAAGCGGGGCTGAATCTGCTGAGCGCACCGGGGAATGATTTGGTAGCGTCAACCGCGCTTGCAGCAAGCGGAGCGCATATCGTTTTGTTTACAACAGGACGCGGAACACCGTTTGCGTCGCCGGTTCCGACTGTTAAGATTTCCAGTAACAGCGCTCTTGCAGGGAAAAAGAAGAACTGGATAGACTTCAATGCCGGAGTATTGGTAGAAGATAAAGATATTGACGAAACGGCAAAAGAGTTGTTTGACTATGTAGTAGCAGTAGCATCCGGAAAGAAAGTATGCAGTGAGGAAGCGGGCTTCCATGACATGGCAATCTTTAAGCAGGGTGTTACATTATAATAAGCCACTTATATTCAAAAATAAAGGAGGAAAAAAAGATGGCAATTTTAGACAAGTTTTCATTGGAAGGTAAGGTAGCGCTTGTAACAGGCGCATCTTACGGAATCGGATTTGCACTTGCAACAGCATTTGCAGAAGCAGGCGCAACGATTGTATTCAATGATATTAAGCAGGAGCTGGTAGACAAAGGTCTTGCAGCTTACAAAGAGAAAGGCATCGCCGCTCATGGTTATGTCTGCGACGTAACAAACGAAGACCAGGTAAACGAGCTGGTTGCAAAGGTTGAAAAAGAAGTAGGCGTTATTGATATTCTTGTAAATAATGCAGGTATTATCAAGCGTATTCCGATGTGTGATATGACGGCGGCGGAGTTCAGACAGGTTATCGACGTAGACTTGAACGCACCGTTTATCGTATCAAAAGCAGTTATTCCGTCCATGATTAAAAAAGGACACGGCAAGATTATAAATATCTGTTCTATGATGAGTGAACTTGGACGTGAGACAGTATCTGCTTATGCGGCGGCAAAGGGCGGTTTGAAGATGCTTACCAAGAACATTGCATCTGAGTATGGTGAGTTTAATATCCAGTGTAATGGTATTGGACCCGGTTACATCGCTACACCGCAGACAGCGCCTCTTCGTGAGAAACAGCCTGACGGGTCCAGACATCCGTTCGACCAGTTTATCATCGCTAAGACGCCTGCGGCAAGATGGGGAGATGCAGAAGACCTTCAGGGTACGGCAGTGTTCCTTGCATCTGATGCATCTAACTTTGTCAACGGACACGTTGTATATGTAGACGGCGGTATTCTTGCATATATCGGAAAGCAGCCGGGCTAAAGCGTGAGAAATGTACAGGGCAAATAAATGAAAGGCGGCGGCATGGTTTGCTGCCGCCTTTTTGCTATAGAAAGAAAGGCGTGATTGAGGGCATGGATATTCGACTGATTATGAAAACGGCGCGCAGCGTGACGTTTGAACTGGACGATGGAGGAAAGTACGAAACAGCGGAACGTTACAAGCTGTTTTTGAATGATGAAGAACAAAAAGAAACGAATACGGTTATCACCAGCCTGTATGATTTAGAGCCGGATACAAAATATGCGCTTACGGTGAAAAATCAGGCGGGGGAGAAAATCGGAGAGGCTTCTTTTAAGACGGATGAAGAATTTGTCACCATTAATGTAAAAGAGCTGGGAGCCGCCGGAGACGGCGTATCGGATGATACGAATTTTATACAGGCGGCAATTATGGCGTGTCCGCCTAAGAGCCGGGTGTTAGTGCCGAAAGGAAAATATAAAATAACAAGTATTTTTTTAAAGAGCGGAATCAATCTGGAAATTGCGAAGGGAGCGGAACTGCTTGCCGAGACCGACAGGAAGCGTTTCGTAAAGTTCCCGGGACTGATTGAGAGTTATGATGAAAAAGAAGAATATAATCTCGGAACATGGGAGGGGAATCCTCTGCCGATGTTTGCGGGAATTGTCAGTGGAATCGGTGTGTCCGATGTGAAACTATATGGCGAGGGCGTGATAAACGGATGCGCCTCCAAGGATAACTGGTGGAATAATCCGAAAGTGATGAACGGCGCATTTAGACCACGAATGTTATTTTTAAACCATTGCGAGAGAATACAGGTGCAGGGATTGACTTTCTGCAACAGTCCGGCATGGGTTATCCACCCGTATTTCAGCAATGAATTGATGTTTGCGGGACTGAAAGTGAAAAATCCGCAGACCTCTCCGAATACGGATGGCTTAGACCCGGAGTCCTGCCGCAAGGTGGAAATAGCGGGCGTTCATTTTTCACTGGGAGACGACTGTATCGCGGTAAAATCGGGCAAGGTCTATATGGGCAAAAAGCATAAGACGCCGTCCGAGGACGTGCATATCAGCCATTGTCTGATGGAGGACGGACACGGTGCGGTTACTGTCGGAAGCGAGATTGGCGCGGGCGTGCGCAACATGGTGGTGGAAAAATGCCGTTTTTCTCATACCGACCGTGGTCTGCGGATTAAGACGAGACGCGGACGGGGTGAAGATTCGATTCTGGATGAAATTATCTTCCGCGATATTGAGATGAATCATGTTATGACGCCGTTTACGGCAAATGCGTTCTACTTCTGTGACCCGGACGGGCGTACGGAATATGTGCAGTCGAGAGAGCCATATCCGGTGGACGAGAGGACGCCGGCGATGAAACATTTTCTATTTGAAAATATCCAAGCCAGGAACTGCCATGTTGCCGCGGCGTTTTTTGAGGGATTACCGGAGCAGAAGATTGAAAAAATCGAGATGCGAAACTGCACTATCTCCTTTGCTGAAGACGCAAAAGCGGATGTGCCGATTATGTCGAACGGCGTAGAGGCGTGTACGAAAAAAGGGCTTCATGCCGTCAATGTAGAACAGTTGTTATTGAAAAACGTAACGATAGAGGGCGTGGTCGGCGAAGAACTGGAACTGCAGGGCGTGGATAAGGTAGAGCGTAAGTAGGGCAGAGCGTATGCGAGGCGGTTTGCTTAGGCAGCGTAAGTATGTAAAATAATCAGGAAAGGTGGATATGATAATGCAGTTGGGAATACGTTTACATGATATTGAAAAGGCGCCGTTGGAAAAGCGTCTGCAGATTGCGAAGCAACAGGGCTTTAAATGTGGACATCTGGCGCTTTCCAAAGTGATTTCTGAATACTCGGTGGCGGATAGCGCGCTGACGCCGGGCTTTGCCTGCTATTTGAAGAATTTATTTGCAAAGTCGGAAATAGACGTAGCGGTGCTGGGCTGTTACTTGAATCTGGCGAATCCGAATGAGGAAAGCCTGAAAAAGAATCAGGCGCGCTATCTGGCGAATATCCGCTTTGCGTCTTTATTAGGCGCGGGCGTTGTCGGCACGGAAACGGGTGCGGTGAATGAAGCGTACAAATACGAGGAGCGGAACCATTCCGAGGAGGCGCTGCAGATTTTCATTAAAAATCTTAGACCCGTAGTGGAATACGCAGAAAAAATGGGTGTTATTTTTGCGATTGAGCCGGTATTTAAACATATTGTGTGTAATCCTAAAAGGGCAAGACAGGTGTTAGATGAGATTGCCTCTCCGAATTTGCAGATTATCTTCGACCCGGTGAATCTGCTGGATATCAGTAATTATCAGAACCGGGAGGAAATTTTTGCAGAAGCGATGGAACTGCTTGGAAAAGATATCGCCGTAGTGCATATCAAGGACTTTAAGGTGGAAGATAACGGACTGACGTCCGTAGCCGCAGGCACGGGAGAAATGGATTACAGCGAGATTATCCGCTTTATCAAAAAAGAAAAACCGTACGTCCACACAACGCTGGAAAATACGGTTCCCGATAATGCAGTCACCGCCAGAGAATACATCCAGAATCTCTGGAATGACTGCACAGTATAATAACAAATGTTATGATTCGTCGCATATACAGTATAGCAACAAGTGTTATAATTCGTCGCATATGCAATAGCAATGCCCGTCAAACTCATGGAAGAGGCTTTCCTCTTTCTTGCGCATAAAAACGGTCAGATTGTTTTCGCGGAAAGAAAGCTGGAACTGTACGCAGCCGACGTAAGCGTCGATGATGTGCGCCTTGATATAAAGCGTGCCGTCTGAAAGCCATGCGCCGCTTGCCGCGTATTGCAGGTTATAGATGGGGAAAGACCCGGTCTGCATATTTCCCATGCCGAAAGTAACGGTATAGGATTGATGTTGATACACAAAGGAGAGGCTTCCGCGGGAAGCACACTTTGACGCAGCATCCATATTGTCAAATTGAACGGTGAAACTTTCAAATCCGGCGTTTTCGGTACGGACGCGGAAAGTTTTGCCGTTTATTTTACGGATGTCCACCGGCGCGCCGTCTGCTGATGTATCGTCTGCCGCCTGGCCCGCAACTGGCTCTATGGCAAGCGTGGAAAGAGTCTTGGATAAAAGTTTTGCGGTTTCCGGATTTTCCGGCAAAGGTTTATCCTGAATATAGGGGAGAAGTTCTTCATAGAGCGCATCGTAAATCTGCTGGTTGCCGCCACCGATAGACTGTGTGTCCGCAGTAGTGACACAGATAAGGTCGTAATCGGGGAAAACAATAATAAACTGCCCGCCCATTCCATAACATACGTAATTATTCATTTCACCGCGCCAAAACTGCATACCGTAGCCCTGCGCTTCGCTGGGAAGCGGTGCGGTCACGCAGGTTTCGCTTAGCCTGGAGACCGCCTCGTCAATATAGGAAGCCGGAATAAGCTGCTTTCCGCAGACATTCCCCCTATGTAAGAGGAAATAGCCGAATTTCAGTAAATCTATAGGATAGGCAACCAGACCGCTGCCGCCCATAGAGACGCCGAAAGGGTCTTTAATCATGTAGGATTGTTCGGACAATCCAAGCGGAGCAAGCTTTTTTTTCAGGTAGTCCAGCATATCCATACCGGTCATTTTTTCCACTAGAGCGCAGAGCGTGTGCGGCGCGGAAGTGTCATAATGAAAAATCGTTCCGGCGGGGTGCGTGGGCGGAGTTGTAAAATAACTTTTTACCCAGTCCGTCGTCATGTCGAGTTTATATGTCGTGGAGGCATGGCAGGAACGCATCATCAGCATATCCCGAATCGTCATGGCGGCTATCCAGGGATGCACTTTCTCAGGAAGCTTCTCCGGGAAATGCTTAACGATAGGGTCATCTAAAGACAGTTTCCCCTCTTCGGCAAGAAGACCAATCGCAATAGAAGTCAGGCTTTTGCTGATGGAGAACATACGGTGCAGGGTATCTGCCGTACAGGGAGCGTAATATCCTTCAAAAAGCAGCTTGTCATGTCTCATAAGAAGCAGGCTGTGCATCGGAATTTGGCGTTTTTTTAACCTCTCTATTATATTTACGATGCAGCCGCCGGGGATGCCGGACGCTTCCGGCGTTGTTTTTTCAAATGTCAGCATAAAAGTACCGCCTTTCTTTTTTCTGATTCTATTATAAAAGAAAATATTTTAGAAATGAAGAACAAATCTATTTTAAATCGACAAAGATTATTGTATAATAAACTCATGAGCAAAAGAGCAGACACATGGAAGCAGATATCTGAATTTACAGCTTAAAGAATTGGAGATGACTTGGGATGAAAAAAATCAATTTAAAGCAGAAAACAGAAAGAAAAGAAAAGCCCCAAAAGGCGGAAAAACCCTCGAAGGCAGAAAAATCCGAAAAAACGGGCAAGTCCTCCGGCTTTATGCTTCTGGGAATCCGAAATAAAATCGTAATCTGTTTTCTGGTTCCCATTATTTTTATGATAATCGTAGGCGTTTCGGCGTATCAGAAAGCGGCGGAAGGCATGAGCGAGAAATTTCAGGAGTCTACGCTCCAGACCATTGACATGACTAAGGAAAATCTGGAACTGCTTGCTTCTTTTATCAAAGCGGAAGGCGTGAAATTTGCCTTTGACACGGACGTCGGCAAATATCTGGCGGGTACGATGGAATCCCCGGTGGATGAAAAGAACATAAAAAGCGCTATCAGCTCGGATATGATATCTTTCCGGTCGGCAATTTCTTTTATCGGCAATATATATGTTATTCCCGGACAAGGGCAGACGATTATTACAACGGCGACGAACAAGAAAGTTCCGGGAGTTTACAATGAACACAGGGAGACGGTTGCAACGGGGAAAAGCTCGATTGAAATGTGGATAGATACCCATCCGATTATAGATGAGGCGGTGGAAGAAACGGATGATGAATACATAATTTCTTACGAAATCCTGTCCAAATCCAAAAACGGGTGTATTGTTATCGACGTGAAACGCGATGAGATTGAGAAACTTATCGGAGGACTTGATTTAGGGAACGGAAGCATCATTGGATTCGTTACGGAAAACGGCAGAGAAGTTATTGCGCAACAGCTTGAAGAGGGAGAAGAAAGTATACTGACAGATGGAGAACAGGTGTTTTTCGGTCAGGACTTTTACAGCGGCATTAATGAGGAAAATATGAGAGGCTCCATGGAGATTAAGTTTCACGGGGAGAAATATCTGTTCTTCTACAGCAGAAGCGAGGATGTGGAGGATATTACCCTATGCGCGCTCGTACCTATGAGTATCGTGACGAGTCAGGCGCAGGAAATCAGGGCGTTGACAATCGCGCTTGTTATACTGGCTTGTATTATCGCTTTGGTAATCGGCGTTTTCGTCGTAGCGGGCATTCAGGGCAATATGAGAAGCATCTCCAGGAAATTCGGCGAGGTGGCAAAAGGCGATTTGACAATTACCGTACAGGCGAAAGGACGCGACGAGTTCCAGGGGCTTGCGGCTTCGGCGACCAATATGATTACCAATACGAAGAAGCTTGTCAATAAAGTAAGCAACGCGACGAACGAGCTGGAAAAATCGGCTATGAGCGTAGAAGAAGTATCAACTGTTATTAATGAATGTTCCCAGAATATTACGCAGGTAATCGACGAGATTCACGAAGGCGTTGTCAGACAGTCAGAAAATGCGGTGGACTGCGTGGAGAGAACGGATATCTTGTCGAATGAGATACAGGAAGTCGGCAGGGTAGTAGAGAAAGTAGAAGCGCTCGTGGAAGAAAACGGCACTATGATTAACCATGGTATAGAAATCATTCGACTGTTAGGTGAGCGTGCGCAGAAAACGACGGAAATGACCTCTGAAGTCGGCAGCAGTATCGAGTCGTTGAAGAAAGAGTATGAAATCATAAATTCCTTTGTGGAAACGATTACATCCATTTCCGAACAGACCAATCTCTTGTCATTAAACGCATCTATTGAAGCGGCAAGAGCGGGAGAAGCCGGAAGGGGATTTTCCGTTGTTGCGGAGGAAATCCGTAAACTGGCGGATGATTCGGCGGCAGCGGCAGGAGAGATTCAGAATAATGTATCGTCAATTATGGCGCAGACGGAAAGCAGCGTGAAAAATGCCGACCAGGCGCAGGAGATGGTTGCATTGCAGAGCGAGTCGGTAGAGCAGGTTATCAAAGTATTCGGCGATATGCGGACGCAGATGAACGCGCTTGCCGAGGGATTGCAGGAAATTGTTACCAGCATGGAGAAAGCGGACGCCGAGCGCAGCGATACCGTACAGGGAGTGCAGAATATTTCAAATATTATAGAAGAAACCGCTAACAGCGCAGAGAAAGTCAAGGACATTGCAGGCCGGCTTTTGGAGCATGTGGAGAACCTGAATCAAACCGCGGACTTGCTGGGCGAAAATATGCAGGGATTGAAATCAGAAATTTCGGTGTTTAAGATATAAAAGGGTGGTTTGTCACTACATCTCAAATGGTTAGGCGGCGGCAAGAAATAGACAGTAACTAGTCTGCGGATTAAGCCACCGCACCAAAACGGGATAGAAAAGCCTCAGAACGCCATTTCTGAGGCTTTTCGTTGTCGTCAATTTATGAGAAATTGTTGCAAATGTGTCTGCCGCTAAAAAGACAGTAAGTGGGATTCGTGCAAAGATAAATTCTTTGGTAAATTTTCCAGAGAGGAATGAACTGGATGAAGATGAGTTGCTTGCCGGACTGGGTGTCCGAAAAGATTATTATCGCAATTACAAGATTCCTTACTTTCAATGACTCAACAAGCAAAATAGACAGAACTAAAAACCTCAAAAAAATTATCTTTGAGGTTTTTATCTTTCATTTTTAAGAAAACACTTTTTCAAATTTTAAAAAGTGAAATTTCTGCTTTTAATCCCCGTATGTTTTTGCCCGGTATTTCGCAACAGCGACGAAAAAAGTTCTAATTGCATTTTTCTTCTAAATGTGATATAAATAATTCATATTCGGTCATTCGACCAATTCAATTCATTTTGATGGAAAGCAGACTGTATACTTTCCGTTATCTTACATCACAAAGGAGTCATGTCTATGAATCAAAAAACAACAAATCTTAAAAATGCAGCTTTCGTTTCCAATCCAAATGATTTACTTTCAAATGATTTGCTTAAGGACGCCCACGGCACCATCCCCTACGGTATGACTAACGACTACCTGTTCAGGGCGGTTTTCCAGACCAATAACAAAGCTTTACACGCTCTTATCTGTTCACTTCTCCATCTTCATGAAGAGGATATCGCATCCGTGGAAATCACAAACCCTATCATCTTAGGGCAATCCATTAAAAGCAAAGAATTTCGTTTGGATATTAATGTTATGCTAAACAACCGTTCCCGTATTAATCTTGAAATGCAGGTAACAGGCAGGCTCATCTGGTCCAACCGCTCCGTCAGTTATCTCTGCCGCTCTTTTGATATGCTGAACCACGGTCAGGATTATGCAGAGGTTAAACCCGTCATACATATCGGCTTTCTGGATTACACGCTGTTTGATGATTATCCTGAATTTTATGCCACTTATAAACTTCTTAACGTAAAAAATCATCATCTTTATAGTGACAACCTGACCTTAAGTGTGGTAGACTTATCTCATATAGAACTGGCGACCGATGACGACAAAAAATATCATATTGATTGCTGGGCTAAGCTCTTTAAAGCCACTACATGGGAGGAAATCAAAATGTTAGCAGTGAAAGACCCATACATTAATGAAGCGTCCAAAACCATTTTTCAGTTAAGCGCCGAGGACCAGATTCTTAAGCGCTGCCGCGACCGTGAAGAATATTATCTGGATTTACGCGCATATGAGAGAGAAGTTGCGGAAAATAAGAAGATGCTTGAAGAAAATAAGAAAATGCTTGAGGAAAAAGAAAAAGCTATTGTGGAGAATAAGAAGATGCTGGAGGAAAAAGACGAAAAACTTGCCGAAAATGAAAAAACTATCCAAGAACTTCGCGATGAAATAGAAATGCTGAAATCAAATACAGTGAAATAGGGCGAAGCATTATTGATTGCTGGGCTAAGCTCTTTAAAGCCACCACATGGGAGGAGATTAAAATGTTAGCAGCGAAAGACCCATACATTAACGAAGCGTCCAAAACCATTTTTCAGTTAAGCGCTGAAGAGCAGATTCTTAAGCGCTGCCGTGACCGTGAAGAATATTATCTGGATATACGGGCGTATGAAAGAGAGATTGCGGAGAATAAGAAGATTATCGAGGAAAAAGACGAAAAACTTGCCGAAAATAAGAAGATTATTGAAGCGAATAAGAAAATCATTGCAGAAGATAAGAGGGCTCTTTCCGAAAGTAAACAAATTGTTGCCGAAAAGGATAAAACTATCCAAGAACTTCTCGATGAAATAGAAATACTGAAATCAAATACAATGAAATAGGGCGGCGGGATAGGAAGCATTCAGATTTGAAAAGGCGGTTTAGAATCGAAAAATCTCTTGACATAATATAGTGATAGAGATATGATAAAGAATAGGATGAAAGCAATTACATCTGAAGAAAATTATTTTACAAGGAGGTTTTTATGAAAAAGAAAATTATTTCTTTACTCATGGTTGCTGTAATGACTGCTTCCTTAGTTGGATGCGGCAACAGTGGGGGGGGCAGTTCAGACTCCACAGATAACAGTGCGGCAACCACAGACAACAGCGCAGCGTCTACAGACAATAATACGGCTGCGGCAGACACGACACAGACAACAGAACCGGCAGCGGACACATCATCCGATATTGAGAAGCCGGAAGAAATCACCATCATGATGGATGGTACCGTTTTCACAAAAGAGAACGGACAGGCAGAGTTCTTTGCTAAATTGGAAGAACTGACAGGAATCAAATACAATATCATTCAGCCTGACCATGACGCATATTTTGACAATGTAGGTCAGACAATCGCAAGTGGCGATTGGCCGGACGTTATCATTCTTTCCGGAACATATTATTCCTCATATGCTTCTGAAGGCGTACTCTGGGATATGACAGATGCATGGGAAAATTCCGAGTTAAAGCAGAGACAGGTAGCATACGACGGCGCAGGCGTTGTTGAAGGCGTTAAGCTGAACGGTCAGCTTTTTGGTATGCCTGCCGCTCGTGGTAACGGTTGTGTAACATATGTGAAGAAAGCATGGATGGATGATTGTGGTATCACAAGCGTTCCTACAAACTATGATGAGTATCTTGCAATGTTGGAAGCATTTGCAAAGGACGGTAAATATGGCGTAACAGCAGCAGGCTTTATCGGACCTGAAGCTCCATATGTAAACTACTTACCTGAATTTTATCAGGATGCGCATCCGAGTTTTTATATCAAAGCTGACGGCACATATGCAGACGGATTCACAGAGGATTCTATGAAAGCAGCTCTTGAGAGACTTGCAGACGCTTATGCAAAGGGTGTTATTGACCCTACAACGCTTACAAACGGTACAGCAGACTGCCGTAACAAATTCTACAGCGATGACTTCGGTGTATTTACTTACTGGGCAGGTACATGGGCAACCAACTTAAAGACAAACCTTGAGAACAATGGTCTTGACGGTGAGTTAGTAGCGCTTCCGCCGATTGCAGAAGTAGGCGCATATCTTGACCGTATTCCTCCGGTATGGTGTATCACATCTACTTGTGAGAATCCTGAGGGCGTATTCAAATACTTCATTGAAGCTATGCAGGATGGCGGCGATGTACAGTTCCTCTTCACATATGGTGTAGAAGGCACACACTGGTCAACGGCTGCTGAAACATTATATGCAGGCGAGACAAACGATAAAGGCGAGTCTAAAGAGAAAGTATATGCTGATGGCGAGTTCCATATGTTAGATAACCTTGAGAATCCCGGAACGCAGTATACAAAAGCTCATATCGACCCGAACCTGGCACTTGTTGAATTAGCGAATGACCCGAGAGAGACAACTGTTGCTGCAGAGGCAAAAGAGTCAACAGCTCTCTTCAATGCAAACAGTGTAACGGCAGACCTGATTCCTAGTACAGATGCTATGACGCAGTACAACGGCGACCTGACAACTTTGAAGAATGAAATCGTTGCAAAGGTTGCAATGGGTGAAATGACTGTTGAAGAAGGTTATGCTAAATTTGAAGCTGACGGCGGTGCAAACTGGTCACAGCAGATTGTTGATTCTTTGAATCAGTAATTTATTTCACTATTCATAATATATGATAAAGTTTCATATGAAATAAAAAGCAATAAATAGATTATGTGGAGCTATAGCACATTATAGTTCCACATAATTTATAAAATGGGGTAATCTAGTCTTATTGGGAAGGAAGAATGGCGATGAGTAAAAACCAATCAGTTTCAACAGCATCTACGGGTACCAAGAAATCATTGGGGGCGAAAATATATAAATACAGAGGCTTCTATGTAATGTTCCTTCCGGTGCTTGTTTTTGCAATCTTGTTCTATTATTTGCCTATGATTGGGGTAAGATATGCTTTTACGAATTATAACGGCATAAAAGACCCGTCTTTTGTAGGATTTGAAAACTTTCAGAGGATGTTCAGCATGCCGGGTTTTTGGTCGGCATTTAAAAACACATTGGTAATCAGTGTTATTAAATTGATTTTGACAACATTATTTGCAGTTGTTGTTTCTTTATTCTTGAATGAAATTGTGAATATTCACTTTAAGAAAGTAGTGCAGACGATTATTTATCTGCCGCACTTTTTGTCATGGGTTGTTACGGCTTCCCTCTTCTCCCTGATTCTGGCGCCTACCGGACAGGGGCTTGTCAATACGTTTTTAGTAAAACTTGGAATCGTAGATGCAAGCAATATGATTTATTTCTTGGGAAGTTCTAAAACATGGCGTGGTACATATTATGTCATCAATCTTTGGAAAGAGACCGGTTGGCAGACCGTTATCTTTATGGCGACTTTGGCGGGTATGAATACGGAGCTTTATGAAGCGGCTTCTATTGATGGCGCGGGACGCTGGGGCAAGATGCGTTATATTACATTCCCTGCTCTTGCAAATACGATTTTAACCGTATTTATTTTGAACCTTGCTAAGGTTATGAATTTGTTTGAATCTGCGTTCGTTTTACAGAACGATGCGGTATTGGATGTTTCTAACGTTCTCGAAACTTACATTTACTATCAAAGTTTTAACAGTGGTTCCATTCCGAACTACGGTTACACAACTGCGGTTGGTTTATTCAAATCTTTAGTCGGCATGGTACTTGTGCTTGTATGTAACCAGTGGAGCAAGAAAGTACGCGACGGCCGTGGAATTGTTTAGGAAGGAGCGGGAATATGAAGAAAAGTAAAATATCGGTTTTTTCAGTTGTAAATGGACTTCTATTTATTATTTTAGCTATAATAATTATTATTCCGCTGTGGAAAATCTTGGTTGACTCCTTTGATTTAAGGACAGCATATGGTATGAAATTATGGCCGGAAAAATTCGGCTTTGATGGTTATAAACTTGTATTCTCTAACCCGACGTTGTACCGCCCGTTGTTGATTTCTTTCTTTACGACCATTGTTGGTACGGCGATTGCGTTGACATTGTCTACACTTGGCGCTTATGTGTTGATTCAGTGGGAAATGCCGGGACGTACACTTTTTGCAAATTTGCTGCTCTTTACCATGATTTTCAACGGTGGTATGATTCCTACTTACCTGGTATTGAGGTCGCTGCATTTGACAAATACATTATGGGTTGTTATTTTATTCCCTGCGTTGAATGTATACAATCTGGTACTGATGAGGAACTTCTTTGAAGGCATCCCCGCCAGTCTGTATGAAGCGGCGACGCTGGACGGGTGTACGCCGATGCAGACATTTATCAGAATCGTATTGCCGATGTCCAAACCGGCGCTTGCTTCTATCGGTTTGATGTATGCGGTAACCTATTGGAATGATTATACACATTACAAATTGTATATCAACAACTCTGATTTGTATAATTTCCAGATGAAGCTGCGCGGTATGATTCAGGGTAGTGATTTGCCTACGGCGGCAGGTAACGCGACAGAGAATACGATTAAGAATGCAGCGATTATTGTCGTTATCATTCCTTTCATGATTCTGTATCCTTTCTTACAGAAATACTTTGTAAAGGGCGTTAATATCGGAGCTGTTAAAGAATAAGTTGAAAATCTTCGATTTTCAACTGCAAGTTTGAGTTGACGCTGTGAGCGCCTAACTCAAACATTGCGGGGTGAGAAAAATATAGGAGAATTTTTATGCCGACAATTTTTTGGGCTGGTGATTCTACCGTACAATATAATGATATTACGACTTATCCGCAGACCGGTATCGGGCAGGTGATGCACCTGTTTTTAAAGCCGGACGTGAAAGTTGAAAATCATGCGGTAAATGGAAGAAGTACAAAGAGCTTTATCGACGAATCCAGGATGCCTGCCATCTATGATAGAATTTCAAAAGGAGATTTTCTTTTCGTTCAGTTTGGACACAACGACGAGAAGATAGAAGATGAAACGCGGTATACAGAGCCGTTTTCCGACTTTATGGTGAATCTGGAGAAGTTTGTCAATGTGGCGAGAAATAAAAAGGCATATCCGGTATTGATAACGCCTATAGAGAGAAGAGGAAGTTTTATAGATGAAACGACGCTTGGACCGGGGGCGCATGGCGATTATGTGGAAGCAATGAAACAGACGGCAAAGAATCTGAATGTGCCATTGATTGATTTGTTTAGTATGAGCCGGGCGGAACTTTTAAGAGTCGGAGCGGAGGCGTCTAAGGACTGGTATATGCACATACCGGAGGGTAAATATCCATACCATATGGAGGGGCTTGCGGATAATACGCATTTAAAATATGCGGGCGCGGTCGTATATGCCGGGTGTATTGCCAGAGGTCTGAAAGAATTAGGCGGCGTCTATAAAGACTTATTACTGGATGAATTATGATAAGATAAATGGCTTGGGCGTTGACCTGAGCCATTTTTAATAATAGAAAATTTCTTCAAGAAGTTAGATAAGTTGCGGAGCGATTTTCTTATAGGAAAGGAGTAACACGATATGGCAAAAGAACTTTTGTGGAAACCGGATTTGGAAAACGGCACGTTTAAAAACCCGATTATATTTGCGGATTATTCCGACCCGGACGTTATCAGGGTGGGAGATACCTTTTATATGACGGCCTCCAGTTTTAACTATGTGCCGGGCCTGCCGATTCTGACGTCGAAAGATTTGGTAAATTGGAAACTTGTCAATTATGCTCTGGATAAAATAGATTATGAGAAATACGATATTCCCCAGCATTCCAAGGGAGTCTGGGCGCCGGCAATCCGATACCATAACAACCGTTTTTATATATATTATGGTATGCCGGACGAGGGATTTTTTATGGTATCGACAAAAGACCCGCTGGGGAAATGGGATGAACCCGTGCTTGTCTTAGAGGGGAAAGGACTGATTGATTCCTGTCCGTTCTGGGATGATGATGGAAAAGCCTATTTGATTCACGGCTATGCGAAAAGCCGCATTGGGTTTAAGAGCTATCTTGGCATCTTCCCGATGTCTCCTGACGGTACCAAGGCAATCGGGGAGGACCACCTGTTATTTAATGGCGTGGAGACGCAGCCGACGATAGAGGGACCGAAAGTATATAAGAGAAACGGCTATTATTATATTTTAGCTCCGGCAGGAGGGGTAAAGCCCGGATGGCAGACGGCATTGCGCTCGAAGAATATTTACGGACCTTATGAGGAAAAGATTGTACTGCATCAGGGAGACAGCATTATCAACGGACCTCATCAGGGCGGTTTGGTCGATACCGTCAACGGCGACGAGTGGTTTGTTCATTTTCAGGATAGGGGCTTATATGGACGTATCACGCATATGCAGCCTGTCGTATGGGAAAACGACTGGCCGGTTATGGGAATCAATGCGAAAGACGGCTGTGGGGAACCCTGCCTTGTCCACAAGAAACCGAATACGGGTATCAGCGAAAAGCCCTGTTCACTGGAGGCGTCCGATGATTTTGAGAGTGAAAAGCTGGATTTGATGTGGCAGTGGCTTGGCAATCCGAAAGAAAACTTTTATTCCTTAAGCGAAAGACCCGGGTACTTACGGCTGCGCGCTTTGAATCCGTCCGGACAGACGGAGCCGATTCTCTGGGAGAGCGCCAATGTTTTGACCCAGAAATTAGTATGTCCGTATTTTAAGGCGGAAGTATGTCTGCATATGAGTTCCCTGACGGAGAAAGAGCAGGCGGGCATGGTTATGATGGGCGGACATTACGCCTATATCGCCGTGCGGGTGATAGACGGTAAAAAGACGCTTATCTACGCGGAAGCATATGACGATAAGGAAAACGGCAAAGATGTGGTGAAAGAAAAAACAAAAGTATTGACGACGCTTGGCGGCAATATGGAAAAGATATACATAACATTTGTTATGGAAAAAGAACGCGGAAAGGATGCGCCGCTCTTTCAGATGTATTATGCGTTAGAGGATGGAACCGAAGTGAATGTGGCAACCAACTTTATGCCGTCGGATCATACATGGGTCGGAGCGAAGATTGGACTTTTTTCAAATGTGCTGTCGAGTCAGGAAAAAGGAGGATATGCGGATTTTGAGTACATTCACGTTACACCCCTTGCAGAAAGCGATTGAAGATAAGAATTTGAATGAAGTGGAGCGGATTCTTGTAGAAAATCCGCCCTGCATCGACGAAAAAACGAAAGACGGCGTTCCGCTTGCGCTCTATGCCGCCAAAGCGGGGGATTTTCCGATAGTAAAGTATATCGTGGAATATTCCAGGGCAAGCATGAATACGGTGGATGATGAGAACAGGACGATTCTTCACTATGCGGCAATGTCGGGGAATCTGGAGATGAACCGCTATTTGGTGGAGAAAGTGGGAATGAGCATAACGGCGGGAGATACGAACCTCGTTACCCCTTATCAGATTGTATGGGAACGCGGGGATAAAGAGCTGCTTGCATATTATGAGAAGCAGGTGGGAGCGCCATATGAGCATATGTACCATAACCCTATCCGCACGGGAATGTTTCCCGACCCCTCTATCGTCAGAGTGGGCGAAGATTACTATATGGTAAATTCCTCTTTTATCTTTTTCCCCTGTATTCCGATATCGCATTCTAAGGATTTGGTACACTGGGAGATTATCGGTCATGCCATCACAAATCCGAAGTGGGCAAAGTTAGACGAATTAGAGGGCGGCAGAGGTTATTGGGCGCCCGATATTTCCTATGATAACGGCACATTTTACATTACGGCGACCTATCGTCTGAATGATACTGGCACGGTATACAGAAAGCAGATAGTCGTTTCCTCCGATAAACCGGAAGGACCTTACAGCGAACCGGCAATTATTGATGAGGATGGCATCGATCCGTCTATTTTCCATGAGGACGGCAGACATTATATGCTCTTAAACAGGGGAGCCAGAATTTTTGAATTAAATAACGACTGTACCAAACAGATTTCCAAAGCCTCGTTATTGTACTACGGCGACCAGAAACGTGCGCCGGAGGGACCTCACTTATTAAAGAAAGACGGATATTATTACCTGTTTCTTGCCGAGGGCGGAACCGGACCGGGTCACCGCATCAGCGTGGCGAGAAGCAGGAAGCTTATGGGCAATTATGAGCCTTGCCCGTACAATCCGATTATGAGGCAGATGGATGAAAAAGCCGCCATACAGCGCTGCGGGCACGGAAAGCCGGTCTGTACGCAGAATGGGGAATGGTATATGGTCTATCTGTGCGGCAGAAGGGTAGAAGGCAGTTACAGTATTTTAGGAAGGGAGACCGCGCTTGACCCTGTGACATGGACGGCGGACGGCTGGCCGATTGTCAACCGGCTGCAAGGACCAAGCGTATTACAGATAATGCCGAATCTGCCTGTTTGGCAAAATGGAACACGCGGGGAGGGAAAGGCATATGCCGCGGGAACGGACATATCAGACGCAGCTTTCGAGAACGGACTGCCAAAGGATTTTGTCACGCCAAGACCGCCGGAAGCGGACGGCGTCCGCGTGCAGGACGGGAAGCTGATATTAAAAGGCAGCCGCGCGCCCCTTTCCAATGTGGCGGCGAGGAATATACTGGTGAGAAGGCAGAGCGCGTTTTGTTTTAAAGCGGAGGCGGAACTTACGGTTCCTGTGCTGTCGGAGGGACAAGAAGCAGGTATCACCTGTTATTATGATGAAAATACATGGGTATGTTTTTTCGTGTCGAGAGAAAAGGAAAATTATTTTTTACAGGTAAAAGAACATATCGGCAAAGAGGATATCCGCCATACCAGAGAAGAACTGGGAAGCCCCGTGGGAGAGCAGTATATTCTCGGCGTGGAAACAAGATATTTACACAGACAATTCTATTATGGTAAAGTAGAAGAAGAAAGAAAAACCGTGGTGGAACTGCCCAACGTGTATTATCTGTGCGACGAGGGGATTTCCATGGGCAAACGCTTTACGGGAGCGATGGTCGGCATGTACGCTTATGCGGGAGAAAGTCCGCTTTTTGCAGAGTTTGAAAGGTTTTATTATCAGGAGATGCCGGAAGAAAAATGACGAAAAAAAATAATCGTGACTTATTGTTGAACGGGAATCTGCTGAAAGCGATTATGACGCTTGCAATACCAGTTGTTATTAATAGCTTTCTGCAGACCATGTATAACCTCACAGATACATATTGGCTTGGAAAGTTAGGAACAGAAGAACTTGCCGCTATCAATCTGATAACGCCGATGCAGAATATCGTTATCAATTTCGGTTCCGGTATTACGGTAGCGGGTTCGGTTCTGATTTCCCAATATCTGGGGGCGAAAAAGGATGAAGATGCAAGGAGCATGGCAAATCAGATTTTCGCCTGTGCGCTGATATTTTCCGTAGTGTGCGCCGGATTCTGCGCAGTGGCGACGCCGGCTATCGTAACGTGGCTGGGGGCGGAGGCGGACACATGGAGCTATAGCAAAACCTATCTGCAGCTTGTGATTCTGGATATGCCTTTTTTGTATACGGTCAATATCTATACGGCGATTAATCAGGCGCAGGGCGACACGGTCAGACCGATGTTTCTGAATCTGTTCGGCATTACGCTCAATATGATATTAGACCCGCTTTTTATGATGATTCTGAAAATGGGCGTGGCGGGAGCGGCGCTGGCGACGGTAGGCGCGAAAGCGGTTCCTGCGGTCATTGCATTTATCCTGTTATTGAATAAGGAAAAGGATATCCATCTGAATCTGCGCAAGCTGAAATTTGAGAAAGATAAACTAAAAAGCATTCTGGTAATCGGTCTGCCTACCGCAATCGGCGGAAGCACCATGCAGTTTGGCTTCCTATTGATGAGCAGAAACGTGTTAAAATACGGCACGCAGGCGATGGCGGCTTACGGAATCGGCAATAAAATCAACAGCCTGATTACGCTGCCGACTAATGGCATTGGTTCCGCAGTGGCGACGATTGTAGGACAGAATGTGGGAGCCGAGCAGTATGAGAGGGCGGAGAAAGGCTATCATATTTCCATGCGGATAAGCGTCGTATTCTTATTTATCGGCGGTATGATTTTATCCAGAATGCCCATATCGACCGCGATTGTGAAGATTTTTTCACAAGATGCGGAAGTTATCGGCATGGCGGCGGATTTTTTAAGCATTATGGCGTTCTGGTGTTTTGCCAACGGCGTGTATAATTCCAGTATGGGACTGTTTCAGGGAAGCGGGCATACGGAAGTAACGATGCTGATTGACGCCGCCAGATTATGGGTATTCCGCTTTGCGACCCTGTATGTGTGCGAAGCGTGGCTGCATATGGGCGTACGGAGCGTGTGGTATTCCGTGGTCGTCAGTAACGGGCTGTCCGCGATTGTTCTGTATATTGTATACAAAACAGGCTATTGGAGGAAGAAGCGGATTCAGACGGGATAAGTGAGAAGATGGATTGGGTTAAGGCGCAGGCAGAGCAAGCGCGCGGTTATGAAAAGGATGCAGGGAGGGTATAGAGTATGGAAATGGAAAAGCTTATGAACGAATGCTTCGACTATTGTGACAAACAGTCAAAAGCATGGAATTACAAAACGGGCGTTATGTTAATGGGTGCGCAAAAGATGTATGAAGCGGCGGGAGAGGATAAATATTTTTCTTTTATCAAATCTTCTATGGAGGAATTGCTGGCGCAGGACGGCGCGCTGAAAAGTTATCCGGCGGAGGCGGAAAATATTGAGGGCATAAGCTGCGGCAGGATTTTATATTTTCTGTATGATAAAACGAAAGAAGAAAAATACCGCAAGGCGGTCGATAATGTGATAGACAGACTGCGGGAATGTCCGAGGCATGACTGCGGGAATTTCCTGTATCAGACAAAAGAGGCGGACGAATCGTGGCTTGACGCGCTTTATATGACGCAGCCTTTCTATATGGAATACGAGACGGCATATGATAAAAAAGAAAAGTACAATGATATCATCAATCAGTTTGAAAATGTGCGCGGATTTTTATATAATAAAAAGGAGGAATTTACCGGCTCCGGTTTTTCCCTAAAGAGCGTGGGAGCGTATCTGGCGGCGTTAATCGATACGATGGATAACATGAGTTTTGAAATTTACGAGCAGTACAGGACACTGCAGGACGCTTTCAAACTTACCCTGAAAAGCATACTGCCGTATCAGGATAAGAGCAGTAAACTCTTTTCTCTGGCGGACGGCGCGGATGCGGCGGGAAATGCCATGATAAGCTATGCTGTCATGAAAGCGTGCCGCATGGGCATTGTGTTAAAAGAAAAATATGCGGTTTCTGCGATGAAGATGATAGAGAGCCTGTCGGATGACGCTTATGCGGACAAGGGTGCGCTTACAGGCGATGCTGTGGGAGCGGGCATATTTTTAATGGCTTACAGCCAGTATTTGCAGCTAAAAAAAGAAATGGATGAAAACGGCTAAAAGGAGGACGCCATGGATAGGATTGAAAAATATATTGACGAGTTGATGGAAAAGAGCACGCCGGAACGCCCGATATGGAACATTGAGAAAATCATGCAGGGAGTAAAATCCACATGGAATTATATCGACGGCTGTATGATTAAGGCGATTTTAGAGATGTATGCCATTACCAAAAACGAAAAATATTTTCAGTTCGCAGACGCATTTATCGACTGCAAAGTGAATGAGGACGGAACCATCGACGGCTATGACGTAAAAGAATTAAATATCGATAACGTCAACGCCGGCAAGACGTTATTTGAGTTATATGATTTGACAGGGAAAGAGAAATACCGTAAGGCGATTGATTTGGTGTACAGCCAGATAAAACAGATGCCGAGGACAAAAGAGGGAAATTTCTGGCATAAGAATATTTATCCCAATCAGGTGTGGCTGGATGGTCTGTATATGTGTCAGCCGTTTTATATGGAGTATGAGACGCGTTTTAATAATAAGAAAAACTATGACGATATTTTCAGCCAGTTTGAAGAGGTCGTTCTGAATATGAAAGACCCGAAAACAGGACTGTACTATCATGCTTATGATTCTTCCAGAGAAATGTTCTGGTGTGATAAGGTTACAGGTCTTAGCCAGAATTTCTGGCTGCGCGCGCTCGGATGGTATTCCATGGCATTACTCGATACTTTGGATAAGGCGGACGCCTCATATGGAGCGCCATATGAAACGCTGAAAGAAGTATTCGTGGAATTGATGGACGCGATGTTACGCTATCAGGATGAAAGCGGTATGTGGTATCAGGTCGTCAATGTCGGCGGCATGGATAAAAACTATCTGGAGACGAGCGGAAGCTCCATCATGGCATATGCCTTGTTAAAGGGCGTACGGCTTGGCTTCTTACCGGAGAAGTACCGCGAATACGGCAAAAAGGCATTCCAGGGTATCTGCGATAAATATTTGACTACGGATGAAGAGGGCAGTCTGCATCTGGACGGCATCTGTTTGGTGGCAGGACTTGGCGGTAAGCAGATGCGTTCGGGAACGTATGACTACTATATGTCGGAGCCGGTGGTAAAAGATGACGCGAAAGGCGTGGGACCGTTTTTACTTGCCTATACGGAAATGCTGCGTCTGCAATAATAGACGGAAATTAGATATTTATTCCATTCGGTATTGTAAATGGTTTGGACATTCTTTATAATAAAATTGTATGCAGTAATAGCAAAACTATATAAAAGAGAAGTGGAGGAAAAGTTATGGGTGTATATGCAATCTCTGGCGCTTCAAGCGGAATCGGCGCCAAGACAAAGGAGCTGTTGTTACAGCGTGGACACGAGGTTATCAACATCGACTTAAAAGACGGGGATATCTGTGTCAATCTGGCAACGGAGGAGGGAAGGCAGGAGGCGATTGACAGTTTGAAAAAGCTGCATCCCGAAGGTCTGGACGGCATCATTTGTAATGCCGGTGTGTCCGGAGCCTGTGGTAATCTTCCGCTGATTATTTCCCTTAATTATTTTGGTACGCTTGCCCTTGCAAAAGGCAGTTATGAGCTGCTGGCAAAGAAGCACGGAAGCTGTGTGGTTACCGCTTCCAATACGATTTCACAGGGCGCAGGACGTATGGATATCGCAGATTTATTAAATAATATTGGGGATGAAAAAAGGATTCTGAATCTGGTGGGGCAGATGGATTCCTCTAATTTGAGCATAGGCAACAGCCTTTATGTTTCTACAAAATATGCGCTGGCAAGATGGGTAAGACGCGTTTCCGCTTCCTGGGCGGCAAACGGCGTACGCATCAATGCGGTAGCTCCCGGCAACGTAAATACGACCATGACGGCGACCATGAGTACTTCCGCCAAAATGGCATTGAACGCGCTTCCGATTCCGACCAAGTACGGTCAGGAGTGTTTGATGGATGCGGACGAAATTGCAGAAGTAATGGTATTTCTGGCGTCGGATGCAGCAAGAGGCGTAAACGGTAATGTCATGTTTGTAGACGGCGGTACGGATGCGCTGCTCAATACGGAAAAAGTATACTAAGACGGGAGGGGATAGAATGAGACCGATTGAAAAATATGTAGATGCTATGGAAAAGAAAGACTTTGCAGGTCTTGCAGAGCTGTTTACGAAAGATGGAATTTTGTGCGATTACTGCACCAACTCTTCCGCGCAGAAAGAGTATCATATTTATGGGCAGGAAGCAATTAATATGTTTTTTAGAAATAAATTCGGTTTCCGTCAGTACTCCATTGCCGAGGCGGAAGTGGTAAACGACACGCAGGCGGAGTTTATTGCAAACTTCGGCGGCTACAACATTATGGCGATTGCTACGGTGCGGGAAGTCAATGAGGACGGTCATATTCAGATGTTGACGGTAAGACCTAAATAAAGTTGAAAATCAGAGATTTTCAACTGCGAGTTTGCACATGTATGTGCAAACATCGCGGGCTGAGAAATTCTAAAGCTTCGTATGCAAGAATGCCTTAAAAAGCAGGCATTCTTTGCGCGAGTGTCTGTGTCGGTAAACTTGCAATAGGATAGAAAGGAGAATAGAAAAATGTCGTACATTGACTTGATGAAAGAAAAAGCTAGAAGTGATAAAAAGACGATTGTACTGCCGGAGACAAGTGATAAGAGAACTCTGATTGCAGCGTCGCATATCATTAAAGAAGGTATTGCCGATATTATTATGATTGGTAATGAAGATAAAATTCTGGATGGTGCAGGATGGCTGGAAGTAGAGCTGGACGGCGTTAAGATTATTGACCCTGAAAAGACGGATAAACTGGACAGCTATGTGGATTTGCTGTATGAAACCAGAAAGAATAAAGGTATGACGCCGGAAAAAGCAAGGGAAACGCTTCTAAAAGATTATTTGACATTCGGCGTTGTTATGGTAAAGGCGAATGATGCGGACGGCATGGTGGCAGGCGCGGCACATGCGACGGCGGATACATTAAGACCGGCGCTTCAGATTTTGAAAACAGCGCCCGGCGTCAAGCTGGTATCCGGTTTCTTTATTATGGATGTGCCGAATTGTGAATTTGGTGAGGGCGGCACGTTCCTTTTTGCAGACTGCGGTCTGAATCAGGATCCGACTGCGGAGGAGCTGGCTTCCATAGCGGACGCTTCCGCAAAGAGCTTTAAGAGTCTGGTAGGAGCAAAGCCGATTATCGCTATGCTTTCCCACTCGACAAAGGGAAGCGCAAAACATCCGTTAGTAGATAAAATGGTTGAGGCGACAAGAATTGCCCATGAGCAATATCCGCACTTATGTATCGACGGCGAGTTGCAGGCGGACGCGGCTTTGGTGGCATCGGTAGCAAAATCCAAAGCGCCGGGCAGCGAAGTGGGAGGAAAGGCAAACGTTTTGATTTTCCCGAATCTGGACTGTGGTAATATTGGATATAAACTGGTACAGAGACTTGCAAAGGCGGAAGCGTACGGCCCGATGTTACAGGGTATTGCGAAACCGGTCAATGACTTATCCCGCGGTTGTTCTTGGGAAGATATTGTCGGCGTAGTGGCATTGACGGCGGTACAGGCGCAGTTAAGTTAAAAAGAAATACGAAGAAAAGAAGTGCAAAGAAAGGGGTATAGAAGAAAAAATGAATATATTAGTCATTAACTGTGGAAGTTCATCTTTGAAATTTCAGTTGATTGATGCAGTTACGGAGGAATTAATTGCCAAAGGTTTGTGCGAACGTATCGGCATTGAAGGAAGCCAGATTGTTTACCAGCCGACAGGCAAGGAGAAAGTAGAAACGGTAACGCCGATGGCGGACCATACACAGGCAATCAGACTGGTGTTAAATTCGCTGATTGATGAAAAAAACGGCGTAGTAAAATCATTGTCCGAAATCGGCGCGGTCGGTCACCGTATCGTACACGGCGGAGAGAAGTTTGCGTCCTCTACCCTGATTACGGATGAAGTGGTACAGGCAATTACCGACTGCAACGAACTGGCGCCGTTACATAATCCTGCGAATCTGATAGGTATTGCGGCTTGTAAGGAACTGATGCCGCAGACCCCTATGGTGGGAGTGTTCGATACGGCATTCCATCAGACAATGCCTAAAGAGGCATATCTGTATGGTATTCCTTATGAATATTATGAGAAATACAAGGTAAGAAGATACGGTTTCCATGGCACAAGCCACTCCTATGTGTCCAAACGGGCAGCAGAGGTACTCGGACAAAAGTATGAGGACTTAAAGCTTATCGTATGCCATCTTGGAAACGGTGCAAGCGTATCTGCGGTTAAGAACGGAAAATGTGTGGATACTTCCATGGGGCTGACGCCGTTAGAGGGTCTTATCATGGGAACGCGTTCCGGCGATATCGACCCTGCGATTATTGAGTTTATCGCACATAAAGAGGGAAAATCCATTGACGATATTATGACGATTCTCAATAAGAAATCCGGTGTGCTTGGATTATCCGGAAATCTTTCCTCTGATTTTAGGGATTTACAGAAAGCATATGAGGACGGCGACGAAGCAGGTATCCGTACAATGGAGGCGTTTGCGTACCGTGTGGCAAAATACATTGGCGCTTATACGGCGGCAATGAACGGTGTAGACGCTATCTGCTTTACGGCAGGACTTGGAGAAAACAGTGCGTTCATGAGAAATATGATATGCAGCCGCCTTGGATATCTCGGCATTACGTTAGACCAGGAGCAGAATGCAAAACGCGGCGAGGATTTAGTCATTACAACGCCGCAGTCTCAGACGAAAGTACTCGTGATTCCGACCAATGAGGAACTTGCGATTGCAAGAGAAACTTATGCGATTGTAAAAAATAAGTAATGAAACGGCATAGAGTACATGCTGTGCAGAGAAAGAGATTCAGGGGATAATAGCCTGAATCTCTTTTTGAGGTAGAAGAAAGGTGGACAAATAACATGAAACTCGGAGCATTAGAAGCGGGCGGCACAAAGATGGTATGCGCCATCGGCAATGAAAACGGGGAAATACTGGAACAGGTTTCAATTCCGACCGTGACGCCGGAAGTAACGATACCAAAACTGCTGTCCTTTTTTCAGGACAAAAATATAGAGGCGCTTGGTATTGGCTGTTTTGGACCAATAGATTTAAACAGAAGTTCCGATACCTATGGTTATATTACAACGACGCCCAAGACGGCATGGCAGAATTATAATATCGTGGGAGCTTTTCAAAAAGAACTTGGCGTGCCGATAGGGTTTGACACGGATGTGAATGGTTCGCTGTTGGGCGAGTACACATGGGGCATTGGAAAAGAGCTTCATAGCTGTATTTATATTACCGTCGGAACCGGTATTGGCATTGGAGTCATGGCGGATGGAAAACTTGTGCATGGCATGCTGCATCCGGAAGGCGGGCATATTTTATTGCACAGGCTGCCGGAGGATAACTACCGGGGATTTTGCCCTTTTCATGAAAATTGCTTCGAGGGGTTAGCAGCGGGACCGGCGATAGAGGGAAGATGGGGCCAAAAAGCGGCAGAACTGGCAGGGGAGCAAAAGGTCTGGGAAATGGAAGCGGAATATATCGCGCAGGCATTGGTTAATTATACCTGTATTTTATCCCCGCAGCGCATCATTCTGGGAGGCGGCGTGATGCACCAGCAGCAGTTGTTTCCAATGATTCGTGACAGATTTGCACAGTTATTGAATGGTTATTTGCAAACAGAAGAGCTGAAGGATTTGGATTCTTTTATCGTGCCGCAGAGTCTGGATGATAAGCAGGGCATTATGGGTGCGTTAAAACTTGGCATGATGGAGCTGGAAAGATGTTTGAGGGCATAAAACGCGGACTGCCTGCATAAATTTTAGAAAGGAATTTATGCAGGCATTTCTATGACACAGGTTTTTGCTCACTTTTCTAATATTATTATTCCCGTTATTATTTTTTACATAGTTGCTTATGGCATTACGGCGAAGACAAATGTTTATGAAGATTTTATCAAAGGCGCAAAAGACGGCTTTCATACTGTGATACAGATTATGCCGACGCTAATCGGCTTGATGGTGGCGGTGGGGGTTCTTCGCGCGTCGGGTTTTTTGGATTTTCTGGGCGGTCTATTTTCCGGGATAACAGAGAGGTTCGGATTTTCTTCGGAACTGATACCGCTTATTCTGGTGAAAATGTTTTCTTCTTCCGCGGCAACGGGACTGGTGTTGGATATTTTCAAAAATCACGGGCCGGACTCGCTGATTGGTATGACAACGTCTGTTCTGATGAGTTGTACGGAAACTGTTTTTTACACAATGTCTGTTTATTATATGGCGGCAAAAGTGACAAAAACAAGATATACACTTACAGGCGCGGTTCTGGCGACTGTTGCCGGAGTGGCGGCGAGTATTGTTTTGGCGGGGATGATGAAGTAGGAAAAAAAGACTTGATTTACATTTAAGTAGACTTTCGTAATCAGTGAACGCCGCCTATTTATCATCATAATGCCCTTTACATTGCGTTATAATGATATGCTCATTTTTGATTTCGTAAACAAGCCGGTCTTGTTCATTGATGCGTCTGCTCCATTTTCCGGTCTGCTCGCCCTTTAACGGCTCCGGTTTTCCTTCGCCGGAAAACGGCTCACGCTGGATGGCTTTGAGCAGATTATTTATTTTTCTGATAGTTTTTTTGTCCTGCGATTGCCAGTAAAGATATTCTTCCCAGGCGCTTTCGGCAAATGTAATTTTACTCAAGCTCCATAGCCTCCAGTTCCTCTATAGTTTTTGTAATTACCCGTCCGTTTTTAATCTGTTGGTCGGCTTTTCGCAGATACTCCATATTGGAATCAGAGTAAAAAGGGTCTAAAGGAGCAGTTATCTCAAAGGGAATCCGACGGTCACGCAGAACCTTTTTAGCATAAATCATAAAAAAAGTAGAAAGGTTCATTCCCATTTCATCACACATTTCGTCAAGCTGTTTTTTCGTTTCATCATCAAATCTAAGACTTACCGTAGTCATATTATCACGTCCTTTCTCCTTTATCATAATGCAAATTGAAGCAAAATGCAACGATTATCAGTCAAATTAATTCAAATATAGTATTTTTTATATTATATGAAAAATATGGGATGTTATACGGTGTTGAATCATAAAAATTCATACTTTTTACCCTCAAATTATTTTAATGCCAAACTAAATATGATAAACTAATAAAATAATGAAACCCGAGCGGGAAAGGGCGCGGAGAAAAACGGAGCGCGGCGCGGCAGGGCGGCGGGAAGAATAGAGGAGACACAGCGGATGGGTTCTTTTGTGGAATTTAAGAATGTCAGTAAAACATATCATATGGGGGAAGTGGACATCGACGCGTTAAGAAACGTCAATTTTGTCATTGAAAAAGGAGAGTTCTGCGTTATCGTCGGAGCGTCCGGCGCGGGAAAAACGACGATTCTAAATATTCTGGGCGGTATGGACAAGCTCTCTTCCGGTCTTGTTCTGCTGGACGGCGAGGAAATCTCCGCCTATAACAGTAAAAAGCTGACGACATACAGGCGTTATGATATTGGCTTTGTATTTCAATTCTATAATCTGGTGCAAAATCTGACCGCGTTAGAAAATGTGGAACTGGCGGCGCAGATTTGTAAGGAGCCGTTGGACGCGAGGTCTGTTTTAGACCAGGTTGGTCTAAAGGACAGGGCGGAAAATTTTCCGGCGCAGTTATCCGGCGGGGAGCAGCAGCGGGTGGCTATTGCCAGAGCGCTTGCCAAGAATCCGAAACTTTTGCTGTGCGACGAGCCGACGGGCGCGCTGGATTATAATACGGGCAAGGCGGTTTTAAAGCTATTGCAGGACACCTGTAGAAAAAAGGGGATGACCGTTGTCGTCATTACGCATAATCAGGCATTGACGGCGATGGCGGACAGAATCATTACGGTAAAAAGCGGCACGGTACAGAAAATGGAATTAAATGAGCATATTGTTCCGGTGGAAGAGATAGAGTGGTAACATACGGACGATAGACAGATGGTGGTATGAATGAGCAGTGGAATGATAAAGACAACAATCAGGGAAATCAAAGGAAGCCTTGGGCGCTATCTGGCAATTCTGGCGATTGTCATGCTGGGCGTTGCGTTGTTTGTTGGGCTGAAAGCGACGACTCCGGCGATGATTGCGACGGAGAATGATTATCTGCGGGCACAGAATTTTTATGATTTCAGGCTGTTATCGACAATCGGATTTGATAAGGAAGATGTAGAACGGTTAGAGGGTTTGCCGGAGATAGCGGATGTGGAAGGCGCGGTTTCTGTGGATGTTATCTGCGCCATGGGAGAGAGTCATGACGTTTATAAGATGCAGACGGTGCCGCAGCGTATTAACAGGCTTGTATTGTCCGCGGGCAGGATGCCGGAACGTGCCGATGAGTGCGTGCTGGATGACATGATGTATGACGAAAGCCTGTTAGGCGCGCAATTAACCGTGACGGAAGATAACGACGAGGATACGCTGGATATGCTGAACCATCTGACTTATACGGTGGTCGGTTTCGTGCATTCGCCCTGTTATATTAATTTTGAGCGCGGCACATCATCGGTAGGAGATGGAAAAATAGCGGGATTTTTCTGTGTACCCGAAGATGCTTTTGACTGTGATTATCTGACGGAAATTTATCTGACGACGAAAAGTAAGTATGATGTATATACGGATGAATATAACGATTACATAGATTCTCTGCAGGACGGGCTGGAGGATAAGACAGAGGAACTTGCGCTGGCAAGGTATACGAGATTGCTTGAGGACGCGCAGGTGGAGATAGACGACGCGCGCATAGAGCTTGCCGATAAGACGAAAGAAGCACAGGAGGAGCTGGCAGACGCATGGCAGGAGATTCTGGATGGTGAAAAAGAGCTTCTGGACGGCGAGCAGGAAATCGCCGATGGTGAAAAAGAAATCCGTGACGGCGAGCGGGAGATTGCGGACGCCGAACAGGAAATCCGCGACGGCGAGAAAGAAATTGCCGACGGCGAGCGGGAGATTCAGGAAAAAGAAGTGGAAATCGCCGACGCAGAGGAAGAACTTTCCTATCATGAATGGGAAATTTTCGACAATGAGATACGCTTAATCAGCGCGAGGGATGAATTGGAAGCGGCAAAAGGAGAATTGAGCGAACAGGAGAACGCTCTGGCGGCAAAAGAGGCAGAAGTGCTTTCGACAGAATCAGACCTGGAAGAGATGAAAGCGGAACTGGAGGCTAAGAGGGAAGAAGCGATAGCCGGGAAAAAAGACATAGAGGACATATTGGCGACCGTACCTCCGGGTGTGAGTGCAGAATTGGACGCAATGAGACCGCAGCTTGAAGAACAACTTGCCACGATAGACGCAGGCCTGGCGCAGATACAGGACGGTATCAATCAGATAAACAGCGGACAGGCGCAGTTGCAGGAGGGAAAAGAACAGATTCAGGCAGGCAAGGAACAGCTGCGGGCAGCCCGTGATGAGATTACATATAATGACGAAGTATTAAAGAAAGCAGAAGAGGAACTGCAATCCGCCAAAGATGAAGTAACCAAGGCAAGGCAGGAGTTGGAAGACGGGAAAGAGGAACTTGCCAAGGCAAAGCAGGAATTGGAAGATGGCAAGGCGGAACTGGCCGATGGCAGGGCAGAACTTGCCAAAGCCAGAACGGAACTGGCCGATGCGAGAATAGAACTTGCCGATGGCAAAGCGGAACTGGAAGACGGCAGGATAGAACTGGAAGATGGAAAAAAGGAATATGAGGATGCGAAAGCGGAGTTTGAAGAAGAGGTGGCGGACGCACAGAAAAAAATAGAAGATGCACAAAAAGAACTCGATGATATTGAAGAACCGGACGAATATGTACTGACCAGAAATGCCAATGTCGGTTATGTCTGTTATGAGAGCGATTCTAATATTGTAGCGGGCATTGCAAATGTTTTTCCCGTGTTTTTCTTTCTGGTAGCGGCACTTATCTGTATGACGACAATGAACAGAATGGTGGAGGAGCAGAGAACGCAGATTGGCGTATTAAAAGCGCTTGGTTACGGAAATGCCGCCATTATGGGCAAATTTTTGTTTTATGCAGGTTCGGCGGCGGCCACCGGTGCGGCAGCGGGTTGTGCAGTTGGCACATGGCTGTTTCCGAAAGTCATCTGGACGGGCTACCGTATTATGTATAGTATGGGAGATATTCAATATTATTTTGATATTTGGACAGCGATTCTTTCCATGACGGCTGCGCTTTTATGTTCCGTAGGAGCGGCATATTTTTCCTGCCGTTACGAACTCTACAGTGAACCGGCGAATCTGATACGTCCTAAGGCGCCGAAAAGCGGGAAAAGGATTTTTTTGGAGAAGATTCCTTTTATCTGGAGCAGGATGAAGTTTTTACATAAGGTTTCCGCGAGAAATCTTATCAGATATAAGAAAAGATTTTTCATGATGATACTTGGTATCAGCGGCTGTACGGCGTTACTGGTAACGGGATTTGGCATAAAGGATTCCGTGACTGATGTAGCGGATATGCAGTATGATGAAATTCAGATGTATGATATCGGTATTTCTTTTTCGGAGGGATTAAAAGAGGCGCAGTTCAATGCGCTGACGGAGCAGACCGGAGATATGTTATCACAGATAGCCTTTCTTTATGAAGAAAGCGTAGACATGGATTTTGGCGGTAAAACAAAATCGGTCTATCTGGAGATTCCTGAAAATATAGAGGAAATCGCCGCTTTTTTGAGCCTGCATACAAAAGACGGGGAAAAGATTCCCTATCCGGGTAAAGGAGAAGCGGTGCTAACGGAGAAAATCGCGGAAAACATGGGCATTAAGGCGGGCGATAAGGTTACGCTGCGAGACAGTGATATGAATCAAATGACGGTGACGGTATCCGCTCTTTGTGAAAATTTTGTATCCAATTATATCTATATTCATCAGGACACTTACGAAGAGCAGCTTGGTATAGAGCCGGAATATAAAAACGCCTACGCGGCGCTGCAGGAGGGGGCGGACGCACACGAGGCGTCGGCCGCGCTTTCCGACAGAAAAAACGTGCTTTCCGTTACGGTCATACAGGATATGCGGGAGCGGTTATCGACGATGATGGAGAGTATGGATTATATTGTCGCCCTGATTATTATTTGTGCGGGCAGCCTGGCATTTATTGTACTCTATAATCTGACCAATATCAATATCACGGAGAGAATACGGGAGATTGCAACGATAAAAGTGCTGGGTTTTTATGCAAAGGAAACGGCGGATTATGTGTTCCGGGAAAATATGTTATTGACGGGCATGGGAGGTATTGTCGGATTGTTTCTCGGGAAATGGCTGCATTGGTTTGTCATGTGCCGCGTGAATATCGATACGGTTTCCTTTAAGATATTAATTACGCCGCCCGGATATATGTTGAGTTTATTGTTTACATTTGGTTTTGCGGTTTTTGTAAATATTATCATGTTTTTCAAGTTGGAAAAAATTAATATGGCAGAATCTTTAAAATCCATAGAATAGGGTTAGTGTCAACATGGAGGATTTAGTATGGATATTAATCATGCGCTGAATGATGTGCTGGTAAAGGTATTTCGGAATATTAATGCGGTGGAAGAGCAGGCAATCCGCACGGAAGAGTATAGGGATGTTACCGTAAACGACATGCACGTGATAGAGGCAATCGGCATAGAAGAAAAAAAGAATATGACGACGGTTGCCAAGTCGCTTCATGTCACAACGGGAACGCTTACCATTTCCATTAACAGTCTTGTGAAAAAGAATTATGTGGAAAGGGTAAGGAGCGAAGAGGACAGGCGGGTTGTCTTGGTTTCCCTGACGGCAAAAGGGAAAAAGGCGTTTCTCCATCACAGGCGGTTCCATGACAAAATGGTGCATGAAATTGTGGAAGAACTTTCGGACGAGGAAAAGCTGGTGCTGGAGAAAGCCTTAAACCGTATTAATCAGTTCTTTCTTTCCAAAGAAAGAGGTTGACGTCCTGTGCGGGTAATGGCAAGCAGACGGGAGAGCGTGCGAAAGTCTGCGGGTCCGTTGTTTAACAGGAAAGTATGAAAGCGGTATAAAGTATAGGAATCACCCCAGGCGTTTTCGGCCTGGGTTTTTAACATTTCGATTTCCAGATATCCCAAATAGTATTGGAGATAATTGCACGGTTCTTCTATGATGTATTCATAAACGGCAAGAATATCCTCATCATTGGTAAAGCCCATCGTGGAAAGAATTTCGCGGACTCTTTCATAGGAAGCGCCCTCATAATGGATAATAATGTCTAATAGGGAATACAGGCATAACTGAATCTGCCTGTTCAGTTTATGTATCTGATATATTACTTCCGTTTCCGGATGTGCGTCCTTTGTCATTTGGATGGCATAGTCATAGGAGCTGAGTTCAACATACATGGCCCATCCTTCGATATAGCCGCCGTAATGTAAGATGCTGCGCAGAGGGGAAACGCCGGTAAGCTGCCGGTGATATCCGCTGTAGACGGTCTGATAGAGATGCCCGGGATATCCCTCATGTGCAAGCGTTGTAAAAAGAGAAAGTCCATCCGCGGTGTCCATGCCGTTAATATAAATGGTGTTCTCGCTCATGTCATCAATGGGCGGCGTTAAATAAAAGGCGGGCGCGGAGTAGGGAGCCAGGCTTGCATCCAGGTATTTAACACTGCATAGAGGAGGCGTTTCGCCAAGGGTCAGAAGCGGTATGGCGGGGTAGTCCTCCGCTATCATGTTTTGCAGATAGGAGAGCATATTTTCCGCGGATAGTTCCGGGAAAGAGGTATCTTCTTCGGATAAAGCATCTTTCAGCCCGGGATTTTTCTGTAATAAACGGATAAGAGCCGTATAATTTTTCTCAAAGTCCAGGGAAAGCATTTGTTTAATTTCCGGAATACTATGCGAAGAACCGGTTATAAAACGCAGATATGCCTGATAGTATTCCTGTCCGTCAGCGTAGTGGGAAAGGCCGCACAGGCTGCCGTTTTCGGCTTTTAACAGCGTCAGTTCATCGGCAAGTCTGCTGTATGCGGGAGCGACAACGGTTGTGAGAAGACGTTTATTTTCTGCCTGCCAGGCTTTCGCTTCCGATTCATTGATGATGTTTTCCTGTATCAATGTTTCCAGACGTTCCGCAAAAGTAGTCTCCAGAAAATGGCTGTCCGTATTTAATTGTTCCGCATCCATGAGTGCGCTGCATTGCTCGATTACTTTATTGGCAGAACGTTCGGACATAAAAAGACCGCAGTCGGCTTTTTCCTGTTCATAAAGGATAAGGCCGCTTAGATAGGCGGGAATCTGTGACAGAATCGACAGATAGCTTTCAATGTCCTCTGCGGAGGATATGCGGTAGTTGGCAAGCAGGATAGGAAGTTGAGCCTGTACGCCGGAAGCCGGGGAGAGCGGTTCTTCATAATACGGATAGGAAGCGCAGGCTTCACGCGCCGTTAAGTAAGTGGAAAGCAGGATATAGGTATATTGATTGGAGGAGGACATTTTTTCGGGATGGAATTTTTGCAGCGCGTTAAGCGCGGCCCGGGTGTTTTCCATATCCTCCAACGCCTGACCGGCATGGTAGGCGTTAAGCGTAAGCGTTTTTTCATCGATGCCGTATACGTCAGGGTTTGTCAACGTATAGTGCAGGTTGATGGGATTGGAACATAACTCCGACAAAAAGAATTTCTCCACATATGTTTCAAAGCGGGAATCTTCATGGGAGCGGCTGTAAAGAAAAAGAGTTAATAAGATAAAAAGGAGCAATAAACAAACGGCTCCTATCCATTGTTTGGGAGAAAGCTTTTTTTTCAATGATATGACCTGTTTCCGACAGCTTTACTTCAATATATGTAAAAATGGCGCGAAGCATTCATGAAAAGTGCCTGTAATGTCAGAAGACAATCTGGTCTCTGCCGTTTTCTTTTCCCATATATAATTTTTCGTCGGCTTCCTTAATCGTGGAGTCGATATCGGAATGAAAATCGTATTCCGTAAGACCGAATGTCATAGCGATAGAGAATGTTTTTTCGCCTGCATGGAACTGCAGCGCTTTGATATTGTCTTTTAGTTCTTCCAAAAGGCAGAATGCCTCGTCGCCGTTGCAGGAGGGAAAAACGAGCAGAAATTCTTCGCCGCCCCATCTGGCGATGAAGCTCTTTTTGCCCAAAGTGGTCTGCATTGTCTTGGCGATACCCTGTAAAACGGAGTCTCCGACATCATGTCCGTAATTGTCGTTTACTTTTTTGAAAAAGTCAATATCGCAGATACAGATGCTGGTGAACTCCTGATTAGAGGGAATTAGAAGCGTCTCCAGATACTGCATCGCCTTACGCCTGTTATGCAGGCCCGTCAGTGCGTCGGTATTCGCCTGTCCTAAAAGCTGGTTGTTGTAGTCTATCAGTTTGCTTTCCATCGCTTGAGAGTCCTTGCTGAAGATATAGACTATAATGGAGATGCACCAGAAAATGGCGATGGTATTAATAATCTGTAAAATATTAACGCTCATTGTCGGCAGTGTAACAACAGGGTCTCTCATGCGGCAGAAAAAGAAAAGATAAATGCGTAAAAGGCAGAGTACGGAAGCGACAAAAATCTTAAACTGATATTGGGAATAGCCGGAAAAAAAGCAGAGTACCAGCAGAACGAGAAGAAAATGCTGTACACCGATATCCCAGCCGAAGTAAACGAGATTGACAATAATCCATGCAGCCGTACATGCATTCAGCGTATAGACAACAGCAGTCGTATTGTGACGGTATGACATGATAAAAATATACAGATACATCAGAAAGGAAACTAATAAAATCGCAATTCCGATATTGTTTAACATACTGATATAGATTATACTATTTAAAACAATATAAAAAAGCATGGAGAGAACCAGAATTCTGACAACGACGATTAATTTGGGCGATTCGTTGGGGTCGCTCGTATCTTTACTTATGTATTTAACTGCTTTATCAAACCAAGGGTGGTTCATTCCGGTATCCGTGCCTTTCTCGTTAAGAAATAATAAGACATATTATAACAATAATACACCCATTTGCGAAAAAACGCAATATAAGTGTAAGAAAGACGAATCGATGAATAAATATTCTTTGAAAAATAAGTTAATGCTGTTGACATTAGTAACGGTGCTTCCTTTCGTGGGCATTACGCTCTATCTTATTTTTTCCCTGCATAATTACAGTAACGCTTATGATGAGATAGTCAGTAACATGACGATTGCGAACAGCTATAATTTAAACTTCAAGGAAGAGATGGACGAGAGCCTTTATAAATTAGTGGTAGGCGCCGTGACTTTCGATACCATAAAAGAAGACGATACCTTACAGGACCCGTATGAAGTGATAGGCGATTTGCGGGAAGACTTTGGCGTCCTGATGCGGATTACGACGGACAGGGAAAGCAAATCGTGGTTACAGCGTCTGCTGCGAAACATTGACACCTTGCAGGACAGGGTCGATGATATCAAAGTGAATCTGGATGAGGGCGGACACTATGATGAAAATATTGATATGCTGGATAACAATATTTATATTTTGACGGAGTTGATTCAGGATAATATCCAATATTATATTTACTATCAGACGCAGAGCATTGAAAGCCTTAAAGTGCAGTTGAACCGTCAGATTCAGAAATTTGTCGTTTTGTGGATAATGCTTTTATCAGCCATTATCGTATGCGTCCTGGTTGTGGCGGTTGTTATTTCCGACAGCATTACGGAGCCTATCAGAAAATTGTGTGGTGTGACAAGACAGATTTCAGAGGGCGATTTTTCGGTTCGCGCCGGAGTGAAGACAAGAGACGAGGTGGCGCAGCTTTCTGACAGTATTAATGAAATGTCGCAGCATCTGGAAGTGATGGTCAGCCAGATTAAGGAGGATGAGAGGAAGATGCGTTATGCGGAACTGCGTCTTTTGCAGGAACAGATTAATCCTCATTTTCTGTACAATACGCTTGATACGATTATCTGGCTGATAGAGGGGAATCTGACAGGACAGGCGGTGGATATGGTAGTCTCGTTATCGGATTTTTTCCGTCTGGTTTTAAGCCATGGGCAGGAATTTATTACGATTAAGGATGAGGAACTTCATATCCACAGTTATCTGGAAATTCAGCAGGTACGTTACCATGATATTCTGGATTATGAGATTACGATTGCAGAGGAACTGTATCCTTATAAAATTCTGAAACTGACCTTACAGCCGCTTGTGGAGAATGCTTTATATCATGGCATTAAATATAAAAGGGCAAAAGGAAAGATTACGATTACCGGGTCCATGATGGAAGATGAGAACGGTAAGAAAATCTGTCTCTCCGTCATGGATAACGGCGTGGGAATGGAGCAGGATGAGCTGCAGCGTCTGCAAAAAGAGATTACCCGCCCCTGCAAAGAGACGGAAAGCGGGTTCGGGCTGGCCAATGTCAATGAGCGGATTCGTATGAATTTTGGCATGGCATACGGCATGACGATTACTTCCGAGAAGGGAAAGGGAACAACCGTAACGGTAATGATTCCGGCACAGCGGATGGAGAGTCCGGCGGAAAGGAGTGCGTATGAGGTTCCGGTATAGAAAAAGAGGACGGTATATGGCCGCTTTGATATTATGTTTTTGGCTGGCGGGAATCTTTTCCGGGTGTGGGCCGTTTCAGGATGTGGCGCTTGACAAGACGGACGCAGAGGGAACGCCGGAGGCGGAAGAGGATTTGATTGTCGTCGGGTTTTCACAGCTTGGAAGCGAATCGGTCTGGCGGACGGCAAACTCGGAATCCATACAAAGAACGTTGACGAAAGAGAACGGATTTTTTTTGGAATTTAATAATGCCAGACAGAAACAGGAAAATCAGATTAAGGCAATCCGGGGATTTATTTCGCAGAGAGTGGATTATATCATATTTTCACCGGTGATGGAAGATGGATGGGAAACCGTTTTGCAGGAGGCGAAAGACGCCGGGATTCCCGTCATTTTAGTGGATAGAAGAGCGTCCGTGGCGGAGTCTCTCTATACGGCATGGGTCGGTTCCGACATGATGAAAGAGGGGGAGAAAGCAGGGCTTTGGCTGGAGGATTACTTGAAATCGCTTGATAGAGAGGATGAAGAGATTAATATTGTCGTATTGCAGGGAACGAGCGGTTCTTCGGCTTTACTTGGGAGGACGGCGGGCTTTGACGCCGTTGCAAAAAGGCATTCCAACTGGCATATACTGGAACAGAAACCGTCGGATTTTACAACGGCAAAGGGAAAAGAGGTTATGGAGCAGTTTTTGAATAAATATGCGGACATTGACGTTGTTGTTTCCCAGAATGACGATATGACATTCGGCGTCTTGCAGGCCATGGAAGACAAAGGCATTACAACGGGAGTAAACGGTGATGTGATTCTGATTTCTTTTGACGCGGTGCATGATGCGCTGGAAATGGTAGCGCAGGGTATTATTAATGTGGATGTGGAATGTAATCCCGAGCAGGGAGAGTACATTATGGACATTATCCGGAAATTGGAAAACGGGGAGACGGTGGAAAAAGAAAATAACGTAGAGGAAAAGGTGTTCACCCCGGAAAATGTAGGGGAGTATCTGGATACGAGAACCTATTAAAGACAGGAGATAGGAAAGTATGGCGTTAAAAGTTTTTTTGGTAGAGGATGAAAGCGTAGTAAGAGAGGGGCTTCGGGATAATATTCCGTGGCAGCAGTTTGGATATCAGTTTGTCGGGGAGGCGGGAGACGGAGAGATGGCCTTGCCGTTAATCAGGAAGACCAAACCGGATGTGTTGATTACGGATATTAAAATGCCGTTTATGGATGGGCTTTCCCTAAGCCATATCGTAGGACAGGAATTTCCGGAGATGAAAATTATTATTATTTCGGGATATGACGATTTTGAATACGCAAGACAGGCAATCAGGGAGGGGGTCGAGCAGTATCTGCTAAAGCCCATCACGAGGAGAACCCTGCAAAAAGCGTTGACGGAGGTAAAAGAAAAAATCGAGTCCGAACAGGAACAGAAAAATTATCTGCATAAATACCAGGATGATATGCATGAGTACGAGCAGTTCTTTTTGCGGAATTTCTTTGAGAAGGTTTTTGCGGGACAGCTTTCCGTGCAGGAGATTTATGAAGAGGCGCAGAAGCAGTCTCTGGATATCAATGCGCCGTGTTATAATTTGATTTTGATGAATGTGCAGGAAAAAAATGATAAACGGATGGCGGGGGAAATCTGTCAAAAATGCTATGAGGAACTGATGCGGTTTTTGCTGCGTTTTTCCAATTATTATGTAGTCTTCCGCTGGAATGTCAATATCTATGGCATTATGATAAAGGGAGAAGAGGAAAATATCTTAGAGCGGACAAACAAGTGTCTGGAGGGCATAGAACATATTTGCAGGCAGTATGAGGAAGAGTTGGACTGGTATGCGGCAGCAGGCGCGCCGGTGGAGCGGTTTAGTATGCTTTCCGACTGTTACCGGAAAGTAAATCATATTTTCAACTATCGTTTCTTTGAACCGTTTAAGCATATTCTTGCGGAAAAGGCGCAGACCGAGCCGGTGCGGGAGGGTGAAAACGGGGCGTTGGAGAACATTGACGCTTCTAAAATCAATCCGGAATTATTCAAGGCGTTTCTGGAAAAAGGGCAGAAAGAGGAGGTCGGGGATTTCGTCGGCAATTTCCTAAATGGCGTTGGAGAGGCATTAAAATCTAAGATATTCTGGGATTATCTGTTATTAAACGTCCGCTTTACCGCGCTTGCTTATATAGAGAGCCTTGGCGGCACACAGAAAGAGTTTTTACAGAATGTGAATGCCAATAATATCCAGAAGATGGAAATGAGCTTGGAAAACATGCAGCATTATATCGAGGATATTTTAACACAGGCGATTGCGTACCGTGACAGGGAAAATGCCAGTCAGGGAAAGAAAGCCTTGCAAAAAGCGCTTGCATATATCGAGGAAAACTACATGCAGGAGAGCCTTTCCTTGAATGAAATCGCGGAGACGATGGAAATAAGCCCTAATTATTTCAGCGCCATGTTCAGTCAGGAAATGCAGATGACATTTGTGGAATATGTGACGCAGAAGCGGATGGAGAAAGCGAAAGCGCTGCTTTCAGATACGGAAATGCGCTCTCATGAGGTTGCGCTGGCGGTAGGTTATAAAAATCCTCATTATTTCAGTTTTGTTTTTAAAAAGACACAGGGATGCACTCCCAGGGAATATCGGGCAGGCAAAGAGAAAACTTAGTTTTCCGGAGAAGAGACGCTTCCCCGTTCGATAAGGTTCCAGCCTAACTGTACGGATACAGGGTTCCGGCCCTGTATTTTCTTGATAAGAAGTGAAACTGCGGCGGATGCCATTTCATGCGTTTCGTGGGAAAGCGAAGTCAGCCGCGGGGTGGACAGTTCGCTCAGATAACTGTTATCAAAACCGACGATGCTGATATCCTCCGGAACGCGGATATTACGGTAGGACAGTTCTTTTATCAGCCAGTAGGCTATTTCATCGTTATAACAGACAACGGCGGAGCAGGACTGCAGATTCCGCCGGATAAAATCGGATAAAAAGCGGGTATCCTGTTTTTCCTCTAATTGTAACAGTTGTTCCATGGTAAACCAGAAAACATTATCGTCATTGACGGGTATGCCGGATTCCAATAAGGAACGCATATATCCAAGATAACGTTCCTGCCCTTGCAGTGTGTCCGACTGGAAAATACCGGCAATTTGTTTGTGCTGCTGTTTTAATAAAAATTGTCCCAGCATATATCCGCCTGCATAGTTATCATCCTTGACATAGAGAGAAAGCGGAAGATTAGCATAATATCCATGTAAAAAAACAATGTTGGTTCCTTTGGCGGAAAGTTCTTCGTATAAGTCGTAGTTCGGCGTTGGCAGCGCACAGCGGGAGGGTTCTACAATCAGGCCGCGCGGAGGCGTTTTACACAGACTTTGTAAAACGGTGCGTTCCGTGTCTGTCCGGTTTTTCGTAATAAAAACGGACAGAGAATAGCTTTCTTTGGATAAAAGGGATTCTAAATCGCCGAGTAACGACGGAAAGATATATTCCGTATCAGAGGAAAGTAAAATAGCGATTTGGTTTTTATTTTTTTCGGGAAGAAGCCCGGTTGCGTAAGAGCCGCTTCCCTGTTTTCTGGTAATCAGCTTTTCTTCTTCCAATAATAAAAGCGCCTGCCGCACGGTCTGGCGGCTGATTTGAAATCTTGCGCATAATTCTTTTTCTGTCGGCAGTTTGGAAATGCCGTGCGCTAAATTATCCGTCAATTCTTTTTTTAACTGCTCTGCCAATGTCTGATATTTTTTGCCCATGAATATGCCTCCGCTATTGTCTGTTACTATAAAAATATCATAAATTTATCGCAAAATTAAGAGATTCTCATTTTTTTGATATAAAAATTTTATGATTTTCGCAAAAGAAAAAGTAAAAAAACAACTTTTTGATTACTATATGGAAGAAATGACAATGGACAAAAGTGAAGCAGACAATATAAAAATCGGCATATCGGAAAAAAACGGACATAAAATAGATGCAAATCATAAAATAATGTACAAAAACAGGAATTTGTATTGAAATAATACCAAAGATGGAAGAATTTGTATTATAAAAAGCAATTAAATTAGTAAATACAACGAATTATGACTTGCATAAATGTCAAAATTCTGTTAAAGTTGAACCAGTAAGGAGATATTCCATAAAAATACCTTACTGAAAATTAAAGGAGGATATAGAAATGAAAAAGAAAGTATTGAGTATCGTACTTAGTGCAGCTATGGTAGCTGCAGTAGTAACAGGCTGTGGCAGCGACGGCGGCAGCACGGCTGCATCAACAGACAGCGCAGCATCATCTTCTGACAGTGCGGCAGCGTCAACAGACAGCGCGGCTGCATCATCTTCTGACAGTGCGGCAGCGTCAACAGACAGCGCGGCAGCATCTTCAGGAGAACTGATTAAGGTAGGTATCATCAACAACGACCCGAACGAGTCCGGATACCGTACGGCAAATGACGCTGACCTGAAAGCAACTTTCACAACAGAAAACGGTTATGACGCATCTTTCTCTTACAGCAACAAGAATGAAGAGCAGATTGCGTTCGCACAGACATTTATCCAGAATGAAGTGGATTACCTGCTTATTTCCGCTGCTGATACGGCAGGCTGGGATTCTGTTTTAACAGATGCACAGAACGCAGGCGTTAAGGTTATCCTGTTTGACCGTGTAATTGATGCTGATGAGAGCCTTTATGAAGCTTCTATCGTTTCCGATATGGAAAAAGAAGGACAGATGGCAGTTGACTGGTTAAAAGGTCAGGGTCTTAGCGAGTATAACGTTATCCACTTACAGGGCGTTATGGGTACGGCGGCACAGAAAGGCCGTTCCGCAGCGATGGACGCAGCAGTTGCTTCCGAAGGCTGGAATCTTGTCACACAGCAGACGGCAGAGTGGAATGCAGAGACAGCGCAGCAGATTGTACAGTCCGTTATCGACTCCGGCAAATCTTTCAATGTAATTTATGCTGAGAACGACAATATGGCACAAGGCGCGGTAGCAGC